>NZ_QFRK01000001.1 GCF_003143855.1 Streptomyces sp. NWU339
CGCTGCACCTGGGGGTCACCGAGGCGGGCCCGGCGTTCCAGGGCACCATCAAGTCGGCGGTCGCGTTCGGGGCGCTGCTCGCGCAGGGGATCGGGGACACCATCCGGGTCTCGCTGTCGGCGCCGCCGGCCGAGGAGGTCAAGGTGGGGCTGCAGATCCTGGAGTCGCTGAACCTCAAGCAGCGGGGTCTGGAGATCGTCTCCTGTCCGTCCTGCGGGCGGGCGCAGGTGGATGTGTACAAGCTGGCGGACGAGGTGACCGCCGGGCTGGAGGGCATGGACGTGCCGCTGCGGGTGGCGGTGATGGGCTGTGTGGTCAACGGTCCGGGGGAGGCCCGCGAGGCCGATCTCGGGGTGGCCTCGGGCAACGGCAAGGGGCAGATCTTCGTGAAGGGCGAGGTGATCAAGACCGTGCCGGAGTCGAAGATCGTGGAGACGCTGATCGAGGAGGCCATGAAGATCGCCGAGCAGATGGAGAAGGACGGCGTCGCGTCGGGGGAGCCGGCCGTCACCGTGAGCTGAACAGCACGGAACCGAAGGGGGCCCGAGCGTGACGATTCTGGAGAGCATCCGGCAACCACGTGACCTGAAGGCGCTGTCCGAGGCGGAACTCGGTGAACTGTCCGAAGAGATCAGGGAGTTCCTGGTGCACGCGGTCGCCAGGACCGGAGGGCACCTCGGGCCCAACCTGGGCGTGGTGGAACTCACCGTCGCCCTGCACCGGGTCTTCGAGTCACCCGTCGACCGCATCCTGTGGGACACGGGCCATCAGAGCTACGTCCACAAGTTGCTGACGGGACGTCAGGACTTCTCCAAGCTGCGCGGCAAGGGAGGCCTGTCGGGCTATCCCTCGCGCGAGGAGTCCGAGCACGACGTCGTCGAGAACAGCCACGCCTCCACGGCCCTCGGCTGGGCCGACGGGCTGGCCAAGGCCCGCCGGATGCAGGGGGAGAAGGGGCATGTCGTCGCCGTGATCGGCGACGGCGCCCTGACCGGCGGCATGGCCTGGGAGGCGCTGAACAACATCGCCGCCGCCAAGGACCGCCCGCTGATCATCGTCGTCAACGACAACGAACGTTCCTACGCCCCGACCATCGGCGGCCTCGCGAACCACCTCGCGGCCCTGCGCACCACCGACGGCTACGAGAGGGTGCTGGCCTGGGGCAAACACGTGCTCCAGCACACCCCGTTGATCGGCGGCACCGTCTACGAGGCGCTGCACGGCGCGAAAAAGGGCTTCAAGGACGCCTTCGCCCCCCAGGGCCTCTTCGAGGACCTGGGCCTGAAGTACGTCGGTCCCATCGACGGGCACGACGTCAAGGCCGTGGAGTCCGCCCTGCGCCGAGCCAAACGCTTCCACGGGCCCGTCCTGGTCCACTGCCTCACCGAGAAGGGCCGCGGTTACGAACCCGCCGTCGCCCACGAGGAGGACCACTTCCACACCGTCGGCGTGATGGACCCCCTCACCTGTACGCCGCTCGCACCGGTCGGCGCACCCTCCTGGACCTCGGTCTTCGGTGAGGAGATCGTCCGCATCGGGGAGGAACGCGAGGACGTGGTGGCGATCACCGCCGCCATGCTGCATCCGGTGGGCCTGGGCGCCTTCGCCGAACGGTTCCCGGACCGGGTGTGGGACGTCGGCATCGCCGAGCAGCACGCCGCCGTGTCCGCGGCGGGACTGGCGACCGGCGGCCTGCACCCGGTCGTCGCCGTGTACGCCACCTTCCTCAACCGCGCCTTCGACCAGCTGCTGATGGATGTGGCGCTGCACCGCTGCGGGGTCACCTTCGTCCTGGACCGGGCCGGTGTCACCGGCGCCGACGGGCCCTCGCACAACGGCATGTGGGACATGTCGATCCTCCAGGTCGTCCCCGGCCTGCGGATCGCCGCCCCGCGCGACGCGGACCAGTTGCGCGTCCAGCTGCGAGAGGCGGTCGCCGTCGACGACGCGCCGACGCTGCTGCGGTTCCCCAAGGAGTCCGTGGGACCGGCGATCCCGGCGCTCGACCGGGTCGGCGGCATGGACGTCCTGCACCGCGCCGGCGCTCCCGAGGTGCTGCTGGTGGCGGTCGGGGTGATGGCGCCCGTCTGTCTCCAGGCCGCCGAACTGCTCGAAGCCCGCGGCATCCGCTGCACCGTGGTCGACCCCCGATGGGTCAAGCCCGTCGACCCGGCGCTGGTCGGGCTGGCCGCCGAGCACCGTCTCGTGGCCGTCGTCGAGGACAACAGCCGTGCGGCGGGCGTGGGTTCGGCCGTGGCCCTGGTGCTGGGCGACGCCGATGTCGACGTACCGGTACGGCGGTTCGGCATCCCGGAGCAGTTCCTCGCGCACGCCAAACGCGGCGAGGTGCTGGCCGACATCGGTCTGACGCCCGTCGAGATCGCCGGCCGGATCAGCGCGAGCCTGACCGCCGGGGAGGAGTCGCCGAAGCAACCACAGGACCGACAGGAGTCACCGCAATGACCATCGCGGAGTCCGCGGCGAAGTCTTCGCGGGCCGGGGAGTTCGACCTCGGCGCGCTGCTGGCCGAACGCGGAGCCGAGCGCTACGAGCTGCACACCCGGTACCTCAACCACCAGCTCCCGCGCATGCTGCACACCATCGGCTTCGACAAGGTCTACGAACGAGCCGAGGGCGCCCATTTCTGGGACGCGGACGGCAACGACCACCTGGACATGCTCGCCGGATTCGGGGTGATGGGCCTGGGGCGCCACCACCCCGTGGTCCGCAAGGCGCTGCACGACGTCCTCGACGCCTCGCTCGCCGACCTCACCCGCTTCGACTGCCAGCCGCTGCCCGGTCTGCTGGCCGAGCGACTGCTCGCGCACAGCCCGCACCTGGACCGGGTGTTCTTCGGCAACAGCGGAACGGAGGCGGTCGAGGGCGCCCTGAAGTTCGCCCGCTACGTGACCGGCAGACCGCGCGTCCTGTACTGCGAGCACGCCTTCCACGGACTGACCACCGGCTCCCTGTCCGTCAACGGCGAGTCCGGCTTCCGCGACGGCTTCGCCCCGCTGCTGCCCGACACTGCGGTACCGCTCGGCGATCTGGACGCGCTGGAGCGGGAGTTGGCCAAGGGTGATGTCGCCGCCCTCATCGTGGAGCCGATCCAGGGCAAGGGAGTGCACGAGGCCCCGCCCGGCTATCTGCGCGCCGCGCAGGAACTGCTGCACCGGCACAAGGCGCTGCTGATCGCCGACGAGGTGCAGACCGGACTCGGGCGGACCGGCGACTTCTACGCCTACCAGCACGAGGAGGGGGTCGAGCCGGACCTGGTGTGCGTGGCCAAGGCGCTCTCCGGCGGCTATGTGCCGGTGGGGGCCACGCTCGGCAAGGACTGGATCTTCCGCAAGGTCTACTCGTCGATGGACCGGGTGCTGGTCCACTCGGCCAGCTTCGGGGCCAACGCCCAGGCGATGGCCGCGGGCCTCGCGGTCCTGTCGGTCATGGAGAACGAGCACATCGTCGCGCACGTCCGGGCCACCGGGGAGCTGCTGCGGTCCCGGCTCGCGGCACTGACCGGGAAGTACGAACTGCTGGCCGACGTCCGCGGACGGGGCCTGATGATCGGCATCGAGTTCGGCAGGCCGCGGTCGCTCAGGCTGCGCGGCCGCTGGGCCGCGCTGCAGGCCGCGCGCAAGGGGCTCTTCGCGCAGATGGTGGTCGTACCGCTGCTGCGGCGGCACAGGATCCTCACCCAGGTCTCCGGTGACCACATGGAGGTGATCAAACTGATCCCGCCGTTGATCATCGACGAGCGGGACGTGGACCGGTTCGTGGAGGCCTTCACGGCGGTGATGGACGACGCCCACGACGGCGGTCTGGTGTGGGAGTTCGGCAGGACCCTGATGAAGCAGGCGGTCGTCGGCCGGTGAGACACTGACCCCGTCCGGCCGTGATGCCTGCCAGGCGGTGACACCCGCCCCGTCTTGCCCGTGAGGCAAGAAATTTGCCCCACGGGCAATAATGCTGCTGAATGGGGTCATGAGCACCCCCGGAACCGAGCCGTCGGCCGAACCGGCCGCCGCGCTTCCCGCGGTCGCGCCGCACCTGCGCGCGCTGCGCCGCCGGGCGGGTCTGACCCTGGAGGCCGCGGCGCGCGACGCGGGGCTGTCGCCCGCCCACCTCTCCCGGCTGGAGACCGGGCAGCGTCAGCCCTCGCTGCCCATGCTGCTCTCCCTGGCCCGTACCTACGGTACGACGGTCTCGGAACTGCTCGGCGAGACCACCACCGACCATGACACGGTGCTGCGCGCCGCCGACGCGGAGCCGACCGTCGCGGGCGGCTGGACGTACCGGCAGGCCGGCTCCCCCGGGCGCGGGATGCAGGCCCTGCGGGTCGAGGTTCCCCACGGCTCCCAGAGCGGCATCGTGCGGGTCCACCCGGGCGAGGAATGGCTGTACGTCCTCAAGGGGCGACTGCTGCTGCGCCTCGGGGACGCGCTGCACCGGCTGGCCCCGGGCGACAGCGCGCACTTCGACTCGCTGACCCCGCACCGTATCGCCGCTCAGGACCCCGACGGGGTCGAGCTGCTCTTCGTCCATACCCTGTTGCAGAGCCCCACGGCCGCCCTGTGCCTGGGCCCCACCCATGGAGATGTGTCATGAAAGACCTGGAGGAGAAGTTCCCTCGCGCCCTGTGGGTGAGGCTGTTCGTCTACGTCGTGGTGGGGCACGTCTTCGCGGGCTTCATCTATCTGCTGTTCGCGCTGGGTGCGAAGCAGTAGCCCTCAGGGCCCGTCCGGGCAGTGCCTCCGTGAGGCGCTGCCCGGACGGGTGGTTCCTCAGGCGAGCAGGCGCTCGCGCAGTCGCTCCCGGCTTTCGGGGGTGAGCCCGAGCGCCGTCTCGAGGTAGGGGTCCACGCCGCCCCAGGTCTCCTCGATGGTTTCCAGGGCGGCCGACAGATATTCGGCGCGGGCGTCGAACAGGGGGTTGAGCAGCTCCATGACCTCGGGGGAGTAGGCCGAGGCGGAGCTGCCGCTGCGACGCAGCTTGTAGCGGCGGTGCTTGGCGTTGGACTTGAGGTAGTCGTCGAAGATCGCGTCCCGTTCCACACCCAGGGCGAGCAGCGTCACCGCCACCGACAGGCCCGCGCGGTCCTTGCCCGCCGCGCAGTGCATCAGCACGGGGACGCTGTCCTCGGCGAGTGAACGCAGCACCTGGGAGTGCTCGGCGGTGCGTTCCTTGACGATCACGCGGTACGAGGCGATCATCCGGCCCGCCCCCTTGCCGTCGGCGAGGAGCGAGCGCAGCTGGTCCAGGTCGCCGTCGCGGACCATCCTCCAGAACCGGGCGCCGCCGGCCGGGTCGCTCAGCGGCAGGTTCACATTGCGCACGCCGGGCAGCTCGATGTCGTGGCCGTCCAGCTTCTGGTCGGCCGCGTTGCGGAAGTCGAAGACGGTGTGCAGTCCCAGGGAGGACAGGAAGTCGGCGTCCGACGCGGTGGCGTGGGCGAGATGACCGCTGCGGAACAGCACGCCGTGCCGTACCCGGCGGCCGTCCACGGTCGGCAGTCCGCCCACGTCGCGGAAGTTCCGCACTCCGGTCAGCTCGGGTTCGGTCGACGGGATGTGCTGCGTCACAGGGGCCCCTCCCTCTCACCACCGACGGAGAGGCGCCGGCGGGTGTCACTCGACGATACGACATGCCTGTCAGGGGCAATGAGTTGTCCACGGATCAGCCGGCACGGGCGTTCCGAGCCCGCCGCACGGCCGGAGCAGAACATCCCCGATCAGGTAGTTAAATGCGTTATGTCTGTTTAGTGCGTTTAGGTGCAATACGCTCCGGTAGTGAGGGGTATGGGGAGGGTGTAGTGAGCATCGTCATATCGGTGACGATGTGTTGCCGTCATGCTCATGTAATTCCGGCATTTCGCAAGGGAATTCAGAGGGCGCGGGAAATCCGGGTCGACTCTGGGTGACGGAATTCAGGTAAATGGATCACGGAAAAGGGCCTTCGTTCGGAACATCGCGCTTGTCCCTTTGCGTCGTGGTCGCCTACGTTCGCCATCGATCCGGACGGACGCCTAATCCTGCCGCCGCCCGGAGCCCGCACACACTGACCCGTGTACGGCAGGAGCGGGGGACCCACAGGTACCACTGCCTGTTCCGGTCTCCGGAACAGGCTCGGGGTTAAGTCGCGTCTCGACGCGACCGGGCATCTCCAGTCCGAACCCGACAGCTCACCTCGTAGGCGCCGGAGAGGAATTCGTCATGCCCGCAAAGGGTAAGCACCGCCGTCCCCGCGCTTTGCGTTTCACCCGCGCCATCGCCGTCGCCGGCACTGGTGGCGCCGCGCTCGCCCTGCCGCTTCTCGGCGCCACCGGCGCGAGCGCCGCTCCTGCGCAGGCGGCCCCGGAAAAGGCCGTCCAGTCGTTCTCCGTCGCCGACAAGAAGGCCGACAGCGGCAAGAACGGCGACGCCCGCACGTACATCGTGAAGGGCGGCGACTACCTGGCGAAGATCGCCGAGTCCGAGAACGTCGACGGCGGTTGGAAGCAGCTCTACGCCGACAACCGGGAGGCCGTGGGTGACGACCCGTCGCTCATCCACCCCGGTCTGAAGCTCTCGGTCGACGGCAAGGCCGCGACGAGCACGCCGAAGAAGTCGCCCTCTTCCGGTCCTTCCGGCCCCCTGGGTCTGCCCTCTTCGTCCGCTCCGTCCTCCGCGCCGAAGGCATCCTCCGGCGCCGCGACCGCCAACCAGGCCGCGAACACCTCCGGTTACAGCTCGCCGGTGCCCGGTGGCGGCCTCGGCACCGCCTACAAGGTGGCCGGCAGCATGTGGTCCAGCGGCTACCACACCGGTGTCGACTTCGCCATTCCGACCGGTACCTCCCTGAAGGCCGTCGGCCCGGGCACCGTCGTCTCCGCGGGCTGGGCCGGTGCGTACGGCAACCAGGTCGTCATCAAGCTCGAGGACGGCCACTACGCCCAGTACGCCCACCTGTCCTCGCTGTCCGTCTCGGCCGGTCAGGCCGTGAGCGGCGGCCAGCAGGTCGGCCTCTCGGGATCCACCGGCAACTCGACCGGCCCGCACCTGCACTTCGAGATCCGCACCACGCCGAACTACGGCTCGGACGTGGACCCGGTCGCCTACCTCGGCTCGAAGGGCGTCTCCATCGCCTGACCCCCGCGAGACCCGCCTGACGCACGCCGAAGGCCGGACCCCGATCCCGGGGTCCGGCCTTCGGCGTGCGTCGCCTCGCAACGTTCTTGCCGAGAGGGCTATTCCGGAATGGGGCAATGTTTCGGGAGTGGTTTATCTCACCGCGCGTCAACCCCTTCCTACGGTCGCGTAGGTCACATTCGGAAGGGAATCATGTCCCCTCGTGGCAGACGATTCGAAGAGTGACAGCACATCAGTGATCGGGTCGTACGTGGCGGTGGGGGACAGCTTCACCGAGGGCGTCGGCGACCCCGGCCCGGACGGGGCGTTCGTCGGCTGGGCCGACCGGTTCGCCGTACTTCTCGCCGACCGTCGTCCCGAAGGCGACTTCCAGTACACGAATCTCGCGGTGCGCGGAAAACTGCTCGACCAGATCATGGCCGACCAGGTTCCGCGGGCCGTCGAACTGGCTCCCGCACTGGTCTCCTTCTGTGCGGGCGGCAACGACATCCTCCGCCCCGGCACCGACCCCGACGAGGTGGCCGAGCGTTTCGAGCAGGCTGTGGCCGCGCTCACGGCGGTCTCCGGCACGGTCCTGGTGACCACGGGGTTCGACACCCGGGGCGTGCCCCTGCTCAAGCATCTGCGCGGCAAGATCGCCACCTACAACGGGCACGTGCGGGCCGTCGCCGACCGATACGGCTGCCCGGTGCTCGACCTGTGGTCCCTGAGGAGCGTCCAGGACCGCAGGGCCTGGGACGCGGACCGGCTCCACCTGTCGCCCGAGGGGCACACGCGCGTGGCGCTCCGCGCGGGCCAGACCCTCGGCCTGGACGTCCCGGCCGACCCGGAGCAGCCCTGGCCCCCGCTGCCGCCGCGCGGCAGCCTCGACGTCCGGCGGGACGACGTCCACTGGGCGCGCGAGTACCTGGTGCCGTGGATAGGGCGCCGACTGCGCGGGGAATCGTCGGGGGACCACGTGACGGCGAAGGGAACGCTGTCCCCGGACGACATCAAGGTGCGGATCGCCTCGGTGGCGTAACGCCGGACGGGGAGGGAGGCGGCGGGCAACAGGCCTGGGAGCGGGGCGCGGGAGCGGGTGCCCGCACCCCGCCCCCGCGAGGGGCCGGAGCCCGGCCGGCCCATCGCCCCGTGCGGCCGGTTCTGTCCCGTCCGACACCGCGGTACCGGCCTGTCCGCACATAATGGGATGTCTGACCGACTCCGCTGGGAGGCATCGTGGCCGGTTTCCGTTCCCAGAGCTCCGGGCTCCGTGCGCTACGGCCCGCGGCCTTCGGCGCGGACCCGAGTGGGGAGCGCATGGAGCGCATCCGCAGATCCCCGCACTACCGGGGCGGGGTGTTCCAGAACCCCGGGGGCCCCACCCGGCCCCGGTCCGAGGGCTCGGCCCGAGACCTGGCGAAGACCTACTTCGACAAGGAGACCCGGTACAGCCGTGCGCCGCGCGGCACCGTGCCGGTGCACTCCACCACCCTCGCCGACCTGGCCCGGCCGCCGGTCACCGGGCTGCGCCTCACCTGGATGGGCCACTCCAGCGTACTCACGGAGATAGACGGTCAGCGGGTCCTGTTCGACCCGGTGTGGGGCGAGCGCTGCTCCCCTTTCCCCTTCGTCGGGCCCCGGCGGCTGCACCCGGTGCCCCTGCCACTGGCCGGGCTCGGCCCGGTCGACGTCGTGGTGATCTCGCACGACCACTACGACCACCTGGACCTGCCCACCATCAAGGCGCTGGCCGGCACGGACACGCTGTTCGCCGTGCCGCTCGGGGTGGGTGCCCATCTGGAGCACTGGGGCGTGTCCGCCGACCGGCTGCGCGAACTGGACTGGCACGAGGCGACGCGGGTCGGCGGGCTCACCCTCACGGCCACCCCGGCCCGCCATTTCTGCGGCCGGGGACTGCGCAACACCCAGCACACCCTGTGGGCCTCCTGGGTCGTGGCAGGTGCGGAGCACCGCGTGTACCACAGCGGCGACACCGGCTACTTCGACGGTTTCAAGGACATCGGCGCCGATCACGGCCCGTTCGACGCGACGATGATCCAGATCGGCGCGTACTCGGACTTCTGGCCCAAGGGCCGGCTGGACCCGGTCCCGGGACCTGGCTCATGGCCCGAGATCCACATGAACCCGGCCGAGGGCATCCAGGCCCATCTCGACCTGCAAAGAGGCCGCCCGGACGGTGTCTTCCTGCCGATCCACTGGGGCACCTTCAACCTGGCGCCGCATCCCTGGGCGGAGCCCGGCGAGTGGACGATGGCGGCCGCCGACGCGGTCGGTCAGCCCGCCGCCTTCCCCGTCCCGGGCCTGCCGTTCGAGCCCGCGGGAGAGCTGCCGACGAAGACGTGGTGGCGGGAGGTGGGACACGTCCCGAACCACAAGTGGCCGCTGCCCGCCCCCGTCACGGGTCCCTCCGCTTCCTCCCACGAGGACCTGGACCTGGTGGGAGAGGAGTGACATAGCACAGGAGCCCAGGAGTCATGGCCTGCGCTGCTACGGAGAGTGAGAATTCTGTGGGCCTCTCTCGGGTGTGAAGGATCCCCGGGGACGCCGTGACGGAGGGACCGCGGCCGTCGCGGCGGTCCCGGGTGGGTGGATGCCGGAAGGGCGAGGGCCGGGGAGCCGTGAGCTCCCCGGCCCTCGGTATGTGCCCGTGACCGCTTCTGACCAGGTCAGATCGATCTGTGACCGTTTCCGGGCGGCTCCCTGACGGGCTTATCGGTCTGTCGTACGACGCCTCATACCAGAGCGGGACGCTGTCCGGGCAAGTTTGTCAACTGACCACCGCACGTGATGCGGTGGTGACTACGGTGAGTGTCGGTCGGGCGCATCGCGCCCCGGGGTCATGTTCACCGGATCGGATCAGGGAGCGGGGACCGGTACGTGCAGGCAGCAGGCGGACGAGGGAGCCGACGGGGCGAGGAGTCCCGCCGGCCGGGCCCGGCCGACGTCTCGGGCGCGACCGGCACCCGGAACCGACGGGCCAGTACCAGTTCGAGGACACCGATGCCCGGCTCCCGCGCTCCGGTCTCCCGCACGGACCGGCGGGAGGGCGGACGGCATGGACGCCCGTCCTCCCGGCCCGTCCCCGCGCTCCCCGAGACGCAGATACGGCCCCAGCTGCTGCGGCTCGCCGTGCTGCCGCCCGTCGCGGTCGCCCTCAGCGCCTGCGCGGCCGTGCTGTTCACGGTCCGCTCCACCGGGGTACGCCCCGGCGCCACGCTGTGGGCCGTGCTCGGCGGCGCGGGGTCGGTGGCCCTTGCCGGCATCGTCATCGCCGCCGTGGCCGCCGACCGCGCTGCCCGCTCCGTGCACGAGAGGGTGGAGAGCCTGCGCCGGAGCACGGCCCGGCGCGAGGCCGACCTGGGTGGTCTGGTGGACGCCCTGCGCCGGGGGGAGGGCCCGCCACCACGGGGACAGCGCGACAGGACGCCGGAGGACGCCGACGACTTCGACCTGCTCGCCGCCGACCTGTCCCGGGCGCACGACGGCGCCGTCACCGCCGTCGTGCAGGCGTCCCAACTCTCCAGCCAGGCGGGCAGCGAACAGAAACTCGAGGTGTTCGTCAACCTGGCCCGGCGCCTGCAGTCCCTGGTCCACCGCGAGATCTCCCTCCTCGACGAGATGGAGAACGAGATCGAGGACCCCGACCTGCTCAAGGGACTCTTCCACGTCGACCATCTCGCCACCCGTATCCGCCGTCACGCCGAGAACCTCGCCGTGCTCGGCGGAGCCGTCTCCCGGCGGCAGTGGAGCAACCCCGTCTCCATGAGCGAGGTGCTGCGCTCGGCCATCGCCGAGGTCGAGCAGTACTCGCGGGTCAAACTCGTCCCGCCGATCGACGGCACCCTGCGCGGGCACGCCGTCGCCGACGTCATCCACCTGCTGGCCGAACTCGTCGAGAACGCCACGCTGTACTCCGCCCCGCACACCCAGGTGCTGCTCCGCGCCGGCCTCGTCACCTCAGGGCTCGCCGTCGAGGTCGAGGACCGCGGACTCGGCATGCCCATGGGCGAGCAGGAGCGGATGAACGCCCTGCTCGCCGACCCGGACCAGGTCAATGTGGCCGGCCTGCTGGCCGACGGACGCATCGGTCTGTTCGTGGTCTCGCAGCTCGCGAAGCGGCACGGCATCCAGGTCCGGTTGCAGAGCAACATCTACGGCGGAGTGCAGGCCGTGCTCGTCGTGCCGCAGTCACTGCTGGGCGCGGAGCCGTGGGTCGCGGGGCAGGGCACGGGACAGCCGCGAGAGATCGACGCGGTGCCGGGCGCGGAGCACGGCGGCGGGCCGGCGCCCCGGCCCGGGCGCCCCGTGCCCGCGCCCGGGGGTGTCCCGCTGCCCGGGCCCGCCGGGTACGGGACCGGCCCGCTGCCCGATCCGCAGGCGGGCTCCGGACCCGGCCCGGTACAGGGGCCCGGGACGCCCCGCACCCCGGTGCCGCATGCCGCGGGAGAGCGGTCGCACCGCCGCGACCACGCCACCGTTCCGGCCCCGTCGCCCCCCGACGGCGTGGCACCGCCCCTGCCGCTGCGGGGTGCCCGCGGGGTACGGCCCAACCCGGCCGAGGCGACACCCGGCGTCAACCTCGATGACCGGCGGACCCTCGCCGAGAACGGGACGGGAGCCGCTCTCCTCACCTCGCGCGACGGCACGGTGCGCGGCACCATGGACAAACCCCGGCTGCCCCGCCGCCGTGCCCAGGAACACCTCGTGCCCCAACTCCGCGACGGCCCCACGCCGCGTCAGGAGACCGAACACGTTGCCGGTCACGATCCCCACCTGATGGCGGCCTTCCAACGGGGCGTCAGCCTCGCCGAAACCCAACCACCTATGGACACCGGCCACATGGGACGCGACGACAACGCCGGCGAGCACATGGTGGGCGACCCCACGGTGTCCGTGTCCATGCTGCCGTCACGGCCCATGAACGCCCATCCCATGGACCCGCTCCACACCACGCAGACCCGTGCCATGGAGCCTCACTCCATGGAGTCCCACACCACGGAGTCCCACACCATGGAGGCGCGCCATGTGCCCGCGGTGCCCCGGGAGACGCGCGGTGCCCATGACGGGGTGCCCGCGCCCCGCACCGACCACACCGCCCGGGACGACGGGAGCGCACCCGCCGGATGAGCATGCCCGCACCCACCCCCAGCGCTTCCGCAGACCTTCTTACCCCAAGGAGTCGATCCACCATGGCGAGCGATGCGCCGACCGCCCACGTGTCCGATCTCGACTGGCTGATGAGCGGCCTCGTGCAACGGGTACCGCACACGTCGAGTGCCGTGCTGCTCTCCTGCGACGGGCTGGTGAAGTCCGTGCACGGCCTCGACGCGGACAGCGCCGACCACATGGCCGCCCTGGCCTCCGGCCTCTACTCGCTCGGCCGCAGCGCCGGCATCCGCTTCGGCGACGGCGGCGAGGTCCGCCAGGTCGTCGTCGAACTCGACTCGACCCTGCTGTTCGTCTCCACCGCCGGTTCCGGCACCTGCCTCGCTGTGCTGGCCGGCCGTGAGGCCGACGCGGCGGTGCTCGGCTACGAGATGGCGATGCTGGTCAAGAGCGTCCGGCCGTATCTGATGACCGCTCCCCGACAGCCCGCCGTCGAACCCCCGGTGATGAGGCCTTGAACGTGGCGGCGGCCGGCGACGGCCCCTGGTTGGACGACGCGGCCGGGCGGCTGGTGCGCCCCTTCACCGTCAGCGACGGCCGTACCCGCCCCACCGTCGAACTCGACCTGATGTCGCAGGTGATGGCCACCGGGGCCACCCCTTTCGGCTACCTCGGCCCCGAGCACGCGCAGGCACTCGACCTGTGCCGCGCGCCCCTCCCGGTCGCCGAGGTCGCCGCCCACCTCAAGCTGCCGGTGGCCGTCACCAAGGTGCTGCTGGCGGACCTCGTCGACTGCGGGGGGCTCACCACCAAGCCCCCCGTGTCCGACCACAACCCGACGGACCGGGCCCTTCTGGAGGCAGTGCTCGATGGACTACGACGACAGCTCTGACCGCGGCACCGGCACCGACCCGTTCCCCACCGCGCTCAAGATCCTCGTGGCGGGCGGGTTCGGCGTGGGCAAGACCACCTTCGTCGGCGCGGTCAGCGAGATCGCGCCGCTCAGCACGGAGGAACTGCTCACCACGGTCAGTGCCGCCACCGACCGGCTCGACGGGATCGAGAACAAGGTCGAGACGACCGTGGCGATGGACTTCGGCCGCATCACCCTGGACCCGGAGCATGTGCTGTACCTGTTCGGCACACCGGGCCAGGAGCGGTTCTGGTTCATGTGGGACGAACTCTGCGAGGGCGCCCTCGGCGCGGTCGTCATCGCCGACACCCGGCGCCTGGAGGAGTGCTTCGCCGCCGTCGACTTCTTCGAGCAGCGCGGCCTCGGTTTCGTCATCGCCGTCAACGAGTTCGACGGTGCCTTCCGCTACGACCCCCAGGAGGTGCGCGCCGCCCTGGACCTGACCGACGAGATCCCCGTCGTGTGCTGCGACGCCCGGATCTCCAGCTCGGGTGTTCAGACCCTGCTGACCCTGGTGCGCCACCTCATCGCCCACGCCCCGGCCCCCGCCACGGGGTATGGCGCCCACATGTGATCCCCGCACACCGTCACGGAGCCCGTATATGCGTTTTGCCCACACCCAGGGAGTCCGCCCATGAGCTACGACCCGCCCCGCCCGGCCGGTCGTCTGCTGCTCACCCCCGAGGACAAGGAGGCCCCGGCCCGCACCCGGCGGCTGCGCCGACTGGGCCTGGGTGAGCGCCCCGAGCCCTCGCTCGACGCCTTCGCGTACGGTCTCGCCGAACTCACCGGGGCGGCGTACGCCGTGGTCAACTTCCTGAGGGAGGAGGGGCAGTTCTTCGCCGGTCTGCACGCCCCGGCGGTCGCGCCCGTGGTCCGCGGCGACGGCACCGGCGCCCTGCTGGGCCGGGCACTGCCCCGCGACCACGGCTTCTGCCCCCATGTGGTGGCCCGGCGCAAGGCACTGGCCCTGGGGGACGTGAGCGACTATCCGCGGTTCGCGGGCAATCCGGTCGTGGACGAGTTCGGAGTGCGCTCCTACCTGGGCGCCCCGCTCATCGACAGCACCGGCATGGTGCTGGGCACCGTGTCGGTCTCCGACACCCAGCCGCGGGCCTGGGGGCAGGCGGGGCTCACCGCCATCAAGGAGCAGGCCGCGGGTCTCGTCGTACGGCTCGAACGTCTCGAGAACCTCGAACACCTGGAACACGGAGAGACCGACGGGCCATCGTGGTGAACCCACGGGCCCGGTGGTGAGCAGGTGAGCAGGGGGCCGATGGGGTGACGGCGTGAAGGAAAGCTGTGGCCACGCTTAAGAAATCCTCGATGGACCGGTGAGGGTGGCGTACGGCAGATTGCAGTGCGAATCCACTCCGCTTCCCGGCCTGGGCTGCTCCGGCATGCCCGGGAGTCGGGACTCACCCTCAGGAGCCGTGGCGTTGAAGGCGCTCGTCAAGGAGAAGGCCGAACCCGGGCTGTGGCTCGCGGACGTTCCGGAGCCGGCCGTCGGGCCCGGTGACGTGCTGATCAAGGTGCTGCGCACCGGTATCTGCGGCACCGACCTGCACATCCGGTCCTGGGACGGCTGGGCCCGGCAGACGATCAGTACTCCGCTGGTCCTCGGGCACGAATTCGTCGGCGAGGTCGTCGAGACGGGCCGGGACGTCGACGAGATCAAGACCGGTGACCGGGTCAGCGGCGAGGGCCACCTCGTGTGCGGCAAGTGCCGCAACTGCCTGGCCGGACGACGGCACCTGTGCCGCGCCACCATCGGGCTCGGCGTCGGCCGCGACGGCGCGTTCGCCGAGTACGTCGCGCTGCCCGCGACCAACGTCTGGGTGCACCGTGTGCCCGTCGACCTCGATGTCGCCGCGATCTTCGACCCGTTCGGCAACGCGGTGCACACCGCCCTGTCCTTTCCGCTCGTGGGGGAGGACGTCCTGATCACCGGCGCCGGACCGATCGGCTTGATGGCCGCCGCCGTGGCCCGGCACGCCGGAGCCCGCCATGTCATGATCACCGACGTCAGCGAGGAGCGTCTGGAACTCGCCCGCAAGATCGGCGTGAGCCTGGCGCTGAACGTGGGGGAGTCGGCCATCGCCGACGGGCAGCAGATCCTCGGTCTGCGCGAGGGATTCGACGTCGGCCTGGAGATGTCCGGACGCCCCGAGGCGATGCGGGACATGATCGCCAACATGACCCACGGCGGCCGGATCGCGATGCTGGGCCTGCCGGCCGAGGAGTTCCCGGTCGACTGGGCCCGGATCGTCACCTCGATGATCACCCTCAAGGGCATCTACGGCCGTGAGATGTTCGAGACCTGGTACGCCATGTCGGTGCTGCTGGAGGGCGGCCTGGACCTCGCCCCCGTGATCACCGGCCGGTACTCCCACCGCGACTTCGAGGCGGCGTTCGAGGACGCGGCGAGCGGCCGCGGCGGCAAGATCATCCTCGATTGGACGTCCTGACCCCGGCACCCCCGTCCCGGGCGCACCCCGTCCCGGCGCCCGCCCGACACCTTCCTCTTCCTCGGCATCCACCTCATCCGCGAGCACCTTCATCCAGGAGCCTTCCCATGTTCGACTCCGTGCGCGACGACCTCCGCACCACCCTCGACGAGATCCGCGCCGCCGGACTGCACAAGCCCGAGCGGGTGATCGGCACTCCGCAGTCCGCCACCGTGAACGTCACCGCGGGCGGCCGGCCCGGTGAGGTCCTCAACTTCTGCGCCAACAACTACCTCGGCCTCGCCGACCACCCCGAGGTGCTCGCCGCCGCCCACGAGGCCCTCGACCGCTGGGGCTACGGCATGGCCTCGGTGCGCTTCATCTGCGGTACGCAGGAGGTGCACAAGGAGCTGGAGGCCCGGCTGTCGGCGTTCCTCGGCCAGGAGGACACGATCCTCTACTCGTCCTGCTTCGACGCCAACGGCGGCGTGTTCGAGACGCTGCTCGGCCCGGACGACGCGGTGATCTCCGACGCGCTCAACCACGCGTCGATCATCGACGGCATCCGGCTGTCCAAGGCCCGCCGCTTCCGTTACGCCAACCGTGACATGGCGGACCTGGAACGTCAGTTGAAGGAGGCCGCCGAGGGCGGGGCGCGGCGCAAGCTGATCGTCACCGACGGCGTCTTCTCCATGGACGGCCATGTCGCGCCGCTGGACGAGATCTGCGACCTCGCCGACCGCCACGACGCCATGGTCATGGTCGACGACTCGCACGCCGTGGGCTTCGTCGGGCCCGGCGGACGCGGCACCCCCGAACTGCACGGCGTCATGGACCGCGTCGACATCCTCACCGGCACCCTCGGCAAGGCGCTCGGCGGCGCCTCCGGCGGCTATGTCGCCGCCCGCGCGGAGATCGTCGCCCTGCTGCGCCAGCGTTCCCGGCCGTACCTGTTCTCGAACACCCTCGCCCCGGTGATCGCGGCGGCCTCGCTGAAGGTCCTCGACCTGCTGGAGTCCGCGGACGACCTGAGGATCCGGCTGGGTGAGAACACCGCCCTGTTCCGCCGCCGGATGACCGGCGAGGGCTTCGACATCCTCCCCGGCGACCACCCCATCGCCCCGGTGATGATCGGCGACGCGGCCCGCGCGGGACGCCTGGCGGAGCTGCTGCTGGAACGCGGTGTGTACGTGATTGGCTTCTCCTACCCCGTGGTGCCCGAGGGACAGGCCCGGATCAGGGTCCAGCTGTCCGCGGCCCACTCCACCGAGGACGTGAACCGCGCGGTGGACGCCTTCGTGGCGGCGCGGGCGGAGCTCGACGCCTGAGCGGAGCGCGGCGGCGTTCGAGGGGATCTGAGAGAATCCGGTCTCATGATCGAGGCACGGCGGCTCCACATCCTGCGTGCGGTGGCCGACCACCGTACGGTCACGGCGGCTGCCGCCGCGCTGTACCTGACCCCCTCGGCCGTCTCCCAGCAACTGACCGCGCTGGAGCAGGAGACCGGCCACCGGCTGGTGGAGCGCAGCGCCAAGGGGGTACGGCTGACGCCGGCCGGCGAGATCCTGCTCGACCACACCCACGTGGTCCTCGCCCAGCTGGAGCGGGCTGCGGCCGAACTCGCCGACTACAGTTCGGGCGCGGCCGGCACCCTCACCGTCGCCTCCTTCGCGACCGGGATCGCCCAGGTCGTCGTGCCCGCTCTGGTCCGCCTCGCCGCCACGGCTCCCGGTATCCGTATCCACGTCCAGGACGCCGAGGGCGACGCCAGCCTGCCGATGCTGCTGGACCGGCAGATCGACGTCGCCGTGGCCGTCGAGTACCGGGGAGCGCCGTCCGCCGACGACCCGCGGCTGACCCACGTACCGCTGTACGCGGAGCCCTTCGACGCGGTCGTCCCCGTCAGCCATCGGCTGGCCGACACCGCCGAGGTGCCGCTCGCCGAGCTGGCCAAGGACCCGTGGATCGGCCCCTACCCCGGCAACCCCTGCCATGACGTACTCGTCCTGGCCTGCGAGAACGCCGGATTCCAGCCCCGTCTGGAGCACACTTCGGACGACTTCCGCGCGGTGGTGGCGCTGGCCTCGGCGGACGTGGGTGTCGCCCTGGTCCCGCGCTCGGCGCTGCGCGGCACGGACCTGACGGGCGTCGTCGTCCGCCCCGTCGACGGTGTGGCACCCACCCGCCGGGTCTTCGCCGCCGTACGCCGGGGAGCCGAGGAGCACCCGCTGATCCGCCCGGTGCTGGACGCGCTGAGCGAGGCCGCCGGAGCACCGTAGGCGACCGGCCCCCGTCTCGTGACCGGTTGTCAGTGGCAGTCGCTACGGTGCCTGACATGCCGGATGCCGAAGACGTACGACGGATCGCCCTGTCCCTGCCGGACACCACGGAGAAGATCGCGTGGAGCATGCCCACGTTCCGGGTCGCGGGGAAGATGTTCGCCACCCTGCCCGAGGACGAGACGTCCATCGCCGTGCGCTGCCCCAAGGAGGAGCGCGACGAACTGGCCCTCGCCGAACCGGAGAAGTTCTGGATCGCGGACCACGAGGCGCAGTTCGCCTGGGTCAGGGCACGCCTCGCCGCCCTCGACGGCGAGGACGAGCTGCGTGACATCCTCGCCGACTCCTGGCGCCAGGCGGCCCCGCCCCGGCTGCTCGAGGCGTATCCCCGGCTGGGGCTGCCGTCCGTGGGCTGAACACCGGCGGGCGTTGCCATTCGTTCACCCCGAGACGAAGCCCGCGATCCGCTCCCGGAGCGAGGTGGCGTCGAGACCGTGCGCGGCGACGTGCTCCTCGAGCTGCCCGTACCGTCGCAGTTCCCGCCGCCCCACGCCCAGCCCCAGCACCCGGTGCGGTACGTCGGCCAAGGCGTCGTTCACCCGCGCCACCGACGTACCCGCCAGGTACGGCTCGACGAGGACGACGTCCGTCCCGGCGGTCCCGGTGGCCCGCCGCAGCGCGGCCGCGTCGAACGGCCGGACGGTGGCGGCGTACAGGACGGTGACGTCGAGCCCCTCCGTGGCCGCGAGGACGGCCTCCAGAACGGGCCCCACGGCGACCACCACCGCGGAGCGGCCCTCGCGGACGGTGCGGAAGCGCTCACCGTCCACCGGCAGCGGGTGCGCGTTGGACTGCAGGGACAGCCGCACGTACACCTTGTCGTCCCCGGCGGCCACCGCGTGCCGCAGCAGCGTCTCGGCCTCGTCCGGATGCCCCGGCACATGCACGGTCCAGCCGTCCAGGGTGTCCAGCAGCGCCACGTCACCGGGCGCCATGTGGGTGTAGCCGCCGGCCGGCCAGTCGAAGGACGCGGCGGCGCTCACCAGCACGGCACCCGCGCCCTGATGCCCGAGATCCAGCTTGACCTGCTCGAAGGGCCGCTCGACGAGGAAGCTGGCGAACGTGTGCACGACGGGCCGCAGGCCGGTGAGCGCCATCCCGGCGGCGGCCCCCACCAGGAGCTGCTCCCGGATGCCGACGTTGACGACCCGGTCCGGGTGCCGGCGCAGTGCCTCGGTGAAGCCGTCCTTGCCGATCTCGGCGAGAACCACCGCGACCCGGGGGTCCTCGTCGAGCAGCCGGGTGACGACAGGGGCGAAACGGTCACGCATGGTGTCCACGGAAGTCTGTCCTTTCCATACCGCATACCGAACTTGACTGAAAGAAGGGGAGGGTTCACGCGTACTTCGGCTCGACCCGGGCCACCACCACGTGCGGGCGGCCCGGATGCGGCGCGGTGAACGCGGCGTACAGCGCCTCGTGGTCACGACCGTCGACGGTGAGCGCGGACCAGCCGGCCGCCTCGAAACGCGCGACGATCCCGCCGGGCCGGGCGTGACTGGCGGAGGAGTTGTCGACGACTACGGTGTGCAGCCGTTCCAGACCGGCCGGACCGGCGAAGGCGATCGCCTCGTGGTTGCTGCCCTCGTCCAGTTCGGCGTCCCCGATCAGCGTCCACACCCTCGGTCCGTCCAGCCCCTGCGCGCGCAGCCCCAGCGCCGTCCCGACCGCGATCGGCAGCCCGTGCCCCAGCGAGCCACTGCCGATCTCGGCCCCCGGCACCAACACCCGGTCGGGGTGGTGGCCGAGCGGGGAGTCGTACGAGCCGAAGCCCGGCAGCCACTCCACCGGCAGGAAGCCCTTGGCGGCCAGCACGGCGTAGTACGCCATCGGCCCGTGCCCCTTCGACAGCAGGAACCTGTCACGGTCCTGGGCGTCCGTCCGTTCCGGCGAGACGCGCAGCACCCGGTCGTAGAGCACCCACAGCACGTCCAGCGTGGAGGTGGCGGCCGGCCCGTGCTTCTCGTCGCCGGTCATCAGGCCCATCAGCCCCGGCAGATCCGCGAACCCGTACGTACGTGTGTGTTCCTCGGTGATCGTCATACGGCGATCGTGCAACCTCAACCAAACTTCAGGTCAAGCCCCGCCGTGCAAACGGGTGCGCGATCACCGTCCCGAGTGCGGTATTGTTTCCGTGCACGTTGATCCCGGGGAATCCCCAGGTCAGACGGGCATCGGGACGTGGCGCAGCTTGGTAGCGCACTTGACTGGGGGTCAAGGGGTCGCAGGTTCAAATCCTGTCGTCCCGACCAGCTTGTAGCAGGTCGGAAGCCGCCTTCTCATGGATGGGAAGGCGGCTTTTCGTCGTCCCCCGATGTGGTGGTCGTACGATGTGTCGTCTGTGGGGTGTGCCGCCACCCCTTTGACGGGGAGCCACTGACAGGGAGTCGCTCATGACCACGGCACGGGACCTGATGATCGTCGCCCTCGACACCCCCTCCACCCCTCCGGTGGCGCAGGGTGAGCTGTCGCTCGCGCTCGCGGGAGCGGAGCTGATCGACCTCATGGACGCCGAGGCCGTCACCCTGGACGAGCACCGCGTGGTCCCCGGGCTGCCGCCCGCCGACGGTGAGGGACTGATGGGCGAGGCCGCCTCGTCACTCGTACGGCAGACGCCCTACGAATCCGTCGAGGACTGGTTGTGGCGCCGGGGCCGCGGTCTGGCCGCCGCCCATCTTGCCGCCCTGGAGTCGGAAGGGCTGGTCACCCGGCCGCACGCCCGCCGGATCTCCTTCCGGACGGATCCGCCGGTGCCGGCCGATTCGCCGGCCCGGAGCCGGGCGGCCGACCGCTGGGCGTCGCGTGAACCGGTGCTGGCCGGCCTCGCCGCCGCCGCGGGGATCGGGGAGCAGCCGGCCGAGGACCTGGTCGCCGAGCTCGCCGACGATCAGGTCGTGACCGTCCTGGCCACCGTCAACGACGCCGTCATGGAACTGGGGGCCGTACGGCAGCGGCGGGACATCGAGGACGCGGCCTTCGACAACGTCTGGCGAGCCGTCTGACGCGCTCCGCGGTCGATTCGCCCGTAGATGTCCTTGATGTCGCTCTGTGTGCTGCTTAATGTTCGCCGGGTAAGCACCGCCGCGGGGCCCGACGCCCGCGCCGCCGTCCCGGAAGCGAGGTGTGGAGCGCGTGCGCGCGATGTGCGGGGGCCGACCGGACCCGGGAAACCCCGGCGAGGGGCGACACCCCCGACACCCCCGACGAACGCGACGGCCGCGGCCGCGGGTGCTGGTCGCGCTGACGCTGATGGCGTCCACGCTCGCCGCCTGTGGCGGTGAACAGGAGGGTTCCGGCCCGACCACGCTCAACTGGTACAACTTCCCCGACGACTCCGGCGCCCTGCAGAAGGCCGCCGACCGGTGCGGTCGGGCATCGGGCGGCCGCTACCGGATCAGCTACAACAAGCTGCCACGAGGCGCCGACGGCCAGCGCCAGCAGATGGTGCGCCGGCTCGCCGCCCAGGACGACTCCCTCGACATCCTGGGCCTGGACGTGACCTGGCCCGCGGAGTTCGCCGAGGCCCGCTGGATCCGGGAGTGGACGGGCGAGACGAAACGGCGGGCCACCGAGGACACCCTGCGTGTCCCCCTGCGGACCGCCACCTGGAAGGGCAGGCTCTACGCCGTCCCGTACAACACCAACACCCAGCTCCTGTGGTACCGCGAGGACCTGGTGCCCACCCCGCCCACGACCTGGTCCGAGATGCTGACGATGTCCCGCGACCTGGCCCGGCAGGGCAAACCGCACTACGTGGAGATCCAGGGCGCCCAGTACGAGGGGCTGACCGTCTGGTTCAACACCCTGGTCAACAGCGCGGGCGGCTCCATCCTCAACCCGAGCGCCACCGCGCCGTCGCTCGGCGCGCCGGCCGTGCGGGCCGCCGCCCTCATGCGGGACTTCGCCCGCTCCCCGGCCGCGGATCCCTCCCTGCCCAACCAGATGGAGGACCAGAACCGTCTCGCCATGGAGTCGGGGGCGGCGGCGCTCGAGATCAACTACCCGTTCGTCTATCCGTCGATGAAGGCGAACAACCCGCAGCTGTTCAAGAGCTTCCGCTGGGCGCCCTACCCACGCATCGACGCCGCCCGCCCCGCCCGCCCCACCATCGGTGGCATCGACCTGGCCGTCAGCGCCTACTCCCGCCACCCCGACCTGGCCTTCGAGGCGGCCCTGTGCCTGCGCGACCACGAGAACCAGCTCACCGCCGCGCTCGAGGGCGGACTGCCACCCACTCTGCGCTCCCTGTACGACGAGCCGACGTTGATGAAGCAGTACCCCTTCTCCCAGGATGTGCTGGCCGCTCTGGAGTCGGCGAGCGTCCGGCCGGTCACTCCCGCCTACCAGAACGTGTCGATCGCCGTCTCCCACACACTGTCCCCGCCGTCCGCCGTCAAGCCGGAAAGCTCGGTCGAGACCATCAGGGAGCAGATCGACGATGCCCTGCGATCCGAGGGCGTGATCCCGTGAACCACCACCTGCCGCACCCCGCCGGTGCGCGGGCGTCCTTCCGGGGCGACACCGGATGAGCACGATGGCCGACCCGGCCGGTGCCCGGCCGCCCGACGGGACGACGCCGCCCCAGGGCGGGAAGGACAGGGCTGCCCTCTCGGCCGGTGCCAAGCAGGAACGGCGCCTCGGCTGGCTGCTGTGCGCACCGGCCGTCATCGTCATGACCGCCGTGACCGCCTACCCCATCGGATACGCCGTCTATCTGTCCCTCCAGCGCTACGACCTGCGCTTCCCGGCTCAGGCCGAGTTCGTCGGCCTGAGCAACTACGGGGCCGTGCTGTCCTCCCCGTTCTGGTGGGACGCGTTCTGGGTCACGCTGTTCATCACCGCCGTGTCCGTGGCCGTCGAACTCGTTCTCGGCATGGGGCTCGCCCTGGTGATGCACCGCACGGTCTTCTGGCGCGGCACGGTCCGCACCGCGGTCCTCGTCCCGTACGGCATCGTCACGGTGGTCGCCGCCTTCTCCTGGCAGTACGCCTGGACCCCCGAACTGGGCTATCTCGCCGGACTGCTGCCCAGCGGCGAGGCCCCGCTGACCGAACAGTGGCCCGCGCTGTGGCTGATCATCCTCGCCGAGGTGTGGAAGACCACCCCGTTCATGGCGCTGCTGCTGCTCGCCGGCCTGGCCCTGGTCCCCGAGGAGACTCTGAGGGCGGCCATGGTGGACGGCGCCACATCCTGGCAGCGGTTCACCAAGGTCATGGTGCCGCTGATGAAACCGGCCATCCTGGTGGCGCTGCTCTTCCGCACGCTGGACGCCTTCCGGATCTTCGACAACATCTACGTCCTGACCTCGGGCGCACACGGTACCGGCTCCCTGTCGATCCTCGGCTACGACAACCTGTTCACCGCGCTGAACCTGGGCATCGGGTCGGCGATCTCGGTCCTGATCTTCCTCTGCGTCGGGATCATCGCCTTCACCTTCGTCAAGCTGTTCGGCGCCGCCGCACCCGGCGCGGAGGTGAAGCGCTGATGGCCGCAGCGGGCAGGACGCACGCGACCCGCTGGGGCGTCGTCAACGTCGTCGTGGTGCTGTACGCCCTGTTTCCGGTGTGGTGGATCGCCGCGTTGTCGTTCAAGGACCCCGCCACCCTCTCCGACGGCTACTACATCCCCCGGGACTGGACCTGGGAGAACTACCGGGGCATCTTCGAGACCTCCCAGTTCACCCGGGCACTGATCAACTCGATCGGCATCGCGCTGATCGCCACGGTGATCGCGGTGGTCCTGGGCACCATGGCCGCCTACGCCGTGGCCCGGCTGCGGTTCCCCGGCAAGCAGCTGCTCATCGGAATGTCGCTGCTGATCGCCATGTTCCCGCCGATCTCCCTGGTCTCGCCGCTGTTCGAGATCGAGCGGGCCATCGGGATCTTCGACACCTGGATCGGGCTCATCATCCCGTACATGACCTTCTCGCTGCCGCTGGCGATCTACACCCTGTCGGCGTTCTTCCGGGAGATCCCGTGGGACCTGGAGAAGGCCGCCAAGGTGGACGGCGCCACGCCCGCGCAGGCGTTCCGGCTGGTCATCGTGCCGCTGGCCGCGCCGGGCGTGTTCACCACCGCCATCCTGGTGTTCATCTTCTGCTGGAACGACTTCCTGTTCGCGATCTCGCTGACCTCCACCGAGTCCGCGCGGACGGTGCCCGCCGCGATCGCGTTCTTCACCGGCAGCTCCCAGTTCCAGCAGCCCACCGGGTCGATCGCCGCCGCCGCCGTGGTGATCACCATCCCCATCATCGTCTTCGTCCTGTTCTTCCAGCGGCGGATCGTGGCCGGACTGACCTCCGGGGCGGTCAAGGGGTGACCGGACCGCACCCGGACCCGGCCGCCTGAAGGCCCGTCATAAATGTTTGTCACGAAGGCCCGTCACGAAGGCAAGGAGGCACCACCCATGGCCGAGATCGTCCTCGAGGGCGTCACCAAGCGTTTTCCCGACGGATCCGTCGCCGTGAAGGACGTGGACCTCGCCATCGCCGACGGCGAGTTCGTGATCCTGGTCGGCCCGTCCGGATGCGGCAAGTCCACCACCCTGAACATGATCGCCGGACTGGAGGACATCACCGAGGGCACCCTGCGCATCGGCGGCAAGGTCGTCAACGACCTCGCGCCCAAGGAGCGCGACGTCGCCATGGTGTTCCAGAGCTACGCCCTGTACCCGCACATGAGCGTGCGCGAGAACATGGGCTTCCCGCTGCGCCTGGCGAAGGTGGACAAGGCCGTCATCGCCGGCAAGGTCGAGGAGGCCGCGCGGGTCCTCGACCTGAGCGAGTTCCTGGACCGCAAGCCCGCCAACCTCTCCGGCGGCCAGCGTCAGCGGGTGGCGATGGGGCGGGCCATCGTCCGCGACCCCAAGGCGTTCCTGATGGACGAGCCGCTGTCCAACCTGGACGCCAAGCTGCGGGTGCAGATGCGCACCCAGATCTCCCGGCTGCAGCGCCGCCTGGGCACCACCACCGTCTACGTCACCCATGACCAGACCGAGGCGATGACCCTCGGCGACCGGGTCGTGGTCATGCGGCAGGGCGTGGTCCAGCAGATCGGCACGCCCGCGCAGCTCTACGACCTGCCGTGCAACCTCTTCGTCGCGGGCTTCATCGGATCCCCGGCGATGAACTTCGTCGGCGCCGCCCTGGAGGCGGGTGTGCTGCGCTCACCGCTGGGCGACCTGCCGCTCGACGACCGTACGCGCCAGGCGCTGGAACGGCGGAACGCGCCGCGCGACGTCATCGTCGGGCTGCGTCCCGAGGCCTTCGAGGACGCGGCCCTGGCCCGCGAGCCGGGCGGCCCCGTCCTCACGGCCACCGTGGACGTGCTGGAGTCGCTCGGTTCCGACGTGTACGTCTACTTCGGCGCCGAGGGCGGACCGGTGACGACCACCGAACTGGAGGAACTCGCCACCGACTCCGGCCTGCGCGACACCGGCGCGGGGGCCGCGCAGCAGATCGTGGCCCGGCTGAACGCCGCCACCCGCGCCCGTGAGGGAGCGCCCGTGGAACTCCGGGTCGACATGGGCAAGGCGCATGTCTTCGACCCCTCGACCGGGGCGAACCTCACCCACCCGGAGAGCACGGACGCCCCCTGACCCCGCTCGCGCCGTTCCCGCCGGGTCAGCCCACGCAGCCCGCGTGGGCCAGCGCCTGCTTCAGCAGCACCCCGTGCCCGCCCGGCATCTCGCTCTGCACGGCCTCCGACAGGGCCTCCTGCGGGCTGAACCACACCAGGTCGAGGGCGTCCTGCCGGGGCCGGCAGTCACCCGTCACCGGCACGATGTAGGCGAGGGACACCGCGTGCTGACGCGGGTCGTGGTACGGCGTGACGCCGTGTGTGGGGAAGTACTCCGCGACCGTGAACGGCTGGAGCGACGCCGGGATCCGGGGCAGCGCCACCGGGCCGAGGTCCTTCTCCAGGTGGCGCAGCAGTGCGTCGCGGACCCGCTCGTGGTGCAGCACCCGGCCGGAGACCAGCGTCCGGCTGACCGTGCCGTCGGGTCCTATGCGCAACAGCAGGCCGACGCTGGTGACTTCGCCGCTGTCGTCGACACGGACGGGGACGGCCTCGACGTACAGGATCGGCATGCGGGCCCGTGTCATCTCCAGTTCGTCGGAGGACAGCCAACCCGGCGTGGTTTCGGTCGTGTCAGACATCGCTTGATCATACTTTCAACGGTTCGGACTTACGGGGGTGCCGGCCGCTCCGCGGCGGTGTTTCCTCCTCAAGGGGCTCGGCCGGATCGGGTCGACGGTCGCGTCAGGGTGTCACGGCGTCAGGGTTTCACGGCCACCGCGCCGTACTGCGGTACGACGACCGCGGCGTCCGCCCCGGCACGCCACCGCGAGCAGGACACCAGGCCGGGCTCGACCAGGTTCAGCCCCTCGAAGAACGCGGCGATGTCCTCGGCACTGCGGGCGGTGATCGGGGGAGTGGCGTTCTCGTTCCAGAACTCCATCGCGGGGACCTGGTTCTCGCCGCCCACCTCGGCGTCGGAGGTGGGGTGGGTGAGCACGAGGAAACTGCCGGAGGGGACGGCTGCCACGATCCGCCGTGCGATCTCACGGGCCTCGCCGGTGTCGAGGACGAAGTTGAGGATGCCCAGCATCATCACCGCGACCGGACGGTCGAAGTCGAGTGTGGCGGCGGCCCGTTCGAGGATGGCGTCCGGGTCGCGCACATCGGCGTCGAGGTAGGCGGTCGCGCCGTCGTGGCCGCCGGTGAGCAGGGCCCGGGCGTGGACCAGCACGGTCGGGTCGTTGTCGACGTAGACGATCCGGGAGTCCGGAGCGATCCGCTGCGCGATCTCGTGGGTGTTGTCCGCGGTCGGCAGCCCGGTGCCGACGTCGAGGAACTGCCGCACCCCGCGCTCACCGGCCAGATACGTGACGGCCCGGCCCAGGAACTCCCGGTCCGCGCGGGCGATGTCCCGGATGACCGGGATGATCGAGGCGACCTGGTCGCCGACCCGTCGGTCGACCTCGTAGTTGTCCTCGCCGCCGATCCAGTGGTTCCACACGCGCGCGTTGTGCGCGACAGAGGTGTCCAGCCGCGCCGGGACCCTCGGCGGGGTGTGGCTCTCACCCACGTCTCTCGCCCTCTCTCGCTCCTCCGGCCGGACCCGGCCGTCGCGGTCATTGTGCCGCGCGGTGATCACCCTGTCCCGGGAATGGGAGAGCGGGACAGGGGAGTGGGAGCGAGAGAGGGCGGGGGAGCCAGCAGCAGGGGCGCCGGGGGCGCCGCGTGCGTCCGTCAGGAGCCGAAGGGGGTGTTCTCCGCCTCGAACATCCAGCGCAGTTTCTCCAGTTCGGCGGTGACGGAGATCAGCAGGTCCTGGGTGACCGGGTCCGCCTTCTCGGTGGCGTCGACGCGCTCGCGCAGCCGCACGATCGCGGTCCCCAGCGCCTCCGTCATGACCCGCACGGCGTCCTCGTCCCGCAGCCAGCCCTCTTCGGGGACGGGCAGTGAGAAGACCTTGGCGACGGTCTCCGGACGGCCGTCCGGCGGCACGCCGAGCGTCGCGGAGCGCTCCGCGACCGTGTCGGCGCCGGTGCGCGCGGCCGAGACCACCTCGTCCAGCTGGAGGTGGACCGAACGGAACCGCGGACCCACGACGTTCCAGTGCGCCTGCTTGCCGATCAGGGAGAGGCCGAGGAGATCCACCAGGGTGCTCTGGAGCGCCTCGCAGGCGATTCGGCGGTCCTCGTCGGGCAGCGTGCTCCGCACAACGGTCATGGGGTGGGAGGCTCCTTCCTTGTCCTTGTCCTTCTCGTCCGTCCCGCAGGTGCCCCGGGAACTCCGGCACAAACACGACGACCTCCGCGGTGCGCGCGGTTCGGCGGACGGGGTGGCAGGGCCATCAGGCGAGACGATGCTGACCGCGATCACCAGGGGACATAGCATCGGTCCCCGCAATGAACACGATGACACTCTGGGACCTCAACGGCTGGCAATTCGCCGCCCTCGCCTTCGCGGCCCTGCTCGTGGGCTTCTCCAAGACCGCCGTGAGCGGGGCCAACACGGTCAGCCTCGCCATCTTCGCGGCGATGCTGCCCGCCCGCGCCTCCACCGGCGTACTGCTGCCCATCCTGATCGCCGGGGACGTGCTCGCCGTCCTCACCTACCGGCGGCACGCCCACTGGCCCACGCTGTGGCGGCTGTTCCCGGCGGTTGCCGCGGGCGTCGTGGTCGGCACCGTCTTCCTGATGTGGGCGGACGACGAGGCCGTCCGGACGTCGATCGGGGCGATCCTGCTGCTGATGGCCGGGGTGACGGTGTGGCGGCGACGAGCCGCGGAGAGAGCCGCGAAGGGGGACGGCGCCGGGAACGAACCCGACGCGGTCACCTCCCGGGCCGGCAAGCTCAAGGCGCGCTCGTACGGCGTCCTCGGCGGTTTCACCACCATGGTCGCCAACGCGGGCGGGCCGGTGATGTCCCTGTACCTGCTCTCCGCGGGCTTCCGGAAGCTGGGCTTCCTGGGGACGTCGGCCTTCTTCTTCCTGATCGTCAACACGTCCAAGGTGCCGTTCAGTGTGGGCCTCGGACTGATCAACGCGGAATCGCTGCTGCTCGACGCGGCGCTCGTCCTGTTCGTCGTGCCCGGCGCGTTCCTCGGCAAATGGGCCGTGAGCCGGATCAACCAGTTGCTCTTCGAGCGGCTGGTGATCGCGGCGACGGTGGTGGGCGGCGTGCAACTGCTGCTGCACTGAGCCGGGAGCCGGGAGCCGGGAGCCGGGAGCCGGGAGCCGGGAGCCGGGAGCCGGGGTGCGGCGGGCGCCGGACCTACCGCGAGCCGAGAAAGGGCTCCCTGCCCTCCGTCTGCGGGAAGTCCCCGTGCCGGAACCGGCTGGGGGCCGCCGTGCGCCCGACCGTCGCCGCCAGTTTGCGCAGCCGCCGCCAGTCCAGGCGCGGTGGCACCGGCGCGACGCCGGGCCGCTTGCGGGGGACGCGGACCCGGAGCGCGCCGGGTGCGATGCGGCAGCGGACGGGCGCCGGCAGCACCAGGGCCTCCCCGTCGACCCCGGCTTCTACCTCCGCGCGGTCCCCCTCGATGACCACCTCGGAGGCGGTCATGATGGTGAGCCCGCTCGGCGCGGGGTCCAGCAGCAGCGCGGCGGCGTCCACCGCGCCCTCCACCTTGACGCCGAGGACACCGAGTACGCCCGAATCGAGCCGATCCCGCCGGCCCAGGCCGAAGGGATCGTCGGTGCGGTAGGGGTTGTTGCTGACCAGCACCGCCTGCGGGGCGTCGAGCGTCGTGTCGCCGACGCGGACGACCAGCCGGGGACCCTGCTGCCCGGTGAGCAGGTCGGGCAGCAGCTCCAGACTGGTGCCGATCTTGTCGTCCCGGTAGGCCGGGCTCTGCACGATCGACGCGTACGCGCCGAAGGACGCGTTGTTCACGAAGGGCTGGTCACCGGCGAAACCGAGATCGACGCGCAGCTCCACCCCGTCGGTGAGCGCGTCCAGGCAGGCGGCAGGATCACCGCGGTCCAGACCCAGGTCCAGGGCGAAGTGGTTGCGCGTTCCGGCGCTGATGACCAGGAACGGGATGCCGTGCTCGGCTGCCACGGCCGCGACCAGCGCCTGCGTGCCGTCACCCCCGGCGGCACCCAGCAGATCGGCGCCGTCCGCGACGGCCTCCCGGGCCAGAGCGGTCACGTCGTTCTGCACCTCCGGATCGAGCAGGACGACCCGGGCACCCAGGCGTTCCGCCTTCTCCCGCAGGCCGAACCGACCCACCTTGCCGCCGCCCGAACGGGGATTCATGATGAGCACCGGCCGCCGCGGCGGCGGTGTCCGCCGCTCCCCCTGCCGGTCCCGCAGCCGCTCGCTGCCCGTCCCCCGCAGCGCGTACCGGCCGCTCCACACGGCCAGCCCCCACAGGACCAGTGACAGCGGCAGCGCCCAGAACAGGGTGACGGCGAACAGCGCGACGACAGCCGCGGGCACACACAGCACCACCAGCCCGGCAACCCAGCGCAGCGGGCCCCGCAGGGTCAGCGTCCACCACAGGGCCGCGGCGCTCACGGCGAGGCCGGCCACGCCGCAGAGCAGCAGCGCCAGTCCCCGCAGACCTCCGTAGAGGAGCGGGAACAGCACCGCGAGCGTGGCCGCGGCCAGCGCCACCCGCGCGGACCACCGCTGGACCCGGTAGGCCCGCCTGCTCAAGTCCACGGCCATGACTCCTCCAGTCGCCGGCGTCATCGTAGGACGTAAGGGGGCACGGGTGTTGCCGACATCCACGGGCCTGCCCCTCGGGCGCCCCTCCGACGCCCCCATCAGGTCCCGGCCCGTCCCCTCCGGCGCCGGACTCGTACGCTCGGCGTCATGTCCGCACACGTCCTGGTCCTCGGCGGTACCACCGAGGCACGCGAACTCGCCGCTGAGCTGACCGCCCGCCCCGGAGTACGGGTGACCACTTCGCTCGCCGGACGGGTGGCACGGCCCGCAGCGGTCGCGGGCGGGATGCGCGTCGGAGGCTTCGGCGGGGAGCGAGGGCTGGCCGACTGGCTCCGCGACCAGGGCGTGACGGCCCTGGTCGACGCCACGCACCCGTTCGCCGAGCGGATCACGGCGAACGCGGCACGGGCCGCGACCGCGACCGGCGTGCCCCTGGTCGTACTGCGCCGCCCCGGCTGGCAGCCCGGACCGGACGACCGCTGGCACCCGGTCCCCTCCCTGGACGCCGCCGCCGAACTACTGCCCGGGCTCGGACAGAGAGTCTTCCTCACCACCGGCCGCCTGGGCCTCGCCGCCTTCGCCCGGCTGACCCGGCTCCACTTCACCGTCCGGTCGGTGGAGCCCCCCGAGCCGCCCGTGCCGCCGCACACGTGCGTCCTGCTGGACCGCGGGCCGTTCACCGTGGCCGACGAGACGGCCCTGCTGCGCGAGCACCGCATCGACGTACTGGTGACCAAGGACAGCGGGGGAGCGGCGACGTCCGCCAAACTCACGGCGGCCCGCGAACTCGGCCTGCCGGTCGTGGTCGTACGCCGTCCACCGCTGCCGGAGGGCGTCAGCCCGGTGCCCGACGTGACGAGCGCCCTGGAACGCCTGGGACCCCTCTGACGCGACGGGCCGCGGACGGCTCAGCCGTCCCCGGGATTACGCCGCAGCAGATACGTGTCCATGATCCAGCCCTTGCGCTCGCGGGCCTCGGCGCGCAGCCGCTCGATCCGGGGAGCGGCCTCGGCGAGCGGTCCGGAGACGAGGATCTCGTCCGGGGTGCCTATGTAGGCGCCCCAGTAGATGTCGATGTTTTGACCGTCCTGACCGTCCTGACCGTCCTGGTCGGCGTACTGCCGGAAGGTCTGGTGGGCGTCCAGCATCACGACGACGTCGTCCACCCCCTCGGGGAAGCCCTCCGCGAGCCGTCGGCCCGTGGTGATCTGGACCGGGCGGGCGACCCGGTTGAGCCCCGTGCGGTGCCGGGCGACGAGCGCCGAGACACTGCTGATCCCCGGCACCACGTCGTACTCGAAGGCGACCACGCCCCGCGCCAGCACCTCCTCGAGGATGCCCAGTGTGCTGTCGTACAGCGACGGGTCCCCCCACACCAGGAACGCGCCCACCTCGCCCTCGCCCAACTCCTCGGCGATCAGCCGCTCGTAGATGTCCGCGCGGGCGCTGCGCCAGTCACCGACGGCGGGGGAGTAGGCCGCGCCGCCGGCGCTCCGGTCCCGCTCCGGGTCGCGCGCCTCGACGACGCGGTACGTCCGCTCCGGCAGGTGTGCGTCGAGCATGTCCCGGCGGAGCCCGGTCAGGTCCGCCTTCACCTCGCCCTTGTCGAGGATGAAGAACACGTCCGTCCCGCGCAGCGCCTTGACCGCCTGCAAGGTCAACTGGTCGGGATCGCCAGCGCCGATACCGATGACATGGATTTTTCGCACGCCCCGAGTCTGCCGTACGCCGCTGACAGCGCACGCACCGCACCCCGGCCGGTACCCGCCCCGCTACGCGGGCTTCCGCAACCGCGGCGCCCGCGCCCCCGCGTCCACCGGAGCGCCGTCCCCCCGCTCCACCTCCGCCGCCAGCTCCCGGGCCCAGGCGACGACACCGTCGAGGTCGATCCCGTGCGGACGCGCGGACCCGGCACCCGCGGCCCACTCCTCCGCCGCGCCCGCCCCGCGCCGCAACAGCCGGGCCCCGCCGGTGACGTTCCCGCGTGCCGCGTGGGTGAGCCCCACGGCGAGCTGGGCCAGCCCCCGCCACAGCTCCCGCTCCTCCTCGGGCCCCGACTTCCAGGCGTCCTCGAACACCTCGTGCGCGTGGAACGGCTTCCCCTCGTCCAGCAGCCGCTGTGCCTCGGCGACGCTCTCCTCCGGCGGCCGGACGACCCCCTCGGGCTGCCGGGGCACCCCCTCCGCGCCGTACGGCAGCGGCCGCCCCAGCCCGTCCCGCGGCCGGGCGTTGCGCGCCCGCCCCTCACCGTCCCGGTCCCGCACGACGGCCGTCCGGTCCGGGGATGTCCTGTCCGTGCTGTCCATACGCCGATTGTCCCCCGTCCGACCTGGCTTCGGCGCCGGGCGCGGTGTGCGGTAAAGTGCTGTCCACGTGATCACGCGCTTCACCGCACGTGACCGCACCGGGACGTGGCGCAGCTTGGTAGCGCACTTGACTGGGGGTCAAGGGGTCGCAGGTTCAAATCCTGTCGTCCCGACTTGTGAGAGTCGCAGATCAGGGCCGGTTTCGGAGGTTTCCGAAACCGGCCCTTGATCATTGTTTGGGGACCAGTTGGGGACCGGCGTCCTTGCCTCAGATCAGCGGGTCGCGACGAGCGGTTTCGGCAGCGAGCGCGGTGCGCGCAGCACGCTGAGGTGGGCGGAGAGCGCCGCCCCGGCGGCGGTGATCTTGTGTACGTCCGGGTGCAGGTAGCGCTGGGTGGTGGTCAGTGATCCGTGGCCGTCGATCCTGCGTAGGACGTGTACTTGGACTCCGGCGTCGGCGAACCAGGTCAGTCCGGTGTGCCGGAGGTCGTGACGGCGCAGGTGCTCGTAGCCGAGCTTGGTGACCACGTCTCCCCAGCCGCGGTACTGGTCGTGGGAGGCGGCCACGAGCGCGTCGGCCAGCGCGATGAGAGTCTCCCAGTCGGGCAGGGCGAGCGCGCGTGGGTCGAGGAGTTAGTCCTCGGCCTGCTTGTAGAGTTCCTGCCAACCGATCACCCGGGCTGAGTTGACCTTGATGATGCCGTCACGGACTGCTTGCTCCATGAGGCGGACCAGGACGGCAATGGTGTTCTTCACCGTGGAGCGGCTGTGCTCGTCGGCGAACCAGTTCTGCACAGTGCGGTCGACGACGCCATTGGCGATCATCCGTGCCGCGAGGTGGCCCAGGGCGGGGACAACACGCATCCGCCACCCCGAGAGGTAGGCCTCCAGCGTTTTCAACTCCAGGCCGCGCAGGGCGAGGTCCATGTTCGCTTCGCCGTATGGCGAGGTCACTGGTCGAATACCAGGCGTTGGTCAGGAGGGGCGCTTGGTTATCGGGTGAGACGACGTGATGGCGGGGAGCTGCAGGGTACGCTGCGGCCTCCTTCTCGTGATGTGGTTCGGCGTTGGCAATGGTTGCTATCCGCTCATTGGGCAAGTGCGGCTGTTCTCCGGGGAGTACGGAACACTGGACGGATCTGTGGAAGAGTCCAGAGACCGACGACGCAGTTCGCGAACGGAGATCGCGAAGCCGCTGATCCCGCTGTCCAGGGTGCGGCCACAGGGCGGCGGGACGCAGGACACGCCCGATGAGACGCTGTTCGCCGCGATCATCTACGTCCTGGTCAGCGGCTGCGCCTGGCGGGCCCTGCCACCGTGCTTCGGCATCTCGAAGTCGACGGCTCATCGCCGGTTCCTGATCTGGTCGCGGGCCGGCGTGTGGGGCCGGCTGCACGAGGAGATCCTGCACCGCCTGGACGACGCCGGACTGCTCGACCTGTCCCGGGCCGTCCTCGACTCCGCCCACGTCAGGGTTGAAAAGGGGGCGAACTCACTGGCCCGAGCCCCGTGGACCGGGGCAGGTCGGGTTCCAAGATGCACGTCCTGTCGGACGCGGACGGACTGCCCTTCCTCGTCGGCCTCTCGGCCGCCAACACCCACGACGGCCAAGCGCTGAAACCCATGATCGCCGGTCACCGGACGAGACACGACCCCCACCGCGGCCGGTACTTCAAGCCCCAACGCCTGCATGCCGACAAGGCGTACGACGTCCCCTCTGCGGAAAGGGCTGCGCGGCAAGCGGATCGGCGTGCGCATCGCCCGCAAGGGCGGCGAGTCCAGCGAACGGTTGGGGCGGCGCAGATGGGTCATCGAACGCACGATGTCCTGGCTGACCGGCTACCGCCGGCTCAACCACCGCTACGAACGCCGCCCCCGCAACTACCTGGCCTTTCTCGGCCTGGCCGCCGCGTTGTGCTGCTACAAGCGACTCGTCCGACTCACCACATAGGACACGGTCTTAGAGCCAGGGCAGGAAGAAGTGAGGGCCCATGAATAGGCCCCCTACCTGGGGTTCCTCCGCCAGGAGGGGGCTTTTCATCGGCCGAGGGCTGTCTCTGGGCCGTCAGGTGCGGGACGGGCCGGACCGGTCCGTACCGAAAACGGCGGCCACGCCTGCGGGTGTGCCCCTGACTCGACGGCATGAGGCTCCGCAGGGCGTGCATCCGGTGACAACGCCCCGGATTGCTCATGGTCCGGACGGGCCCCAGAAAGCCGCCGCTTCCCGATCTGAGGGCTTCGGGGAAGCGATCAACTCCGATTCGTTCCCACGGACCGGCCGGCACGGTCTGCTCTGGACGATGGCACTGCATCGTGGTCGAGGTCGGTGCGGGTGCAGCGTGTGCCCTTCGCGTGCCCGATGGAAAGGGAAGCGGCGGGGAACAACGGGGAACTCGAGAGGGCGCCAGACCGTCTCAGGCAGAAAGGTAGGAGAAGAGGAGACTCTGCGGGTCGTACTCCGCCCGCAAGGATTGCAGGCGATCCCAATCGGCAGCTGTGAACGATCGCCTGGCACGGGACGGGTCGGCGGTCAGGTCCGCTTCGGCGATGTAATGACCGGTTCCGAACGGCTCCACCACGTGCATGGCGTCGCGTAGCCAGTGCACGTTGACGTCATCCTGCGCGGGATCGGCCCAGACGGCGTAGGGCACGACGTAGCTCTCTCCGAGCACGGAGAACGCCATGTTCCGCAGCAACTCGTCCTCCTGCGAGACCGGTGAGACGGGCGCCAGCACGAAGGACTCACCGGAAGGGGCTTTGGCGACCGCGTCGCCCAGCTTCGCCAGGAGCACAGCGTAGTCCTCGTGCGACCACAGCGTGTCGGCCGCGTAACGGTGCTTGTCGGGCCACAGGTCCATTGAGGCGTCATAGAGAACGGCAAGGGATGTCGGCTCATCGAGTCGCCGGGACAGCGGTCGTTCGGAGAGAGGGCAGCTCCGCAGCGGATGCAGGGCGCCGACGGCTTCAGTGTGCGAGTTCGCGAACGCGGTGGCGGTGACGACGACCACCTTGGGCCACGGCCCATCCGTCACGCCTGATGCGTCCCCGCCGGCCAGCAGGAAGGACAGTTCCACGTTCGCAGGCAGTTCACGCGCCGTCTCGGTGGCCCAGTCGGCTACGGGGCCGACTGCCGCAAGGGGAAAGACGTAGGAGGTTGTGGCGAGTGCGGTCGGGCGCGGCTGCAGACGGAGACGGAAGCTGGTGACGACGGCGAAGAAGCCGGGTCCGGCCCCCCGTGCTGCCCAGAACAGGCCGGGATGCTCTTCTTCGGTGCACCTGAGCACTTCACCGTCGGCTGTCACAGCGGTGATCTCCAGTACGCTCGCGCAGCCCACTCCCCACAGACCGGAGTTCCAGCCGAGGCCGCCGCTGAGGAGGTAACCGCCCAGAGCGACGGAGGGGCAGTGGCCTGCCGGGAAGGCGAGATCGCGCCGGGCGAGCTCCCTCGCGAATCTGCTGCCGATGACACCTGGCTGCACGGTCGCCGTCGCCGAGTCGGCATCGATCTTCCACTGATTGAGCCCCGAGAGGTCGAGGAGTATGCCTCCGTCCCGCAGCGGTGAACCGCACCAGCTGTGTCCGCCTGCGCGTACGGCAAGTCGCAGTCCGCGGGACACGGCCAGCTTCAGGACTTCCTGAACGTCCCGCTCGCAGGTGGCTCGGACGATCACATCGGGGTACCGGTCCGGCTTGAGTTCGTTCCACAGTGCGCGCGCCCGGGCGGTCTCGTAGCCCGCGTCGCCCCTGCGGAGGAGCGCGCCCTCGATCCGTGAGCGCCAACTGTGTTCGCTCATGACGACCTCCTCGTCGTGAGCATCTCCCGGGGCCGGCTGTCGGCCGGTGGTCAGGCCGAAGATCACGACGAACGCCAGCCAGCAGATCGCCACCACTGCGGCACCTGCCACGTCAATGCGGAGGGATCGCGCCTGGCCGGGCATCAGCCAGAAGGCGAGGGCTCTGTTCACCAACGGCATCAGCAGCCATGTCAGGATGCACACGCTCAACACGTTCGAGATGAACAAGGCGAGATATCCGGGCAGGCCAAGAGCGGCAAGCCGGGGACTCACCACGAGGTTGAGGATCTCGACGGTGGGATAGAGGGCCAGCACCACGGACATGGCCTGCTTCCAGTTGGGCGGAGCACCCTCTTCCGTACCCTGCTCGAAGCGGAACCAGCTGCCGAACGCGGATCCGACCTTGCGCACGTCGTAGGACACGAAGGCGCCTCGCCCTTCGTCGAGGAGCTTTCGACGAGTGGTGGATTCGGGCCACTTGTCCAGATGGTGACGGGTGTCGAAACGGAAGGCGGCGACCCACTTGTCCTGGACCCCCTTCACGGGTCGGAACAACTCCGAGCCCATGAAGCCCGGGAACTTCCGTTGAGCCGACAGGATCTTTTCCTGCCAGCTCACAAATGCCCGCTCCTGGTCAGGCCGCACGTCGTGCGAGACCACCGCGGTGACGGCGTCACGGACCGGCGTGCCGCCCGCGAGGACTTCCTGCGTGGGGGCCTCCTCGAACAGGTCGCGTCCCTGTTCGAGGAGTTCGCGACGCGTATCGGAGCCCATCCACGCGGTCAGCTGATCCAGATGGGAGAAGCGGAAGACAACGACCCACTCGTTTCCCTCGGCGGAGGGCGGAGGGTACTGCTCCGTGCCCTCGAACCCGTCGAATTCGCCTGCGACCTCGTTGGTTCGATCCTGCCAGCGCCGGTACTCGTCTTCACGTCCCGGACGGACCTTCTGTGAGATCACGACGGTCGCGCTGTCGTCGTGGGAGCCAGGAGTTGCACGAGGACTCACGCCTCCTAGCGTAGATAAAACCCTCATATGCCGCAAAAGTAACGTGGGATCGGAGGCGCCGAGATGGGACACAGGGAGTACCTGGCCGAAGCGGCGCAATTGGCCACCGAATCGGTAGAGAGCGGCTGGGGAGGCCCTTTCGGCGCGGTGATCACCCAGGATGGTGAGGTGATCGCCCGCGGTCAGAACCGCGTGCTGCTCACGGCCGACCCAACCGCGCATGGCGAGGTAGAAGCCATACGCAAGGCCATTCAGTACCTGAACCCGGATGCTCCCACGGTCTCGGAAGAGCACCAGAACGAGTACACACTGGAGTTGGTGCCCCGTCCCGACGGGTCCCCGGACATCTTGCCGGAGCGTGCCCGCATGCTCCAGGGATGCTCGATCTACACCAGCGGCGCGCCCTGTCCCATGTGCATGAGCGCTATCTACTGGGCACGAATCGAAGCCGTCTACTACAGCTGTGACTGGAAAGCCACCGAGGAGATCGGGTTCAGCGACGACTTCCAGTACGAGGACTTCCAGCGACCTCCGGACCAGCGGAGCATCAGTCTCAAGCAGATGTACCCCGAGCTGGGCGCCCAGGCCTACCAGGCGTGGCGGGACAAGCCGAACCACCATCCGTACTGACGGGCATTCACTACTGACCTCAGCGTTTCGCTTCGTGCGACTGAGCTCGTCTGCCGGTGCTGGACCTGTGATTTTGGTGCTCGGCTGTCGGGCTGGCATGGGGTGGGACCCGACGCGCGGGCCGGGTGCTCCGGGTTCCTTGGTCGTGAGCGGGCAGGGACAGCCTTGCTGTCAGGTAGCCGGGCGAGGGAGAGCCGTCAGGAGGGCGAATGTGCTGGTCAGCTCGTTTCGCCAGGGCCAGGTCGCGCAGATGCGCAGGCGGGGACGACGACCGCCGCGGGTGATGCGGGCAGCGGCATGCAGGAGCCGGTAGCGGAGCTTCTTCGGCGGAGCACCTGACCATGGTGACACCGCGTGAGGAGATGCGGAGAGAGCTGTAGACAGGTGGGAAGCCCTGGCTCGGTGGGTTCACCCACCGGGGCTCCGCCGTCCCACATCCGTTTCGCGGACTTGTTGTATAGAAGTGGTCATGACCACTCTGCATGTGTTCTCCCCGTACGTGCCCTCCCGCCCGGCGGCCCTGCGGTGACCGCCGGAGTCGACAGCCCCGACCGCAGGGGCCGCACCGGACTCGACCGGACCGGACGGGACCTGACCGGGAACCCGCGGGTGAAGGTGCGGGACGTGAGGCTGTTGTCCACCCACTGGTACGTCGAGCGCACGACGACCTTCGACTTCCAGCGCGCCGACGGCACCTGGAGCACACAGGAACGCGAGACGCACGACCGCGGCAACGGCGCGACGATGCTCCTCTACGACGCCGAACGCGAAACCGTGCTGCTCACCCGCCAGTTCCGTTTCCCGGTGTACGTCAACGGCCACCCCGACGGCATGCTGATCGAGACACCGGGTGGTCTGCTCGACGACGAGGAGGAACACCCGGAGATCGCCGTGCGCCGTGAGGTGGTGGAGGAGACCGGGCACACCATCGGAGCCGTCCGGCACGTCTTCGACGTCTACATGAGCCCCGGCTCGGTCACCGAACGCGTCAGCTTCTACGCCGCCGCCTACGGAGCCTCGACCCGGACCCACGCGGGCGGAGGGCTGGGCGAGGAGGGCGAGGACATCGAGATCCTCGAACTGCCTTTCCGCCAGGCCCTGGAGATGATCCGCACCGGTGAGATCAACGACGCCAAGACCATCATGCTGCTTCAATGGGCCGCGCTGGACGGGCCGTTCGCCCGTTGAATCCCGACGCACCACCGTGTGGCGGGCGGAGCGGGCCCGCGTCCTCGTGACGGCGGCCGGGCTGCCCGGGGTGTCTTCGGGGGCCCGGCTGGAGGGGGCGCGCTGAGACGTCCGCGTGTGTCGGTGGGACCGTGGAAGGGACACCCGGACACCCGGAGGGAGCGCCGGCCATGACCACCCACCCCGCTGCCCGCACCATGCGGGCGACCCCGGAAGGGCTGCTGTGGGAGCCCAGTGAGCGCTGGGTGCGCGGTACCGCGGGCGATGTCACCGTCGTCGACAGCCGCCACCCGCTCCTCGTCTGGGAGCCCCGGCTGCCCGTCCCGCAGTACGCCTTCCCCCGTGCGGAGGTGCGCACGGACCTCCTCCGCCCCGCACAGGACCCGCCCACGGGCAGGCACACCGGCTCGACGGTCTTCTACGACCTCGAGACCGGTGGCGGGGTGCGCCCGAACGCGGCCCGGACGTTCCCCGCGGAGGACCTGGCCGGCCACCTCGCCTTCGAGTGGTTCCGGCGCACCGGCACGGGACTCGACCACTGGTACGAGGAGGACGAGGAGATCTTCGTCCATCCCCGTGACCCGCACACCCGGGTGGACGCCGTGCCGAGCAGCCGCCACGTCCGGGTCGGGATCGACGGCACGGTCGTCGCCGACACCCGGTCCCCGGTCCTGCTGTTCGAGACCTCCCTGCCGACCCGGTACTACCTGCCGCGCCAGGACGTCCGCCTGGACCTCTTCGAGGCCACGGACCACAGCACCGACTGCCCGTACAAGGGCACGGCCGACCGGTACTGGTCCTGGCGCGGCGGGGGCGCCGTACCGCCGGACATCGTGTGGAGCTACTCCGAGCCGCTGCCCGCCGTGGCCGCGATCAGGGGGCGGCTGGCCTTCTTCAACGAGGCGGTCGACCTCACCGTGGACGGTGAGCGCCTCCAGCGCCCGGTCACGCCCTTCAGCGCGGGCCTCAGGACCTGACCAGGAGCTGGAAGTCGAAGGAGTACCGCGAGGCGCGGTAGACGTGTGTGGCGTACTCCACCGTGCGGCCCGTGTCGTCGTAGGCCGTGCGCTGCATGGTGAGCAGGGCGGCGCCCTCCTTCTCGTCCAAGCGGGAGGCCTCCGAGGCCGTGGCCGAGCGGGCGCCGACGGTCTGGCGGGCGCTGTGCAGGGTGATGCCGGCCGAGCGCATCATGCGGTACAGGCCGGTCGACTCCAGGCGGGCGTCGTCCAGGTCCAGCAGCTCCGGCGGGAGGTAGTTGCACAGCAGGGCGACCGGCTGGCCGTGGGTGCGGCGCAGGCGTTCCAGCAGGACCACCTCGCCGCCCTCGGCCAGGCCGAGCGCGGCGGCCGCCGCGGCGGGCGCCGGGACCGTCTCGTGGCGTACGACCTGTGTGGTCGGACCCTGTCCCGCCGCCTCCAGGTCGTCGTAGAGGCTGCTCAGTTCCAGCGGCCGTCTGACCTGGCTGTGCACCACCTGGGTGCCCACCCCGCGCCGCCGGACCAGGAGCCCCTTGTCGACGAGGGACTGGATGGCCTGGCGGACGGTGGGGCGGGACAGACCGAGGCGTACGGAGAGGTCGACCTCGTTGCCCAGGAGGTTGCCCGGGGCGAGGACACCGCGTGCGATCGCCGCCTCCAGCTGCTGGGCGAGCTGGTGGTACAGCGGCACCGGGCTGCCCCGGTCCAGGGCGAAGTCCATTGTGCTGAGCGCGGATTCGGTCACGGCACGGGGCCGGTCACCGGTCTTCGCCATGGGCGTACCTCCCTGTCGAGGGCGCGGTAGGGGTCGGGAACTGATCAGAGGTGGCGGCGGCGTTCGGCGACCCGGGCGTCGTACCGTTCGCGGGCCCGGAGGGCGGCCTCGCGGGAGGAGACCTCGGCCACCGGCACGTCCCACCAGGCCTCGGCCGGGGGAGCGGTGGGGGCCGGGTCCGTCTCGACGTACACGCACGTCGGACGGCCGGCGGTACGGGCCCGGTCCAGGGCGTCCCGCAGCTCCCGCACCGTCTTGGCGCGCAGCACGTCCATGCCCAGGCTGGCGGCGTTCGCGGCGAGGTCGACGGGCAGCGGGGCGCCGGTGAAGGTGCCGTCCTCGGCCCGGTAGCGGTAGGCGGTGCCGAAGCGTTCGCCGCCGGTCTCCTCGGACAGGCCTCCGATGGAGGCGTATCCGTGGTTCTGGATCAGGACCATCTTGACGGGCAGCCGCTCCTGGACGGCCGTGACGATCTCCGTCGGCATCATCAGGTACGTGCCGTCGCCGACCAGCGCCCAGACCGGGGTGCCGGGCGCGGCCTGCTGGACGCCGAGGGCGGCCGGGATCTCGTAGCCCATGCAGGAGTAGCCGTATTCCAGGTGGTACTGGCGCGGGCTGCGCGCACGCCACAGCTTGTGCAGGTCGCCGGGAAGCGAACCGGCAGCGTTGATCACCACGTCCGTGTCGCCCACGACCGCGTCGAGCGCGCCGAGCACCTGGGTCTGGGTCGGTACGGCGTTCTCGTCGTCGGCGCGGTAGGCCGTCTCGACGACCTGCTCCCAGCGCTCCTTGCCGGCGCGGTACTCCGCCTCGTACGCCGCGTCCACGCGGTGCCCGGTCAGCGCCCCGGCCAGCTGCTCGAGACCGGTGCGCGCGTCGCAGACCAGAGTGCGCGCCGCCAGCTTGTGGGCGTCGAAGCCGGTGATGTTGAGGTTGAGGAAGCGGACGTCCGGGTGGCGGAAGAGGGTGCCGGAGGCGGTGGTGAAGTCGGTGTAACGGGTGCCGACGCCGATCACCAGGTCGGCGGTGCGGGCGAGGTCGTCGCTCACCGCGGTGCCGGTGTGGCCGATGCCACCCAGGTCGGCCGGGTGATCGTGGCGCAGGGAGCCCTTGCCGGCCTGGGTGGAGGCGACCGGGATGCCGGTGGCGTCGACGAGGGCCTTGAGCGCGGTCTCGGCCTCGCTGTGGTGGATGCCGCCACCCGCGACGATCAGCGGGCGCCGGGCGGCCCGTACGGCTGCCACGGCCGCCGTCAGCTCGGCCGGGTCGGGCGCCGGGCGCCGTACGGGCCAGACGCGGTCGGCGAAGAACTCCTCCGGCCAGTCGTACGCCTCGGCCTGTACGTCCTGCGGCAGTGCGAGGGTGACGGCGCCGGTCTCGGCCGGGTCGGCGAGCACCCGCATCGCGTTCAGGGCGGAGGCGATCAGCGCCTCGGGGCGGGTGATCCGGTCGAAGTGGCGGGAGACGGGGCGCAGGGTGTCGTTGACGGAGACGTCGGCCTCGACCGGGTGCTCCAGCTGCTGGAGCAGCGGGTCGACGGCGCGCGAGGCGAAGTAGTCGCCGGGCAGCAGCAGCACCGGCAGCCGGTTGACGGTGGCGAGGGCGGCGCCGGTGACCAGGTTGGTGGCGCCGGGGCCGATGGACGTCGTCACCGCCTGCGCCGAGAGCCGGTTGAGCTGGCGGGCGTGGGCGACGGCCGCGTGCACCATGGCCTGCTCGTTGCGGCCCTGGTGGTACGGCATGACGTCGGCGTACTCGACCAGTGCCTGCCCGACGCCCGCCACGTTGCCGTGGCCGAAGATGCCCCAGGTGCCCGCGATCAGCCGGCGGCGCACGCCGTCCCGCTCGGTGTACTGGGCGGACAGGAACCGCACCAGGGCCTGGGCGGTGGTCAGTCGGCGGGTGGCGGCGCTCATGCGGACCTCTCCGGGGCGGTGTAGAGGGGGAGACGGGGGTCGACCGGCTGGTCCGGCCAGGTGTCACGGACCCAGGCGTGGTCGGGGTGGTCGCAGATCAGCCAGGCCCGTTCGGCTTCCGGGCCGGCCATGACGTTGAGGTAGTACATGTGGTGGCCGGGCACGGCCATGGACGGCCCGTGCCAGCCGTCCGGGATGAGGACGACGTCGCCGTCGCGCACCTCCGCCAGCACGTCCGTCTCCCGGCCCGGACCGGAGGGGGAGACCCGCTGGTAGCCGAGGCCGGGGGTGCCGTCGTGGCCGGCGAACTCGAAGTAGTAGATCTCCTCCAGCACGGACTCCTCGCCCGGCCGGTGCTCGTCGTGCTTGTGCGGCGGGAAGGACGACCAGTTGCCGCCCGGGGTGAGGACCTCCACCGCGATCAGCTTGTCGCACTCGAACACGCCCGCCGCCCCGAAGTTGTTGACCTGCCGGGAGCAGTTCCCGGTGCCGCGCAGCTCCACGGGAACGTCCGAGGCCGGCCCGTAACGGGCGGGCAGGCGGCGGGTGCAGCGGGCGCCGGTGAGCGCGAACCGGCCGCCGACGGCGGAGGTCACGCTCGCGCGGGCGTCGCGCGGCACGTAGGCGAAGTCGGTGACGCCGTCGAACACGCCGGTGCGGCCGGTGAGTTCGAAGGTGTCGTGGCCGAACTCGTCGTCCGCGGTGACCGTGCAGCCGCCGCTCAGCGGCAGCACGATCCACTCGCTGTCGCCGGTGTCGAAGGTGTGGCTGCCGCCGGGCGGCAGTTCCAGCACGCGCAGGCTGGAATACCCCCAGCCGGCGGTCTTCGGGGTCACGTCGACGACGTAGGGGCCGGTGTGGGCCCTGCCCGCGGGAAGGTGGTACGTCATGGCATGCCTCCGTCTCGGAACGGGCTTCTCACAACAGGCCGACGGCCGTGTCCACCGCCGACTCCACGGTGCCGCTCGCCGGGTAGAGCAGCGAGCGGCCGACGACCATGCCCTGCACGGAGGGCAGTCTCAGCGCCTTGCCCCACCGCTCGTACGCGGCTTCCTGGTCGCCGACCTCGCCGCCGAGCAGGACGACGGGCAGGGTGGAGCTCCGCAGGACCTCCGCCATGTCGTCGGCGTTCTCGGTGACGGGGAGTTTCAGCCAGGTGTAGGCGGAGGTGCCGCCGAGGCCGGAGGCGATGGTGATGGACCGGATGACGGCCTCGGCCGACAGGTCGTTGCGGACCCTGCCGTCGACCCGGCGCGAGATGAACGGCTCCACGAACACCGGGAGACGGCGTTCGGCCATGGCGTCGATCGCGCGGGCGGTGGACTCCAGGGTGGTCAGGGAGCCCGGGTCGTCGTAGTCGATGCGGACCAGCAGCTTGCCCGCGTCGAAGCCGAACCGCTCGATGTCCTCGGGGCGGTGGCCGGTGAAGCGGTCGTCCATCTCGAAGGCCGAGCCGGCCAGCCCGCCGCGGTTCATCGACCCCATGACGACCTTGTTCTCCAGCGCGCCGAGCAGCAGCAGGTCCTCCAGGACGTCGGCGGTGGCCAGCACCCCGTCGACACCGGGCCGGGACAGGGCGACGCAGAGACGTTCCAGCAGATCGGCGCGGTCGGCCATGGCCAGCCGCCGGTCGCCGATGCCGAGCGCGCCCCGCGCGGGGTGGTCGGCGGCCACGATCATCAGCCGCCCGCTGTCGCCGATCAGCGGACGGCGCGCCCGGCGGGCCGCCGCCTCGGCGACGGCCTCCGGATTCCGGGCCCGGACCGCGGTGAGGTCACAGATGCTGAGATTCAAGGGAAGGACTCCGTTCAGGACTGGCTCGGCAGGCTCGCGTCGCCCGGCGGCACGGCCCGCGCGAGGAGGCCGTCGACGCCGAACTCCTTGGGCGCCTCGTGCAGACAGGCGCCGAAGGGGTCCTCTCCCGTGCGGGTGACCACCGCCGTGGCACGGCCGAGGCGGGCGGCGGCCACCGCGACGTTCGCGGCCGAACCGCCGAGGAACTTTCCGAACGTTTCGACCTTCGTCAGCGGAACGCCGGTCTCCAGTGGGTAAAGGTCGACCCCGATGCGGCCCATGGTGATCAGGTCGAAATACTGTGGTGCGTCTGAGTCGGTCATCGAGCGAAGCTCCTCGAACTGCTGGGGATGCGGGTCCCCTGGCGCCCTGCGACGGTGGGGACGTGGAAGCCAGGGACCTGCCGCCTCTCAGGTGTAGGTCGCGGAGGGCGACGCTGTCAATAGTTTGTACTTACATTCGGACTAGCTAGTGAAATGATGTCTTAACAAAGTATTGACAGAGTGCGCATCAAGGGATTTGATCCCGTCCCAGCACGACAGCCGTTTCGCACGACAGACCGGACGTCCGAGGCTCCGGGGAGGATCCTCGGGACCCGCCCTTTTTCCGCGTAGCCCAGCGAGGTGCAGGCAAAGATGGACCGCTCTTCTCACAACCACCCCCGCAGAATCGCGCCGTTCGTCGCGGTGGCCGCGGCGGCTGCCCTGACCCTCACCGGCTGCTCCAGCGGTTCCGGCGGCAAGAAGTCCGAGGAAGGCGCGGACGCCTCCTCGGCGGGCAAGGCGAGCACGCCCCGCATGACGGTCGCCCTCGTCACGCACCAGGCGCCCGGTGACACCTTCTGGGACATCGTCCGCAAGGGCGCCGAGGCCGCCGCCGCCAAGGACAACGTCAAGCTCGTCTACTCCGCCGACCCGAACGCGGGCAACCAGGCCAACCTGGTGCAGAACGCGATCGACCAGAAGGTCGACGGCATCGCCGTCACCCTCGCCAAGCCGGACGCGCTCAAGAGCGTCATAGCCAAGGCGACGAAGGCCGGCATACCCGTCGTCGGCCTCAACTCCGGCCTGAGCGACTGGAAGGACCTCGGCCTGCTCGAGTTCTTCGGCCAGGACGAGTCCGTCGCGGGTGAGGCCTTCGGCAAGAAGCTGAACGAGGTGGGCGCGAAGAACACCGTCTGCGTCGTCCACGAGCAGGGCAACGTCGGCCTGACCCAGCGCTGCGACGGACTGAAGAAGACCTTCGAGGGCAAGACCCAGATCCTCAACGTCAACGGCACCGACATGCCGTCGGTGAAGTCGACGATCACCGCCAAGCTCAAGCAGGACTCCGCCATCGACTACGTCGCCACCCTCGGCGCCCCGTTCGCGCCGACCGCGGTGCAGTCGGTGGGTGACGCCGGCAGCAAGGCGAAGGTCGCCACCTTCGACCTCAACAAGGACCTGACCAAGGCGATCCAGGCCGGCGACATCGAGTTCGCCGTGGACCAGCAGCCCTACCTCCAGGGCTACCTCGCCATCGACGGCCTGTGGCTCTACGAGAACAACGGCAACTACAGCGGTGGCGGCGAGCAGCCGGTGCTGACCGGCCCGGCGTTCGTCGAGAAGTCCAACGTCGACGCGGTCTCCGAGTACGCCGCGAAGGGCACTCGGTGATGAGCATGACCCGACAGGCTGAGCCGGCGGTGACCCCACCGCCGGCCTCCGGCCCGAAGGAGACCGACGGCCGGACGGTGCGGCGCCCGCTGGCGCTGCGCCTGCTCGCCCGGCCCGAGGTCGGCGTCTTCCTCGGCGCCGTCGCCGTCCTGGTCTTCTTCCTCTTCACCGCCCCGCCGATGCGCGACGGCAGCTCGATGGCGAACATCCTGTACCAGTCGTCGACCATCGGCATCATGGCGCTGCCGGTGGCGCTGCTGATGATCGGCGGCGAGTTCGACCTGTCGGCCGGTGTCGCGGTGATCACCTCGGCGCTCACCGCGAGCATGCTCAGCTACCAGCTGACCATGAACATCTGGGTGGGCGTGATCGTCGCCCTCGTGGTGTCCCTCGCGGTCGGCATGTTCAACGGCTGGTTCCTCGTCAAGACGGGCCTGCCGAGCTTCCTGGTCACCCTGGGCACCTTCCTGATCCTCCAGGGCGTCAACCTGGCGGTGACCAAGCTGGTCACCGGGAACGTCGCGACCGACGACATCAGCGACATGGACGGCTTCGACCAGGCCAAGGCCGTCTTCGCCTCGAGCTTCGAGGTCGGCGGCATCCAGGTGAAGATCACCGTCGTGTGGTGGCTGGTCTTCGCCGTCCTCGCCTCCTGGGTGCTGCTCCGCACCAAGTACGGCAACTGGATCTTCGCGGTCGGCGGCAACAAGGAGAGCGCCCGTGCCGTGGGCGTGCCGGTGACGTTCACCAAGATCTCCCTGTTCATGCTGGTCGGCTTCGGCGCCTGGTTCGTCGGCATGCACCAGCTGTTCTCCTTCAACACCGTGCAGTCCGGCGAGGGCGTGGGCCAGGAGCTCATCTACATCGCCGCCGCGGTGATCGGCGGCTGCCTGCTGACCGGCGGCTACGGCTCCGCGATCGGCCCGGTCTTCGGCGCCTTCATGTTCGGCATGGTGCAGCAGGGCATCGTCTACGCCGGCTGGAACCCCGACTGGTTCAAGGCATTCCTCGGCGTCATGCTCCTCGGCGCCGTCCTCATCAATCTGTGGGTCCAGCGCACGGCGACCCGGAGGTGACAGCGATGACCGACGACACGACCGGCACCCACGGTGCCGTCCCCAAGGACACCGCCCCGGACGGGGAGCACCCCCTGGTCGAACTCCGCGGCGCCGGAAAGTCCTACGGCAACATCCGCGCCCTGCACGGTGTCGACCTGGCCGTCCACCCCGGCAAGGTGACCTGCGTCCTCGGGGACAACGGCGCCGGCAAGTCCACCCTCATCAAGATCGTCTCCGGACTGCACCAGCACACCGAGGGCGAGTTCCTCGTCGACGGCGCCCCGGTACGCTTCTCCACCCCGCGCGAGGCCCTCGACAAGGGCATCGCCACCGTCTACCAGGACCTCGCCGTCGTCCCGTTGATGCCGGTGTGGCGCAACTTCTTCCTCGGTTCCGAGATGACCAGGGGACCCTGGCCCGTCCGCCGCCTCGACATCGACCGGATGAAGAGGACCGCGGACGAGGAACTGCGCAACATGGGCATCGTCCTGGACGACCTGGAGCAGCCCATCGGCACCCTCTCCGGCGGCCAGCGCCAGTGCGTGGCCATCGCCCGTGCCGTCTACTTCGGCGCCCGCGTCCTCATCCTCGACGAGCCCACCGCCGCGCTCGGCGTCAAACAGTCCGGTGTGGTGCTGAAGTACATCGCCGCCGCCCGCGACCGCGGCCTCGGCGTCATCTTCATCACCCACAACCCGCACCACGCCTACATGGTCGGCGACCACTTCAGCGTCCTGCGCCTGGGCACCATGGAACTCTCCGCCTCCCGCAGCGACGTCACCCTCGAGGAACTCACCAACCACATGGCCGGCGGCACCGAACTCGCCGCCCTCAAGCACGAACTGGCGCAGGTGCGAGGCGTCGACGTGGAGGAGCTCCCCGAGGCGGAAGACCTCCAGACCCCCGCAGCGGCATCCCCGGAAGGAAAGTCCTGACATGGCAGTCGCGCTCGACCGCATCCGGGTGGGTTCCGCCCCCGACTCCTGGGGCGTCTGGTTCCCCGACGACCCGCAGCAGGTGCCCTGGCAACGCTTCCTCGACGAGGTCGCCGAAGCCGGCTACTCCTGGATCGAACTCGGCCCCTACGGCTACCTCCCGACCGACCCCGCCCGCCTCACCGACGAGGTGGAGAAGCGGCACCTCAAGGTCTCCGCCGGCACCATCTTCTGCGGACTGCACCGCGGCCCCTCCGAGTGGGAGTCCACCTGGGAACAGGTCGGCCGGGTCGCCTCCCTCACCCAGGCCATGGGCGCCAAGCACCTCGTCGTCATCCCGTCCTTCTGGCGCGACGACAGGACCGCCGAGATCCTGGAGGCCCCGGAGCTCACCACCGAGCAGTGGAGCCACCTCACCCGGGGCATGGAACGCCTCGCACGGGAGGTGCGGGACACCTACGGTCTCGACATCGTGGTCCACCCGCACGCCGACACCCACATCGACACCGAGGAACACGTCGAGCGCTTCCTCGACTCCACCGACTCCTCCCTGGTCAACCTCTGCCTCGACACCGGCCACTACGCCTACTGCGGCGGCGACAGCGTCAAGTTGATCGAGACCTACGGCGAACGCATCGGCTATCTGCACCTCAAGCAGGTCGACCCGGAGATCCTCGCCGACGTGGTCGAGAACGAGATCCCGTTCGGCCCCGCCGTGCAGCGCGGCGTGATGTGCGAACCGCCCGCCGGCGTACCGGAGCTGGGCCCGGTCCTCACGGCCGCCCAGAAGCTGGACGTGGACCTGTTCGCGATCGTCGAGCAGGACATGTACCCCTGCGAACCGGACAAGCCGCTGCCGATCGCGGTCCGCACCCGCAAGTTCCTCCGCTCCTGCGGCGCCTGACGGCGAGGAGCCCGACCACCCGGAAACACCCGACCACCCGGAAAGGGGAGGCGACGACATGAACCGGCAGGAACCCCTGGGAATCGCCGTCATCGGCACGGGCCGCATGGGCGCGGACCATGTGCGCCGTATCGACCGGGTCATCAGCGGCGCGCGGGTCACCGCCGTCGTCGACACCGACGCGGAACGGGCCAAGGCGGTGGCCGCCGGCGTCGACGGCTGCACCGCCCACACCGACCCGGCCGCCGCGATGGCGGCGGCCGACGTCGACGCCGTTCTCATCGCCTCCCCGGGGCCGGCCCACGAGGCGGCCCTGCTCACCGCGTTCGAGCACGACCTGCCCGTGCTGTGCGAGAAACCCCTCACCCCCGACGCGGCCTCCGCGCTGCGCGTCATGGAAGCCGAACAGGCACTCGGCCACCGCCGCGTCCAGGTCGGCTTCATGCGCCGCTACGACGCCGAGTACGTCCGCCTCAAAGCCCTGTTGGAGAGCGGGCAGCTGGGCCGCCCGCTGATGCTCCACAACCGGCACCGCAACGTGGCCAGCCCGCCGTTCTTCACCAGCTCCATGCTGATCAGCGACTCCGTGGCACACGAGGTGGACGCCACCCGCTGGCTGCTGGGCCACGAGATCACTGCGGTCACGGTGCTGCGCCCCACCCCCTCCGCCGGCGCCCCGGACGGACTGCGCGACCCGCAGTTCGTCGTCCTGGAGACCGACGGCGGCGCGCTCAGTGACGTCGAGATCTTCGTCAACTGCGGCTTCGGCTACCAGGTCCAGGCCGAGGTGGTCTGCGAACGCGGCACCGCCCGCATCGGCGACGGCCACGACCTGGTCACCAACATGGCCGGCCGCTGGGGCGGCACCATCGCCCAGGACTGGGCCGAACGCTTCGCCCAGGCCTACGACGACGAGGTCCAGGCCTGGGTGGACACCACCCGTCGGGGCGAGGTCACCGGCCCCAGCACCTGGGACGGCTACGCGGCGGCCGCCGTCTGCGAGGCCGGCGTCCGGGCCCTGGAGGAAGGCGGCCGGGTCGCGGTCGAACTGGTGGAGAAGCCCCCGCTGTACCGGTGAGACCACATGATGCGTGGGTGGGGGGCCGTCCTTCGCAAGGACGGCCCCTCGCTCATGCCTGACGTACCTCCTCGAGGGTGACGGGGCGGTGCTCGTGCAGCGAGAGGGTGCACGCCTCCGCGATCCAGCCCGCCTCCAGCGCGTCCTCGATCGTGCACGGAGAGGGGCGGGACCCGGCCACGACCTCGGTGAACGCGGTCAGTTCGGCCCGGTAGGCCGCGGTGAAGCGGTCCATGAAGAAGTCGTGCGGGGTGCCGGCGGGGAACGTCACGCCCGGCTCCACCGACCGGAGCGGCAGCTTGTCCTCCAGGCCGACCGCGATGGAGTCCTTGAAGCCGTGGATCTCCATGCGGACGTCGTAACCACGGGCATTGTGGCGGCTGTTGGACACCACGGCGATGGTGCCGTCGTCCAGGGTGAGGATCGCGCCGGTGGTGTCGGCGTCGCCCGCCTCCTTGATGTAGTCGGCACCCCGGTTGCCGCCCACCGCGTACACCTCGGTCACCTCACGGCCGGTCACCCAGCGGATGATGTCGAAGTCGTGCACGGAGCAGTCACGGAAGATGCCGCCGGACGCGGCGATGTACGCGGCCGGCGGCGGCGCCGGGTCCAGCGTGGTGGAGCGCACGGTGTGCAGCGTGCCGAGTTCGCCGCTGCGCACGGCGGCCCGCGCGGCGACGAAGGCGGCGTCGAAACGGCGGTTGTAGCCGATCTGGATCGGCACGTCCCGGCCCCCGACCGCCTTCAGTACCCGTACGCCCTCGGCCATCGTGCCGGCCACGGGCTTCTCGCAGAACACGGGGACGCCCGCATCCACACAGGCGAGGATCAGCCCCGGGTGGGCGTCGGTCGCCGCGGCGACCACCACGCCGTCCACCCCGGCCGCGAGCACGGCCTCGGGGGAGTCGGCGACCTCGGCGCCGAACCGGTCCGCGGCGGCCTTCGCGGCGTCCGCGAACGGGTCGGAGACGACGAGCGACTCGACGGCGTCGAGCCCGGAGAGGGTCTCGGCGTGGAAGGCGCCGATGCGGCCGAGGCCGAGGATTCCGATGCGCATGGGGGTGGTGCTCCTTGAATGCGGGGATGCGGGGATGCGGGGCGCGTACGAGCGGACTGCGGCAGAGCGGGGGAGGTCAGTCGAGGCCGCCGAGGACGTTCTGGTCCCAGTCGATCACGGAGCCGGTGACCACCCCGGAGCGGTCGGACAGCAGGAGGACCACGAAGTCGGCGATCTCGTCCGGCCGGCCCAGCCGTCCCATCGGCAGCCGGGCGGCGGCCCGCTCGCGCCAGTCGTCCCCGGCGGCGTGGAAGGTGCGCTGGGTGGCGTCCTCGCCCTCGGTCGCCGTCCAGCCGATGTTCAGGCCGTTGATCCGGATCCGGTCCCAGCGGTGGGCGTGGGCGGCGTTCCGCGTCAGGCCCATGAGCCCGGCCTTGGCGGCGACATAGGGCGCCAGGAAGGGCTGCCCACCGTGCGCCGACGACGTGATGATGTTGACGATCGTGCCGGGCGCCTCGCGCCGCACCATGTCCGCCACGGCGGCCTGCATGGCGAAGAACGGTGCCTTGAGGTTGATCGCGACGTGCTGGTCGAACAGCTCCGGCGTGGTGTCCAGCAGCGTGCCGCGCGAGGTCAGCCCCGCCGAGTTGACCAGGCAGTCGACCCGGCCGTGGGCCCGCACCACCCGGGTGACGGATCCCTTCGCCTGCTCGGCGTCCGCCAGATCGGCGCGGACGAACATCGCCTCGCCGCCCGCGGCCGTCAGCTCCGCCACCAGGGCCTCACCGGGCTCGGTACGGCGCCCGGTGACGGCCACGGCCGCCCCCTCGCGGACGGCGGCCCGCGCGACGGCGGCGCCGATGCCCTGACTGCCGCCGTTGACGAGGACGACCTTGTCGTCGAGAAGTCCCATGACTGTGCTCCGGGGTCCGGGTCCTTTCAGCTGTCGCGCCGTTTGGCGGCGGCCCGCAGGGCGTCCCGCAGGGTCCGCGCGGTCCATTCCTCGCGCAGCGCCCGCCGCACGAGGTCGGCCTGCGAGGGCGGGGCCAGACCGTCGGCCGGCGGGTCGTTGTCGAGGTTGGTGGGGAAGGGGTAGCCCTCGGCGCTCGCCGCGATCACGTTCTCCTGCCACTGCTCGCCGGCGCCCTCCGCCCGGCCCTTGAGCAGCGCCGGGTAGACGGCTCCGGTCACGGCCTCGCGGTCCACCGTCTCCATGGCCCGCCCGAACGCGGAGGACACCTGGAGCAGGTTGGCCATGCGCCGGATGTCCGCCGAGTGGTTGGCGCCGGCGGCGTGGAACAGCGCCGGGTTGAAGAAGACCGCGTCGCCCTTGGCGAGCGGCAGCTGCACGTGGTGCTCCTCGAAGTACGCCTGGAACTCGGGGAGCCGCCAGGCGAGGTAGCCGGGCCCGTACTTCTGAGAGTGCGGCAGGTACAGCGTGGGACCGGACTCGACGGGCATGTCGCAGTGCGCGACCGCGCCCTGGAGGGTGAGCACGGGGGAGAGGTGGTGCACCTGCGCCGGGTAGGCGGCGGCGACCTCGTTGGAGAGGAAGCCCAGGTGGTAGTCGCGGTGCACGGTCTGGGCGGCGCCGCCCGGGTTGACCACGTTGATCTGGGAGGTGACCTGGTAGCCGGGGCCGAGCCAGGCCGAGGAGACCAGGGCGATCACGTCGTTGGCGTAGTAGTCCGCGAAGGTCTGCGGGTCGTGGAGGGCGGTCTTCTCCAGGGCGTTCCACACCCGGTCGTTGGCGCCCGGCTTGGCGAAGTGGTCGCCGGCGGTGGCGCCCGTGGCGCGCTGCTCGGCGATCAGGGCGTCGAACACGGCGGTGGCCCGGTCCACGACCGCCGGGTCGGGGAAGGCACCTCGGACGACCACGATGCCGGGGCCGCCCAAGAGGGCGCGCACCAGCTCGGCCTGCGCGTCGCGGCGGTCCGCGAGGGCGAGCCGGTCGGCGTCGTAGAGCAGCACGTTCTGCTCCACGGCCGAGGCGTGCGGGTAGTCGGCGCCTTCCGTGGTCTGCTCGACCAGGGCACGGAAGACATCCAGGTCGCAGTCCTGCTCGGACAGCCAGGGCCGCTGCTCCGTGGACGGCTGGGCCGGGGTGGGAGCGGTGGAGAAGGACATGTTCGTCCTTTCGGGTCACGGGGGGACTCGGCTCTGCCATTCTTGTCAGTACAAAGCCTTCGAACAACCATCAGTCAGCCATCAAAAACCCCTCAGAAGCCTCAGGAGCCGGAGCATGGGCCACCCCTTCCCGATCAGGGAAATCGCACGTCAGGCAGGGCTGAGCGAGGCCACGGTCGACCGGGTCCTCAACGGCCGCGGCGGGGTGCGGGACAGCACCGCGCAGGAGGTGCGCCGCGCGATCGCCGACCTGGACCGGCAGCGCACCCAGGTCCGGCTGGTCGGCCGCACGTTCATGGTGGACATCGTGATGCAGTCGCCCGAGCGGTTCTCCACCGCCGTGCGCACCGCCCTGGAGGCCGAACTGCCCGCGCTGCACCCGGCGGTGGTCCGCTCCCGCTTCCACTTCCGCGAGACCGGCCCCGCCGACGAGCTGACCGCCGTCCTCGACCGGATCGCCCGGCGCGGCTCGCAGGGCGTGATCCTCAAGGCGCCGGACGTCCCCGGGATCACCGCCGCCGTCGGCCGGCTCGCCGCGGCGGGCATCCCGGTGGTCACCCTGGTGACCGACCTGCCGACGAGCGCCCGGGTCGGCTGTGTCGGCAGTGACAACCGGGCCGCGGGCGCCACCGCCGCGTATCTGGTGGGCCAGTGGCTGGGAGACCGGCCCGGCAATGTGCTCACCAGCCTCAGCAGCGGGTTCTTCCGCAACGAGGAGGAACGCGAGATGGGTTTCCGGGCTGCCATGCGCGCCCGGCACCCCGGGCGCGCCCTCGTCGAGATCGCCGAGGGCCAGGGCCTGGACACCACCCAGTACGACCTCGTCCGGGCCGCCCTGGACCACGACCCGGACATCCGCGCGGTCTACTCGATCGGCGGCGGCAACATCGCGACCCTGCGTGCCTTCGAGGACGCCGGGCGGGAGTGCGCCGTGTTCGTCGCACACGACCTCGACCACGACAACACCCGGCTGCTGCGCGAGCACCGGCTGTCCGCGGTGCTCCACCACGACCTGCGCCAGGACCTGCGCGAGGCCTGCCACATCGTGATGCGCGCGCACGGCGCCCTGCCGCCCGCGGGCCCCACCCTGCCGTCCCCGATCCAGGTGGTCACGCCGTACAACATGCCCACCGACATTCCTACACCGACGGTACGTTGACCCATGCTCCGCTCTCCGCCGAGCGCACCATCGCGTCCAGTACGGCCGCGCTGCGCACGGCGTCGGCGAGCGTGGCGCCGTGCTCGGTGTCCTCGGCGACGGAACGCAGGAACCGGTACGCCTCGACGACCTTGAGGTCGTCGTAGCCCATGGCGTTCGCCGCGCCCGGCTGGAACGCGCCGAACTCGCCGTCGCCCGGACCGACGTAGACCGTGCTCACCGGCTGGTCCTGGTACGCGGTGCCGCGGCTGACGCCGAGTTCGTTCATCCGGCGGAAGTCCCAGAACACGGCGCCCCTGGTGCCGTGCACCTCGAAGCCGTAGTTGTTCTGCTCGCCGACCGAGACCCGGCAGGCCTCCAGCACCCCGCGTGCGCCGGAGGCGAAGCGCAGCAGGCAGTTCACGTAGTCCTCGTTCTCCACCGGGCCGAGTTCGCCGCCGGTGGCGCGGGAGTGGCCGGCCGTGGCACCGGCCGGACGGGCCCGTTCCGGCAGGAAGATCGCCGTGTCGGCGGTCAGCGAGGCGATGTCGCCGAGCAGGAAGCGGGCCAGGTCGGCGCCGTGCGAGGCCAGGTCGCCGAGGACTCCGCTGCCGCCGCGCTCCCGTTCGTAGCGCCAGGTCAGCGCGGACTCGGGATGGGCGGCGTAGTCGCTGAACAGGCGGATGCGGGCATGGGTGACGGTGCCGATGTCACCGGAGGCGATCAGGGTGCGGGCCGCCTCGACGGCGGGCGCGTTGCGGTAGTTGAAGCCGACCGCGCTGCGGACACCGGCCTTGGCGACGGCGTCGGCCACCGCGCGGGCGTCCTCGGCGGTGAGACCGACGGGCTTCTCGATCCAGATGTGCTTCCCGGCCTCCGCCATCGCGACACCGATCTCGCGGTGCAGGAAGTTCGGGGCCGTGATGCTGACCGCCCGGACCCGGGGATCGGCGGCCACCTCGCGCCAGTCCCGGGTCGTGCCGGCGAACCCGAACTGCGCGGCGGCCTCCTCGGCCCGGCCCGGCACCTCCTCGGCGACCGTGATCAGCTCAGGGCGCAGGGCGAGCTGCGGGTAGTGGTGCGGCACGCGCGCGTACGCCTGGGTGTGCACCCGCCCCATCCAGCCGAATCCGACGACGGCGACACCGAGCGTATCCACCATGCGAGCCCTTCCCCGGACCGTTCCGTCCCCGGACCGTTCCGTCATTCGTTCAACATCCGTCCCCGCTTGTCCGGACAAACCTTGAGCGTGTCCGGGTGGGACTGTCAAGGAGCCGCAGGCCGAACCCGACCAACGGGCGGCTGCCCCACATCGCCTTCGCCGCCGACACCCCTGTCGAGCCCGGACCGCGAACGGGATATCTTGATGTCGAGCAATGTTGCAGACGTGGAGCGGAGCACCCGGTGACTGACTCGACCATCATCTATACGCACACTGACGAGGCCCCGGCCCTGGCGACGTATTCCTTCCTGCCGGTGGTCCGGGCGTACGCCGCGCAGGGCGGTGTCGCCGTGGAGACGCGCGACATCTCGCTGGCCGGACGCATCATCGCCGTGTTCCCGGAGTACCTCACCGAGGACCAGCGCATCCCGGACGCCCTCGCCGAGCTCGGTGAGCTGGCGAAGACGCCCGCGGCCAACATCATCAAGCTGCCGAACATCTCGGCGTCGATCCCGCAGCTCAAGGCCGCGATCGCCGAGCTGCAGGGCCAGGGCTACGCGCTGCCGGACTACCCGGACGACCCGCAGAGCGACGAGGAGCGCGAGGTCCGCGCCCGTTACGACAAGATCAAGGGTTCCGCCGTGAACCCGGTCCTGCGCGAGGGCAACTCCGACCGGCGCGCCCCCGCCTCGGTCAAGAACTACGCCAAGACCCACCCGCACCGCATGGGTGCCTGGACCGCCGAGTCCAAGACCAACGTGGCGACCATGGGCGAGAACGACTTCCGCTCCACCGAGAAGTCCGCGGTGATCGCCGCGGACGGTGCGCTGCGCATCGAGCTGCTCGGCGACGACGGCACCACCACGGTGCTGCGCGAGTCCGTACCCGTCCTGAAGGACGAGGTCGTCGACGCCTCCGTGATGCGGGTCGCCGCGCTGCGCGAGTTCCTCACCGCCCAGGTGGCCCGCGCCAAGCAGGAGGGCGTGCTGTTCTCCGTGCACCTGAAGGCCACGATGATGAAGGTCTCCGACCCGATCGTCTTCGGCCACGTGGTGCGCGCCTTCTTCCCGAAGACGTTCGCGCAGTACGGCGAGCAGCTCGCCGCGGCCGGCCTCAGCCCGAACGACGGCCTGGGCGGCATCTACAAGGGCCTCGAGGGCCTGCCCGAGGGCGCCGAGATCAAGGCGTCCTTCGACGCCGAGCTCGCCGAGGGCCCGGAGCTGGCGATGGTCGACTCCGACAAGGGCATCACCAACCTGCACGTCCCCTCGGACGTCATCGTGGACGCCTCCATGCCGGCCATGATCCGCACCTCCGGCCACATGTGGGGACCCGACGGCCAGGAGGCCGACACCCTGGCCGTCCTGCCGGACTCCAGCTACTCCGGCGTCTACCAGGCCGTGATCGAGGACTGCCGCGCCAACGGCGCCTTCGACCCGTCCACGATGGGCTCGGTCCCGAACGTGGGTCTGATGGCGCAGAAGGCCGAGGAGTACGGCAGCCACGACAAGACCTTCGAGATCCCGGTCACCGGCACCGTCCGCCTGGTCGACCAGGCCGGCGAGGTCGTCCTGGAGCAGACCGTCTCCGCCGGCGACATCTTCCGTGCCTGCCAGACCAAGGACGCGCCGATCCGCGACTGGGTGAAGCTCGCCGTCACCCGCGCCCGCGCCACCGGCGCCCCGGCCGTCTTCTGGCTGGACGAGACCCGCGCCCACGACGCCAACCTGATCGCCAAGGTCGAGCAGTACCTCACGGAGCACGACACCGAGGGCCTGGACATCCGCGTCCTGAACCCGGTGGAGGCCACCAAGCTGTCGGTGGAGCGCATCCGCCGCGGCGAGGACACCATCTCGGTCACCGGCAACGTGCTGCGCGACTACCTGACCGACCTGTTCCCGATCCTGGAGCTGGGCACCAGCGCCAAGATGCTGTCGGTCGTCCCGCTGATGGCGGGCGGCGGCCTGTTCGAGACGGGTGCGGGCGGCTCCGCGCCCAAGCACGTGCAGCAGCTGGTCAAGGAGAACTACCTGCGCTGGGACTCCCTCGGTGAGTTCTTCGCGCTGGTTCCGTCCCTGGAGCAGTTCGCGACGACCACGGGCAACACCAGGGCCAAGGTCCTCGCCGACACCCTCGACCGGGCCACGGCGACCTTCCTCAACGAGGACAAGTCCCCGAGCCGTCGTCTCGGCGGCATCGACAACCGCGGCAGCCACTTCTACCTGTCCCTGTACTGGGCGCAGGAGCTGGCCGGGCAGAGCGACGACGCGGACCTGGCGAAGGCCTTCGCCCCGCTCGCCGAGACGCTCGCCGCGAACGAGCAGAAGATCATCGACGAGCTGATCGCCGTCCAGGGCGAGCCGGCCGAGATCGGCGGCTACTACCAGCCCGACCCGGCCAAGGCCGCCGCCGTCATGCGTCCGTCCGCCACCTGGAACGAGGCCCTGGCCTCCCTCAGCTGACGTAATCCAAGCAATCCGATCAATTCGGGCAAACAGCCCACTGGTTCCGCCCCGGCCGGCACGACGCCCGGCCGGGGCGGAGCCGTGTCCGTCGCCGGCCGGGCGGCCCGGCCGGCGGGCCCGCGACCCGTGCACGGCGCGTTCATGAATACCGTGTGAAGAGATCGACCACCTACTGAGACGCCGTCTCATTCCGTGCTCACCTGGTCGTAGGCTGGCGCCGGTGACACGCTGCCACCGCGACCACGCACGTGTCACCACTACGGCGTGTCGCGCGAGAAACCGACACCCACGTCGGCACGTGGTCCTCTCCGACGCCCTGCTCCCCGGGGACAGGGACATCCGGCACGCCCCCGCACCCCACACGCCCACCGGTCGTCCGCGCCCGCACTGCGCACGAGGAGCACATCATGAGCCAGCCCACCGAACCCGGCACCGCCGACACGCCCGAGGGGACGTCCACCGGTCCCGACACGTCGGCCTGGTCGTTCGAGACCAAACAGGTCCATGCCGGTGCCGAACCCGATCCCACGACCGGGGCCCGGGCCACGCCGATCTACCAGACGACCTCGTTCGTGTTCCGGAACACCCAGCACGCCGCCGACGTCTTCTCGCTGGCGGAGCCGGGGAACATCTACACCCGCATCCACAACCCCACCCAGGACGTCCTCGAGCAGCGCGTCGCCGCCCTGGAGGGCGGAGTGGCGGCGGTGGCCCTGTCCTCGGGGCAGGCCGCACAGACGCTGGCCCTCCTGACGCTCGCCGGGGCCGGCGACCACATCGTCTCGGCCACCTCGCTGTACGGCGGAACGTACAACCTGTTCCGGCACACCCTGCCGAAGTTCGGCATCGAGGTGTCCTTCGTCGACGATCCCGACGACGCCGAGGCCTGGCGCGCGGCCATCCGCCCCAACACCAAGGCGCTCTACGCCGAAACGCTGGGCAACCCGCGGAACAACGTGCTCGACGTGCGGGCGGTCGCGGACGTGGCCCACGGCGCGGGCGTGCCGCTGGTCGTGGACAACACGATCGCCACGCCCTACCTGCTGCGTCCGCTCGAGCACGGCGCGGACATCGTGGTGCACTCGGCGACGAAGTTCCTCGGCGGGCACGGCACCACGATCGGCGGCGTGGTCGTGGACGGCGGAACCTTCGACTTCGGCGCACACGCCGAGCGGTTCCCGGACTTCACCGAGCCCGACGCCAGCTACCACGGCCTGCAGTACTGGCCGGCGCTCGGCCCCGGCGCGTTCGCGATCAAGCTGCGTGTCCAGTTGCTGCGCGACCTCGGACCGGCCATCGCCCCGCACTCCGCGTTCCTGCTGCTGCAGGGCGTGGAGACGCTGAGCCTGCGCATGGAGCGGCAGACGGCCAACGCGCTGGCGCTGGCGGAATGGCTGGAGCAGCGCGACGAGGTCGCGGTGGTGCACCACCCGAGCCTGCCGTCCAACCGCTGGTACGAGGCGGCGCAGAAGTACCTCCCCCGCGGTGCCGGCGCGGTGTTCTCCTTCGAGCTGAAGGGCGGTGTCGAGGCGGGCAAGCGGTTCGTGGACGGTGTGGAACTGTTCAGCCACCTCGCCAACATCGGTGATGTGCGCAGCCTGATCATCCACCCCGCGTCCACCACCCACAGCCAGCTGAACGAGGAGCAGCTCGAGGCGACCGGAACCGCGCCGGGTCTGGTGCGACTGTCGGTCGGCATCGAGAACCTCGCCGACCTCAGGGCCGACCTGGAGTCCGGTTTCCGCGCGGCCAAGGGCGTCCTCTGAACGCCTCCACGGCCTCCGGAACATCGGTCCCCCTCCCGCCGTCCACCGGGGCCTGGCAGGAGGGGGACCCGCCCGGGCGGCGTCAATGGCATGCCCTCGGCACGCCGCTGCCGCTGGAGGCGGGCGGTGAACTCCCCGGCGTGGAAATGGCGTTCGAGACCTGGGGGCGGCTCGCGCCGGACGGTTCCAACGCCGTGCTGGTGCTGCACGCGCTCACCGGTGACAGCCACGCGGCCGGACCGGCCGGTCCCGGTCATCCCACGGCCGGCTGGTGGGACGGGCTGATCGGGCCCGGGCTGGCCCTCGACACCGACCGCTGGTTCGTCGTCGCCCCGAACGTGCTGGGCGGCTGCCAGGGCAGCACGGGGCCGGCCTCACCGCGCCCCGGCGGGCGGCGCCGGTGGGGCGGTGCCTTCCCGTACCTGACCCAGCGGGACCAGGTCGCCGCCGAGGCCCGGCTGGCGGACGCGCTCGGTGTGCAGACGTGGGCGCTGGTGGTCGGCGGCTCCATGGGCGGGATGCGTGCGGTGGAATGGGCGGTGACGCATCCCGAGCGCACGGGGGCGCTGCTGCTGCTCGCCACCACGGCGGCCGCGAGCGGCGAGCAGATCGCCTGGTCCACCCTCCAGCTGCACGCCATTCGCAGTGATCCGCACTGGCACGGCGGCGACTACCACGACACCGGCCGGGGCCCGCACGCCGGGCTGGGGATCGCCCGGCGCATCGCCCACGTCACCTACCGCAGCGAGCCGGAGCTGTCGGCCCGGTTCGGCCGGGCGCCCCAGGGGATGGAGGACCCGTGGCGCGGCGGCCGGTACCAGGTCGAGTCGTACCTCGACCACCACGCGGTCAAGCTCGTCCGGAGGTTCGACGCGGGCAGCTACGTGGTGCTGACGGAGGCGATGAACGGCCACGACGTGGGACGCGGCAGGGGCGGCGTCCGTGCGGCCCTGCGCCGGGTGACCGCGCCCGCGCTGGTGGCCGGGGTCGACTCGGACCGGCTCTATCCGCCGTCCCAGCAGGCCGAGCTGGCCGCGCACCTCCCCGGTGCCGACCGGCTCAGAGTGGTGGAGTCGCCCTACGGGCACGACGGTTTCCTCCTCGAGACGGAACAGGTCGGCGCGCTGATCCGCGAGCTGCTGGGCTGACCTCCGCTCCCCGTCGCGACGTGTTGTCAGTGGTGTGTGGCACCTTGATCATGCCGTGCACCGATCATGCCGTGCACCACTGACGACCCTCCTGGAGCAGCCCGATGACCGACACCCCGCAGTCCTACGACCTCCTGCCCGGAGCCGGGGACTCCCCCGTGATCCTCCACGTGCCGCACTCCGCGCGGGAGATACCGGCCGCGGTGCGGCCCGGGATCGTGTTGGGGGACGCGGAGCTGGAGCGGGAGCTGGACCACATCACCGACGCGCACACCGCCGCGATCGCCGGGGCCGCGGCCGAGGCGGCCGGGATCACCCCGTGGCGGTTCGTGAACCGGCTGTCCCGGCTGGTGATCGACCCCGAGCGGTTCCCGGACGAGCGGGAGGAGATGCTGGCCGTGGGGATGGGCGCGGTCTACACCCGGACCACGCACAAGGACGTGCTGCGGCCCGACGACTTCGATCCAGAACCGCTGATCGAGCGGTACTTCCGGCCGTACGCGCGGGCCATGACCGAGGCGGTCGCGGATCGCCTCGCGGCCACCGGGCGGGCCGTGATCATCGACGTGCACTCCTACCCCGCCTCGCCCCTGCCCTACGAGCTGCACGGAGCGGGCCCCCGCCCGGCCGTCTGCCTGGGTACCGACCGCTTCCACACGCCGCCCGCGCTGCTCGACGCGGCCCGCGAGGCGTTCGCGCCTTGCGGGGAGACGGGGCTGAACAGCCCGTTCGCCGGCACGTACGTGCCGCTGGAGTTCCACGAGAAGCGGGCGGAGGTGACGGCGCTGATGGTGGAGATCCGCCGGGACACCTACATGACCGAGCCGGGCGGACCCGCCGGTCCGGGCCTGTCGTCCCTCGCCTCGGCGCTCGGTGCCCTGGTGGACGCGGTGTCGCGCTGACGCGCGGGGCGCTTCCAGCAGGTCGGCGCCCGGGGCGCGCCGACGGGCCGCTGATCGTGCACGACGTCGAGCGGCTCGACCGAAGCCCCTGCCGGATCACCCCGTCCTGCTGCGCCACCGCCCGGTCCGCCACCCTCGGCGCCGAGGATGCTCGCGCTGCACAAGGGGCTCGGCGCCGGCCTGAGTCCGACGAGAAAGGTCCTCACGGGCTTTTGCCCAAGGCCGTGAAGTTACGGCTTGAGTGCGGGTGTCCAGGCGGCTGTGATCTGTGGGTTTGCCGGACGTGGGAAGCGGAGCCCCGGTAGGACTGGCAGTCGACCAAGACAACCGTCCACTCACCGGAGGCTCCGCTGGCCGGACAGTCTGCCATCACGCGTGTCGTCACGGTGGCCGAAGGGCTTTATGCACCGGGTCACTTGGGCGAGTTGACACGGATCGTTCCGTTCGAGCTGGTCGATGCCGTGCTTGCCGAGTGCGGAGGGGTCCAGCAGCGGCTGCGGAAGCTGCCCGCGCGGGTCGTGGTCTACCTGCTGCTGGCCGCGGCCCTGTTCGAGGATTGCGGCTATCGCGAGGTATGGCGCAAGCTCACCGGCGCCCTGGTGGGGCTGCCGCTGGTTGAAGTGACCGCGACCGCGCTGTGGCACGCCCGCTGCCGGCTCGGTGTCCGCCCGGTGCGGGCCCTGTTCGACCTGCTGCGCGGACCCGCCAGCGCGATCCGTACGACCGGAGCACGCTGGAAGGGTCTGCTCGTCACCGCGATCGACGGCACCCACCTGGACGTCGCCGACGACCAGGCGGTCCGCGCCAAGCTGGGCAAGGGGTCCAACCAGTACACCGCCGCCTCGGGATACCCGCAGGTCATGCTGGTGGCACTGGTCGCCTGCGGCACCCGCGCGGTCATCGACGCGGTCTTCGGGCCGCGCAAGCCCGGCGAGGCCGTCCTGGGCCGCCGCCTGGCACGTTCCCTGACAGGCGGCATGATCGTCCTGCTGGACCGGGGATTCTCCTTCGACTCCTTCCTGACGACCGTCGCCGGCACCGGGGCGGACTTTCTCGCCCGTCTTTCCTCGAGGCGCAAACCGCCCGTCCTGGCMACCTGCCCGGACGGCTCGTTTTTGTCCAGGATCGGTGACGTCGAGGTCCGCATCGTCATCTGCGAGATCACCATCGCCACCAGCGCGGGCCGCCGCACCGGCGCCTACCGGCTGGCCACCACGCTCCTTGACCACCGCACCCACCCGGCATTCGACCTGGTCAGGCTGTACCACGAGCGCTGGGAAGTGGAATCGGCCTACTTCGAGATCAAGAAATCGATGCTCGGCCGACGCGTCCTGCGCTCGAGGACCTGGCCCGGCATCGCCCAGGAGATCTACGCGCTCCTGACCGCCTATCAGGTGATCCGGATCGCCATAGCCGACGCGGCCCAGGCATCCGGCACCGATCCCGACCGCTGCAGCTTCTCCGTCGCCCTGAACGCCGCCCGCGACCAGATCGTCCAGGCCCAGGGCGTGATCGCCGACACCGTCATCGACCTCGTCGGCACGATCGGGCACGCGGTCCTGGGCACCCTCATGCCCGCACGGCGAACCCGCCTCGGCCCTCGCGCGGTCAAACGGCCTCTGTCCCGATACGCCTACAAGAGCCTCAAGGTCGACCGCCACACCTACAAGGCCACCGTCAGCATCGACATCTTGACGTCGGCTCCCGGACCGTAAACTTCACGGCCTTGGGCTTTGGCCCGGGAGGCCAGGCCGCGGAACCGGTACTCGTGGGCGGGCAGAGCCTCGGCCGAGCCATAGCCCGCCGTTCGCTCCAGCGACTCCAGGTAGATGCCCAGCGGGGGCTCGGGGTTGAACGGGTGCAAGCCGATGTTCGGACTGATGCGGGGCAGCACGTGGTCACCGGTGAGCAGGACGTCCTCGTCCCGCTCGTACAGGCACAGGTGGCCAGGGGTGTGCCCGGGCGTCCACACAGCGGTCAGCCGCCGCCCCGGCAGCGGGACGGTGTCGCCGTCCTCGATCAGCAGGTCCGGCTCCGGCATGTCCATGAACGGAACCATGCCCTCGGCGTCTCTGACCAGTTCCGCGATTGCATCGGCCGGTATGCCCACCTCCAAGAACCATGAGTGGTCAGTGCTGTTGGCCCCCTCCGCGTGCCACACCCGCGAGGGAAGTGAGTCCCGCTCGGCCGGATGCATGGCCACCCAGGCACCCGAGGCCTCGCGCAACCGCGCGCTCAGGCCGTGGTGGTCGGGATGGACGTGCGTCGCCAGGATCCCGGTGACATCCCCGGGGGCGGCACCCGCTGCTTTCAGTCCTTGCTCCAGCGCCGCCCATCCGGCATCGGTGTCCCAGCCCGGGTCGACAGCCAGCAGGCCGGCATCACCGGTGAACAGGTAGCACAGGGTATAGCGCAGCGGGTTGTCCGGGATCGGTACCGGTACGGACCACAGACCCGGGCGCACCTGCTCCACAGGGGGATCTGTGCGGGCCCGCCACGCATTTCGCTGTGCGATTCCGGTCACCTGCATGCACCCGCTCCTCTGCCTCGTATCCGCGACGTACAGCGGCGGCGCCACGGTCGGGCGCGGATGGGACGAACACAACGGCTGGTCGGCCCTGTGTGATGTGTCGGGCCGGGCCGTATGACGGCTTACAGCCAGCTCCTGACCTTCTCGATCAGCGCGGCCGGATCGGACCCGATCGGGGTGACGTTGAGCATCGTCACCCCGGCCTCACGGTAGGCGGCGACACGTTCGCGTACGAAACCTTCGGGTCCGACCAGGTTGGTCAGGTCGATCAACTCGTCCGGGACGGCCGCTTCGGCTTCTTTCTTCCGGCCGGAAAGGTACAGGTCCTGGATGAGCCGGGCCTCTTTCGCGAAACCGTACCGGCTGACCAAGTCGTTGTAGAAGTTCTTGCCCTTGCTGCCCATTCCGCCTATGCACAGGGCGAGTTGGGGGCGGGCGAGGTCGCGCAGCGCCCCCCGGTCCTCACCGATCGCGAGGGTGCCACCGGCCGCGATCTGCAATTCGCCCAGTTCGGCCGGGCGTCGTTTCCTGCCCTCGGCCATCGCCGCGCCCCAGGTCTCCTTGGCACGTTCGGGAAGGAAGAACAGCGGCAGCCAGCCCTCGATCACCTGCGGGCCGGATGCGCCCAGGCCGAGCAGGGCGCGGCCGCCGGAGACGGCGTCCAGACCCGCAGCGGTCTGCGCGAGCAGTGCAGGTGTGCGCGAATGCACGTCGAGGATGCCGGCGCCGATCTGCAGACGCTCGGTGCGTGCGGCCAGGTAGCCCAGGAGGGTTGGTGAGTCGAAGCCGTACGCCTCGGCGACCCAGACGGCATCGAGCCCCGCCTTCTCCAGGGCGACCGCCTCGGCGATGATCGTCTGCGGGTCACCCGCATACTGCAGAGGCATGCTGAGCCACATGGGGAAGTGTGCTCCTCGGCCAGGGCGCAGGTCACGCCTTGCTGTGCGGATACGTCTGCAGCGGGCCATGGGCTTCCTGCGCGGGGCCTCTTGTGCTCTGCTTCTCGTTGGGTTTGCACAGCTCAGTGTTTGGACGGTGCCAATGTAGTCGTCTACTCGACTATCATCAAAGGGTGTCGGTCGGCCGAAGAGGCCGACGCGGTCAGCGGGGCCGGCCCGTGTCCCCGGCGGCGGTGCGAAGGGTGGACAACACGTCCATGAGCGCCTTCAGGTCGACCGAGGTGCTCCCCGGCAGTCCGAATTCGACTGCGTCCAGTGAGACCGTGGCCTCGTGGAGCAGGGCCCGCCCGGCATCGGTGATCGTCACGCACGTTGCGCGTCGGTCCGTGGGGTGCGGACTGCGGTAGAGAAGCTTCTTCGCCTCGAGGCGGTCCGTGGCCAGGGTGGCGGTTGTGGCATGCACCATGAGGCTGCGGGCGAGGCTGCTGATGAGCCTGGTTCCGGCTTCGCTGAGTTGAAGTGTCATCAGGAGGAGATAATCGGTCATGTTGAGACCGTGCTCCCGAAGTTTCCCCTCGACCAGGTCGACCATGATCCGCTGGTAGCGCAGCAGCGAGGACATCGCGAGGAAGTGCTGCTCATCTCCGCTGAGTCTCTGCTCTCGCCAGTAGTGCTGGGCCCAGTCGACCGGATCGGTGATCGTGTCCGGAGTCGGAGACGCCGTGCGGCGGGTGGCCATTCTGTCTCCCTTCGCACCGTCCGCCGAGGGGGGGCAGGTCCGGACCCCGTGGTGAGGGCAACCGGTTCCGTGGGCTCCTCGGGCTGGATCAAGTGGATGAATCAATTATAGATAGGTGGAGTAATTGGCTCAGTTTAGCGCACCAGGTCCAGGCCGGTTACCGCTTCCGGAAGAGGGCCTCCGATCTTCGTCGTGTCCCATGAGGCCGCTGGTGCCTGGCAGGGACCGCTTCCGAGCAGGGCGAGGAGGGCAGCGATGCACCGCGGATGTGGTGGGGCAGATGCCGGCCGGTGGCGCAGAGGGGCCGTTGTCCCGGGGGTGACATGCGGTAGCCCCCTGCGCCGGCCACGAAGACGCCGATCCGCGTCCGCGCGTCACACCTGGGGTCCTCCAGCGGCATAGATGACCTGGCCGGAGACGAAGGAAGCCTCCTCGCGGACGAAGAAGGAGACGACGGCTGCGATGTCCTGGGGCTGCCCCACCCTGGCGACCGCGGACTGCGCGGCGGCGGCCGCCATGAACTCCTCGAAGGGCACACCGAGTCGTTCGGCGGTGGCCGCGGTCATCTCGGTGGCGATGAAGCCCGGCGCGACCGCATTGACGGTGACACCGAACTTCCCCAGTTCGATCGCAAGCGTCTTGGTGAAGCCCTGCAGGCCGGCCTTCGCAGCGCTGTAGTTGGCCTGACCGCGGTTGCCCAGAGCGGAGATGCTGGAGAGGTTGACGATCCGCCCCCACCGCGCTTCGGTCATGTACTTCTGGGTGGCGCGGCTCATCAGGAACGAGCCGCGCAGATGGACGTTCATCACTGCGTCCCAGTCGTCGGCGGTCATCTTGAACAACAAGTTGTCGCGGGTGACGCCGGCATTGTTCACCAGCACGGTCGGTGCGCCGAGTTCGTCGGCCACGCGTGCCACTGCGGTCTGGACACCCTGCTCGTCGGACACGTCGACGCCGACCGCGAGCGCCTTTCCTCCGGCCGACTCGATCTCCTGCACGATCGGCTTGCAGGCGGCTTCATCCAGGTCGAGAACCGCGACGGCGAAACCGTCATGGCTCAGCCGCTTGGCGACGGCGGCACCGATGCCGCGTGCTCCGCCCGTGACGATGGCGGTGCGGATGTTCTCTGTGTTCACTCCGACTCCTTGGGGATTGTGCGGTGTCTGGCTGATGCTCAGGCGAACCGGGCGAAGTTCTCCGCGGGGGCGGGAAGAGCATGTCCGGTGCACCAAGCGGGATCACACGTTGCGGCGGTACTGGCCGCCGACCTCGAAGAAGGTCTCGGTGATCTGCTGCAGGGAGCAGACCCGGGCCGCGTCCATGAGGACGGCGAAGATGTTGCGGCCGCTGGTGGCGGCATCCTTGAGGGCGGTGAGAGCAGCCTGGGCCTGGTCGCGGTGACGGTCCTGGAAGTTGCGGACTCGGGTGAGCTGAGACCGCTTCTCCTCTGCGGTGGCACGGGCCAGCTCGACGACCGGCTGGCCGCCGCTGTCCTCGACGTGGGGGTTGCGGAAGGTGTTGACGCCGATGATGGGCAGGGTGTCGTCGTGCTTGCGCTGCTCGTAGAGCATGGACTCGTCCTGGATGCGGCCGCGCTGGTAACCGGTCTCCATCGCGCCGAGCACGCCGCCGCGCTCGCTGATCCGCTCGAACTCCAGGAGGACCGCTTCTTCCACCAGGTCGGTGAGCTCGTCGATGACGAACGATCCCTGCAGCGGGTTCTCGTTCATCGCCAGGCCCCACTCCCGGTTGATGATCAGCTGGATCGCCAGGGCCCGGCGCACCGACTCCTCGGTGGGAGTGGTCACCGCCTCGTCGTAGGCGTTGGTGTGCAGGCTGTTGCAGTTGTCGTAGATGGCGATCAGCGCCTGCAGGGTGGTGCGGATGTCGTTGAAGTCCATCTCCTGGGCGTGCAGGGAGCGGCCGGAGGTCTGGACGTGGTACTTGAGCTTCTGGCTGCGCTCGTTCGCCCCGTACCGCTCGCGCATCGCCACGGCCCAGATCCGGCGGGCGACCCGGCCCAGCACGGAGTACTCGGGGTCCATGCCGTTGGAGAAGAAGAACGACAGGTTGGGGGCGAAGTCGTCGATGTCCATGCCCCGGGCGAGGTAGGCCTCGACGTAGGTGAAGCCGTTGGCCAGGGTGAAGGCCAGCTGGCTGATCGGGTTCGCCCCGGCCTCGGCGATGTGGTAGCCGGAGATGGACACCGAGTAGAAGTTGCGCACCCGCTGCTGGATGAACCACTCCTGGATGTCGGCCATCATCCGCAGACTGAACTCGGTGGAGAACAGGCAGGTGTTCTGGCCCTGGTCCTCCTTGAGGATGTCGGCCTGCACGGTGCCGCGCACCTGCTGCAGGGTCCGGGCGCGGACCTCGCCCGTCTCCTCCGGCGTCGGCTCGCGGCCGTGCTCGGCGCGGAAGGCGTCGAGCTGCTGGTCGATGGCGGTGTTGAGGAAGAAGGCCAGGATGGTGGGGGCCGGCCCGTTGATGGTCATGGAGACCGAGGTGGTGGGCGAGGTGAGGTCGAAGCCGGCGTAGAGGGTCTTCATGTCGTCGAGGGTCGCGACGGAGACCCCGGAGGTGCCGACCTTGCCGTAGATGTCGGGCCGCTCGTCGGGGTCGCGGCCGTAGAGGGTGACGGAGTCGAAGGCGGTGGACAGCCGGGTCGCCTCGCTGTCCTTGGACAGGTAGTGGAAGCGGCGATTGGTGCGCTGCGGGTCGCCCTCGCCGGCGAACATCCGCGCCGGGTCCTCGCCCTCCCGCTTGAACGGGAACACCCCGGCGGTGAAGGGGAAGTATCCGGGCAGGTTCTCGGCCCGCAAAAAGCGCAGCAGCTCGCCGTGGTCGGCGTAGCGAGGCAGGGCCACCCGGGGGATACGGTTGCCCGACAGCGACTCGCGCACCAGCGCGGTGCGCAGCTCGCGGTCCCGGACGCTCACCACCAGCTCGTCCCCGGAGTAGGTGCGCACGGTGTCCGGCCAGGCCTCGAGCAGCCGGCGGGAGGCAGGCGTGAGCCGGTCCTGGGCATCGGCCAGAAGACGGTCGACGTCGGCGGTGCCGGCCCCCACGGCCGCCAGCTCCCCCCTGACCGATGCCAGGGCCTGGGCCCGCCGGGCCGCCTCCGCCTGGGCGGTGGTCTCGGCGTGGTAGCCGCGCACGGTCTCGGAGATCTCGGCCAGGTAGCGCACCCGCGCGGGGGGCAGGATCTGGGCGGCGCCGCTGGAGTGCCGCACCGCCACCTCCGGCAGCAGGCCGGGCCGCAGCGGCAGACCGCGCTTCGCGAGCAGCCCGCGCAGATGCTGGTACAGGGCGGTGACGCCGTCGTCGTGGAACGTCGCCGCGCTGGTGCCGAACACCGGCATGTCCTCGGGACGCGAGTCGAACGCCTCCCGGTTGCGCACCAGCTGGCGGCCCACGTCACGCAGCGCGTCCTTGGCACCGCGCCGCTCGAACTTGTTGATGGCCACCACGTCGGCGAAGTCGAGCATGTCGATCTTCTCCAGCTGCGAGGCCGCACCGAACTCCGGCGTCATCACGTACAGCGAGACATCGACGTACGGCACGATGGCAGCGTCCCCCTGCCCGATGCCCGGCGTCTCCACGATCACCAGGTCGTGGCCGGCCGCCTTGCAGGCGGCGATCGCCTCCTGCAGCCCCTCGGGCAGCTCGTGGCCGCCGCGGGTGGCCAGCGAACGGAAGAAGACCCGGTCCCCGTCCAGGGCGTTCATCCGGATCCGGTCGCCCAGCAGCGCCCCGCCCCCGCGCCGCCGGGTGGGGTCCACGGCCAGCACCGCTACCCGCAGCTTGTCCTGCTGGTCCGTGCGCAGCCGGCGCACCAGCTCGTCGGTCAGCGAGGACTTGCCCGACCCGCCGGTCCCGGTGATCCCCAGCACCGGCACCGGGCGCGCCGCGGCGGCCTCGCGCAGCATGGCCACCTGTGCTTCCGGGACCGCGCCGGCTTCCAGACCGGTGAGCAGCCTCGCCAGTGCCGGACGCCGCCCGGCCAGCACGCTGTCCAGCCCGGCCGGAGCCTGCTCCCACAGGTCGGTGTCACACGTCTGGATCATGGAGTTGATCATCCCGGCCAGGCCGAGCCGCTGCCCGTCCTCCGGGGAGAAGATCCGCACCCCCGCCCGGGCGAGCCGGGTGATCTCCTCGGGAACGATGACCCCGCCCCCGCCACCGAAGACCCTCACGTGACCGGCGCCGCGCTCGCGCAGCAGCTGCACCAGGTACTCGAAGTACTCGATGTGACCGCCCTGGTAGGAGGAGACGGCCACGCCCTGCACGTCCTCCTCCAGCGCGGCGTCCACCACCTCGGCCACCGAGCGGTTGTGGCCGAGGTGGATCACCTCGGCCCCCTGCGCCTGCAGGATCCGGCGCATGATGTTGATCGACGCGTCGTGCCCGTCGAACAGGCTTGAGGCGGTCACGAACCGGACCGGGCCGGAAGGGGTACGAACAGCGGGAACGCTGACGGGCGAAGTGGACATGATGCACCCTCAAGGCAATGGAGAAAGCGGGACTCATGGGGGTTGCGGCAGGATCAGGACCCGGCCACGCGGAGCAGCAGGGCGTCCCCCTGCCCGCCGCCGCCACACAGCGCCGCAGCACCTGTCCCGCCACCGCGCCGCCGTAGTTCTCGCACGAGCGTGAGGACGACACGGGTCCCCGACATGCCCACCGGGTGCCCCAGCGCGATCGCACCGCCGTTCACGTTCACCCGCTCGACCGGAACGTCCAGTTCCCGCATCGAGCACAGTGCGACTCCGGCGAACGCCTCATTGATCTCCAGAAGGGCCAGGTCGCCGACCTTGGTCCGCCCGTCGCGGCGCAGGGCATCCCGGACCGCCCGCGCAGGCTGAGTGACCAGCGACGGATCCGGGCCGGCGACGGAGCCGTAAGCGCCGATCTCCGCGAGGATCGGCCACCCCTCACGCTCCGCACGTTCCCGGGACACCACCACGACGGCGGCGGCACCGTCCGAGAGCTGGGACGAACTGCCGGCCGTTATCGTGCCTTCGCCGCCGAAGGCTGGACGCAGACGACCCAAGGTCTCGGGCATGGTGTCGGGGCGGATCCCCTCGTCCTCGGTCACCTCGGCGCGACCGATCCTGACTGCGGTGATCTCCTCGGCGAACAGGCCCGCCGTGCGGGCCGCCGCGGCGCGGCGGTGCGACAGCGCGGAGAACTCGTCCTGCTCGGACCTGGTGATGCCGAAGGGCGCCTGGTAGCGCTCGGTGGCCGCCCCCATCGGCACATTGTCGAAACCGCAGATGAGCGCGTCCCGTTCGAGGGAGTCGGACACCCTGGCGCTGCCGTACTTCCAGCCGCGGCGTGAACTCTCCAGCAAGTGGGGGGCGTTGGTCATCGATTCCATGCCGCCCGCCACGACGACCTCGTGGTGGCCGGCTTTGATCAGCGCGTCGGCGAGGGCGATGGCATGCAGGCCCGACAGGCACAGCTTGTTCACCGTGCTTGCCGGGACCGACATGGGGATTCCGGCGCGGGCCGCCGCCAGCCTCGCGGGATTCGGGCCCACCCCCGCCTGCACCACCGTACCCATGATCACTGCATCGACGTCCGCACCGGGGATGTCCGCATCCTCGAGCGCGGCCTGAATGGCAGCCCCTCCGAGTTCGGGGGCCGAAACCGCAGCCAGGGCGCCGGACAGCTTCCCGATCGGGGTGCGCCGACCGGCCACGATCACAGAGTCAGACACGGAAGGCCCTCCCTGAAGGAGCAGAAAAATACTAACGAGATAAATAATCTAGTATCAGACCAATGCCTCTTGGGGAAGAGGGTCGGCGTGCGAGTCTCCTCGGGTTCGGATCTTCGTCGATGCCCGCCTTCTTCGGCGGGTGGGGAGAACGGGCCGGTCGTGCGGCTCCCCCGGTGTGCGGGAGGGGCTGGCTGGCGGATCTGGGCGGGTTGACGTGGTTTCGGGTTCACTTGTTCGACCGCTGTCTGGTCGGCGTAGCGCTTCCCCTCGAACTCGATGGGTTTGAGGTGGGCGAGCCGTTCCTTGGATGCGGCGGGGTTGCGGAAGTCGTCGATGCGCTCGAAGAGTGCGAGATCCGCCTCGGTCATGATCGCGCGGGCTCTGCATTATTGTCGCTCACTAGACTATCTAGTACTATGGTTAATATGATGCTGATGCTCACGCTCCCCGCAGCCCGGTGACCGACCTGGCGGAGGTGGTCGAGCTGCTCGAGGTCGAGCAGCTCGATGCCGGTCTCTTCCGGGGTTCACAGCCCGAGGCCCGGCCGCCCCGGGTCTTCGGTGGCCAGGTGCTGGCCCAGGGGCTGCGCGCGGCGGGACGTACCGTCCCTGACGGGAGGCTTCCGCACAGCCTGCACGCCTACTTCATCCGCCCCGGGCACTGCCGGACGTTGATTGTCTACGACGTCTCCCGGCTTCGTGACGGCGGCTCGCTGTCTGTGCGTCGCGTCTCCGCGATCCAGGATGGCGAGGTGATCTGCGACATCACGTGTTCCTTCGCCGAGCCCCGCGAGGCAGTCGCTTCGCGCTGGGAAGCGCCTGTGGTGGATGGCCCCGACGAACTGCCGGACGTGGCCGCTCGCCTCACGGCGTACGCTGCAGAGCTCGACGGCTGGTGGGTGCGCGAGCGTCCCTTCGACATGAGGCCGCTGGATCCGCCGCCGCGCGCAGCCCTCGACGAGCTCGACGACCCTGCAGTCATCGACCCGGTGAGCAGACTCTGGCTGCGTGCTGACGGACCTGTGCCCAACGACGCCCTTCTGCACACGTGCCTGCTTACCTACGCCAGTGACATGATCCTGCTCGAGCCGGTGCTGGTGGCGCGTCGGACAACGACGCTGGGCCCGGGGTCGGTCGCCTCCCTCGACCACGCGATGTGGTTCCACCGCACGCCGGACATCGCTGAGTGGCATCTCTACGACAGGCGGGTGGTCGGGGAAGCCGCGCGCCGAGGTCTGGCCTCGGGCCGCTTGTTCACCCGCGCCGGCGATCTGGTCGCCACCGTCAACCAGGAGGGCTACCTGAGCCCTCACGATCCACGCGACTGGGCGGGCCCGCGGCTGCGCGCACCCGACCGGACCGCAACCAGTTGAGGAGACCTGATGTTCAGCAATCGCTTCACTGAGGCCTTCGGCGTCGAGCACCCGATCGTGTGCGGCGGAATGACCGCCGTGGGCAAGGCGGAGCTGATCGGCGCGGTGGCCGAGGCGGGTGCGCTCGGCTTCCTCAGCGCCCTCACCCAGCCGACGCCCGAGGCGCTGGTCAAGGAGATCGCCCGATGCCGGGACCTGACTGACAAGCCGTTCGGTGTCAACCTCACCATTCTGCCGACCATCGAGCCGGTGCCTTACGACGAGTACCGCGACGCCATCATCGACAGCGGCGTCAAGGTCGTGGAGACCGCGGGTGCCAATCCGGCACAGCACCTGCCGGCGTTCAAGGAGGCGGGGGTGAAGGTCATCCACAAGGCCGTCGCCGTCCGGCACGCGCTCAAGGCCCAGGCGTTGGGAGTCGACGCGGTGAGTATCGACGGCTTCGAGTGCGCCGGTCACCCCGGGGAGGACGATGTGCCGGGCCTGGTGCTGATTCCGGCCGCGGCCCGTGAGCTGGAGATCCCAGTCATCGCGTCAGGCGGTCTCGCCAACGGTGCCGGTCTCGTCGCGGCACTGGCGCTGGGCGCCGAAGCGATCAACATGGGCACCCGCTTCTTGGCCACGACAGAGGCGCCGGTGCACCAGGCGGTCAAGGAGCAGATCGTCGCCAACACCGAGCGCGACACCGTCGTCGTTTTCCGCAAGTTCCGGAACTCCGCCCGCGTCGCCCGGAACTCGGTGTCGGAGGAGATCCTTGAGATCTCGGCCCGTGAAGGCACTACGTTCGAGGACGTGGCCCACCTTGCGTCCGGAGCTCGCGGCCGCGAGCAGGTGCTCGTGCAGGGCAATGTCGAGGGCGGCATGTGGTGGGCCGGGCAGACGCAGGGTCTCATCCACGAGGTCGCCAGCTGTCGCGAAGTGGTCGGCACCATCGTGAACGATGCCGAACAGATCATTCGCGAGCGGCTCCTGAGCCAGCTTGTCGACCGGTAGTGAGGATGCAGCGTGGTGACGCTGCCGGCTGGTCCGACTGCACTCGCCGCCCACGACTGGGAGCTGTTCGCAGGCCTGTTCACCGACGACGTGGTGCTCGAAATCGCGGAGTCCTCCAGCGGTGTCGGCACCAAGACCCAGCTCCTCACTGCGCTGCGCAAGCGCCTGAACTCAGCGATCTCGGTGCACCACGGGCACATGCCAGAGATCGAGATCACTTCCGAGACAACCGCGACCGATGTCTGGGCGATGTTCGACTCCGTGACTCCGCCGGCAGGCAGCGAATACCCGGTGCTCACCGGCTTCGGCCACCACCACGAGGAATGCCGCCTCAAAGGCGGCCAATGGCGGATCAGCCGTCTCGAGCCCACCCGGATCAAGAGGGAGACCACCCCCCCGCATGAGCATTCACGATGGTGAGGCGCTGAAGCTCGCCTCCGTTCCGAACTTCCGGGACATTGCCGGCCCCGGCTACCTCACTCCCAGGGGAGCCATGCGCAGGGGGCGTCTGTTTCGTGCCAACGCCTTCCTGGCGACGCCCGAGGACCTCGAGCAGATTGCCCCGCTCGGCATCCAGGCCATTCATGACCTCCGTGGCAAGGGTGAGGTGGACCTCCGTCCGGACACGGTGCCCGAGGGCGCGGTCTGGCGACACACCTGGGTGCCTGGTCTGAGCAGCGACACCATGCGATCCCTGGAGTCCTCGGCGGACCTCAGGGAGGCGATGATCAACCACTACCGCGGGTTCGTGAACAACGCCGACAAGCGGGCGGGATTCGCTTCCCTGTTCGCCGGAATCGCCGAAGTGGAGGGGCCCCAGGTCTTCCACTGCGCGGAAGGCAAGGACCGCACCGGGTGGGCTGCGATGCTGCTGCAAACCTTTGCCGGAGTCTCGCAGCACGAAGTCGTCGCCGACTTCATGCTCACCAACGAGCTGATGCAGCGCACGGGCCCCACGCTCGAGATGGCTCGAAAGTTCTTCGGCGACAAGACCGACGAGTTCTTCCTGCCAGCCATGGTCGCGGACGTGGAGTACCTCGAGGCCGGCCTCGAGCAACTCGAGGCCGACTACGGAGATGTGGAGACCTACCTCCGCATCGGCCTCCGGCTCGACGACGACCAGCTCGATCGCCTCCGCAACCACCTCCTCGGCTGATCGCCATGCCCGCTGAGTCAGCCCGGGAGCACGACGGCTTCAGCCTCGCCCTGGAAGCCGGCGTCGCCGTGATCACCTTCAACCGCCCCGAGAAGCTCAACAGCCTCAGCCGGCAGACGGTTCTCGACCTCTGCGCGGCCCTCGACAGCATCGAGGCCAATGGCCAGGCACAGGCTGTCGTGTTCACCGGGACCGGCCGGGCCTTCTCCGCCGGGGCCGACCTCTCGGGGGGAGTGGACACCTTCCGTGACCGACGCGACGCCGCCCCCGGCGCCAAAGCCGTGGACAGCCGTGACTTCGGAGGGATCCTGGCCCTGCGACTCTTTGCCTCAACGCTGCCACTGGTCGCTGCCGTCAACGGAGACGCGGTCGGCCTCGGCGTGACCATGACTCTTCCGATGGATGTCCGGATCGCTGCGGACACCGCACGCTTCGGCTTTGTCTTCGCCCGCCGCGGCATCGTGCCCGAGGCGTGCTCGACCTGGTTCCTGCCACGTGTGGTCGGGGTCAACCGGGCGCTCGAGTGGACGATGAGTGGTCGGTTGGTGCCGGCCGAGGAAGCACTGGCGGCCGGCCTGCTCCGTGAGGTGGTGCCCCCGGACGATGTTGTATCCACGGCACTGGATCACGCCCGTTCGCTGGTCGAGGCCAGTGCGCCGGTCTCGGTCGCGGCCACGCGCCAGATGATGTGGCACGGGCTCACCCAGTCCCACCCGATGGAGGCGCACAGGGTCGAGTCCGACCTCGTTCGCAGCCTCGGGGCGGGTCCAGATGCGATCGAGGGCATCAGTGCGTTCATCGAGAAGCGGGCGCCACGCTTTCCGACACCCACCGCCGAGGGACTGCGCCCCTTCCGGCGGTGGTGGACGCGGCCGGACTTCTGATCTCCATCGTGCACCACCACCCTCGAGAACGAGGTGTACCGGAGCGCTCGCGAGGTCGTCCGGGGCTCCTGTCACGACGACATCGTGGAGTGGTTGGAAAGTACCGGCCGGAGTGGGGCATCGGGCGTGACGCCCGAGCGGAGGGAGCACACGGACTCATGCTGCTGCGAGTGCCGATCAGCATCGCACCGCCGGGCTCATCACCGTTGTGGCTGTGGTGTCTCGCAGACGGCCGGCCCGTGACGGCCGCGCTGGAGACGACGGCCTTCATCTCACTCCGGTCCCAGAGCTCGACGGTGCCGATGGTCGTGCCCATGGCTGTGGCGCTCGGCGTCGGTTGCGCTGGGACGCGTCGCCCTCCTGGAGATGATGCGCGCCGGTGGCGAGCCCGCCCGGCCACCGCGTCTGTCGCCACGGTGGGGGCTTTGGGCCAGAGCGATCCACGCCCCGGCCCCGGCAACGTGGCTGCCGTTGTCCGGCAAGGTCGAGTAGTGGTTGCGGTGGACTGATGGACCTACATGAACAGGCGGCGCTCGTTGTCGGCGGGACATCGGGCATCGGAAAGGCCACGGCGCGCAGGCTGCTGTCCCAAGGCTGTCAGGTCGTGGTCACCGGCCGGGACCGGGAGAAGGGAAGCCGCGCTGCTCGCGAGATCGGCGCCGTCTTCTGCCGTGCAGAGGTCCTGGACACCGAGTCCTTGCTGGCTGCGATCGGCCTTGCAACCGAGCTTGCGCCTCTGAGGGCGCTGGTCCACTGTGCCGGTGTCGGTCATGCGGATCGGACTACCGGACGTGACGGTTCCTACGAATCGGCGCACCCTCTTGAGGATTTCCGCGGCGTTGTCGACACCAACCTTGTCGGGACCTTCAACGTCGTCCGGTTGGCGGCTTCAGCGATGGGCAGGACGGAACCCGACGGATCAGGGCAGCGGGGCGCGGTCGTCATCGCCTCCTCCCTCGCAGCAACCGTGGGCCAGACGGGCCAGGTCGCGTACGCTGCGTCCAAAGCCGGCCAGCTGGGCATGCTGCGGCCGTTGGCACGGGACCTGGCCACTTTCGGTATCCGGGTCAATGCCATCGCTCCCGGTGGCATCGACACGCCGATCTACGGGGAGGACGGCGTCGATGACGACCTGCGGGAGCGGATCGCTGAATCAGCGATCTTTCCGAAACGGATGGGAGTGCCCGACGAGTTCGCCTCGCTGGCTGTGGAACTGTTGCGCAACGACTACATCAACGCGTCTTGTGTCGAGCTGGCGGGCGGCACTGTTCAGCTGCCCCGTTGATGGCATACACCGATCCAGGGGCCGAGCTCCTCGTCATCACCTCGGCACCACGTCACTCCCGGCGAGGCATTTGTCAGGCGATGGTCCAGGTGTTGCCGGCGCCGATGAGGGCGGTGAGGCGCTGGGCCTGGGCCTCGCGGTCGGGTGTCTCGCCACCACGGACGGTGGTGACCTGCTCGCGGGCCTGATCGTCGTACGTCGGCCACCCGATCTGGCGGAAGACGCCGATCGGTGACCGTCAGGAGCATCGTCCGTAGTGAGGATGTCATGGTCGGCGAAGCGCACTTGAAACGACGACACACCCGGCAGACGCCGGACGTACCGCCCGTGTCCCCGCCTCGATGGCTGAGAGCAGTGCGGATGATCTTCGGGTCCCGATCAGTGTTCTGCCAGGCCGCTGATGCGGATGCCGGAGCGGGCCCTGTAGCGCTTGTTGACGCTGATGAGGACGGCGGTGAGCGGCTCCAGTTGACGGGCGAGCCGCAGGGCGCCGGCATCGATGCCGTCGCGGCCGGTGATCGCTCGTGCCAGTGTGATGGCCGTGGTCTTGGCGTCATCGTCGTCCCCGCACACCAGCACGTCCTCGTGGTCGAGCGCCTCAGCCTCGCTCCAGAGGCTCACGGCCGACAGATGGTGGAAAGCGCCCACCACTCGTGCGCGGGGAACAACGCGCTGGGCCTCCTCGGCGGCGCTGCCGTCCGGGACGTCGAGGCCGTACGGTCCACGCTTGTCGAAGCCGAGGGGGTTCACGCAGCTGATCACCACCTTGCCGGTGAGACTGGCGCCCAACGACTCGACCAGAGCTGCGTGGCCGGCGAACGGCACGGCCAGCAGCACGACGTCGGCCTTCTCAGCCGCTGTGTTGTTGTCCTCGCCGGTGATGGGAACGTGACTGTGAGCCAGGCGCTCGGCGATCTCCGCGGCCGTTGTCCGGGCGCGTTCGGCTTCTCGGGAGCCGATGACGACGTGGTGTCCCGCCTTGGCGAAGCGGTAAGCCAGCCCCTTGCCCTGCGGGCCGGTGCCGCCGATGACGGAGAGTCGGAATGCGGTCATGATGAGCTTCCCTGTCGAGGTCCGTAAAGGTGCGCTCGCCTGTCGGTCCACTGCTCCGGTCTCTTGGCCAGGTGCCACCGCGTAGACGGCCAGGGCCTGTCGCGGGCGGCGTGGGCGGACGGTAACCATGAGGACTGCCCGGGCCCGCTGGCATTGCAGAGGCAAGGGAGAGCGCGGCCGGCGATTGTCAAGCAGGCATGTGACGCATCAAGCGCAGCAGGAGTTCACGCCCACCGGGATTCTCAGGGTGGGAGCGGGTCCAGGCGGCGAGCCGGTCGGCGACGTTCGCGAGTAGCTCCCCGCACCGAACCCGGATGGCGTTGAGCTCAGCGAAGGACTCTGTCCCCCGGGCCGGGACGGGTGGCTGTAGGTCCACGTCGGCGAACTCGCGTGCTCGGACGGGGTCGGCGTCGATCCACGCGCGCGTCTCGGCAAGCAACTCGAGCATGGCGTCGCTCTGGCGGCGAAGGTGCAGGGCCGCGTCGTCCCAGTCGATCTGGGCGAGCACGGCACGCACTTCCCGCAGTCGGCTGCGGGCGTACTCGGAGCCGACCTCCGGTTCGACGACGTCGCGCAGGATCCGGCGGACGCCGGCGATCGTCTCGGCTGGTGTGGGGCGCATGGTCACGTACCTTCCGCTTCGAGTATGGCGGTGAGGACCTGCCGGATCACCGCGTCGGCCGGTGCAGTGGGGCGGTCGCTGGTGCCCTCGCAGAAGTTCCGTACGCCGGTCAGGGCGATGACTGCCAGCCGGAAGGTGGACAGGACCTGCCAGAACCTCAGTGCGGCCGGATCGACCTCGATGCCGGTCAGCTCGGTGTAGCGGTGCAGGAAGTCGGCGGGTTCCCACCGGCCGCCGATGAAGTGCTCGCGACGGTAGAGCGGGGCGGTGTACCAGCCCAGGTCGTCGAGCGGGTCGCCCACGTGGGCGAGCTCCCAGTCCAGCAGCACGTCCAGGACCCCGTCGCGCACCAGGATGTTCGCGGGGCGGAAGTCACCGTGCACGAGCACGGTGTGCTGCGGGGGAGAGGGAAGGTTGTCGTGCAGCCAGGCCGCGGCGAGTCGTAGTTCGGGCTGGGGTTCGAGCTCCTGGGTGTCGAGTTCACGCTCCCAGCGGGTCAGCTCGTGCTCGGCGGGGTTGGCTCCCGGATCGTCGAACTCGGCACGCAGTCCGGTCGTGTCGACGTCGACGCGGTGGAGTTCGGCGAGTACCTCGCACATCCGTCCTGCCAGCGCGAGGCGCCCTTCCTCGCCGAGGCGGAGGGGGTCGGTGGAGCGCAGCACCGCGCGGTGTGCGGCTCCCTCGTACCGGCTGACGATCATGGTGGGGCGCAGGAGGAACTCGCCGGTGTCGTCGAGCCAGTGCACCTCGGGTGAGGGGACGGCGGTGTCGGCGAGCCGCTGGAGCAGCCGGAACTCCCTGTCGCGCCCGGTGTCCACGACGGCCGCGGGAGGGTCGCGGCGCATGAGCAGCCGGTGTGTGAGCCGTTCGCCGTCGACGTTCCAGGCGGCGTCGAACGGCCAGTTCTCCCGGGAGCTGCCGGTGCCCGAACGGCGCAGCCCGGTGACCTGCGGGGCGGCGCCGTCCGGCAGTCGGCGGTGCAGGAAGTCCTGCAGCGCCGCCGCGACCTTTTCGGCCTCCGGTTCCGTTGCGGGCACGCTCACCGGTCACCGTCCCGTGTCGCGGGCCGGGGCGGGATGGCCTCCTGGTAGCGCGGATAGCCCGGCAGCACCATGTACTCCATGACCCCGTAGCCGGTTCGGCCTTCGTGCCGGACCTCCACCAGGTGGTCGCTGCCGGCCTTGGCGTAACGGTAGAACTGGTCCCGGTCGGTCAGGTCCCAGACCTCGTGCTCAAGACTGTCCTCGCCCTTCCAGTGGCCCTGGTACCAGCCGTTCCAGCCCTCGTAGCCGCCGCCGCGCAGGTGGGCCCGCCCCGGCTGGGCGGTGAGGTCGAAGTCGAGCTGCTTGCCGCTGTCCAGGGCCAGGGTGATCCGCCCGCCCTCCAGGGTGGGGGCCGGGGCGCCTTCGACCCAGCGCAGGTCGTGGTCGACGCCGACGATCAGGTCGTCCTCGCCTGTGGTGCCCCGTGGCCGGGAGATGGCGGCCGACAGGTGGAGCGGACGGCCGGGCTCGGCCTCTTTCAGGTAGAAGTGCAGGCCGAAGTCCGGCAGTTGCAGCGGACAGAACATCAGCATGCGCCATTCCGGCCGTTCGCCGGGGGGTGCGCCCTGCGCACGGGGCAGCGGGCGGGTGCCCCAGGAGTGGTCGCGCTCGCTCCACCAGGTCTCGGGGTCGAGGGTGTACTCGCGGCCGGGGGCGGCCAGGGTGCCGCCCGCGCGGCCGAGCTGCACGTAGCGGATGGCGTCGTAGGTGGCCCGGGTCCGGCTGACCTCGAAGTGCCGCCCTTCCAGGATCGGCTCCAGAGTGCTGGTCCAGGTGATGTCGAAGGCCACGCCTGAGGGGTTTTCATCCAGGATGAACCGCAGTTCCTCGAAGGGCTTGACCACCTCGACCCGTAGTGGCCCCACGTGCATGCGGTCGTTGTGCGGAGCCAGCGCCCGGGCGACGCGGAGGTTGTGCTGGCGGTCGCCCGTGGACAGTACCGCGAAGCCTTCCTGGACATCCTGGTTGGGGTACTGGCCAAGCCCCAGTGTGAGCACCGTGTCCTTGCCGACGGTGTCCTGGATGCTGACCCAGTAGCGCTCCCGCCAGCTCGGGTCGCTGGACCCGACCATGGCGTGCGGGTAGGCGACCTGGTGGGTGAAGTATTCGTCGGGGGAACTCAGCTGCACCATCGTCGTCATCCTCGCTCTGCTCGGTGCTCGGCGTCCGCGAACGTCGCGCGGAGCGTTTTCTTGTCGGTCTTCTCCCCGGCCAGGGTCGGAAGCTTCTCGGCCTGGATGCGCCAGCGAGTGGGGATCTCGAAGTAGGCCAGCGTGCCGGTGAGGTGCTTGCGAAGCTCCTCCTCCGTCGGTGCGGTGCCTGGGCGGTGCACCACGACTGCGGCGAGCTCCTCGCCCAGGTCGGGGTGCGGGACGCCGAACACGGCGACCTCCGTCAGGTCCGGGTGCCGGGCCAGGGCCAATTCGACGTGTGCGCAGGCGATGTTCTCGCCGCCGCGTATGACGATGTCCTTGCTGCGACCGTCCAGGAACAGGTACCCGTCGCCGTCGATGTGCCCGAGGTCCCCGGTGTGCAGCCAGCCCTCGGCGTCGACAGTCCCGTCGTCGAGCCCGAGATAGCCGAGCATGACGGTGGGGCTGCGGACCAGGATCTCCCCGCTGCCGGTCTCATCGGGATCGTCGATCCGCAGCTCGGCCACCGGGTACGGCCGGCCGACCGTACCCGGGCGCTGTGCCAGGTCGCGGTTGCCGGCCACGGTGAGGAAACCGCCGGACTCGCTCATGCCCCAGGTGTTGCCGAGGCCGCGGCGTTCCAGTTGGGGCAGCTTGCGGCGCATCGAATCCAGCAGGCTGGCCGGCACGGGCGCCCCGCCGAGCGGCCACGAACGAAGACTGGACAGGTCGTGGGACTCGAAGTCCGGGTGCTCCAGCACCCGGATGGCCATCGTGGGGACGCCGCCGAAGCTCTGCACCCGCTCGGTCTCGATGAGTTTCAATACCTGCCCCGCATCGAACTTGCCCGCGTTGAGAACCAGCTTCCCGCCGATGATCAGGTTGGTGATCAGGTTCGAGACTCCGCCGATGTGGAACAGCGGAGTACACACCAGGGTGACCGGCTGCGGGGGGGCCTCGGCAAGGTCACGGGGCAGGCGGCCGGAGCGAGACAGCAGGTTGTGCTGGTTCGCGATCACTGAGCGGTGCGAGAGCACAACGCCCTTGGGCGCGCCCGAGCTGCCGGAGGTGAAGATGACCAGCGCAGGGGCGTCCTCGTCGGGTTTCGGAAAGCCGGTCAGGACCGCGCCGAGGCTGCCCGCGGGCGTGGCGTCGAAGGTGTGGGCCAGATCGGCGGGGGAGATCGCGTCGGTGATGCCGTGACTCGCGGCGTCGGGCAGGTCGGTGATCACCAGGGCGGGACGGGTCAGTTCCAGCGCGTGGTCGATCTCGCCCGTGCTCCACCACCGGTTGCCCAGCACCGGCACCGCGCCGACCCGCCAGGCGGCCCACAGGGCCAGGACCCAGTCGGGGCTGTTGTAGGCCAGGATCAGTATGTGGTCGCCCGCCCGGACGCCGCGGTCGGCCAGGTCGGCGGCTGCGGGCTCCAAGGCGCCGAGGAACTGCGCGAAGGAGATCCGGCGCTCGCCCTGTACCAGGAAGCAGCGGTCCGCCCAGCGCTCCACCCCGGTAAGCATCGTGGCCAGCGAGGTCGGTCGCGGTTCCAGGACCAGGCCCGGGTGGCCGGCGTAGCCGGTGTTCACGGCTTCGGTGCCCCACAGGTCGGCGAACCGGGCCCCGGCCCGGGGCGCGTTCATCGCCCGCTCCAAACGCCGGCGCGCTTCTCCTTGAACGCCGCGACCGCCTCCCGCAGGTCGGCGGTGGAGGCGCTGATCGCCTCCAGATAGAACGCGGTGTCGAACACCTCGTCGATGCGGGCTGCCAGCACCTTGTTCAGGGCTCGTTTGGTGAGCTGGACCGCCACCGGGGGAAGGGCGGCCACCCGCTCCGCGAGTTCCAGCGCCAGCGGGCGGACGGCGTCGGCGGACTCCGCGAGCTCGGTCACCATGCCCAGCTGGTGGGCGTCCTCGGCGAGCAGCGGCTCGCCCCAGAGAAGTTGCCGCTTCGCCCGGATGAGCGGGAGGCTCGCCGGCCAGGTGACGCAGCCGCCGTCCCCCGCAACCAGCCCGAGGTGCACATGTGGGTCGGAGATCCTCACTCCGGCGGTGGACACGACGGCGTCCGCGGTCAGGGCCAGGCTGGTGGCCACTCCGAACACATGGCCGTGCACGGCGGCGACGAGCGGCTTCGGGAAGTCCGCGAACGTACGGAACAGCCGACGGCCCTCGTCCACCTGGGCCAGCAGGACCTGCAGGTCGGCGTTGGCGCTCAGCATCGCTTCGGTGTCGCCGCCGGCCGAGAAGTGCTTTCCGGTGGAGGACAGCACGACTGCGCGTACCGCGGTATCGGCGCTCAGCTCCTCAAGTGCCCCGCCGAGCTCGCCGAGCAGGACCCCGTCGAACCTGTTCTGCAGGTCCGGGCGGGAGAGCCGGAGCTCGCCCACGGGACCGCTTCTGATCAACTCTACTGACTCGTAGCGCGTCATCGCGTCGCACAAGCCCTTTCTCTCTTCGGCTTGGGCAGGTGGTATCTGGCGTATCAGACCATGCCTACGGCGCTCAGCATAGACGTTGTGTCATAGATAGTCGATGTGTAGAGTTCTTTTCCCGGCCGCGTGACTCGGCGGCCATCCACAGTGGGACGACGAGGTGATCGGATTGACGTTCGCGGCCGGGTTCGCCGCTTCGCGGCCGACGGAAATCGCGGTGCGCGACGCCAGGACGGAGCTGACCTGGGGGCAGGTCGATGACGTGCTTCGACCGGCGGTGAATGCACTACTCGAACTGGAGCTCGGACCGGACCGACGCATCGCCGTGTTCGCCGAGAATTCCGTGACGACGCTGCTTGCCTACACCGCGGCGACCCTGGCCGGAGTCTCTGCGGTGCCGGTGAACTTCCATCTCACCGCGGCAGAGACGGCTTATATCCTGGCCGACTCCGGCGCACGTGCCGTGTTCGTCGACGGGCGGACGGCGGAGACCGGCCTGCAGGCCGCGCACGAGGCCGGCATCGACACCGTGATCGGTTGGGGCGGTGTTCACGGGACCCCCGACGTCGTCGACTGGGCGCAGTGGTTGGCAGCCGCGTCCGATGCTGAGCCGCCCACCGGCGCGCAGCCCCGCCCCACCCTCGTCTACACCTCGGGCACGACGGGCCGTCCCAAGGGGGTGGAGCTGCCCCGCACGTCATTCGTAGGGGGCGCCGACATCGCCGAACACGTGCAGCGGCTGCGCTCCGGCTCGATGCTGAAGTACGGGCGGCACCTGATCGTCGGCCCCATGTACCACAGCGGTCCCCTGGCGGGGACTCGGCTTTTCATCGGCGGGGCGCCGGTGACGGTGCTCGGCCGCTTCGACGCCGAGACGGTCCTCGCGGCGATCGAACGGGACGGAATCGGCTCCTCGATCATGGTGCCCACCCACTTCCAGCGGCTGCTCGCCCTGCCCGACAAGGTGCGGGCACGCTACGACACCTCGTCACTGTGCTATGTGCTCCAAGTCGGCGCCAAGTGCCCGGCCGACGTCAAGCGGGCCATGATCGACTGGTGGGGCCCCTTGGTCTGGGAGTCCTACGGGGCCAGCGAAGTCGGGTCCACCTGCGTGATCAGCGCGCAGGAGTGGCTGGAACACCCCGGCTCCGTGGGGCGCCCGATCCCGCCGTTCGAGGCCTTCGTGCCCGATGCCCGTGGCGAGCACGCTCCTGCCGGGACGGAGGGCCCGCTGTACTTCCGCGACACCACCGGCCACGGCATCGTCTACCACGGCTCGCCCGGGCAGCCCGGCGGCAGTGCCGAGCCGGGCGTCTTCACCCTGGGCGAGATCGGTTACATCGACGACGACGGCTACGTCTACATCACCGACCGGTTCTCGGACATGGTCGTCTCCGGTGGGGTCAACGTCTACCCGGCCGAGTCCGAGCAGGTTCTCGCCACGCATCCGGCCGTCGCCGACGTCGCGTGCATCGGGGTGCCGGACGCGGAGATGGGTGAGCGGCTCGTGGCGCTCGTCGTGCCGGTCGATCCGGCCTGCCCGCCGACGGAGCGTGAGCTGATCGAGTACTGCCGGGCGCGGCTCACGCACTACAAGTGTCCGCGCGGTGCGGAGGTCGTACCGTCGCTGGGCCGCAGCGTCATGGGGAAGATCAACAAGCGGGCACTGCGCAGGCCGTACTGGTCGACGGACCAGCAGACGGCGCGCCCCTCCGTGTGAGGCAGGCCGGGCCGCGGCGCCACTCTCCACACAAGGTCAATCAATAGAATATCTAGTACGCAGCTATATTGCGTCATCGGAAGGGGACGGGCGTGCCCGAGAAACCACAGCAGCAGACCCCCGATCTCGAACAGTTCCGTGCGGAGGCGAAAGCCTTCCTCGACCGGGCCGCGCGCCCGCGTCGAGGCCACGGGGGCGGGGAGGCATGGGGTGAGGGCGACGACCGTGTGAGCCTGTTCCGCGGCGCCACGGTTGAGGAGGCAGACGAGGCACGCGACTGGCGGCGTACGGTCTTCGACGCCGGGTTCGGCTGGATCACCGGGCCGGTGGAGCTCGGCGGGCGTGGCCTGCCCGGGCGCTACGAGCGGGCCTACCTGCAGCTGGAACGAGACTACGAGACCCCGTCCCGATCCCCGCTCGGCGTCAGTTTGGGCATGGTCGGCCCCACTCTGGCGCAGTTCGGCTCGCCGGAGGCCATCGAGCGGTGGCTGCAAGCGATCTACCGCGGTGACTCCGTCGGCTGCCAGCTGTTCAGCGAGCCCGGCGCGGGCTCCGACCTCGCCGCCGTCTCCAGCCGGGCCACCCGGCGCGGCGACGACTGGGTGATCAGCGGACAGAAAGTCTGGACCTCTGGCGCGCACTTCTCCGACGTCGGCCTGCTGCTGGCCCGGACCTCTCCTTCGCCTCGGCACAAGAACCTGACCGCCTTCGTGATCGACATGCGTGCCCACGGCGTCGACGTCCGTCCGCTGCGCCAGATGACCGGCGGCGCCGACTTCAACGAGGTCTTCCTCAACGACGTCATCGTCCCTGACGCCTACCGCCTCGGCGACATCGACGGCGGCTGGAAGGTCGCTGTGGCGACCCTGTTGCATGAGCGCGGTGCGATCGGCGGTGCGGCGGGCGGCGGCAGCGGGCTGTTCCGGATGGAACGCCTGGTCGCGATGCTCCGGCAGCTCGGCCGTGCCGATGACCCGGAGGTGCGGCAGGCCTACGCTCGGCTTCACGCCGGCGTGGTGGCGGCAAAGCAGATGCGTGCCCGTGCCGAGGCCGCCGCGAAGGCCGGGAAGGCCCCGGGGGCGGAGATGTCGCTGTCGAAGCTCGCGCTGACGCAGAACCTGGCCGCGCTCGCGCACCTCGTCAGCGTTGCCCTCGGGCCGAAGCTGCTCACCGACACCGGCGAGTGGGGCACCTTCGCCTGGTCGGAGTTCGTGCTCGGTGTTCCCGGCTTCCGGTTGGGCGGTGGCACCGACGAGATCCAGCGCAACATCATTGCCGAGCGTGTGCTCGGACTGCCGAAGGAGCCGATGGTTGCACAGTCTCCGAACGGCAACGGCTGAGAGGGCCAGGACGGCCCGAGCGCCGACCGCGTGGTGGGATCTGCTTGGGCCTATGGTTCAGGCCCGCACCCGGCTACTTCACCGGACCAGCCACGGATTTCGATGCCCGTCCGGATGCTGGATCGGCCCTGGCGTGTTCCGCGTGCTGCTACCGGGTCTATTCGCTTCACCACCGGGCTTCAGCCCGGTGGTGAAGCGAATCTTTGGCCCGCTCTGACCTCAGCCGTGTGCATGGATCCGCACTGTTCGCCTCAACCGGCGTCAGAGCGGCCGGTTCTGCTGCTCGATGTACTGCTTCACGATGCTGAGCGGCGCGCCGCCGACCGACCCGGCGAAGTACGAGCCGGACCACAGGCGTTGCGCCCGCCAGTAGTGCCGGACGAGGTCGGGGAACTCTCCCCCGGCCTTCGGCCGGGAGGTGCCCCCAGCCGCAGACGGTGCGAGGACACGCTCTTGAGGGAGTTCACCAGCCTGGACACGGCGACCTTCGGCGGGAAGTCCACGAGCAGGTGGACATGGTCGGCCTCGCCGTTGAACTCCACCAGCTCGGCATCGAAGTCCTCGCACACGGCCCGCACGATCTCCCCACAGCATCAGGTGCCGGCCGGTGAAGACGGAGTGCCGGGACTTCGTCACGAAAACCAAGTGGACATGCATGCGGAAGACGCAGCGACGACCAGTGAGCTTGCTCCGCTTTGACAGACACCCTTGGTGTGGTGGTCAGGCCGCAAGGATGGTTTCGTACTCGGCGGGACTGTGGTAGCCGAGGCTGCTGTGCAGCCTTCGTATGCTGTACCAGCTCTCGATCCACTCGAAGATCGCAGTACGGACAGCGGACCGGTTCGGCCACGACCGTTCCTCGATCAACTCTCGTTTCAACGTGGCGAAGAACGATTCGGCAAGGGGCGTTGTCCCAACACTGGCCGGTCCGGCCGACCGATAGCCTGACGCCGAACTCGTGTGCCAGGTCGGCGAATTCACGGCTGGTGTATTGGCAGCCGCGGTCGGAGTGGAAGATCACGGGCCCGTCCGGACGTCGGGTCTTGCAGGCGGCCCGTAGCGCGTCGGCGACCAGCTCGGTCCGCAAGTGGCCCGCAGTGGCCCAGCCGACGACGCGGTGGGAGAGGCGATGTCGATGACGGTGGCCAGGTAGAGCCAGCCCTCCTCGGTCGGTATGTAGGTGATGCCGCCGCACCAGCGCACGTCGCGGGCTGTCGGGTCGGGCTGGAAGTTCCGTACCACCAGGTCGGGCCGTATAGCGGCCCGTGGGTCAGGGATCGTGGTGCGTCGGCGCCGTCTGCGGTGTCGGCCTTCGAGGCCGGCCTGGCGCATCAGCCGTGCGACCCGGCGACGGCCGCACTGCTCGCCGTCCTTGTGGAGCGCGGCGTGGACGCGGGGGGCTCCGTAGCTGCCGCGCGAGCGCGTGTGGACCTCGGTGATCTTCTCGGTCAGCTCCGCGTCGCGCGCTGCGCGAGGGCTGGGCACGGCAGTGCGGCGGGCGTAGAAGGCGGTGCTGGAGACCTTCAGCAGCTCACACGCCCGTTTGACGTTGTGGCCGCCCTGCTTCTCCGCCTCGATGAACGGGTGCACCGTCACCGGGTCTCCTTCGCGAAGAAAGCCGTGGCCCGCTTGAGGATGTCGACGTCCTCGCGCAGACGGCGGTTCTCCCTGCGTAGCCGCGCGAGTTCCTCGCGCTCGTCGCTGGTCGGGCCGTCCCGCTCGCCGGCATCGACCTCGGCCTGCTTCACCCAGTCCCGCACCGCGGTCTCGGTCAGGTCGAAGTCCTTGGCGACCTGACCTATCGAGCGGTCACCTCGCCGGCACAGCTCGACGATCTCGGCCTTGAACTCCGACGTGAACGAACGGCGAGCGCGACGAGACTTCTTCCCCGTGCTCTCCATGATGGACATCATCCCTCCGGGGGCGCAGCCCCCTGATCTCGGATGTCCGTCAAAGCGGATCAAGCCCACCGGTGATCTGTCGGCAGGTTCTCGTCACCTGTCCTCGGGAGCATGTTCGTCGCCGCCGAATCCTGCCGCTCGCATGATCGCATAGGCGGCGAGTGACACCACGATCCACGCTGCCGTCGCAGCTCCGAGCGCGAGCCACGCGGAATGGTGAGGAAGGAGGACCGTGGCGACGACGGCGAACGCCCAAAGCCCCAGGGTGCCCAGGGCAGCGCCACGCGCGTCGTCGCGGGCGGGTCTGAGACCCTCCTCCTCGGCCACGAGAGTCAAGCTGGCCAGCAGGATGGCGGGGAAGGCGAGGAAGACGCCGCCGACAAACGGCCCGAACAGTGCTGATACGACGGCCGCCAGGAGTGACACGCCCGCGCCGAAACCGAACCGGAGCAGCAGATCCTTGCGCGGCGTGTGCGTGGCTGCCCGCAGTTCCACCCGCACGCGGTCGGTGTCTTCGGCCTCTTCTCCGTTCCCGTCTGCAGAGTTCGCCGATCGCTTCATGGTGCCACCGCGAAGGCGATGGCGGCCGCTGCCGCGAACCACACGACGAGGGCCGCCGCGGACCCGCGCACGGCTCCGAGTCTGCCGAGAGCCGGGACATCGACGAGACAGTAGGCGGTGAACGCCAGCGCTCCAGCGACCATGCCCCGTGCCGCGGTCGCCGCGTCGAGGTTGCCTTTGAACACCACCGTCAGGATCAGCCCTGCCAGCGCCACCGAGGGGGCCGCGGCAAAAACCCCGGCCAACCGTTTGGGTTGGACGGCTTCCGCCACCAGGGCGAAACCCACCACGAACAGACCACCAATGAACGCCTTCAGGACGATCTCAAGCAGGGTCTTCATCCCGCAACCTCAGCGTCGAGGCGACGTTCGCGCAACAACCCACGCTGGCAGCCTGTTGAACGCACGCTGCCCGGATGCATGCGTCGTACCGGCATGCGGGCAGTCATTCACCCTCGCAACACGTCTCCCGGCCTTCGGCCTCGCGTACCAGCCGGCGCAGCAAGCCGTTGAGCCGGTCGAAGATGCCCGCTGAGCGCCTGGGTCGGTGGGACTGGACGACGCCGCGTTTGCGACGGAATTGATCATCAGCGAGCTGGTCACCCACGCCATCCGCTACGGAAGGGTTCTCGTCCAGATGCGCGATGACGGGTCACGTCACCAGTTCAAGCGCCCCAGTGCTGGTCTGCACGGCCGCGTCGGCACTACCAGCGCTCTCCGTGGTGTCAGTGGCCAAGCTCTCCTGCTGGAGCGCGATGGCTGCGGTCGTCGGGGCGGGGTTCGAAGGAGGGACAGGTCCCGTCTTCCCGGTCTTTATGCGTGGAAAGGACACGCCCTTCTCGCGGAGCAGGATGCGCAAGCCCTCGTGGCTGATGTCGTCGACCACCCCCTCGGTGACCAGGAAGTCGGCCGGCTTGGCCAAGCTCCAGGTCGAGAACGGCAGGCCGTGCTCGGCCGGCCTGGACTTGGCGATCTTCTTGATCTCGCGGTGCTCGGGCAGCGTGAACGTCCTTGGGCGTCCGCCCTTGTACTTGGGGTAGAGAGCCTCGAAGCCGTCGGCGTTGAAGTTGTGGATCACGTCCCGGACCCGATCGTCGCTGGTGGACGTCACCTTGGCGATCTTCGCCACGGGCATGCCCTGCGCGGACAGCAGCACCGTCTGGGCCCGCCGCCAGGTCATCACCGAGCCGGTGCCCCTGCGGATGATCCGCAGCAGCCGCAGGCCCTCATCGACATCGATCTCACGAACCCGCACACGCCCGGCCACCGATCAGCAGCCTGGCTGCCCGGTCCGGCCGCCGGCACGACGCCGCAGCCACGCCGCCTCCGCAGGCGTAAGGTACGGGTCGGCCAGCTTGGCTTCGGCCACTTCCCGGATACGTCCCGCAGGATCGGTCCGACAGCCCTTGCGTACGCTGTGCACCAGCAGACTCCGTCCCAGGCGGACGGCCAGTCCGGGGACCTCCGCGCTGCCGACAGTCACCATGGTCATCGCCACATCTGCAGCGGGATCACCAGCGCCCGCATTGCGCCAGTCGATCACCACAGGGCCCCGCCGGGTCAGAAGCACATTGCCCGGATGCAGATCCAGATGCAGCACCCGGTCGTCACCTGCCGTCGCGAACCGCTGGGGCAGCCACTTCGGCGCCGGTAGCGCATGCAACCGGTCGTGCAGGCGGCCCAACGTCCGGCCGAGGGAGCCGACCTGCCACGGGCGCCGGGCCAGCACATCCAGCATCGTCGGCCCGGTCAGCCGCTCCAGGACCATGTCGGTATCGGTGATCTCGTACACCTTCGGCACGGGATACCCACAGGCCGCCAAATGTGTCATCAACCGCGCTTCCAGCTCCGTTGGTCCCCCTGCCGATAACGCCGCAACACCCTGGACTCGTCCAGGGCATACACGTCAGCGTCCCGCCCCCACGCGATCAACTCCATGCAGAGCAGTCTGTCCTGACGGAGTACCAGCCGCCAACAGGGCGAACGTTGCCTGATGCGGCACCAGGGCCTGTCTGGTGTTGTGATCAGTGGTTGGGTTGGAGGCTGCGGAGCCAGAGGAGTGCGGCGCGGAGTGCGAGTCCGGCCTGGTAGTTGGCGGGGTCTTTGTCGTAGCGGGCAGCGAGGCCCCGCCATGCTTTGATCTTGTTGATGCCGCGTTCGACGGTGTTCCGCTCGCGGTAGAGGTCGGGATCCCAGGTGACCGGTCGGCCGCCTGCCCGGCCCTTGTTCTTCCGTTTCACGGTCTGGTCCCGCGGCTCGGAGATCACGGCTTTGATTCCGCGCCTGCGCAGGTAGGCACGGTTTTTCGGGATGAGTAGGCCTTGTCCCCGGCGACCGCGCCGGGCCGGGTGCGGGGCCTGCCGACCGGCTGGCGGATCCGGATCCGTTCCAGGACAGGAACGAATTGAGGGCTGTCGCCGGCCTGCCCGGCCGTGACCAGGATGGCCAGTGGGCGGCAGGCGGCATCGACGGCGAGGTGGATCTTCGTGGTGAGACCGCCGCGGGAACGTCCCAGGTCAGCGGCGGCCAGGCGAGCCCTGCGGCGGTGCCTTAACCGCCGGCGTTCTTCGCCCGCCGGGTCGGTTTGTCGGTCTTATCCTTTGCGTCGGCCCTTTTTCGGCGGCCGCTTTCTCCAGTGCCTCCAGGACTTCGGCGTCGACGGGTAGTCCGGCTGCATCGTGATGCGCGCGGGCCGTGGTCGAGTCCACGCTGACCAGCGACAAGTCCGTCTTGCCCTGCCTCGCGGCCTCGGCGATCACACCCTCGAGGAGGGTCGTGAACACGCCGGCCTTCCGCCAGTACCGGAACCGGTCATACACCGTCTGCCACGGCCCGAACCGGCCGGGCATCTCCCGCCACTGGGCACCCGACCGGAACTTCCACACCACACCCTCGAACTGGGCCCGAAGATTCTCCGGATACGGACCGAACTCCCCGATCGGCAGGAACGGAGCAATGAACTCCCAATCAGCATCAGTCAGTTGCGCACGCGTCACACTCACAGTTCTGCCGGGCCCCGAACCCGCACGGGTCCGCAACCCGATAGATGGGGGGTCTCGCCGCTCGTGACATGTCGATCTTGCGTGACCTGGGTGTTCTTGGCTGTCTCACGGCCTTGTCACCCATGATCAGTCTCAAATCCGTGGCATTTCCTCGCGAGGGTGAGGTCGAGATCAGGCGGCTTGCCCGTGTCGGCCGAGTACACCACGCTGAGCCCCGAGCACGAGGACTACCGGCGAGCCCAGATCGCGCACCGATGAGTTTCCCGCGCCGCGCTGGTCCATACACCGGACACCCACGGACGGAAGGATGGGCCATGCGGAAACTGACCTACGGTATGAACTTGACCCTGGACGGCTACATCGCCGCGGCCGGCGACGACATCGGCTGGAGCGGACCGCCGAGCCACGAGTTGTTCCAGTGGTGGCTCGACCACGAGCAGGCGAGTGGCCTGTCGCTGTATGGGCGCAAGCTATGGGAGACGATGAGCTCCTACTGGCCGACCGGCGACCAGCAGCCCGACGCCACCCCGGCGGAGATCGAGTTCGCGCGGAACTGGCGGGACACGCCGAAGGTGGTGTTCTCCTCGACGATCGACAAGGTCGACTGGAACACCCGCCTGGTCACCGGCGACGCGATCGCCGAGATCACCCGGCTCAAGGCCGAGGACGGCGGCCCAATGAACATCGGCGGCGCAACGCTCGCCGGGGCGGCCATGCGCGCCGGGCTGATCGACGAGTACGCGATCGCCACCCATCCGGTCCTGGTGGGCGGCGGCACGCCGTTCTTCACCGCGCTGGACAGCTGGGTGAACCTGAACCTGGTGGAGACGCGGACGTTTCCCGGCGGCGTGGTCCTGACCAGGTACGAGACGAGGCGCTGAGCAACAGCCCCCACGCGCTAGGGACTGTCTCAAAGTGATCGCAGCTCCAGACAGGCCCTGGGTGCTCCCGGGAAGTACCTGATGTGTCGTCAGGTGAGTCGGCAACTGATCCGCATCAGTCCTCGCATATTGCGAGACGGCTGCCCGAGCAGAGGCTTGGTGGGTGGCGTCACAACGGCCTGGTTCTCGCGGAAGTGCAGGCAGGGAGCCTTCTCGTCAGAGTGAAGCGATGTTCCTCACGATCTCCGAGTCAGGCGCGTGCCAGTTGTAGGGTGATACCGCCCTTGACCTGCAGAAAGCTGGCAGGGAGCCGTCTTTCAGGAGTCCAAAGTGCTGCGTGCTCTGTTCAAGTCCAAGAGCTAGCGTTTGGATGTTTCCGCAGGTCAGAGCCCTGATTGCCGTGTCCGGGTCAGCAAATGGTCAGCATGAGGCCGGACGGTGTCCGGGCTTGCTGACCTGTATCCGGGGCGGGGGCCCGCTGCGCCGCCCGGCGCGCTGCTCGGAAGGCTTGATGCGTGGCTCGACAACTCGCCCGTGGGATGGGGTCCTTCTTCAAGGAGTGCGGTTGTTCCAGGCCGGCCCGTTGCCCGCACCCGTACACGATTCGGTTCCGGGATGCTCTCGGCAAGCAGCGTGAAGAGGCCGGCTACGGCACGCAGGACGACGCGATCGAGGGCCTGACGCAGATCTACGGGGAGAAGAAGAAGACGGCGCCATTCGTTGCCGAGATCCGCCGGGAACTCGGTCGGCAGACGGTCGCGGAATACGCGAAGCAGTGGCGGCCCGGCAGCGCAGGATGACGGAGTACTCCACGGGCTGGCACGTGGACAGCTCCATCAACGTGCACATCCTCCCCGTCTCGGATCAAGGAAGCGGGAGGGGCGATCGGTATCGCGGCGCGATGTCATGCCTTGTGTTAATCTCATGCGTTTGCGTGGTCGTCGCGGCGGGCGATTCTGCCTGTTCGGTTCCGCTTGTGCGTGGACTGTTCAATCCTGCCGGGCCTTCCTCGGTACGTTCCTCTGCGGAAGGCTGTTCATGAAGCACCCCGATGACTCCGGCATCGCTCACGGCGGCCCCGCCCAGCCCGAGGCCACGACCCCGGCGCTGCCCCCGGCCGTCTTCTTCGCCGGTCTGGAACTGCCGGTGGAGGTGCTGCGGACACTGAGCGGACTCGGGGTGCGCGAACCCTTTCCGATCCAGGCCGCCACACTGCCCGATGCCCTGGAGGGGCGCGACGTCCTGGGGCGCGGGCGCACCGGATCGGGCAAGACGCTCGCCTTCGGCCTGCCGCTGCTGACACGTACGGCCGGGCGACGCGCCGAGCCGAAGCAGCCCCTCGCTCTTGTCCTTGTGCCCACCCGCGAGCTGGCCCAACAGGTCACCCAGGCGCTGGCGCCGTACGCCGAGGCACTGCGGCTGCGGATGGCCACGGTCGTCGGCGGCATGTCGATCGGCCGGCAGGTCGCCGCGCTGCGCCAGGGAGCCGAGGTGGTCGTCGCCACCCCCGGACGCCTGCACGACCTGATCGAGCGCAACGCCTGCCGCCTGGGACGGGTAAGGATCACCGTGCTGGACGAGGCCGACCAGATGTGCGACTTGGGATTCCTGCCGCAGGTTGCCGACGTGCTCGACCAGGTGCACCCCGACGGTCAGCGGATGCTCTTCTCGGCCACTCTCGATCGCGACGTCGATCAGCTGGTCCGCCGCTACCTCCACGACCCCGTCGTCCACTCGGTCGACCCGTCCGCGGGCACGGTCGCGACGATGGAGCACCACGTTCTGGTCGTCCACGGCCCTGACCGCTACGCCGTCACCACGGAGATCGCCGCCCGCGACGGCCGCGTACTGCTGTTCCTCGACACCAAGCACGCCGTCGACCAGCTCACCCGGCATCTGCGGGCCAGCGGGGTGCACGCCGGGGCCCTGCACAGCGGCAAGTCCCAGCCACAGCGCACACGGACCCTGGCGCAGTTCAAGAACGGCCAGATCACCGTTCTGGTGGCGACCAATGTCGCGGCCCGCGGCCTGCACGTCGACGACCTCGATCTCGTGGTCAACGTCGACCCGCCCACCGACCCCAAGGACTATGTGCACAGGGCGGGCCGCACCGCCCGCGCCGGTGAGTCCGGCAGCGTGGTCACGCTCGTGCTGGCGGGCCAGCGCCGCGAGACGAGCCGCATGATGGCCGAGGCCGGCATCGAGGCGACCGTCATCAAGGTGCGCTCGGGTGAGGCGGAGCTGAGCCGGATCACCGGCGCCAAGGCTCCCCCCGGCACCCCGCTCGACGGCGGGCCCGCCGTCCCCCGGCCCAAGAACACCAACGCTCCCTTCCGCGGCCTCGGCACCAGCAAGGACACCTCCCGCGGCGCCGGCGGCAAGTCCCGAAAGGCCGGCGAGGCCCGCAAGCTCGCCGAGGCCCGCAAGGCCGCCCTCGTGCGTCGCAACGGCTGAGAGGCGTTGCCCTGGCGCGAATCTCCTGGCCACGGGATCGACAACCCGCGGCCAGGCCCGAAGCCCGTCCTGCGCCCCCCGCCTACGAAGCGAACGTCCTCGGCCGCGAGAGGGATACCCGCCGAAACGGAGCAGGATGATGGTGCTGGCGCCCCGCACTGCTCCCGGCATGACAAGCTGTGCTGGCCTACTCCCGAACCCAGGAGGTCACCATGACCGCAGAGCCCGTACCTACGGAAGGTTCGGAGCCGGCTGCCCCCGAGACCTCTCCTCTGGCGCCGGACAGCGACGGCAACTACGACCTCAAGCGCAAGTTCCGCGAGGCTCTGGCGCGCAAGCGCGGTGCGCAGGCGGCCGCCGCCGATGGTGCCGCCAACCCCGGTGCGTCGAAGGTGCGTGCGGCGCACGGCCCGGCTGCGAGCCAGCGGTCGTTCAGGCGTAAGAGCGGCGGCTGAGTCGATCAGTCCCGCGATCCGGCCGCTCAACCAGCACTCTGAGCGCCACCCACTCGCGCGCCCCGTGCCGTGGCCCGCAACGTGTGCGTGCCCGTGTGCGCGTTGCGGGTGAGGCGCAGCCGGCGGTCTCGCCTGTGGGAAGGGCACAGCTGCGGTTGGCGCGGGTCGGTGGCGCCGCCGCACTGGAATTCCGGCCAGGACGTCCGACCGCCGACGTTGCACGGTGGCCAGGGCGTACACGGTGGCCAGGACGTAGCTGACGGTGCTGGTGCCGAAAACCCCGTCCATGGCCTGCGACGTGCAGGTTCTCGTGAACCGCCGTTGGCCGCAGGACGGGTGTGTCAGGCTGACCAATCGTACTGCTGCGACTGCCCTGCCTCGCCGTGTCGAGCGTGTTCGCCTTCATCCGGCTGCTGCCGATGAGCGATGTCGACAAGGACATCGAGATACTGACGCTGCGCCACCAACTGGCAGTCCTGCAGCGGCAGATCGACAGGCCCCGGGTCACCCCGGCGGACCGTGCTCTCCTTGCCGCACTCCTCCACCGGTTGCCTCGCGCCCGGCTGCGGCAGCTCCACCTGATCGTCTTCCCTGCGACGATCCTCCGGCGGCACCGCGACCTCATGCGCCGTCGCCACGCCGATGTCTCCCGACGTAAGCGTCCCGGCAGACCGCCCACCCGTCGCTCTATCCAGGCTCTCGTCCTGCGCCTGGCCCGGGAGAACGGCGGGTGGGGCTACAGACGGATCCACGGCGAGCTCGCCGTGCCGGGCATCAAGGTCGCGCCCTCGACCCTGTGGGAGATTCTGCGCACGCATGGGATCCAGCCCGCACCCGAGCGCGACCGCCAGACCTGGGCTGCCTTCCTGCGCGGCCAGGCCCACGCGATCCTGGCCTGAGACTTCTTCACCGCCACCACCCTGAGCGGCGCGACTGTGTACGTCTTCGCCGTCATCGAGCACGCCGACCGCCGCATCCGCATCCTTGGTGCGACGGCCCATCCCACCGCGGCCCGGGTCACCCGGGCCGTCCGGAATCTCGTGATGGATCTTCAGGACGCAGGGGCCACCGTCACGCGCCTGATCCGGGACCGCGACAGCAAGTACACCCGAGCATTCGACACCGTCTTCGAGGCCGCGGGCTTCGAGATGGTCACCACCGGTCTCCGCGTTCCCCGCATGAACTCGATCATGGAACGCCGGGTGCAAACCTGTCGGCACGAGCTCCTCGACCGCACCTTGATCTGGAACCTGTCCCACTTGCTGCACGCACTCGGCGAGTTCGAGTCGTTCTACAACGAGCACAGGCCGCACCACGCCCTGCACAGCGCCGCTTCGGCCGGCCCCCGAGCCCCTCACCGACCCCACCCGGCTCGACCACCTCGACATCCGCCGACGAGACCGACTCGACGGCATCCTCCACGAGTACTCACATGTCGCTTGACCTGCGAGGACGTAATAATCGGCACTCGCAGCGGCGGCCCGGTCAGCTCGCGCGGTCGACGGACGACCTGAGCACCGGGACGGTACGGATCGCCCGCAGATGCTGCCCGAGCGCACGGACCACCGTAGCGGCCAGGATGGCCTGGCCGCGGCTGTTCGGAACGAGGCCGTCGGTGCCCCACACCTCCTCCCTTGGGGCCGGATGCCGGGCGGCCAGGTCCACGTGCAGCGCCCCGTGCCGCAGGGCGAGGGTCGCGCAGATGTCCGACTGCACCCGCTGACGAGTCCGCAACACCTTCTCGCCGAGCAGCCGCGCGCCCGGCAACCGGGTCAGGTCGAAGGGCGTCACCAGCATCACGTCGTAGCCGTGTTCGCGTAGCGGCGCGACGATCCGGACCACCTCCGTCCCGAGCGCGTTCTGGTCGAACGCCGGATGCAGCACGTCGTGGCCGGCCAGCTGGACCACCGCGAGATCGCCGCCGAACGCGAGCGCCCGCGGCAACTGCCGGGAGCGGACCGCGGCGGCGCTCTGTTGCCGGCCGCCGAGCAGACTGAGGCAGGCGAGCCGGGGATCCACCACTCGGAGGGCGTCCGCGACCCGGTCGTACCAGGGAGTGCGGTCGTAGCCCCGCACCCGTTCCACGCGCCGGGGCGCCCTGCCGTCTCCGAGCACCACGAGTCGGCGCCAGCGCAGCCCGTCCAGCAGCCGGGCCGCCTCACCCTCCCTCAGGCAACCGGGGTCGTTCGCCTCACTGCCGGCGGCTACGGATGGTTCTGGCACAAGCTCTCTCCTGTTCACGGGACTACGGGTCCGCATCCGCCCGACGCGGCAGCGGCCCTCTTTTCCGGGATGTACCGCGATCTCAGGCCCGTCTCAGCGAAATGTCAGGGCGGACCGGCAGGATCATCAGCACGGCGGGACGGTCCGAGACCCCCTCCCACCGTGAGGAGAGGTACCCGAAGCGGCCCAACGGGGTTCCGAGGCAACTCGGATCGGGTGAAAGCCTTCGCAGGTTCGAATCCTGCCCTCTCCGCACCACACGCCCCCGGGACTCCGGTGAGCCGGAAGTCCCGGGGCGTGCGCGGGAGAGGCGACCTTCCGGCGGTCAGGCCCTTCTGCGCCAGACCAGGACCGCCGCCACCGCGAGCGCCGCGAACGCCCCGATGTCGATGCGTGCGACGCGCATCGTCGAGTCGTTGAGCCCGGGGGTGGAGTACGCGAGCAGCAGGAACGTCCCCATGCTGACCGCGCCGGCGCTGAGGGCGGGCACCCGGAGCGACCTGAGGAAGGCCGCGCAGAGCAGGCCGATTCCGACGAGTCCCAGCAGCACCGCGCGGTGCCGCAGCAGCACCGTCAGGTCAGCGGAGCCGGAGCCGGCGACCGACACCCCGTATGCCGTCGTGATCTGCGACGGTGCGAGCGCGACGAAACCCGGCAACAGGTTCACCGCACCGACGACGAAGAAGAGCGCGGTGATGAGTCGGTCGATCCACATGTCTTGATTCCGTTCGCGGAGGATTCGGTCGAGGACGTGGTGCGAGGGCTCGTGGCCGGGGTCTGTGGCGGACGCGCGGCGAAGGATCACGGCGAGGGCGCGCGGCGGGGACCACGGCGGTCTCACGGTGGGGAAAGGGGGCGGCCGGGGCGTGCCGCGGCGGCCGTCGGGCCACGGCTCGCCGCTGTCGTGCCTCCGCCCTCACGGCGTACGACGGGCCTCCCGGTCCAGTCTGTCCAGGTAGGCCCGCAGAAGACCCCTGACCGGGCGCGCGGCGAGCGGTGCGCGGGGCGCCCGATCGCGATGCCAGGGGTAGGCGCGGGGACCGCGGGCCGTCGTGGAGGGCTCCGCGATCGACTCCGCCACGTACGAACCGTGGGCCACCGACATGGCCAGACCGTGACCGCAGCAGCCGCCGATGTACCAGAGATCCGGGTGCCCCCCCACGTTCCCGACCACGGGAAGGTCGTCCAGGGTCATGCCGATCTGCCCCGACCAGCGGTGGCTGACCGGTACCTCGGCGAGGCGGGGGTGCAGCAACCGCAGCCGCTCCTCCAGCCAGTTCCAGGTGGCGGTGCGCAGCGCGGCGGCCCGGTCGGGGCTCAGCCCCGGCAGGTGGACGGCCCGGCCGCCGCCCAGCACCAGGCGCCCGTCCTCGGTGAGACGGAAGTACGGCGCCAGGGACATGCTGTTCACGACGGCGGTTGCGGTGGCGCCGCCCAGCGCCTCGCGCGCCTCCGCGTCGAGCGGGCCGGTGGCGACGGCGTGCACCTGGAGGGGCAGGACCGTGCCCACGGGAAGCCCGAGCCGTCCGGCCGCCGCGTTGACGGCCAGGACGGTCTTGCGCGCCCGGAGCGTACCGCTGGGGAAGAGCAGCTCGCTGACGGCGGCGCCGCTGCCGGGACGCAGACCGCGCAGCGGGCTGTCGTCGTGGAAACGGACACCCTTCGCAGCGCAGGCGGCCACCAGCGTGCCGCTCAGCGCGGTGGGGTCGAGGGTGGCGGCGGAGCGGTAGAGCAAACCGGCGTGGTACGGCACGTCGACGCGCTCGCGGATGGCGGCGGCCGACAGGACGGGGACGTCCAGGCCCAAGGCCCGGTAGGTCTCCGCCTGCCGGGCGAGGGAGGCCAGACCGGCCGCGCTGCGGGTCGCCACGATCTGTTCCCCGGTCCGCAGTCCGCACGATGTGCCCAACTCACCGGCGAGCGTGATCACCCGCTCCACGGCGGTGACGGAGGCCAGATGCATGCGCCGCGCCGTGGACGGGCCGAAACGGCGGGCGGCCCGGTCGATGGACGGGCCGACCCGGGGTCCGAGGAGCCCGGTGCCCCGGCCGCTGGCGCCGGCTGCGGGATGCCGGGCGTCCACGACCACGACGTCCAGCGAGGGATCGCGTTCCACCAGGTGGTACGCGGTGGACAGGCCGGCCAGACCGGCCCCGACCACCGCGACGTCGGCGGTGAGCTCACCGGAGATCCGCGCGGCGGGCGCGACGGTGGTGAACCTGCCGGGCGCACCGTCCGCGGAGGGCGCCCAGCAGGGCACCCCGCCGGCCGGGGACGTCTCCCCGTCCCCGAGCTCCTCCCTGACCGGGGCCCTCATCGCACCGCCCCGTCCGCCAGGGCGTGGAATCCGCGGTCGTGCCAGATCAGCGGCCGCCCGTCGGCCAGGTGCAGGGCGGCGACCCGCCCGACGACCAGGCAGTGGTCGCCGTAGGGGCGCACCTCCTCCGTCACACAGATCGACCAGGCGAAGGTGTCCGCGAGCACGGGGACGCCGAGCACCTCCTCGTACGATTCCCCTGCGAAGCGCTCGGCGGGGGTGGCGCTGGAGAACAGCCGCGCCCGGCCGCGCTGTTCCTCGTTCAGCAGGTGCACCGCGAAGGCGGAACCCGGCTTGACCGCGGCGAGCGTGCGCGAGGAGTGGGACAGGCAGACGAGCAGCAGCGGCGGGTCGGCCGAGAGGGAGGTGACGGTCGACACGGTCGTTCCCACCGGCCCGTCGTCCGAGGGCGCCGTGACCACGGCGGTGCCGGAGGCGAGGCGGGCGTAGAAGTCCAGGCAGAGGCCGGTGCCGGGAGCGGGCATCTGGTCCACTTCCGGCCCGCCGGTACGCGCGTCGGCTATGACGTGCGGCATGAGGGGGCTCCTTCCTGTCCGGGTTCCTGTTCTCTGTTCGGGTGGACCGGCGACATGCTCCGCACTGCGGACCGGTCCTCTGTGCCGCGGACCGGCTCTCCCGTCCTGGGGCCGGTTCTCCGTTCCGCGGCCCGGCGAAGACCCGGCCCCCGGGGGCATGGCGTGATCCGCCCCCGGGCCCCGGCCCCAGAACCTTTGCGGATACGCCCTAACGGCCGGACTCCAGGGAATCGCACAAGGCGACGAGGGTGGAGCGCATGGTCGCCCGGTTGCGTGCCCTGCGCCGTACGACGCCGGTCACCAGCGGGGTGACGGCGGTGAGCAGCATGCCGAACGGGCCGGCCCGGCGGTCCCGCCACTCCTCCCGCACCTCGCACCCCTCGGGCAGCGGCGAGAAGTGGTACGTCCACCCCGCCACCTGGATACCGAGGAAACTGACGTGGAACGAGAAGACCCGGCCGGGATCGGCCTCGACCACCCGGCACAGGGTGGGCCACGGCAGCCAGCGCGCGCGGTTGCGGCCGATGAACCGCATCCCCGTCCTGGCCGGGCCACCCCGTCCGATGATCCAGGCACCACGGCACTCCGGGCTCCACTCGCCCATCCGCGCCACATCGCTGATCGCCGCGTAAGCGGTCTCCGGCGGTACGCGGATGACGATGCTCTCGGATATCCGTGAGGGGGTGCCAGGTTCCTCCTGCACCGGGGCGGTCCGGTCGGTCACTGGGGGGCCGTCCTTTTCGTGCTGTCCGTGGGTTCGGGGTGTACGGATCCGGTTGATCCGGCCGTGGTGCCGTGGTCGGCGGCGCCTTGGACCGGAGTGTGCGCGCCCTGGGGCGTGAGCGGGCGGGCCGCCGGGTTCCCGCGGCCCGGCAACCACCAGTTCACCCTGCTCATCAGGCGCATCGACGCAGGGACGATCAGGAGCCGGACGACGGTCGCGTCGAGCGCGATGGCCAGCGCCATGCCGAGGCCCAGTTGCTGGATGGGGAGGATGCCGGTGAACGCGAAGGCTGCGAAGACCGCGACCATGAGGATGGCCGCGCCGGAAATCAGCGGCATCGTGGCGGACATGCCGCGCGCCACGCTGCCGATGTCGTCCCCGGTGACGACGTAGTCCTCGCGGACCCGGCTGAGCAGGAAGACCTCGTAGTCCGTGCTGAGGCTGAACAACAGGGTGACCAGCAGGACGGGGACGAAGTTGGTGAGGTGTCCGTCCACGTCGAAGCCGAACAGGGCGTTGCCCAGACCGTCCTGGAAGACCAGCACCAGCACACCGTAGGTGGCGCCCACGGAGAGCAGGTTCATCGCGATGGCCTTGAGGGGCAGGAACACGGAGCGGAAGGTGATGAGCAACAGCAGGTAGATGACGCCGAGCATGGTCGCGATGACCGGCACGAGACCGTCCTCGATCACCTTGTTCGCGTCGACGCCCTCCGCGGTCTCCCCGCCGACGTCGACCGTCCACCCCCGGTCGCCGGCCGTGAAGCCGGCGGCCTCGGCGCGTACCGAGGAGAGCAGCTTCCGCGCCGCGTCGGAGGAGGCGGTGTCGTCGCCGACGACCTCGACGAGCGTGGTCCTGCCATCCCGGGAGACGAAGAAGTCGACGGTGGCGCGCGCGTCCCCGGGCAGCCGGTCCCGCCCCGCCAGGGCCGCGAAGGGGCGCTCCCGGTCGGCCTGGCGGAGCGTCCCGATCGCCGAGTCGGTCCGTACCACCCCGGGCAGGCCGGCGATCGTGTCGTGGAAGCGGAGCAGTCGGGCGACGTCCGTCCCGGAGCGCTGCTGGAGCGGTGTGTCCGACGAGACGACCACCTGGAGCGGCGCAGCGCCGCCCACCCCGAACTCGTCCCTGACCGCGTCGTACCCCTGGCGTACGGCCGCGTCCGCGGGCACGACCCGGGCGTCGGGCGTGAAGGTCTCCAGCCGCAGCGCGGGCAGGGCGAGAGCGGTCAGTGCCGCGACGCCGACCACCAGGAACAGCACGGGACGGCGCATGACCGCGCGGGTCACGGCGACCCAGCTCCCTTCGGCCCGTCCCTCGTCGCTCCGCCCCCGGCCGGTGCCGGTCCGACCGGAGTCCCGCTTCCGGCGGCCGATCCGGCCCCACTCGATCCCGGGGCCCAGCACGTGCAGCAGGACGGGCAGCAGCAGCACGCTGGTCAGGACGGAGAAGGCGACCACGACCACGACACCGAGAGCCATCGACTGGATGACGCTCAGGTCCACCAGGAACAGCGTGGACATGGCGGCCATGATGGTGAGTCCGGAGGCCACCACGGTCTCGCCCGAGGTGCGCAGCGTACGGGTGAGAGCGCGCTCGACGTTCGCCCGGGAGGCCGGCCCCTCCCCGGCGCGCAGCTCACTCTTGAAGCGCATGATCATGAAGAGCGAGTAGTCGACGCCCACACCGAGACCGAGCATGGTGGCGGCGTTCTGCACGAACACCGACAGTTCGGTCCGCCCGGCGACGACGGCGAGCACCGCCAGCGCGAAGACCACCGAGGTGACACCGACCAGCAGGGCGGCGAGCGCGGCGGCCACGCTGCGGAAGAGCAGCAGCAGGACCAGCAGGATCAGCGGCAGGGTGACCAACTCGGCGAAGATCAGACCGCGCTCGCTGAGATGGTTCACCTCGCCCCAGAGCGCGGCCTGGCTCACCAGGGAGACCTGGAGGCCCTTCGGCTCGAACCGGTCGCTCAGCTCCTCCTGGATGCCGGGCAGCACCCGGCGGGCGGTGCCGTCGTCCAGTTCGGAGCCGACGCGGATCGTCGCGGTCCGGCCGTCCTCGCCGAGGAAGGCGGCGCGCGGCCCCTCGCTGGTGAGCGTGGTGTAGCCGTATCCGCCCGTGGCCCTGAGGCCGTCGTCACGGAGCACGGCCTCGGCCGCTTCCCGTACCCGGGTGTCGAAGGCGGGGTCCCCGGCCCGGTGCCGGGTGTCCTTGACCACCAGGGTCAGTGAGGTCGCGCCGCGCCCGGTGAAGCCCTCGGTGAGCCGCTCGGCGGCGACGGCGGAGCCCGAGCCGGAGACGTACCAGCCGCCGCCGCTGAGCAGGCCCGGCAGTGGAGCCGCCTGCCAGCCGGCCACCCCGAGCAGCAGCAGCCACAGCACGGCGAGCGGCCACCGGTGACGGCCGGTCAGCCGGGACAGCCACGTCGGTAACCGGGGCTCGCCCCCGCGCGTGGGCCGTCCCGGGCGGACCGGCCCGTCGGGCGGCCCGCCCGGGGCGGCGCGACCCTCACTCATGCGCGGATCCCGATTCCGTGTTCGCGGTCGTCGGTCAGGATCTCCATCAGCGCGCGGTTGCTCGTGGTGAGTCGCTGGATCTTGCGCGTCGCCTTGTTGAGGATCTGCAGCTCGCACTTGCCGATCTTGGTGTTCAGGCAGTGCTTGATACCACCCGGGGGGTTGTAGTAGTTGAGCCCGACGAAGTCCTCGGGGGCCGCGGTGAAGCGGCCCCGGACGGCGGTGGACTCGTCGGAGCTGGCGAAGTTCCAGTAGAAGTAGCCGAAGTCGGCCTTGGCCTTGAGCGCCTGGCGGGGCGCGGACAGGGTGTACTCACGGTCGTCGTGACGGAGCACCAGGAACGTGATCTTCGGCGTCTTGACCGGGCCCACCAGCCTCGTCGTGCCGGTGACGATCTCCAGGAAGCTGTCCGGGTGGTCGTCGAACCCGGCCACCTGGCCGAAGGCGTAGTGATCGGTGTGGCGGCTGCCCCAGTTGTGGTTCTGGCTGCCGGTCCAGCCGTCGACGTCGATCGTCTCGCCGTCGACCGTGAGCTTGCCGCTGTAGGTGGCCAGCGGGGTTCCGACCAGGCTCTTGGCCTTGGGGAACCCGCCGGTGTACATGGACGGCGGAAGCAGGAGCAGCGGCGGTTCCGAGCCCTCGTACGTCAGGTCCCAGCCGATGCGGCCGTTGCTGCCGACGGCCTCACCCTTCAGGCTGCTCGGCTCCAGGACCCGGTCGCCGACCCGGGCGCCGAAGGAGTCGGGGCTGAAGTGGCACTCGGAGATCGGGTACTCCTCCTTGGCCACCACATGACGGCCGGTGGTCCCGTCGAAGTAGATGGCCCACAGCTCACCGATGGCGGCGTCGGGCATCCCGGCCGGGCTGAAGATCGTGTACCGGATCCAGAAGGCCCGGGGCTCCGTCGGGTGGTTGCCCCGCTGGTAGAAGCTCTCGTAGTGGCCGGCTTCCTGGCCCGGACGGTACTGCGTCCAGTTCAGGCGATCCGCGTCCGCTGTGCTGGGGTCGTAGTTCATCGGGTCCGTCTTCCCCTCCGATACCGGTACTGGTTCTGCCGTGTTACGTCTGCGTCTTGCGGAGCGTCGACGCGCCCGTACGCGCGTGCGCGGTCATGGACATCCCGTAGCGGGGCCTCAACGTGATCGACGCCTGGTTGACCACCCGGTGCGAGGGCACGTGCCGGAACTCGTACCGCCGTACCAGGGCGGCGAGCAGCAGGTGTGCCTCCATCAGGGCGAAGTGCTTGCCGATGCAGAGGTGGGGGCCCGCGCCGAAGGGCATGTGCGCGAAGCGGTGCCGTCCCTTCCTGCCCTCGGGGGAGAAGCGGTCCGGATCGAAGCGCTCCGGATCGTCCCAGTGCCGTTCGTGGCGGTGGATGTTGAAGAGGTTGACCAGCACTCGGGAGCCGGTCGGCACGGTGTGCCCGCCGAGCACGGTGTCCTTGCGCACCAGCCGTGGCACGATCGGCGCCGACGGGTAGAGCCGCAGCGCCTCCTCGAAGACCTGGAGGGCGTACGGCATGGCCGCCAGGTCCGCCGTGGTGGGCATCCGGTCGCCGAGGACCTCGTCCACCTCCTCCTGCACCCGGCGCATGGCGAAGCGGTTGCCGGAGAGCAGGTAGAAAGCCCAGGTGAGGGTGATCGCGGTGGTCTCGTGCCCGGCGCCGAAGGTCGTGATGACCTCGTCCCGTACCTCACGGTCGCTCATGCCCTCGCCGGTGTCGGCGTCCCGTACGTCCAGCAGCATGTCGAGCAGGTCGGGCACACCGCGGCCGCGGGAGACACCGTCGGCAGCCGCCTTGCGGCGCTCCGCGATGATCCCGTACGTCATCTCGTCGATGTCCTTCATCACCGCCTGGAAGCGGCGGTTGCGCGGCGTGGGCCACCGGGTCGGGGGGCTGAAGGGGTTCTGCAGCCGGTCGAAGGCGTAGTTGATGGCGACGTCGACGGCCTCCGGACTGATGCCGTCCCTGGTCTGCTCGACATCGGTGCTGAACATGCACCGGCTGACGATGTCGAGGGTGACCCGCATCATCTCCTCGTGGACGTCCACCACGTCGCCGCTCCGGTACGTGGCGGCCATGTGGGCGAGCTGGTTCGCCGTCGACTCGGACATCGAGTCGAACATGGCTGCGATCGCCTGCTTGGTGTAGATCGGCTGCATCATGCGCCTGTTGCGCATCCAGCTCTCGTGGTCGTCGCTGGTGAGCAGGCCCTCGCCGAGGATCAACCGGAGCGGGTTGTCCGGACCGAGCTTGCCGTAGGTCGCGCTGTCCGTCAGCACCTCACCGGCGAGTTCGGGGCTGGAGACGCCGTGCACGACGACGGGGCCGAGCCGGTAGCGGACCAGGTCCCCGTGGTCGCGCCAGCCCTGGTGCATGGCGTCCAGGATGTCCTTGCGGAAGTCCAGCACGCTGCCCAGCACGGGCAGGGCACGTGCCTCCGGCGCGGCGGGGGCGGCTTCGGGGCGGACCGGGGTGGCGGTGTCGCGGGTGGTGGTCATGGGAGGCCGCGTCCCCTTCACTTCCGCGCCAGGGCGCAGACCCAGCCGAACGAGCGGGTCGGCTCCGCGACGTAACGGCCTTCCCGGAAGCCGGCCTTGCCCAGCATCTCCACCAGATCGCCCCCCGAGAGGATGCGCAGGCCCTCGCGCTCGGAGCGCTCGGTGAACCGCCGCCCGAGGTAACGCTGCTTCAGTGTGGGCTTCTCGGCGGCCTCCCGGCTCATCTCCAGCGTGATCGACACCTGGCCGCCCGGCTTGAGCACCCGGTACGCCTCGCTGAGCCCGCGCATCGGGTCGGGCCAGAAGTAGAACGTCTCGATCGCGCTCACCTGGTCGAAGGACCCGTCCTCGTACGGCAGGTCGCCCGCGTCGCCCTGCTTGAACTCCACCCGCCCCGCAGCCACGCCCACGACATTGCGCCGCACCGACTGACGGACCATCTCCGTGGAGTAGTCCACTCCGGCGACGAATCCCTGACTCGCCCGCTCCGAGAGCAGCTTGACGGCCATCCCGCCGCCGCAGCCGATGTCCAGGACGCGCTGGGAACGCCGTACCTCCATGTGCTCGATCGCCCACACGGTGAGCGTACGGTGCTGCTTGGCCATCACGTGGCCGATCAGCCGACCGGCATACCCGTTCGGCCGTTTGAAGTTGTTCTCCACCAACTCCAGTGGCGCCCTGAGCAACTTTTCGATCATCCGGACTTCCCTTCACGGTTCGCAACGTCTGGGTGATGCCGCGGAACGGGCCGGCGACCCCGGGGGCGGTCCCGGCAGCTTCCGGGAAGGGGTGTACGGGCCGACGCGCGCGGTGCGGCGCGTCCGTCGCCCGGTCTTGCCCGACTGCCCAGGGCCGGGCCCGGCACGGCATCGGATGGTCGGCGGAGAGCGCAGGATTCGAACCTGCGCGGGCTTTCACCCGGTTCGGGTCGCCCCGGAACCCTGTTGGGTCACTTCGGGTACCTCTCCCTGCCTCGGGGCGGAGCGAGCACCGTTCCCGCTGCGTCCCCGATGCTGCCGCAGCGTTCTGAGATCACGCTGAGATCTTCCTGAGACCGCCCGCCGTCCGGCGCCGGGGTGCCGGACGGCGGCCTGCGGTCGGCCGCGGACCGGTCAGGTCGCGGTGAGGAGCAGTACGGCATTCTGACCGCCGAATCCGAAGGAGTTGCTGACGGCCACCTCGGCGCGTACGTCGCGCCCGGCCTTGAACACCACGTCCAGCTCCAGCTCCGGATCCGGGCTCTCCAGGTTGGCGGTCGGCGGGATGCGGCCCTCTTCGAGGGTGAGCGCCGTCGCCACCGCCTCGATGGCGCCGGCCGCGGCCAGGGAATGGCCCACCACGCCCTTGACGGAGGTGACGGCGGGCCGCTTCCCGAGCACTCGGCGGATCGTCCGGGCCTCGGCGGCGTCGTTCAGCAACGTCGCGGTGCCGTGCGCGTTGACGTGGTCCACCTCGTCGGCGCCGACCCCGGCGTCGCGCAGTGCGGCGCGCAGGGCGAGTTCGGCGCCCCGGCCGTCCGGATCGGGGGCGGTCGCGTGGTGCGCGTCGGCGGAGGCGCCGTAACCGCTGACCATGGCCCGGATGTCGGCGCCGCGCGCCCTGGCGTCCTCGGCCCGCTCCAGGACGAGTACGGCCGCGCCCTCGGCCGGTACGAAGCCGTTCCGGTCGGCGTCGAAGGGCCGGGAGGTGGTGGACAGGTCGTCGCGGCGGCCGGCCAGGGCCCGCATCTGGCTGAACCCCGTGATCAGCGAGGGAACCAGCGGTGCCTCGGTGCCTCCGGTGATCACCACGTCGCAGACCCCGCTGCGCAGCAACTCGCGCGCCATGCCCACCGCGGTGGTCCCCGAGGCACAGGCCGTCGCCGTCACCAGACTGGGCCCCAGGGCGCCGAACATCATGGAGATGTATCCGGCGCCCATGTTGGGCGACAGCATGGGGATGAGCAGCGGGGAGACCTTGCGCGGGCCCCGCTCCAGCAGCACGTGGTGCTGTTTCTCCCAGGTGGCGGCGCCGCCGATGCCGTTGCCGAGGACCACCCCGACCCGGGTGGCGTCCCAGGAGTCCCGGTCGAGGCCGGAGCTGGTGACGGCCTCGTGCGCGGCGACCAGCGCGAGCTGACTGCTGCGGTCCAAGCGCCACATCTGCTTGCGGTCGATGAACCCGCTGGGGTCGAAGTCGGTCACGGCGCAGGCGAAGCCGGCGGGTATGCCGGCGAGCGCGGGCACCCCGGTGGCCGCCGTACCGGCTCCGGCGCGCATCCGCTCCCAGCTCTTCTCGACCCCGACCCCGGCGGCCGTGACCATGCCGACCCCGGTGATCGCGGCGTCGAACCGGGTCCGGGCCGGGGCGGTCGTCGGTGGACGGCTCATCGGACGGTGACCATCTTCTGCGAGATGATCTCGGCCGCCTGTCCGACGGTCGACTCCGGCTCCATCTCGTTGTCCTCGATCGAGACCTCGAACTCCTCCTGGGCGGCTACGGAGAGTTCCACGAGGGCGAGCGAGTCGAGTTCGAGGGCGCTGAGGGTGCTGGTCGGCGAGATGCTGTCGGCGTCCAGGCCGAAGGTACTGGTGAGCAGCTCGACCAGGCGCGTGTAGACGTCTTCCATGGGATTCCTTCCAGAGGCGTTCGCCGGTGTGCCGGCGGGCGGTGTGCCGGTGCGGTGCGAGGGGGTCAGCTTCCCTGGGGCTGCCGGAGGGCGGCCGCCGTCCCGCCGGCCGGTTCGGGGCTCGCGGCGGGCGGGGCGTCGAACCGGTCGGCGAAGCGGGCGTACTCGGGATGGACCACCGGTTCGAAGTCCAGCGCGAAGGGCTTGAGGAAGTTACCGAACAGCGCCCGGTCGCCGAAGAGGTGGATGGGGACGACCAGCAGCGCCCACTCGGGACCCCACAGCCAGATCCACGCGAGCACCACGAGCGTCTGGGTGGCCAGGCTGTGCATCACGTTGTACGCGACGTAGTAGCCGCGGTGGATCCGCTTCGTCCTGCTGCGGTGGTAGGCGATGGCCCCCGGGATGTAGCCGATGAGGTCGATGTACACGAACAACCCGATCGCCGGGAGCCACCTCACCTCGTCGATGTGGGCGAAGAAGAACACCACGGCGATCACCAGACCGAGCCCGTACTCCAGCCGGATCAGCCGGTAGGTGGTCCGCGTCTCGAAGAGGTTCTTCCCGTCCATCAGCGCGTTCCGGACGCGGCCGTGACGGGCCCGGCCGTGACCTCGGCGACGGCACGGGCGACCGCCTCGTCGCCGACCACGGCGGCATTGCCCGCGAAGAGGCTGATGACCACCCGGGCGATGGTCTCCTTGAAGACCCGCTCCGCGACCGGGTCGAGGATGCCCGCGAGGCTGGGGATGCCGAAGTCGAACTCGGCGCTGAAGTCGACCAGGCAGCCCGTGCCGTCCGCGGTGAGCCGCCACACGCCGGCGAACTCGGCGAAGTCACCGTCGGTCTGCTCGAAGGTGATGGTCAGGGTTTCGCGGTCGAACCGGTCGGTCTCGCTCCAACTCAGAATGCCGTTGCGGAAGTAGACGTCCCAGTCGCTGACCTCCTCGCCGTGGGACTCCCGGCGGGAGGTCACGGAGCGGATGACGTCGGTCAGTTCGGGGTACCGGCTGAAGGCGCCGACCCGCTCGAACGCCGCCGCGGCGTCGATGTCGTGTACGCGGATGATCACTCGTACGCTACGCATGGATGGTGCCGCCTTCCGCAGTGGGTGCGTACCGGGCGCTCTGCGCGCGGCACGCGCGGTCGACCGCCTCGTAGAAGAAGTCCAGGTCGCTCCTGGTCAGCACCGCGGGAGGGGTGAAGCGCAGGACCAGGTGCGAGTTGAGCGAGTGGTTGGCGATGACGCCGTTCATGATCAGCTCGATGAGCAGGTCGCCCGCCGGCCCGGGGTCGGTGAACTCGATCCCCAGCAGCAGCCCCCGGCCCCGGACCTCGCGCACGGCGGCGCCGTAGTGCGAGCGGACGATACGGTCCAGCTCCGGCAGGATCTCGGCGCCCAGGTCGCGGGAGCGGGCCACGAGGTCGTCCTCGTGCATCGCCGCGAGCGACCCGCGTACGGCGGCCATCGCCAGCGGCGCGCCCGAGAACGTGGAGGTGTGCAGGTACGGGTCCCGGTCGAAGGCGCCGAACGCCTCGCGGGTGGCGACGACGGCCGACACCGGGACGACGCCCCCGCTCAGCCCCTTGCCGACCAGTAGCACGTCGGGGGAGACACCCTCGCGGTCCGCGCCCCACCAGGTGCCGAGCCGACCGAGACCGGTCTGGATCTCGTCCAGGACGAGGAGGGCCCCGTACCGGTCGCACAGGTCTCGTACCGCGCGCAGATAGCCCGCCGGGGGGATCACCACGCCGGCCTCGCCCTGCACCGGCTCGATGAAGACGCACGCTTCGCCGGGGGCCGCCGCCAGGAGCGGTTCGAGGGCTGCGGCGTCACCGTACGGGACGTGGGCGGTCTCGGGGAGCAGCGGCCGGAACGGCTCCTGGAAGACGTTCTTGCCGGTGAGGCTGAGCGCGCCCATGGTCTTGCCGTGGTAGCCGTTCTCCGTGGCGATCAGCCGGTGGCGGCCCCGGGTGCGGGCCAGTTTGACGGCCGTCTCGACCGCCTCGGCGCCCGAGCCGGCGAAGTGGACCCGCTCGAGCCCGCTCGGCGCGACCGACACCAGGGCGTCGGCGGCCAGCGCGACCTGCGGTTCGAGGAAGAGCCGGGTGGCCACGGGGTGCGTGGCCAGCTGCTCGGCGACGTGCCGGACGACCGTGGGGTGGCGGGCGCCGGTCAGGAAGACGCCGTAGCCCCCGCAGTTCAGGAAGTTCCTGTCGTCCGAGGTGGTGACCCAGGCGCCCTGCGAGGCCACCTCGATGTGCCCGCCGAACAGCTCGCCGAGAGTGGCGCGGCCCTTGCTCAGCCGGGACCGGTACAGCTTGCCCAGCTCCTCCCGCCCGAGGGCGGGCGTGGTGGTGGCGGAGGCCGGGGGCATGGCTGACGGAAGAAAGGGTGTCGTTGTCATGACGCTCCCTCGTCAGGTCAGACGCAGCGGGTCGCCCGCGACGTGGTCGAGGAACGGCCGGGTGAAGCTCGCCCGCGACGGCGGGTGGAAGGAGAGACCGTGGGCGGCGCCGGCCAGGTAGGACACGTCGGAGTCGGACATGAAGGCCGTACCGCCGAGCAGTTCGACGGCCTGGCACAGCGAGTCGCCCAGCGCGTCCTGGACGGCGTAGCGGGCGACGAGCGTGTCGGCTAGGTCCTTGTTGCCGGTGTCGCCGTCCCTGATCATGCGCGCGGTGCCCGCCAGCAGCAGGGCGGCCGTCTCCAGCCGGATGAGCACCCGGGCACGGTCGGAGTCGCTGCCCCGGCCGCCGTCGACGACCCGTTCGACCAGTCCGCTGACGATACCGAGGTAGCAGGCGGAGATGAGCAGTTCGAACCAGATCAGCCCGACGGTCTGGAGGCTGTCCAGGTTCCCGGCGTCGCCCGGCTCGGTGCGCATGACGAGCTGCTCGTCGACGAAGACGTCCGTGAGCCTCACCTCGTCGCTCTCGGCGCCCGCGAGGGTGCGGCTTCCCCAGAACGGGTGGACGGTGATCCCCTCGGTGTTCCGGGGGATCAGGAGCACCGCCGTCCTCGGCTCACCGCCGTCGGTGGGCAGCACCACGCTCGCGGTGAGCAGGTCCATCGAGTGCGACAGGCTGCACGGCTTCTTGGCACCGTTGATCACATAGCCGCCGTCGGCCTTCGTCGCCGTCATCATCGGCGAGAGGATGCCCCGGCCCGGTCGGCCCTCGGCGAAGCCGGAGGCCACCAGCAGGCGCTGCTCGGCGATCCCCTCGAGCAGCGCCCACTCCATGCCGCTGCTCTGGATGGACTCGGCGAGGGTGAACAGGGTCGCGACCGAGAAGTGGTGCATCGTCGTGGCGATCGCCAGGGACGGCGCCTTGGAGGCCAGGGCCTGTACGACGGCGAGGGCCTGGACCGGGTCGGCACCGGCCCCGCCGTAGGTCTTGGGGATCACGAGGCCGGGGCCGCCGGTCTCGCGGAAGTGGTCGAGGGCCGGGTTCCTCGGTGCTTCCAGCGCTTCCAGTGGCATGCCGGAGAGCAGGTCGAGCAGACCGGGCAGGAATGAATCACATGTCGCGCGTGCGGCTTCCAACGAGCGCATGGAGCCTCCTCAGTTCCGTGCGTGGTGGCTTCTGGGGCGCGCGGACGTGCGCGCGAGGGGCCTTCCCGTACGGGGGGCCGGTGGTACCCGGGTGTGCCGTACGGGGGCGGCCCGGTACGGGGTGTCGTCAGCGTCCGGTGGCGGCCTTCAGGGCCTTCCAGGCGCCGAACACCGCTTCGGAGGGCCGGACGCCGGTGGCGACGCTCACACCCTGGACGTGGGAGGTACGCAGGATCGGGTAGTTGGCCTCGCCGAACACACCCCCGGTGAGTCCGGTCCCGCCGTGGGTCGGCAGGTAGGGCAGGAACCCGATGTGGGAGTCGTTCACCTTGAGCAGTCCGCCCTGGGTGATCCTGGTGACGATCCGGTCGACCACCTCGGGGTCCCGGGCCCACGCGGAGTTCCGCAGTCCGTAGGCGTTGCCGTTGACGAAGTCGATGAACCGGTCCAGCAGGACCTCGTCGGGGGCGGGCTCGGCCACGATCACCGGAAGCAGTGGGAAGAAGGTCTCCTCGCGGACGGCCTGGACCTCATGGGCCTTCGCCAGGCCCTGGACCCGCACGACGGTGGGCTCGAGGAAGATGCCGGCCGTGTCGCGGGTCCCGTCCTCCTGGATCGCGTGTCCGCCGCACACCAGCTCCGCGCCGTGGTCGACGGCGTCGCGCAGGCACGAGAAGAACTTCTCGTTGCGCAGCACCGGGGTGAGCAGGACGCCCTCCTGCGAAGACGGGCCGGGCCTGATCCGCGAGGCCTTCTCCGCCAGCAGGGCGACCAGGTCGTCGGCGATGTCCGGGTGGGCCACGACCTGGTTGGGGATCATGCAGAGCTGGCCGGAGCCGTAGAAGCTCTCCGTGATGGCCTCGGCAGCCAGGTCCAGGTCGGCGTCCTTCCACACCAGCACGATGTCGTTGCCGGCCAGTTCGAGGATCGGCTTCTTGCCCGCCGCGATGCAGCGCTCCTGGAAGCGCATCCCGTTCTCGCTGCTGCCGAAGTACATGATGTCGTCGACGAGCGGGCTCTCCAGCCAGGCATCCAGCATCGGCGCCGGGTCGCCGCACACCACGCCGAGGGTGCCGGGGGGAGCGTCCAGCTCCGCCAGGACCGGGGCCACGACCTCCTGGAGCACGTACATCGCTCCCAGCGGGGCGCTGCGGGGCGCCCGTACGACGAGGGCGTTGCCCGCCATGATCGAGGTCACGCCGAGCAGCGCGCTGGAGAGCGGCGCGTTCTGCGGGGGGTTGAGGCAGACCACACCGTCGGGACGACGGCGAACGGAGATCTGCCGCTCCCCTTGTCGGAACTCCTGGAGCATCTGGCTCCGGTAGAAGCCCAGCGACTCGGGTCCGAAGACCTCCAGGGCCCCGGACACCTGCCAGCGGGCCAGTGCCAGCGGGTGCCCCTCCCGTACGAGAACCTCGGTGATCCGGTCGGCCTGCTCGACGAGCCGGCGGTACACCAGGGTGCCGAACTGCTCGATCCGGGTCTCCGGGGGGAACGCGGCCCAGACCGGGGCGGCCGCTGCCGCCGCTTCCAAGGCCAGGTCCGTGGTCCGGCGGTCGGCCCGCGCGACCCGGGCGACGATGGTGGCCGGCAGATTGTCGGGGGGAATGGTTCCGCTCTCCAGCTTCCGCTTCAGGGCGAGCGTGGAAAACGCGTCGTCGAGCAGGGCGTCCGAGTCGACCACGTATACCCAGGACCCGCTCGGGACGTTCTTTCCCTCGATGAGGGAAAGGTAGGTGGGGACTTCCGAACGAGACGCTCCGGAATCTTCTTCTCCTGACACTGAAGGCGTTGTGATATCGCTGCTCACGAAGCCCCTCCGCTCTCCATTTCCCATCCACTGACGGGAAAGTTCGCATTTCCAAGTGCTGCTACGACCATTACACGCCTCCCTGAGAATCCCCGGAGACGGCGCTGAGACGGCGCTGAGACAGGCGTTTCAGAGAAATGGAAGAGGGATGGCGGAGAGTGCAGGGGAGCACGCCGCCGGGCACTCTGCCCCGTAACTCGGCACATCGGACGACGGGCATCAGGCAACGGGAGTGAGATGACGACGCGCAGCGGAGAGATATCCGACGAAGAAGTGCTCGAAGTCCTGGAAAGGCTCCGCAAGGACTGTGACAATCCCAGCGGCTTCCTCGCGCTCAACTCCGGTAACGCGTACTTCACCGATCCGGCGACGAACGGGGTCATCGCCTATCGCGAGGCGGGCTCGTACCTGCTCCAGTTCGGCGGTGTCCACGCCCCGCCGGACCAGCAGGAGACGCTGCTGCGGTCCTTCCTCGGCGACGCGTGCCGGCGGCGCCGCAAGGTGGTCGCCGTACAGGTCCTCACCCCGGACGTCGACCTCTATGTCCGGTGCGGTTTCACGGTCAACCAGGTCGGCTCGTCGTATTCGGTGCACCTGCCGGACTTCACCCTGCGCGGCACTCGCTTCATGAAGCTCCGCAACAAGATCTCACGGGCGCGGCGCAGCGGTCTGGAGGTGACGGAGGTCCCGTACGAGGAGTGCGCGGCGGAGGTCGCCGCCATCGACGGCGCCTGGTTGCGGAGCAAGGGCCGGCATGCCAAGGAGATCGAGTTCTTGGTCGGCGAACTGGGCGGGCCGGTGCAGCACGCGCGCCGGCTGATGCTGGGCCGGCTGGGGGGCAAGGCCATCGCCTACATCTCGTACTCGCCCGCGTACGGTTCGCGTTCCGGGTGGTTGCACGACCTCAGCCGCCGGCTCCCGGAGGCGCCCCCCGGCGTGATGGAGGCCATCAACCTCACCGCGCTGGAGACGTTCCGCAAGGAAGAGGCGGAGTGGCTGCACTTCGGCTTCACCCCGTTCACCGGGCTGTCCGCCGAGCACGATCCGGCCGGGGCCAGCGCGCTCACCCGTAAGGTCATCGGGCTGCTGGCCGACCACGGGGACAAGGTCTATCCCGCGGCCAGCCAGCTCGCCTACAAGGAGAAGTGGGGCCCACAGCTCGTGCATCCCGAGTACATGGCCTTCCACGGTCGGGCGAGGCTGGGAGCCATCTGGCAGATCCTGCGGGTCACGAAATCGGTGTGACCCTTCCGCCTCTCAGTACTGTTTCGTCAGGTGGGGAGCCTGACGCAGGATGTCCTGGAACGTGTCGCGCAGCCCGTTTCCGGGCTGCAGTCCCAGGTGCTGCGACAGGTATTCGCGGGTGCGGTGATAGGTGTTGAGCGCGTCGGCCTGGCGGCCCGCAAGGTAGAGCGCGGTGATGAGTTGTTCGCAGAAGCGCTCGTGCAGCGGGTACCTGGCGTGCAGCTGGTCCAGCCCGGGGATGACGGCCCGGGGGTGCTCCAGTCGGAGACGCAGGTCGAAAAGCCTTTCGTACGCCCCCAACCTGACCTCTTCCAGCTGGGTGTAGGCCACCTGGCAGATCATTCCGTTCCCGGCGTCGATCAATGCCGGGCCGCACCACAGGGAAACCGCCTCGTTCAGCAGATCGACGGCTTCCTGGGGACTGCTGGCGCTGGTCGCGTCGGCGCGGAAGACCAGCTGGAACAGCCGGGAGGCGTCGATGTTCTCCTCGGGCAGATCCAGGATGTATCCGGTCGGTGAAGTCTGGATGACATTCCGCAGTGTGGCCTTTCCCCCGTGCGCGACCAATACCCGCCGTAGCCGGGCAATGTGACCGTGCAGTGAATTTTTGGCGCTGTTCGGAGGCTCTTCGCCCCACAATTCGTCGATGAGCTCATCCCGTGAAACGGAGCGTCCCACCGACAGGGAGAGAGCCGCCAGGATCGAGCGTAACTTCTCCCCGGGTACCCGGATCCGAACCCCGTCGTCGATGACTTCCATCGGTCCGAGAAGGTTAATCTTCAATTTCCCCCGTTGCCTTCCTGATGCGACCGCAGAGTGGGCACACGGAACGCCTCCCCGCCGGGGTCGGCGCCTATGTACAGGTGCTGTCTCGCCCGCTGGGGTGGGACACGCCGGAAAACCACTGGCGGCCCGGATTCACGATCAGGTCGCCATGCTACCCAGCGGGCATCTTTCTACTCGTGGGTAGGGCGTCAGAAAGGGAAAAATTCGATCCTCTGACTGCGCATTTGGCTCATTCTCGACCCTCGGCGGTGTGGGCTATCGAGCCGCCGACGGGTGCAGGGAGCTGGCGAAAAATAACTCCTCGGTTTGGAAGTGCTGTTGGCTCGTAGGATGCGGGGCGACGGAGGGGATCGAGGCGGGGGTGGCGGAGGCGTTCGGGCTGTTGTTGCCGCATCTGGATGAGCGGCAGCGGCGGCTGGAGCTGGGGGCTGCGGCCCGGGCGCGGGGGACGGGGTGGAGTTCGCGCGGTGGCCGAGGCTGCGGGAGTGACGGCGTCCACGGTGTCGCGCGGGCTGCGTGAGCTGGAGCGGGGCAAGGAGCCTGATGGCCGGATCGGGCGCAGGCCGCAAGCGGCTGCGGGATGTCGATTCTGGCTGGTTCCGGCCCTGCTGGAGCTGGTCGAGTCGGACCAGCGGGGAGATCCGGAGTCGCCGCTCAGGTGGACGGTGAAGTCCACCCGGGCCCTGGCCGCGGAGTTGTGCCGGCAGGGGCACCGGCGCTGTCACGTTGTTGGGTGTGTGAGTGAACCGTTCCGGGTTCGGTAGAGATCTCAGAGGTTGGCTGTGACCTGACCTGACTCTATGAGGGCCGGGCCCCTTCTCTGCTCAGCCCGGCGATGCCTACCGTCCGGGTATGTACGGGCTCGGGAAGGAGGCCCTCGATGTCTGTCTACGTCGGTATCGACGTGCACCGCAAGCGGTCGCAGATCGCCGTGGTGGATCGCGATGGTGCGGTGCAGGTCAACCGGAATGTGCCCAACGGGGTCAAGACGGTGCTGTCGGTGATCGGGGATCTGCCGATCGGCGCCCCGGTCGCGTTCGAGGCCGCCTACGGCTGGGGCCGGCTGGTTCAGCTGCTGGAGGACTACGGCTTCGAGCCGCACCTGGTGCATCCGCTGCGCTGCAAGGCGATCGCCTCCGCACGGCTGAAGAACGACAAGGTCGACGCCGCGACCCTGGCCCAGCTGCTGCGGGCCGACCTGCTGCCGGAGGCCTGGATCGCCCCGCTGGACGTGCGGCAGCGGCGGGCCCTGCTGCGGCATTGCTGCCGGCTGGTGCGGCTGCGGACCCGGCTGCGCAACCGGGTCCACGCCGTCCTGGCGGACCACGGCCGCGACCGGCCGGACGGCTGCTTCACCGCCCCGGGCCGGCCTGGCTGGAGGGCCTGGATCTGCCGGACGCCTCCCGCCGCGTGGTCGAGGACCTGCTGGTCCTGATGGACGCCCTCAAGGAGCCGATCGACGCGCTCGACCGGCAGCTGCTCGCGCAGGCGCGGGGCGATCCGCGCATCCAGGCGCTCACCCGGCTGACGGGGGTCGGCGCGCTCACCGCCCTGGTCATCGTGGCCGAGGTCGGGGACGCCACCCGCTTCCCCTCCGCGCGCAAGCTCACCGCCTGGGCCGGGCTGACGCCCACCGTCCACGGGTCGGATCGGACCGTGCGGCACGGGCACATCTCCAAGCAGGGCTCGCCCTGGCTGCGGTGGATCTTGTGCGAGGCCGCGCAGAGCGCGAAGCGTTCCCCGGAATTCGCCCCCGCCTACCAGCGCCTCGCCCACCGCCGCGGCAAGAAGATCGCCACCACCGCCATCGCCCGCCGTCTGCTGGCTCGCGCCCACCACCTGCTGCGCGCCGTCCAGGAACAACTGGACCAGCAGGGGGCCCGATGACAGCAGCCGACAACCGCCACCGGCGGTCGCAGACCCCGGGTGAGCTCGCAACACCCCATGAGACGGCCTCACGGCCGCGCTCGATGACCTGACTGAGCAGCCCGGATCCCCGCACCACGGTCATGACGCCGGCCTGTGCGGCCAGACGTCGAATGGGTGGATGTGAGACCACTCCGCCGACCAGCCGGTACCGGGGATGCCAACGGCGGTATCCGCGGACATCCATGACGCTTCCTCGGCCTCCATGGCCGACCGCCGCTCGTCGGCCTCCAGCTCGTTCGTCCTCGCCCGGCTCGTTCCTCGCGGGGCTCCGGGCGCTCCAACTGGACCCCTCCCACGCGGCGGTCCCGCAGACAGATCACGAGGAAGAGCCACGAGGGAAACGCCCCGGCATCCAACCGAAAAGCCGCAGGCGGGGGTCGTTTACGCCCCTTGAGAGGCCCGGCCCTCATGGGTGGGCTGTTCAGATCACGGCGTGGCGGGCTCGGCCTTCCGCCGAGCCCGCCACGCCGGCTCCCCCTCGGAGCCGGACCCCCGTCGTGCCGTCAGCGCCGCAGGGTCAGCAGACCCGGGCGGTAGGGCAGGAGGCCGTAGTCGCCGCCGGAGTTGGGGCTGCGTCCCTGGTAGAGCAACTGCAGATTGCAGGGATCGACGGTCATGGTCTGATCGGGGCTGGTGCGGATCAGTTCGCCGTGACTGATGTCGTTGGTCCAGGTGGCGCCACTGTTGGCCTTGCCGGCGAAGGGGTTGCTCTCGGTCGCGGCCTGGGGTGTCCATGAGCCGTTCAGACTGGTGGCCGTGAACGAGCGGAAGTAGCGGCCCTGCGAGCCGATCGCCTCGACGATCATGAGGTAGCGGTTCTGGCCCTGCAGCTTGTAGACCTGCGGGGCTTCGAACAAGTTGTTCGTCGTGTCGCTCATGATCACTGTCGAGGTCGAGCCGAAGCTGCCCGGGAAGTTCCCGATCGGCATACTGGCCCGGTAGATCTTGCCGTTGTCGCCGGCGAAGAACAGGTGCATGTTCGTGCCGTCACCGATGAGTGTCTGGTCGATGGGCCCTGTTCCGGAGCCGGAGATGCTTCCGGAGAAGAGCACCTGCTCGGACGACCAGCCATTCGGGTTGGTGGGGTCGCTCGACGTCCGGTAGGAGAAGGCGGTCCCGCCCCACTGGTAGGCGAGCACCCAGATGTTCTTCGGCGCGAAGTAGAAGAGCGTGGGTGCGACGGTGGAATTGGACATCGTGTTCTGGCTGGCCGAGGCCATCTCCGACCAGTTGGTGAACAGGCCGAAGTTCATCGAACCCCACCTCGTCCCCGTGTCGTGCGTGGTCGCGTAGACGAGTTGTCTGCCGTTGTAGGGGGCGACGGTGAAGTCCTTGAGCGAGACCCACCCCTGCTTGGGCTGCGCCAGCGCGCCCGTCGATGTCCAGCGGTAGCTCGACGGAAGATCGCACGAGCCGGGGGTGTCGGCGCCGACCTTGACGAGCCGCCACTGCTGGTTGGTGCCGCCCCAGTCGTCGTACTGGACGATGTTCGCGTTGTCGGCGGTGGAGGCGCCTTGTACTTCGAGGGCCTTGTTGCTGTGGCGCGAGATGAGCCTCACGTAGCCGTCCGAGCTGTCGGCCAGCCGCCACTGCTGGTTGGTGCCGTTCAGGTCGGCCCACTGGACGATCGAGCCGCCGTTCGCGGTGGACCAGTTGTGGACGTCCAGCACCTTGCCCGAGTGACGGGACTTGATGCGGTAGTAGCCGTCCCCGGAATCGACGAACTGCCACTGCTGCTGGTTCTGGTCGTTCCTGGTCCACTGGGTGATGCGGGCGCCGTCGCCGGTCGCCATGTTGTAGACGTCCAGGGCTTTGCCGCTGTTGCGGTTGACCAGCACGTACGAGGCATTGGGGTCCACGGTCGCGGCCTCGGCGGGCTGGGCACCGAGGAAGGTGGCCACCAGCAGCAAGGGCGCAAGGAGGCCGAGTAAGCGTCTTGGACGGACCGGGGACGGGTGGCGAAACCACATCAGAGGGCCTCCTTGGGGGCGGGGTGAGGTGCCGCCGATGAACCGCGGAGCGGCAGCCGCGCCGGGGGCAGGGACGGATTCGAAAGTTTCGAAGTGATTCCGATTCTGTGACGCCACAAGCTAGGAAGGTGGGGCCCTCCGGTCAAGGTCTGTCACCGATCTGTCCGTAAACAGTTCCTCCCTTTGGGCGTGGCAAGCCCTTACGTCGACCGTAAATCCGCAGGTGGTGTGCGATACGGCTCACCGGTCCAGGGGTCCACCCGCCTCGACACAGCATCGAAAGTTTCGAAATGAAAGTGGAAACTTTTTCTGCCGCGAGGGTTGACTAGTCACTGTCAACCTCTCAATCATCCTGTCTGGTAAACCGACCGTAGGACGAGATTTCGAACCACGCTGGTACCGGGCAGACCGTGCCGCGCTGCAGAGCCGCACAGCTGCACGACAGATCCGCGCCCCAAAGCACCTGCGCCACCCCGTTTTTTCGTCCCGGTGAGGCTCGCACCGACGCATCCCGACCCTCCGTGCAGTAGGAGAGGTGTGCGACGCCGCGTGACGGCCTCCCGGCTGAGCCGCGAGGGAGTCCACCGTGCCTGTGTCGAAGACCGTTGCCGCCCGGCCTGCGTGACTCGGCGGCCGGCCGGGCCCGTCCGTGCCGGTTGAGATCCTCCCGGGTCCCATGACCGCGGTGTCCGGTGATCCCGTTATTCCTACCTTGGAGGCACAGCCATGGGCTTGTATGCCCTTCCCAGACCCGTTGTCCGGTGGAAGATCCGCGCTCTGCTGTTGGCGCTGGTCGCCGGCGTCCTCGGTGTGGTCGCCGCACTGGTCGCGCCGCCGCCCGCTCAGGCCGCCGAGAGCACGCTCGGCGCCGCGGCGGCGCAGAGCGGCCGCTACTTCGGCGTCGCCATCGCCGCGAACAGGCTGAGCGACTCGACATACGCGACGATCGCGGCTCGTGAGTTCAACTCGGTGACGGCCGAGAACGAGATGAAGATCGACGCCACCCAACCGCAGCGGGGCCAGTTCAACTTCACCGCCGCCGACCGCGTCTACAACTGGGCGGTGCAGAACGGCAAGCAGGTGCGCGGCCACACCCTGGCCTGGCACTCCCAGCAGCCCGGCTGGATGCAGAGCCTCAACGGCAGCGCGCTGCGCCAGGCGATGATCGACCACATCAACGGCGTGATGAGCCACTACAAGGGCAAGATCGCGCAGTGGGACGTCGTGAACGAGGCCTTCGCCGACGGAAGTTCGGGAGCCCGGCGCGACTCCAACCTGCAGCGTACTGGCAACGACTGGATCGAGGTCGCCTTCCGCACCGCGCGCGCCGCCGACCCGTCCGCCAAGCTCTGCTACAACGACTACAACGTCGAGGACTGGACCTGGGCCAAGACCCAGGCCATGTACGCCATGGTGCGGGACTTCAAGCAGCGCGGCGTGCCGATCGACTGCGTCGGCTTCCAGTCGCACTTCAACAGCGGCAGCCCCTACAACAGCAACTTCCGTACCACCCTGCAGAACTTCGCCGCCCTCGGCGTCGACGTGGCCATCACCGAACTCGATATCCAGGGTGCCTCGGCCTCGACCTACGCCAACGTGGTGAACGACTGCCTGACCGTCTCGCGCTGCCTCGGCATCACCGTCTGGGGTGTGCGCGACAGCGACTCCTGGCGATCGGAGCACACGCCGCTGCTGTTCAACAACGACGGCAGCAAGAAGCCCGCCTACACCGCCGTCCTCAACGCACTCAACGGCGGTTCCACCACACCGCCCGCGGACGGCGGAACGATCAAGGGCGTCGGTTCGGGCCGCTGCCTGGACGTGCCTGGCACCAGCACCGCCGACGGCACCCAGCTCCACCTGTGGGACTGCCACAACGGCACCAACCAGCAGTGGACGTACACCGACGCCGGCGAGCTCAGGGTCTACGGCAACAAGTGCCTGGACGCCGCCGGCACCGGCAACGGCGCCAAGGTCCAGATCTACAGCTGCTGGGGCGGCGACAACCAGAAGTGGCGCCTCAACTCCAACGGATCCATCGTCGGCGTCCAGTCCGGCCTCTGCCTCGACGCCGTCGGGGGCGGCACCGCCAACGGCACCCTGATCCAGCTCTACTCCTGCTCGAACGGAAACAACCAACGGTGGACCCGCGCCTGACAAGGCCTGCACGAAGACATCGCTGATGATCGCGAGGGCCGCCGCCGTGGTGGCGGCGACCCTCGCGATCGGCACGGCCCGGTGGGCGGCGTCATCACGGTCCGGTCCCCGCGGAAGCGCAGGAAGGTGACCTTCTCCTCGGAGTGATCTTCTTCGAGCTGGGCCCCGATCAGGTGACGCCCACCAAGCGCAACGAGCGAGGCCCCCGGGCAGTTGATCGAGATGTCTGACGTCTCAACCACGCTGCTCAGGGGCCTCGTTGGTCATCTATCCTGCCGCACTCGACCTGCCCCACGCGCTCGTGGAGTGGGTCACCATGCTCATCGTCACCCGTGAGGACGACCGGCGCTGTAAGCTCCGCCCGTCTCAGCGCGCGATGGTGGCACTGGTGTACCTGCGCGAGCACACCACCCTGGCGAAGATCGCTGCCGGGTTCGGAATCAGCGAGTCCACCGCCCACGCCTACACCAGCGCGGTCATCCACCTGCTCGCCCAGCGCGCGCCGGGTCTGCTGAAGGTCCTGCGCGAGGCCGACCCCGACTTCGTCCTGCTGGACGGCACCCTCGCCGAGTGCGACCGGGTCGGCGACTCACGCGCGGACTACTCCCACAAGCACCGTCGGCACGGAGTGAACGTGCAGGTGGTCACCGATCCGGACGGCCGACTGCTGTGGCTCTCACCCCCGCTGCCGGGCCGGGCTCACGACCTGACCTCCCCCAGCCTTCGGCCGGGGGTACCCCCCAGCCCGCACCCACCGCATCATCCGCATCTGCGAGCGCCAGGGCGTCCCCATCCTGGCCGATCTCGCCCACCAGGGCGGCGGCCCCTGGCTGACCACGGGCATCAAACGCAGGCCCCTGCCGGAACTCACCCCCACCGAGAAGACCGTCAACCGGGCCCTGGCCGCGGCACGGGCACCGGTCGAATGCGGCGTCGCCCGCCTGAAGTCCTGGCGGATCTTCCGCAGATCCCGATGCAGCCCCAACCCGTGCGGGACGCGGTCGTGCGGTGAGTGTTCGGCCGAACACCCACCGCGTACAGAGGAGTTGCGCGAATGATCGGCGTTCGCCGGATCCGTTCGATCCGTGCAGGTCAGAGCGGTGAAGAGGGCCAGAGTCGAGGCATGTCCACTCCACCTGGCACCTTCCTGTCCCTGCACACCGCCGTCGTCCTCCTGGCCGCCGTCGTCATCGGCATGGTCATCGGCTGCCTGACGGTCCTCACCGGGGCCCGGTCGCGGCGGCTGTCATCGCGGGTGTGTCCAGCGCCGGCGGCAGCGTTCCGGTCCTGCGCACCCTCATCGGATGACCACCGGCACCACCGCTCCAGCTGTGAGCCGCTCCGCGCGGGGCGGGCGCGCGGTGGGCGGGGGAGCGACGGGCCAGTGCCGGTCGCGAGTTCCTGGATGAGGTTGCGGGCCGGCGAGATGCCGACGGGTGCGTCGAGTTTGGGCGGGGAGACCGGCGTCCCTGGAGCGACGTGCGAAGCCCTTGGTGTTCGGCGGGCTCTTGCGGGACACGAGTTGTGCGCTGCTGCCAAGCCGATCGTGGCGCTACATGCTGCTCAACGGAGTTGTAGTCGAGGAAGGTGGATCTGTCGCATCTGATAAAGACGACTAGCGGGACGCGCTCGCGGACTGCGGTCTCCAGTTCCTGGGAGTTCATCAGGAAGGAGCCGTCGCCCATCATCGCCAGCACGCGTCGATCCGGTCTTGCCAGTTTGGCGGCGATGGCGCCCGGTAGCGCGAAGCCCGTGGTGGACAGGCCGTTGGAGACCAGGCAGGTGTCCGGTTCGTAGGTCGGGTAGAGGCGGGACATCCACATCTTTCCGGCGCCGGTGTCCGCGAGCACGATGTCCTGGCGGTCCAGGGCCGTGCGGACATCGTGCACCACACGCTGCGGCACCAGGGGGAAGGCGTCGTTGTCGCGTCCGTACCGGAGTTCCTCGTCGAGCAGTGTGCGGATCTTCGCGCTGCTTCCCGAGTCGAAGGTGAGTCCCTCGGGCAGTGCTGCCGCGAGTGCGTCCAGCGCCTGGGAGGGGTCGCCTTCGACGCCCACGGTGACGGGGTAGTGGGCGTCCACCTCGGCGGGGAACCGGTGCACGTGCAGGATGCGCTTGTCGCTGTTCGGATTGATTTTGGCGGGGTCGAACTCCTGGATCTCGTAGCCCACGCAGATCAGCACGTCGGCTGCGTCGAAGCCGAAGTTGCCGTAGTCGTGGCGCATGAAGCCGACGGCGCCGAGCGCGTTCGGATGGTCGTCGGGGAAGACGCCCTTGCCGTGGAAGGTGGTCGCCACCGGAACTTTCAGCTGTTCGGCGAAGCGTGCAAGAGCGGCTGACGCGCCGGCTCTGGCGGCGCCGTGGCCTGCCGGCACGATGGGGTGCCGGGCATCGGTGAGGACCTCCGTCGCCCGCGCGATCTGGGTGAGCGAGGGGGGGTCGGCACGCACCGTGTCGATCTGCAGGGGTGCCAACGGCTCCGCGGGGCGATCGGCTTCGATGTCCTCCGGCACGGCCAGGAACACGGCGCCGGGGCGTTCACTCTGTGCGATCTTGAACGCCTTGCGTGTCATCTCCGGCACCGCGTCCGGACACTCGATACGAGCCGACCACTGAGTGACGGGAGCGAACATTGACACCAGGTCGATGACCTGGTGCGACTCCTTGTGGATACGGCGAAGCGACCCCTGGGCGGCCAGAGCCACCATCGGCGCGCTGTTGGTCATGGCGTCCGCGGTACCGAGCAGCAGATTGATCGCACCGGGCCCCAACGTGGCCGAACACACCCCCGCCCGACCAGTGAGCCGCCCGTAGATCTCCGCCATGAACGAGGCAGCCTGCTCGTGGCGCACGAGGATGTACCGGATCCCGGAGCCGTTCAGCGCGTCGACGAACCGGATGTTCTCCTCACCGGGAACCCGAAGACGTACTCCACACCCTCGGCCCGCAGACAACGCACCAGCAGATGCGCGACGTCCTCCACCGCTGCCGAGTTCCGCGACCCGGTGGCACCTTCGATACCCATAGGACGAACGAAGGCACGCCTTGGCTCCGCCGACCAATCATCGGCAGCCAGTCGGGGCAGCCCGTGGCGGGCGTGCGAGCCACGTATGAGCTCGAGTACTGCCGGGTCCGTTCGGAGGTGCTGCGGTAGCGCCTACCGACGCTTGCCCGGACGCTGGATCCGGATGTGAACTCTCCGCCGCCCTTCGTGCGGCAGCAAGTCTGGGAGGCCTGTGTGACCGCTTCGTCGCCCGCCACCGACGCACCGCCGGCCCGGTACGACGACCTGCGTGCCCTGATGATCAACTGCACCCTCAAACGCTCGCCGGGGACGAGTAACACGCAAGGTCTGATCGACCGCAGCACCAACATCATGGACGCGCAGGGAGTCCATGTCGATGTCGTACGGGCCGTGGACCACGACATCGCGACCGGCGTGTGGCCCGACATGCGTGAGCACGGTTGGGAGACGGACGCCTGGCCCGATCTGTACCAGGAGGTCCTGGCGGCCGACATCCTCGTACTGGCCGGCCCTATCTGGCTCGGCGACAACAGCTCCGTGATGAAGCAGGTCATCGAACGCCTCTACGCCTGCTCCAGTCTGCTCAACGAAGCCGGGCAGTACGCCTATTACGGCCGTGTCGGTGGCTGCCTGATCACCGGCAACGAGGACGGCGTCAAGCACTGCGCCATGAACGTGCTCTACAGCCTGCAGCATCTGGGGTACACCATCCCTCCGCAGGCCGACGCCGGATGGATCGGCGAGGCGGGCCCTGGTCCCTCCTACCTCGATCCCGGCTCGGGCGGCCCGGAGAACGACTTCACCCATCGCAACACCACCTTCATGACCTGGAACCTGCTGCACCTGGCCCGGGCGCTGAAGGACCTGGGTGGCGTCCCCGCCTACGGCAACCAACGCACCGCCTGGGACGCGGGCTGCCGCCGCGACTACGAGAACCCCGAACACCGGTAGGAGAACAACGGCTGGGGCAGCGCGCCCGTCCGGGAGACAGCGTCTGCCGCTGAGCCCACCGCCTCGATCCGCGCCAGGGCGGGTTGAGCCGCGTCACTTCCCGCACGAGAGACTGGCTGCCGACCGGGCCCCGGCTTCGCGCGGTGATGACAGCCCAGCGCGACGACAGGACGTGGCCATGCCACGATTCGCCCGCTGGTACGGATCCGGCCACCTGCACCTTCTGGTTCTGACAGCCTCGTTCGCCCTCACCGGCTACGCCGTGGTGCGCCTGTTCGCCGTCCGGCCACTGGGAGGGGGAGATCTGGCTCGTCGGTGCGGCGATCCTGCACGACCTGATCCTGCTGCCCCTGTACTCGCTGGCCGACCTGTCGGCCCTCTCCGTACTGCGGCATCGCGCCACCGACGCGCCGACGGCGCCGTGGATCAACTACCTCTGCGTCCCCGCCTTCCTGCCAAGTCTGCTCCTGATGGTCTGGTTTCCCCCCATCCTTCGGTTTGCGGTGCCCTACCCCGGTGATACTGGACTGTCCGACGGCGGCTACCTCGGCCGATGGCCGGCGATCACGGGCGTGCTCTTCGCTGCCTCCGCGCTGGCCTTCGCCCTCAGGCTTCGCCGCGTCCGGCGGCCCGGCCGCGGCGACGAGAACCGGGCCGCCACAGGTCATGGCGCCGCACCGTGATCGTCGACGAAGACGAGCCGTACGGGCGCCGACGGGACTCCCCACGCGCTGGCCCTTGGTCCGCCCCGCGGGCCGGTGCATCTGCGGCTGGCGGACGGGCGCCGGATCCGGGTGCCAGTGCACCGCCGACACGCGCGGCCCACGGCGGCCGACAAGACCGTGCTGGAGCGCTGCGTCGGCCCCGTCCTCGACGTCGGCTGCGGACCGGGCCGGTTGTGCAGAGAACTCCTGAGCCAGGGAGTCTTCGCCCTCAGGGTCGACATCGCTCCTCTCGCGGTTGCCTTGACCAGTGCCCTGGGCGGGCTCGCGCTCTGTCGATCGGTCTTCGACCGGCTGCCGGCCGAGAGAGGCTGGCAGACCCTTCTGCTCATCGACGGCAACATCGGCATCGGAGGGGGCCCTCGCAGCCTGCTGCACCGCTGCCGCGACCTCATCGCTCCGACAGGGCGCCTCGTCATCGAGGTCGACCCCGACGACGTCGAAGAGCTGTGCACCGCCCGGTTCGAGAACCTCCAAGGCAGGAGCGGACCACCCTTTCCCTGGGCGCAACCGCGGCAAGCGGATGCCGTCGATGGCATTGGCTGGACCGTGTCGGTCGATTACACCGTCGCGCCGGACACTTCGGCGCTGCAACTGGCCCGGAAGCAGAGAGTGCAGCCCGCCCCCAAGGGCGGCCAGCTACTTGATCACGACGAGGAAGCCTTGGGTGCTCCCAGGGAAAACGAGTCGTCCTGTGCCCCCCTCATACACCTGATGTGTCGTCAGGCAAGTCAGCATCTGATCAGCATCAATCCCCGGCCTTTCCGAAATGGCTGCCCGAACAGGCGCCAGATCGGCGGCGTCACAACAGCCAGGTTCGCACGGAAGCGCAGGCAGAGAGCCTTCTTGCCAGAGTGAGTCGATGTTCCTCACAATCTTCGAGTCCGACGCGTGCCGGGGTACAGTGAAGAACGCCCTTGACCTGCAAAAAGCTGGCAGGGAGCCGTCTTCCAGGAGTCCAAAATGCTGCGTACTCTGTTCAAGTCCAAGATCTAGCATCTGGGCATTTATGCACCCATGAGGGCCGGGCCTGTCAAGGGGCGCAGACGGTCCCCGCCTGCGGCTTTCGGTGGGATGCCGGGGCGTTTTCCTCGTGGCTCTTCCTCGTGTCTGTCTGCGGGGCCGCCGCGTGGGAGGGGTCCAGTTGGAGCGCCCGGAGCCCCGCGAGGAACGAGCGGGGCGAGGACGAACGAGCTGGAGGCCGACGAGCGGCGGCCGACAATGGGGGCCGAGGAAGCGTCACGGATGTTCGCGGATACGGTCGTTGCGATCCCCGGAGTCCGTGCTGGTCGGCGGAGTGGTCTCACAAACACCCATTCGGCATCCGGCCGCACAGGCCGGCGCCATGACCATGGTGCGGGGATCCGGGCTGCTCAGTCAGGTCATCGAGCGCGGCCATCGGGCCGTCTCATGCAGCTTTGCGAGCTCACCCGGGGTCTGCGACCGCCCCTGGCGGTTGTCATCGGCTGCTGTCATCGCACCCCCTGTTGATCCTGCACGGCGCGCAGTAGGTGATAGGCACGCGTGAGCAGTCGGCGAGCCACCGCCGTTGTGGCGATCTTCTTGCCGCGGCGGTGGGCGAGGCTCTGGTAGGCGGCGGCGAATTCCGGCGACCGCTTCGCACTCTGCGCGGCCTCGCACAAGATCCACCGCAGCCAGGGCGMGCCCTGCTTGGAGATGTGGCCGTGCCGCACGGTTCGATCGGATCCGCGGACGGTGGGCGTCAGCCCGGCCCAGGCGGCGAGCTTGCGCGCGGAGGGGAAGCGGGTGATGTCCCCGACCTCGGCCACGATCATCAAGGCGGTGAGCGTGCCGACCCCCGGCAGCCGGGTGAGCGCCTTGMCCTGGGGGTCGCCCCGCGCCTGCGCGAGCAGCTGCCGGTCGAGGGCGTCGATCGGCTCTTTGAGGACGTCCATCAGGCCCAGCAGATCGTCGATCACGCGACGGGAAACGTCCGGCAGTTCCAGGCCGCCCAGCCAGGCCCGCCCCGGGGCGGTGAAGCAGCTGCCGGGCCGGTCGCAGCCGTGGTCCGCCAGAACGGCGTGGACGCGGTTGCGCAGCCGGGTCCGCAGCCGCACCAGCCGGCAGCGGTGCCGCAACAACGCGCGTTGCTGCCGTACGTCCAGCGGCGCGATCCATGCCTCCGGCAGCAGATCCGCCCGCAGCAGCTGAGCTAGGGTCGCGGCGTCCACCTTGTCGTTCTTCAACCGCGCCAAGGCGATCGCCTTGCACCGCAGCGGATGCACCAGGTGCGGCTCAAAGCCGTAGTCCTCCAGCAGCTCCACCAGCCACCCCCACCCGTAGGCGGCCTCGAAGGCCACCGGCGCACCGATCGGCAGATCYCCGATCACCGACAGCACCGTCTTGACCCCGTTCGGCACATTCCGGTTGACCTGCACCGCACCGTCGTCCTCGACCACGGCGATCTGCGAACGCTTGCGGTGCACGTCGATACCGACGTAGACAGACATTGAGGGCCTCCTTCCCGAGCCCGTACATACCCGGACAGTAGGTACCGCCGGGCTGAGCAGGGAAGGGGGCCCGGCCCTCATAGGGTCAGGTCAGTAAGGGGCTCAGACTGTGGAGCCGTCCCCCGGTACGAACGGCAGGTGAAGAGCCCATGGCGACCTCGGTCACCGAAATCGAGACTCATGGTGTCGAGCAGATTCCGGACGAGGAGCGCACGGCCCGTCCGCTCGACCTGTTCCGGCTCGCCTTCGGCGGCGCCAACACCTTCGCGACGTGTGTGCTGGGTTCCTTCCCCATCCTGTTCGGCCTCTCCTTCTGGCAGGGGCTCGCGGCGACCCTGCTCGGCCTGGTCGCGGGCGCCCTGCTGCTCGCGCCGATGGCGCTCTTCGGCCCCACGAACGGCACCAGCAACTCGGTCTCCTCCTCCGCCCACCTGGGAGTGCACGGAAGAGTCGTCGGCTCCTTCCTCGCGCTGCTCACCGCGGTCGCCTTCTTCTCGATCTCGGTGTGGTCCTCCGGGGACGCCCTGGTCGGCGGCGCGCACCGGTTGCTGGGGGTGCCCGAGTCGACGATGACGTACGCCCTGGCGTACGCGGTCTTCGCCGGCCTGGTGCTGGTGGTCTGCATCTACGGCTTCCGCTTCATGCTGCTGGTCAACAAGATCGCGGTGGTGGCGGCCTCGGCCCTGTTCGTGCTGGGCGCCTTCGCCTTCGCCGGCGACTTCGACCCCGGCTACGCGGGCGCCTTCGCCTCGACCGCGGACCCGCTGTTCTGGCCCTCCTTCATCGGCTCCGCGCTGATCGTGCTCTCCAACCCGGTCTCCTTCGGCGCGTTCCTCGGCGACTGGTCCCGCTACATCCCGGCCGCGACGCCCCGCCGCCGGGTGATGGGCGCCGCGTTCCTGGCCCAGATCGCCACCCTGCTGCCGTTCGTCTTCGGTCTGGCCACCGCGTCGGTCATCGCCACCCAGGCCGGGAAGTACTTCGACCCGGCCGCGCCCAACTACGTCGGCGGCCTGCTCGCGGTCTCGCCCGGCTGGTACTTCCTGCCGCTCTGCCTCATCGCGCTGATCGGCGGTCTGTCCACCGGCACGACCGCGCTGTACGGCACCGGACTGGACTTCTGCAGCGTCTTCACCCGCTTCAGCCGCGTCCAGGCGACGATCCTCATCGGCGCCCTGTCCATCGTGTTCATCTTCGTCGGCCGGTTCTGGCTGAACCTCACGCAGTCGATCTCCACCTTCGCCACCCTGATCATCACCTGCACCGCACCGTGGATGATCGTGATGGCCCTCGGCTACGTCACCCGCCGGGGCTGGTACGACCCGGAGGCGCTCCAGGTCTTCAACCAGCGCCGCATGGGCGGGCGCTACTGGTTCAGCCACGGCTGGAACTGGCGCGGCCTGGCCACCTGGCTGGTCTCCGCCGCCGTGGCCCTGCTCTTCACCAACCTGCCCGGCCAGTTCGTCGGACCGCTCGGCAACCTGGCCGACGGCATGGACATCTCGCTGCCGGTCGGCCTCGTCCTCGCGGCGGTGCTCTACCTCGTCCTCCTCGCCCTGTTCCCCGAGCCGCGCGGGGTGTACGGACCGGCGGGACCCCGCCTCGTGCGGGCCTCCGACGCCGAGGTCCTGCCGATCAGCGGCGGCCCGCAGGAGGCGCCGGCGGCGCCGGCACCGGTCGGCTGACACATCCGGCCCGGTCGCGTTCAGGTGGTGGCGCGCAGGGGTGATCCGGGCGCCCGGACTCCGGGCGCCCGGGGAGCGATGAGTTTCGGTGTGATGGCGTGTCTCCTTCCATGACAGTTCCGAACCCGGACGACTCCGGCAGGCCGGTCACGACCCGGGACGAGACGAGGAGACATGGGATGAGCGCCGAGCAGGGCACCACCACCGCCACCGAGGACTTCTCCTACACGCTGAACCGGACGCTGGACGCTCCCGCGGCGGCGGTGTGGCGGGCATGGACCACCCCCGAGCAGTACGCACAGTGGGCCGGGGCCGCCGCCGGGTCCGTCGAGATGGACGTACGGCCCGGCGGCCTGTGGAAGGCCACGATGGTCACCCCGGACGGAGGACAGTTCCCCCTGACCGGCTCCTACCTCGAGGTCGCCGAGAACCGCCGCCTGGTGATCGGCATGGATGTCCCCGGCAGGCCCGAGCCGGCCGCCATGACCCTGGAACTCGACGAACAGGAGGGACACCGCACAGGGATCGTGGTGCGTCAGACCTGTGTCAGCGTCGAGGAACGCGACATGGCCGAGCAGGGCAGCACCATGCTCCTCGAGAGCCTCACCGCCTTCCTGGCCGGTCGGCCGACGGACTGAGCCCCTGCAGGGGGTTCACGGGGCAGGCCCGCGTCTGCGCGGGCCTGCCCCGTCGGTGTTCCTGGACAGATCCCCGTGCCGCCCCGCCGTCCCGCGGGGCGTATGCGGCGTTCACCGGGCAATCCGGCCGAAGGTGCCCCATTGAACCACCAGGACCGCACAGACTCCGACGAGAGCATTGCTTCGGTTGTGTTCGAGTCCTAGGGTGTCCGTGGCTCAGCACTTGGCTCCGTCACCATTCGTAGTGATCCGTCCCGACAGCAACGCATCCTCAGTCACGGTGTGTTGACGGCCGGCCCTGGCATGCCCTCAGTCCGTGCAGCGGTGCCCTGTCGAACAGAGGAAGGCCACGGTCATGCCGCACCCGCACGTGTCTCCCACCGACCGGCCCGCCCACCCCGAGCGGCCGGTCGTCAGTCGCCGCCGGCTGCTGGAGGGAGGTGCCGCCCTCCTCGGCGCGTTGGCGCTGTCCGCGTCGCCCACCGCCGCGTACGGCGCCGGCCGGCGGGCCGCAGCGGACCCCGCCCCGGAGTGGAACGGCAACATCGCCGTCTTCCGGATCGGTACCGAGCCCCCGCACACCACCCTGATGCCGTACGCGGACCTGAAACAGGCCCTCGCCGCCGACCGCACCCGCTCGCCGTACCGTCTCAGCCTCGACGGCACCTGGAAGTTCGCCCACGCCGACCGCCCCGGCGACCGCGACACCGACTTCCACCGCACCGACCTCGACGACAGCTCCTGGGACACCATCCCCGTCCCCTCCTGCTGGCAGCTCCACGGCCACGACGCCCCCGTCTACGTCAACATCACCTACCCCTGGTGGGGCCCCAACGGCCTGGGCGAGGACGCACAGCCACCCGCGGCCCCGACCCGCTACAACCCCGTCGGCCAGTACCGGCGCACCTTCACCGTGCCCCGAGGATGGACGGGACGGCGTACCTTCCTGCACTTCGAGGGCGTCAAGTCCGCCCACTACGTGTGGATCAACGGCACGCTCGTGGGCTACCACGAGGACTCCTACACCCCCGCCGAGTACGACATCACCGAGCATCTGAAGCCCGGCACCAACCAGATCGCCGTGGAGGTCTACCGCTACTCCGACGGCGACTGGCTGGAGGACCAGGACATGATCCGGCTGAGCGGCATCTTCCGCTCGGTCCACCTGTACTCCACCCCGGCCGTCCACCTGCGCGACTTCAAGCTGGAGACCCCGCTCGGCGACGGCTACAGGACCGCCGCGCTGAAGGTCACCGCCCAGGTGCGGGACTACTCGGGCGGAGCGGACGCCGGGCGGTACACCGTCGAGACCCAGCTCTACGACGCCCGCGGGCACGCCGTGTGGCCCCGGCCGCTGCAGCGCGGCGCCGACCTGGGTTCCGTACCGGCCGGCGAGGACGTGACCGTCGAGGCGTCCGCGGCCGTGCCCGCGCCGCAGCTGTGGTCGGCCGAGCACCCGTACCTCTACACCGCCGTGCTGCGGCTGCGCGACCCGTCCGGCACCGTGACCGAGACCCTCTCGCACCGGATCGGCCTGCGTGAGTTCGCCCTCAAGGACGGCCTGATGCGCATCAACGGCCGCCCCGTCTCCTTCTGCGGCACCAACCGGCACGAGATGCACCCGGACCGCGGCATGGCCCTCACCCGCGCGGACATGGTGAAGGACATCGAGATCGTCAAGCGGCTGAACATCAACACCGTCCGCACCTCCCACTACCCCAACAACCCGCTCTGGCTGGAACTCGCCGACGCCTACGGCCTGTACCTGGTCGACGAGACCAACCTCGAGACCCACGGCATCCGCGGCGAGTACCCCGGAAACCACGCCGACTGGACCGAGGCGTGCGTGGCCCGCGCGCAGAACATGGTGCACCGCGACAAGAACCACCCCTCGGTGGTCATCTGGTCCCTGGGCAACGAGGCGGGCGGCGGCACCACCTTCAACGCCATGCACGACTGGATCCGCTCCTACGACCCCACCCGGGTCATCCAGTACGAGGGCGACGACCGCCCCGGGATCAGCGACATCCGCTCCAGGATGTACGAGAGCCCCGCCCGCGTCGAGGCGAGAGCCGAGGACACCGGCGACACCCGGCCGTACGTGATGATCGAGTACTCGCACGCGATGGGGAACTCGTGCGGCAACTTCAAGAAGTACTGGGACGCCGTCCGCCGCCACGACGTGCTCCAGGGCGGCTGGATCTGGGACTTCGCCGACCAGGCCCTGCGCTGGCCCGCTCCCGCCCGTACGCTGCTCACCGAGTCCGGCCCCGCTGGGCTGCGCGGCGAGATCGTCAACCCCAGCGGCACCTTCAGCCGCATCGAGGGGATCTCCGGTGGCACCGTCTTCGCCCGCGACGACCGACTCGACCTCACCGGGTCGCTGACCCTGGAAGCCTGGATCACCCCCAGGGCGACCGGCTATCACCAGCCGGTCATCGCCAAGGGCGACACTCAGTACGCGCTCAAGCAGACCAACCGCAGCCTCGAGTTCTTCATCCACAGCGGCGGCCAGTGGATCACGGCGAGCTGGGGTCTGCCGGGCGACTGGACCGGACGCGAGCACCACGTCGCCGGCGTCTTCGACGCGGACGCCGGAACGCTGACCCTCTACGTCGACGGCGCGGTGAAGGCCACCCGGAGCACCACCCGCCGCCCCGACGTCATCACCGCACCGCTCGCCCTCGCCACCGATGTCGACAACCCGACCCGGGAGTTCAGTGGCACCATCCGGCGCGCCCGGGTGTACGCGCGCGCCCTGAGCGCCGCCGAGCTCGCCTCCGACGGCCGCGAACCCGGTGACGACGGAGTGCGGTTCTGGTTCGACGCGGCCGACGTGGGCGTCACCGAGAAGAAGCCCCGGGAGAAGACCTTCCTCGCCTACGGCGGCGACTGGGGCGACAACCCCAACGACGGTGCCTTCTCCGGGGACGGCATCGTCACCGCCGACCGCGCACACACCGGAAAGGCCGCGGAGATCAAGCGGATCCACCAGGCCATCCACGTCGCCCCCGCCTCCGGCGACACGCTCACCTCGGGGCGCGTCACCCTCACCAACGAGTACCTGTTCACCGACCTCCGTGAGTTCGACGGCCGTTGGTCCCTGGTCGTCGACGGCAAGGCCGTACAAAGAGGGAGGCTCACCAGCGACCAGCTGAACGTGCCCGCGCTGTCCGGCAAGGACATCACCCTCCCCGTGCGGCTCCCGCGCAACCCGACGCCCGGCAGCGAGTACTTCCTGCACCTCTCCTTCACCACCAAGGAACGCACGAAGTGGGCCGGGGCCGGCTTCGAGGTGGCCGCGCAGCAACTCCCCGTCGACGTCGGCAGCCCGGCCGTGACCCCCGTCCCGTTGGAACGCGTCCCGGCGCTGCTGCGTCACGACGACGGCGAAAGGGCCGTGACCGTCAGGGGCAAGGGCTTCTCGGTCACCATCGACAAGGACAGCGGCACCCTCACCTCCTACGAGGCCGGCGGCCTGCGCCTGATCACCTCCGGCCCCGTACCGAACTTCTGGCGGGCACCCACCGACAACGACCGGGGCAACGGCCAGCACACCCGCAACCAGACCTGGCGCGACGCCGGTGCCCGGCGCACGGTGACCGACGTACGGGTGCGCGCCCTGCGGGACCGTGCCGTCGAGATCACCGTCACCGGCACGCTGCCGACCACCACCGAGTCCACGTACAGCACCACGTACACCGTCTTCGGCAACGGCGAGATCAAGGTCGGTAACACCCTGCGCCCGGGTGCGCCGAACCTGCCGTACCTTCCGGAGGTGGGCACCCTGCTGTTCCTGCCGCGCCGCCTGGACCGGCTGCACTACTACGGCCGGGGTCCCGAGGAGAACCAGTGGGACCGCAACAACGGCACCGACGTGGGCCGGTACACCGGGACCGTCTCCGGTCAGTGGAGCGGCTACCTGCGCCCGCAGGAGAACGGCAACAAGACGGACGTGCGCTGGGTCGCCCTGACCGACGGCAGCGGGCGCGGCCTGCTCGCCTGCGGTGAACCGCTCCTGGAGGTGAACGCCTCGCACTTCACCCCCGAGGACCTGTCGGCCGGGGTACGGCACGACTACCAGCTCACTCCGCGCGACGCGGTCGTACTGCGGCTGAGCCGCCGGCAGATGGGCGTGGGCGGCGACGACAGCTGGGGCGCGCACACCCACAACGAGTTCAAGCTCCCCGCCGACCGCGACTACGCGTACACCTACCGGCTGCGCCCGCTGACCGACGTGGACGAGGCGACGGTGCTGTTGCGACGGCCGACGGCGGGGGAGTTCACCGAGTAGTCCCGGGCAGCCGCGACGGGACGGAGTGGTCCGCACGGGGCCGACGTGGTCACTCGGCCGCGCCGGCGGTCCCGAGCCGCAGATGCCCCACGTGGTGGACGGCCCGGTCGAGCAGCCCGGCGACACGGTGGCCGTGCAGCGCGCACACGACGGAACGGCCCCGGCGCTCGCCCGGCACCAGGTCCAGGTCGCGCAGCAGCCGCAACCGGTGCGAGCAGGCCGGCTGCTCCAGGCCCGCCTCCTCCGCCGCCTCCGTGGGCGACGGCGGTGGGCCTGGAACGTGAGGGCGACGTCCGCGAGGTCGTCTGTGTCCTGGCGGACGGGTCCGGCGCCGTCCTGGACGGCGCCGGCGAGGCCGACCGAGGTTCATGTCGGATTCCTGCGAGACCCCGCCCGCCCCGTCCCCGATGCTGGACCCATGCAGAAGGGGATGCACACCGACACCGAACGCTGCGTGCGGGCCGTCCAGTCCAAGGACGCGCGGTTCGACGGCTGGTTCTTCACCGCCGTGCTGACCACCGGCATCTACTGCCGGCCCAGCTGCCCGGCGGTACCGCCCAAGCCCGAGAACATGGTCTTCCAGCCGAGTGCGGCGGCCTGCCAGCAGGCGGGGTTCCGGGCCTGCAAGCGGTGCCGTCCCGACACCAGCCCCGGATCCCCGGAGTGGAACCAGCGCGCCGATGCCGTGGCCCGCGCCATGCGGCTGATCGCCGACGGGACCGTGGACCGGGAGGGCGTGCCCGGCCTCGCCGCCCGGCTCGGCTACAGCACCCGGCAGGTGGAACGCCAACTGCTCGCCGAGCTGGGCGCGGGGCCCCTCGCCCTCGCCCGGGCGCAGCGCGCCCAGACCGCGCGGCTGCTCATCGAGACGACGGCCCTGCCGATGACGGAGATCGCCTTCGCCGCCGGGTTCTCCTCTGTCCGCTCCTTCAACGACACGGTGCGCGAGGTCTTCGCCCTCGCCCCGAGCGACCTGCGCGCCCGCGCGCCGCAGCGGACTTCCGGCAGCCCCACGGGCGCTCCCGGCAGCACGTCCGGCGCGCTGTCCCTGCGCCTGCCGTTCCGCGCCCCGCTCAATCCCGACAACCTCTTCGGCCACCTCGCCGCGACCGCCGTACCCGGCGTGGAGGAGTGGAAGGACGGCGCCTACCGGCGCACGCTGCGGCTGCCGTACGGGCACGGCGTCGTGGCCCTGACCCCGCGGCCCGACCACATCGCCTGCCGCCTCACCCTCACCGACCCGCGCGATCTCACCGTCGCCATCAGCCGCTGCCGCCGGCTGCTCGACCTGGACGCCGACCCGGTGGCCGTCGACGACCGGCTGCGCACCGACCCGGTGCTCGCACCACTGGTCGACAAGGCACCCGGCCGCCGGGTCCCGCGTACGGTCGACGAGGCGGAGTTCGCCGTCCGGGCCGTGCTCGGCCAGCAGGTCTCCACGGCCGCCGCCCGTACCCACGCGGCCCGCCTGGTCACCGCATACGGCGAGCCGGTGGACGACCCGGACCCCGAGGGCGGCCTCACCCACCTCTTCCCGTCGCCCGAGGCACTCGCCGACCTGGACCCCGAGACCCTGGCCATGCCTCGCACCCGCCGGACCACCTTCACCACCCTGGTCCGCCGACTCGCCGACGGCGACCTCCGACTGGGCGTCGGGAGCGACTGGCCCGAGACCCGCGAGAAGCTCCTCGCCCTCCCCGGCTTCGGCCCCTGGACGGCCGACGTCATCGCCATGCGCGCCCTGGGCGACCCCGACGCCTTCCTCCCCACCGACCTCGGCATCCGCCGCGCCGCCCGCGAACTCGGCCTGCCGTCCACCCCGGCCGCGCTCACCGCACGCGCGGCGGCCTGGCGGCCCTGGCGGGCGTACGCGGTCCAGTATCTGTGGGCGACGGACGACCACCCGATCAACTTCCTGCCGGTGTAAGGAAACAGAGAGACACAGCCGATGAAACAGCACACCGTGATCGACAGCCCCTACGGCCCGCTGACGCTCGTCGCCGACGACGGTGTCCTGTGCGGCCTCTACATGACCGACCAGCGCCACCGCCCCCAGGAGGAGACCTTCGGCAACCGCGACGACACCGTCTGCCCCGCGGCGAAGGAACAGCTGAAGGCCTACTTCGCGGGCGAGTTGAAGGAGTTCACCCTCGAACTTCGCCTGCACGGCACCCCGTTCCAGCGCCGCGTCTGGGACCAGCTGACGCGCATCCCGTACGGCGAGACCCGCTCCTACGGCCAACTCGCCGATGTCCTCGGCAACCCCAAGGCTTCCCGCGCGGTCGGCCTCGCCAACGGCCGCAACCCGATCGGCATCATCGTCCCCTGCCACCGCGTCATCGGCGCGAGCGGCGGCCTCACCGGCTACGGCGGCGGCCTGGCCCGCAAGCAGCGCCTGCTGGACTTCGAGCGGGGGACGGCCCTGTTCTGAGCGGCGATCCGGGCTAGGCCGCGATCCGGCCGAGCAGCGCGGGCAGGGCCGTGCCGATCGGCTCCCGGATGATCTCGTCGGCGCGGTCGTCGTACGGTGTCGGCTCGGCGTTGACGATGACGAGCCGGGCGCCGTGGTCGGCGGCGACGCCCGCGAGGCCGGCGGCGGGCTGGACCTGGAGGCTGGTGCCGACGGCGATGAAGACGGTGCAGGCCTTGCTGATCGCGAGTGCGTCGCCGAGCACCACGGGGTCGAGCCGCTCGCCGAACATCACCGTCGCCGACTTGAGGATCCCGCCGCACGCCCGGCACGGCGGATCCTCCTCGCCGGCCTCGACCCGGGCGAGCGCGTCCTCCATGGGGCTTCGGGCGTGGCAGCCCGTGCACACCACGCTGCGTACCGTGCCGTGCAGCTCGAGCACCTTGCGGGCGGGCATCCCGGCGAGCTGGTGCAGCCCGTCCACGTTCTGCGTGATCACCCGCACCGGCACCCCGGACCGCTCCAGCTCGGCCACGGCGCGGTGCGCGGCGTTCGGCTCGGCCGTGAGCGCGCGGTTCTTGCGCCGCATCTGCCAGGACCGGCGGCGGATCTCGGGATCGCCCATGTAGTACTCGTACGTCACGAGCTTCTCGGCCTCCGGATCCCGCCGCCACAGCCCGTTCGGGCCTCGGTAGTCGGGGATCCCGGAGTCGGTGCTGACGCCGGCACCGCTGAGGAGGGCGACGAGGGGCTTGCTCATGCAGCCGAGGGTAGGCGGCCGCCGACCGTCGTGGCGAGCCGATATCGGCGGGCGGGGCATCGGGCGGGCACAGGTCAGTGCACCCGGTGCCCGTTCTCCAGTTCCGCGGTGTCCGAGCCGTCGGCGAGGACGTCCAGGGCGGCCAGCACCCGGCGCCCCAGGGAGCCCTGGAGGTACCCGGCCAGCTCCTCGCGCGGCACGAGCCGCCAGGACAGCAGCTCCTCCTCCTGCAACCGGATCGCCGCGAGGTCGTCCGCGCCGAGCACCCCGCCGTCGTACAGGTACGCCACCATCGGGGGCCGTCCGGGCCACCGCACCCAGTCCACCGCGAGCAGCCGCCCGAGCGGCCGGTCGAGCCCGATCTCCTCGGCCGTCTCGCGCCGCGCGCCCTGCCGCGGGGTCTCCCCGTCGTCCGACTCGATCGTGCCGCCGGGCAGCGTCCACCCCTCCCGGTAGTTCGGCTCGACGAGCAGCACCCGGCCCTCACCGTCCCGGAAGAGGGCGGCCGCGCCGGCGAAGATCCGGGGGAGCGAGGCGAGGTAGGCGGCGAAGTCCTGAACGTCCTGCGTGGTGGTCATACAGGCAGGGTAGTGGCGCCGGGGGACGCCACCGTGGCGGCGGAGCGGCCCGACCAGGGCGCACGGCAGCACACCCCGGTCCCATGATCGACACCGAACGGCGCACACGCCGGGGCGCACGAGCCACAGGAGCCGCCGGCCGCACCGCCCGTACACCGGGTCCCGCTCTTCCGGAGCCGGGATCAGGCCGCCGTCCGTGCCAGCCGCAGGGTGCGCTCCGCCAGCTCGCTGATGCGCACCCCGTCGAAGCCGAGGACCGCGCTGCGCACCGTGTCCTGGAGCGGGTCGCTCCACTGCTCCGGGACAGCCGACGCGCCGCACAGGACGCCGGCCACCGAGCCCGCCGTCGCCCCGTTGGAGTCGGTGTCCAGGCCGCCGCGCACCGTCAGGGCGATGGTGCGGGTGAAGTCGCCGTCGCCGTACAGCAGACCGGCGGTGAGGACGGCGGCGTTCGGGACGGTGTGGATCCAGCCGAGGCCCGCCGTCTCCTCCTCGACCGTGGCGAGCGTGTCCTCCCAGGCCAGCCCGGTCTCGTGCAGGGCGCACACCCTGCGCACGGTGCGGGCCAGGCGGCAGCCCGCCGGGATCACCGTCAGCGCCTCGTCCACGGCGCGGCGCACCGTGGACGCCGTGAACGCCGCCGAGATCAGCGCCGCCGCCCACATCGCGCCGTAGACCCCGTTGCCGGTGTGCGACAGCACCGCGTCACGGCGGGCCAGCGAGGCCGCGCGGCGCGGGGCGCCGGGGGACGTCCAGCCGTGGATGTCGGCGCGGATCAGGGCGCCGATCCATTCCTGGTACGGGTTGTCGTAGGTGGCCGTCAGCGGTGGCTTGCGGCCGTTCGCGAGGTTCCGGTACGCCGCGCGTTCCGCGGTGAACGTCTGCAGGTACGGCAGCCGCAGCAGCCACAGGTCGCCCACCTGCTCGGTGCTGAAGCCGAAGCCGTGGGTCTCCAGCAGGTGCAGGCCGAGGATCGCGTAGTCGACGTCGTCGTCCCGGCAGCTGCCGTGGACGCGGCCGCGGACGCAGGAGCGCCACTCGGGGCGCAGGTCGCGGCGGTCGCTCTCGGTGAGCGGTTCGGGCAGGTAGTCGTCGAGGGGGAGGGCCGCCGCCCGGCGCAGGTAGCGGTCGATGCGCTCACGGGTCCACACCTCGCCCTGCTCGACCGGCTTGCCCAGCATGTTGCCCGCGATCCGGCCCAGCCAGCCCCCGAGGACGCGGTCGGCGAGCCCCGGTTCCGTCTCCACAGCGGTCATGGGTCCGGTCTACCCGATTCCGGCCGCGACCGCGCCTTCCCGGCCGGGTGTCCGCCGGTCCGGGGGGCGACGCCGCGGGTGCCCGCCGGTTAGGGTCGCAGGGGCGCGCGACCGGCCTCGACACGCGTAAGGGACCCGGAGAGCAAGGGGATTGCGAAAGTGGCGGACGCTGCAGTGAGCGGTACTCGGTCAGCGCGGTCAGCACGGTCGGCGCGGCGGGTGCTCGTCGCCGCGGACAAGTTCAAGGGGTCGCTGACGGCCGTGCAGGTCGCCGAGCGGGTGACGGCCGGGCTGCGTCGGGTGGTGCCGGGCCTCGAGGTCGAGGCGCTGCCCGTGGCCGACGGCGGTGACGGCACGGTGGCGGCGGCGATCGCGGCCGGCTTCGACCGGCGGGAGGCACGGGTCACCGGCCCCGTCGGCGACGAGGTGACGGCGGTGTTCGCGCTGCGCGGCGACACCGCCGTGGTGGAGATGGCGGAGGCCAGCGGGCTCCAGCGGCTTCCGGACGGCGTACCGGCGCCGCTGACGGCGTCCACGTACGGTTCCGGCGAGCTGTTGCGGGCCGCGCTGGACGCGGGCGCGCGCACCCTGGTGTTCGGGGTCGGCGGCAGCGCCACCACGGACGGCGGCGCCGGCATGCTGGCCGCGCTGGGCGCCCGCTTCCTGAAGGCCGACGGCGAGCCGGTGGCGCCGGGCGGCGGCGGCCTCGCCGAGCTGGCCTCGGCCGATCTGTCGGGCCTGGACCCGCGTCTGGGCCGGGTCGAGTTCGTGCTCGCCAGCGACGTCGACAACCCGCTGACCGGCCCGAAGGGCGCCCCGGCGGTCTACGGGCCGCAGAAGGGTGCCTCGCCGCAGGACGTGGAGCGGCTGGACGCGGCGCTCGGGCACTTCGTGCGGGTGCTGGAGGAGTCGGCCGGGGTGAAGACCGCCGCGGAGTTCGCCGGTTCGGCGGGCGCGGGTGCGGCCGGCGGCATCGGGTTCGGCGCGCTGCTCCTCGGGGCCGGGTTCCGGCCCGGTATCGAGGTGATGCTGGACGTCCTCGGTTTCGCGCCCGCACTGGAGCGGGCCGACCTCGTGATCACCGGTGAGGGCTCGCTGGACGAGCAGACCCTGCACGGCAAGGCCCCGGCGGGGGTCGCCGCCGCGGCACGCGCCGCCGGCAAGGAGGTCGTCGCGGTGTGCGGGCGGCTCACCCTGTCGCCGGAGGCGCTGGGGCGGGCGGGGATCCGGCGGGCGTACGCGCTGACGGATCTCGAGCCGGACGTGGCGACGTGCATCGCGGAGGCGGGGCCGATCCTGGAGCGGACCGCGGAGCGGATCGCCCGGGACTTCCTGGGCTGAGGCCGCCGAAAGGCGAAGGGCCCCGAACCCAACCCTGGGTCCGGGGCCCTTCGCACTGCCGTTACGACTGTGCCGCCCGCGCCTCGCGGCGGTTGTCGCGGAAGTTGTTCACCCGGCGGGCCGTGGCGAACAGCGGGATCACCGCGCCCATCACCAGCTGCAGCGCGCACCCCGTCTGCAGCAGCAGCTGGCCGCTGGGGGCGTCGAAGGCCCACGCCGTCAGCATCCCCATGCTCAGCACGATCCAGGTCAGCATCGCCACCGCGAGGGGGCCCCGCGGCTTCGGGTACTCGACCCGGCTCACCATCAGCCAGGCGGTGCCCAGGATCGCCAGCACCGTCGCCACGAACGGCAGCTCCAGCAGCACGATCGAGACGACGGTCAGCGCGCCGAACGGTGACGGCATGCCCTGGAAGGTGCCGTCCTTGACCGTGACGCAGGAGAACCTCGCCAGTCTCAGCACCACCGCCAGCAGCACCACGATCGCGCCGACCGCGGCCACTCTCTGGTGCGCGTCGTCCGCGACCATGCCGTACACGAGGACGAAGTACGCCGGCGCCAGACCGAAGCTGATCAGGTCCGAGAGGTTGTCCAGCTCCGCGCCCATCGGGGAGGAGCGCAGCTTGCGGGCCACCAGGCCGTCGAACAGGTCGAAGACGGCCGCGCACAGCATCAGGATCACGGCGGTGGCCGCGCTGTGGCGGGCCATGCCGGACTCCTGGCTGCCCGTGAGGTGCGGGATCAGGATGCCGGTGGTGGTGAAGTACACGGCCATGAAGCCGCAGGTGGCGTTGCCGAGGGTGAGGGTGTCCGCTATCGACAGGCGGAGCGAGAGAGGCATCTCCTCCTCGTCGTCCTCCTCGTCGGCGTCGGGCACCCAGCCTGCCTGTGTCTCAGGATCAATCACGGTCAATTCGAGTCACCCCTGCCACGGTCTTCTGCCCCACCTCGACGTCGATCTCGACGCCCTCGGGCAGGTAGAGATCCACCCGGGAGCCGAACCGGATGAGACCGATCCGGTCGCCCTGCTCGACCTTGGTGCCCTGGGGCACGTAGGGGACGATGCGGCGGGCCACCGCGCCGGCGATCTGGATCATCTCGATGTCACCGAGCTCGGTGTCGAAGTGCCAGACCACACGCTCGTTGTTCTCGCTCTCCTTGTTGAAGGCGGGAACGAAGCCACCGGGGACGTGCTCGACCGACGTCACCGTGCCGGCCAGCGGCGCCCGGTTGACGTGGACGTTGAGCGGGCTCATGAAGATCGCGACACGGGTCCGGCCGTCCTTCCACGGCATGATGCTCTGCACCACACCGTCGGCGGGCGAGATGACCCGGCCCCGGGCGATCTCGCGCTCGGGGTCGCGGAAGAACCACAGCATCCCCGCCGCGAGAGCGGTGGCGGGAACGGCTACGGCCTTGGCGGCACCCGAGCGGCGGGCACGGACCAGGCTGACGGCTGCGGTGGCGACGGTCGGCAGAAGCCACGGCGATGCTCCGCGCGCGAGGCGTACACCGGCGAGGCTGTCGCGAGATGCAGAGGTTTTGCTGTGGGGCATGGATGACCTTCGTAGCGGATAGTGCCGCGCACTGACGGGGGACGGCGGCTTTCCGGCGATCGTAGCGGCTCCAGGTGACAACTGGGTAAGCCAGGCAGTCGAGTCGAAGGCCGGAGAGTGTTGACGGGGTGTGATCCACTATTCCAAGAAAACACCCCGTATCCGGACATTCAGCCCTGGAATCGATACTCTTCGAGCAGTCGACGGCCGATGATCATTTTCTGGATCTCGGCGGTGCCCTCTCCGATCAGCAGCATCGGGGCCTCCCGGTAGAGGCGCTCGATCTCGTACTCCTTGGAGAAGCCGTACCCGCCGTGGATCCGGAAGGCGTCCTCGACGACCTCCTTGCAGTACTCGGACGCGAGGTACTTGGCCATCCCCGCTTCCAGGTCGTTTCGTTCGCCGGAGTCCTTTTTGCGTGCGGCGTTCACCATCATCGCATGCGCGGCCTCCACCTTGGTGGCCATCTCCGCGAGCTTGAACTGAATGGCCTGGTGGTGGGCGATCTGCTTGCCGAAAGTGTGACGCTGCTGGGCGTACCGGACACCGAGTTCGAAGGCACGCTGGGCGACGCCGCAGCCACGCGCGGCCACATTGACGCGGCCGACCTCCACGCCGTCCATCATTTGGTAAAAACCGCGGCCGGTGACCCCGCCGAGCACCCGGTCCGCCGGAATCCGCAGGCCGTCCATGATGAGCTCGGTGGTGTCGACCCCCTTGTAGCCCATCTTGTCGATCTTGCCGGGGATGGTGAGACCGGGGCGGACCTCGCCGAAGCCGGGCTCCTTCTCCACCAGGAAGGTCGTCATCGACTTGTGGGGCGCCGTGCCCTCGGGGTGTCCTTCGTCACTGCGGACCAGAACGGCCACCAGGGACGACGTACCGCCGTTGGTCAGCCACATCTTCTGGCCGGTCAGGACGTACTCCTCGCCGTCCTTGACCGCCTTCGAGGTGATCGCCGACACGTCCGAGCCCAGGGCCGGCTCCGACATGGAGAACGCGCCGCGGATGTCGCCGGCCGCCATGCGCGGCAGGAAGTGGTCCCTCTGCTCCTGCGTGCCGTGCTGCTTGAGCATGTACGCCACGATGAAGTGCGTGTTGATGATGCCGGACACCGACATCCAGCCGCGGGCGATCTCCTCCACGCACAGCGCGTAGGTCAGCAGCGACTCGCCCAGACCCCCGTACTCCTCGGGGATCATCAGTCCGAACAGGCCGAGTTCCTTCAGGCCGTCGACGATCTGCTGCGGGTACTCGTCGCGGTGTTCCAGCTCGGTCGCGACCGGGATGATCTCCTTGTCCACGAAGTCGCGGACGGTGGAGAGGATCTCCTGCTGGATGTCCGTGAGGCCGTGGGTCTGGGCGAGACGGCTCATCTACTTCCCCTGTTCCTTCAGCTCGGGGCGACCGGGCTGCTCGCCGCCGCGCTCCTTGATGTACGTCTCGGTCGGCACCATCACCTTGCGGCGGAAGACGCAGACGAGGGTGCCGTCCTGCTTGTAACCCCTGGTCTCGACGTGCACGATGCCCCGGTCGTTCTTCGACTTCGACGGCCACTTGTCGAGCACGGTCGTCTCGCCGTAGATCGTGTCGCCGTGGAAGGTCGGCGCCACGTGCTTGAGCGACTCGATCTCCAGGTTGGCGATCGCCTTGCCGGAGACGTCCGGGACGGACATGCCGAGCAGCAGCGAGTAGATGTAGTTGCCCACCACCACGTTCTTGCCGAAGTCCGTGGTCTGCTCGGCGTAGTGGCTGTCCAGGTGGAGCGGGTGGTGGTTCATGGTGAGCAGGCAGAACAGGTGGTCGTCGTACTCGGTGACCGTCTTGCCCGGCCAGTGCTTGTACACCGCCCCGACCTCGAACTCCTCAAAGGTGCGTCCGAACTGCATGCCGCTCAGCCCTCCGGGATCTCGAACTTGCTGGTGCGCCGCATGCCGGCGGCACGGCCCTTGCCGGAGATGACCAGGGCCATCTTGCGGCTGGCCTCGTCGATCATCTCGTCGCCGAGCATCGCGGAGCCCTTCTTGCCGCCCGCCTCGGACGTGTAGTAGTCGTACGCGTCCAGGATCAGCTCGGCGTGGTCGTAGTCCTCCTGGGAGGGCGAGAAGATCTCGTTCGAGGCCTCGACCTGCCCCGGGTGCAGCACCCACTTGCCGTCGAAGCCGAGGGCGGCGGCGCGCCGGGCGACCTCGCGGTAGCCGTCCACGTTGCGGATCTGCAGGTAGGGGCCGTCGATCGCCTGGAGGTTGTTGGCGCGGGCGGCCATCAGGATCTTCATCAGGATGTAGTGGTAGGCGTCCGCCGGGTAGCCGGGCGGCTGCTCGCCCACGACCAGCGACTTCATGTTGATCGACGCCATGAAGTCGGCCGGGCCGAAGATGATCGTCTCCACGCGCGGGGACGCCTGCGCGATCTCGTTGACGTTGTTCAGGCCCTGGGCGTTCTCGATCTGCGCCTCGATGCCGATGCGGCCGACCTCGAAGCCCATCGTCTTCTCGATCTGGGTCAGCAGCAGGTCCAGGGCCACGACCTGCTGCGCGTCCTGGACCTTCGGCAGCATGATGCAGTCCAGGTTCGCCCCGGCGCCCTCGACGACCGTCACGACGTCGCGGTAGGTCCACTCGGTCGTCCAGTCGTTGACGCGCACGACGCGGGTCTTGCCGGTCCAGTCGCCCTCGTTGAGGAACTTGACGATGGTGTGCCGCGCCTCGGGCTTGGCCAGCGGCGCGCAGGCGTCCTCCAGGTCCAGGAAGACCTGGTCGGCGGCCAGGCCCTGGGCCTTCTCCAGGAAGCGCGGGTTCGAGCCCGGTACCGCGAGACACGAGCGGCGGGGACGAAGGCGATCGACAGTCGTCATGCGGGGACCTCCAGGGGGTCGAGCTTGTTCGCGTTCCGGATCTCGTCGACGATCCGGCCGATGATGCCGGTGATGTCGAAGTCCTTCGGGGTGAAGACCGCGGCGACTCCCGCGGCCCGCAGTTCTTCGGCGTCACCGTTCGGGATGATGCCACCAGCGATCACCGGTATATCTGTGGCACCGGCCACACGGAGGCGTTCCAGCACGTCCGGCACCAGCTGGGCGTGCGAGCCGGACAGGATGGACAGGCCCACCGCGTGCACGTCCTCGGCGAGGGCGGCGTCCACGATCTGCTCCGGGGTGAGCCGGATGCCCTGGTAGACCACCTCGAACCCGGCGTCGCGGGCCCGCACGGCGATCTGCTCGGCGCCGTTGGAGTGGCCGTCCAGGCCGGGCTTGCCGACCAGGAACCGCAGCTTGCCGACGCCCAGGTCCTCGGCCGTCAGGTCCACCTTGCGGCGCACCTCGGACAGGGCCGAGCCCTCCTCGGCGGCGACCGCGACCGGCGCCGACGAGACGCCGGTCGGCGCGCGGAACTCGCCGAACACCTCGCGCAGGGCCCCGGCCCACTCGCCGGTCGTGGCGCCGGCGCGGGCGCACTCCAGGGTGGCCTCCATGAGGTTCTCGGTGCCGCGTGCGGCCTCCTTCAGCCTCTCCAGCGCCTTGCAGGGGCGCGGGTGGTTGAAGGGCGGCTGGTAGCGGGTGTCGCGCCAGTTCTGCAGCGCGGCGATGACGCGCGCCTCCACCGCCGGGTCGACCGTCTGGATCGCGGTGTCCAGGTCGGCGGTCAGCGGGTTCGGCTCGGTTCCCTCGAAGGCGTTGACACCGATGATCTTCTCCTGGCCCGACTCGATCCGGGCCCGGCGCTCGGCGTGCGAGGCGACCAGCTGCGACTTCAGGTAGCCGGACTCGACGGCGGCCATCGCGCCGCCCATCTCCTGGATGCGCTCTATCTCCGCGAACGCCGACTGGACCAGCTCGTCGACCTTCGCCTCGATCACCTTCGAGCCCTCGAAGATGTCCTCGTACTCCAGCAGGTCGCTCTCGTGCGCCAGCACCTGCTGGATGCGCAGCGACCACTGCTGGTCCCAGGGCCGGGGCAGGCCCAGCGCCTCGTTCCAGGCCGGCAGCTGCACGGCACGCGCGCGGGCGTCCTTGGAGAGGGTGACCGCCAGCATCTCCAGCACGATCCGCTGGACGTTGTTCTCCGGCTGGGCCTCGGTCAGGCCCAGGGAGTTGACCTGGACGCCGTAGCGGAAGCGGCGGTGCTTGGGGTTCTCGATGCCGTACCGCTCGCGGGTGATGCGGTCCCAGATCCGGCCGAAGGCGCGCATCTTGCACATCTCCTCGACGAAGCGGACGCCCGCGTTCACGAAGAAGGAGATGCGGCCGACGACGTCGCCCATGCGTTCCTGCGGCACCTGGCCGCTGTCGCGCACCGCGTCCAGCACGGCGATCGCGGTGGACATCGCGTACGCGATCTCCTGCACCGGCGTGGCGCCCGCCTCCTGCAGGTGGTAGCTGCAGATGTTGATCGGGTTCCACTTGGGGAGGTGGGAGACCGTGTACGCGATCATGTCCGTCGTCAGGCGGAGCGACGGCCCCGGAGGGAAGACGTGTGTCCCCCGGGACAGGTACTCCTTGACGATGTCGTTCTGGGTCGTGCCCTGGAGCTCGGTGACGTCCGCACCCTGCTCCTCCGCGACGACCTGGTAGAGCGCCAGCAGCCACATGGCCGTGGCGTTGATCGTCATCGAGGTGTTCATCTGCTCCAGGGGGATGTCCTGGAACAGCCTGCGCATGTCACCGAGGTGCGCGACCGGCACGCCGACCCGGCCGACCTCGCCGCGGGCGAGGACGTGGTCGGAGTCGTACCCGGTCTGGGTCGGCAGGTCGAAGGCGACCGACAGACCCGTCTGGCCCTTGGCGAGGTTGCGCCGGTACAGCTCGTTGGACGCCTCGGCCGTGGAGTGACCGGCGTACGTGCGCATGAGCCACGGCCGGTCCCGTTCCCTTCGCGCCTGCGGCGCGGTCTGACGCTCAGTCATCCGGCAGCCCTCAGATGTTCCGGAAGCGGTTGATGGCGTCGACGTGCTGCGCGCGCATCTCCTCGTCGCGCACGCCCAGGCCCTCCTGGGGGGCCAGGCACAGCACGCCGACCTTGCCCTGGTGGAGGTTGCGGTGGACGTCGTACGCGGCCTGGCCGGTGTCCTCGAGGGAGTACACCTTGGAGAGCGTCGGGTGGATCTTGCCCTTGGCGATGAGGCGGTTGGCCTCCCAGGCCTCGCGGTAGTTGGCGAAGTGGGAGCCGATGATCCGCTTCAGCGACATCCACAGGTAGCGGTTGTCGTACTGGTGGTCGTACCCGGAGGTCGACGCGCAGGTGACGATGGTGCCGCCCTTGCGCGTGACGTACACGGAGGCGCCGAAGGTCTCGCGGCCCGGGTGCTCGAAGACGATGTCGACGTCCTCGCCGCCGGTGAGTTCGCGGATACGCTTGCCGAGGCGCTTCCACTCGCGCGGGTCCTGGGTGTGCTCGTCCGCCCAGAACTTGTAGTCCTCGGCGCTGCGGTCGATGATCAGCTCGGCGCCCATCCTCCGGCAGATCTCGGCCTTCTGCTCGCTGGAGACCACGCAGATCGGGGTGGCGCCGCCGGCCAGTGCGAACTGGGTGGCGTACGAGCCCAGGCCGCCGCTCGCGCCCCAGATCAGCACGTTGTCGCCCTGCTTCATCTGGGCGCCGTTGCGGGAGACCAGCTGGCGGTAGGCGGTGGAGTTGACCAGGCCCGGGGCGGCGGCCTCCTCCCAGCTGAGGTGGCCCGGCTTGGGCATCAGCTGGTTGGACTTGACCAGGGCGATCTCCGCGAGGCCGCCGAAGTTGGTCTCGAAGCCCCAGATGCGCTGCTCGGGGTCGAGCATCGTGTCGTTGTGCCCGTCGGAGGACTCCAGCTCGACGGAGAGGCAGTGCGCGACGACCTCGTCGCCGGGCTGCCAGGCGTTGACGCCGGGCCCGGTGCGCAGGACGACGCCCGCGAGGTCGGAGCCGATGACGTGGTACGGCAGGTCGTGACGCTTGGTGAGCTCGCTGACCTTGCCGTAGCGCTCCAGGAAGCCGAACGTCGACAGCGGCTCGAAGATCGAGGTCCACACCGAGTTGTAGTTGACCGAGGAGGCCATGACGGCCACCAGGGCCTCGCCCGGGCCGAGTTCGGGCACGGGCACGTCGTCGAGGTGGATCGACTTGCGGGGGTCCTTGTCGCGGGTGGCGAGTCCGGAGAACATCTCCGTCTCGTCCTTGTGCACGGTGATCGCACGGTACGACTCGGGCAGCGGCAGGGCGGCGAAGTCCTCCGACGTGGAGTCGGGCGACTGGATCGCGGCCAGGATGTCCTTGACGGTCACGGTGTTGCCTCCGGCGATGAGCGGCCCTGAGGAGGGAGGGGCGCTGAGGGTTACGTCGGTGCTGCTGAGGGTTTGAGGGGATGCCGTCGGTTCGGCGGGGGTGGTGCTTCTGCAGCGCTTTGTGGCGCGGGAGGTGCCTGTGACGCAGGCGTCCGGGCAGGCAGGCCGGAGAGGCTTGCTGGGACAGCCGGCGCACGAATGGTCTCTGCGCGCCGGCCGCCCGGACTCCTTCAACGTATGGCACGGCGTGACAGTCCGCAAGGCACTGGGTGCCAGGAATTGGTCTCAGATGAAATCTTTACGTGACAAATGAGCGATGATCGATCGAACGGTGTCTGGAGGGGGCGCCAAAAGGGACTCTGACATGGCAAAACGGCCACCCCGGGGGGTGGCCGTCGTCACAGTGGTGAGAGGGGCGCTCAGCGTGCGCCAGGGTTCTCTCAGCGCTCTTTCAGCGCTCTTTGAGGGCTTGTTCGATGGTCCGCATCACCTCGTCGAGCGGGGCGTCGGTGCGGGCGACCGTCACCAGCACCTCACCCCGGTCGGACACCGACGCGGCGGGCGGCCTCGGGGGCGCGGCGCGGCGGCCCGCCATGATCCCGCTCCCGAAGGTCCTGCGGACGATCGAGAAGGCGTGGTCGAGCTCCGCCTCCACATCGCCCTGGCCGTCCGCCCTGAGCCAGCGCCGGAGCACGTGGTTGTGCGCGGTGACCACGGCGGACGCCGCGACCTCCGCCAGCAGCGGCTCGTCGCCCGTGTCCTCGTCGTTCGCGTGCTCGTCGAAGTGGCCGAGCAGATAACGGGTGAAGAGGCGCTCGTAGCGGGCCACCGAGGCGATCTCCGCCTCACGCAGCGTGGGCACCTCGCGCGTCAACCGGTAGCGGGCGACCGAGATCTCCGGCCGCGCCGCGTACATCCGCATGACCTCCTTGATGCCGCGGCACACCGTGTCGAGCGGATGCTCGTGCGGCGGCGCGGCGTTGAGCACCGCCTCGGCGCGCACCAGGGTGTCGTCGTGATCCGGGAAGATCGCCTCTTCCTTGGAGCGGAAGTGCCGGAAGAAGGTGCGGCGGGCGACCCCGGCCGCGGCCGCGATCTCGTCGACGGTGGTGGCCTCGTACCCCTTGGTCGCGAACAGTTCCATCGCGGCGGCCGCCAGTTCCCGGCGCATCTTGAGCCGCTGGGCGGCTGCGCGACTGCCGGTGGAACGCTCCGGCGGCTCGGTCGTGGCTGGTGTACGGGCGGACTTGGCGGGCTGGGACATGCCCCGAACGTACTGCATGCGCGCGGCTCGGCGCGCGGGACCGGCGGCTCCCCCGCCTTCCGGGGGCGGGGAAGCCGTGCGGCCCGTGGGCTGCGCGAACCGGCCGGGATCCAGCAGCCCGCCCCACTGGGCGGCGCCGCGGAACCAGTCGTCCAGGCGGTGCTGCTCAGCGCTTGACATATTCGCGGAAGCCACGGCCGGTCTTGCGGCCGAGGCAGCCCGCGGCCACCAGGTGCTCCAGCAGCGGTGCCGGGGCGAGCCCCGGGTCGCGGAACTCGCGGTGCAGGACCTTCTCGATCGCGAGCGAGACGTCCAGCCCGACGACGTCCAGCAGCTCGAAGGGGCCCATCGGGTAGCCGCCACCCAGCTTCATCGCGGCGTCGATGTCGTCGAGGGAGGCGTAGTGCTCCTGCACCATCTTGACCGCGTTGTTGAGGTACGGGAACAGCAGCGCGTTGACGATGAACCCGGCCCGGTCACCGCAGTCCACGGCGTGCTTGCGGATCGCCCGGCAGACCTCGCGCACCGTCGCGTGGACGTCGTCGGCGGTCAGCACCGTGCGGACCACCTCGACCAGCTTCATGGCCGGCGCCGGGTTGAAGAAGTGCATGCCGATCACGTCCTGCGGACGCGAGGTGGCACGGGCGCAGGCGATCACGGGCAGGGACGAGGTGGTGGTGGCGAGCACCGCGCCCGGCTTGCAGACCTTGTCCAGCGCGGCGAACAGCTGCTGCTTGACCTCCAGTTCCTCGGCGACCGCCTCGACCGCCAGGTCCACGTCGGCGAAGTCGTCGTAGGTGCCCGTCGGCCGGACGCGCTCGAGGGTCCGGGCGGCGGCCTCGGCGGTCATCCGCCCCTTGTCGACGGAGCGCGCCAGGGACTTGCCGATACGCGCCTTGGCAGCCTGTGCCTTCTCGTCGCTGCGGGCGGCCAGGACCACCTCGTAGCCGGCCTTCGCGAACACCTCGGCGATACCGGAGGCCATGGTGCCCGAACCCGCCACCCCCACCGAGCGGACCGGCCGGCCCGCGACGGGGGAACCGCCCGCCAAGGGGGTCAGCGCGTCCCGCACGACGACGGCGCTGCCCGGTTCCTCGTACGTGTAGAAACCACGCCCGGCCTTGCGGCCCGTCAGCCCCGCCTCGCTCAGCTGCTTGAGGATCGGGGCCGGTGCGTGCAGCCGGTCGTGGGACTCCGCGTACATGGCCTCCAGGACCGTACGCGCGGTGTCCACACCGATCAGGTCGAGCAGCGCCAGCGGACCCATGGGCAGACCGCAGCCCAGCCGCATCGCCGCGTCGATGTCCTCGCGGGAGGCGTAGTGCGCCTCGTACATCGTGGCGGCCTGGTTGAGGTAGCCGAACAGCAGCCCGTCGGCGAGGAATCCGGGCCGGTCGCCCACCGCGACGGGCTCCTTGCCCAGGTCCAGGGCGAGGTCGGTGACCGCGGTGACGGCCTCCGGCGCGGTCAGCACCGAGGAGACGACCTCCACCAGCTTCATCGCCGGGGCGGGGTTGAAGAAGTGCAGACCCAGCACGCGCTCGGGGCGGGCCGATTCGGCGGCGAGGCGGGTGACCGACAGGGCGTTGGTGCCGGTCGCCAGGATCGTCTCCGGTCGCACGACGGCGTCGAGTTCACGGAAGATCTGCTGCTTGATCCCGTACGACTCCGGCGCCACCTCGATCACCAGGTCGGCGTCGGCCGCCGCCGTGAGATCGGTCGAGGTGGTCACGCGGGCGAGGAGGTCCGTGCGCTCCTGCGCGGTAAGTCGTCCGCGCTCCACGGCGCGGGCGGTCGAGGACTCCAGGGTGGCGACGCACCGCGCGGCCTGGGCCGCACTGATGTCGACGCCGACGACCTCGCGGCCGGCCTTGGCCAGGACCTCGGCGATGCCGGTGCCCATGGTGCCGAGGCCGACGACGGCGATGGTCCTGAACGGGGACGCGGGAGCGCCGGACTGGGGGGACAGGGGAGTGGCCATCGAGGGACTCCAGGAATGAGGGTGACGACGGAAACCGCGCCCGGATGCGCCGAGGGCGCACGGGGTGCGAGCGGAGTGCGGGTGATGCCGGGCTGCGAGCGCACACGCCCGGTGCCGTCGCGGCGGGCGCGTGCACGCCCGGAAACGGCGGTCCGACCGGCCCTGTCCCGGGGCCGAGCCGTACTGCGGTACACGAGTACCGAACCGACTGCACTCACCGTGGCCGCGTCACCAGACCACCGTGAGGAGAAACAGATAACACGAGTGGGTCACTCGCTCCTCTGAGCTTAACTTGCGGGTAATGAGCGCGCCAGCCCCCGGTGTTTGTGATGTACGTCCCGATCAACTCCCCGGGCCCCTAACCTCTGGTGCATGGACGAAGAGTTGCGTTCGCTCACGGAGCGCTTACGGGCCGAGGCATCCGGCCCGGCGGCCCTCGACCGGCTCCTGGCGATCGAGGACCCCGATGCCCTGGCCGCCGTGCTCACCGAACCCGGGCAGCCGCTGTGGGCCAGGGAACTGGCCGCCTTCCGGCTGGGGCTGGCGGGGGACCGGCGGGCCTTCGAGTCCCTGGTGCTCCTCCTCAACCACCGCGACCCCCCGCGCTGCGCCGGCGCCGCGTACGCGCTGGCCCGGCTCGGCGACCCGCGCACCGCCCGCGCCGCCGCCGCGCTCGCCACCAACGAACTCCGTGTCGCCTACGCCCTGCACCCGGTACGCCTGCTGGTCGAACTGCGCGCCCCGGAGGCGGTGCCCGCCCTGATCACCACCCTGCGGCGCAGGCTGCGCCCCCACGACCCGTACCGCCGGGTCGCCCTCGCGTGTGTGGAGGGGCTGGGCGAACTCGGCGACGCCCGCGCCGAACCCGTCCTGAACGAGGCGCTCGCCCACCCGGCGCTGGCCGAGGCGGCGGTCCACGCCCTGGCCCGGATCCCCCGGCAGCGCCGGGCACCCGGCCCGCGCGTTCCCGGCCAGAGGTAGCGGGGCCGACCGAGGGCGCCGACGTCGGCACGGCCCGGTCGGTCGGCCCGTCGGATGCTCAGCTGCGGAAGCCGAGCAGGCCGTGCAGGGTCGATCCGCGTGCCGTGCCCGGCGTCGCCTTCGACGTCCGCGGCGTCGGATCGGGCAGGGCGTCGCACACCGCGTCGGCCCGACCGTGACCGCGTGGCACGGTCCCGTCGGCCAGATACGCCGCCAGATGCCCGTCGAGGCAGGCGTTGCCGCTCAGCGTGATGCCGTGGTTGCCGCCGCCCTCCTCGACCACCAGGCTGGAGCGGGCGAGCAGCCGGTGGACCGTCACACCGCCCCGGTACGGGGTGGCCGCGTCGTCGGTGGCCTGGAACAGCAGCGCCGGCGGCAGCTTCCCGTTGGCGATGTTCACCGGCCGCAGCGACCGGGTCGGCCAGAACGCGCACGGTGCGTTGTACCAGGCGTTGTTCCAGGCCATGAACGGCGCCTCCTCGTGCACCTCCCAGTTGTCCTTGCGCCACTGCCGCCAGTCCCGTGGCCAGGACGCGTCCCGGCACTCGACCGCCGTGTAGACGCTGTAGCCGTTGTCGCCGGCGGCGTCGACCGCGCCGAAGTCCTCGTACGCCTGGATCAGCGGCCCGGCGTCGGCGTCGTTCACATACGCCGCGAACGCCTCCGCCAGGTAGGGCCAGTAGCCGTTGTAGTAGCCGCCCGGGAGGAAGGTGTCCTCCAGCTCCGCGGCGCCCACCTTGCCGTCGGCGGGCTTCTCGGCCAGGGCCGCGCGCATCGCGTACCACTTGGCCTCGATCTTCTTCGCGTCGGTGCCGAGTCCGTACGTGGCGTCGTGCTCGGCGATCCAGCCCATGAGGGCGCGGTGGCGCTCGTCGAAGGCGCGGTCCTGGTCCAGGTTGGAGTCGTACCACACCTCGGTGGGGTCGACGATCGAGTCCAGGACCAGGCGCCGCACCCGCTCCGGGAACAGCTTGGCGTACACGGCGCCCAGATAGGTGCCGTAGGAGTAGCCGAGGTAACTGAGCTTCTTCGCGCCCAGCGCCTGACGGACCACGTCCATGTCGCGGACCGCGCTGGTCGTGTTCACGTGCGGCAGCAGGTCCGCGTACTTCTTGCCGCAGGCGTCGGCGAACGACTTCACGCGCTCGAGGTTGGCCAGCTCCACCGCGGGTGTGCTCGGCACCGGGTCCGGCCGCACCGGGGCGAACTGGCCCGGCGCGCAGTCCAGTGCGGGCTTGCTCGCGCCCACACCGCGCGGGTCGAAGCCGATCACGTCGTACTGGGCGGCCACCTCCTTCGGCAGCGAGGCCGCGACGAACCCGGCGAGCGTCAGCCCGCTGCCGCCGGGGCCGCCCGGGTTCACCAGGAGAGGACCCTGGTACGTCTTCGCGGTGTGCGGTACGCGGGACAACGCGAGCGTGATCCTTCGCCCGTCGGGACGGGCGTGGTCGAGCGGCACCTCGACGGACGCGCACTGCAGCGTCGGATGGCTCTTGGTGCCGCACTCCTTCCACACCGGCTTCGCCGCGCGGAACGCGTCGGCGCCGCTCGGTGCGACCGCTTCGGCGGGCAGGGCCGTCAGACTCCCGGCCATGACGGCGGCGGCACTGCACAGCACTGCTGCGCGTTTCCTCATGGGGCCTCCCAGGGCGGAGGGTCGGTGAACCGCGGGACTCACGGTCCACGCGGCATCGTCCCGGAACGCGCTCCCGGATGAACGCGTTCTACCGACTCTTGACCCGATCGGGTTGCCCGATGCCCTCGAACGCTCCTAAAGGAGCGAGAGTTGGGTCGGGCCGGACCCGGGAGACCCGGAGAGCGGCGGCCCGGCCGCCCCGGTGGGACCGACGCGGTGGGGCAGCTCCGCGCGCGTGGGGCCGATGCCGTACTCCCGGGCCAGGTCGTGCACCTGACGGGTGACCCGGCGCTGGTACCACTTCGGGGCGTAGGCGCCCTCCGCGTACAGCCGCTCGTACCGGCTCACCAGGTACGGGTGGTGCCGCCCGAGCCAGGACATGAACCACTCGCGGGCGCCCGGCCGCAGATGCAGCACCAGCGGCGTGACGGAGGTGGCGCCCGCCGCGGCGATCGCCCGCACGGTGGCCCGCAGTTGCTCCGGGCGGTCGCCCAGGAACGGGATCACCGGCGCCATCAGGACCCCGCAGCCGATGCCGTGCGCGGCGAGCGTCCGCACGACCTCCAGCCTGCGTTCCGGTGCAGGCGTGCCCGGCTCCACCGTGCGCCACAGCCCGGTGTCGGTGAAGCCCACGGAGACCGAGACGCCGATGTCGGTGACCCGGGCCGCCTGTCGCAGCAGCTCCAGGTCGCGCAGGATCAGCGTGCCCTTGGTGAGGATCGAGAAGGGGTTCGCGTGGTCCCGCAGCGCGGCGAGGATGCCCGGCATCAGCCGGTAACGGCCCTCCGCGCGCTGGTAACAGTCGACGTTCGTGCCCATCGCTATGTGCTCGCCCTGCCAGCGCCGGGCGGCGAGCTGACGGCGCAGCACGTCGGGCGCGTTCACCTTCACCACGATCTGGCTGTCGAAGCCGATGCCCGTGTCGAGGTCCAGATAGCTGTGCGACTTGCGCGCGAAGCAGTACACGCAGGCGTGTGTGCAGCCCCGGTAGGGATTCACGGTCCACTCGAAGGGCATGCGGGAGGCCCCGGGCACCCGGTTGAGGACCGAGCGGGCGCGGATCTCGTGGAACGTGATTCCGGCGAACTCCGGTGTGTCGAAGGTACGGGTGGTCACCGCCTCCGCGCCGAACAGCGCGGCGTCGGCCCGGCTGTGTTCGGAGCCCGGTGTGAGGTTCTCCCAGCGCATGACACCTCCTCGGTAGCACTGGTCCACAGAATAGAACAAGTGTTCCCTTGATCGTGTGAACGACATCTTCGGTCACCCTCCCGATCAGTTCCGGACTCCCGATTTGAGGGGCCGGGTGAGGGGGTGATTGGCTTGTGCCGACCCCTTGAGCACCCTGAGAACTCATGTCCTGGAGGAAATCGATGGCGCAGGTCGAGGCCACTACGGAGCGGATCGTCGCGGCGGACGCGGAGACGGTGTTCGACGCCATCGCCGACTACAGCGGCACGCGCGCGAGGCTGCTGCCCGAGCAGTTCAGCGAGTACGAGGTCCGGGAGGGTGGCGACGGGGAGGGCAGCCTCGTCCACTGGAAGCTCCAGGCCACCAGCAAGCGCGTCCGTGACTGCCTCCTGGAGGTCACCGAGCCGAGCGACGGCGAACTGGTCGAGAAGGACCGCAACTCCTCCATGGTCACCGTCTGGCGCGTCACCCCGGCCGGGGAGGGCAGGTCCCGGGTCGTCGTGACCACCACCTGGACGGGCGCGGGCGGCATCGGCGGCTTCTTCGAGAGGACCTTCGCGCCCAAGGGGCTCGGACGCATCTACGACGCACTGCTCGCCAAGCTGGCCGCCGAGGTCGAGAAGTAGCCGTCACTTCAAGAGGTCGGTGACGAGGGGAGGTTGGCCCCTGGGCGGCTCTCCTCACCGGTTCGAGTGATCTCCGCACCGGCCTTCCGTATGCCGTAACTCGTCGCGCTTGCTCGTAGTTGTCGCTTTTACGCGGGAATCGTGTGGCAGCGCGACGAGGGGAGCGGCACGTGGGCGGCACCGGCGGGATCACTCTGACGCAGGACGAACCGGTCGCGGCGGCGGCCCCGTCGGCCGAGCGTCCGCCTCCGGAACGGGCCCACGGACCGGGTCCGGAGGCGGTCCCGGAGCACGGCGCGGATTACGGCCCGGAGTACGAAGCGGAACTCGGGGCGGAGCCCCATCAGGGGCCGGCGGGCCCGGCGTTGAGCCGGCGCAGGGTGCGGCTGGTGTTCTTCGCACTGATGCTGGCGTTGCTGCTCGCCGCCCTCGAGCAGATGATCGTCGCCACCGCCCTGCCGAAGATCGTCGGCGAACTGCACGGCCTGGACCGGATGTCCTGGGCGATCACCGCCTATCTGCTCACCGCCACCATCGGACTGCCGATCTACGGCAAACTCGGCGACCTGTTCGGCCGCAAGGGCGTCTTCCAGTTCGCGATCGTCGTCTTCGTCGTCGGCTCCGCGCTCGCGGGCCGGGCGCAGACCATGGACCAGCTGATCGCCTACCGCGCGGTGCAGGGCGTCGGCGCGGGCGGACTGGTGATCGGCGTCCAGACGATCATCGCGGACATCGTGCCCGCACGGGAACGCGGCCGGTTCATGGGCCTGATCGGTGCCGCCTTCGGCCTCGCCTCGGTCGCCGGGCCGCTGCTCGGCGGCTACTTCACCGACCGTCTGTCATGGCGCTGGTGTTTCTACTTCAACGTGCCCTTCGGCCTCCTGACCCTGGTCGTCGTCGCCCTGGTGCTGAAACTCCCCAAGCCCTCCGCCAGACCCCGTCTGGACGTCCTCGGCGCCCTGCTGCTGGCCGCGGCCTCCACCTGCCTGGTGCTGCTGACCAGTTGGGGCGGAACCGAGTACGCCTGGGACTCGCGCGTCGTCCTCGGCCTCGGTGCGGGCGGCGCTGCGGCCACCGTGCTCTTCCTCGTCGTCGAGCGCTTCGCCGCCGAACCCCTCATCCCGCTCCGGCTGTTCAGGGACTCCGTCTTCAACGTCACCGCCCTGGTGGGGCTGGTGATCGGCGTCGCACTGTTCGGCGCGGCCAGCTACCTGCCGACGTACCTGCAGATGGTCGACGGTGCCACGGCCACCGAGTCGGGCCTGCTGATGCTGCCCATGATGGCCGGCATCGTCGGCGCCTCCATCGTCTCGGGGCAGCTCATCAGCCGCACCGGCCGCTACCGGCGTCACCCCCTGCTCGGCGCCGTCCTCGCCATCGCCGGCATGTGGCTGCTGTCCCGCCTCGAACCCGGCACGCCCCGGTTGCACTACAGCATCTGGATGGCCGTCCTCGGCGCCGGAATCGGCATGGTGATGCCCGTACTGGTCCTCGCCGTGCAGAACTCCGTGCGCCCCGGCGACCTCGGCACCGCCACCAGCGCCAACAACTACTTCCGGCAGATCGGCGGCAGCGTCGGCGCCGCGGTCTTCGGTACCCTCTTCGCCGGCCGGCTCACCGACGCGCTCGCCGAACGGCTCCCGGCGGGGGAGGGCGCGGGGCTGCCCGACGCAGGGTCGATCACCCCGCAGCTCGTGCACGCGCTGCCGCCCGCACTGCGCGACCTCTACATCCAGGCCTACGCCGACGCCATGCCGCGCATCTTCCTCTACCTGGTGCCGGTGCTCGTCCTCGGCCTGCTCATCACCTTCTTCCTCAAGGAGAAACCCCTGGTGTCCCACTACGCCCCCACCGCCGACCCGACAGCGGAAACACCGCACATGACGGCGCCCGTGCCGCAAGCCCGGTCGCCGCACACCGCGGGCATCGCCGTCTGCGGCACCGTCCAGCATCCGGACGGGACCGTGGTACCGCGCGCCGCGCTCACCCTCATCGACGTCGCCGGGCAGCAGATCGGGCGGGGCGCGAGCGGCGCCGACGGACGGTACGCGCTGGCCACCCCCGGTTCGGGGTCGTACGTCCTGATCGCCGCCGCGGGCGGGCACCAGCCGCAGGCGGTCTCGGTGACCGTCGGCGAGCGGCCCGTCGAGCTCGACGTCGTCCTCGGGGGCGCGGGCCGCCTCGCCGGCTGTGTGCTCACCGCCGACGGCTCGCCCGTACGGGACGCCATCGTGACCCTGACCAACGTCCACGGCGAGGTCGTCGCCACCACCCGCAGCGGCCGGGAGGGCGGCTACGAGATCACCGAGCTGGTGGCCGGTGAGTACACCCTCGCCGCGAGTGCGCCCGCGTTCCGCCCGGCCGCGCTCCCCGTCACCGTCCAGGCCGCCCGGGAGACCCGTCAGGACGTCGAACTGGCCGGCGGCGCCGTGCTGCGCGGCACCGTGCGGGCCGGTGGCGGGCGGGCCGTGGAGGACGCGCGCGTGACCCTGCTGGACGCGGCGGGCAACGTGGTCGACACCCTCACCACCGGGCCGGACGGGACCTTCCGGTTCGTCGACCTGTCGTCCGGCGAGTACACCGTCATCGCCGCCGGCTATCCGCCGGTCGCCACCGTGCTCCAGGTCGCCGGGGGCGGCCGCACCGAACGGGACCTGCAACTGGGCCACGAAGACTGACCACGGGCCGAACCCGGATGCGTACCCGGCGGGCAATTCCCGTATTGCCGCACATCGCCACCGGCCATGGCCGTACGGTGGTGACAGCGGTACAGATCTTGGGAGCCGTGGGGAGAGAGGGCCTGGGCCATGGACCGTGGCACCAAGCGGGACGCACCGGCCGACCAGGGAGCCGAGGACGGCGAGTCGGCCGAGGGCCTCGGCGTCGGCCGCATCCCGCTGGCCGTCGTCGTGGTGGACCGCGACGGGCTCGTCTCGCACTGGAGCACGGGAGCGCGACGTCTGTTCGGGCTCGCCAAGGATGATGTCCTCGGCCGCTCCGCCGCCGATCTGCTGCCCGTCTCCGGGGCCCTCCCCGACGGCGGCGAGGAGGAGGGCGGGTCGGCCGCCCGGCACGATGCACACGGCTCGTACGGTTCACACCGTTCATACGCGGCCCATGACGGTCTCGGCCCTGGTCTCGAGTTCTCCCTCGACCAGGGCCTTTCCTATCCGGCCGCGGGCCGTGCCCGCCTCGCTGCCGCCACCGCCGCCGTGTCCCGGTCCGGCCGGGTCGACGTGCTGTGGTGGGCCTATCCGCTGGTCGGCCCCGGGCGCGAGCGGCTGCTGGTGCTCGCCGCCGACGCGGAGGCGCTGCACGGCGAGGAGACGGAGGTGTTCGAGCGGATCGCCCCCGGATTCGCCCTGCACACCGACTTCCCCGGCTCCGCGGACCTGGCCCGCCGGCTCCCCGAGATCCTGCCCAGCATGAGCGTCGAAGAGAGCGCCCGCATCGTCGCCCAGATCCTCGAACTGGGCTATCCCGTCCTTGAGTTCAGCCAGAACGACCGGGTGCCCGTCACCCCCGACTGGGGGGTGCCCCGGCGTGCCGGGCGCAAGGCGCGCAGGGAGCGGGCGGCACGGGCCCGCGCGGCCGGCCGACCGGTGCCCGAGGAACTGCGCGAGGAGGGCGAGGACCTCGAGTACGCCGCCGTCCGCGAGCACCTGGAGTTCCTCAACGAGGTCAGCTCCCGGATCGGCACCTCCCTCGACCTGTCGCGGACCATCGTCGAGGTCAGCAAGGCCGTGGTGCCCCGCTTCACCGATGTCGCGGGCACCTATCTGCGCGAACAGGTCGTCGCCGGCGAGGGGTTCGACGAGGGCGTGCCCGACACCACCACCATGTGGCACCGGGTCGCCCTCGAGCACACCGACGAACCCGGCCGCTGGGACGACGTCGTGCCCGTCGGCGAGGCCATGCCCTTTCCGGCCCACACGCCGTTCTTCCAGTGCATGACCACGGGCGAGCCCGTTCTCGTGCCGCGCATCACCGAGGAGATGGGCCACGCCATCGCCTCGCAGTTCGAGAAGCGCGACATCCGCCCGCTGATCACCGGCCGCTCCATGCTGGTCGTGCCGTTGAAGGCGCGCAATGCCGTGCTCGGCTTCATGATCCTGCTGCGCCACCCGGAGCGGCAGGACTTCAACGACATGGACCGGGTCACCGGCGCCGAACTCGCCGCCCGCGCGGGCCTGGTGCTCGACAACGCGCGCATGTACACGTACCAGGAGAACGTCGCCGAGACGCTCCAGGAGAGCATGCTCCCGCACATCCCGCCGCGCATGGCGGGCTGCGACATCGCCACCCGCTATCTGCCGGGCACCCTGCTCGGCCGGGTCGGCGGCGACTGGTTCGACTCGGTGAAACTGCCCGGCGCCCGCACCGCGTTCGTCGTCGGCGACGTCATGGGCCACGGCCTGAACTCGGCCGCCATGATGGGCCAGTTGCGTACGGCCGTGCAGACCATGGCGGCGCTGGACCTGCCGCCCGCGCAGCTGCTGCGCAATCTCGACGACCTCGCGCAGCGGCTCGGCGACACCTACCTGGCGACCTGCCTGTATGCCGTCTACGACCCCATCGCGAGCGAGCTCCACCTCGCCAACGCCGGACACATCCCGCCGGTCCTGGTCCGCGCGGCGGACGGCCGCAGCGAACTGCTCGACCTGCCCACCGGCGCCCCGATCGGCGTCGGCGGAGTGCCCTTCGAGGCGGTACGCGTACGGGTGGAGCCCGGCGACCGGCTGGTGATGTGCACGGACGGGCTGGTCGAGGTGCGCGGCGAGGACATCGGTGTCGGCCTCGCCGCGCTGTGCGAATCCGCCGCCCACCCGGCCGCGTCCATGGACGACGCCTGCGACACCATCATCCGCGCCCTCGCCGTGACGTTCTCGGAAGCGGGGCGCGGAGGCCGCAAGGACGACGTGGCCCTGCTGATGGCACGCCTGAGCGGCATCGAGCCCGACCACGTCGCCGAGTGGCGGCTCGTCCCCGACCCGTCGGAGGTCGCCCGGGCCCGCGCCATGGTCCGCGAGCAGCTGCACGAGTGGGGTGTGGGCAAGCCGGCCGACCATGCCGAGTTGCTGGTCAGCGAACTCGTCACCAACGCCGTACGGCACGCCCACGCCCGGCCCGTCGCTCTGCGCCTGGTCCGTGGTGACACCCTGCTGTGCGAGGTCGAGGACGACGACCACGAACTGCCGACGCTGCTCGACGCCGAGCCGACGGACGAAGCCGGACGCGGACTGCGGGTGGTCAGCACGCTCGCGCGGGAGTGGGGCACCAGCCGGACCACCTCCGGCAAGACCGTGTGGTTCGAACTGACCCTGCCGCGCCGCTGACCCTGCCGCGCCGCCGAGCCGGCGCGAACGAGGCGTGAAGGAATGCGCCGTGTGCTTGTCCGCGCGCCCCGGCGCGCGATACACCGTACTGGCCCGTCGCACAGGCGGGTTCGCTTCACACTCCTGGGAGTTGGGCATGAGCGTGACCGGTCGGTACCGGGAGGCGTGGGAGGGTTTCTGGCGTGAGGCGCCGGACGAGCAGGGTGCCGTGTTCTGGGACGCGGAACCCGCCCTGACCGTCGCCCGCCATCTGACCCTGTTCGAACCGCATCTGTCCGACCCCGGTCTGCCCCTGGTGGACCTGGGCTGCGGCAACGGCACCCAGACCCGCTTCCTCGCCGACCGTTTCCCGTACGTACTCGGTGTCGACCTGTCCGCCGCCGCCCTGGAGCACGCCCGTGCGGCCGATCCGGCCGGCCGGGCCGGGTACCGACAGCTGGACGCCGCCGAGAAGGACGAGCCGCAGGGGCTGCACACGGAATTCGGCGACGTCAACGTCTACGTGCGGGGCGTGTTGCACCAGTGCGAGGCCGACGACCGGCAGCCCGTGGTGGACGGCATCGCCACCCTGGTCGGCGAGCGCGGCCGTGCCTTCCTCGTCGAACCCTCCGAGGCCGCCGGGCTCGTGCTGCGCGACCTGGCGGCCTCGCCGGCCGGGCCGCCGCCCAAGCTGGCGTCGATCCTCCGGCACGGCATAGCGCCCGGCAAGGTGGCGGACGAGGCGGTACCGGAGTTCCTGACGGCGGCCGGGCTGACCCTCCTGGCGACCGGCACCCTGCCCCTCACCACGACCGAGTACACGCCCGAGGGCACCCGCGTGGAACTGCCGTCCGCCTGGTACGTGGCGGGGCGCGCCGCATGACATAGAGGTCGGCGGGGGTGCGGGCCGAGTTCCCGTCCCGTCATTGGTCTGGGCCGGTGAGAGTTTTCCACAGGCCTGGCCGCGCTTCGGCACCACAACGTAGCGTGAGCGCATGAAGATCCTCATCAGTGCGGACATGGAGGGCGCCACCGGCGTCACCTGGCCCGCCGACGTGCTGCCGGGCACACCGCAGTGGGAGCGCTGCCGGTCGATGTTCACCTCCGACGTCGACGCCGCCGTGCGGGGCTTCTTCGACGGCGGCGCCGACGAGGTGCTGATCAACGAGGCGCACTGGAGCATGCGCAATCTGCTCCTGGAACGACTCGACGAGCGGGCCGAGATGCTCACCGGGCGGCACAAGTCGCTGTCCATGGTGGAGGGCGTGCAGCACGGCGACGTGGACGGCATCGCGTTCATCGGCTATCACGCGGGAGCCGGCATGGAGGGCGTCCTCGCGCACACCTACCTCGCCAACTCCATCACCGGAGTGTGGCTGAACGGCGAACGGGCCAGCGAGGGCCTGCTCAACGCGGCCGTCGTCGCCGAGTACGGGGTACCGGTCGTCCTGGTCACCGGCGACGACGTGGCCTGCGAGGACGCCCTCGGCTACGCGCCGGGGGCGCTGAAGGTCGCGGTCAAGGACCATGTGTCGCGGTACGCGGCCGTGTGCCGCACGCCCACCAGGACGGCCGCCGACATCCGGGCCGCGGCGAAGGAGGCCGCCGTGCTGGCGGTCCGTCAGGAGCCGGTGGCGGCCGGCCCGTTCACCGTCGAGGTGGAGTTCGACGCGGAGCACCTGGCCATGGCCGTCACCGTGGTGCCGGGCGTGGCCCGCGTCGGCGAGCGGAAGGTGGCGTACACGAGCGGGACCATGCACGACGGGATCCGCACCTTCAAGGCGGTCACCACGATCGCCTCGGCCGCGGTGGAGGAGCAGTATGGCTGACGAACGTGCCCTGGACGAGGTCGTGACGTTCACCTCCGAACTCATCCGGATCGACACCACCAACAGGGGCGGGGGCGACTGCCGGGAGCGGCCCGCCGCCGAGTACGCGGCGGAGCGGCTCGCCGGGGCGGGCCTGGAGCCGGTGCTGCTGGAGCGCACCCCCGGCCGGACCAACGTCGTCGCGCGCCTCGCGGGCACCGATCCGACGGCCGACGCGCTCCTCGTCCACGGCCACCTCGACGTCGTACCTGCCGAGGCCGCCGACTGGAGCGTGCACCCGTTCTCCGGCGAGGTGCGCGACGGGGTGGTCTGGGGTCGCGGCGCCGTCGACATGAAGAACATGGACGCGATGATCCTCGCCGTGGTGCGGGCCTGGGCGCGGCAGGGCGTGCGGCCCCGGCGCGACATCGTGATCGCGTTCACCGCGGACGAGGAGGCCAGCGCCGAGGACGGCTCCGGGTTCCTCGCAGACCGGCACGCGGCGCTCTTCGAGGGCTGCACCGAGGGGATCAGCGAATCGGGTGCCTTCACCGTCCACGACGGCTCCGGCCGGCAGCTCTACCCGATCGCGGCGGGGGAGCGCGGCACGGCCTGGCTGAAGCTGACCGCGCGCGGGCGGGCCGGGCACGGCTCCAAGGTCAACCAGGACAACGCGGTGACCCGTCTCGCCGCCGCCGTCGCCCGCATAGGCGAGCACGAGTGGCCGCTGCGGCTCACCCCGACCGTCCGTGCGGCGCTCACCGAACTCGCCGCCCTGTACGGTGTCGACCCCGACCTGTCCGACGTGGACACGCTGCTCGCCAAGCTGGGCCCGGCCGCGAAACTCGTCGAGCACACCCTCCGCAACAGCAGCAACCCGACGATGCTGGACGCCGGTTACAAGGTCAATGTGATTCCCGGGCAGGCCGTGGCCCACATCGACGGGCGGTATCTGCCCGGCGGGGAGGACGAGTTCCGCGCCACCATGGACCGGCTCACCGGGCCGGACGTGGACTGGGAGTTCGAGCACCGGGAGCCGGCCCTCGAGGCGCCGGTGGATTCGAGGACGTTCGCGCGGATGCGGGCCGCCGTTCAGGAGTTCGCGCCCGAGGGGCACACCGTGCCGTACTGCATGTCCGGCGGCACGGACGCCAAGCAGTTCTCCCGCCTCGGTATCACCGGCTACGGGTTCGCCCCGCTGAAACTGCCGGAGGGCTTCGACTACCAGGCCCTCTTCCACGGAGTCGACGAGCGCGTCCCGGTCGAGGCGCTCCACTTCGGTGTCCGCGTCCTCGACCGGTTCCTGCGGACGGCCTGAGCGAATGGGGGAAACGGTGCAGATCCTGCCCTACGGCGAGTGGCCCTCGCCCATCGACGCGGCCACGGCCGCGGCACACGACGGAAAGCCCGAGTTCGTGGGGTTCGTCGGGGACGAGGTGTGGTGGACCGAGCCCCGGCCCGCCGAGGGCGGCCGGCGCACCCTGGTGCGCCGGCACTCCGACGGCACGGAGGTGTCCGTGCTGTCGGCGCCGTGGAACGTGCGCAGCCGGGTCGTCGAGTACGGCGGACGGCCCTGGGCCGGGTTCGTCCGGGACGACGACCCGCTCGTGGTGTTCGTGAACTTCGCCGACCAGCGCCTCCACCGCTATGAACCCGGCGGCGAGCCGCGTCCGCTGACCCCTCTCTCCCCGGTGGGGCAGGGGCTGCGCTGGGCCGAGCCGACGCTGCTGCCGGACCGCGGCGAGGTGTGGTGCGTCCTGGAGGAGTTCACCGGCGACGGGCCGAGCGAGGTGCGCCGCGTCCTGGCCGCCGTACCGCTGGACGGCTCGGCCGCCGAGGACCGCGGCGCTGTCCGTGAACTCACCGACGACCGGAACCGGTTCGTCACCGGTCCGCGCCTGTCACCCGACGGGCGGCGCGTCGCCTGGCTGGCCTGGGACCATCCGCGCATGCCGTGGGACGGCACCGAACTGCGTCTCGCCGAGGTCGCACCCGACGGCACCCTGCACGACGCCCGCACCGTGGCCGGCGGCCCCGGCGAGTCCATCGCCCAGGCCGACTGGACGCACGACGGCCGGCTGCTTCACACGAGTGACCGCACCGGCTGGTGGAACCTCTACCTCGACGGCGAACCGGTCTGCCCGCGCGAGGAGGAGTTCGGCGGACCGCTGTGGCAGCCGGGATCGCGCTGGTTCGCCCCGCTGGACAGCGGCCTGATCGCCGTCGTGCACGGCCGGGGCGCCACCGCGCTCGGCATACTCGACCCCGAGACGGGCGAGGTCGTCGACGCCGCCGGGCCCTGGACCGAGTTCGCGCCCACGCTCACGGCGCACGGCGAGCGGGTCGTCGCCGTCGGAGCCGGACCCCGCAGCGCCCCCGAGGTGGTGGAACTGGACACCCGCACCGGCAGGACCCGGGTGATCGGAGCCCCGCACAAGGACGCCGTGGACCCCGCCCACTACCCCGACCCGCAGGTCCGCACCTTCACCGGTCCGGGCGGCCGGGAGATCCACGCCCATGTGTACCCGCCGCACCACCCCGACTGCGTCGCGCCCGACGGCCAACTGCCGCCGTACGTGGTCTGGGCACACGGCGGGCCCACCGGCCGGGCCCCCCTCGTGCTCGACCTGGGGATCGCCTACTTCACCTCACGCGGCATCGGCGTCGTGGAGGTCAACTACAGCGGCTCCACCGGATACGGACGCGCCTACCGCGACCGGCTGCGCGAGCAGTGGGGCGTGGTCGACGTCGAGGACTGCGCGGCCGTCGCGCTCGCCCTCGCCGACGAGGGCACCGCCGACCGCGACCGGCTCGCCATCCGCGGCGGCAGCGCCGGCGGCTGGACCACGGCCGCCTCCCTCACCACGACCGACGTCTACGCCTGCGGCACCATCCTCTACCCGGTGCTCGACCTGACCGGCTGGGGCCCGGGGGAGACCCACGACCTCGAGTCCGAGTACCTCGAGAGCCTCATCGGCCCGCGCGCCGAGGTCCCCGAGCGGTACGCCGAACGCTCGCCCGCCGCGCACGCCGACCGGCTCACCGCCCCCTTCCTGCTGCTCCAGGGCCTGGACGACGTCATCTGCCCTCCCGTGCAGTGCGAGCGGTTCCTGGCCCGGCTGAAGGGAAGGAAGGTGCCGCACGCGTATCTCACCTTCGAGGGCGAGGGGCACGGCTTCCGGCGCACGGACACCATGGTGCGGGCCCTGGAGGCGGAACTGTCGCTGTACGCCCAGGTGTTCGGCCTGACGGTGCGGGGAGTGCCGGTACTGGAGCTCACCGAATGAGCAGGGTCGAGCCATTGCTGCGGCCGCCCCGGCCCGGTCCCGGTGCCCGGGTGGCCGTCGTCGCGCCCAGCGGGCCCGTGCCGGAGGAGCGGCTCCAGAGCGGGCTGGACGTGCTGCGCGGCTGGGACCTCGACCCGGTGGTCGCCCCCCACGTCCTGGACCGGCACCAAGACTTCGACTACCTCGCCGGCACGGACGCCGACCGGGCCGCCGACCTGCAGTCCGCCTGGTGCGACCCCGCCGTGGACGTGGTGATGTGCGCCCGGGGCGGCTACGGCGCACAGCGCATGGTCGACCTGCTCGACTGGACGGCGATGCGGGCCGCCGGGCCGAAGGTGTTCGTCGGGTTCAGCGACATCACCGCCCTGCACGAGGCGTTCGCCACCCGGCTCGGCCTGGTCACCCTGCACGGGCCGATGGCGGCGGGCATCGACTTCGTCAAGAACGCACGCGCGCAGGAGCACTTGAAGGCGACCCTCCTCGCCCCGGAGACCGTCCGCACCATCACCTCCCCCGACGGCACCGCGCTGGTCCCCGGGCGGGCGCGGGGCGTCACCCTCGGCGGCTGCCTCGCCCTGCTCGCCGCCGACCTCGGCACCCCGCACGCCAGAGGCTCCGCGCGCGGCGGGCTGCTGTGCCTGGAGGACGTGGGGGAGGAGCCGTACCGGCTCGACCGGTACCTCACCCAACTCCTGCGGGCCGGATGGTTCGACGGGGTGTCGGGGCTGCTGCTCGGCTCCTGGGCGCAGTGCGAGCCGTACGAGACGGTGCGGGCCCTGCTCGCCGACCGGCTCGGCGGCCTGGGCGTGCCCGTGGCCGAGCGGTTCGGCTTCGGTCACTGCGACGGGGCGCTCACCCTCCCCTTCGGAGTCCCGGCCGAACTCGACGCGGAGGCGGGCACCCTGACACTCGACGAACCGGCACTGAGCTGATCCCGTCCGGCACCGGCACGGGCACGCCCGGCGCGCGGGCACGTCCGGCGGCCCCGGGGTGCCCGGGGTAGGGTCGCACCGTGCCGCACACCGCCTCCCGCCACCTCGCCGAGGGCCCCCGCGTGGGGATACGGCACTTCACCCACGCGGACAGCGCGGAGTTCACCGCCCGCGCCCGGGAGAGCAAGGACCTGCACCGCCCCTGGCTGTTCCCGCCGGACCACGCCGCGGCGTACTCCGCGTACGCGGAGCAACTGATCCGGGACCCCGCCAAGGCCGGCTTCCTGGTCTGTGAGAAGGCCGACGGCTCCATCGCCGGGTTCATCAACATCAACAACATCGTCCACGGCGCGTTCCAGAGCGGTGCCCTCGGCTACGGCGCGTTCGCGCACGCGGCGGGTCGCGGCCTGATGCGCGAAGGACTGGAGCTCGTCGTACGGCACGCGTTCGGGCCGATGCGGCTGCACCGGCTGGAGATCAACGTGCAGCCCGCCAACGCCGCCTCCATCGCCCTGGCCCGCAGTTGCGGATTCCGCCTGGAGGGCTTCTCACCGGACATGCTCTTCATCGACGGGGCCTGGCGCGACCACGAACGCTGGGCGCTCACCCAGGAGATGCGCAACCCCCGCTGACCCCCTGCCCGCCGCCGTCCCGGTCGGCGCGTCCCGCCCCTGTTCAGACGGGCGGCCGACGGCTTCCATGGGTAACCGTGACGACGATCCGACGTGACACGACGACCCTGCCCGCCGCACACCTGGGCCCGGACAACCCCCTGCCCGCCCTGCGGCCCCTCGACGAGGCACACCGCATCGAGGACCGCGACAAGGAGGACCTGCCGCGCGACATGGCCCGGCAGGTCGGCTACGCCCCCCTGCACAGCCTGCTGCCCGTACGGGTCCGTGACGGCTACGACCGGCACCGCCGGCCCCGCCCGCTGGACACCCTGGTGATCGAGAACGACCGGCTGCGGGCCACCGTGCTGCCCGGCCTCGGCGGCCGGGTCTCCTCCCTGCTCCACAAACCGACCGGCCGTGAACTCCTGTACCGCAACCCGGTGTTCCAGCCCGCCAACTTCGCCCTCAACGGTGCCTGGTTCTCCGGCGGCATCGAATGGAACATCGGCGCCACCGGCCACACCACCCTCTCCTGCGCACCCGTGCACGCCGCCCGCGTGCCCGCTCCCGACGGCGGGGAGATGCTGCGCCTGTGGGAGTGGGAACGGCTGCGCGACCTGCCCTTCCAGGTAGACCTGTGGCTGCCCGACGGCTCCGACTTTTTGTACGTCGGCGTCCGCGTCCGCAACCCGCACGAGCGGCCGGTGCCGACCTACTGGTGGTCCAACATCGCCGTCCCCGAGGAGTGCAGGGTCCTCGCCCCCGCCGAGGAGGCCTGGCAGTTCGGCTACGAGCGGCGACTGCGCCGGGTGCCGGTGCCCGAGTACGACGGCGTCGACCGCACGTACCCGCCGAACAGCACCTACGCCGCCGACTACTTCTACGAGGTGCCGGACGACCGCAGGCGCTGGATCGCCGCCCTGGACGCCGACGGCCACGGGCTGGTGCAGACGTCCACCGACGCGCTGCGCGGCCGGAAGCTGTTCGTGTGGGGCCGGGGGCCCGGCGGGCGGCGCTGGCAGGAGTGGCTCACCGAGCCGGGCACCGGCGGTTACTGCGAGATCCAGGCCGGGCTCGCCCGCACCCAGCTCGAACACGTCCGGCTGGAGGCCGGCAGCGAGGTGACCTGGCTGGAGGCGTACGGACCGCTCGACGCACCGTCGTGGTCAGGACGGTGGCCCGATGTACTGAGTGAGACGGAGACCCGGCTGGAGGCGGCCCTGCCGCGCGCCGAGGTCGACGCGGCCCACGCGGCCTGGCTGCCGCACGCCGACGCCGAACCCGGCGAGAAGCTGGCCATCGGCTCCGGCTGGGGCGCGCTGGAAGTACTGCGTGCCGGCTGGAAGCTGCCCGGTACACCGTTCGACGCGAGCACGCTGACCGCGGACCAGGAACCCTGGCTGCACCTGCTGCGAGCCGGCTCCCTCCCCGAGCCGCCCGGCAGCCGGCCGCCCGGCGGGACGCTGGTCGCCACCCACTGGCGGGACATGCTCGAGACGGCCCCCGCGACCCCCCTCACCGAATACCACCTCGGCATCGCCCAGTGGCACGCCGGTGACCGGGCACAGGCGGTGCGCAGTTGGGAACGGGGCCTGCGGGACGCCCGGCCGACGCGCCGCTGGGCGACCCTGCGCTGCCTCGCCGTGGCCGACCAGGAGGACCGCAACCCCGAGCGCGCCGCCGACCGCTACAGGCAGGCCTTCGACGATCTGTGGAGCGCGGCCGGGGAGGCACCACGCCTCGCCGGCGGCGGTGACGCCGAGCCGTGGGCTCCGGTCGTCGCCGCACTCGGGCGGGAGGCGACCGAGGCGCTGCTCGCAGTGGGGCGTACCGCGGACGCGCGGTCCGTGTGGCGGAGGCTGGACCCCGCGGTCCGGGCGGGCGGACGGCTGCGCCTGGTGGAGGCGGCGCTGCTGCTCGCCGAGGGCCTGCGCGACGAGGCCCGCGCCGTGTTCGACGCGGGCTTCGAGGTCGCCGACCTGCGGGAGGGGGACGAGGTGATCGGACGGATGTGGCAGCGGCTCACCACGGAGCCGCTGCCCCAGCGGTACGACTTCCGGATGCGGCCCGCACCGTGACCGCGTGACTCAGACGGTGGCGCGGCGGTCCGCGTACTCGTAGACCGCCCCGTCCGGGTGCCGTGCGATGAGGTTGCGGCCCACCGGGGTGGGGAGCGGGCCCGCGACGATGTCCGCGCCCATCTCCGCGAGTACCCGACCGGCCTCCTCGACGTCCTGCACCGCGATGGTCGCCGCCACCTTGCGCAGCACGTCCAGTTCGGCCGCGGGACCGCTCATCAGCAGGAAACAGCCGACCGCGGCCACGTGGACACCGGCCCGCTCGAAGCGGAGCGCCTTGCCTCCCGCCAGCCGCTCGTAGAAGGGGATCGCGGTCTCGATGTCGTCGACGCAGACGCGCAGCGTGGCACCCAGTATCTCCATGCGGCGAGCCTAGGGCCTGTCCTTCGGATCACGCCGGACTTCCGGGGGCCGGAAAGCGCCGGAGGCGCGGGGGCGCGGGCCGGTGCACGTTTGGCGGCCGCGGCGAGGGAAACGCGGAAGTCTCCCGAGCCATGCGACGACAGCGCTGGAGGCGAACCGTGAGTCGACCCCGCATCGTGATCATCGGTGCCGGCTTCGCCGGATACCGCACGGCCCGCACCCTGTCCCGGCTCGCCCGGGGAAGGGCCGAGATCACCCTGCTGAATCCGACCGACTACTTTCTGTACCTGCCCCTGCTGCCCCAGGTCGCCGCCGGCATCCTGGAACCGCGCCGCGTCACCGTCTCCCTCTCCGGCACGCTGCCGTACGTGCGACTGGTGCTGGGCGAGGCCGACGGCATCGACCTCGACGAGCGGACCGTGCGCTACACCGACCCCGAGGGGGACCGCGGCACCCTCTCCTACGACCGGCTGGTGCTGGCCGCCGGCAGCGTCAACAAGCTGCTGCCGATCCCCGGCGTCGCCGAGCACGCCCACGGCTTCCGCGGTCTGCCCGAGGCGCTGTATCTGCGCGACCACGTGACCCGGCAGATGGAACTCGCGGCCGCCACCGACGACCCCGCGAGCTGCGCCGCCCGGTGCACCTTCGTCGTGGTCGGAGCCGGTTACACCGGAACCGAAGTCGCCACGCACGGAAAGCTGTTCAGCGACGCGCAGGTGCACAGGCATCCCCTGCGGACGGGCATGCGACCGCGCTGGCTGCTGCTGGACATCGCCGACCGCGTCCTGCCCGAACTCGACGAACGGCTCTCCTCCACCGCCGACCGGGTGCTGCGCGAACGGGGTGTGGAGGTACGGATGGGGACCTCCGTGAAGGAGGCCACGCACGACGGAGTGCTGCTGACCGACGGCGAGTTCGTCGACACGAGGACGCTGGTGTGGTGCGTGGGCGTGCGGCCCGATCCGCTCGCCGAGTCGCTGGGCCTGTCCATGGAACGCGGGCGGCTGCTGGTGGACCCGCACCTGCGGGTGCCGGGGCGGCCCGAGGTGTTCGCCTGCGGTGACGCGGCGGCGGTGCCCGATCTGGAGAAGCCCGGCCAGTACACCCCGATGACCGCGCAGCACGCCTGGCGGCAGGGCAAGCTCTGCGCGCACAACATCGCCGCCTCCCTCGGTGACGGCCAGCCGCGCGCCTACCGTCACCGCGAGCTGGGGTTCGTGGTGGACCTGGGTGGCGTCAAGGGGGCGGCCAACCCGTTCGGCGTCAATCTGTCCGGCCCGGTGGCCGGAGCGGTCGCCCGCGGCTACCACCTCGCGGCGATGCCCGGTAACCGGGTGCGCGTCGCCGCCGACTGGCTGCTGGACGCCGTACTGCCGCGTCAGGCGGTGCAGTTGGGGCTCGTACGGTCCTGGTCGGTGCCGTTGGACACGGCGTCCCCGGAACTCGCCCGGGTGCCGTCCGGCCCGGAGCGGAAGCGGTCCGGCGACGAGACCGCCGAGCCGGCCGGGAACCGACCGGGCGGGGAGGCGGCGAAGAGCCGGCCCGGAGGCGAGCCCGCGAAGAGCCGGCCCGGCCCCCGGCCGCCCACCGGCTCCCACGCCTCCCCCGGCCCCGTCAAGCGCACCGACTGCCCCGCCGATCCCCGCGATCAGGCCGAAGGAGACTCATGAAAACCGGTGAACTCGCCGAGCTCGGACAGCAGTTGCGAGTGGACAGTGTCCGCGCGGCCGCCGCCGCGGGCTCCGGGCACCCCACGTCCTCGATGTCCGCGGCCGACCTGATGGCCGTCCTGCTGGCGCGCCACTTCCGCTACGACTTCGACCACCCCGACCACCCGGGCAACGACCGTTTCGTCCTCTCCAAGGGACATGCCTCGCCCCTGCTGTACGCCGCCTTCAAGGCGGCCGGGGCCATCGACGACGAGGAACTGCTCACCTTCCGCAAGCTCGGCAGCCGCCTCGAAGGACATCCCACGCCCAGGCGGCTGCCCTGGGTCGAGACGGCCACCGGGTCGCTCGGCCAGGGACTGCCGGTCGGCGTCGGCATCGCGCTGGCCGGGAAGCGGCTCGACCGGTCCGGCTACCGGGTGTGGGTGCTGTGCGGGGACAGCGAACTGGCGGAGGGCTCCGTGTGGGAGGCAGCCGAGCACGCCGGGTACGAGAACCTCGACAACCTCACCGCCGTCGTGGACGTCAACCGGCTCGGCCAGCGCGGCCCCACCCGGCACGGTCACGACCTCGACGCCTACGCCCGCCGTTTCGCGGCCTTCGGCTGGCACACGGTGGAGGTGGACGGCCACGACGTCGACGCCGTCGACCGCGCCTACGGCGAGGCGGCCTCCACCAAGGGGCAGCCGACCGTGATCCTCGCCCGCACCCTCAAGGGCAAGGGCGTCGCGGCCGTCCAGGACCGCGAGGGCCTGCACGGCAAACCGCTGCCCGAGGCCGACGAGGCGATCGCAGAACTCGGCGGCCCGCGCGACCTGCGCCTGAGGGTGCGGGAGCCGGCCGACGCCCGCGCGCTGCACGCCGTGCACACCGGGCAGGCCGAACCGCCCCGGTGGGACGAGGGCGAGGAGGTGGCGACGCGCAACGCCTTCGGTGAGGCGCTGGCCGCCCTCGGTACCGTGCGCAGCGACGTCGTGGCCCTGGACGGTGAGGTCGGCGACTCCACCCGTGCGGAGTTCTTCGCCAAGGAGCACCCCGAACGCTACGTCGAGTGCTACATCGCCGAGCAGCAGATGGTCGCCGCGGCGGTCGGCGTGGCGACACGCGGCTGGGTGCCGTACGCGACCACGTTCGCCGCCTTCCTCACCCGCGCCCACGACTTCATCCGCATGGCGTCGATCAGCGGTTCCGGCATCAACCTGGTCGGCTCGCACGCCGGCGTCGCCATCGGCCAGGACGGGCCCAGCCAGATGGGTCTGGAGGACCTGGCGATGATGCGGGCGGTGCACGGTTCGACCGTGCTGTACCCCTGCGACGCCAACCAGACCGCACGCCTGGTCACCGCCATGGCGGACCTCGACGGCATCCGCTACCTGCGCACCTCGCGCGGCGAGGGCCCCGTCCTCTACGGCCCCGACGAGGAGTTCCCCGTCGGTGGCAGCAAGGTGCTGCGCTCCTCGGCCGGGGACCGGCTGACCCTGCTCGCGGCGGGCGTCACGGTGCCCGAGGCCCTGGCCGCCGCGGACGCCCTGGCGGGCGAGGGCATCGCGGTACGGGTGATCGACCTGTACTCGGTCAAGCCCGTCGACCGGGACACGCTGCGCCGGGCGGCGGAGGAGACCGGCTGTCTGGTGACGGTGGAGGACCACCGCCCGGAGGGCGGGCTGGGGGACGCGGTCCTCGACGCCTTCGCCGACGGGCGGCCCGTCCCGCGCCTGGTGCGGCTCGCCGTCCGCGACATGCCGGGGTCGGCCTCCCCGGAGGAGCAGTTGCACGCTGCCGGCATCGACGCCGAGTCGATCGCGGCGGCCGGGCGGCTGCTGGTGGAGGAGGCGATCGTGCCGTGAACGACGGGGGTGAAGGAGACGATCACGCCGTGAGCGACGACGGCGGGGTGCGACCGGTACGGGCCGGCCGCCGCACCGTGCGGATCCGCCGGCCGGGGAAGGTGCTCTTCCCCGGCGGCGAGGGCGCCGAGGAGTACACCAAGGGCGACCTCGTCGACTACCACCGGGCCGTCGCCCCGTTCATGCTGCCGCACCTGCGGGGCCGCCCGCTGATGCTGGACCGGCGCCCGGACGGCCTCGACGGGCCCACGTTCATGCAGAAGAACACCCCCGAGAGCTACCCGGAATGGATCACCCGAGTCGAGGTCGCCAAGGAGGGCGGCACGGTGTGCCACACCGTGTGCGACGACACGGCGACCCTGCTGTACCTCGTCGACCAGGCGAGCATCACCTTCCACCGCTGGCTCTCCCGCGCCGCCCCGATCGACCGGATCGACCGTCCGGACCGGATGGTCTTCGACCTCGACCCCGCCGAGGACGACTTCGAGACGGTGCGGGAGGCGGCGCGGCTGCTGGGGGAACTGCTGGGCGAGCTGAGGCTGCCCACGGCGCTGATGACCACCGGCTCCCGGGGACTGCATGTGATCGTGCCGCTGAACGGTGACGACGCATTCGACGACGTGCGCGCCTTCGCCCGCGAGGTCGCCGACACCCTCGCCGACGCCCACCCCGACCGGCTCACCACCGCCGCACGCAAGAAGGAGCGCGGCGACCGGCTCTACCTGGACGTGCAGCGCAACGCCTACGCGCAGACCGCGGTCGCGCCCGGCACCGTCCGGGCCCTGCCCGGCGCCCCCGTGGCGGCCCCCGTCTCCTGGGACCAGCTGGACGACCCGGAGCTGCACGCCCGCCGTTGGACCGTCGCCGACGCCGTCGAACAGCTGCGGACCGACCCCTGGGCCGGACTGCCGCGCCGGGGCCGCGCCCTGGGACCGGCCCGCCGACGGCTGGACGCGCTGCGGGGCTGACCGGTCCGGCCGGACGACCAGGCACGGAGCGTGACCGCGGCAATCGGGTGAGCCCCTGGAGGTTTGGCTGAGGGACTTGCGGCCACACGGAGGAGGAGGTGCCCATGACGAACGCAAGAAACACCGGAGACTCCAAGCGTTCACAGGAAGCACAGGACGCTCACGAATCCCGCAAGCCCACGGAAAACACCAGAGCGGCCAAACGGCCGAGCCCCATGGAGGTGCTGCGCCAGGCGCGTGGGCAGCTCGCCGAGCTCACCGGTATGGAAGCCGAGTCCGTCTCGTCCTTCGAGCAGACGGAGGAGGGCTGGGCACTGGAAGTAGAGGTTCTCGAACTCGAGCGTGTGCCCGACACGATGAGCCTGATGGCGAGTTACCAGGTGGAGCTGGGGCCCGACGGAGAGCTCACCGGTTACCGGCGGGTCCGCCGCTACGAGCGAGGGCGGGCCGACGGGCGCAGGTCCGGCGGCCGGTAGGCCGCCCGGCCGGACCTCCCCGACCCACAGACAAGGAGGAAGAATCGGCATGACAGTCGTACCGGCACAACAGTCCGGTGGTGGAGGCGGCAGCAGCGGTCTCTACGACGTGCTCGAGCTCGTCCTGGACAGGGGGCTCGTCATCGACGCGTTCGTGCGCGTGTCCCTGGTCGGCATCGAGATCCTCAAGATCGATGTCCGCGTCGTCGTCGCCAGCGTCGACACCTACCTGCGCTTCGCCGAGGCGTGCAACCGGCTAGACCTGGAGGCCGGGCCCCGCAAGAGCCCGGGCCTGCCCGACGTGGTCGGCCAGGTCACCGAGTCCGGCGCCCGCGGCAAGTCCAAGGGAGCGCTGTCCGGAGCCGCCGAGACCATCTCCAACGCCTTCCAGCAGGCCCGCGACGAGAGCTCCGAGGGTGAGACCCAGTCCCGTCCGCGGGCCCGCAAGAGCACCTCGGCACGCCGGAGGGAGGAGCAGGAGTGAGTACCTACGTCTACGGCATCACGGCGAGTTCGTACCCCGCCCTCCCCGAGCACACGAGCGGCGTGGGCGACCCGGCGAGTCCGGTGCGCATCCTGAAGGAGGGCGAGCTGGCGGCCGTCGTCAGTGACGCCCCCGAGGACCTGCGTCCCAAACGCAGGGAACTGCTCGCCCACCAGAACGTGCTCGCCGAGGTCGGCGCGGTCGGCTGTGTGCTGCCGATGCGGTTCGGCAGCGTCGCCCCCGACGACGACTCCGTCACCGCCGTGCTCGCCGAGCGCGCCGAGCACTACAAGGAGCGCCTGCGGGCGCTGGACGGCCGGGTCGAGTACAACGTCAAGGCCAATCATGGCGAGGAAGCCGTACTCCACCACGTGATGGCCGGCAACCCGGAGATCCGCGCTCTCGCGGAAGCCAACCGGCAGGCCGGCGGCGGAAGTTACGACGACAAGATCCGCCTCGGCGAGATGGTCGCCGAGGCGGTCAGGGCCCAGGAGGCCGAGGACGGCGTCGCCGTGCAGCGTGCCCTGGAAGCGGCGGCCGACGCCGTGAGCGTGGGTCCCGAGTCCACGGGCTGGCTCGCCAACGTCTCCTTCCTGGTGCCGCGCGACGCGGCCGGGGACTTCATGGCCGCCGTGGACCGCGTCCGCGAGGACATGCCGCACCTGGAGGTGCGGCTCAACGGCCCGCTGCCCCCGTACAGCTTCGTGGAGCCCGGCCCGGCCGAACCGGCGGGCGCCACGGCGGGTGGGGCGGACGCCGGAATGGGGTGACGACATGGGGCTGATCTCGGAAGTGCTGCTGCTGCCGCTGGCCCCGGCGCGCGGCAGCGGATGGGTCATCCAGCAAGTGCTGCGCGAGGCGGAGCGCATCTACTACGACCCCGCCGCGATCCGTGCCGAACTGGCGCGGCTCGAAGAGCAGTTGGAGGCCGGAGAGATCACCGAGGAGGAGTTCGACCGGCAGGAGGACGAACTCCTCGACCGATTGGAGACCGCGATGCGCACCAGCGCCACAGGGGACGGGACGGCACCACGATGAATCGGACAGCGCTCGGCCTCGCGATAGGGGCCGGATACCTTCTCGGACGGACGAAGAAGCTGAAGACGGCGGTCGCCGTCGGCGGGCTGGTGGCCGGCAAGAAGCTGAACCTCGGGCCGCGGATGATCACGGACCTGGTCTCCTCGCAGCTGCAGAAAAACCCGCAGTTCAAGGAGCTCGGGGATCAGCTGCGCGGTGATCTGCGCGGCGCCGGCAAGGCGGCCTCCGGGGCGCTCGTCGAGCGGCAGCTCGACTCCCTCGCCGACAGGCTGCACGGCCGTACCGCCGAGATGCGCGAGCAACTGGCCGGTTCGGGCCGCCCGGACCGCGAGGCCGGGGACGACATGGATGCCACGGACGCCACGGACGCCACGGACGAGGAGCCGGAACCCGAGCGGTCGGCGAAGAAGACCTCGTCGAAGAGGGCTCCGTCGAAGGAGGCCGCCAAGAAGACCGCCAAGAAGGCACCACCCGCAAAGAAGGCCGCTGCCGAGAAGACCGCGGCCGCGCGGACGGCCACGTCCCGAGGGGCCCGTTCGCGCACGTCGAAGGGAGGCGGTGAGCGATGACCGAGACACTCGGATCGGCCACCTCCGCCGCGCGCGACAAAGTGGGCGAGGCGGCGAAGAACCCGCTTGCCGACATGGCCCACAGCGAGGCCGCCGACCGCCTCAAGGCGGAACTGCAGGACTACCTCGCGGCCCAGGCCACCCGCCTGCTGACCGGTGTCGGCCGCAAGCTGGGCGAGACGACCGGCAAACTCACCGACATCGCCGAGGGCAACAGTCCGGGTTTCGCCAAGCTCGCACTCGACGGCGGACGCAAACTCGCCGAGGGCAAGGGCCCGCTGCGCAGTGCCGTCGAACTGGGTGCCTCGCGCGTCAAGGACAACGTGATGGGTGCGCTGAAGGGCCTGGGCGGCGGCGGTGGCGAGGGCAAGGCCAAGCGCAAGCGCTCCGCGGGCAAGAAGCCCACCGTCATCATCGAGCACATCGATGTCGGCGTCCCGCTGCGCACGGCCTACGACCAGTGGACCCAGTACCAGGACTTCAGCACCTTCGCCAAGGGCGTCAAGAGCGCCAACAAGTCCGACGACACCACCTCGGACTGGCACGTCAAGGTTCTGTGGTCCAACCGCAGCTGGAAGGCGCAGACCACCGAGCAGATCGCCGACGACCGCATCGCCTGGTCCTCCGAGGGGGCCAAGGGCACGACGAAGGGCGTCGTCTCCTTCCACAGCCTCGGCGACAACCTCACCCGGGTCCTGCTGATCATCGAGTACTACCCCACGGGCTTCTTCGAGAAGACCGGCAACATCTGGCGCGCCCAGGGCCGCCGGGCCCGGCTCGACCTGAAGAACTTCGCCCGCTTCATCACGTTCAAGGGCGAGGCAGAGGAAGGCTGGCGCGGCGAGATCCAGGACGGTGAGGTCGTCCGCAGCCATGAGGACGCCGTCGCCGAGGAGGAGGAACAGGCGCCGCCCGGGGACGAGGAGCCGGAGGACGAGTACGACGGCGAGGGTGACGAGTACGACGAAACGGAGGAAGCGGAGGAAGCCGGGGACGGGGAACCGGCCGAGGACGGCTACGAGGACGAGGGCGAGGACGCCTACGAGGAAGAGGAAGAAGGCGAGGACGAGTACGAGCCTGAGGACGAGCCCGAGTACGCCGAGGGCGGGAGCCGTCGATGACGACACCCCGTCGGCTCCCCGAGCCCTACGGGCAGGGTGGCGGCGCCAATCTCGCCGACATCCTCGAGCGGGTGCTCGACAAGGGCATCGTCATCGCGGGCGACATCCGCATCAACCTGCTCGACATCGAACTGCTCACCATCAAGCTGCGGCTCATCGTCGCCTCCGTCGACAAGGCGAAGGAGATGGGGATCGACTGGTGGGAGACCGACCCGGCGCTGTCCTCCCGCGCCCGTCGCTCCGAACTGGCCAGGGAGAACGCCGAGCTGCGTGAGCGGCTGGCCGCACTGGAGGGCGACCGTCCGCTGGAGACCGGTCGTTCGCTGGACACAGGTCGTCAGCGGGAGACAGACCGTCCGCTGGAGGCCGGCCGTCAGCGGGAGACCGACCGTCCGCTGGAGGCCGGCCGTCAGCGGGAGACCGACCGGCCGCAGGAGACCGGCCGTCACCGGGAGACCGACCGGCCACAGGAGGAGGCCCCGTGACCGGACTGCGGTACGTCTACGCCATATGCCGTCCCTTCGGCACACCGCTCCAGGCACAGCTGACCGGAGTGGCGGGTGATCCGCCCCGGCTGCTGACCCATCACGACCTGGTGGCCGTCGTCAGCCATGTGCCGGAGGCGGACTTCGCCGAGGAGCCCTTCCACGAGCATCTGGAGGACCTCGACTGGCTGACCACGGTCGCCCGCGCCCACCAGGGCGTCATCGACGCGCTCACCACCGTCACCACGCCGCTGCCGCTGCGGCTCGGCACCGTGTTCCGTGACGACAGCGGCGTACGGACGATGATGGAGGCGCGCGAGGAGGGCTTCCTGCGGACACTGGGACGGTTGGACGGCCGGGTGGAGTGGGGCGTGAAGGTCTTCATCGAGGCGGAACGGCCGGCGGACACCGCCGCCCCGCCGGCGCAAAAACCCACGTCGGGCCGGGACTACCTGCGTCAACGGCGCATGGCGACGAAATCGCACGACGACCTGTGGCAACAGGCCGAGGCCTTTTCGACCCGGCTGCACGAGACGCTTTCCGGCTGCGCCGAGGATTCCCGGCTGCACGCCCCGCAGAATCCCACGCTCTCCGGCGCGTCGGGCCGCAACGTACTGAATGCGGCTTATCTCGTACCGCGGGCGGAATCCGAGAAGTTCGTGGAACGGGTGGAACGGACGAAGAACGGGACGCCCGGGATACGCGTCGAACTCACCGGCCCCTGGGCGGCCTATTCATTCGCCGGGGAAGAACCTGCCGGAGAGGAATCAGCCGGAGAGGAATCAGCCGCGGGGGAGGAGGCATGACCGTAGTCGAGCGCCGGGAGATAGCCCTGGTGGATCTGCTCGACCGGCTCCTGGCCGGCGGAGTCGTCATCACCGGCGACATCACGCTGCGCATCGCGGACGTCGACCTGGTCCGTATCGACCTCAACGCGCTCATCAGCTCGGTGAACGCGAACGTCCCGTCGCCCTTCGAGGAGTCGCGTTGACGGCCACCCCCGACGACCGTCACGGCGAGCCGCACGAAAGTCGGCGCGAGGGGCGCGGCCGGCGCAACCGGCTCGACCTGGAGCCGGACACGGTCGAACGCGATCTGGTCAAACTGGTGCTCACCGTCGTGGAACTGCTGCGCCAGCTCATGGAGCGCCAGGCGGTGCGCCGGTTCGACGAGGGGGACCTGACGGAGGAGCAGGAGGAGCGCATCGGACTCACCCTGATGCTGCTCGAGGAGCGGATGACGGAACTGCGTGACCGATACGGACTGCGGCCCGAGGACCTGAATCTGGACCTCGGGCCGCTCGGACCGCTGCTGCCGCGGGACTGAGTCCCCGGCCGCCCGGTGACGGAGGTTTCCGTCACCGGGCCGTCCGCCGTCTCACCACTTGTACCAGCGGCCCCTGCCGCCGCTCGCCGATGTGCTGCGCATGAAGAATCCCAGCAGCCACACGACGAGAACCGCCAACGCGATCCACCAGAGCACCTTCACCGCGAAACCGGCGCCGAAAAGAATCAAGGCCAGAAGCAGAACGAGCAGAATGGGAACCATAGTGTCAACCTCCTGCCGTTCTGGTTGCCCGGAATTCTCGTTTCAGGCTTCCTTGCGGCAGAGAATTTCTCCGTGCAGCACACTGAACCATCCGTCCTCCCGCGTGCCCCACTCCCGCCATGCCGCCGCCACGGCCCGCAGTTGTCCGCCGGTGGCGTGGCCCTGCCCGGTGGCCCGCTCGGCGTAGCCCGACGCCACCGTGCGGTCCGCCCACAGGGCGCTCCACCAGGCCCGCTCCTCGGCGGTCGAGTAGGTCCAGGTGGCCGAGGTCGCGGTGATGTCCGTGAACCCGGCCGCCAGCGCCCAGGACTTCAGCCGCCGGCCGGCATCCGGTTCGCCGCCGTTGGCCCGAGCCACCCGCCGGTACAGGTCCAGCCAGTCGTCCATGCCCGGGGAGAGGGGGTACCAGGTCATCGCCGCGTAGTCCGCGTCCCGGACGGCGACGAACCCGCCGGGCCTGGTCACCCGCTTCATCTCGCGCAGTGCCCGCACCGGGTCCCCCACGTGCTGGAGCACCTGGTGGGCGTGCACCACGCCGAACGTGTCGTCCGGAAAGTCCAGCGCGTGCACGTCGCCCACCGTGAAGGCCGTGTTCGTCAGACCGCGCTCGGCCGCCGTGGCACCGGCCTGCTCCAGGATGCCCGGCGCCCGGTCGAGGCCGGTGACGTGTCCGTCGGGGACGAGTCCGGCCAGGTCGGCGGTGATGGTGCCGGGCCCGCATCCGATGTCCAGGATCCGCATACCGGGCGTCAGCACCCCGAGGAGGTACGCCGCCGAGTTGGCCGCGGTCCGCCAGGTGTGCGACCGCAGTACCGACTCGTGGTGCCCGTGGGTGTAGACGGCGGTCTCCCGCGATGGCGGCATGGTGAGCCCGTCCCTTCTCGTCGTGGTCTCGTCGTGGTGTACCTGTCTTGGGATGACCGTCACGGTACGCACTTCGGCCGCATCGTGAGACCCGTGTTTCATATGCCGGACGATTCGGTGTCGGGCGGGCACCCCGCCCACCCGACCGGCAAAACCGTTTGCCACCTGCGCCGACGCCCCGGACAATCGCCTCCCATGGGTCACCTCGAAGCCGCGCATCTGGAGTACTTCCTTCCCGACGGGAGGGCGCTCCTGGGCGATGTGTCCTTCCGGGTGGGCGAAGGGGCCGTCATGGCTCTCGTGGGACCCAACGGCGCGGGCAAGACGACCCTCCTGCGTCTCCTCGCCGGCGAGCTCAAGCCGCACGGCGGCTCCGTCACGGTCAGCGGCGGCCTCGGCGTCATGCGTCAGTTCGTGGGCTCCGTACGGGACGAGACGACCGTGCGCGACCTCCTCGTCTCCGTCGCCACGCCCCGGATCCGCGAAGCGGCCCGCGCCGTCGACAAGGCCGAGCACGCCCTTCTCACCGTCGACGACGAGGCTGCCCAGCTGGGCTACGCACAGGCCCTCGCGGACTGGGGCGAGGCACGCGGCTACGAGGCCGAGACACTGTGGGACGTGTGTACGACGGCCGCGCTCGGCGTCCCGTACGACAAGGCGCAGTGGCGCCAGGTACGCACCCTTTCCGGCGGCGAGCAGAAACGCCTGGTCCTCGAAGCGCTGCTGCGCGGCACCGAGGAGGTCCTGCTCCTCGACGAGCCCGACAACTACCTCGACGTGCCCGGCAAGCGCTGGCTGGAGGAACGGCTCGCACAGACCCGCAAGACCGTGCTGTTCGTCTCCCACGACCGCGAACTCCTCGCCCGCGTCGCCCAGCGCATCGTCTCCCTCGAACCGAGCCCCACCGGCGCCGACGCCTGGGTGCACGGAGGGGGCTTCGCCACGTACCACGACGCCCGACGTGAACGCTTCGCCCGCTTCGAGGAACTGCGCAGACGCTGGGACGAGAAGCACGCCCAGCTGAAGAAGCTGGTGCTGAACCTCCGGCAGGCCGCCTCCGTCAGTCCCGACATGGCGTCCCGGTACCAGGCGGCCCAGACCCGGCTGCGCAAGTTCGAGGAGGCCGGACCGCCGCCGGAGCCGCCGCGCGAGCAGAACATCAGGATGCGCCTGAAGGGCGGCCGGACCGGAGTGCGCGCGGTCACCTGCGAGCGGCTCGAACTCACCGGCCTGATGAAACCGTTCGACCTGGAGGTCTTCTACGGCGAGCGGGTCGCCGTCCTCGGCTCCAACGGCTCCGGGAAGTCGCACTTCCTGCGTCTGCTCGCCGGGGACGACGTGACGCACACGGGCGACTGGCGGCTCGGCGCCCGCGTCGTCCCCGGACACTTCGCGCAGACCCACGCGCACCCCGAGCTGGAGGGCCGCACGCTCCTGGACATCCTGTGGAAGGAGCACGCCCAGGACCGGGGCGCCGCCATGTCCCGGCTGCGCCGCTACGAACTGACCGGACAGGCCGAGCAGACCTTCGAGCGGCTCTCCGGCGGCCAGCAGGCCCGGTTCCAGATCCTGCTGCTGGAACTCCAGGGCGTCACGGCGCTGCTGCTCGACGAGCCGACCGACAACCTGGACCTGGAGTCGGCGGAGGCGCTGCAGGAGGGCCTGGAGGCGTTCGAGGGCACGGTGCTGGCCGTCACGCACGACCGCTGGTTCGCCCGCTCCTTCGACCGCTACCTGGTCTTCGGCAGCGACGGCAGAGTCCGGGAGACCCCGGAACCCGTGTGGGACGAGCGCCGCGTGGAACGGGCCCGGTAGCGGCCCGCCGCCGTACCCGGAGGCCTTGGGCCGGGATGTTCGTGGACCGGGATGTTCGTAGAGTGGGTGCAGGGACGCGGGACCCGTGGCCTCCCCGGGCGGGTATCCGGACCGCAGGTACGCCTACGACGAGCGGGGCATCACGATGACCGGAGTCGAGCCGAACCGCCTGGACGATCAGCAGCTCATGAAGGAGCTGGAGAACATCCACCGCACGCGTCACGACACGCTGCTGTACGGCTCCAACGACGCACTGCGGGTCCACAACGACCGTATGGCGCAGCTGGAGGGCGAGTACCTCCGCCGCAATCCGCGCCGCCCGGTGGCGGCGGGCCGCACCCGCGAAGGGGCCCGGGGGCGGAGCAGCGCGGACAGGGCGACACCCGCGAACCCGGGCACCTGACGGACCGATGAAGAGCCGGGACCCACGGGGCGCGGGTCCCGGCTCGTTCGGGTCGTGCGGGTCGTTCAAGCCGCTTCCGCGGCGAACACCTCCAGATACGTCTCACAGAACGCCTTGAGGTCGTCCGGCTTGCGGCTGGTGACCAGCTTGGCGGACTCGTGGTCGCAGACCTTCACCTGCTCGTCGACCCAGGTGGCGCCGGCGTTGCGGAGGTCGGTCCGCAGGCTCGGCCAGCTGGTCAGCTCCCTTCCGCGGACCACGTCCGCCTCGATGAGGGTCCAGGGCGCGTGACAGATCGCGGCGACGGGCCGCCCCTGTTCGAAGAAGTCGCGGACGAACGCGACGGCCTTCTCGTCCGTGCGCAGCAGGTCCGGGTTGGCCACCCCGCCCGGCAGCACCAGCCCGCCGAAGGAGTCGGCGGACGTGTCGCCGACGACCTCCTGCACCGGGAAGGTGTCCGCCTTGTCGAGATGGTTGAACGCCTGGACCTCGCCCGGGCGGGTCGACACGAGCACGGGTTCGTGACCGGCGCCGACGGCCGCCTTCCACGGCTCGGTCAGCTCGACCTGCTCGACGCCCTCGGGTGCGACGAGGAATGCGATACGCATGGGGGGCTGTGTCCTTTCGTGTAATTCGTGTAATTCGTGCAAGACGTTCGGGTTCGTGGTCGGGTTCGTCCGGACCGACCGGCTACGGGTTGACCGCTTCCCGGGAGCGCGTCAGCGCCTCGGCCAGCTCCTGGACGTTGTTGTAGCGCGCCTGTCGCGGCAGCCGGCCCAGTGCCTCGACGAGGGTGTCGGGCGCGTACCGCCGGTCCAGGGTGCGCATCAGTTCGCGCGGGCCCGCGGGGAACGCTCCCCGGCTCAGGAGCCTGGCCAGTTCCAGCCTCACCGACTCCAGTGACGTCGGCCCGCGGTTCGGCGTCACCGGGCCGTGCGCGACCGCGGGGTCGTCCTCGGCGAACGGCTCCGGGTCGTTCCACTCCTCGGTCCGGGTGGGGTGCCCTGACCTGAGCAGACCCTGCAGTTCGTGCTTCATCTCGTCGTCGCGGTGAACGCTCAGCCGGTCACTGCCTCGCTGCATGTCTCTCTCCAGATGGCTCGGGGTGTGCACCGCGTACCCGGCCGGCGGACACCGACACGGGGTTCGGCGGGCGGATCGTCACCGTCGGGTGCCGGGCACCGCCGGGTTTGGCCCGTGAACGACGGGAGACCCGGTTCCCCCACCTCCCGCGCCTCCTGCGAAAGGACCGGCCATGGCGGTGCTTGCCGTGCTCATTCCGATACTCATGCTCGGCGTACTGCTGATGCTGGGCCGCTACGAGGACCTCGTGCTGCCCGGCATGCAGGAACAGGATCCCGACGGTCTCCCCGCGCCTCACGACAGGGGCGTTGCCGGCAGTCGCTGATCGGCCGACCGACCGACCGGGCCGGGGCGCGCCGGGTGCCCGGCCTTTCACCCACTCGGGTGTGCCCGCCCCACCAACGGCGGCCGGCCGCGCGCGGTGCCGCGGCCGACGGGCTGGGATGGATGCGGGGCGCGACTTCTGCGAACGGGACCACCGTGCCCCGTCCGTCGCCCGAAGGAGCCCGCACCATGCGCCGCACCGCCCGCGCCCTGTCTCTCGCCGCCGTCGCCGGCACCGTGCTCGGCGCGCTCGCACCGACCGCGTTCGCGGCTGTGTTCGCGGATCCGTCCGCCGAGGTCAGTCCGGGCAGGCCGGCCCCGGGCGGCACCGTCACCGTCTCGGTCCTCTGTGATCCGGTCGACGGCCGCCCGCCGGAGACCATCGAGGCGACCTCGGAGGCCTTCGACAAGGGCGTCGTCGAACTGAAGAAGGTGGCCGGCTCCGACGAGGAGGAGTCCGGCCCGGCCTACCGGGGCACCGCGAACATCCGGGGTGCCGGGGGTGCCGGGGGCCCGGGCGGCGACCCGTTCGACGAACCCGATCCGCCGGGGAAGACCGAACCCCCGGAGGAGACCGACCCCCCGGACGAGGCCGACCCGCTCTACGACATCGATCCGCTCTCCGCGGTTACCGAGGCCGACCCCGCCGGCGAGGACTCCGCGCGGACCGTCGAGGGCACATGTCCTGCCGCGCCCGGGAAGAAGGGCAAGCCGTGGAGTGCTTCCTTCACCGTCGCCCGCCACCCCGGCGGTTCCGGCGCGACCTCTCCCTCGCCCCCGTCTTCGCACTGCCCCGAACGCGAGCGCGCCGACTGCGACGGCACGGCGGTCCCGGGCGGTGTCCACGCCGGCACGGGCGGCGGGTTCGACGACTCCGTTCCCGCCCTGGCCGCGGGCGGCCTGCTGATCGCGGGCGCGTTCGGCGCCGCAGCCCACCGGCTGTACCGCGACAGGACCGCGCGTACGGGCCGCTGATGTTCCCCGAGCGGCCCGCGGCCGTCCGCGCGGAGTGGCACCGTGGGTACTGACCAGGGTGACCGACTCGGGTGACCCCCGTGGGCGCGCCGGGGCACCAGACACTGCGCGGAGGTGCGTATGCGGCGGACGGACCCCGGAGGGCACGGCCCTGTCCGCTTCGGACCGGCACTGCCCGAGGACGGGCTGCCCGTCCTGCCCGAACTCTCCGCCGCCCTCGCCGCCGCCGCGTCCTGCGCGCAGGCCGAGCCGGTCGGCGGCGGCCCCGCCCTGCTGGACGCCGCGTGCGGCCACGGCGACCGGCGCGGTCTGCCCGCCGCCCCCGACCGGGTGGCCGTCGCCCCTGGCGCGCCCGCCCTCCTCATGGCGCTCACCGCGGCCGTCGGCGGGGACGTACTGGTGCCCCGGCCCTGCGCCGCCTGGTGGGCCCCCGAGGCCCGGCTGCTCGGCCGCCCCGCCTTCCACGTGCCGACGCCCCCCGAGAGCGGCGGCGTCCCCGATCCGTACGCCCTGCTGGAGACCGTGCGGCGGGTGCGCGCCGAGGGCGGTGACCCGCGTCTGCTGGTGCTCTCCGTCGCCGACGACCCCACCGCCACCGTCGCCCCGCCCGAACTGCTGCACGAGACCGTCGAGGCCGCCGTCGCCGAGGGGCTGCACCTGGTCAGCGACGAGACCTGGCGGGACACCCTGCACGCACCGCGCGAGACCGTGCTGCTCAGCCCCGCCGAGATGCTGCCCGAACACGTCACCGTGGTCACCGACCTGGCGGGCGCCCTGCTCCCGTCCGGCTGGCCCGCCGCGATCGGCCGCTTCCCGGCGGGCGCGGACGGTGGCGCGCTCCACGCGCGCGTGCTCGACGTACTGACCGCGCTCGACGCGCGGGTGGCCGCCCCGGTCTCCGTCGCGGTGGCCTACGCGCTGGCCGAGCCGGAACCGGTCACCGCGCGGACGGCCGCCACCGTACGCCTGCACGCCCGCGTGGCCGCCGCCGCGCGGGATGCGGTCGTCGCCGCGGGAGCCCTGGCCCGCCCCCCGCAGGCCGGACGGCACCTCTACGTCGACCTCACGCCGCTGGCCCCCGCACTCACCGCGCACGGCGTCGGCGACGCCCAGGAACTGGAGGACTTCCTCACCGGGCGGCTCGGCATGCCCGCGCCGGGCGGCCACCGCTTCGGCGACGACCTCGAGGCGCCGCGCGTACGGCTGTCCACCGCGCCCCTGCTCGGCGACACCGTCGAGCGGCGAGCGGAATGCCTCGCCTCGCCCGAGCCGCTGGAACTTCCGCACGTGCGAAGTGCGTTGGACCACCTGAGGACGGTCTTCGACGACCTCCGCGACGAAGCTCAGCGATAAGAGCCCCTCCCGCGGGCCCCGGGAGGCTCCGGCCGGTGGTGGTCAGCCCCGCAGGCGCCGCCCCAGGCTCGGGGCCGCGCTGATCAGGACGGTCAGGACGATCGCCGCGAGCACGCCCTGCCAGGGCTCCTCGAACAGCGAGCCTCCGAGGACACCGATCAACTGGTACGTAAACGCCCAGGCCAGGCAGGCCGGCAGGTTGCCGCGGACGAAGCGGCGCAAGGGCCACTCGGCGATCAGGCAGGCCAGCATCACCGGAAGGCGCCCCGCCGGAATCAGCCGGGACAGCACCAGCACCGTCACGTCGTGCTCGGCGAGCTTGGTCTGTGCCTGTGCCAGCCGGTCCTCCGGCGCCCGCGCCCGGATCGCCTCCAGCCAGCGCGAACCGTTCCGCGACCGCATCCCGCGCTGCCCCAGCCAGTACAGGGCGACGTCCCCGAGGAACGCGGCCAGGGACGCCGTCGCGAACACCAGCACCATCGAGAGCGGCGCCATCCGGTGGAAGGCGACCACCGTCGCCGAACTCACGAGCGCCCCCGTCGGCACCACCGGCACCAGCGCCCCGATCAGCACCAACAGGAACAGCGAGGGATACCCGATCGCCTGCTGGGTGGACTCCGGAACCACGGTCACCGGCACGGCGAATATCGAGACAGGGGCGGCAGGGGCGGCCAGGGCGGCCAACGAGGCCAGGGCCGACACGGGCGCACCGGCCGCCTGTATCAGGGCGGCGGGCAGAATCACCGCGGGCCTCCCAGACGCACCCTCTCCCCGTGCCCCAGCCGGTGCACCGGCACCCCGGGTGCCTGCTGGGCCGCCCGCCGTACGAATTCGTCGCCCGGCGAGTGGAACTCGTGCGGACGCACGGCGTCCATGCCGATCGGCCAGTACGTGCCGTAGTGCACCGGCACCGCGCTGCGCGCCTCGAGCCGGGCCAGCGCCTCGGCCGCGCGCGCCGCGTCCAGGTGCCCCTCACCGAGGTACGGGCCCCAGCCGCCCACCGGCAGCAGTGCCACGTCGACCGGCCCGACCTCCTTGGCCATCGTGTCGAACAGGCCGGTGTCGCCCGCGAAGTACGTGCGCGCCTCGCCCTCCACGACGTAGCCGAGCGCGGGGGAGCGGTGCGGTCCGAGCGGCAGCCGCCGCCCGTCGTGCCGGGCGGTCACGGCCCGTACGGCCAGGCCGCCGACCGTCAGCACGTCGCCGGGTGCCACCTCGCTCACCTCGAGGTGCGTGAGCCGGCGCAGCCCCGGCACCGCGCGGCGTGCGCCCCGGGGCACGAGCAGGCGCGTGCCCGGGGCGAGCAGCGCCAGCGAGGGCAGATGCAGATGATCGGCGTGCAGATGGGAGACCAGCGCCACGTCCGCGTGCCGGGCGCCCGGCGGTGGCACGGCACCGCGCCGCCGCCGCAGATGCGCGAGGCGGCGGGCGAACAGGGGATCGGTGAGCACGCGGGTGTGCGAGTCCTCGACCGTGCAGGTGGCGTGCCCCCACCAGGTGATCTCCACCGGCACCTCTCCGCCTCCCTCCGCGACTCCCCGAAGCCTACGCGCAGGAGTAGGGTCGGCGGCGCAGTCCGGAGGTGAGGGGGCGCCATGGGGGCGGTGCGGGTGACGGCGATCGCGAGTCTGACACCGCTGGCGGAACTGGACGCCGACCCCTTCCTCGTGGACTCCCGCAGTCAGCACGAGATGTGCGCCCACTGGGCCCGCGAACGCGGCTACGTGGTGACCCGGGAGCTGCTGGTGCGGGGACTGCGCTGCGACCACGGTCTTCTGTGGGACGGCGTACGGCCGGGCGCCGATCTGTTCGTGGCGCCCAGCCGCCGGGTGCTGGAGAGCGCCCTGGCCTCCGTCGAGGAGTTCACCGCCGAGTGCGCGCGGCGCGGGGTACGGGTGGAGACCGTCGGCCGCGCCGAACCGTCGTACGACGCCGCGATGAAGGCCCGGGTGCACCGCCGCCTGTCCATGCCGACGGCCGGCTACGACGGCCGCTGAGCCGCCCCCGGCCCTTTTCCCGGGCCCTTCGGGGACGAATCGGCACTTCCGGGCGTTGTGGCAGGGTGGGTACGGGCAGGGGCCGGTTCGCGGGCCGTTCTGGCTGGTGGCGGCGACGAGCCGGGACGTGAGGTGGACTGGGCGTGGGTGGCGTGCGGTGGCGACGGGTCGCCAGTCAGATCGGGCGGAGCGTCACCGTGTGGGCGGTCGCCACCCTCACCATGCTGGTGCTCGCCGGCATCCTCCCCGACTTCCGGCTGCGCTCCGCCGACGGTGACAGCGCCACCGACATCGCGGTCACCGCCGCGCTCGGCGCCGGTGCCTTCGGTCTGCTGTCGGCGCTGGTGTGGCCGCTGCTGGTGCGGCTGCTGCTGCTCGTACCGGCACTCGTCCTCGGCCTGCTGGTGTTCTTCCTCAACGGCGCGCTGCTGCTGCTGGCGCTGCGGCTCAACCCGATCGAACGCGGGACCGCCGCGTGGGAGACCGCGGTCGTGGTCGCCGCCGTGATGTCCGCCGTCGCCTCCGCCACCGGAGCCGCCCTCGCCGTGCGCGACGACGACGCCTACCGCCGCCGCCTCTACCGGCTCGCCTACCGCCGCCGCGGCTCCGCACCGCCCGTCCCGGCCACCCACGGCACCGTCTTCCTGCAACTGGACGGTGTCGGCCACGACGTCCTGCTGCAGGCGGTCGACCGGGGCCTGATGCCGACCGTCGCCCGCTGGCTCGGCGCCGACGACACCCGTCCCCCCTCCCACCGCCTCACCTCCTGGCACACCGACTGGTCCAGCCAGACCGGCGCCAGTCAGCTCGCCATCCTGCACGGCAGCAACCACGACGTCCCCGCCTTCCGCTGGTACGAGAAGGACCGCCGGGAGGTGATGGTCTGCAACCGGCCCACCAGCGCCGTGGAGCTGCAGCGGCGGGCCGCCCGCCACGCCGGCCATGCCGGGCTGCTGGCCGCCGACGGCGCCAGCCGCGGCAACCTGTTCAGCGGCGGCGCCGGCGAACAGGCCCTGGTGCTGTCCATCACCGCACGCCGCCGCACCCGGGAGAACCGCTCCCGCTCGGGCTACTTCGCCTACTTCTCCGACCCGGCCAACGCCGTGCGCACCGCCCTGTCCTTCGGTGCCGAGGTGGTCCGCGAGATCGCCCAGTCCACCCGGGCCCGGTGGACCAAGCAGCTCCCCCGCGTGTCCCGCGGCGGGCTCTACCCGTTCGTGCGGGCCTTCGCGACCGTCGTCCAGCGGGACGTGGTCGTCGCCGCCGTCATGGGCGACCTGCTGGCCGGCCGCACCTCCGTCTACGCCGACCTGGTCGCCTACGACGAGGTGGCCCACCACTCCGGCCCCGCGAGCCGGGACGCCGAGAAGGTCCTGAAACGCCTCGACCGCTCCCTCGCCCTGATCGAGCACGTCGCCGGGCACGCCCCCCGTCCGTACCGGATCGTCGTCCTCTCCGACCACGGCCAGAGCCCCGGCGAGACCTTCCGCGCCCGCTACGGCCTCACCCTCGGCGACCTGGTCCGGGCCGGCTGCGGACTGCCCGTACCGCGCCGCGCGCGGCGCACCCACAGCGGCGCCGAGGCCCGCGCGGCGGTCCGGGCGGCACTGCACCGGCCGGTCGAGGAGGGCGTCGAGCAGTACCGTTCCCCGCGCGGCTCCGAGCCCGTCGTGCTGGCCTCCGGCAACCTCGGCCTGGTCTCCTTCCCGGACGTGCCGCACCGGATGAGCAAGGAGGAGATCGACGCCCGCCATCCGGCACTGCTGCCGACCCTCGCCAACCACCCCGGCATCGGCTTCCTGCTGGTGCGCAGCGAACGGCACGGCGGTGTCGTCCTCGGCGCGCACGGCGCGGAGATCCCCCTCGACGCACTCGGCGACGATCCCGGCCCCCTGGCCGCGTTCGGGCCGGGCGCCGCCGACGTCATACGCCGCACCCACTCCTTCCCGCACACCGCCGACATCATGGTCAACTCCTCCCACGACCCCGCCACCGGGGAGGTCCACGCCTTCGAGGAGCAGATCGGCTCCCACGGAGGCCTCGGCGGCGCCCAGTCCCACCCCTTCCTGCTGTCCCCGGTCGCGCTGTCCCCGCCGGTCGCCGACGGAACCGAACTCGTCGGTGCCGAACACGTCCACCGGGTACTGCGCCGCTGGCTGGCCGAGTCCGGTGACTTCGCCCGGCCGACCCGTCCCGGCCAGGAACGCGCGGCTTGACCCCGGGCGAGCCGGTCTTCCGGGTGAGGGGCCGGTCCTGCGGGTGAGTCGAGCCGTAGTGTGATCGGATGGGGTCGGGAATCCCGGTGGCCCGGGCGGCCCCGGACAGAGCACGGACCGGACACACGGCCGGACATTTTCGAAAGGATGCGTCATGGCAGCCACGCGCTCCGCACACACCGTTTGGGAAGGCAACCTCTTCAAGGGCAGCGGGGTCGTCACCTTCGACTCCTCCGGCAGCATCGGTGAGCAGCCGGTCACCTGGGCGTCGCGAGCGGAGGAGGCGAACGGCAGGACCAGCCCCGAGGAGCTGATCGCCGCCGCGCACTCCAGCTGCTACTCGATGGCCTTCTCCAACATCCTCGACAAGGCCGGCAACCCGCCGACCCGCCTGGTGACCTCCGCCGACGTCACCTTCGTGCCCGGTGAGGGCATCACCGGGATCCACCTCACCGTCGAGGCCACCGTCCCCGGCCTGGACGAGGCGGCCTTCCAGTCCGCGGCCGAGGACGCCAAGGTCAACTGCCCGGTCAGCCAGGCGCTGAAGGGCACCGAGATCACGCTGACGGCGAAGCTCTCCTGACCCGTCGGCCCCTCCGCAGTACACCGCAGGCCGCCCCGACGGGGCGGCCTGCGCCGTGTGGCCGCCTGAACGAGCGGTTGACAAACGGCCCACGTAAACTGTTGACAACAGCCCACTCAAGTTTTGTGCTGGAAACCTTGAGGTCCGAAGAGGTGTGCCCTGGCGGAAGGGGACAGCGATGGGACGTGCGGTCGGAATCGACCTGGGAACCACGAACTCGGTGGTGGCCGTGCTGGAGGGCGGTGAGCCGACCGTCGTCGCCAACGCGGAGGGCTCGCGGACCACCCCCTCGGTGGTGGCCTTCGCCAAGAACGGCGAGGTGCTCGTCGGCGAGGTCGCCAAACGGCAGGCCGTGACGAACGTCGACCGCACCGCCCGCTCGGTCAAGCGGCACATGGGCGACAGCCAGTGGCACTTCCCCGAGCAGGGCTCGGTGGACGGCACCCGCTACCGGGCGCAGGAACTGTCCGCCCGGGTGCTGCAGAAGCTGAAGCGGGACGCGGAGTCCTACCTGGGCGAAGACATCACGGACGCCGTGATCACCGTCCCGGCGTACTTCGACGACGCCCAGCGGCAGGCCACCAAGGAGGCCGGGGAGGTCGCCGGGCTGAAGGTCCTGCGGATCATCAACGAGCCCACGGCGGCGGCCCTCGCGTACGGCCTGGACAAGGAGAACGAGCAGACCGTCCTCGTCTTCGACCTGGGCGGCGGCACCTTCGACGTGTCGCTCCTGGAGATGGGCGACGGAGTCATCGAGGTGAAGGCCACCAACGGTGACACCCACCTCGGCGGCGACGACTGGGACCAGCGCCTCCTCGACCATCTCGCCCAGCGCTTCAAGAACCAGTACGGCATCGACCTGGCGCAGGACAAGATGGCCGTGCAACGGCTGCGGGAGGCCGCCGAGAAGGCCAAGATTGAGCTGTCCTCCTCCTCCGAGACCACGATCAACCTGCCCTACATCACGGCCTCCGCCGACGGCCCGCTGCACCTGGACGAGAAACTCACCCGGGCCCAGTTCCAGGAACTCACCGCCGACCTGCTGGAGCGCTGCAAGACGCCCTTCCACCAGGCCGTCAAGGACGCCGGCGTCAAGCTCTCCGCGGTCGACCACGTCATCCTCGTCGGCGGCTCCACCCGGATGCCCGCCGTGACCGACCTGGTCCGCGAACTCACCGGGAAGGACCCGCACAAGGGCGTCAACCCGGACGAGGTCGTCGCCGTAGGAGCGTCCCTCCAGGCGGGTGTCATCCGCGGCGACGTGAAGGACGTGCTGCTGCTCGACGTCACCCCGCTGTCCCTCGGCATCGAGACCAAGGGCGGCATCATGACCAAACTGATCGAACGCAACACCACCATCCCGACCCGGCGTTCGGAGACCTTCACCACGGCCACCGACAACCAGCCCTCGGTCGGTATCCAGGTCTACCAGGGCGAACGCGAGATCGCGGCGTACAACAAGAAGCTCGGCGTCTTCGACCTGACCGGTCTGCCCCCGGCGCCGCGCGGCGTCCCGCAGATCGAGGTGGCCTTCGACATCGACGCCAACGGCATCATGCACGTCTCCGCCAAGGACCTCGCCACCGGCCGGGAACAGAAGATGACCGTCACCGGCGGCTCGGCGCTGCCCAAGGACGACATCGACCGCATGATGCGCGAGGCCGAGCAGTACGCCGACGAGGACCGCAAGCGCCGCGAAGCCGCCGAAACCCGTAACCAGGCCGAGCAACTCGTCTACCAGACCGAGAAGTTCATCCGGGACAACGGTGACCGGATCCCCGCGGAAACCAAGTCCGAGGTCGAGGGCGCCGTCGCGGAGCTCAAGCCCCTGCTGGAGCAGTCCGCCGACACGGCCGCCCTGCGCGCCGGCGTCGAGAAACTCGCCGCGGTCAGCCAGAAGATGGGCCAGGCGATGTACGCCCAGGCCGACCAGACGTCCACCGGCGACGCCGGGCAGCACACCGCGCCGCAGGAGGAGGAGGGCGTCGTCGACGCGGAGATCGTCGACGACGAGAAGGACGGAGGTGACGGGGACCGCGGGAAGGAGGGGCGCGGTGCTCAGTAGCCGTCCCGGAACTCCCGCAGCAGCTTCTGGGTGTGCTGGGTGGTGGCGGCCCGCGCCACCATGTGGTCCAGGACCTCCAGGTGCGCCGAGACCTCCTTGCGGGAGTCCAGATACAGGGCACCGGTCAGATACTCGGTGAACACCATGTCCGGCAGCTCCGGCTCGGCGAAACGGAACAGCGAGAACGGCGCGTACGTCCCCGGGTGCGGGCCGTCGGCGAACTCGGCGACCTGGACGGTGATCCGGTCCCGCTCGGACCACTCCAGCAGCTTGTCGAACTGGTCGCGCATCACCCGGCCGTCCACGCTCACCGGCCTGCGCAGCACCGTCTCCTCGATGATCACCCACAGGTGGGGCGGATCCGGCCGTTCGAGGAGCCGCTGCCGCTCCAGACGCAGCGACACATGCCGCTCGACCGCCTCCGGCCCCTGGTTCCCGATCGTCCCGGCCTCCAGGACGGCACGTGCGTAGTCCTCCGTCTGCAGCAGCCCCGGCACGAAGTGCGGCTCGTAGGACCGGATGATGCGAGCGGCGCCCTCGAGGCTCACGTACAGGCTGAACCAGTCGGGCAGCACGTCGTGGAACCGCTGCCACCAGCCCGGACGGTTCGCGTCCTCCGCGAGCCCGATGAACGCGGCCGCCTCGCTCTGCCGCACCCCGTAGGCCGTCAGCAGGATCTGGACGTACGGGATCTTCAGCGCGACCTCGGCCGTCTCCATCCGCCGTACGGTCGCGGGGGCCACCCGCAGGACCCGGGCGGCCTCCTCACGGGTGAGGCCCGCCGTCTCCCGCAGTTCCTGCAGCCGCCTGCCGAGCACCACCTGGCCCACGGTGGGTGCGGCCCGCCGTTCACTCACGCCACGTCTCCCCAACGCCCCCGGACACCGGTTCAGTCTGCCATGCCGCACCGACCCTCTCACGGGTCGCGGACCGGCGCCCCCGCTCCGGACGATCCCGGTCCTCGGCCGGGAGGACACCGTACGGGGGAGCCGCACCGCCTTGACCAGGACCTCGCGGCTCCTCCTGTGGCACGCTGGGACAGAGCCCCGCCACCGCAGGAACCGGCCCGCAGGGGACCGAGGAGGAGCGCGCCCATGTCCGACGAACCGCTGTCGCCGAAGGAGATCGAGGAGCGGCTGGCCGACCTGCCGGGCTGGGCGCTCGACGGCGGCCGCCTCACCCGTTCCTACCGGCTCGGCTCCCACTTCGCGGCGACGGCGATGGTCGTCCACGTCGCCCAGGTGCAGGAGGAGCTGAACCACCACTCCGACCTCACCCTCGGCTACAACACCGTGTCCCTGGCCGTCCAGACGCACAGCGCGGGCGGCGCCGTCACCGAGAAGGACCTCGAACTGGCGCGTAGAGTACAGGACTTGGTGCCCTCTCACGGTGCACACTGAGGTGTGTGCTCGACTACGACGAGGAAGCGGAACGGTACGACGCCTCACGCGGCGGTGAGCCCCGGGCCGCCGCGGCCGCGGAGGCGGTACTGGACCTGATACCGGTCGGCGCGCGGGATCTGCTGGACATGGCCTGCGGCACCGGCATCGTGACCCGGCGCTTCCCCGCCGCCCGGGACGGCCTGCGCGTGACCGGTGTCGACCTCGCGTCGGCGATGGCCCGGAGGGCGGCGGCCCGACTGCCCGGCGCCGTGGTCCGCGCCGACGGCCGCCGGCTGCCGTTCGGCGACGCCCGGTTCGACGCCGTCGTCAGCGTGTGGCTGCTGCACCTGGTGTCCGGCCCGGAGGACGTGCGGGCCCTCATCGGCGAGTGCGCCAGGGTCCTGCGGCCCGGCGGGGTGTACGTCACCACCGTCGACAAGGGCGCCTCGCACCGTGTGGGCAGCGACATCGACGCCGTCCTCGCCGCCCGCCCGCGCAGCCCGGTGCACGACGCCGCCGCAGACGTGACGGCCCGCGCCGCCGAACACGGCCTGGTCCCGGCCGGACAGGCCGTGTTCCGGGGCCACGGTCAGGGCCGCAGCCCCCGCCGCACCATCGCCGACCTGCGCCGCGGCTGGTTCGTCACCCTGCCCCCGGGCGACCCCCGCGCCGACGGCTTCGCCACCGCCCTCGCCGCCCTCCCCGACCAGGACCGTCCCCGCCCGGACCCGGTCTTCCGACTACGGGCGTTCCGGAAGCCGCCGGTGCCCGGGGACGGGTGAACTCCCCTGCGGAGTACGGCAACCCGGGTGGGGCCGGTGGCGACTGAGAGACGGAATCCATTCGTCCTCTCTGGAGGTCCGTCTCGTGCAGCATCCCCACAGGCAACGCGGACGCCGGTTCGCCCTTCCCGCGGTCCTCACCGCCGCGGCCCTCGCCGGGGCCGGGCTCACCGGCCTCGGCACCGGTACCGCCGAGGCCGCCACCACACGGCAGGTCGAGAGGCTCGACCGGGGCGTCGTCAGCGTGTACAACGGCAGCGGCAATCTGGTCAGTTGGCGCTGGCTCGGCACCGACCCGGGCAACGTCTCCTTCAACGTCTACCGGGCCGGTACGAAGGTCAACTCCAGCCCGATCACCGGCTCCACCACGTTCTTCCACTCCGGCGCCCCCTCCCACGCCGACTACACCGTCCGCGCCGTCGTGAACGGCGTCGAGCAGGGCGACTGGCGCGAGGAGGTCGTCTGGCGCACCGGTGACAACACCGCGCTGCGCATCTACTCCACCCCGCACGACACCGACATCAGGATCACCACCCTGCTGCACGACACCCTGTACCGCACCGCGCTGGCCTGGCAGAACACGGCCTACAACCAGCCGCCGCACACCGGCTTCTTCATCGGCGCCAACATGCCGACCCCGCCCCGGCCGGCGGTCTACACACCCTGAGAACCGAGAGCCCGGATCACGGGGCACGTGCCGCGAGCGCGGCACGTGCCCCGTGTGGGTTGTCCCGCCGGATCACGTCACCGTGCAGGCCCGTCCGTCCAGTTCGAAGGCGGCCGGTTCCGTGTTCGTCGCCGAACGGCTCGCCGTGAAGCCGAAACCGACCGACGAGCCCGCCGCGGCGGTGCCGTTCCAGTCGGTGTTGCGCACCGTCACCGCCGAACCGGACTGTGTGTGGGCCCCGTTCCAGAGCTGGGACACCCGCTGACCGTCCGGGAACGACCAGGTCAGCGACCAGCCGTTCCAGGCGTTCGACCCGGTGTTGGTCACCTGGACCTGGGCATGGAAACCGTCGGGCCACTGGTTGGTGATCTCGTAGGACACGGCGCAGGCGCCCGTCGGCCCCGGATCCGGGCCGGGATCGGTGCCTCCGCCGCCGTCGTCCCCGCCCCCGGTGGCCGAGGTGTCGCCGTAGACGATGCCGCGGCCGTTGGTCGCCACGTACACCCTGCCGTACACCCGTGGGTCACCGGTGATCGCCGCACCCGTCCAACCCCACTGGTGGGCATCGTCGTTGATGCGGGTCCAGCTCTCGCCCCGGTCCGTGGAGCGGAAGATGCCGCGCACCCCGTCGATCTTCGCGCTGGTGAAGAGCGTCTGGTACGAGGCGCCCGGCGCCGCCTTGCCGAAGCCGATGGTGTCGGCCTCGTCGACGCCCCGCAGTGCGGTGAAGCTCTTCCCGCCGTCGGTGGAGTGCCACAGCCCGTACGCACCGTCGCTCGCCCCGCCGGCCAGCCAGATGTCGCCCTCGGCGCCCGGCAGCGCCTTGAACCGCACGCTGCCATCGCTCGGCAGCCCGGTCGCGGGGGACGCGGTGAAGGTGGCGCCGCCGTCCGTACTGACGTAGAACTTCCCGGACTTGAAGCCGTAGAACGTCTTCGGGTTCACCCGGTCGGACTCGACGACCGCTCCCTCGGGGATGCCGCTCGACGCCGACCACGACGTGCCGAAGCCGGTGGTGTGGTGCACCCCGGCGCCCTGCGGGCTCCACACGAAGCGGCTGCCGTCGGCGCCCGCCGCGACCGTGCCGCCGCCGCTGACGCCCGAAGGGTCCGTGCCCGCGAACCAGTTGGCGCCGTTGTCGGTCGAGAACGCGATGTGCGGGCCCGAGTCCAGATCCCCCGCCCGGACCACCGTGCCGGGGTTGCTCTCGGCGAAGTCCAGGCTGGTGGTGGAGGTGAAGTTGGGCTGGGTGAACATCATCGACGGAACCTTCGTCAGGTCCGTGTGCCGGAAGCCGCCGATGTCACCGAGCGCGCTGAGCAGCGGGGCGCCCGACGGGGGAGAGGCGAGGTCGTTGACCGCCGTCTCCTCCAGCCCGCGCACCATCGGGGTGATGGTGAACGTCGATCCGCTGTCCCAGCGGGTGAGGTCCTCGGTGCCGTAGATCGTCGCGCCCGTCCCGTACATCATGCGGTCCGAGTCGAACGGGTCGATCTCCAGCGCCTCGGTCATCCACCCCAGTTTCGGGGTCTGCTCGGGCGGTGACGGGTGGGCGCCCCAGGTCAGCCACGGTACGGACGAGACGTCCATGGTGTAGCGGTTCTCCCGGTTCGGGTACGAGGTGTAGTCCCATGCCCGGGTCCAGGTCGCACCGCTGTCCGTGGAGCGGAAGATCTGGGTGTCCGGCCACCAGGAGCTGTATGCCGTCGCCATGACCGTGCCCGGCCGCTGCCGGTCCACCGTCAGCCCGCTGAAGCCGTAGTAGGTGTCGGCCTCCGCCACCGGGCTGATGTCCGTCCAGGTGCCGGCCGCCGTGGCGTACCGGTACAGGCGGCCCTTGCCGCCGTCGTACGGGCCGCCGGTGTCGCTGTAGGCCAGGTACAGGTGGCCGTTCTCGGCGTCGAGGACGCCCTTGTGGGCCAGGTGGCCCGTCGGCTGGCCGGCAAGGCGCTGCCAGGTCGCGCCCGCGTCCGTCGAACGGTAGACGGCGTTCTCCTTGTCGGCGACCCCGACGTAGATCGTCCTGGTCGCACTTCCCGGCGTGCCCGTGGACTCGTCGTAGGTGACCCAGACGACGCCCTGGTTGTCACTGGCGTATCCGGAGGTGTCGCCCGGATCCTGCACGTAGTTGCCCGGGTTGGGGAAGGCCGTCACCTGCGACCAGCTCGCCCCCGAGTCGGTCGACCGCCACAGCCCTTTGCCGCTGGGCGCGCCCAGGTACAGCACGCTGTTGCGGTGGGGGTCGACCGCCAGGCGTTCCCCCATGCCCCGCCCCGGCATGTTCCCGCCCAGCTTGAACGGCAGGTCGGCCTTCCGCCAGCTCGCGCCCCGGTCGGTGGAACGCAGCACCGCGCCCTTCCCCGGGTCCCAGTCGTTGGTGTACGTGCCGACCGCCGCGTACACCCGGTCGGGGTCGGCGGAGTCGGAGGCGATGCTGACCACGCCCGTGTGGCCCCAGTCGTCCCAGCCGACCGAGTCCAGCAGCGGGGTCCAGGTCTTCGTCGACTCCTGCCACCGGTAGGCGCCGCCGATGTCGGTGCGGGCGTAGGCCAGGTTCTTCTCAGTGCGGTTGAAGACGATGCCGGGCACGAAGCCGCCGCCGTCGATGCGGGCGTTCTTCCAGGTGTAGGTGTCGGCGGCGAGGGCGGTGGCCGGCTCCGGGGCGCCGGCGGCCAGGGCGGGCGGGCCGCCCGTGAGCAGGCCGGCCGCCAGCGCGAGCACGGCCGTCAGGACGCGGGTTCTTCGCACGGTGAGGTCCTTCCTCAAAGTGGGGGGAGAGGGGAGAGAGGGAGCGTGCGAGGGCCGGGCGGGTCCCCCGTGCGCGAGGGGACCCGCCCGGCCGCCGTGGCCCCGGCGTCAGGTGCCGGGGCCGGCACACGGAGCGCCGGCGGGGGCTATTCGAGCAGCTCCGCGTACGAGCCCATGGCCAGGGCGATGTCGGCCTGGGCCCAGAACCGGTGGTACGTGAAGGTGGGCGCGGCCCCGCCCGCCAGATAGGACTCGATCTTCGACCAGGCCGGGTCGTCCCGGTAGAAGGAGCGGATCGAGTCGAACGTCGACGAGGCGTTGATCACGTCGCCGTTGGGCATGGTGCCGGTCCAGCCGCTGGGGACGTGGACCGGGTCGTCGAAGCGGTTGTAGTCGGTGCGGGTCTCCGGGACGGCGACGCCGAGGGCGTCCCGGTGGTGGGTCCACATGCCGTCGAGGAGCTTCTTCGCGGTGGCCGCGGCCTCGGTGTCACCGGAGCGGTCGGCGTAGTACGTCAGGGCCCTGGCGTACGCGCCCGCCACACCGACGTCGTTGGTGTAGTCGACGACGGTGACGTGCAGACCGTTGTTGGCACCGGGGCTCGTGGCGTTCCACGTGTCGGGCCTGCCCGACCAGCGGAGCGTCGACGGGATCCGGAAGGTGCCGTCCGGGTTGACCGTGGTCTCGGACAGCGTCCAGTCGACCCACTTGTCGAGGACCGACTTGGCGAGCGCGTTGCCGGTCTGCTGGTACAGCTCGGCGACCCGCTCCATCGACCAGGCCTGGAAGCCGAACCACTGGTTGGACGGCGGGTCGTGGTAGACCGGCTTCTCGTCGTAGTACATGCCGTAGAAGGTCGGCGTGCCGGCCGGCGGTGTGGCGTACCGGCCCGCCCAGCTGTTGGTCGCGCCGCCCGCGATGCCGCCCTCGGAGGACTGCAGCCAGCGGTAGAACTCCAGCTGCCGCTGCATCGACTTGGCCCAGTCGTCCGCGCCGGTCGCCGACTTCGGCCTCAGCGGCGCGTAGGTGCTCAGCGCGTACGCGGCGAACGGGTTCTGGTAGCCGCCGTGCGCGTGGCTGGAGCCGATGCGCCAGGCCCAGCCCGCCGAGGAGTCGGTGGCACCGCCCCACGCGTAGTACCAGGACAGCAGGTAGTGCGAGGAGTCCTTGCCGGTGCCGGCCGGGCAGGACGACGGCCCCACACAGTTGCCGATCTTCTTGAAGTACTTGTCGAACATGGCGTAGCGCAGGTAGTCGCCCATCTTCGCGGCCTTGGAGACGGTCGCGGAGACCTCGGAGCCCTTGCCCTGCTCCTTGGCCCACTTGTCCGCCCAGTACGCGGCCTGCACGGCGCGCGCGTCGGCGTCCGGGGCGTTGGTGAACTTCCACTGCTTGGCGTACGAGGCGTCCTTGGTGAACAGGTCCAGGTAGCCGTTCTTCCCGCCGTACTTGAAGGCGTCGCAGGTGGGCTGCGGGACGGTCTCCCACACCGACTCCTGCGGGCCGCGCTGGAAGGTGTTGATGTAGGACGGGCCGGTCGCCGTCGGGCCGGCCTCGCACTTGCCCGGCTCGTTGCCGTAGCCGTAGACGTTGTCGACGTCCTGCAGCCAGTGCATGCCGTAGACCTCGTCCGTGCCGTAGGCGGACCTCAGCTCGGCCGCGATCGGGTCGGGACCGACCGGAGCACCCGTGTCGAGCGCGGACGGGTACTCGTTCGGGGTGTCGTACTCGGGCGCGTAGGTCGCCGGCTTCGAGGCGTTGTAGAAGGAGTTGGTCGGCTGGTCGGCGCGGGTCGGGATCATGTACCGCTCCATGATGTCCCAGGCCCCGTTGAACTTCGACCAGTCACCGGTCACCTTGCCGTACATGGCCTGCAGCCACAGCAGGTAGCTGTACGCCTCCGAGGTGGTCTCGTGACCGTGGTCCGGCGCCTCGACGATCAGCGTCTCGACCGAGTGGTACGGGATGCCCTCGGGCGAGAAGTAGCCGTTCGCCGGGTCGGTGACCTTGCCGTATAGCTCCAGGAAGCGCGCGTCGTACGTCTTCGTCGCGCCCAGCTGCGTCACCGTGACCGAGGCCTTGCCGTGCCCCGGTGCGGTGGACTCGAAGACCGCCGAGCCGGTGCCGGAGCCGTTGGCGGCGATGGTCACCTTCTGCGCGGTGTTCCAGTTCGACGGCGTGAAGGTGAGCGAGGCGCCCCCGGTGACCGACAGCCCCGAGTTACCGCTCGCACGGGTCGTCGTGACGGTCACGTTCCCACTCGGCTGCTTCGACAGCTTCACCTCGTACGTGCCCGACTCACCCTGCCGGACGCCCAGTTGGGAGGGGGTGGCCACCACGGCGGGGCCCGAGGCGACCGTGATGCCGACCGGGGTCGAGCTCGCGGAGGCCCCCATGCTGTCGTAGGCCTTCGCGACCAGTGAATGACTGCCCACGGTCAAGCCGGCGATCGAGAGGGTGAACGGTGCGCTGCTGTCCGTGCCCAGCAGCACGGTGTCGTCGTAGAACTCCACCTTGGTGATCGTGGCGCCGTCGGCCGCCGCCGCGGTCGCCGCGAGCGGGACGGTCTCCCCCTGGGTGTGGACGGAGCCGGCCTCGGGGCTGGTCAGCACGGCGATCGGCGGCTGGTGGGCACCGGTGCAGGCGGTGCCGTTGATCGCGAAGGACGTGGGTGCGGCGTTGGTGCCGCTGTAGGAGAACTGGGCGCCGGTCGTGACAGCGCCGCCGGCGGCGATCCGGGCGTTGTACCCGGCGTCCTTCACGATCACGGTCCTCCCGGACTGCGACCAGCTGCCGTTCCAGCCGTTCGCGAGCTTCTGGTTGCCCGCGTAGTCGTACGTCAGCGTCCAGCCGTCGATGGGGTCCGTGCCGCGGTTGGTGAGCGTCAGATCCGCGGTGAAGCCGGAGCCCCAGTCGTTCGTCCGGTAGTCCACGCTGCACTGAACAGCCGCAGCCTGAGCGGGAGTTGATCCTGAGGACAGCATCGTCAGCGGAAGCGCGAGAGCGGCCGCCGCGGCGGTCCACAGTCGCCGCGCACCGCGACGTCTTCTGGGTGGGGGGCGCATGGTGCTGGTTCCTCCTGCGACTCGGAGATGTCAAGCCTTGAACCAGTGGGAGCGCTCCCATAGTGGGGACGGGGCCCGGAGCGGTCAAGGCTTGTGGAGAGTCGAAAAGATTCGACGGCCCGAGTGGGGCGAAAGTCAGCAACCCCTCTGTTCTTTGCCGTCACTTGGCGCTAGCTTCATGGACACCAGTGGGAGCGGTTCCATCAGTCGACGCGTCCGTCACGGCGCGTCCGAACTGCAAGGAGTCGCTCATGCGACACCCCCCCCGCGTTCAGTACTTTTAGCCCCGCCCCAGCCTTGCGCGGTGGAGCACTCCGCCACCGCCTCCCCGAGGGACGCCGGCACCGGATCCGCGGTGTCCCGGCTCGACGGCGCCACCCGTACCCCCGACGCGGGGACAGCGCACTCCCGTGGGACCCCTCATGGCCGGTCCGGCCCCGAACGTCCCGGACCGCGGACCGGACCCCGTCCTGATCCTGAGCCCGAGGTACCCCCACGCCGTACGGCACCGGGCCGCGCGAGTCACGCGCGCCCCGACGGACAGCCCTCTTCGGACAGCCCCCTACGGATAGGAAACCCGCACTCATGAGTCGTACCAGAACCGCGCTCCTCGCTGCCACGGCACTGGTCGCCGGTGCCGCCGGGACGGCCTACGCCGCCGTTCCCGGCGCCGCCGGCGCCGCCGCCGTCCCCTGCACCGTCGACTACCAGGTGCAGAACCAGTGGGACACCGGCTTCACCGCGTCCGTGACGGTCACCAACCACGGCGCCGCCAAGTCGTCGTGGGCGGTGAAGTGGTCGTACGCCGGCAACCAGAAGATCACCAGCGGCTGGAACGCCAAGCTCACCCAGTCCGGCGCCGCCGTCACCGCCGCCAACGAGTCCTACAACGGCACGCTGGCCACCGGGGGTTCGGCGAGCTTCGGCTTCCAGGGCACCTACAGCGGTACCAACGCGATCCCGGCCGCCTTCACCCTCGACGGCGTGACCTGCAACGTCGACTCCGGCGGGCCCACCGACCCGCCGGGCCCGACCGACCCGCCGCCCCAGGGCGCCCGGGTCGACAACCCCTACGTCGGCGCCAAGGTGTACGTGAACCCCGAGTGGTCCGCGAAGGCCGCCGCCGAGCCGGGCGGCAGCCGCATCGCGAACCAGCCCACCGGTGTCTGGATGGACCGCACCGCCGCCATCAACGGGGCCAACGGCAAGATGGGTCTGCGTGCCCACCTCGACGAGGCCCTGCGGCAGAAGGGCTCGGGCGAACTCGTCTTCCAGGTGGTCATCTACAACCTGCCCGGCCGCGACTGCGCCGCGCTCGCCTCCAACGGCGAATTCGGCGCCACGGAGATCGACAAGTACAAGACGCAGTACATCGACCCGATCGCCAAGATCCTCGCCGACCCGAAGTACGCCTCGCTGCGGATCGTCACCACGGTCGAGATCGACTCGCTGCCCAACCTGGTCACCAACGTCTCCCCGCGGGCCACCGCCACGCCCAACTGCGACGTGATGAAGGCCAACGGCAACTACGTCAAGGGCGTGGGCTACGCCCTGAACAAGCTCGGTGACGTGCCCAACGTCTACAACTACGTGGACGCCGGCCACCACGGCTGGCTGGGCTGGGACGACAACTTCGGGGCCTCCGCGGAGATGTTCAAGCAGGCCGCCACCGCCGAGGGCGCGACCGTGGCCGACGTCCACGGCTTCATCGCCAACACCGCCAACTACAGCGCGCTGAAGGAGAACAACTTCTCGGTCGACCAGACCGTGGCCGGCAAGTCGGTGCGCGAGTCCAAGTGGGTCAGCTGGAACCGCTACGTCGACGAACTGTCGTACGCCAAGGCCCTGCGCGAGAAGCTGGTCTCGCTCGGCTTCGACTCGAAGATCGGCATGCTGATCGACACCTCCCGCAACGGCTGGGGCGGCACCGCCCGGCCCACCGGGCCCGGCGCCACGACCAGCGTGGACACCTACGTCGACGGCGGCCGCTACGACCGCCGGTTCAACACGGGCAACTGGTGCAACCAGAAGGGCGCGGGCCTCGGGGAGCGGCCGAAGGCCGCACCGGAGCCCGGGATCGACGCCTACGTGTGGATGAAGCCCCCGGGCGAGTCCGATGGCGCGAGCAAGGTCATCGACAACGACGAGGGCAAGGGTTTCGACCGGATGTGCGACCCGACGTACACGGGCAACCCGAGGAACGACAACAACATGTCGGGCGCCCTGCCGGACGCCCCGGTCTCCGGGCACTGGTTCTCCGCCCAGTTCCAGGAGCTGATGAGGAACGCGTACCCGCCGCTGTCCTGACCGGCTGACCCCTGGTCCGCCGGGGCCGAGGGACCGGGCCGCGCGCCCGGCCCCGGTCCCGGCGGACCGACCCGTTTCGGGAAACCGTTTTGCGGAAGCGGCAACATCACTGGCCTCCGCCCGGTGCGTCGGCGCACTCTGTCCGCATCCGAGCGGAGAGGCTGACCACCATGGCGCACCACCATCACCACCAGCACGACCACACGGGCACGGGCACGGACACCGAGATCGACTGGGCGGAGATGGCCGCCCTGCTCGAATCGGAGGCCGAACTGTTCACGCCCCTGTACGAACGGGCCCTCGGCTGGCTCGCGAAGGAGGTAACGGAACCGGGACTGATCGTGGACGCGGGCAGCGGGCCGGGTGTCATCTCGTGTCTGTTCGCCGAGGTCTTCGAGGGCGCCCGCATCGTGGCCGTCGACGGCTCCGCCCCGCTGCTGGAGCGGGCGGCGGAGCGCGCCGCCCGGTACGGCGTCGGCGACCGCTTCGACACCCTCGCCGGTGAACTTCCCGGCGTGCTCGACGAACTGGACTACCCCGCCGACCTGTTGTGGGCCAGCCGCAGCGTCCACCACCTGGGCGACCAGCGCGCCGCACTCGCCGCCTACGCCGCCCGGCTCGCGCCCGGCGGCACGCTGGCCGTGATGGAGGGCGGCCTGCCCACCCGGTACCTGCCGCGCGACATCGGCATCGGCCGGCCGGGGCTCCAGGCCCGCCTCGACGCCGTGCAGGCCGACTGGTTCACCCACATGCGCACCGAACTGACCGGCGCCGTCGCACACACCGAGGACTGGCCGGCGCTGCTGACCGCGGCCGGTCTGCACCACGCCCGCTCCCGCACCTTCCTCCTCGACCTTCCCGCCCCGGTCACGGACCGTGCCCGCGCCTACGTCGTCGCCACTCTGGGCTACGTCCGCGAGAGGCTCGCCGACGGTGTGGACGCCGAGGACCGCGCCACCCTCGACCGTCTCCTCGACCCGGACGACGCGGCGAGCCTGCACCACCGCCCCGATCTCTTCGTCCTCTCCGCCCACACCGTGCACACGGCGGTCCGGCCGGTCTAGACACCGACCGGACCGGCCACACGCGCGGCGGCCTCCCGGGCCGTGCAGCAGTACCGGGGGCCGCCGCGTTCCGTGCCTCGGAGGCCGGCGGGTCAGTTCAGCGTCGCCGGGTCCGGGCCCAGCCTGCGGCCCTCGTCGAGGGCGCTGATCGCCGCGAGGTCCTCGGTGTCCAGACTGAACCCGAAGACGTCGATGTTCTCCTTGATGCGGGACGGCGTCACCGACTTGGGGATGACGACGTTGCCGAGCTGGATGTGCCAGCGCAGCACGACCTGGGCGGGAGTACGGCCGTGCTTCTGCGCGATGGCCACGATCGCCGGGACCTCCAGCAGGCCCTTGCCCTGGCCCAGCGGCGACCAGGCCTCGGTGGCGATGCCCTGCTGCGCGTGGTACTCGCGGGCGGCGCGCTGCTGAAGATGCGGGTGCAGCTCGATCTGGTCGACCGCCGGCACGACCGACGTCTCGGCGATCAGGTGCTCCAGGTGCTCGCGCTGGAAGTTCGACACGCCGATGGCACGGACCCGGCCCTCGGCATAGAGCTTCTCGAACGCCCGGTACGTGTCGACGTAGCGGCCCCGGGCCGGCGTCGGCCAGTGGATGAGGTACAGATCCACATGGTCCAGCCCGAGCTTCGACAGGGACGCGTCGAAGGCGCGCAGGGTGGAGTCGTACCCGTGGTCGGTGTTCCAGAGCTTGGTGGTGACGAAGAGGTCCTCGCGGGGGACCCCCGAGGCCGCGATCGCCCTGCCCGTGCCCTCCTCGTTGCCGTACGCCGCCGCGGTGTCGATGCTGCGGTAGCCCGCCTCCAGTGCCGCCGCGACGGCCGTCTCGGCCTCCGCGTCCGGCACCTGCCAGACGCCGAAGCCCAGTTGGGGCATCTCGACGCCGTTGTTCAGGGTGATCGGGGGGACCTTGCTCACGAGCTCTCGATCCTTCGGGTTGTGATCGGATGACACGCCCATCGTCAACGATCACGGCTCCCGATGCATTCCGGACGGCACGATTCACGTGCGGTACGGCGCCTCCACCTCCTCCTTCTCGTACGCCTTCTCGATCGCTCTGCGCTTCAACCGGTCCCCGCCCGCCAGGATCGCCGCCGCCAGCGCGTGCGCCGCACCCTGCGCCGAGGGGCGCCGCCGGCCGTGCACCACCACGAAGTCCACCCGGCCCGGCTCCGGCAGCCCCGCCCGGTCCGGCATCCGCACCAGTCCCGGCGGGATCAGTCCGCGCGAGTGCACCATCACGCCGAGCCCGGCACGGGCCGCCGCGAGCAGGCCGTTGAGGCTGCCGCTGGTGCACACGATCCGCCACTCACGGCCCTGCCGCTCCAGCGCCCGCAGCGCGAGCTCCCGGGTGATGCCCGGCGGTGGATAGACGATCAGCGGCACCGGGCGGTTCGGTTCGAGGCGCAGCCCCTGTGCGCCGATCCACACCAACTCGTCGCGCCACACCAGCTCGCCCCGGGGATCCTTCGGCCGGCGCTTGGCCAGCACCAGGTCCAGCTCGCCCGCGGCCAGCTTCTCGTGCAGCGTGCCCGACAGCTCGACCGTGAGCTCCAGATCGACCTCCGGGTGCTCGTACCGGAACCGCTCCAGGATCTCCGGCAGCCTGGTCAGGACGAAGTCCTCCGACGCGCCGAACCGCAGTCGGCCGCGCAGCCGGGTGCCGGCGAAGAACTGCGCCGCCTGCTCGTGCACGTCCAGGATCCGCCGTGCGAAGCCGAGCATCGCCTCGCCGTCCTCGGTGAGCTCCACGGAGTGGGTGTCCCGGGTGAACAGCTGTCGCCCGGTGGCGTCCTCCAGGCGCCGCACGTGCTGGCTGACCGTCGACTGCCGCAGCCCGAGGCGCCGAGCGGCCCGGGTGAAGGACAGCGTGTGCGCCACGGCCAGGAACGTCCGCAGCTGCGTGGGGTCGTACATCTCGGTCTCGGCCACCCCGGCAGGTTATCGCGAAACGCGATGGCAGTGAGAGCGGTATACGGGATTCCCGATCACGGCGGGAGGGAGCAGGATGGAGAGGGGCTTCCCGTGCCCGCGCGGCGGAGCCTCGAAGGATTTCCGAGTGACTCGAAGAACCGGCCGCGTCGACGCATCGCCGAGCGACCCGGAGAGTCCCGGAGTGCCCCGAGTGAATGGAGCAAGTGAAGCACCGTGAAACGCCCGCACCGGCCGAGCCGGATGCCGATCGACCCGTACATCCTGCTCCTGCTGGGGACGGTGGGCCTGGCCGCACTGCTCCCGGCGCGCGGCACCGGCGCCGATCTCGCCTCCGGTGCCTCCACCGCCGCCATCGCCCTCCTCTTCTTCCTCTACGGCGCCCGGCTCTCCACCCGTGAGGCACTGGACGGACTGAGGCACTGGCGGCTCCACGGCACTGTCCTGGCCTGCACCTTCGTCGTCTTCCCGCTGCTCGGTCTGGCCGCCCGCGGGTTCGTCCCGGTCCTGCTGACCGACCCCCTGTACCAGGGCCTGCTCTTCCTCACGCTCGTCCCGTCCACCATCCAGTCGTCCATCGCCTTCACCTCCATCGCCCGCGGCAACGTGCCCGCCGCGATCTGCGCCGGCTCCTTCTCCTCACTCGTCGGCATCGTGGCGACCCCCTTGCTCGCGGCGGCGCTGCTGGGCGGGGGCGCCGGCGGGTTCTCCGCCGACTCGGTGACGAAGATCGTGCTGCAACTGCTGGTGCCGTTCGTCGCCGGGCAGGTGCTGCGCCGCTGGATCGGGGGGTTCGTCACCCGCCACCGCAAGGCGCTCGGACTGGTCGACCGGGGCTCGATCCTGCTCGTCGTCTACACCGCGTTCAGCCAGGGGATGGTGCGGGGCGTCTGGAGCCAGGTGAGCCCGGCCCGGCTGGGCGGCCTGCTCGCCGTCGAGGTCCTACTGCTCGCCGTGATGCTGCTGCTGACCTGGTACGGCGCCAAGGCGCTGAAGTTCGGCCGGGCGGACCGGATCGCGATCCAGTTCGCGGGTTCGAAGAAGTCCCTGGCCGCCGGACTGCCCATGGCGAGCGTGCTGTTCGGTGCGCAGGCCTCGCTGGCCGTGCTGCCGCTGATGCTGTTCCACCAGATGCAGCTGATGGTCTGCGCGGTGATCGCCAAACGCCGCTCACACGATGCCGACCCCCTCGGCGCGGGGACCGCCGAAGCCGTGGACGTCACCGTCCGGACCCCAGTCGGATCGTCACGAACCGGGGCCGGTACAGGGACACGTTCCGGCTGAGCGGCACCGCGGCGCCGGACGGCTCGAGCAGGTTGACGTCGTAGCTGAGCACCAGCCGTCCGTCGTCGCCCAGTTCCGGGTGGGTCTGCGGGTTGTAGGCGGCGGTCCCGCCCTCAGGCAGCGCGGGAGCGAACTCCTTCGCCGGCCCGTGCCACGGGCCGGCGGGGGAGCAGGACCAGTACGACGCCACCGTGCTCAGCCCCCTGGCGCCCGCGGCCATCGTGAACAGGACGTACGTCCCGCCGTCCCGCACCACGGAGAAGGCGCTGCCCACGCCGGTGCGGTGCCCGTCGCCGAGCACCGGGCGCGGGCGGGCTCGGGTCTGCCACGCCGAGCCGTTCCAGTACTCCCAGGCAGCCGGATCGGCGAGCCCGCCCGCCACGACCCGTGCCACGTACGCGTGGGAGGCCCCGCGGGAGACGGCCCGGCCGTCGTCGCCGCCGAAGACGTACGTCCAGCCGTCCTCCTCGACCAGGGTGGTGCCGAACAGGACCCGGCGGGACGGATCGGGGACGTTCCGCTGGTCGAGCACCTCCACCACCGACTCCAGGCGCAGATCGGGCAGGGAGAGCGTGGCGACCTCGGTGGCGGTGGGCACGCCGTAGATCCACGGGGGCTGCCCGGCCGTACGCACCCACAGCACGACCCGGACGACCCGCTCCGCGGAGCCGGGGGAGCGGGGCTCGACCCGGGCGGCGACCGGCCAGCGCCACCGGTCCGGCGCGGGGTCGGGGAAGAGCGGGGCGGGGAGGGTGGTCTCGAGCCGGCCGTCGCGCATCAGGACGGCGGAGTTGCGCACCAGCGGCGTGGCGGGGTCCCGCCAGGCGTGGGACTCGCCGGCCGGATTGGGCGGGCCGTGCACGCGGCCCAGGTAGGTGTCGGAGAACAGCCACAGCAGCCGGCCGTCGGGCAGCCGCACCGAGTGGGTGCCGTCGCCGCCCGTCCAGTCGTCGGTGCGTGCGGCGTCGTCGCCGTAGCGGGCGAACTCGGCGGTGAGGGTGTCCTCCGCCGCCCAGGAGGCCACGGTGTGCGGCGCGCAGGCGCCGTCGTTCCGCCCCCGGTCGTCGTCCTCCGGCAGGACGGAGACCAGCACGGCGCCGAGGAGCAGCGCCGTCGCCGCCGCGAGCAACAGGCGCGTCCTTGCCGCCGTCCTCCTCGGTACGCGTACTCCTGCGCGTTCCTCTTCTCGTACTTCTTCTCGTATGCGTGCTCGTGCTGTGTCGTCGGGCACGCTCCGGGACGTTAGTGGCCGGCGTGGCCCGGGTCCATGGTGCGGTGGTCACGCATCGAGGCGGGGCCCCCACGGCGCAGGGGGCGCTCCCCGCCGGGAGGGACCCCGCCGCCGTGCCGCGGGGAACCGGTCAGCCCTGGGCGACCGCGGTCCGCAGGACGATACGGTCCTCACCCGCGTACACGTTCATGGAACTGCCCCGCAGGAACCCCACGAGGGTCAGCCCCGTCTCCGCCGCCAGGTCCACGGCCAGCGAGGACGGCGCCGAGACGGCCGCCAGCACCGGGACGCCCGCCATGACCGCCTTCTGCGCCAGCTCGAAGGAGGCCCGGCCGGAGACCATCAGGACGGTCCGGGACAGCGGCAGGTTCCCGTTCTGCAGCGCGCGGCCGACCAGCTTGTCGACCGCGTTGTGCCGGCCCACGTCCTCCCGCACGTCCAGCAGCTCGCCGTCCTCGTCGAACAGGGCCGCCGCGTGCAGGCCGCCCGTCCGGTCGAAGACCCGCTGGGAGGCGCGCAGCCGGTCGGGCAGAGCGGCCAGCAGCTCCGGCGTGAGGCGCAGGGGCGGGCTGTCGGCGATCGGGTGGCGGGTCGTGGTGCGCACCGCGTCCAGACTCGCCTTGCCGCACAGACCGCAGGAGGAGGTCGTGTACACGTTGCGCTCGAGCGTGATGTCCGGGATCGCCACGCCCGGCGCGGTCTGCACATCGACCACGTTGTACGTGTTCGACCCGTCCACCGTGGCCCCCGCGCAGTACACGACGTTCCGCAGGTCGGAGCCGGCCGCCAGGACGCCCTCGCTGACCAGGAAGCCGACGGCCAGCGCGAAGTCGTCACCCGGGGTGCGCATCGTGATCGCCAGCGGCTTCCCGTTCAGCCGGACCTCCAGGGGCTCCTCGGTGACGAGCGTGTCCGGGCGGGTGGACACCACCCCGTCGCGGATGCGGACCACCTTGCGTCGTTCTGTGACTCGTCCCATGTCCCCAGTCCCTGGTCGGTTCCTGGTGTCAGTCCCGGTTCTGTACGTGCTGGTAGCCGAAGCGGCCCTTGATGCACAGATTGCCGTGGGTCACCGGATTGTCGTGCGGTGAGCTGACCTTCACGATCTCATTGTCCTGCACGTGCAGCGTGAGGTTGCAGCCCACTCCGCAGTACGCGCACACCGTCGTCGTCCGCGTCTGCGCCGACTCGTTCCAGGTGCCCGCTGCCCGCATGTCGAACTCCGACTTGAACGACAGGGCGCCCGTCGGGCACACCTCGATGCAGTTCCCGCAGTACACGCACGCCGATTCGGTCAGCGGACCGTCGTGTTCGACCGCGATCCGCGCGTCGAAACCACGGCCCGCGACCGAGATCGCGAAGGAGTTCTGCCACTGGTCGCCGCAGGCGTCCACGCACTTGTAGCAGAGGATGCACTTGCCGTAGTCGCGCACGTACAGGTCGTTGTCGACCCTCGGCTCCTCGTCGATCCGGGCCGCGTCCGGGCCGAAGCGGTCCGGTTTCGCCTCGTACTCCTTGATCCACTCGGCGGCCCGCGGGGTCGTCGACAGGTCGACGGAGGACGCGAGCAGTTCGAGGACCACCTTCCGGCTGTGCCGGGTCCGCTCGGTGCCGGTGCGCACCTCCATGCCCGGCTCGGCCTTGCGCGAGCAGGCGGGGACCAGTGTGCGCGAGCCCTCGACCTCCACCACGCACACCCGGCACGCGTTCTTCGGCGTCAGCGTGTCGCCCTCGCACAGCGTCGGGACGTCCTTCCCGGCCGCCCGGCAGGCGTCCAGGATCGTCGATCCCTCGGGCGCCCTGACCGGCTCGCCGTCCAGGGTGAACTCCAGCAGGCGGCGGGGAATCCCCAGCGGTGTCACGGTCATTCGTAGGCCCCCAGACGGTCGATGGCGGATTCCACGGCGTTCCACGCGGTCTGGCCCAGACCGCAGATCGAGGCGTCCCGCATCGCGCTGCCCACCTCGCGCAGCAGGGCGATGTCACCGGCGGCGTCGGAGCCGGTGCGTTCCACGATCCGGGTGAGCGCCTCCTCCTGGCGTACGGTCCCGACCCGGCACGGCACGCACTGCCCGCAGGACTCGTCGCGGAAGAACTGCGCGATGCGCAGCAGCAGCCGGGGCAGCGGCACGGTGTCGTCGAAGGCCATCACGACCCCCGAGCCGAGCGTCGTACCCGCCTGGCGGGTGCCCTCGAAGGTGAGCGGGATGTCCAGTTCGTCGGCGCGCACGAAGCCGCCGGCCGCCCCGCCGAGCAGTACCGCCCGCAGCCCGTCGCGCACCTCGGCCAGCTCCAGCAACTCGCCCAGCGTCGCGCCGAACGGCAGTTCGTAGATTCCGGGCCGGCCGACGCTGCCGGACACGCAGAACAGCTTGGGGCCGGTGGACCGCTCGGTGCCGATCGCCGCGTACGCCGGGGCGCCCATCGTCAGGACGGGCAGGACGTTGACGAGCGTCTCGACGTTGTTCTCCACCGTCGGCTTGCCGAACAGGCCCTTCTCCACCGGGAAGGGGGGCTTGGAGCGGGGCTCGCCCCGGTAGCCCTCGATGGAGTTGAACAGCGCGGTCTCCTCACCGCAGATGTACGCGCCCGCGCCGCGCCGGATCTCGATGTCGAAGGCGTACCCCTGGCCGAGGACGTCGTCGCCCAGCAGGCCGCGCGCCCGCGCCTGGTCGACGGCGTGCCGCATGCGGTGGAGCGCTCGCGGGTACTCACCGCGCAGATAGAGGTACCCCTTGTGCGCGCCGGTCGCGTAGGCGGCGATGGTCATCGCCTCCACCAGCGCGTACGGATCGCCCTCCATGATCACCCGGTCCTTGAAGGTCCCGGGCTCGGACTCGTCGGCGTTGCACACGAGATAGTGCGGCCGGTCCGGCTGGGACGCCGTGGCCTGCCACTTGCGGCCGGTGGGGAAGGCGGCGCCGCCCCGTCCGACCAGGCCCGAGTCGGTGACCTCCCGGATCACCCCGGCCGGCCCCAGCGCGAAGGCCCGGCGCAGGGCCGCGTAGCCGCCGTGGGCGCGGTAGTCGTCCAGCGACGCCGGGTCGACCGCGCCGACCCGGCGCAGCAGTGTCAGCGAGGGGTCCCCGGCCTGGGGCACCGCCATCGCCGCCGCCGGCTCCTCGGGGGCGGCGTCGGGCGCGCTCGCCGCGAGCACCGCCGAGTCCACCGTCGCCGGCGCCGACACCGCCGTACGCACCGGCTCCCCGGCCCTGATCGCCAGGGCCGCCGGGGCGCGTTCGCACAGGCCCAGACAGGGGCTGCGCTCGACGCTCACCCCGCTGCCGGGCCCGAGCCGCGACTCGATCCCGGCGCACAGCGCCCCGGCCCCGGCCGCCGCGCACGCCAGGTCCGTGCACACGTGCAGCACGGTCGCCGGGCGCGGCTTGACGGAGAACATCGCGTAGAACGTGGCCACCCCGTACGCCTCCGACGGCGGCACCGTCAGCCGCCGGCACAGGTAGTCCAGGGCGCCCTCGCTGATCCAGCCCACCCGGTCGTTGACCGCGTGCAGCCCCGGCAGCAGCTGGTCGCGGCGGTCCCGGGCCTCCCGCCCGCCGCGGGCCCACCTCAGATCGCCGGACCGCATCCCGTCGCGGTCGGCACCCTCCCACGAGGACTCGGGAGGACCGAGCAGCGCGTCGACCGCCGCCCGCTCCTCGTCCGTCGGTTTGCCGTCACCGAAGCGCAGGTCCACTACGTCACCTCACTGGATCACGGGGCTGGGAGCCGGGAGCTTCTCGATCCGGATCGCCGAGGCCTTGAACTCCGCGGTCCCGGCGATGGGACAGTTGGCCTCGATGGTCAGCACGTTGGTGTCCACCTCGTCGGGGAAGTGGAAGCTCATGAAGGCGAGCCCCGGCCGCAGCGCGGTGTCCACCCACACCGGCGCCAGCACCGATCCGCGCCGGGACGTCACCCGCACCTGCTCGCCGACCACCACGCCGTAGCGCTCGGCGTCCTCCGGGCACAGCTCGACGGCCTCGCCGCGCCGCAGGGGCGAGGAGTAACCGCCGCTCTGCACACCGGTGTTGTACGAGTCGAGCCGGCGTCCGGTGGTGAGCCGGATCGGGTACTCCTCGTCGGTGAGGTCGACCGGCGGGTCGTGCTGCACGATCCCGAACGGCGCGGGCCTGCCCCGCCGATCCGGATCCGGGTCCCACAACCTGCCGTGCAGATACGGCGGTTCGAGCGCGTCGGTGCTCGGGCACGGCCACTGGATGCCCTGGTGCTCGTCCAGCCGCCCGTAGGTCATGCCGTGGTGGTCGGGGGAGACGGACCGGAGCTCGTCCCAGACGGCCTCGGCGTCGGCGTACTTCCAGTCGTGGCCGAGGCGGGTGGCGAGATCGCAGATGATGTCGATGTCCTCGCGTGCCTCGCCGGGCGGCGTCACCGCCCGGCGGACGCGCTGCACCCTGCGCTCGCTGTTGGTGGTGGTGCCGTCGGTCTCCGCCCACCCCGCGGTGGCCGGCAGGACGACGTCCGCGAGTTCGGCGGTCTTCGTCAGGAAGATGTCCTGCACCACCAGGAAGTCCAGCCCGCTCAGCCGCCGTACCGCCTGATCGGCGTCCGCCTCGGACTGCGCCGGGTTCTCCCCGATGCAGTAGACGGCCCGCAGCGAACCGTCGTCCATGGCCTCGAACATCTCCGTGAGCGTCATCCCGTAGCGCGGCGGGAGGACGGTGCCCCAGGCGGACTCGAACTTCAGCCGGATCGCGGGGTCGAGGATGTCCTGGAAGCCGGGCAGCCGGTTGGGGATCGCCCCCATGTCGCCGCCGCCCTGCACGTTGTTCTGGCCGCGCAGCGGCTGCAGACCGGCGCCGTAACGGCCGACATGGCCGGTGAGCAACGAGAGGTTGACCAGGGCGCGGACGTTGTCGGTGCCGTTGTGGTGCTCGGTGATGCCGAGGGTCCAGCACAGCTGGGCGCGCTCGGCGCGGGCGTAGGCGTGCGCCAACTCCCTTATCGCGGCCGCCGGTACGCCCGTCACCTTCTCGGCGAGGGACAGCGTCCACGGCTCGACGAGCGCCCGGTACTCCTCGAAGCCGGTGGTCGCCCCCCGGACGAACGCCTCGTTGACCAGGCCGGAGTGGATGATCTCGCGGCCGATCGCGTGCGCCATCGGGATGTCCGTGCCGACGTTCAGCCCGAGCCAGCTCTCCGCCCATTCGGCGGTCGACGTCCGCCGCGGGTCGACCGCGTACATGCGGGCGCCGTTGTGGATGCCCTTCAGCACGTGCTGGAAGAAGATCGGGTGTGCGAAGCGGGCGTTGGAACCCCACATCACGATGACGTCGGTGTGCTCGATCTCCTCGTACGACGAGGTCCCGCCGCCGGAGCCGAACGCGGCCGACAGCCCGGCCACGGACGGGGCGTGACAGGTGCGGTTGCAGGAGTCCACGTTGTGGGTGCCCATGACGACCCGGGCGAACTTCTGCGCCACGTAGTTCATCTCATTGGTCGCGCGGGCACAGGAGAACATCCCGAACGCGCCGCGCGCGGCGCCGATCCCCCGGGCGGCCCGCTCCAGGGCCTCGTCCCAGGTGGCCCTCCGGAACGGCTCGTCACGCGAGTCGCGGACCAGGGGATGGGTGAGCCTGGTGTAGGTCTTCGGGCTCCGGTCGCGTTTCCTGGTGCTCTTCATGCGGCGCTCCTCAGCGCGAGCAGGTCCGAGATGGCGTGCACGGTGCGCAGGGTGGGCACATCCACGCCGGTGATGTCCGCCAACTCGACGACGGCGGCGAGCAGTACGTCGAGTTCGAGCGGTTTGCCGCGCTCCAGGTCCTGGAGCGTGGACGTGCGGTGGTCGCCGACGCGCTCGGCGCCGGCCAGCCGGCGCTCCACGGACACGCCGACCTCGCAGCCGAGGGCGCGGGCGACCGAGAGCGTCTCGTTCATCATGATCTCGATGACCCTGCGGGTACCGCCGTGCAGGCACATCTGCCGCATGGTCGCGCGGGCGAGGGCGCTGATCGGGTTGAAGGAGATGTTGCCGAGCAGCTTGACCCAGATGTCGCCGCGCAGTTCGGGCTCCACCGGGCACTTCAGCCCGCCGTCCACCATCGCCCCGCTGAACGCGAGGCAGCGCGCGGAGACACTGCGGTCGGGCTCCCCGATCGAGAACCGGGTGCCCTCCAAGTGCCGTACGACGCCGGGCCCTTCGAGCTCGGTGGCCGCGTAGACGACACAGCCGACCGCCCGCCGGGGCGCGAGCACCGCACTGACCGCGCCGCCGGGGTCCACGCTTTCCACGCGGTGGCCGTCGTGGGGGCCGCCGTGCCGGTGGAAGTACCACCAGGGAATGCCGTTCTGGGCGGCCACGACCGCCGTGGTGTCGTGCAGCAGGGGTGCGATCAGCGGCCCGCACGCCGCGTACGCGTTGGCCTTGAGGCCGAGGAAGACGTAGTCGACCGGGCCGATCTCGGCCGGGTCGTCGGTCGCGTGGGGGCGCGCCGTGAAGTCGCCGCGTGGGCTGAGCACCCGCACGCCGTGCTGCCTCATGGCCGCCAGATGCGGTCCACGGGCGACGAGGTGCACATCGGCACCCGCGCGATGGAGCGCGGCGCCGACGTAGGCGCCGATGGCCCCGGCGCCGAGAACTGCCACTTTCACTGGGGAACGCTCCGTTCGGTCGAGGGAGTACCGCGGAGGTGGAGGTCGACGGTCGGATTCGACTTATGTCGACGAAATATTGTCTACAGTATGGAGGTTGGCTCAGCAAGGGTTCGCGCACGCCCCGCCTTTCGGGTACCGGGCGGTCCGACCGTTCGCCGCAGACTGCATACCGCTCACCGCATACCGTCGACCCGACGGGTTTTCAACCACCCGGGCTCTGCCTACCGTCCGGGTTTCATGAGTCCACCCCTTGCACCCCAGGGCTGGAGCCGCTGGCTCGTTCCGCCCGCCGCCCTCTCGGTCCACCTCGCCATCGGCCAGGCCTACGCCTGGAGCGTGTTCAAACCTCCCCTCGAGTCCGCTCTCGGCCTCAGCGGCACCCAGAGCGCGCTGCCGTTCCAGCTCGGCATCGTCATGCTGGGCCTGTCCGCCGCGTTCGGCGGCACCCTCGTGGAGCGCAAGGGGCCGCGCTGGGCGATGACCGTCGCCCTCGTCTGCTTCTCCTCCGGCTTCCTGCTCTCCGCCCTCGGCGCGGCCACCGGGCAGTACTGGCTGATCGTCCTCGGCTACGGTTTCGTGGGCGGCGTCGGCCTCGGCATCGGCTACATCTCGCCCGTGTCGACCCTGATCAAGTGGTTCCCGGACCGGCCCGGCATGGCCACCGGAATCGCCATCATGGGCTTCGGCGGCGGCGCGCTGATCGCCTCGCCGTGGTCGGCGCAGATGCTCGAGTCCTTCGGCACCGACAACGCCGGCATCGCCCTCGCCTTCCTCGTGCACGGGCTGACGTACGCCCTGTTCATGCTGCTCGGCGTGGTGCTGGTGCGGGTGCCGCGCACCACGCGGCCGACGGGCCACGTTCCGGCGGGCCATGCTCCGGCGGCCGAGGCCCTCACCGGTCCGCAGGTCTCGGCCCGCGGTGCCCTGCGCACCCCGCAGTTCTGGCTGCTGTGGCTGGTGCTCTGCATGAACGTCACCGCCGGCATCGGGATCCTCGAGAAGGCGGCCCCTATGATCACCGACTTCTTCGCGGACACCTCCGCGCCGGTGTCGGCGACCGCGGCCGCCGGCTTCGTCGCCCTGCTGTCGGCGGCGAACATGGCGGGCCGCATCGGCTGGTCCTCCGCCTCCGACGTGATCGGTCGGAAGAACGTCTACCGCCTCTACCTGGGCGCCGGCGCGCTGATGTACACCCTGATCGCGATGTTCGGCGACACCTCCAAGCCGCTGTTCGTGCTGTGCGCGCTGGTCATCCTCTCCTTCTACGGAGGCGGTTTCGCGACCGTCCCGGCCTATCTGAAGGACCTCTTCGGCACCTACCAGGTCGGCGCCATCCACGGACGGCTGCTCACCGCCTGGTCCACGGCCGGCGTACTCGGGCCGCTGATCGTGAACTGGGTCGCCGACCGGCAGGAGGCGGCGGGGAGGCACGGCTCGTCGCTGTACGGGCTGTCGTTCCTCGTCATGATCGGCCTGCTCGTGGTCGGTTTCGTCGCCAACGAACTCGTCCGGCCCGTGCATCCCCGCCACCACGTCCCCAGCCCCGACCTGACGAAGGAGGCCGCCGATGACCGGCGACAGCAGCACGAGTCCGCCTGACGCGGGCGGAGCCGGCCCCGCCCGCCGCGGGCTGATCGCCTTCGCCTGGCTGTGGGTGGGGGTGCCGCTCGCCTACGGGCTGTACGAACTCGTACGGAAGGCCACACAACTGTTCACCGGATGACGGGCGGTGTCCGGGCACATCGGGACGCGTGTCCGGACGTCCGCGGGCCTGACCGAAGCCGACAAGCCCGGCGGCCGATTCCTGTCGCATCACCTGTCGGTGTACCCGTCGGTCACTGACCAGACTGGTGGATCCCGCAACCGCAACACGAGGGGGATCCACCCATGATCGGCTCGCGCATCGCCGCCGTCGGCCACTACCAGCCCGCCCGGGTGCTCACCAACGAGGAGCTGGCGGGCATGGTCGACACCAGCGACGAGTGGATCACGAGCCGGGTCGGCATCCGCACCCGTCACATCGCGGGCCCCGAGGAGCCCGTCGACGAACTGGCCGCCCACGCCGCGGCCAAGGCGCTGGCGGCGGCCGGCCGCACCCCCACGGAGATCGACCTGGTGCTGGTCGCCACGTCCACCGCGATCGACCGCTCGCCCAACATGGCGGCCCGGGTCGCCGCCCGCCTCGGCATTCCCGGGCCCGCCGCGATGGACGTCAACGTGGTGTGCGCCGGGTTCACCCATGCGCTGGCCACCGCCGACCACGCCGTGCGGGCCGGCGCCGCGAGCCGCGCGCTGGTCATCGGCGCCGACAAGATGTCCGAGGTGGCGGACTGGACCGACCGCTCCACCTGCGTGCTCGTCGGCGACGGGGCGGGGGCCGCGGTCGTCGAGGCGGCCGAGACCTCCGAGGAGGCCGGGATCGGGCCCGTGCTGTGGGGCTCGGTGCCGGAGATGGGCAACGCGGTGCGGATCGAGGGGACGCCGCCGCGGTTCGCGCAGGAGGGACAGAGCGTGTACCGCTGGGCGACCACGAAGCTGCCGGCCATCGCCCGCCAGGCCTGTGAGAAGGCGGGACTGGCGCCGGAGGAACTCGCCGGGGTGGTGCTGCACCAGGCCAACCTGCGGATCATCGAACCCCTCGCGCTCAGGATCGGCGCCGTCAACGCCGTCGTCGCCCGCGACGTCACCGAGTCGGGCAACACGTCGGCCGCGAGCATCCCGCTCGCCTTCGCCAAGCTCGTCGAGCGGGGCGCGGTGTCGTCCGGCGACCCGGTCCTGCTCTTCGGCTTCGGCGGGAACCTGTCGTACGCGGGGCAGGTCGTCCGCTGCCCCTGAAGATCCCTCGTACGGGTGTGACGCGATCGACTCCCCCTCTCCCTGGCATGTGGGCGCCGTAGACTGTAGACGAAAGACAATCACTACTGGCGGCGCCGAACGACCGGCCGTGCGGCCGGGCGAGGGCCGCCGAGGAGGGGGACCGCGATGCTGTCGGCCGGACTGCCCCAGGGGGCGGTGCCCAAGCTCGAACGACCGGGACCGCTACGGGACCGGGTCTACGAGGCACTGCTCGAGCTCATCACCACGCGCGCCCTCCAGCCCGGCCAGCATCTGGTCGAGAGCGAACTCGCCGGTCACCTCGGGGTCTCCCGGCAGCCGGTGCGCGAGGCGCTGCAGCGGCTGAACACCGAGGGCTGGGTCGATCTGCGCCCCGCGCAGGGCGCGTTCGTGCACGAGCCGACGGAGCAGGAGGCCGACCAACTCCTCACCGTGCGCACGCTGCTGGAGGCCGAGGCCGCCAGGCTCGCCGCGCTCAACGCCGACAGCGCGGGCATCGAGGCCCTGGAGGAGATCCTGGCGCTGGGCCTGGAGGCCGTGGCCTCCGACGACGTGGACGCCGCCGTCGTCCTCAACGCCCGCTTCCACGCCAAGATCATGGACCTGGCCGGCAACGCGGTCCTCGCCGAACTCGCCGCCCAGGTCGGCCGCCGCGTGCGCTGGTACCACGCCCCCGTCGCCCGGCAGCGCGGAGGGCAGTCCTGGGCCGAGCACCGCGACCTGATCGCCGCCGTCGCCGACCGCGACGAACAGCTGGCCGAGCGGCTCATGCGCGAACACACCGAGCACACCCGGCGTTCCTACCTCGCGCAGGCGAAGCCCTGACGGCACCGCCCCCTGACGGCACCGGCGTCCTGCCGACGGTGAAGCCCTGGAAGTCCTGACCGCACCCCCAGGGCGCGGTGACCCGACCGCGGGAAGGGGCCCGCGTGGCTCCGCGCGGGCCCCTTTGTCCTGTGAGTGGAAAAAGTAGGGGCCAATTCCTGCGCGACTTCTTCCCACCTCCGGCAGCCGCTGCTACGTTCCCTCCGAAAGCACGCCACGCACGTGGCCGGAATCCGGCGCGCACAGGCCGATCGAGGCGGGGAGGGGTTCGTGAGACGTATGACCGCACGACCCGCGAACGCGCATCAGGCCCGACTGCTCCGGCTGTTGCGCGACGGTGGCCCCAACTCCCGTGCCCAGTTGGGTGACCAGGTCGACCTCTCCCGGTCGAAGCTGGCCGTGGAGGTGGACCGGCTGCTGGAGACGGAACTCGTCGTGGCCGACGGACTCGCCGCCTCGCGCGGCGGCCGGCGCTCCCACAACATCCGCCTCAACCCGCATCTGCGCCTCCTCGGCGTGGACATCGGCGCGACCTCGGTCGACGTCGCCGTCACCAACGCCGAACTGGAGATCCTCGGGCACCTCAACCAGCCCATCGACGTCCGTGACGGACCGGTCGCGGTGTTCGAACAAGTCCTGGCCATGGCCGCGAAGTTGAAGGCCACCGGGCTCGCCGAGGGGTTCGACGGCGCCGGTATCGGCGTCCCGGGCCCGGTCCGCTTCCCCGAGGGCATCCCGGTGGCACCGCCGATCATGCCCGGCTGGGACGGCTTCCCCGTGCGGGAGGCGCTCAGCCAGGAACTCGGCTGCCCGGTCATGGTCGACAACGACGTGAACCTGATGGCCATGGGGGAGCAGCACGCGGGCGTCGCCCGCACCGTCGGCGACTTCCTCTGCGTCAAGATCGGTACCGGCATCGGCTGCGGCATCGTCGTCGGCGGTGAGGTCTACCGCGGTACGACGGGCAGCGCCGGCGACATCGGGCACATCCAGGCCGTACCCGACGGCCGCCCGTGCGCCTGCGGCAACCGGGGCTGTCTGGAGGCCCACTTCAGCGGCTCGGCCCTCGCCCGGGACGCCACGGAGGCCGCCGAACAGCGGCTCTCCGCCGAACTCGCGAGCCGCCTGGAGACGAACGGCACGCTCAGCGCCGTCGACGTCGCCGCCGCGGCCGCCGCGGGGGACGCCACCGCCCTCGATCTGATCCGCGAGGGCGGCAACCGCACCGGCCAGGTCATCGCCGGCCTGGTCAGTTTCTTCAACCCCGGCCTGGTGGTGATCGGCGGCGGGGTGACCGGTCTCGGCCACACCCTGCTCGCCGCCATCCGCACCCAGGTCTACCGCCAGTCGCTGCCCCTGGCGACCGGCAACCTGCCCATCGTCCTCGGGGAGTTGGGCCCCACCGCCGGAGTCATCGGCGCGGCCCGGCTCATCAGCGACCACCTGTTCTCACCCGCGTAAGCAGCCCACGGCTCCACCGCACCGTTCGCACCGCTTCCACCGTTCACGCCGTTCGAACCGTTCTCACCGCACAGAACAGCGCACCGGCACCACGTACGGCTCCGCCGCTCCACCCCTGCTCTGACAACGTTGGCCCGACCGCGCCCTGACACCGGCCCGCACGCCCGCCGAGGGGAATCCGCATGGCACCCGAACCACCGCTGCTCAGCATGTCCGGCATCACCAAGTCGTTCCCCGGCGTCCGGGCCCTGGACGGCGTCGACCTCGACGTCCAGGCCGGCGAGGTGCACTGCCTGCTCGGCCAGAACGGCGCCGGCAAGTCCACCCTGATCAAGGTGCTGGCCGGCGCCCACCAGCCCGACACGGGCACGATCCGCTGGCGCGGAGAAGCGGTCACCCTGCGCTCGCCGATCGCCGCCATGCGCCTCGGTATCGCCACCATCTACCAGGAACTCGACCTGGTGGAACACATGACGGTCGCCGAGAACGTCCACCTCGGCCAGGAGCCGACGACCGCCGGGTTCGTGGTCCGCCCGAGAACGTCCAGGGAGGCGACGAGCCGACTGCTGGCCCGCCTCGGACACCCGGAGATCGAACCGACCCGGCTGGTGGGGGAGTTGTCGGCGGCACAACAGCAGATCGTCTCGATGGCGCGGGCGCTCTCGCACGACGTGCGCCTCATCGTGATGGACGAACCGTCGGCGGCGCTCGACCCGGACGAGGTCGAGAACCTCTTCAGAATCGTCGCCGATCTCACCGCCGACGGAGTCGCCGTCGTCTACATCTCGCACCGCCTCGAGGAGATCCGGCGCATCGGGGACCGGGTGACCGTGCTGAAGGACGGCCGGGCCGTCGCGGGTGGACTGCCCGCGAAGTCCACCCCGACCCGCGAGGTGGTCTCCCTGATGACCGGCCGCGACGTCGAGTACGTCTTCCCCGAACGGCCCGCCTCCCCGCCGACCGGCGAACCGGTGCTGACCGTCGAAGGGCTGTCCCGCAAGGGCGAGTTCGCCCCCCTCGACCTCCAGCTGCGCCCCGGGGAGATCGTCGGGCTCGCCGGCCTGGTCGGCTCCGGGCGCTCCGAGATCCTGGAGACCGTCTACGGGGCCCGCAAACCGGACTCCGGCCGTGTCCTGGTCGACGGACGCCCGCTGCGGCCGGGCAGCGTCCGCGCCGCCGTGCGCGCCGGGATCGGGCTCGCCCCCGAGGAACGCAAGGCGCAGGCCCTGCTCATGCTGGAGTCCGTCACCCGCAATGTGTCGGTCTCCGCAATGTCCCGCTTCTCCCGCGCCGGTTGGATCGACCGGGGTGCGGAACTGGGCGCCGCCCGCGCCGCCACCCGTGAGCTGTCGCTCCGGCCGGACAACCCGGACGTGCCGGTGCGCACCCTGTCCGGCGGCAACCAGCAGAAGGCCGTGCTCGCCCGCTGGCTGCTGCGCGGCTGCCGGGTGCTGCTGCTGGACGAACCCACCCGCGGCGTCGACGTCGGCGCCCGCGCCGAACTGTACGCGGTCGTCCGCCGCCTGGCGGACGAAGGCCTCGCCGTACTGCTCGTCTCCAGCGAGGTGCCCGAGGTGCTCGGCCTCGCCGACCGCGTCCTGGTGCTCCGGGAAGGCGACGTCGTCCACACGGCGCCCGCCCGGGAGCTCGACGAACACCGTGTACTCGACCTCGTCATGGAAGGAAGCCCGGCGTCATGACGCAGCCCGTCTCCCCGCCGCGGGAACGCACCGACAAGGTGCCGGTCACCGGCGAAACGCCCGCCTGGCGCGCCGTGTTGTTCCGCGCCGACGTCCGTACGCTGTCGCTGCTCGGCGTGCTCGCCGCGCTCGTCCTCATCGGCGGCATCACCAGACCCGACGAGTTCCTGGACACCCGCAACCTCCAACTCGTCCTCACCCAGGCATCCGTCATCGGTGTCGTCACCGTCGGCATGACCTTCGTCATCACCTCCGGCGGCATCGACCTGTCGGTCGGCGCGATCGTCGCCCTGTCCTCGGTGTGGGCGACCACCGTCGCCACCCAGGAGTTCGGCTTCGCCGGCATCCTGTTCACCGCCGTCCTCGTCGGACTGGGCTGCGGCCTGGTCAACGGGGTGCTCATCGCCTACGGCGGGATGGTCCCGTTCATCGCGACGCTCGCCATGCTCGCCTCGGCCCGCGGCCTGGCCCTGCAGATCACCGACGGGCGGACCCAGGTCGTCACCGTCGACGGGGTCCTCAATCTCGGTGAACGCGACTCCTACGTCCTCGGCATCCCGCCCCTGGTCCTGGTGTTCGCGGCGGTCACCGTCATCGGCTGGCTGGTGCTCAACCGGACCACCTTCGGGCGCCGCACCGTCGCCGTCGGCGGCAACCCGGAGGCGGCCCGGCTCGCCGGCATCGACGTCCGGCGCCAGCGGCTGTACCTCTACCTGCTGTCCGGGCTGTGCTGCGGCATCGCCGCCTTCCTGCTGATCGTCCTGGCCGGCTCCGGCCAGAACACCAACGGCAACCTCTACGAACTCGACGCCATCGCCGCCGCGATCATCGGCGGCACCCTGCTCACCGGAGGCCGCGGCACCATCGTCGGCTCCGTGCTGGGCGTCCTGATCTTCACCACGATCACCAACATCTTCGCCCTGAACAACCTGCAGAGCGACGTCCAGCAGATCGCCAAGGGCGCGATCATCGTCGCCGCCGTGCTGGTCCAGCGCCGTACCGCGAGCACGACCTGACGAAAGGGTTCACCGCCATGCCAGAGCCGACGCCTTTCACGAGCCGCAGAGGGCTGCTCTTCTCAGCCGCCGCCGTGTCCGCCGGTGTCCTCGTCACCGGCTGCACCAGCAACGAACCGAGCGACGCGAAGCCGACCGCCGCCGACCGGCCGGCCGCCGACGACAAGCCCGGCAAGCCGGTCACCATCGGCTTCGCCGGACCGCAGGCCGACCACGGCTGGCTCAACGCCATCAACGACCAGGCCAAGAAGCGCGCCGAGAAGTACTCCGACGTCACCATGGAGACCACCGAGGGCTCCAACGACACCGCCCAGCAGATCGGCCAGATCGAGACCCTCATCAACAAGAAGGTCGACGTCCTGGTGGTGCTGCCCGCCGACGGCAAGGCGCTCACCCAGGTCGGGCTGAAGGCGATGCGCGCCGGCATCCCCGTCGTCAACCTCGACCGCATCTTCAACACCCCGCAGGCATACCGCTGCTGGATCGGCGGCGACAACTACGGGATGGGCCTGAACGCCGGGCACTACATCGGCGAGAAGCTCAAGGACACCCCGAACGCCCGGGTCATCGAACTGGCCGGCCTGGACAACCTGGAGCTCACCAAGCAGCGCACCCAGGGCTTCGACGACGCACTGAAGAACTACCCCAACATCAAGAAGGTGGCCCGCCAGGCCGCCGAGTTCACCGTAGAGTCCGGTCAGGCCAAGATGGCCCAACTCCTCCAGGCACAGTCGAAGTTCGACGCACTGTGGAACCACGACGACGACCAGGGCGTGGGTGCGCTGCGGGCCATCGAGCAGGCCGGGCGCGACGACTTCCTGATGGTCGGCGGGGCGGGCGCGCTCTCCGCCTTCGAGGCGATCAAGGCGGACAACGGCGTCCTGAAGGCGACGGTGCTGTACCCGCCGTCGATGGCCGCCTCCGCGATCGACCTGGCCCGCGCCCTCGGCCAGGGCAAGGGCGTCGGCGGCCTCGCCGAGTTCGAGATCCCCACCTCGCTGACCTGCTACTCGGCCGTGGTCGACAAGGAGAACGTCGACCAGTACATGCCCACCGGCTTCAAGTGAGGAGCTCCGCCCCACGGGCCTGACCAGCCCACCGGGCGGGGCCCACCCCCGCCCGCCACGACGACGAGGAGGACAACCGTATGGCACAGCCGCAGCAGTCAGATGGGGCAGACGGCACAGAAACGGGGAAGCCACCCCTGCGCGTCGGCATGGTCGGCTACGCCTTCATGGGTGCCGCCCACTCCCAGGGCTGGCGCACCGCGGGCCGCGTCTTCGACCTGCCGCTGAGCCCCGAACTGGCCGTGATCTGCGGCCGGGACGCCACCGCGGTGCGCGCGGCGGCCGACCGCCACGGCTGGGCGGACACCGAGACCGACTGGCGTGCCCTGGTCGAACGGGACGACGTCGACCTCGTCGACATCTGCACCCCGGGCGACAGCCACGCCGAGATCGCGGTGGCCGCCCTCGCCGCGGGCAAGCACGTGCTGTGCGAGAAGCCCCTCGCCAACACCGTGGCCGAGGCCGAGGCGATGGTCCGCGCCGCCGAAGAGGCCCAGGGGCAAGGCCGGTTGGCGATGATCGGCTTCAACTACCGCCGGATACCCGCGACCGCGCTGGCCCGGCGGATGGTGGCCGAGGACCGCATCGGCACCCTGCGGCACGTACGGGTGGCGTACCTGCAGGACTGGCTGGTGGACCCCGCGTTCCCGCTGACCTGGCGGCTGCGCCGGGAACAGGCCGGCTCCGGCTCGCTCGGCGACCTCGGCGCGCACATCGTCGACCTGGCGCAGTACCTGGCGGGGGAGCCGCTGGCGGGCGTCTCCGCGCTCACCGAGACGTTCGTCCGCCGGCGGCCGCTGCCCACCGGGCCCACCAGCGGACTGGCCGCCGTCGATGCCGTCGGGGCTACCGGCACCGGCCAGGTCACCGTCGACGACGCCGCCCTGTTCACCGGCCGCTTCGCCTCCGGCGCCCTCGCCTCCTTCGAGGCCACCCGGTACGCCACCGGCCGGAAGAACGCCCTGCGCATCGAACTCAACGGCGAGCGCGGCTCCTTGGCCTTCGACCTGGAACGGCTCAACGAGCTCTCCTACCACGACGGGACCGAGCCCGGCGCGCACGCGGGGTTCCGCCGCATCCTCGTCACCGAACCCGACCACCCCTACCTGGACGCCTGGTGGCCGCCGGGCCACGGCCTCGGCTACGAGCACACCTTCGTGCACCAGGCCCGCGACCTGGTCCACGCGGTCGCCGACGGCCGCACACCCGAACCCTCCTTCGCCGACGGGCTGCAGGTGCAACGCGTGCTCGCGGCCGTGGAGGAGAGCGCCGAGAAGAACTCCCTCTACACGCCGATCGCCGCCTGAGGAGGACGGATACCGATGCCGCGCAACTTCACGCTGTTCACCGGGCAGTGGGCGGACCTGCCCCTGGAGGAAGTCTGCCGACTCGCCCGTGACTTCGGCTACGACGGTCTCGAACTCGCTTGCTGGGGAGACCACTTCGAGGTCGACAAGGCGCTCGCCGACCCGTCCTACGTCGCCTCCCGCCACCAGCTCCTCGACAAGTACGGCCTCAAGTGCTGGGCGATCTCCAACCACCTGGTCGGCCAGGCGGTGTGCGACGCCATCATCGACGAACGCCACCAGGCCATCCTGCCCGCCAGGATCTGGGGCGACGGCGAACCCGAGGGCGTACGGCAGCGGGCCGCCGCCGAGATCAAGGACACCGCGCGCGCGGCAGCCCGCCTCGGCGTCGACACCGTCATCGGATTCACCGGGTCGGCGATCTGGCATCTGGTCGCCATGTTCCCACCCGCTCCCGAGTCGATGATCGACCGCGGCTACGAGGACTTCGCGACGCGCTGGAACCCGATCCTGGACGTCTTCGACGCCGAGGGCGTGCGGTTCGCGCACGAGGTGCACCCCAGTGAGATCGCGTACGACTACTGGACCACCGTGCGCACCCTGGAGGCGGTCGACCACCGGCCGGCCTTCGGGCTCAACTTCGACCCCTCCCACTTCGTGTGGCAGGACCTCGACCCGGTCGGCTTCCTGTGGGACTTCCGCGACCGGATCTACCACGTGGACTGCAAGGAGGCCCGCAAGCGCCTCGACGGCCGCAACGGCCGCCTCGGCTCCCACCTGCCCTGGGGCGACCCCCGGCGCGGCTGGGACTTCGTCTCCGCCGGCCACGGCGACGTCCCCTGGGAGGACGTCTTCCGCATGCTGCGCTCCATCGGCTACCAGGGCCCCGTCTCCGTCGAATGGGAGGACGCCGGCATGGACCGGCTCCAGGGCGCCCCGGAGGCGCTGACCCGGCTCAAGGCCTACGACTTCGAGCCACCCAGCGCGTCCTTCGACGCCGCGTTCAACAGCTGAACCGCACGCCCGACGGCAGGTCGGGGGCGGGGGCCGGAGCATCCGCCGGTCCCCGGTCCGACCTGCCCGGATCCCGCTTTGTCCTGTGTTGGGGAAAAGTTCGACCAGCCCTGGCCCAAGGGGTGTTCGTTCCGGAAGAACGCGGTTACCGTCCCTGAAGTGTTCAGGACACCCACGCCTCCGGGGTGACGGCGCACCCCGGCATCCGCACGCACCGCACGTCTTCGCACTGTTCCGTACGGCCCCACCCCGTTCCCGGAGGGACTTCGTGCACAGAAGCAGACTCAAACCCACCCACACCACGAGGCGTCCCAGACTTCGCACCACCCTCGCCCTGTTCACCGGCCTGATGCTGGCCGTGGGCGCCCCGGCGACCGTCGCCGGCGCCCATCCGGGCCACCCGGAGCACGACGAACCGGCAGCCGCCGAGGGGCAGTTCCAGCAGGTACCGCTCGCCAAGGGCGAGCCCGAGACGGGCGAGCCGATGTCGCTCGCCGTGCTCCCGAACCGCAGCGTCCTGCACACCTCGCGCGACGGCACACTGCGCCTCACCGACCAGGGCGGCGTCACCAAGGTCGCCGGCAAGATCCCCGTCTACAGCCATGACGAGGAGGGTCTGCAGGGCGTCGGCATCGACCCGGACTTCGAGAACAACCGGGCGATCTACCTCTACTACGCCCCGCCGCTCGACACCCCCGCGGGCGACGCCCCGGAGACCGGCACCGCCGAGGACTTCGAGAAGTTCGACGGTGTCAACCGCCTCTCCCGGTTCGTCCTCAACCCCAACGGCACGCTGGACATGGCCAGCGAGAAGAAGGTGCTGGACGTTGAGGCGTCCCGCGGCATCTGCTGCCACGTCGGCGGCGACATCGACTTCGACGCCGAGGGCAACCTCTACCTGTCCACCGGCGACGACACCAACCCCTTCGCCTCCGACGGCTTCACCCCGATCGACGAGCGGCCCGGCCGCAACCCCGCCTTCGACGCCCGCCGCAGCTCCGGCAACACCAACGACCTGCGCGGCAAGATCCTCCGCATCAAGGTCGCCGAGGACGGCTCGTACACCGTCCCGGAGGGCAACCTCTTCGCCCCCGGCACCGAGAAGACCCGCCCCGAGATCTACGCGATGGGCTTCCGCAACCCGTTCCGGATCAGCGTCGACGAGAAGACCGGCACCGTCTACGTCGGAGACTACGGCCCCGACGCCGGCGCCGCCGACCCGAAGCGGGGCCCGGCGGGACAGGTCGAGTTCGTCAAGGTCACCGAGCCCGCCAACTTCGGCTGGCCGTTCTGCACCGGCGACAACGACGCCTACGTCGACTACGACTTCGCCACCAAGACCTCCGGCGAGAAGTTCGACTGCGACGCCCCGAAGAACACCTCGCCGCACAACACCGGTCTCACCGACCTGCCGCCTGCCCAGCCCGCCTGGATCCCGTACGACGGCGGCTCCGTGCCCGAGTTCGGCAGCGGCTCCGAGTCCCCGATGGCCGGCCCGGTCTACCGCTACGACCCGGACCTCGACTCCAAGGTGAAGTTCCCCGAGGCGTACGACGGCGACTTCTTCGCGGGCGAGTTCGGCCGCCGCTGGATCAAGCGGATCGAGCAGACCGAGAACGGCTCCGTCGCGAAGATCAACGACTTCCCGTGGACCGGCACCCAGATCATGGACATGGAGTTCGGCCCCGACGGCGCGCTCTACGTCCTGGACTACGGCCTCTCCTGGTTCCAGGGCGACGACAACTCCGCGCTGTACCGGATCGAGAACGCCCAGGACGGCTTCTCCCCGATCGCCGAGGTGAGCGCCGACAAGACCTCCGGCGCGGCCGGCCTCAAGGTGGCCTTCACCGCCTCCGCCAAGGACGCCGACTCCCCGGACCTCACCTACAGCTGGGACTTCGGCGACGGCACCAAGGGCGAGGGCCTCACCCCCACCCACAAGTACAAGAAGGTCGGCACCTACAACGCGACCTTCACCGCGAAGGACCCCGAGGGCAACACCGGCAACGCCAGCGTCCGCATCGTGGTCGGCAACACCGAGCCCAAGGTGACGATCGACGTTCCGGGCAACGGCAGCCTGGCCGCCTTCGGCGAGCCCGTTCCGTTCAAGGTGACCGTCACCGACCCCGAGGAGAAGGTCGACTGCTCCAGGGTCAAGGTCGTCTACAGCCTCGGCCACGACTCCCACGCCCACGAGCTGACCAGCGAGACGGGCTGTGAGGGCACCCTCAAGCCGCCCGCAGGGGACGGCGGTCACGACCCCAACGCCAACATCTACGGTGTCGTCGGCGCCAGTTACACCGACGGCGGGGCCAACGGGCAGGAGGCCCTGACCGGCACCGCGCGCACCGTGCTCCAGCCGCTGCACCGCCAAGCCGAGCACTTCACCACCCAGTCGGGCGTGAAGACCTTCGACAAGACCGCCGCCAACGGCGGCAAGACCGTCGGCGACATCCACGACGGCGACTGGATCTCCTTCAGCCCCTACCGGTTCGACGGGCAGAAGAAGATGACCGTGCGGGCCTCCTCCGGCGGCGCCGGCGGCTTCGTCGAACTGCGCACCGGCTCGCCCGACGGCAAGCTGCACGGCTCGGCGTACATCCCGCCGACCGGCAGCTGGGAGACGTTCCAGAACGTCGACGTGCCGCTGCGGTCGCTGCCGAAGAAGACCACGGAGATCTACCTGGTCTTCCGGGGCGGCGACGGCGCGCTGTACGACGTGGACGACTTCGAGTTCTCCACCCAGCCGTTCAAGGGCGGCAAGAAGGTCCTGGTCTTCTCCAAGACCGCCGGCTTCCGGCACGACTCCATCCCGGCCGGCATCGCCGCCCTCAAGGAACTCGGCACCCCGGCAGGCATCACGGTCGACGCGACCGAGGAGGCCGGACAGTTCACCACGGCCAACCTCGCCAAGTACGACGCGGTGGCCTTCCTGTCCACCACCGGCGACGTTCTGGGCGCCACCCAGCAGAAGGCGTTCGAGAACTACGTCAAGAACGGCGGCGGCTACCTGGGCATCCACGCCGCCGCCGACACCGAGTACGACTGGGAGTTCTACGGCGGCCTCGTCGGCGCCTACTTCGACTCGCACCCGGCCATCCAGAAGGCCACCGTGCGCGTCGAGGACCACGACCACCCGTCCACCGCGCACCTGGACGACGCCTGGGAGCGCACCGACGAGTGGTACAACTACCGCACCAACCCGCGTGAGCAGGCCAAGGTCCTCGCCACCCTCGACGAGACGACCTACCAGGGCGGCACCATGAAGGGCGACCACCCGATCGCCTGGTGCCAGAGCTACGGCGGCGGCCGCTCCTTCTACACCGGCGGCGGCCACACCAAGGAGTCCTACGCCGAGGAGGCCTTCCGCGCCCATCTGCTCGGCGGTCTGCAGTACGCCACCGGCCAGGTCAAGGCGGACTGCAAGCCCGGCAAGGACTACCGGAAGATCTTCAACGGCCAGACCCTGGACGGCTGGAAGCAGGCCGGCCCCGGCAAGTTCAACGTCAAGGACGGCACCCTGGAGACCGAGGGCGGCATGGGGCTGCTCTGGTACCAGGCCAAGGAGCTGAAGTCGTACTCCCTCAAGCTCGACTGGAAGATGCGGGGCGACGACAACTCCGGTGTCTTCGTGGGCTTCCCGGCCTCCGACGACCCCTGGTCCGCGGTGAACAAGGGCTACGAGATCCAGATCGACGCCACGGACGCGCCCGACCGCACCACGGGCTCCGTCTACTCGTTCCAGTCGGCGAACATCAAGGCCCGTGACCAGGTCCTGCGTCCGCCCGGCCAGTGGAACTCCTACGAGATCAAGGTCCAGGGCGAACGGCTCCAGGTGTTCCTCAACGGAGTCAAGATCAACGACTTCACCAACAAGGACCCCGAGCGGAGCCTGACCGACGGCTACATCGGCCTCCAGAACCACGGGGCCGACGACCAGGTCTCCTTCCGCAACATCCAGCTGAAGGAGCTGCCCTCCTAAGGGCGACCGGAACGGCGGCGGGCGGAGGACGCCGGACCTCCGCCCGCCGTCCGGCCGGGCCCCGCGCCCGGCACCCCGCCGGGCCCCCGCGGGCCCGCTTCCGGCGCCTCACACCCGGTTCGCGTACGACAAGGAGGCTGCCCATGTCCGCCGAACCGTCCCTCCCCACCCCCGCCCCCACCTCCGTCCCCTCCCCGGCCCCGCGCTTCGGCGTCTGGCTCATCGGGGCGCGCGGATCCGTGGCCACGACCGCGATCGCGGGCTGCGCCGCCGTCGCCGCCGGACTCCACCCGCCGACCGGCATGGTCACCGAGACCCCCGACTTCACCTCGTGCGGCCTGCCGCCGCTGTCGTCCCTCGTCTTCGGCGGCCACGACACCGTCGACTGCCCGCTGCCCAAACGTGCCGAACACCTCGCCGCCGGCGGTGTCCTGCCGCACGGCCTGCCCTCCGCCGTGCACGCCGAACTCGTCGCCGCCGACCGGGAGATCAGACCCGGCGGCCCCCTGCCCGGTGCCACGGACGGCGGCTCGGAGCGCCACGACGACGAACTGATCGACGTGTTCGCCGACGACATCCGCGACTTCGTGCGCCGCCAGGGCCTCGCGGGCGCCGTCGTGGTGAACGTCGCCTCCACCGAGCCCGCTCCCGCCGACGGCTCCCTGCCGCCGAGCTCCCGCTACGCGGCGGCAGCCCTGCGCGCCGGCTGCCCCTACGTGAACTTCACCCCCTCCACGGGCCTGCACCACCCGGCACTGGCTCCGCTCGCCGAGTCCTCGGGTCTGCCGTACGCGGGCCGCGACGGCAAGACCGGGCAGACCCTGCTGCGCTCCGTGCTCGGCCCGATGTTCCTGCAGCGCGCCCTCGCGGTGCGCGCCTGGTCCGGCACCAACCTCCTGGGCGGCGGCGACGGTGCCGCCCTCGCCGACCCCGCGGCCGCCGCCGCCAAGAACGCCGGCAAGGACCGCGTCCTCGCCGACACCCTCGGCACCACCCCCGAGGGCGAGGTCCACATCGACGACGTACCCGCGCTCGGCGACTGGAAGACGGCCTGGGACCACATCGCCTTCGACGGCTTCCTCGGCGCCCGCATGGTCCTGCAGACCACCTGGCAGGGCTGCGACTCGGCGCTCGCCGCGCCGCTCGTCCTCGACCTGGCCCGGCTGGTCGTCCGCGCCCGGCAGCGGGGCCTGTCCGGCCCGCTGAGCGAGCTGGGCTTCTACTTCAAGGACCCGGTGGGGGACGGCCCGTCCTCGCTGGCCGAGCAGTACGCGGAGCTGAGGCGCTTCGCCGGGCGGCTGCGGGACGGCGCCGACGAGCACGGGGTACGGCGATGAGCCGCGCGGCCGCCCCGGCACGGGACACGCCCGCGCCGGCCGGGCCGACGGCGACGGACGGCCCGGCCCCCGGGAACCCCGCCACGCCCCTTTCCGGCCCCGCGCCCCGCACCTCCCGCCCCCGCTCCGGCCGCGCGGGCGCCTGGGCCGAACTACTGCGCCTGCCCGCGCTGTTCACCGTCCCCGGCGACGCCCTGGCCGGCGCGGCGGCGGCCGGCGCGCGCCCCGGGCCCCGCACCCTGCTCGCCATCGGCTCCTCCCTGTGCCTGTACGAGGCCGGCATGGCCCTGAACGACTGGGCGGACCGCGCCGAGGACGCCGTGGAACGCCCGCACCGCCCGCTTCCGTCCGGCCGCATCCGTCCGGTCGCCGCTCTCACCGCCGCCGGTGTCCTCACCGGCGCCGGACTGGCGCTCGCCGCCGGTGCGGGACGCCCCGCCCTCGCGGTGGCCGCGCCCCTGGCGGCGACCGTCTGGGCCTACGACCTCGCCCTGAAGCACACCCCCGCCGGTCCCGCGGCCATGGCCGCCGCCCGCGGACTGGACCTGCTCCTGGGCGCGGCCGCCACCGGCGGCGGCACCCGGGCCGCGCTGCCCTCCGCCGCGCTGCTCGGCACGCACACCCTCGCGGTCACGGCCGTCTCCCGCCGGGAGACCACCGGCGGCTCGGTCCTGGCCCCGCTGGCGGCCCTCGCGACGACGGGGGCGCTGACACGACTGGTCACCCGCCCCACCCGACCCCCGGCAGGCCGACGGGCAGCAGCCGCCCCCGGCCTGCCGGGCTCCAGCCCGGCCGAGGGCCCGCCCAGGGCCACCGGCGTCCTCACCACCGCCCTGGGCACCGCCTACGCCGCCACGGCCGCCCGGCCCTACTTCCACGCCACGCTCAACCCCTCGCCCCCGCTCACCCAACGCGCCGTCGGGAGCGGCATCCGGGCCACGATCCCGCTCCAGGCCGCGCTCGCCGCCCGCTCCGGCTCGGCCGTCACCTCCCTGCTCGTCGCGGCCCTGGCCCCGGCCGGCCGGATGTTCGCGAGGAGGTCCGGCATGAGGAAGGTGAGCATCACGTGAGCCGGAACCCGGACGGCGTTCCTTCGCCCCCTCTCCGCTTCGGCTACGGCACCAACGGCCTCGCGGACCTCCGCCTCGACGACGCCCTCGCCCTGCTCGCCGACCTGGGCTACGACGGGGTCGGACTGACCCTCGACCACATGCACCTCGACCCGCTCGCCCCGGACCTCGCCGCCCGCACCCGCCGGGTCGCGCACCGGCTGGACGCGCTCGGGCTCGGCGTCACCGTGGAGACCGGCGCCCGCTATGTGCTCGACCCCCGCCGCAAGCACGGCCCGTCGCTGCTGGACCCCGACCCGGACGACCGCGCCCGCCGCGCCGACCTCCTCCTGAGGGCGGTCCGCGTCGCCGCCGACCTCGGCGCGCACGCCGTGCACTGCTTCAGCGGCACCGTCCCCGACGGCACGGACGAGGACACCGCCTGGGAACGCCTCGCCGAGACCCTCACCCCCGTCCTGGACGCCGCCGCCACCGCCGGCGTCCCGCTCGCCGTCGAACCCGAGCCCGGCCACCTCCTCGCCACCCTCGCCGACTTCCACCACCTGCGCCGCACGCTCGGCGACCCCGAACCCCTCGGCCTCACCCTGGACCTCGGCCACTGCCAGTGCCTCGAACCCCTCCCGCCCGCCGACTGCGTACGCGACGCCGCCCCCTGGCTGCGCCACGTCCAGATCGAGGACATGCGCCGCGGTGTCCACGAGCACCTGCCCTTCGGAGAGGGCGAGATCGACTTCCCGCCCGTCCTCGCGGCCCTCGCCGCCACCGGCTACCAGGGCCTGACCGTGGTCGAACTGCCCCGCCACTCCCACGCGGGGCCCCACTTCGCCGAACGCTCTCTCCCGTTCCTCCACCGGGCCGCGGCGGCGTCCCCCCGCACGAACCGCTCGGGCGAGCCCTCCGCCACCCACTGAAGGGAGCCACCCCCATGACGCAGCCACACGCCACCCACGCCACCCGGGACGCGGACGGCACCCCCGCCGGGCAGGACCCCCAGGGCACCACCCCCGCCCACGTCCCGCCCGCCGACCTGCGCGCCGCCCTCACCGCCGAGCTCGGCGGAGCCGCCCGCGCCTGGCTCGACCAGGCCCTCGAAGAGGCGGCCGGCCGGCCCGGCGCCCACGGGCCCCTCTCCATCTGGGAGCTGCGCCTGGCCGAGGCCGGCCGCCGCTGCGGCGCCGCCCACGCCGACGCCGCCCGCGTCCTGATCCTGCACGCGGCCCGCGCCGACCTCGAGGCGCTGACCCGGGTCTACCACCAGGGCACCGCCGACGAACGCCGGGCCGTCCTGCACGCCCTGCCCCACCTCGTGCCCGGCCCCGACGCCCGCCCGCTCGTCGAGGACGCGCTGCGCACCAACGACACCCGGCTCGTCTCCGCCGCCGTCGGCCCGTACAGCGCCCGGCACCTCGACGCCCACGCCTGGCGGCACGCCGTACTGAAGTGCCTCTTCACCGGCGTCTCCCTCGACCACGTGGCGGACCTGCCCCGGCGCGCCCGGGGCGACGGCGAACTCGCCCGCATGCTCGGCGACTACGCCGACGAACGCACCGCCGCGGGCCGCCCCGTCCCGGAGGACCTGCACCGCGTACAGGCACTGATCCGGTCCGAGCCCGCCCCCTCGACGCCCGCCACGGACGACCCCCACGGCCCCCACGGCAAGGAGTCCTGATGCGCCTCTTCGACCCCCACATCCACATGACGTCGCGGACCACCGACGACTACGAGGCCATGTACGCGGCGGGTGTCCGCGCCGTCGTCGAGCCCGCCTTCTGGCTCGGCCAGCCCCGCACCTCGCCGGCCTCCTTCCTCGACTACTTCGACGCCCTCCTCGGCTGGGAACCCTTCCGGGCCGCCCAGTACGGCATCGCCCACCACTGCACCCTCGCCCTCAACCCCAAGGAGGCCAACGACCCGCGCTGCACGCCCGTCCTCGACCTGCTGCCCCGGTATCTCGTCAAGGACAACGTCGTGGCCGTCGGCGAGATCGGCTACGACTCCATGACGCCCGCCGAGGACACCGCGCTCGCCGCCCAGCTCCAGCTCGCGGCCGACCACGGCCTGCCCGCGATGGTGCACACCCCGCACCGCGACAAGCTCGCCGGTCTGCGCCGCACGCTCGACGTCGTCCGGGAGTCCGCGCTGCCCGTGGACCGTGTCCTGGTGGACCACCTCAACGAGACCACCGTCAAGGAGGCCAAGGACAGCGGCTGCTGGCTGGGCTTCTCCGTCTATCCCGACACCAAGATGGACGAGGAGCGGATGGTCGCGATCCTGCGCGCCCACGGCCCCGAGCGGGTCCTGGTCAACTCCGCGGCCGACTGGGGAAAGAGCGACCCGCTCAAGACCCGCAAGGTCGCCGACCTGATGCTCGCCGAGGGCTTCACCGAGGACGACGTCGACCGGGTGCTGTGGCGCAACCCCGTCGCCTTCTACGGACTCAGCGGCCGGCTGGCCCTCGACGTCACCGCCACCGAGGCCACCCACGAGGGCAACTCCATCCTGCGCGGCGCGCCCAGGGACGAGCCCGCGCGGGCCGCCGGCACCCCCGCCGCGGAGGCGTGAGCCATGCGCTTCCGCCACCCCGACGGCTCCACCGTCCACCTGGCCTACTGCACCAACGTCCACCCCGCCGAGACCCTCGACGGCGTCCTCGCCCAGCTGCGGGACCACTGCGAGCCCGTCCGCCGCCGCCTGGGCCGGGACAGGCTCGGCATCGGCCTGTGGCTCGCCAAGGACGCCGCCCACGCCCTGGTCACCGACCCGTCCGCGCTGCGCGGCCTGCGCTGCGAACTCGACCGGCGCGGCCTCGAGGTCGTCACCCTCAACGGCTTCCCCTACGAGGGCTTCGGCGCCGAGGAGGTCAAGTACCGCGTCTACAAGCCGGACTGGGCCGATCCCGAGCGCCTGGAGCACACCACCTCGCTGGCCCGCCTGCTCGCCGGACTCCTCCCCGACGACGTCCCCGACGGCAGCATCTCCACCCTGCCGCTGGCCTGGCGCACCGCCCACGACCCGGAGCGCGCCGAAACCTCCCGCGCCGCCCTGCGCACCCTCGCCGAACGCCTCGACGCGCTCCAGGAGCTGACCGGGCGCTCCATCCGCATCGCCCTGGAGCCGGAACCCGGCTGCGTCGTCGAAACCACCCACGACGCCATCGAACCGCTCACCGCGATCGACCACGACCGCATCGGCATCTGTGTCGACACCTGCCACCTCGCCACCTCCTTCGAAGACCCGCACACCGCCCTGGACGACCTCACCCGGGCCGGCGTCCCCGTGGTCAAGTCCCAGCTCTCCGCCGCACTGCACGCCGAACAGCCCCACCTCCCCGAGGTCCGCGAGGCCCTGGCCGCCTTCGCGGAACCCCGCTTCCTGCACCAGACCCGCACCTCCCCCACTCTCGACTCCGCTCGAGCGGGAGGGACCCCCATCGCCGCCGGACTGCGCGGCACCGACGACCTCGCCGAGGCCCTGGCCGGCGACGCCCTGCCCGACGCGGCACCCTGGCGCGCCCACTTCCACGTCCCGCTGCACGCGGCCCCCACCGCACCCCTCACCTCCACGCTGCCCGTCCTGAAGGCCGCCCTGACCCGGCTCGTCGGCGGCCCGCACCCGCTCACCTGCCACCTCGAGGTCGAGACCTACACCTGGCAGGCCCTCCCACCCGAGCTGCGGCCCCGGGGCCGCGCCCAGCTCGCCGACGGCATCGCCGCCGAACTCACCCTCGCCCGCGACCTGCTGACGGACCTAGGCCTGAAGGAACTCCCATGACCCCGGACCCCACAGCGGACCCCACCGCCGGCCCCACCCCCCTCCTCGTCCTCGACGTCGTGGGTCTCACCCCCCGCCTCCTCGACCACATGCCCCACCTCAAGAAGCTCGGCCAGTCCGGCTCCCGCGCACCGCTCGGCACCGTGCTGCCCGCCGTCACCTGCGCCGCCCAGTCCACCTTCCTCACCGGCACCCTCCCCTCCGAACACGGCATCGTCGGCAACGGCTGGTACTTCCGCGAACTCGGTGACGTCCTGCTGTGGCGCCAGCACAACGGACTCGTCGCCGGGGACAAACTCTGGGACGCCGCCCGCCGCGCCCACCCCGGCTACACCGTCGCCAACATCTGCTGGTGGTACGCCATGGGCGCCGACACCGACATCACCGTCACCCCCCGCCCGGTCTACTACGCCGACGGCCGCAAGGAACCCGACTGCTACACCAGGCCCCCGGCCCTGCACGACGAACTCACCGAAGAACTCGGCACCTTCCCGCTCTTCCACTTCTGGGGCCCCGGCGCGGACCTCGTCTCCAGCCGGTGGATCATCGACGCGACCCGCCACATCAACCGCACCCGCCACCCCGACCTGACCCTCTGCTACCTCCCTCACCTCGACTACGACCTGCAGCGCTTCGGCCCCGACGACCCGCGCTCCCTGAAAGCCGCCGCCGACCTGGACGCCGCCCTGGCCCCGCTCCTGGACGACGCCCGCGCCGAGGGGCGCACCGTCGTCGCGCTGTCCGAGTACGGCATCACCCGGGTGAACCGGGCCGTGGACATCAACCGCGCCCTGCGCCGCGCGGGCCTGCTGGAGGTACACACGCAGGACGGCATGGAATACCTCGACCCGATGGCGTCGCGCGCCTTCGCGGTCGCCGACCATCAGATCGCCCACGTCTACGTGCGCCGCCCCGAGGACCTCGACGCCACCCGGGCCGCCCTCGAAGGGCTCCCCGGGATCGAGCAACTCCTCGACGACGAGGGCAAGAAGGCGCACCACCTCGACCACCCGCGCGCCGGCGAACTGGTCGCCGTCGCCGAACCCGACGCCTGGTTCACGTACTACTACTGGCTCGACGACGAGCGCGCGCCCGACTTCGCGCAACTCGTCGAGATCCACCGCAAACCCGGCTACGACCCGGTCGAGCTCTTCATGGACCCCCTCGACCCGTACGTCAAGGTCAAGGCGGCCACTGCACTGGCGCGCAAGAAGATCGGCATGCGCTACCGGATGGCGGTCGTGCCCCTCGACCCCTCGCCTGTTCGGGGCAGCCACGGCCGCCTCCCCGCGAGCGACGACGACGGTCCGCTCCTCATCTGCTCCACCCCCCGTGCCGTCGGCGACCGCGTCGCGGCCACCGATGTCAAACAACTCCTGCTCCGGCTCGCCGGACTCGGCTGACGCACCACCACGGCTGACGCACCACCACGCAGCCCCTCCGAGATCCAGCTACGGAGAGTGAAACACACGGTACTGACAACGGCCGGTCCCGGCAGGACCGGAACCGGCCACGACCGAAAAGGCAGGCCACTCGTGACCCTGTACTCCGACCCCTCCCGCGCCGAGACCGTCACCGCCTCGGCCACCGACGCCCCGGACGAGGGACTGCGCCGCTCCCTGGGCGTGGACCGGCGCCGTTTCCTCAGCACCTGCACCGCCGTGGCGGCCGGGGCCGTCGCGCTCCCCGTCTTCGGGGCCGCCCCCGCCCTGGCCCACGACCGCGGCAGAGACCACGGCCACGGGCACGACCACGGTCACGGGAGCGGCGGGCAGGTGCTCGTCCCGCCGCACAAGCGCGGCATCATCCTCTACACCGTCCGTGACGCCACCGGCCGCGACCCCCTGTCCACCGATCTGCCCTCCGGCTTCCGCGAGGTGTTCAAGCAGCTGGCCCGCCACGGCTACCGCCAGGTGGAGTTCGCCGGCTACAACCAGCACGCGAACGCACCCGGCGGCGCCAGTCTCGAATCCGTCGCGGGAGCGAGGCTGCTGCGCTCCTGGCTCGACGACTACGGCCTGCGCGCCCAGGGCAACCACGGCTTCATCCCGTCCTCCTGGCCGTTGACCACGACGGACCTGGACACCTTCAAGAAGCACCTCGAGATCGCCAACATCCTCGGCCTGGAGCACATGGGCACCGGCGGCGACCCCACCGGCAGCTCCCACCGCGCCGACTGGGACGTGGCCGCCGACAAGTGGAACGCCCTCGGCGCGATCGCCCGCCGCGAGGGCATCAAGCTCTACACCCACAACCACGACGGCGCCTACGGCTTCCTGCTCGACGGCGGCCCGCTGGACGACCAGGGTCGGCCGACCCGCAGTTCGGGCATCCGGAAGCTGGAGTACTTCCTCAAGATCACCGACCCCAAGGCCGTCTGGCTGGAGATGGACATCTTCTGGGCGCACGTCGCCCAGTACAAGTTCCACACGTACACCGCCCACGACGGCTCCACGCGCAGGAACGTCTTCGACCCGGCCGGCCTGGTCGCCCGCAACAACAAGCGCTACCCGCTGTTCCACGCCAAGGACGGCGTCGTCAGCACGACCAACGGCATGGGCTACGAGATGGTGCCCTTCGGAACCGGCGTCATCGACTACACGACGTTCTTCTCCCGGGTCGGGCAGCGGAACTACCACAACCCGATGGTCGAGGACGACACCGCCCCGAGCGCCACCGACCCCGGGCAGTCGCTGCGCGAGGCCAAGATCAGCTACGACAACCTGGCGGCCCTGCGCAAGCGTCGCCGCTGACCGGGAAAGCGCACACGGACCGGGCGGTCCCTCCCGCAGTACGCGGGAGGGACCGCCCGGTCCGTGTGGACGAAGCTCTCGTGCCGGTGTCGGTGCCGGTGTCGTGAAACAGGGACGGTGTGCGGCTCCGGCGGTCCGCGGGCTCACGCAGTCTCGTCACCGAGCGGCCGCGGGTTCGGGGTGATGCGGGCCTTCGGCCGGCCCGGGGGGTGCAGGAACAGGGCCACGAAACCGGCGAACAGGGAGATCGAGCCGGCGAGGATGAACGCGCCCGCGTAGTCCCACGCGCCCACCACGACGGCACCCATACCGGACCCGAGCAGACCGGAGACCAGCTTCGAGGAGTAGACCAGGCCGTAGTTGGAGGCGTTGTTGTTCTCACCGAAGTAGTCGGCGGTCATCGCCGCGAACATCGGGAAGATGGCACCGCCGCCGAAGCCGGAGATGGACGAGAACAGCAGGAACAGCGGCAGGTTCCCGATGTTCCCGGAGACCAGGATGCCGTACTGGGACAGTCCGAGGACGATGCAGACGAAGATCAGGCACTGCTTGCGGCCGTACCGGTCGGAGAGCCAGCCGATGACCCCGCGGCCGGTGCCGTTGACGATCGCCTTCAGGGACATGGCGGTCGCCACGATGCCTCCGGCGAAGCCCGCTTCGTTGCCGAAGGGCACCTGGAAGGCGATGCCGAAGATGTTCACGCCCGAGGTGCACAGCAGGCAGAACCACATCAGCGCCACCCGGCCGGTGCGCCACGCCTCCATGGGGGTGTACTGGTGCACGGCCGGCGGGTTCTTCTCCAGCGCGCGCCGGGTGCGTGCGTCGGTCGGCTTCTTCAGCGGATCGATGTCGGCCGGCCACCAGTTCTTCGGCGGGTCCTTGAAGAAGTAGCCGGACACCGCCACCACACCGGCCAGGAACACACCCACGGAGACCAGCACCCACCGGAAGTTGGTGAGGTCCATGAAGCCGGTGAAGATGAAGACGAACGGCACCGAACCGTAGGCGAAACCGCCGTTCACGAAGCCGGTCTTGCCGCCCTTGCGCTCCGGATACCACTTGGCGACCATGTTCACGCAGGTCGCGTACACCATGCCGGCGCCCATGCCGCTGAACATGCCGAAGCCGATGTACGCGACGATCACATGCGGTGCGAAGGCGAGCGAGAGATAGCCCAGCAGCGTCCCGACCGCACCGAACATCATCGCCCAGCGGGCCGGCAGTCGGCCGCTCTCCCGCAGCTTGCCCGCCGGGAAGGCCACCGCCGCCTGGAAGAAGACCCAGACCCCCAGCATCCAGAAGATGTGCGCGCTGCTCCACGAGTGAGCCGTGTGCAGGGTGTCCTCGGCCGACGCGAACGCGTACTCAGCCGAGCTGATGCCCATCATGCCGACCCACGGCAGGATGACCATCCACTTGCGTTTGCGGCCCATGATGTCGACGTCGGTCTCACCGAGGCGGTAGACGCGTCCGTTCGCGTCCGTCACCTCCCGGTAGGGAACCGAATTGCGTAGATCAGTCGTTGTCATGTCGTGTTGCACCCCTTGCGTCGAAAGTTCTGGCCAGCGCCCCCTGTCCAATGCCTTTCGTGCGCGTTCGGGTCCCGGGGCCGGCCGACGCGCACCGTCGGCCGGCCCCCCGGTTCACTCACCTCATGAACCGCCCCCCAACATCCCGCCCGTCGCCCGCCACCGCCCTGTCGGAGGGGCCTTCGGCCCCCAGCTTTGACGCCGCACGCGCCCAGCGGTACTTCGCGCCGAGCACGGCCACCGGCTGCTCGGTCGTGTACGGGTACGCCACGACCCCCCGCTCGAAGAGGTACTGGCACGCCTCCTCGACCTCCACGTCACCCGCGAGCGACGCCACCACCGGCTTCTCGACACCCCGTTCGCGGAACTCGGCCACCACCCGCGCGGTGAGCTCGGCGAACACCATGGGAGGCGTGACGATCGTGTGCCAGTAACCGAGGACCAGCGCGTGGATGCGCGGGTCCTCGAGACCCAGCCGGATCGTCGCCTCGTACGTCGACGGCGGCTCGCCCCCGGTGATGTCCACCGGGTTGCCGGCCGCCCCGAACGGCGGGATGAACGCCCGGAACGCCGCGTCCAGATCCGGCGGGATCTCCATCAGCGACAGCCCGTTGTCCGTCACCGCGTCCGACAGCAGCACCCCGCTGCCGCCCGCCCCCGTGATGATCACGACGTTGTCGCCCTTCGGGGTGGGCAGCACCGGCAACGCGCGCGCGTACTCGAGCATGTCGTTCAGGCCCGGCGCGCGGATCACGCCGGCCTGCCGCAGGATGTCGTCGTACACGGCGTCGTCACCCGCCAGGGCGCCGGTGTGCGAGCCCGCGGCCTTCGCGCCCGCCGCCGTACGCCCCGCCTTCAGCACCACGACCGGCTTCTTCGGCACGGTCTCCCGCGCGGCCCGCACGAACGCCCGCCCGTCCTTGAGGTCCTCCAGGTGCATGGCGATGCAGTCGGTGCGCGGGTCCTCCCCGAACCAGGTCAGCAGGTCGTCCTCGTCCAGGTCCGACTTGTTGCCCAGCCCGACGATCGCCGACACACCCGTCCTGGTGGTGCGGGCGAAGCCCAGGATGGCCATCCCGATGCCGCCCGACTGGGAGGTCAGCGCGACCCCGCCCTTGACGTCGTACGGCGTGCAGAACGTGGCGCACAGGTCCTGCCAGGTCGAGTAGTAGCCGTAGATGTTGGGCCCGAGCAGCCGGATGCCGTTCCGCTCGGCGATCGCCACGATCTCGTCCTGGAGTTCGTGCTCACCGGTCTCGGCGAACCCGGAGGGGATGAGGACGGCGTTCGGGATCTTCTTGCGCCCCACCTCCTCCAGCGCCGCGGCCACGAACTTGGCGGGGATCGCGAAGACCGCCACATCCACCTCACCGGGGACGTCCGTGACACTCTTGTACGCCTTGCGGCCCAGAATGTCATCGGCCTTGGGGTTCACCGGATGGATCTCCCCGGCGAAACCGCCGTCGACGAGGTTGCGCATCACCGAGTTGCCGATCTTGCCCGCCTCGTTGGAGGCGCCGATCACGGCCACCGAACGCGGCTGCATCAGCCGCCGCATCGAGGTCAGGATCTCCTCGCGCGAGTACTGGCGGCGCTCCCTGGGCGGCTCGGTGGACAGGATCACGCGGATGTCCGCGGCGACGGCCCCGTCCGGGGTGGCGATCACCGGGTTGAGGTCCACCTCGGCGATCTCCGGGAAGTCCGTGACGAGTTCCGACACCCGGCGGATCTGCTCGGCGACCGCCCACCGGTCCACGCCCGCCTGGCCGCGCACCCCGCGCAGGATCTCCGCCGACCGGATCGAGTCCAGCATCGACAGCGCCTCGTCGGCCTCCACCGGCGCGAGCCGGAAGGTGACGTCCTTGAGCACCTCGACGAGCACCCCGCCGAGACCGAACGCCACCACCTTCCCGAACGTCGGATCGGTGACCGCGCCGACGATGACCTCCTGCCCCTGCGGCAGCAGCTCCTGCACCTGCACACCGTCGATCCGGGCGGCGGGGTCGTAGGCGCGCGCGTTCTCCACGATCCGGCAGAACGCCGCCCGCACATCGGCCGAGCCCTCCACACCGACGATCACACCGCCGGCGTCGGTCTTGTGCAGGATGTCCGGTGAGACGATCTTCATCACGACGGGCCCGCCGAACCGTGCCGCGTACGCCACGGCCTCCTCGACGTCCGTCGCCAGCTCCTCACCCGGTACGGCGATCCCGTACGCGTCCGCCAGCACCTTGCCCTCGGGCGCGGTGAGGGCGGTGCGCCCGTCGGCGCGCACCGCGTCGAGCAGCGCGCGCACCCGGAGCGTGCGGTCCTCGGCCATCACGTCAGATCACTCCGTTCGACTTGAGCAGACGCAGTTCCTCGTCGCCGATCCCGAGCTCGCCGACGAACACCTCTTCGTTGTGCTCGCCGAGCAGCGGGGAGGCGACCACGTCGACGGGGGAGTCGGAGAGCTTCAGCGGGCTGCCGACGGTGACGAACTCGCCGCGCTCGGGGTGCGGGACGGTGACGACCATCTCGTTCGCGGCCAGCGAGGGGTCCTCGATGATCTCCTTGGTGGACAGGATCGGCCCGCACGGGATGTTGTGCGCGTTCAGCCGCTCCAGCACCTCCCACTTGGGCAGCGTCGAGGACCACTCCTCGATCAGCTGGAACATCTTGTTGAGCTGGGGCAACCGCGCCTCCGGTGTCGCCCACTCGGGGTCCTCGGCCAGCTCCGGCCGGCCGATCAGCTCACTGATCGGCTTCCAGCCGACGGGCTGCACGATGACGTACACGTAGTCGTTCGGCCCGCCCGGCGCGCACTTGACCGCCCAGCCGGGCTGCCCCCCGCCGGAGGCGTTTCCGGACCGGGGAACCTCGTCGCCGAAGTCCTCGTTGGGATATTCGGCGAGCGGACCGTGGGTCAGGCGCTGCTGGTCGCGCAGCTTCACCCGGCAGAGGTTGAGCACCGCGTGCTGCATGGCCACGTTCACCCGCTGCCCGCGCCCGGTGTGCTCCCGTTGGAACAGCGCGGCGAGGATGCCCGCCACCACGTGGATGCCCGTGCCCGAGTCCCCGATCTGGGCCCCCGTCGCCAGCGGCGGTCCGTCCTCGAAACCGGTGGTCGACATAGACCCGCCCATGGCCTGCGCGACGACCTCGTACGCCTTGAAGCCGGTGTACGGGCCCTCGCCGAACCCCTTGATGGAGGCGTAGACGATCCGTGGATTGATCTCCTTGATGCGGTCCCAGGTGAAGCCCATCCGGTCGACGGCACCCGGCCCGAAGTTCTCGACCATGACGTCCGAGCGCCGGATCAGCTCGGTGAGGATCTCCTTGCCGCGCTCGGTCTTGGTGTTGAGGGTGATGCTCCGCTTGTTGCAGTTGAGCATCGTGAAGTAGAGGGAGTCGACGTCCGGGAGGTCGCGCAGCTGCTTGCGCGTGATGTCCCCGGTCGGGGCCTCCAGTTTGACGACGTCCGCGCCGAGCCAGGCCAGCAGCTGGGTCGCGGAGGGCCCGGACTGGACATGCGTCATGTCCAGGACGCGGATGCCGTCAAGTGCCTTGGCGGTCATGGGCGTGCACCTCACTTGTACATCGTCTGGTTCATGGTTCCGGGGGCGTACGCGTCCGGGTCCACCCAGACGTTGATCAGGGACGGCTTGCCCGACTCGCGGGCCCGGCGCAGCGCGGGGCCGATGTCGGCGGGGTCGCGGACCTCCTCGCCGTGACCGCCCAGCATCCGCGCGAACTGGTCGTACGGGACGTCGCCGAGGGTGTTGCCGATCCGCTCCCGCTCCTTGCCGTACTTGGCGGCCTGGCCGTAACGGATCTGGTTCATCGAGGAGTTGTTGCCGACGATGCCGACGAAGGGCAGGTCGTAGCGGACGAGGGTCTCGAAGTCCCAGCCGGTCAGGGAGAAGGCGCCGTCGCCGAAGAGGGCGACGACCTCCTTGTCGGGCCGCGCCTGCTTGGCCGCGAGCACGAAGGGGACACCGACGCCGAGGGTGCCCAGCGGGCCCGGGTCCATCCAGTGGCCGGGCGACTTGGGCTGGACGACCTGCCCGGAGAAGGTGACGATGTCGCCGCCGTCCCCGATGTAGATCGAGTCCTCGGTGAGGAAGTCGTTGATCTCGCTGACCAGCCGGTAGGGGTGGATGGGCGAGGCGTCCGACCTGAGCTGCGGCAGCCGCTTCTCCAGCGCGGTCTGCTCGGCCGCACGCAGCTCGTCCAGCCACTCCTTGCGCCTGGAGGCGCCGCCGTTGATCCTTCCGGACACCGCCTCGGTCACCGACTTCAGCACCAGCCCCGCGTCACCGACGATGCCGAGGTCGATGTCGCGGTTCTTGCCGACGGTGCGGTAGTCGAGGTCGATCTGCACGACGGTCGCGGTGGGGGAGAGCCGCTTGCCGTAGCCCATGCGGAAGTCGAAGGGTGTGCCGACGATCACGATGACGTCGGCGTTGGAGAAGGCGTACCGGCGCGACAGCTGGAAGTGGTGCGGGTCGCCGGGCGGCAGGGTGCCGCGTCCCGCGCCGTTCATGTACGCGGGGATGTTGAGGGTGCGGACGAGTTCGGTGGCCGCCTCGGTGCCCCGGGTGGTCCACACCTGGCTGCCGAGCAGGATCGCCGGCTTCTCGGCGTGGGTCAGCAGGTCGGCGAGCTTCTCGACGGCCTCGGGGTCGCCGGCCGAGCGCGTCGAGGCGCGGTAGGCGCCCTGCCGCGGCACGCGTGCCGTGGACGCCGGGACCTTGGCGTCCAGTACGTCGCGCGGGATCTCCAGGAAGGAGGGGCCGGGCGCGCCGTGGTAGCACTCGCGGTAGGCCATCGACACCATGTCCGCCGCGCGCGCCGTGTCCGGCACGGTCGCCGCGAACTTGGTGATGGGGTTCATCATGTCGACGTGCGGCAGGTCCTGCAGGGACCCCATCTTGTGCTGGGTCAGGGCTCCCTGACCGCCGATCAGCAGCATCGGCGACTCGGCGCGGAAGGCGTTGGCGACACCGGTGACGGCGTCGGTGGTGCCGGGGCCCGCGGTGACGACCGCGCAGCCGGGCTTGCCGGTGATCCGTGCGTAGCCGTCGGCCGCGTGCGCGGCCACTTGTTCGTGACGTACGTCGACGACCTCGATGCCCTCGTCCACGCAGCCGTCGTAGATGTCGATGATGTGGCCGCCGCACAGCGTGTAGATGCGGTCGACGCCCTCGGCCTTGAGGGCCTTGGCGACGAGGTGACCGCCGGAGATCAGGTCCTGTGTGTCGTCGGGCATGGCGAAGTCCTGTCCCTTCATAGGGGGTGGGAACGCTCTCGCGTACTGCTCGCGTACCGCTCTCGCAGTACATTGCATACAGTCGACGAATACTGTATGAAGCTTGTTATCCCGCATCCCATGAGTGGTGTCCAGGGGGTGTGCGGCACTTTTCCCCCGCCGGACTCCGGCTTCTCCCAGCGACCTTCCGGCGACTTCGCAGACAGGAGCCGAGATGGACCTGTACGAACACCAGGCAAGGCAACTCTTCGAGGAACACGGCATCGTGGTGCCGAAGGCCGAGGTCACCGACGCGCCCAAGGAAGCCCGCTTGATCGCCCGCCGGCTCGGCGGCCGCGTCGTCGTCAAGGCGCAGGTCAAGACCGGCGGACGCGGCAAGGCGGGCGGAGTGAAGATCGCCGCCGACCCGGCCGCCGCCGAACTGACGGCGCGCCAGATCCTCGGCATGGACATCAAGGGGCACACGGTCGGCAAGGTCATGCTGGCCCAGCCCGTGGAGATCGAGGACGAGTTCTACGTCTCCTACGTCCTCGACCGCGCCGCCGGCCGCTTCCTCGCCATCGTCTCCGCCGAGGGCGGCATGGACATCGAGGAGGTCGCCGCCACCCGCCCCGAGGCCGTCGCGCGCATCCCCGTCGATCCTGCCGAGGGCGTCACCTCGGCGACCGCGGCCCGCATCGCCGAGGCGGCGGGCCTCCCGCCGCAGACCGTCGACGTCCTCGTCCGGCTCTGGGAGGTCCTCGTCCGCGAGGACGCCCTGCTCGTCGAGGTCAATCCGCTCGTCCGCACGCGCGACGGACGGATCATGGCCCTCGACGGCAAGGTCACCCTCGACGACAACGCCCGCTTCCGGCAGGCCCGGTGGGGAGCGGAGGACTCGGCCCACGACGACCCGCTGGAGGCGGCCGCGGCGGCGAAGGGCCTCAACTACGTCAAACTGGACGGCGAGGTCGGCATCATCGGCAACGGCGCCGGCCTGGTCATGTCGACCCTCGACGTCGTCGCCGGCTGCGGAGCCCGCCCCGCCAACTTCCTCGACATCGGCGGCGGGGCGTCGGCGCAGATCATGTCGGACGGACTGTCCGTCATCCTCTCCGACCCGGCCGTGAAATCCGTCTTCGTCAACGTCTTCGGCGGCATCACCGCCTGCGACGCGGTGGCCAACGGCATCGTCCGCGCCCTGGACACCGTCCGGCTGACCAAACCGCTCGTCGTACGCCTCGACGGCAACAACGCGGCCCGGGGCCGCGCCATCCTGGACGATCGCGCCCACCCGCTGGTCGAACAGGCCACCACGATGGACGGCGCTGCGAACCGCGCGGCCCGACTCGCCACCACAGCCTGAGGAGACGGGACATGGCGATCCACCTCACCAAGGAGAGCAAGGTCCTCGTCCAGGGCATGACCGGCGGCGAGGGCATGAAGCACACCCGGCGGATGCTCGCCGCCGGCACGAACGTCGTCGGCGGAGTCAACCCGCGCAAAGCCGGCCGGAGCGTCGACTTCGACGACCGCGCGGTGCCCGTCTTCGGGTCGGTCGCCGATGGCATGCGGGCGACCGGAGCCGACGTCACGGTCGTCTTCGTACCGCCCGCCCACGCCAAGGCCGCCGTCCTGGAGGCGGCCGACGCCGGCATCGGCCTCGCCGTCGTCATCACCGAGGGCATCCCCGTCCACGACTCCGTCGCCTTCACCACGTACGCACGGCGGAAGGGCACCCGGGTCATCGGCCCCAACTGCCCCGGCCTGATCACCCCCGGACAGTCCAACGCCGGCATCATCCCCGCCGACATCACCAAGCCGGGCCGCATCGGACTGGTCTCCAAGTCCGGCACGCTCACCTACCAGCTCATGTACGAGCTGCGGGACATCGGCTTCTCGACCTGCGTCGGCATCGGCGGCGACCCCGTCGTCGGCACCACCCACATCGACTGCCTCGCCGCCTTCCAGGACGACCCCGACACCGACGTCATCGTCCTCATCGGAGAGATCGGTGGCGACGCCGAGGAACGCGCGGCCGCCTACATCGGCGAGCACGTCACCAAGCCGGTCGTCGCCTACATCGCGGGCTTCACCGCACCGGAGGGCCGTACCATGGGCCATGCGGGCGCGATCGTCTCCGGCTCCTCGGGCACGGCACAGGCGAAGCAGGACGCCCTGGAAGCCGTCGGCGTCCGGGTGGGTGGCACACCCACGGAAACGGCACGACACGTACTCGCCGTCCTCGAAGCAGGACGGTGAACCAGAGCGAACCCCAGCCAAGGGCGGCCCCACGGCCCCCTTCTCTCGACCGTGCACCGAGAGCGGAGCGAACCGCATGGCATCCACCACACCCACCCTCACCCTCAAAGCCGGCACCTCCTGGACCGACGCCTGGCAACGCTGCCTCGCCGTCGCCCCCGAGGCCTTCCGGGACGACCGCGTCCTCAACCTCTGGAACGCCGCCTGGCAGGCTGACGGCAGCACGCTGCCCGCCGTCAGCCCCGTCGACGGCAGCCCCGTCGTCGGCCCGCCGCGCCTGGACCGGGCCACCGCCCAGGACGCCGTACGCGCCGCGCTCGACCAGCACCGCGCCTGGCGGCACGTCCCGCTGCCGGAACGCCGCGCCCGCGTCGCCGCCACCCTGGACGCCCTCATCGAACACCGTGAACTGCTCGCCCTCCTCCTCGTCTGGGAGATCGGCAAACCCTGGCGGCTCGCCCAGGCGGACGTCGACCGGGCCATCGACGGCGTGCGCTGGTACGTCGACGGCATCGACGCCATGGTCGCCGGCCGGGCCCCGCTGGACGGGCCGGTGTCCAACATCGCGAGCTGGAACTACCCGATGAGCGTGCTCGTCCACGCCATGCTGGTCCAGGCACTGGCGGGCAACGCGGTCATCGCCAAGACCCCGACCGACGGCGGCGTCGCCTGCCTGACCCTGGCCTCGGCGCTCGCCGTTCGCGAGGGGATCCCCGTCACCCTCGTCAGTGGCAGCGGGGGCGAGCTGTCCGAGGCGCTGGTGCGGGCGCCCGAGATCGGCTGCGTCTCCTTCGTCGGCGGTCGCGACACCGGCGCGGCGGTGGCCACGGCCGTCGCCGACCTCGGCAAGCGGCACATCCTCGAACAGGAGGGACTCAACACCTGGGGCATCTGGAACCACTCGGACTGGGACGCGCTCGCGGCGGTCGTCCCCAAGCTCTTCGACTACGGCAAGCAGCGCTGCACGGCGTATCCGCGCTTCGTCGTCCAGCGACAGCTCTTCGACGAGTTCCTGGCCGCGTACCTCCCCGCGGTGCGCACGCTCAGGATCGGTCACCCGCTCGCCGTGGAGCACCCCGACGACCCCCACCCGCGGCTGGACTTCGGGCCGGTGATCAACGCGGCCAAGGCGAAGGAGCTGCGCGACCAGGTCGCCGAGGCCGTCGAGCGCGGCGCCGTACCGCTGCACCACGGCGACGAGGCGGACGCCCGCTTCCTGCCCGGCCAGGACACCTCGGCGTACGTCCAGCCCGTCACGCTGCTGGACCCGCCCCCGTCGTCGCCGCTGTACCACGCGGAGCCGTTCGGGCCGGTCGACACGATCGTCCTGGTCGACACCGAGGCGGAACTGCTGGCCGCCATGAACGCGTCCAACGGCGCGCTGGTGGCCACGCTGTCCACGGACGACCGGGCCACCTACGACCGGCTCGCCCCGCAGATCCGTGCCTTCAAGGTCGGCCACGGCACCCCGCGCTCCCGCGGTGACCGGGACGAACTGTTCGGCGGGTTCGGCGCCTCCTGGCGCGGCGCCTTCGTCGGCGGCGAGCTGCTGGTCCGCGCCGTGACGCAGGGCCCGGCGGAGGAGCGGCTGCCGGGCAACTTCCCGGAGTACCACCTCATGCCCTGACGAGCCCCGTGCCCCGGGCAGGTCCGGACCCCTGTCCGGGCACGGAAACGCAGGTGAAAGGCACTGCGAAACCTTGGTATGGTTGTCCACGTCGCCGAGGGGAACGCCCCTGACAAGGCGGCACACACCTGGTCCGGGTGGCGGAATGGCAGACGCGCTAGCTTGAGGTGCTAGTGCCCTTTATCGGGCGTGGGGGTTCAAGTCCCCCCTCGGACACTCGCGGGACGTTCACGAGATCGTCCCGAAGCGTTCACGAATTACCGGCCGAGTCATGTTACTCGCCGGTATTTCGTCGTTCCTGGGGCCATCGAGTCTCGTGATCGGCTCGGTGAGGGGGTGGGGCGGTGGCGGTCCAGGTGCTGCGCCTCTCACCTGCGGAAACAGAACATGCCTGCGCGACGGCCGGTAGCCGTGGCGCAGGCATGTGGGGTTTTCAGGGGGCGGAGCGCGGCGTGGGTGTGTCACTCGCGTGGCGGAGGCTCGACCTGCTCGGTCGGAAGCGGTCGTGCCTGGGGTGCATTGGAGGGCTCATCGGGTTGGGTTGCGGCGCTCTGTGTGCTGGCTTTGCGGGGCTGGATGCCCTGGTCGCGGAGGAACCGTCGGATGGCTCTGAGGTTCGCCACGAAGATGATGACGGCATTGAGCAGGGTCTGTGCGACGCGTCCGTGCGGCAGGCGGAGCTGGGGATCGTCGATGCTGTCGAGGGCGGACTTCTTGAGGTTGCCGTTGCCGCCCTCGTTCTGACTGCGCAGTCCGGACCAGGCTTCCTGCCACAGAGGGGTGAACAGGGGGTATTTCTGCCGCCACTTGGCCAACACGATGCCCGGCACGGTGATGCTCTTTCCCCGGCAGATGTCGGGGTAGTCGCGGGTGTCCCGCTTGGGCCTGGGAATGGTGGGCAGGGCTGCCGGGGTACGGACTGTGGGGGCGTCGAGGTCGACGACGGTGGACGCGCGTGGCTGGGGCCGGCGGTAGCACGTGACCGTGGCGTGCGACCCGAGGGCGGGGCACTGCCGGCGCTGGTCCCCGGCGGGCCCGTACTCCTTGATCTTGGCCTGGTAGTCCTTCCGGGACTGGATCAAGTTGAGTGCGTGGGCGCGGTCCTCGGCCGTGCGGCTGTCGATGTATGCGGTGCCCGCGGTGACGAGCGGGGTGGGCATCAGCGGGCAGTAGAACTCGCCGCCAACCAGCTGCATGCCGCGGAACTCCCCCTGCCGGTCGACCTTGTCGTCGTTGTAGTGCTTCACCGTGTTGAGGCCGAGTTTGAGCAGCTGCAGATGCAGGTTGTGAGGCTTGGCCTGGGTGATGCCCCGGTCGGCGCAGAACAGGTCTTTGACCAGGCCTCGTTCGAATGCCGGCTGGATGGCGCGCAGGGCGGCCGGTCCGGGTTCGGTGCCCGGGGTGTGGAGGATCATGCCGAGGCAGACCGCGGGGTAGGCGCCGGCGAGGTCGCCATGGCCATGGCCCGGAAACGCGGCCATCATGGCGTAGCGGAACTCTCTCTTCTCCAGCGTCTTGGCCTTCTTCTCCTGTGCCGACTTGGTCTTGCGAGTCGCCGGCTTGTTCGTCGTGCCGCGCCGGGTGCCAGTGTTCGTGGAGGCCGCAGCTTTGTCGCTGGGCCCCGACTTCTTCTGCGTTCCTCCCTTCACGTACATCCCGGCGGTGATCTCAAGCGAGGCCCGGTCCTGGTGGTAGTCCGGCTCTTTGCCCCAGACCGGAACCGGAGTGTCGTCGACCGCGACGTGGCCAGGCCACTGAGCGAAGTCGCCGCGCCGGTAGGAAGCCATGACCGGAGCGAGGATCAGATCCTGGGCGATGGCTTCCAGATTGCGCACGATGTCCTGGTTGGCGCGGGCATTCCACTTCCGTCGGATCTTCTTGGCCTCGCTGAGCGACAGCCGCTTGCGGCGGTCGTGTGGTGCCGGGTCGAGGCGCCGGGTCATCGAGGCCCAGGACCGGTAGACGCGCTTCGACGTCGCGTACTGGTGGTGTGCGACGCGGTCGATCTCTTCTCGGGTTGCGCCCTCGGGGATGTGCAGGTCGACGTCGGGGACGTCAAGGAGGGCTTTGGACCCTGGAGACAGTGCGAAGAAGAGTGTCTCCCACGCGTCGTCGATGTTCGCGCTCTTTCCCATGTACTGCGACAGGATCAGGCCGATCAGCACTGTGCGGAACGGGAAGCCCTTCGGGCCTGGCCGGTGCTCGTTGGAGGGAAGGCGTTCCAGTGCTCCGCTGTGGCGCACGAGGTCGAAGACCTGGCTCACAACGCGGTCGCTGAGGGTACGGCCGGGGGCCTGCGGTGCAGGGCGTAGGGCGAGGCCGGTACGCCGGCAGGGTTTGTTCTCCGGGTTCTTCCTGCTCATGCCGCCGCCCCCCGCAACAGATCGGATGCCTCCGCTTCGGGCACGTCGTGGAGGAAGACGAGGTAGCGCGACAGGCTGTGCAGGGTCCCGAGTCCCGACGCTTTGAGGATCACCTTCAGCGGAATACCTGCATTCAGCAGATCGACGAGCCAGGTCGTACGCAGCCGTTGGGTCTGCAGCACTGCACCGTCACAACGGCCGATGATCCGCGGGTACTTGGCCAGCCAGTCCGATGCGATGTGCTTGCTGGTGCGGTCCTGCCAGTCCGGCCGGAAGGCGTACGCGTCTGCCGGGATGTGGGCGGCTTCCGCCAGCAGCAGTTCTTCGTAGGCGTACCGGCATACGACAGTGCGCGGACGGCGCCCGTGCACCTTGACCAGTGCCCGGCCGGTGGGGCCCGCGAGGATATCCTGCCCCTGAACGTACACAAGATCCTCAACGGCGAGTCCGCAGCCGACGCCGAGACAGAACAGCAGGCAGGCGTTGCGCCGCTGGGCCGGGGTGGGCAGGCTCTGCGCCCAGATCAGCCAGTGGGCGACTTCCGCCGGCGGGTAGGGGGCCACCGGGGTCGCGGTGGCCTTCAGCCGGATTGGCGCGTGCTGTCCGAGTTGATCCAGCAGGAGGGCTTCGGAGGCCCGGCGCAGTTGGCTGTTGCAGGTTCGGCGGCTGTTGGCGGCCATGTCGCGGCAGCCGACGAGGATGAACCGTTCGACGGTGCTCTGGTCAAGGAGTACCGAGGGTTCGAGCGGGAGGCCCTGGGCTTCGGCCCAGGCGACCAGCCGTGTGAGCGGCGTCATGATTACGTCCGGGCCGTAGGGCCCCGCTGCGACGGCCAGGAATCCCAGCGAGCGGACGACCGGCGCGATGCGGCGCCACTGGGCGGGCGGCACCGTCTCCGTCTTCGGTGCGTAGGCCAGCAGGCGATTCGACACAGACACCTCCAAGCGCAAGGCCCATGACATGCGGCCGGTTAACCGGCCGCTGATGTCAGTGTCGATCACGATCTGAAGGAATGCATCTTTATGACCGGAGGCCGAGCGCGCACGGCGCCGCCATGGAGCTACGCCGTCGATCCGGAGGAGTGGCCGGATGCCCAAATCGCCGGGGAGCCCGCCGCGGCAGTCGTCCAAACGATTGCCCGCCGCCTCGCCGCCGCCCTGCGTGAGAGGCCGGAGCTCTCGCTGCGCGCACTGGCCGCCCAGAGCAACGTCGGCAGACAGACCATCGGCGATCTGCTGGCGGGAGCCACCTGGCCGGATGTCCTGACGGTCTGCCGACTGGAGCGCGCCCTGGGCCTGGCGCTCTGGCCCGGATCGAATGCGACCCAATGTGCTCATGACTGATCCCCAATTGTCTGTTTGAGGTCAGTCGTGCACGCTCAAGCGCGGAATGGCGCAGACTCCCTATAGCGCCACCGGTGGGAGCGCTAAAGTGAGCGTGCGCGACGGACCGGAACCGTGGTAGGAGAAGCGTCCGTTCGCGCGTTTGGGCGGCCTCCCTCGACCGATAATCGAGGGAGGCCTGCTTGTTGGGTTGGGGCCGCGCTCAGATGGATCAAGCAGCCCGGGATGACAGCACGGCCCGGAACATTCCCGGTGCTACGTTTTCCACCTCACCAAGTTGCTTCATGCGGTTGAGGGTTTTGCCTACGGATGAGCGGACCGTCGCGTCCGCGCCCGGGCGCACCGCCGCCGCGATATCGGTGATGGACATTGCCTCTTGGGCGGCGCACAGGAGTGTGAGGATCGCATCACGCATGCTTCCGTTACGCGGCGGCCCCAGGGGCCGAGTACCAGAGCCCAGGCGCACCCCTTCTGACGAAGGATCCTCGTCGGCGACAGAAACTTCAGACGGATCCTCCCGGGAAGGCTGGGCGGTTGCCGGGGCGTCGCCAGTGTCCGGCCGCTCTTCGCGGATATCGGTGGATTCGTCGCCCTGGCACATCATCGCGTACACAGCTTCCAACGTGGCCAACTCGCTTCGCAGTGAAGTGATCAATTCCTCCACGGCATGCCGGGCCAGGCCGATGTAGACACCCTTGTCTGGCGCAGGTGCGCTGGTCCGGTATCCCGCCATAGTGAACTCCTGAGGAAGGCCGCTGCCAGTGTAGGGACGGCACACTGTGGCACGCACGCAGTTCCTGTGAGGCGCTATCAAACGGTCAGCAGTGCGCTCAAGCACGGCAAGTCCGGTCGGGGTTAGCGCAGGACTCGACCTGTCTTGGCGCAGAGTTGGCTCGCTGGGTTCGTGCGATGCCGCACCGGAACGGTGAGGCGTGCCACCACAGAATTCTGACGTGTGGATTCTGTCGAAGCTCCCGGTCTCCGGGAGCGTTTGAGCGTTACGGTTCCTTCATGGTGGATGGCAAGCATCTGTCGGCGACGGAGGCCTTGGCGTCGGTGACGAAGGCCCTGGATGTTCTCGTCCTGGCGTATGACCGGGGGGAAATCGGTGTTACCGAAACCGCCCGGGAGCTCGGTATCTCACGTTCCACCGCACACCGCATCCTGGTCACCCTGCAGCGCACGGGTTTCCTGCGCCACGATCCGGGCCAGCGCGGATACTCAGCGGGGCCGCAGCTCGTGCGCATGGGACTGGCCGCGATCGCCCAGCTGGACGTCCGACGACAGGCTCGCAGACCCTTGGAGGAGCTCTCCGAGAAGCTGCAGGAGACGGTGTGCCTGTATTCCCTGGATGCGGCCGTCGTCCGACTGCTTGACGGAGTCGAGTGCCGGCATGTCCTGCGCGTCAGCGTTCCGCTCGGACAGGATCTCCCCGCCCACGTCACAGCGGCGGGCAAGGCCCTGCTCGCACTGCGCGACCCGGCAGATGTACGCGCGGCACTCCCGGCCGCGCTCCCTGCCACGGCGGCAGGAAGCATCACTGAGTGGCCTCTGCTTGAGGTGGAGTTGGAGGAAGTCAGAGTCCGGGGATGGGCGGCAGACCTCGAGGAAAGCGCACACGACCTGCATGGCGTAGGCGTGGCCATCCGCAACCGCATCGGGGAACCACTCGCCGCGATCTCCGTGCACGCCCCTGCCGTGCGCCTGCGTGAACAGGACATGCCAGCGGTTGCTACGGCCCTGCAGGAGACCGCCACCACGATTGCCAGGGCAGAGTGACAGCGGGCGCCGAGGTGCCGGGACTCAAGGCCCCAACGTGATTCGCCCGTCCGGGATCCACCCCTCCAGGTATCCCGTCAACAGCACATCCACATCTGGCAGGTCGCACCGTGTGCACAACTCCTGCCACTGCTCAGGCCCCGCCCAGCGTGTCGCTCCCCTCCATGGCAGATGCTCCGGCGGATCTCCAGCCGCAGCGAGACGAAAGATGAACACGTGCGCCTCTCGACGGCCCCGGCCTACGGGCGCAGGTACCTGAGCCCAACGGCATCCTTCAACGGCGCCCCCGCGCACCGGCACTGCGCCGACCGCATCGCGGAGTACGCGCACTGCCGCCTCACGGTAGGTTTCTGTGGCTCGGGCGGATCCTGAAGGGAGTACCCATCGGGGAAGAGCTCCAGACAGGTCGTCTGCCACCAGGGCAAGCCGCCCGTCCGAGCTCAGCACCGCGACGAACACCACCCGCCGCATCCTGGGAGGCGGCACGGCAGGGCGCCCCGAACTCTCGGCAGCGTCCAGGAAAACAGGCACGGTCCGATCCTGACATGCGGCCGCTTAACCGGCCAGTTTTTACCCCGTGTCGACGAGGGTCTTATCGTGGATGAGCTGGAGAACTTAGTCGGCTTGTGGGCTCCGGCATGCGCATCAGCGACGGGATGGCTCTCCCTGGGGGAGGAAGCCTGCACCGGGCAGTCGCGGAAGCCCCGTCCTGCTCATACACTGCTCTCCCAGTGAGGCGCTCGCGACAGCCTGGGCGCCGAGCCCGTATGCGCCACGACCAAGAAGACCATTAGTCGAAAGGTGTCGAGGTGGAGTGACAGGTGCGACAGGCTGCCGCCTGGGTATCCTGATCGGCGTGCCGTCGACACACCTGCTGATCATCAGTGACCGTGCCGCACTGAGCTGGGTGGTGACCGCCCAGCAGATGGCCTTCCCCGCGAGGCGTTCCAAGACGGCTCAGGTCCTGGAGGAAGGCGACGAGGCCTTCCTCTACACCACGCGGGGCTGCTTCAGGAACCCGACACGCGATATCGGGCGCGTCATCGGCCGGGCCCGGGTCGTTGGCCCCGTGGGAGTTCTGCAGGTTCCGGTCGTCTTCGGAGAGCGCACCTTCACCGAAGGTTGCCGCCTGGAGGTGTCCGGCCTGGCTCGGTTCCGCGAGGGGCTGGTTCTGCGTGATCTTGTGCCGCGGCTTTCCGTGTTCCCTGATCCGGCCACCTGGAGCGTCCGCATGCGCAGGGCGTTGCTGACTCTGCCGCCGGGGGACGCCGACTTGTTGCGTACAGAGTTGGAACCGCTGTTGTTTCCCTACGGCAAGGCAGTTGAGGGCTACCGTTGGGAGCCGGCATCGGCCTGACCCGGCGGCCGGAGCGCCGTGATCCTCTACAGGGTCGAGCCTAATGCTCGTCGTTGTCCGCCAAGTCGTTGATCAACGGGACGAGGAGAGGTGGAACCTTGAAGCCGGAAGCACGGCCGGGGCCGTTCTCATACTCGGCGGTGAGAACCGGCACTGCCGAGTCCGGGATGACCCCCTGCTCCATCAGATTTCCGCTGATTCGCTTGATGGGTCTGGTGAAGCCCCTCAGACTACGCTCGTCGTCGTAATCACAGATGTCGTACACGGACGACGCCTCGATGCGGCCGTCCAGCTCGGCCGCGTAGCGGATGACGTCTACGCGATTGCCGTAACCCTCGTATGAGAGGCCGTTGAAGAGCGCCTCGATCGCAGCGGTGGTCCAACCGCCCTGGGCGGGCTCGGCCTCAATGCGTTCCACCCGCTCGATGTCCTCGACGGAGCCGGCTTGGAGACTGAGTTGCAGGATGGGGGCGGCTACTTCCAGGAACTGTCTCGGCGACAGCAGGAACAGCCGGCCTCCGCCCCGCCTCCGGAGTTCCGCGGTCAGCTCCGGGCGAGGACCCCGGTTGTAACCGTGCTCCTTCCGCCACCAGTCTTCCTTGGCATCCGCCGTCACGAAAAGGACGTCGCTCCGGCGCTCGGACGCCGCACGAAGAAGCTCTTCCCACACGAAGAAGTCGCCGACCGCTCCATCGTCGTCCTTCTTGGCATCCATGTAACCGGGCGGAACGCGCTTCTTGACGCGCTCCTTGCCCTCTTCGGTGAGTTCGGCACGTTCCTCGGGGCTGAAGGGCGTGCCGACACGGCCAGCCAGTGCACGCTCCAGCCCGGCGATCACCGGATCGGTGCTGGTGTCATGAGTGATGTTCTGCCATTCACCTTCACCGACCTCGGTGATCTTCTTCTGCACCTCGCCGAAGACATCCATCAGCCGGTCGCGGAGGTCTGCCAAGTCCTCGTCGCTCAGGGCCACTCGGTTGGCCCAGGTGCGTAGGGTCTGCACCGCCGTCCCGGCGTGGCCGCTCATCTCCTGGGAAGCGCTCTTGCTTGTCGATCGCGCTTCGCTGATGACACTTTCCCTGTTCCGCCAGAACTCGTCGACGACCTGGTGCGGAACCCACAGTCGGTCTCCGAGAGCGCCGAGTGCCCCGAGAAGGTCGGTCCGTGCCTGCTCCGTGTACCGGTAGAGATTCAGCAGCACGTTCGCGTCGGGGGCGACCAATCCGTCCGTCAGCACGGCGGTGAAGTCCGCCGTCGTCGGGGTCCGATAGGCGCCGAAGTCCTCGAAGATTCCACGACCGCTCTCGCCGGTCGTCGTGTCACTCGCCACAGCCACCCCGCCTACATCGCGCGCCGGGTCCCCTACGCCAGCGCATCCGACGTGACCTTAGCGTTTTCAACGGCGCGGCGTCGCGAACAACTGAGATTCCCCGTCAACGCCCGTTGGCACCCAGGGCGACAGCTGCGTCGAGGTCGCCCTCACTGGACAGGCCGTCTACGTACGGGATTCCAAGGACGTGACGCGCCCTCATTCCGCGGTGGGGCGCGAGGGGTGGTCGCGGTTCGTGGGGTTCGTGGCGGAGGTTTGAGCGGTGTAGGCGTAGACGGGTGATGACCGGAGTGGTGCGGGAGCGGTGCCATCCGCCCTCGCACCACACCGTCGGCATGGCTACGTTTCGAACTCCGTATGCCCAGCTGTGCCAAGGCGTCATGGGCACCGTTCCTGATCCGCTTCCCAGATCGGAAGAAGGCAGCGCGGAGCTGGATCTCATGGTTGATGAAACGGCCAGTGGAGCCGTGAGTTCCAGCTCACTTCGCTGACGGATCAGCGCGCTGGTGGTGCGCCTACTGCGGATCGCTCCGTTCCATTATGGCGGTCGCCGCCTCAATGCCGTTGACTACCTGGTACTCGAGGTCGCTGATCCCGACTCCATGGATTACGGCTTCGAAGTGCTTGCGGGCCGAAGCGATCTTGTTTTGTTCCATGGGGCGCAGCAGTTCGAGCTCGTTGACATCCTTGGTCTCAAAGACGATGTAGCGGCTGCCATCGGTTCGCTCAACGGCTAGCGCCCAGTCGGGGTTGTAACTACCCAAAGGGGTTGGGATCTTGAAAGACGCCGGAAGTTTCACGAAGGTCTTGACTTCCTGGTGCTGCAGGAGTGCGAGCGCGAATTCCTTCTCCGGAGTCGAGTCGATGACCAGGTACCGGTATACCGACTTCTCTTCGAATGGGACCGCGTTGCCGTCCGCGTCGGTGACGATGTTCCCTCCGGGCCCGGTGTACCCGGCGAGGTCGGCTTCGCGGAAAAGGCTGAGCGCGTACCTGCGGTCTGCTTCGGGCCGGGAGGAGTCCACCAGCTCGTAGCGCACTCCCTTGACCAGGAAATCGGCCTTGGTGATGTTGAGTTGGCGGCTCACCTGGTCGATGTATGTCTGCGGATTGTTCCGGAACTGTCCGAGCGTGCCGGACTCGGTGAGGACGTGGGCGAGCGTGGCACGGGTCAGTTGGGTGCGGTCTGCGAGCACGGAAAGAATGTCGGGCAGGTCCTCGCTGTCCGCGTAGGTGACGTCCGCGCGTCGCGCCGCTGCTGCCTCCGCGGTCAGACCGCTCTGGTCGATGCGCTGCACGCGGTGTGTGCGCCACTCGCCCCGACGCTTGGGTACGGGAAGCATGTCACGCAGCGCCTTGACCATCGCCTTACGCAGGCTGTCTTCGTCGACCTCGACGCGGTACTCCGTTCGATGCCGGATGCGGTTCCACAATTCCTGGAACTCGGGGCTCTCCAAGCGTTCCTGGACGAGAGGCACCGCGACGCGTTCGCCGGCCTTCTTGACATCGATCGGCTTGGCCAGGCGCTTGATGAGTCCGAGCACCGCCTTGGCTGCGGCCTGGGACTCCACGGAGTCGCTGACAATCTTGGTGAGGTTCTCGTCGCCGGTCCTTACGGCCTGGCGCAGGCTGTCCTGTACTTTTCCCTTGGCGTCGATGTACCCCTCGGTGAACAGAGCCTGGTACAGGGTCTGCGCGGCGGCCGAGCCGACCGGAACGACATTTCCGTCCTCCGCCTTGAAGGGCAGGCGTGCGAAGCCGTCCACGGTGACGATGCCGAACTGGATGCCCAGGTCCTCTGCCAACTCGTGCTGAAGCCGATCGGCGAACTCCTCGTAGGACTCGTTCGCGATCACGGTGAGGCGGTTGATGTCGAAGCCGTGTACACGGTTGCCGGACCCATCCACGCACAGACGCAGGCCACGACCGATGGACTGTCGCCTCCACCGTTCGGTGCCCATGTTCCTCAGCACACAGATCTGGAAGACGTTGGGGTTGTCCCAGCCCTCCTGCAACGCGGAGTGGCTGAAGATGAACCGGATGGAGGTGCCCGGTGTGGTCAGACCGACCTTGTCCCGCATGATCTGCTCGTAGGCGAGACCTGCCTGTTGACGTCCCTTGTCGGTGGTCTCCTTGGTGTCCACCAGTACTTCGGCGCCACCCTTGCGGCGGTCCACGGAGAAGTACCCCTGGTGGGCCTCCCTCGCAACCTGGTCTGCGGCGCTGTCGTCCAGCAGGGTGTTGAACTCCGGCTCGGAGGCGATACGCGTGTACTCCTCTTCGAAGATCCGCTGGTACTCGCCGGGAAGAGCCTCTCCATCGGGGCCGTACTCGCGGTACTTGGCCACGGAGTCGACGAAGAAGAGGCTGAGCACCTTTATGTCGCGTCCGTGGATCGCGAACTCCTGCTCCTTGCGCAAGTGCTGCCGGATGGTCTGAGCGATCATCTGGCGGGCTCGCTCGCCGATACTGACCTCGGCGCCGATGCTGTCGCCTGCTTTCAGCGGCTGCGCAACGGTGTCGAAGGAGATGCTCTGCTGCCCCTGAGCCGCGTTGATGGCGACCACGGTGAGGTCTTTGTACAGGTCGCGACCCGTGACGTCCGCGAGGTTGCTGCGGGACGTGGTGTCCACGGTGACAGCCTTGCGCTTGATCTCGTTGCCCTGCTCGACGTCCGCCTCGACGCGTGCCGTGATCGCTCCGTTGCCGCGCTTCACGTCGAGCAGTCTGACGTACGGCGTTGTCCCGCTGGCGGAGGTGACCAGGGAGTCGACCTCGATCTGCTTGACCAGCTGATTCTCGTAGGCGGCGATGGCATCCAGGCGATAGACGAGGTTGGCCTTGTCGCCCTTTGGGTGGGTGGCCGAGTAGCGCAGGGTGGCCAGGGCGTTGAAATTCTCCAGCGCGCTGCGACCCGCCCCCTTCTTCTTGCCGGTACCGGTGTCGCCGTACACGCTCTGCGGCTCGTCGACGATGATGATCGGGTTCGTGGCCCGGATCAGGTCGGCGGGTACCTCGAAGTCGAGTTCCTCGGCCGGCTGGTAGACCTTGTTGGTCTTCTTGTTGATCGCCCCGACGGTGACGATCATGATCTCGATGCTCGGCGAGGCGGCGAACGAACGCACGCGAGAGGGGTTGTTGCCGTCGAACTGGAAGAAGTTCATCGGCGGGTTGCCGTACAGGGCCCCGAAGTGCTCGCGCAGCATCCGGATGGACGTCTCAACGCCCTCCTTGATAGCCACCGACGGCACCACCACCATGAACTTGGTGAAGCCATAGAACTGGTTGAGCTCGTAGATGGTGCGCAGGTAGACGTATGTCTTGCCGGTGCCCGTCTCCATCTCGATGGTGAAGTTCATCGAGTCCAACGACGGCTCCGGAGTAAGACCGGTGCGGTTCTGCACTTCGTGCAGATTATCCAGGATCGTCTTCCGATCCAGGTGCAGCATGTTCCCGTACCCCAGGTCAGTGAGCCCGTCGAGCCCGGCGCGCGCTGAGGGGTGCGCGTGCACGGTGAACTGGGATTCCATCCTTTCCTGGCCCTTGAACAGCCCCGTAACCGCGTCGATGGCCTCGCGCTGGTAGTCGAGATCCGCGTCGAAGGAAAACTTCATTCAGATACTCCGCAGCGTGGTGAAGCCGGCCTGCTCGACAGCGGCGGCGAAGTTGAGCTTGGCGGAAGAATCGACGAAGCCCGTGTCACGGACGACGACTGTGGTGTCGGCGTCGCCCGGGTCCTCATCGCGCCAGGCCACCAGAGCTTTTGCGACCTCGCTCGCACGCTCCACCGTGATGTCCGTGCCGAAGTATGCGAACAGCGTGCCGGCCAGGTTGTACAAGGTGCTGCCGGCGACCTTGCGCGTCTCCAGCGGCGTGGTCAGGTCCACGCCCAGGCGCAGCATCATCTCGACCAGCAGATCGTCCGTGGTGCGGCTGGCGACGAGGTTGTCCACGGATTCGAGAAGGTTGAGCTGGTCGGGGGTTCCGTTCCAGGGCTTTAGGTTGCTGGAGGCTAGGTGATACGACCGGAAGCCGGTGTCGATGTGTGCGGCGTCAGGGCTCTGATTGGAGACGATCTGCTGGCCTGCACGGCGCAGCCGCTCGCGGGTGATGTCCGCGATGGTGTCGTAGCCGTCCTTGTCAACGGGCTCGTCAAGCTGAACCAGGATGTAACGACGGTTGCCGCCGTCAGCTGCGTTGAGGTCCATTACGGAGTGCCCCGTGGAGCCAGATCCCGCAAAGAAGTCAAGGAAAATGGCATTTGGATTTTGCAATGAAGCGATGTCAAGCCATCTGGCCACGACTTTGACGTCTTTGGGGAACGGGAAAACATCCGCACCCAGAAGCTTCACCAGCGCTTTCCCCGCCGCAGTTCGCTCTTGACTGAAGACCGACTCTGCCACCTGATCAGACATTTCGTCCAGGAAGATCTTCCCGCGCGGAATCTTTGTCTCGTCCTCACCGAAAGCGATACGACCCTCGGCGATCATCTGGCGAGCGGATTCTTCCGTCATGGCCCACCCGCGTTGAGGTCGCGTCACAGCCTTCCCGGTAACCGGATGGTAGATGTCGTAAATCCCGCTCGCGCGAAGATTTGGAGAAGAAAGATCGCGGTCGGCGTTATACGGGCGCCCGGTTGCTTCGTCGAGACTTGCGAACCTCAGAACGCCTGCCCTCGCTCCCATCTTCTCCATGCCCTTGAGGTATTTCCTATAGACCTCATTGGCTTTTTGCTTGTCCGCGTTGGAAGACCAAATCTCTGCAGCGCGCACCAAGATTTCATCAACGCCAGGTTTCTTTTCCCGCCACCGAATGTCTCGCTGACGCAGAACCCCCTCGTTCTTAGCATAGATGAGCATGTAGTCATGCCCAACCGAAATATAGCGCGAGTCGTTCTTTCGGCCGCCCTGCCAAACGATGCTGGCGATGAAGTTTTCCGCACCAAAGATCCGGTCCATGAGCAACTTGAGCCGCGCGTGCTCGGTGTCGTCAATGGCGACCATGATGGCGCCAGTCTCTTTAAGTAGATGGTGGGCTACAAGGAGGCGCGGGTACATCATCGAGAGCCACTTCGTATGCAATGATGCGCCGACCTTGCGGTCTTGGGCCCGGTCGGACCACCTACCGGTTTGGAGCGCCCCCTCTTCGTCTCGCTGCCCAGCCGCTGCCTCGTGATCAGCTTGGGAGGTAGTGCGCTTGTCGTCGTAGACGAAGTCGTTGCCCGTGTTGTAGGGCGGGTCGATGTAGATCACGTCGACCTTGTTGGTGTATCCGCGCCGCAGCAGGCGCAGGACCTCAAGGTTGTCGCCCTCGATCATGATGTTGCGGGTGTTGTCCCAATCCACGGATTCCTCGGGCTTGGGCAGAAGCGTGCCCGTCGCCGGGAGGGTGGACAGGCGGCGAGCCTCGGCCATGCCGGGCCAGCGCAGGCCGAATGCCTCGGCGGTGTTCGCGGAGGCGTTGTCACCCAGCAGGTCCCGGAGGGCCTCGATGTCGACGGTGCCGTCGACGACGGCGTCGGGGAAGAGGCGGGCCAGAAGGTCGAGGTTCGACTTGGCCTCGCCGGGGCCGGTCAGGTCGTCGACTGGTTCGAAGTCCAGGGTCACGGGTCGTGTCTTCCTATGTGGGGCGGGAGCGGACTTGGGAGCCGTTCAGGCGATGCCGTGGTGGTCGTCGGTACTGTATAGGTTGCCTCTGACATGCCTGATCTGTGCACGTAGAGCCCGCGCTGCAAGGTTGAGCTCGATGCGGCGTTGCTGGTTTTTCGCTCGTTTCGCGTCCCGTACGACGGTGATCAGTTCGCTTTCCAGATCGGTCAGCCGTCGGCGCAGGGCGATGGCCTCCACCGCTTGCAGGGCAGTGCTGGCGGGTCGCCCGTCAGCCGCGGCGGTACGCACAAGGTCGCGGTACAACGCCCACATGTCGGTGCGGTCGAGCCGATCAAGGTACAGGGCGCCCGGCTCGATCCCTCCGGCCGGCACCATGACGTGCGCATCGATCACGGAGGTCGACTGGGTAGGGTCCGTACGGCTGACGTGGCTGAGTGCAAGGGAGAGTGTCGTATGGCCGTCCGGCATGTGAGCGAGTAGCACCACAGGCTTGGCCATGCTGCGGTGAACGAGTTCGGTCACACGGGTGCGGTCAGCCGCTGACGTCTTCTCCGACACGAGGACTTCCAAGACCGGAACGTCGACGACAGCACGTTCGGCGTCCTGGTACTTGGGCACCTGGATGGTCTCCGGGCGCAGTATCCCGACCAGCTGCGCCAAGGTCACCGCCTTGGTGAGCAGGCGGGCATCGGCGGGTGCCTGGTCCTCGAACTGCGCGGCGAGCATCTTCTTCGCGATGCGGTGCTGCTGGCACGCCGCATCGGGCAGGCCAAGCAGGCCGGCGCTGTCGTGCACGGCGGGTATGTCGGTCACGGGATCACCGGCATCCAGGCGACGACGTCCACGGCGTCCAGGCCAGGGGCGGTGGCGTCTGTGCCGAGCTGGGAAGGGCCTGCGGAGAACAAGGAGGCGACCATGCTCTCCTCGGCCTTGCCGGAAGCGGCTCGGACCGCCACGTCCAGAAGGTCGCGGTAGTGCTTCATGGACTTGCCCGACCTGGTCGCTCTGTCGAAATCTGCGAGGACAGTGGCGTCAGGGGCGGTGTTGCCCAGGCAGTGGTGGCGCAGCACGTCGAGGGCCAGCTTGGGTTCTTCGATCTCGTGGGCGAGCCTGCCGTCGTCGGTCACGTAGGCGAGCACATACGGGGCCAGCGGGTACGCCTTGGAGAAGGTGAACGCGTCGTCCCGCACTCTCAGGAGGAAGGCCACTCCAGGTGCGAGTCCGTCGTCGGCCAGGGCCTTTTCGAAGCGGGTGACTCCGAAGAGGGCCAGGGGCCAGCTGGTGATTTCCTGAATTTCTCCACGCTTGCGTGCGGCAGCGTCCATGCGGAAGTCGGAGAGGGTCAGGTCGGTGATGCTCAGACCGCCAGCGAGGTCCTCCATGGTGGGGGCGGCCTGCTGCATCTGCTGCAGCTGCTTGCGTCGGTAGTCGAGGTCGTTCATGTCACCGGACGTGCCGTCCAGGATGTTCTCCTCGCCGGTCGCGGAGACGTCCAGCAGGGTCATGCGGCTGGACACGCGTGTTTCGAGGTTGATGTACGCGTCCAGGTCCATGTTGGGCCAGAAGTTTACGAGTTGGACGCTGGTGTTGATCGTGCCCAGGCGATCTACTCGGCCGAAGCGCTGGACAATGCGCACGGGGTTCCAGTGGATGTCGTAGTTGATCACCGTGTCGCAGTCCTGAAGGTTCTGGCCTTCGGAGATGGTGTCGGTGGCGATCACGATGTCGATCTGCGGGTCTTCCAGGTCGCCGCCCTTGGAGCGCGGTGAGAACGCGGTGAGAACGTCGATCATGTGGACGCGCTTCATCGGGAGGGTGGTTCGGGTGCTCTGCCCGGTAATCAGGGCTACGTGTACGCCCAGCTCGTCGGCGGCCCACCGCGCCACATGCTCATAGAGGTACTCGGCCGTGTCACTGAACGCGGTGAACACCAGAGCCTTGCGGTTGCCGTCGTTCGTGGGGTGCTCGACCTTGTCGCGCAGGAAGTCCTTGAGCTCGGCCAGTTTGGCGTCGCGACTGGCGTCGACCGCCGTCACTTCGGCAAGCAGGGAGGCCACGGTGTCGCGGTCCTGTTCGAGTTCCTGCCTCCACCGAATCCGGTCGATGTCGGCGAGGAACACCTTGACGCTGCCGCCGACGGTGTCCTCGAATTGAGGGTCGTCCAGGTCGATCTTCTCCAGGTCGGCGAAGCTGTCGATGGAGGTTCCCTCGGTCCCATTCGCCTCGTAGGCGTCGATGCTGGCGATCGCGCCGTCCATGGTGGCCAGGATCTTGCCGAGGGTCTTGCCCAGCGAGTTGACCGAGGACTCAAGGCGCTTGAGCAGCCCAACCCGCAGCAGATGGACCACGTTGTTCTCACGGTCGGTCTGCTTCCACACGCGCTGGCCGCCTGTGCGTACCCGCTGGTCGTACAGCTCGGCGTACTTACTCTCGTACTTCGCGCTGACGTAGGAGGTGGGCTTGTAGGCCGCCAGGTTCAGACGCAGGATCGACCTGTTGATCTCTTCCAGCGGGATCATCGTGTCGGTCATGTCGATGGGCGGGGTGAGGTTGATCGGAGCCAGGCGATCGGGGAACTTCCCCACGTCCTTGGTGCCGTAGTACTTCTGGATGTGCTTACGCGATCGGGCGATCGTGACCAGGTCCAGCAGACGGATGTAGTCCATGCCGAGTGTGCCGACCAATGACTTCGTGCTCCGGGTGGCCGCGGGCATGCGCTGCCATTCCCTGAAGAGTTTCTGTGCCTTGGCCAGGGTTGCCTCGATGCTCTTGATCCCGTCTGCGGCCAGGGCCTGATCGTCTCCCTCGGTGGCGAACAGAACCTGGTTCTTGAGGTCGGCCAGACGGGTGTTCACAGGCGTGGCGCTGAGCATGAGGACTTTGGTCTTGACTCCGGACCTGAAGACCTCGTTCATGAGGCGCTCGTATCGGGTCGTTCGGCCCTTGACCTGAGGGTTGTTGCGGAAGTTATGCGATTCGTCGATCACGACGAGGTCATAGTTGCCCCAGTTGATGTTGGCCAGGTCGATGTCCCCTGACAGCCCGCCGGCTCGGCTGAGGTCGGTGTGGTTAAGGACGTCGTAGTGGAAACGATCCGCGGCCAGCGGGTTGCGCCTGTCGTTGCCGCGGTAGACGGTCCAGTTCTCTCGCAGCCGCTTGGGTGCGAGGACGAGGACGCGGTCGTTGCGCAACTCGTAGTACTTGATGACGGCGAGGGCTTCGAAGGTCTTCCCCAGGCCCACGCTGTCAGCGATGATGCAGCCGTTGTGGCGCTCAAGCTTCTCGATCGCGCCGAGCACGCCGTCACGCTGGAACTTGTAGAGCTTCTTCCAGACGACGGAGTCGTAGAAGCCGGTTCTGCCGCGCTCGGCGGTCTCTTCGCCGGCTTCTTCGACGAAGTCCTTGAACAGGGAAGTCAGGATACGCAGGTAGACGGACTCGGGGGCCCTGTCCTCAAAGAGGGCTCGGGCAGCGGCGAGGAACTCCTCCTGGGCGGCGCGGGTGGTCGCGTCGTCGTGCCACATCCGCTCGAAGTTGACGACGGTCTGCGCCACCTTGTCCGCGTCCGTGGTCTCCAGGGGGAAGTACAGGTTCGGAGAGGCCACCAGGCCGAGGCTCTCGGCCTCAAGTCCCGCGCCGTCGACTACATAGGGGAACGGGCCGTCGACGCTCGCCCAGGTGTCGCGCGTCCGTCGCTTTAGCGCTCTTGCCTGGAGGTGGTCTTCGGCCCAGGCCACGAACGCGCGGGCGATGCGGTGCTGGTCCAGCCGGGCACGCTTGAGGTTCTCCTCCGCAAGCCCGTTGAGGGGGAACTCCTCGAGGCTGTGGCCGTGCAGGAGCAGACGCAGGTCGACATCGGTGAGCTCGTCCTGGAGCGCTTCGTAGACGAACAGCGAGAACGACTCCGACAGCGAGTCCAGGCGGGTGGCGCCAGTCAGGTGCTTGCGCAGCTGGTCGATGGCGCGACCTGCGTCGCTGGGGACCATGTGAGTGGAACCTCCGGGTGTGCACTTGGACATGGTGGGCGTAAGTCACATCAAGGGATGGGATGTTGGAGTGAGGTCTCGCTCGGGTGGCGGCCGGGTACTCGCTCACCGGTCCGTCGGCCCTGCTGGTCTAGCTCCCAGTGCCAGCCTGGCTCCGAGTATGGCGAAGTGATGATCGGGCCCTCGATCACTGCTGCCATGCTCTAGATATCTCCCTCATGCCACATCTGCGTGGACCGTACATCCTGCCACCGACAATGACCCCATTCGTGCATGATCAGGTAATCGGCACCCGGTGCTCCCCCCGCTCCAGCCACCCCATGACCACCTGATGTGCCCGCCACCCATCTGGAAACTTCGGCGGCACGTCCAGATACACAGGACTGCTCCGCGGATGCTGGTCCAGCAGATCCCGGATACCGGCGCGGGCCACCACGATGCAGGCGAAGCGGTGCCGGGACAGCAGGACGCACAGGCGGCCCGTCTCCAGGTGGAAGGCCGAGGCGTCCTGGCGGCCGGACAGCGGGTGCCAGACCAAGGTCACGTCGAACTCGCGGCCCTGGAGGCGGTTGGCGGTGTCCACGGTGATGCCGGTCAGGCCGCGGGCGGCGAGGCGGGACCGGACCGCCTCCGCCTGCACGGTGCGGGCCGTGCCGATCGCGATGCGGTCCGCGGTCAGGGGCTCGCCGTTGACCAGCGCGCCGCGCTCCAGCAGCCGGGCCGCCGTCGCCGCGAGGGCATCCGCCACCTCCGGGTCCTGGTCGAGGGTGTGGCGGGCGGGGAGTTCCAGGTGGCCCCAGCCGGAGTCGGCGGCGCGGGCGAGGACGTCGTCCAGCGGGCCGGAGCCGTGGGACAGGCTGGCGTATGACAGCACGCGCTCCGGTGCCGTCGTGCCGGGGACGAACCGGTAGAAGGGATAGAAGGCCTCCTCGACCAGGGGTGCCGCCGTCTCCGGCAGGCGCCAGGAGACGGGGAGCTGGTGGCGGAGGAGGTCGGAGTTGTGGGCGAGGGTGACGTCGACCGCGTTGCGCAGGGGGTCCCAGGTCAGGCCGTGCCAGCGGTCGGACTCCACGGTCGCGAAGGGGTCGAGCTGGCCGGGGTCGCCGACGAAGAGGACCTGCGAGTCGTCCTGGGAGAACAGCGGGGCCGTCGCCAGGAGCCCGTCCGAGCGCATCTGGTACGCCTCGTCGACGATGGCCCACCGCCACGGCGCGCACTTGTCCGGGGTGACGAACGACCACTTCTTCGCGGTGGACACCACGACGGGCAGGTCGCGCAGGTCCGTCACCTGGTTACTCCCGGTGACGTTGGGGTGCCGGGTGACGCGAGGCGGGAGGACGTGGCCGCCGGCGTGGAGGCGGCCGAGCGCCAGGCCGGGATGCTCCCGCGCGATGCGGTCCACCAGGTCGTCGACCTGCTCGTTGGTCTGCGCGACGATCATGAGCTGGTGGCCCGCGGACGTCAGGTGCCCGGTGGCCTTCACCACCAGCGTGGACTTCCCGGCCCCGGGAGGTGAGTCCACGACGACGCCCCGGCCGGGCGCGGTGTCGAGGCTGGCCAGGATGCCCGCGACCGCCCGGTCCGCGCGTTCGCCGGGGGTGAGGGCTTCGGGCTCCCCGGTGTCGGGAAGGAGGGCGGTCACTCCCAGGTCTCCTCTGCGTCCTCGTCGGTGGGTTCGTACGGCTGGGGCGGACCGCCGTGGGTCCAGGGGGTGTTCTCCTCGTCGGGCAGGGCGGACGGCATGGCGGTGGGGTTGAGCGTGGTGTACGTCAGCTCTTCGCCGGTCTCGGCGAGGGTGCTGGCCGGTGCCGGGGGTTTGCGCTTGTTCGCGAAGCCGCCCTTGAGCTGGAGCAGCACGGTGTGGCCGCCGTCGTCCTCCTGCCGTACGTCGAGGATCCGGGCTCCTTGGCCGGGCCGGGCGGGGGACTTCACCTCCGTGCCGACCGCGAGACCGACGCGGGCGTCGGTGCGCAGCGTGAGCGTCGGACGCCACACCTGGGAGCCGGGACGGTCGCCGGGAATGAAGCGGTCCTCGTCCCTGGCCGTCACCGTGCCCGTGAACGCCTCGCCGGTCAGCTCGTACTCCGCCATCACCAGCGGGTCGTCGTACGCGCGCTCCGCCTCGTAGCGGGCGACCGCGTCCTCCAGCCGGGCCAGGCGGCGGGCGGCCCTGACGGCCTGGTCGCGGCGGGCCTGCGGGCGGCCGTCGGCGTCCAGGTACTCGGCGTACTCGGAGAACCAGCGCCGGTCGAGGGCCCAGCGGCCGGGGACGTGGGCGCCCTCGGGCAGATCGCGGAGCAGCTCCACGCCGTGCCACATCAGCCGCCAGGTGGGCAGCATCTGGCCGTGCAGCTCACGGTCGATCTGGCGGCCGACCGCTTCGCGTCCGCGGTCGTCGGACGCCTGGTCGTAGCGCGTCATCAGCTCGTGGAGGGTCCGGTCGAAGACCGGGTCCGTGGACGGGCCGGCCGGCGGCCACACCGCGGGATCCTCCGCCTCGCGCGCCGCCTGCGCGCCGTCGCTGCCCTCCGGCGGATCGATCCAGGCGAGCAGGGAAGCGAGGTGGGAGTCCTCCGAGGGGCTCTGGCCCGTGGCCCAGTGCGCGGAGAGCAGCCGGGTCATCGCGAGGAGCACGCCGGAGTTCGGGAACTCGGCCAACTCGGCGTACCAAGTCAGCCACTTGCCGAGGGCGGGCACGGACGGGTCGACCGCGTAGGGCCCCTCGGTGGCGCGCAGCCGGGTCAGTCGGCCGAGCAGGCGTACGTACGCGATGCCCTCGCCGTTCGGTACGAGGAGCTGTGGGGCCCGCTGGAAGCGCAGGCGTTCCTCCTTCTCCTTGCCGCGGCCGACGGTGTAGGGCTCCGTCTCCGTCCGGCATCCGTCGATGTGCGCGAGGAGGAGTGCGGCGAGGCGTTCGGCGAACCGGAAGCGTTCGGCGCGGTTGCGCGGCTGGCGGACGGTGAGGAGGGTCGGGTGTTCGGGGTCCGTACCCGCGAGCGCGGCCAGGGGTGCGCACGCTTCGCCGGCGAGGGTGAGCGGTACCAGGACGAACGGCTTCTCGTCCAGGTGCTGGTGGCGGACGGTCGTCAGCGGTTCGGCACGGCCGGTGCGGGAGGCCGTGAGCGCCGCGACGGTGGACAGGACGCTCATGCGGCCCCCTGACGGAGTCGGCGCAGCCGAGCGGCGGCGCGCAGCAGGTCGGCGGCTTCCGTCTCGGCCTCTCCGGGGGCGGCGACGCCGTCCAGGTAGTCGAGTGCGATGCGGGTGGAGTCGATGCCCGGCAGGTCGTTGCGCACGCCGCTGCCCAGGCGGGCCGGCGAGGCGCATCCGTCGGCCTCGTCGCGGCAGTAGCGCGCCATTTCGCAGAAGGACAGGCAGGAAGGCGTGTACGACGCTTCCAATGCCTCTATGGAGGAAGAGAGTTCGTCCATGCTTCGGGTCGTGTCCAGGGTCGCCGTCTCGGGCAGTTGGGCCGCGAGGTCCTCTGCGCGCCGCAGCCGCGAGAGCTGGAACTGGAGGGCGTCGAGTTCCTGCCGGAGGTCGATCAGGCGGCCGTAGGGGCGGTTGGAGAAGTCCTTGGGGCAGACGAGCAAGAATTCGTGGGAGATCTGCTCGGTGGGCAGGCTGGCTGTCTCGAAGGCGCGGTACAGCGCGAGGACGTACACCGCGGCCTGCTTGGCCGCCTCGGCGACGGCGGTCGGGTTGGCCTGGCCGTCGATCGCCGCGAACGAGCGGATCAGGACGACGTGGAACTTCCCCTCGATGCGGTGGGTGAGCGCGTCCGGCTCCAAGTACGCTGTCTGACCGGCGACTTCGAGGGTGAGCACGGGACGGTCGAGGATGAGCCGTACGTCCTGGCCGGAGGCCACGTGCGCGATGAGGCGGCGGGTCTCCCGCTCGCGCAGGTGCAGGGCCGTGTTGCCCCCTACCTCGTTGAGGTCGGTGACATGGGCCTCCGCCACGGGGACGGAGAGCTGCTCGCGCAGCAGCCGGATGAGCTCGGCGTAGCTGCCCCACTTCACGAGGCCGTGGAACGCCTGTTCGCGGGCGAGGGCGAAGGGTGACTGGCCGAAGCGCGGCTCGTATCCGACCTGCTGGGCGAGCAGCGCCTTGTCCACCCCGGCGGCGTCGAGTACGGCGCGGCGGGCGCAGGCGGGATTGGCGGTCAGGGCGGTGATCTTGCGGGCGGTGTACGGCTGAGGGGGCTGCGGTCCACGCAGCCGTGCGAGTCGGTCGTCGGGAGGTTCGGACTGCTGCGAGGGCATCGTCTCTACTTCGGGAACGTCTTCGGGAGATCACCGGCGTGCGCGGCGTCGGACGTCATCGCCGTCGGGAAGGGGTCGTCAGGACAGGGTTCCGCTCGCGTCGCGCAGGGCGTCGCGCATCGGTGCCGCACCGAACAGCTGCTGCACGTCGGCGAGTTGGGTGCGGGCGCGCTGCGCGGCCGCCTGCCGCTGCTGGCCGTCCTCCGGCTGGTGGACGGCCGCTTCGGCGTGGGCGGCTGCGATCACGCGGGCGAGGTCGGGTTCTGGGGCCGCGGCGTCGTAGGCGCCCGGGATCGTGAGGGCGAAACGGCGCAGCAGCCGCCAGGCCGCGTCCGGGGCCGGATGCCCTGCGGTGGTGAGTCGCTGGATCTGCTCGGCGGTTCCCACCGCGTGGGTGAGGAAGTCGGTGCGCGGGCTGAGCGGGCCGATGATCCGCCGTTCCACGGGCCAGGTGGACAGGGCCAGGAGTCCGCGTGCGGGGACCAGGCGGTCGTGGGTCAGTGCCGCGCAGATGTAGTACGGGCGGGCATAGCCCTGTGCCGTGAAGGAGCGTTCCTCGTCGCGGCGGAGGGACGCGAGTTTGGTTGCCACCAGTGATTCGGTGAAGAACGCCTCGTACGTGGACGAGATGAGCTTCGGGGAGGCAGGGGCGCCTAGCAGGGTGAGTGCCTGGTGGACCTGTTCGCGGATCGGGATGGAGCCGTGCGCCGGGCGCTCCGTGTGGCGTGGTGCGCCTGCGGTTGCCGACGTCTGCGGGGTCGGAGGCTCGGCCGGGAATGCCTCGCTGTCCGGTTCCGTCTCGGTCTCGGTCTCGGTCTCGGTCTCGAGGGCATGCTCCCAGGCGGCCTCGGCCTCGCGCAGCGCGCGACGGATGCGCGCGGTTTCGGCCTTGTCCCGTGCGCGCACGGCACCGCGTAGCTCGGTGCGCAGGTGGGACAGGCGCTGCTCGAGTTCCTCCAGTGATGCCGCCATGCGGGGCAGCTTAGCGCAGCAACCAACCTATGCCAAGAACTTCCAATGAGTTCCAAGATTACCTGCTACGGTCGAACGCGGCGGCGCACCCGGCCGGATCGAAGGGTGCCGTCTGTTCCGAGACAAGGGGGAGGCAATGAGTCACGACACGACGGCATGGCACAAGCCACACTGGCTGACGGGGGACGACAGCCTCGTGCGCGTGGGGCCCGGTACGGGCGGGAGCGAGGAGCACACCTGCCCCTCGCACGCCGCGGCCAAGGCTCGGCCCGGTCTCTGGCCGGCCCAGCGTCTCCGGCTTCCGAAGCCGGAGCTCGAGACGTTCACCCTCGGGCCGGTGATGGACGCCGTCGATCGGGTCGAATTTCACGGTGAGACACCCGACCAGGCCCTGGCAGGGCTGCGCTCCCGCACCCCCGCCCTCCACCCCGGTCACCTGACGTATGCCGAGCACGCCCTCCGCACGTACGTGCGAGCGCGCGCCGGCGATGGTGAGCAGTGGCTGCGGCCGGTCCGTCCGTACTGGGTAGCCCAGCGGGAGAACGGCAAGTTCTGGGAGATGTACGCCTGGTGGCGCAGGTACGAGTCGGCCGACGGACGACTGCGAGAGTACCGACGGCTGCGGCACGGCGAGGCCAAGGACTCCGAGCCCGGCGAGATCGCCATCGCTGTGTACGTGGCCGTTCACGGGCGCCAGGCGGCCTGGCCGCGGAAGTGGGCGCGCGCGTTCCAGCCGTATGGACCCACCGCCCGGCCCGAGCGGGTGCGTGTCGTCGAAGTCGGGCTCGCTGACGGAGGGCCGCGCGTGCAGTTCGACGGGACGGCCGAGGAAGCCGAGGCCTACTACGCCGAGCACGGGCACGCGCACGTGGCCCGTGTCGTGGCGGGCGGCAGGCCGGCACCCGGCTCATCCTGCGTCGACTGCAAGCAGTTCACGGGCTGCGAGGCCGTGCCGCGCAGGCCGGGCGTCCTCGGCCTTCCCTCGAGGGCGGCACCGCTGAGGAAGGTGTCGGTCAGCGATCTGCGCTATCACGCGGCCTGCCCCGCACAGGGGTTCCTCCGTGCCCTGCACCTGCCCAAGTCCGACGAGTACGGCAGCGCGGCCAGGCTCGGCCAGGCGGTGCACGGCTGGATCGAAAAGCTGCACCGGCGCCCGGGATGGCCGCCGTGCGCGGCCGGCGACATGCCCCCGGAGGTCGAGAACTGGACAGAAGGACGCTGGCGGGTCTCCGACGAGGACGCCGCGACCGGTCGGCACATGCTGCTCCACCACGTCGACGCCTGTCCCTTCCAGGACGCCGCACTCATCCAGCGGGTCGAGCCCGAAGCCCTCCGAGTCGTCCACGACACCACGGCGCAGGCCGTCGTCATCGCCAAACCCGACCTGCTCTACCAGGAGGACGGCTCATGGGTATGGCGGGAGCTCAAGACGACACGGAAACGGCGCCGCCACCACGAGGACCCTCTCGACACCTACCCCCAACTCGCCCTGGCGGTCACGCTCCTGGCTCAGGGCGCGCTGGGCGGCGATCCGGACGGCTCGCGCGTCGAGGTGGAGATCCTCCGGCCGGATGGTTCCGATCCGCACGTGATCGACCCAACGGACCCCGGCCGGCAGCGGAAGGCGCTGTCGGTGCTGCGACGGTACGCCGGTCCGTGGCGGGAGGACGAGACATGGGACGCCCGCCCCGGACCGCATTGCCGGTCCTGCCCGGTCTCCCGGTGGTGTCCGAGCGCCGCGCCCGACGGCGTCGTCGCGGGAGAGGGGGAGGCGTGACCACGACCGATATGAGGGACACACGGTCCGAGGACGCCGTCGGCACGGACGAGGGGCTGCTCCGACAGATCGCCAGCGCCCTGGCGTGCCTGTCCCGGCAGAGGACCGTACCCAACCCGGTCTACCCGGCGAAGGTGCAGAACGCATACAACCGCCTCGTCCTGCACTGCCTGTGCCGGGGCGAGGAACCGCCGGGCAGTGTGCCGCAGATGGTCCGCTGGGCTTCTGAACGACCTCTGAGCGAATGGCCGTTGGAGCTGCCGCCCGACAACTTTCCCGGAGCGGCCCTGCTCGTCGATCCGGAGACCCGGCTGCCGCACCAGTTGTGCCTGGAGTGGGAGGTGAGCGCGGCCGACCCGGCCGCCGAGCTCTTCGAGAACGAACGCATTCGGGAAGCACTCGCCGTGTGCCGTGCGGCAAAGGCCCCGCAGGTCTACACCGCGTTCCGGGCCCTGCTCACCTCCAGGCCTGTGCTGACCGGCGCTGAGCTGGCGCTGCTCGGCGGCGATCCCGACTGCGGGATGCTGCTGCAGGATGTGATCAAGCGCTGCTACGAGCCCGTGCCCGCCTCCTATCTGCAGCGCGGCACATACCGGCAGTGCGTTCGCTGCCGCTGCCTGATGGTGCCGCTGCTGCACGGCGGCCACCGCTGCGAACTGGACCGGTGCCGCCGCGACGGCACCTCGGACGAAGGCACGCCGCTCCGTGCCGACAAAGGCGGGGTCTTCCAGCTCAGCCGCCCCCTGCGGATGTTCATCACCAGCCCCGGGCTCGCGGAGACCGATCTGCAAACCGCCCTGGAGGAGAAGTTCGGGATCACCGCCGAGATGTGGCCCAACTACGACGCGTATGACCTGCGTGTCCCCCTGCCTGGGCGACGGCACTGGGCGGTGGACGTCAAGGACCGGGTGAACCCCGTTCTCCTGGCGCGCTCCCTCACGCCGTTCAGGAACGAGCCGCCGTACGACCGGGCGTTCCTCGTCGTGCCCCGCTACCGCTTCCGTGACAACGAGGCGTACGGGCGGCAGTTCCGCCGCAACCTGCAGGAGAACCTGGCCGATCGGGTCACCCTGCTGGACGACCGGGCCTTCCTGCGGCTGGTCGCCGATGAGATCTCCGCCCCGCGCGACAAGGCGGGGGACCCGCGTACCGAAGGAGGACGCCGTGCGTGACCGCAGAGGATGGCACCGGCGCTGCTCGCCGCAGCAGCTCACCGAGGTGTGGCCGGCGAACCTCGGCAGCTTCCGCCCCGGCGACCTTCTCGACGTCGAACTGGGCCTGTACCTTCTGGAGGGCGTGACCCCCACCCGCACGGCCGCCGATGTCTGGCCGCTGCTGGGCGGTTACCCGTACAGCGAGGTGTTCGGAGACGTCCGCACCGACGAACAGCGGCTGCGCGTTCTGCGCGCCCGCCACTATCTGTGGGACATGCGGCGACGGCACGCCTGGTCGGAGGCGCTGACCGACTACCTGAAGGTCCCCCAGCACCTGCGCGGATACGACATCGACGGACCCGGCTCCGTACCGAGCCGTCGCGAGCCGTCGCGCGCCGCACGCCGTTTCGAGATCTTCGAAGAACTGCTCAGCACCGCTCCGCGGTTCGCGACGCGGTCCATTCCGTTCGCCGAGGAGGGAGAGCACACCTTCCGGGTGCAGGACCGTACCCATTCCGTGGTGTTCGACGAGGAACTGCTGACGGACACCCTGCCGCGCGCCCACGCGCTTGACGCACCACCGGCCGGGCGTGGAGAGCCCGTCGACGTCACCTGGGAAGAGCTCGAGAAGGCCGCCGACGAGATGGACGCCGTCGAGGCGACGGCGCCGGAGGGGCCGCGCAACGGCTGGGCCGGGCGGCTCCGGCGGGTGAAACTGCTCGTGCGCGACGCGGAACTCGGCCGCTTCACCGAACAGGGACGGCTGAGGATCGACAGGCTGCTGCACCTCGTGGGGATGGTGGGAGCCGGCAAGTCCACCCTCCGGGACATCCTGACCTACCACCTCGTGACCCGGACACCCCGCCGGGTCACCATCGTCGTCGGCGACGTGGCCGAGACACTCGCCGTGGTGGAGCAGTTCGACCGGCTCGGTGTGCGGGCGGCGCCGATCCTCGGGCACTCCACCAGGGAGCGCAACATCAACCGGCTGCACCGCCGCACCGCCACGGCCGGCGCCGCCACCATGCTCGGGCACGACCACGCGGGCTTCGCCTACCTCAGCAGCGCCTGCCCCGTCGACGTGCTGCGCGGCCTGGAAGCCCGCCGCCCGCTCGGCGTCCGCGAAGCACCGTGCATCACGCTGTACACCGCCCCCGAGCAGCAGGCCACGGACGGCGATCCCCTCCTCGACGAGGAGTACAGCACGCAGCGTGACGCACAAGGCCCGAAGCCGCAGCGGAGACTGTGCCCGTTGTGGAACCGCTGTCCGCGCCACCGCGGGGCTCGTGATCTGGTCGACGCACAGGTGTGGGTCGCCACCCCGGCCGGTCTCGTGCACAGCTCCGTCCCGCTGCACCAGCACCAGGAACAGCTCCGGTACCTCGAACTCGCGTGCCGACTCAGCGACCTGATCATCGTCGACGAGGCAGACCGGGTCCAGATGCAGCTCGACACGGCCTTCGCGCCGGCCAGCACTCTGGTGGGCAAGGCCCCGAACTCCTGGTTCGACGAGGTCGCCGTCCACAAGTTCCAGCAGATGGCCCGGGACGGCCGGCTCCAGCTGTCCGCCCGTGACGTCGACGACTGGACCAACGCCGTCAACACGGTCAGTGCCGCCACTGACCGCCTCTTCGCCCTGCTCGTCAAGGACGACAAGCTCAGGCGGTGGATCAGCGTCGACTACTTCAGTGCCTTCACCCTCCACAACCTGCTGCTGGACAGCTGGTTCCCGGGGCGGAAGGAGGGAGAACGCCCGCCTGCGGCGGCCCGGACGCTGGACGGTGCGCTCGGCCGGTTCCGCGACGACCCGCTGCACGAGCAGCAGAGCACGGGAGACGACGATGAAGTGACACCCTTGGTGAACACCTTCGTCCACCTCGCCCTGGAACTCCTGCACGCGCCCCAGGGAGCACGGACGCGTGAGAGGCTGCGCGACACCCTCACCGACATCGTCGGAGACGACAGCACGGTGCTCGCAGACGCCGACCTCCAGGCCCGGCGCTTCGAGTTCACCCTGCTCCTTTCCGCTCTGCACAGCCGTCTCGACTTCATGACCACGCTGTGGCCGCGCGTCGAGGCCGCCCTCAATCTCGAGAGCGCCTCGAACGTGCTCTCCCGCAGGCCCCCCAAGGACTACGAGGCGGTCATCCCCGAGTCGCCCATGGGTAACGTGCTCGGCTTCCAGTTCCGCCACGACGACCGTGAGCGCGATGGTGACCGCAGCGGTGAACTCCGCTTCTTCCACTGCAACGGCGTGGGCCGCGAACTGCTCATGCGGCTCGGTGACCTGTGCGCCGTGGACGGCCGCCCGGGCCCGCACGTCCTGCTCATGTCCGCAACGAGCTGGGCGGGCACGTCGAGCAGGTACCACGTGCACGCCGACGTCGGTGCCGTTCTGCGTCCTCACAACGAGGAAGTCGAAGCCGTCCTGGGCAGCGAGTTCCGCAAGGAGTTCTTGTACTGGCCCGGAAACGACCGGCCCAAGCCGCTGCGCCTGTCCGGCTGCGACCCCGAAGAACGGCCACAGGCCCTTCTGCACATGCTGCACCAGCTCGCGGTGCCCGACCGGAGTCTGCCCGACGCCGAGAGCATGCTGGACACCGAGCTGAAGGAGATCGACGATCCAGACCGCCGCCGCATCCTGTTGCTCGTCGGCAGCTACGACGAGGCACGTCGGGCCGCCGAGTACCTCAACCAGATCCCCGAGTGGAACGGCCGCGTCACCCGACTCGTGTCCGACGACGCGGACTCCGACACCGCCTGGACCCGGCTGCCGGAGGACGCCGCCGCACGGACACTGCCCCGCGGTGACGTGAAGGCTTTCCCCTCGGTCGGCGGCGACATTCTCGTCGCGCCGCTGCTCGCCGTGGAGCGGGGACACAACATCGTCCTGCGCGATGGCAAGGCGGCCATCGGCACGGTCTACTTCCTGGCACGCCCACACCCTCGGCCCGACGACATCGCGCTCGCCATCCAGTCCATCAACGACTGGGCCGTACGCCAACTCCGGGATGCTGACGGATCCTTCCGGCAGAACGCGCTCGCCGCCGCCACCCCCGACCAGGCGGCCATGGTGTTCCGCAGCCGCGCACGCCGTCAGTGGAACCGCTTCCTCACCCGGCGGCTGGCCTGGTCCAGCCTGCGGGACGAGGAGAAGACGGCGTTCACCTGGGACCAGCTTGTCGTCATGTGGCAGGTCATCGGTCGTCTGGTGCGCGGCGGCGTGCCAGCCCGGGTGGTCTTCGTGGACGCGGCTTTCTCTCCCAGAGAAGCCGGATTCCAGGACACGGACACCCCCGACACCAGCCTGCTGGCGAGTATGCGTGAGGTGCTCGCCCCCTTCTTCGAGGACGGGAACACGGCGGAGCGGCACCTTGCCCCGATCGACAAGTCCCTGGTCCGTGAACTGTACGAACCGCTCTACCGCGCCCTGGTGGACATGGGCTGACGGCATCCGTCACCACACCGCACCCCCGACGTGTTCGCGTCGCGTCCGAAGACTTCACGCCTTGCTCTGAGGAGAACCGACACCATGGCCTACCAGTACAACCGTCCGGCGGCGTACCTGCCCGACCAGGCACGGGGACCCTTCGTCGTCCCGATGCACACGCTCTCCCTGCCCGCCCACTGGGAGGAACCACTCCTGCGCCTCTACCACGGCGGAATGACCGAGGGGCAGGCCGAGCGACGGCGCCGCGTACCCACAGCGGCTGTCAACCGGCTGATGCGCGCCACCGCGCCGGACATCGTCACGGTCGACTCCACGGCACGGTTCGGTTCGGAGAACCCCTGGCTGTACTGCCAGGACGCGTACCCGATGGCGGTGACGAACCTCTACATCGCCACCTGGCTCAAGAACCTCCCGCGCGATGCCGGCGATCCCGAGACCACGGCCCTGCTGATGAACTGCTTTCGTGACCTCGACACCGCGGCTCTCAGCTGGCGGCCCGGCAGGGTCGACCTCCTCGAGCAGAAGGTGTCGCCCGGAGGAACCGCTCTGCCCGCGCCCCACGTGTACCGGTTGCTTCCCGACGTCCTCGCCGAAAGGATCGCGCGCCAGGGACCGTACGAACACCACGGGCAGCAGCTGTCGTTCCGACAGGTCGCCGGCCGCACGGGGGCCAGGGGGCAGGGAAGCGGGGGCGCCGAGCTGATGTCGAATGTGATCGAGTACGTACCCGGGCGACGCGGTGGCGGCGACGGCAAGCCGGCCTACTACGCGGCGACCCTCCGCATCACCGTGCGCACCGTTCCCTTCTCACCCGTCCCGCGCGTCCACGTGGCCGCCGGCGTGCGTCGGTTCGTCACCGGCAAGGTCTACATGCCGTACGGCAAGGGCGTGTCCGCGTACCTGCTCCCGGACGACTCCCTCGTCCACGACGGCCCGCAGCCGCAGCGTTTCGCCGTCGCCATGCTGGAGTGGAAGAACGGCACCACGGACTGGCGTCAGGGCGGAGCAGAAGGAATGCTCGCCGGGATCAGCGCACTCGACGCACTGCCGTCCCCGGACCGGCTGGTGAAGGAGGCCGACCACTGGATCCACGGCCGGGACGGCATCCGGATCGCGATCGGGCACCAGGCGGCCATGGGCAGGCACACGATCGGCACCGGACTGATGCCCAGTGAACGCCGACGGCTGATCGAGTGGGCGGAGCAGGCGATCGCTCCCGAGTTCGTCTCCGTTCCGAAGCTCGAGCGCAGCGCGTACGCGCGGCCGCCCAAGAAGCAGCTCAAGAAGCTGCCGTCCATTCCCAAGAACATGGAAGAGAAGGATCCCGAAGAGCGCGCGGTCATCCTGGACCAGCGTGAGCTGAACGCGGCCCACAACGCTCAGGTTCTGCGGGCACGCCTGGCCGAAGCTCTCGAAGGGGAAGACCTCACCGCGGTCGTGCTCCACCAGAACGACGCCATCCGCGATCAGATGATCGCAGCGGCGGAGACGGGGCTGGGGCTGGCCGGGCACCGGCGTGAGCAGGGTCCCGATACCTGGGTGTGGGAGGCGGAGGAGCTGACCGTCCGGCTGCACGCGCGGCCACTGGGCGTTCTCGGTGCACCGCTGGGAGGCGACGGCGTGCCGCGCCGGGGACAGGAACACGACAAGGCCATCGAGGAGCGCCGTATCGGTGTCGCGCGGGCCATGGCCGCCCTGCGGGAAGCCCTCCCCGGGGTGCGGCTGGCCTTCGTGGAGCTCGACGGACAGGATGCCTTCCGCCACGCCAAGCGACGGACCGACCCCAAGCACGCGATCCGCCTCGGCTGCGCGGACGCAGGCCTGGTGACCCAATTCATCCGTCCACCGGACCCGGATGCGGAAACGGAGGAGTCTCTCGCCGATGCAGGTCTGCGTGCCGCCGCGGCCTGGTCGGACGGCCTGCGCCAGACCGGCATGCGGCTGGTGCCTCAGCACACGCTCGGTGACACGCTCATCCCCGCCAACCTGAACCAGGTGGCCTTCCACCTCGTGGAACGCCGCCTTGACGGGCCCACGGGCAAGCAGCAGTTCACGCCGATCGCGGTGCTCATCCGACCGGGCGCGAAATGCGTGCTGGGCAAGTCGGCCGACATGCACGCATGGGTGCCGTACCCCGAACTCCTCAAGTCATTGACGGGAAGGGTCGAAGGCAGGAAGAACAGCGCGGAGCAGTCGGCCCTCATGGCGGCCTTCGTCAAGAAGACCCTCGCACAACTGCGCAGCACCCCGACGCTCGTCCTGGCCCACGCCCAGGATGTCCGCAAGCGCTGGCCGTGGCTGAGGAACGACGGTCTGGAACGGGACAGGCTCGGCCTCGACGGAGGCCCCGCCCAGCGGATCGGTCTCTACGGCAAGCAGCTGCGTGTCATCCGGATCGCCGACGGCAGCCGGGACGAGACGGCACAGTGCTGGGCCGAGGCGGAGGAACTCTCTCCCGAGCTGGAGGGGCAGCATCGTGGGGGCATCGCGATGGGGCTGTGGCGGCCCGGGGCGCGGCGCGACTCGGGCCGCGTCTTCTACAGCACGACCGGCAAGTCCGGCTCGCAGCCGAACCTCACCAACGATGACGCCAAACTCACTCCGCACACCAACGCCTCGGGCAACAACGCCTACCGGCCGACGGCGAACGCCTGGAACCCGGACCTCCTCGAACTGACCGTCGCGTGCCTTCAGCCCGGTGACGACGCGGAAGCATGGGCCGCGTTCGTCCACCAGCAGCGCTTCAGCGAGGACTACCGTGCTGGTCGTGAGGGGTTGGCTCTGCCCTTGATCCTCCACCTTGCGCGACTCGCGGACGATTACGCTCTGCCTCACGAGATCGAGGAGGCCTTGGATCCGACGGAGCCCCGGGCTGCGGCCGCTCCGGACGACGCTTTGTCGGGCCAGCTGGCCTTCGACTTCGACCTCGATGAAGGGGATGACGACGAGTGAAGCTTCCCGCCGAGTAGCCGAGCGGAGTCTCACCCCTCGGCTACTCGGCGGGGAAGGCCCTCACTACCTCACGGGCGTAGGTGTATCGCATCAATAAATTACATGTGCATACTCTCGGGGAGTGATCTTGCGACTCGCGGGAACATCAACATCAATTAGCCCTGTTGCGGCTGGTCAAAGGATCTCGTGAACGACCCACTCGCAGGGACGTTCACGAGATCGTCCCGAAGCGTTCACGAATTACCGGCCGAGTCATGTTACTCGCCGGTATTTCGTCGTTCCTGGGGCCATCGAGTCTCGTGATCGGCTCGGTGAGGGGGTGGGGCGGTGGCGGTCCAGGTGCTGCGCCTCTCCTGGGCCAGTACCACTGCATGTCGGCCAGCCACTGCAGCTGCTTCGAAGCAGAATTCCGCCACACGGCCAGACCGCGGGCCGGGCCCTCGGCCAGCCACTCCGTCATATCGCGACGCTGCGGCCTGCTGCCCGGGCAGAACTCCAGCACGATGCCGCCGGGTGTACGGTCGGCGGTCACCAGCGTTTTGACGGCATCCACCCGCCGACCTTCCGGCTCATCGCTGTCCGCGACCTGGTACTCCGCGTCCAGCGGCGGAGCGGAGGTGGCTGGCCGGCATGCCTCGTACGGCGGTGCGCGCCACCCTCTGCATACGCTCGGTGCTCCGCACGGCCGCGATCACGTGGCTCGTGGGTCCGTACTCCTTGTCGATGGTTTCAACGCCCAGCCGAGAGCGTCCTCGACGAGCGCGGGAACGCGAGCGAGCTGCGCGTCCCAGTCAGTGGTCCTGGACGGTGCTGGTGTCGAGCTGGCGGTACACGACATGAGTGATCAGAAGGTCACCGTAACTTGCCGATGCCTCGGCGCGCAGCCCCTCCCTCAGCTCGGTGAGCCGGTCGCGGACTGCACGCAGCAGTTGGGCGGAGCGCCACACCCTGTGCACATCGAGTGAAGAGCCGAGAAGCTCCTTATAGGTCTCATCGCCCCAGAGTGCGGAGAGGCCGCGCTTGGCCCTTGCGGCGAACTCCGCGTTACTGACCTTGAATGCGTGATGTCGTCAGGGTGGCTGGCGCCGGAGGCCGGTGCCGGAGAAGCAGCCGTCGAGGACGTCGGGGCGGTACTGGAGCTGGCGCAGGCCGCGTCGGGCGGCGGTGATCAGGTCTTGCGGGTCGGCGAAGGCGCGGTTGGCCACGGTGGTACGTCGTAGGACGGACCAGATGCCCTCAGTGGGTTTGTCACAGAAGCTCCTATAGATCGTCAAGTCGCTGGGGACGTCGATGGTGTGCTGCTGAATGCGCTCGTGACGTGGTGGTAGACCTCGCGTGCGACGAAGCGCTTGAGGCATCTGAAGATGTCCTTCGTCTTGAGCCCTTCGAGAGTGCGTCGTGCGACGTAGTCGCGAGTGCGTGGGTCGTGACGCATGCGGACCAGCACGATGGTGTGCAGCGCACGGTTGGCCTGGCGGTCACCGCCACGGTTGAGTCGGTGGCGGTCGGTGCGCCCGGAAGAGGCCGGCACAGGTGCGGCAGCGCACAGGTGGGCGAAGGATGCCTCCGAGACGAGCCTCTCGGGGTTGTCCCCGGCGGTGACCAGCAGCTGCCCGGCGGTCTCGGTCCCAACGCCCGGCAGCGCGAGCAGGCCGGGCGCGGTGCGGGCGATCAGAACGCGCAGATCGGCGTCCGCGTCTGCTATTTCTTCGCTCAAGTGCCGGTAGCGCCTGGCCAGACGCTTGAGAGCGAGTTTGACGGCTGTGGCCGGGTCGGTCGGATCGGCGCCGGGACGGCCGGCGGCCAGGCGCCGGATCAACTCGGTGGTGGTCAGCGAGCGCAGCGCTTCGCGCACCGCAGCGGGTGCGGTGATGATCAATGATTTGATCTGGTTGATGGTCTGGGTGCGGGCCTTGACGGCGCTGGCGCGTACCACGCGCAGGCCGCGGATTGCCTCGACCGAGCCGTCGCGGTGCTTCGGGGTGCCCTTGGCACGGCCGGAGAGCACCGCGGTGGCGGCGGCGTAGGCATCAGCGGGGGTCGGATTTGCCTGCCGCGCGGCGAGCTCGCCGGTCAGGTCGGTCCACCTCGATGACGGTGACCTGGTCGGCGTGCAGGTACCGGGCGAGTTCGGCGCCGAAGGAGCCGGTGCCTTCCATGCCTACGACCAGCACCCGGCCGTGCGAGCGCAGCCACTCCAGCAGGCGCCGGTAGCCTGCAGGAGTGGTGGGGAACGCCTCAGTGGCCAGGTGTCGGCCGATGGTGTCGATGACGGCGGCCTGGTGGACGTCGGTGTGGGTGTCGATCCCGCCGATCACCTCGATGGGCTGTGGCATGGTGGCCGGGTTGTTCCTTCCGCGCGCGGTGAATGGGCTCGCGCGCACCGGCCCGGCGGACGGACACGACGGTGATGGGACCGCTTCGGTCAAGCTCCTATGAGGTCACGATCGCCGGGCCGGTACGCGCAACGGCACCGCTCGGAAGGCCGACGATTCAGAGTAAGGACAGCCGAAGCGTCAATCGGGGATTGGGTCAGACCCTCGAGCAGTGCCTCCCTCATCCTCACAGTCGGGGATCTTGGAGTTTCACGGTGCGGCAGCGTGATCAACGGGCATGCTCGGGTGGTTCCGATAACCGATGCAGCCGTCGAGGTGCCCGTTGTCCCTGACTTGTTGAATCGACCCCAGACGCTCGGTCTGCAGCCGTAGCGTCCAGGGTGTCGGTCGGCACGGGCCCGCAGTGCTCCTTGCCGCCCTCGGGCTGGCTCACTGATAGCGTGCCGCCGCCGGCCGACACCCGCGCGGTGTGGCTCGACAGAGGCATGAAGGTGACACGGTGACTTCAAGTCAGGGTGCCCACCGCACTCCCCTTCCTGTCTCATCGAGTGCGAGGACAGCAGCCTGTGATCCTGATCGGCATCGATCCCCACAAGTCGTCCCACACCGCCGTCGCCGTCAACGCCGCAGGCCACCAGGTGGCCCAGCGCCGGTTCGTCGTCAACGCCGGAACCTTCCGCCGGCTGCTGCGCTGGTGCGAGCAGTGGCCCGACCGTCGTTTCGCGGTCGAGGGCGCCGGCGGCCTGGGCCGCTCGCTCGCCCAACAGCTGGCCGCCGCGGGCGAGAACGTCGTCGACGTGCCCTCCACCCTTTCGGCCCGGGCCCGGCTGCTGGCCACCGGAGGAGACCGCAAGACCGACGCCAAGGACGCCCTCCACGTCGCCCAGGTCGCCCTCTTCCGCCACGACCTCCGCCCCGTCGCGCGGGAAGACCAGACCACGATCCTGCGGCTGCTGACCGAGCGGCGAGACGACCTGGTCCACGAGCGCACCCGCGTCCTCAACCGGCTCCACGCCGTCCTGCGCGATCTCCTGCCCGGCGGAGCACCCACCGGGCTGTCGGCCGACAAGGCCGCCGCCCTGATGAAGGGCATCCGGCCGGTCACGGCCACCGACAACTGCCGCCGGGACATAGCCCGTGACCTGCTGGCCGACCTGCGCCGCCTGGACCGGCAGGTCAAGGACAACGAGGCCGAAATGCGCGAGGCCGTCGCCGCGACCCGCACCACGCTGACCACCCTGCCGGGCCTGGGCACCGTGCTGGCCGCCAAGGTCATCGGCCACGTCGGCGACGTCGGCCGGTTCCCCACCGAGCACCACTTCGCCAGCTACACCGGCAGCGCCCCCCTGGACGCCTCCAGCGGCAACAACGTCCGCCACCGGCTCAACACCGGCGGCAACCGCGCACTGAACTCGGTGCTGCACACCATCGCCGTCTGCCAGATCCGCGACGGCGGGCGCGGGCAGGACTACTACCTGCGCAAGATCGGTGAGGGGAAGACGCCTTCGGAGGCCCGCCGGGCCCTCAAGCGACGCCTGTCCAACGTGGTCTACCGGATCATGAAACGAGACCAACGGACCCACCTTGCCCAAGCCGCTTGACACACAGAGGCGCTATGAAGTCACAAACGCCCGTCCGGCCGCGTGCGTGGTGACGCCCGGCGGGCCGACAAATCGCAAACAGGACAGTCGAGACGTCAGTCAGTCGGAGGGTCAGACCCACCCGCAGCGTCACCACGAACATCATCACTGTCAGCCAACGTGACAACGCCGATCACACTCCCCATCGGCACGAGCATCCCGGCCTCGACTCATACCAGCCCCGTGACCAGCAACTTCAAGATGAAACGCGCTCAATGCACCCGACGGTCCTCCAACGGAGCCGCCTTCAACTCCCCGTCGGTCGCCCGCGGAAGATGCGGCGTGTGATTGACCAGTCGGGCCGAGTTGCCGACGACCGCGATGCTGCTCAGGTTGTGCAGCAGGGCCGCGAGAACGGGGTTCATGGAACCGCCGGCGCTGGCGAGGAGGCCGAGCAGATTGACTCCGATGGCGAGGCCGTAGTTCTGGCGGACGACGCGCAGGGTGTGGCGGCTGAGTTCGACGACGGCGGCGACCTGGCGCAGGTCGTTGCCCGCGAGGGCGATGTCGGCGGTTTCCAGGGCGACGTGGGAGGAGTGTTCGCCCATGCTGATGCCGACGTCGGCCAGGGCGAGGGCCGGAGCGTCGTTGGTGCCGTCGCCGACCATGGCGACGGTGTGGCCCTCGCTCCGCAGGTCGCGGATCAGCTGGAGTTTGCCCTCCGGGAGGGCATGAGCGTGGACCTCGGTGATGCCGAGGGTGTCGGCGACGACCTGGGCGGTCTCGGGTGCGTCGCCGGTGAGCAGCACCAGCCGTGAGACGCCGAGGTCGCGCAGTTGCCGGAGGACGGTTGCGGCCCCGGAGCGTATGGCGTCGGAGACCCCGAGCAGCCCGATCAGGTCGTCGTCCTGGGCCAGGCAGATGACGGTTTCGCCGCCTCGTCGGAGCTGTTCGGTCCAGTCCTGCGCCCCGTCGGTGAGTTCGACGCCGTGCCGGCGAAGCAGGGCGGGGCTGCCCACCAGCAGACGGGTGCCGTCGAGTTCGGCGCGCATGCCCATGCCCAGGACGACCTCGCAGGCTTGGTGGATGGGCACGTTCAGGTGCTGTTGCTCGGTGCGGGCGACGATCGCCTGGGCGAGCGGATGCCGGGCGTGCAGCTCTCCGGATGCGGCGAGGCTGAGCACCGCGTCGGCCGTGAACCTCTCGCTGAGGGTGACCACGCTGGTGACCAAGGGACGGCCGAAGGTGAGCGTGCCCGTCTTGTCGAAGACGACGGCCGTGACGCGGCCGACGCCCTCCAGGTGGGTGCCGCCCTTGATGAGGGTGCCGCGGCGCGCTCCGTTGCCGATGGCGGCGCTGATGGCGGTGGGCGTGGCCAGGCCGGCGGCGCAGGGGCAGGCGATCAGGAGCATGGTCATGGCGCGGCGGGCGTCGCGGGTGATGGCGTAGGTGAGTGCGGCCAGGGCGAAGGAGACGGGGACGAAGCGCCGGGTGAAGCGGGCCGCGACGGTCTGGATCGGCGCCCGGTCGGACTGGGCCTCTTCGACCCGGCTGATGATCCGGCCCACGGTGGTGTCCCGGCCGACCGAGGTGGCCCGGACGGTGAGCGATCCGGAGGCGACGATGGTCCCGGCATAGACGTGGGTGCCTTCCCGGGCGTAGACGGGCAGGGCCTCACCGGTGATCGCGGCCTGGTCCACGAGGGCCTCGCCGGAGACGACATGTCCGTCGACCGGGATGCGGTGGTGTTCGTACACCGCGACGAGGTCTTCCGGCGCGACGTCTTCGAGGGCCACCTCGGCCTCGACGCCGTCTTCCCGGACGAGCCAGACGCGCTCCTCACCAATGGTGAGCAGCTCCTCGATGGCGCGCCGAGTGCGGCGCAGGGTCAGGGTCTGCAGGAACTCGCCGATGTTGAGCAGCCACAGGACGGTGAGGGCCACCACGTTCTCCCGCAGGAGCAGGGAGATGACGGTGGCCGCGGTGACCAGGGTGTCCGTGCCCGGATGGCTGCGGCCGCGCAGCGAGCGCAGGGCTCCCCGGAAGAAGGGCAGTCCGGTGAAGACGGTGACCACGCCGAGGAGGCCGGACGAACCGAGCGTGATCCTCGGCCGGCCCAGCAGGCGTCGCAGCGCCACGAAGGCGAGGACCGCGCCGCCGACGACCAGCCGGGCCACCTCACCGGTGGACGAGTCGGGCGTGGACCGGGTGGGCTTCGCCGGCGCGGTCGCGGGCGGAGCCTCTTCGAGCGCCGCGACGAGCCGTTCGACGTCGAGGAGGTCCGGCGCCATCCAGACCACGACGCTCCCGGTGCGCGGGAAGATCCGCAGTGCCCGGAACCCGCTGATGCCCGTCAGCCGCTCGTCGACCAGTCCCGCGCTGCCGGGGCGGGCCCGCACCCATGGAACGACCAGCCGGACCCGGCCCGCGGCGACGGAGCGTACGAGCACGCCGGACATGATCAGTGCTCGTGCCCGTGATCGTCGTCTGCGACGCTCACCGCGGAGGGCGGCGGTGCCTCCTCACCGAGCGTGGTGCGGGCCTCCGCGATCATGTCCCCGGCGTTGAGCCGGGCTTCTTCGGCGGCCGAGGCGACCCAGCGGCCGACGACGATGCCGCGGGCGATACCGCCGACGAGGGCCTTCCGGGCGGCGGGTTGGCCGTCGGGTGTGCGTTTGGTGACTCCCCGGATGATCAGGCCGCCCACCACTCCGGAGACGGCGTAGTGGGCGAGACGTCCGGCTGCGGCGCTGGCGACGGTGAGGGGATGCATGCAGGACTCCTTCCGCCGCTGCTGAGTGACGGATCCTCTCCTTAAGTGTGTGCCCGTACCGTGCGTCCGGTCGAACGGAGGCCGACGCGCAGGCTTCCTCGGCGGATGACGTCGGCCACTGCACGCCGTGCCTGCCGCCGTCACCTGCTCGGTCAGGCGGGCTGCGGGGCCGTTCTCCTGGCTCCCGGGCGGCGGGTGCGGTACGTGCCGGCCAGGCGGCAGGCGGCGTAGATCGTGAACGAGACCGTCGTGACGTACGGGCTGATGGGGATGCTGCTGCCCAGGGCGAGGAGAATGCCGCCCTCGATGGAGATCACTGCGAAGACGGTGCTGAGCAGTGGCAGCAGTACGGGGGAGGTGGTGACGCGGGCGGCGGCGGCTGCGGGGGTGACGACGAGGGTGAGGACCAGCAAGGCGCCGACGACCTGCACGGACAGGGCGACCGCGAGGCCGAGCACGATCATGAAGGCGAAGGACAGTCCTCGCACCGGGACGCCGCGGGCCTCGGCGACGTCCGGGTCGGCGCTGGCGAAGGACAGCGGCCGCCACATCATTACCAGAGCCACCAGGACCACGGCGGAGGTGCTGAGCAGCCAGGTCGTCTGCGGGGTGTCGACGGCGACGATCTGGCCGGTGAGCAGGCCGAATTTGTTGGCCGCCCGGCCCTTGTAGAGGGCGAGGAAGAGGACCCCCAGCCCCAGGCCGAACGGCATGAGGATGCCGATGGCCGGGTTGCGGTCCCGGGCCCGCGCTCCCAGGACGCCGATCGCGCCGGCCGCGACGAGCGAGCCGACGATCGAGCCCGCCACGACGTTCGCCTCCAGCAGCAGCGCGGCCGAGGCGCCCGCGAAGGACAGCTCGCTGATGCCGTGCACCGCGAAGGGCAGGTCGCGCATGATGACGAAGACCCCGGCCAGGCCGCCGATCAGGCCGAGTGCGGCGCCGGCGACGAGGGAGTTGCGGACCAGGGCGAGCAGTTCGCCGTAGTTGTCGAAGTTGAAGATCTGCTGCCAGATCCCGTCGGCGAGCGTCATGGCCGGGCCCCGCCGGGCTCGTGGCTGTGGTGAAGCTGGGCAGCCGGTTCGTCGGGTACGCCGGCCACCACGATCCGGCCGTGGACGCGGACGACGTCGATCTGCGTGCCGTACAGGCGGGAGAGCGAGCCGGAGGTCAGGACGTCCTCCGGCGTGCCGACGCGATGGCCGCCCGGTGCCAGGTACAGCACCCGCTCCACCAGGTCGAGGACCGGGTTGATCTCGTGGGTCACGAAGACCACCGCCGTGTCGTGGGAGCGGCGGCGGGCGTCGATCAGTTCGGTGACCGCCCGCTGGTGGTTCAGGTCCAGGGAGAGCAACGGTTCGTCGCACAACAGAAGGCGCGGGTCGGTGGCCAGTGCCTGCGCGATGCGGACGCGCTGGCGTTCGCCACCGGACAGCAGCCCGAGCGGGACGTCGCCGTAGGCCAAGGCCCCGACCTGCTCCAGGATCTCGTCGACCCGCTGGCGGACGGCGCTCGTGCGCAGCCGCGGGCCGAAGCGGTGGCCGTCGATCCCGAAGCGCACCAGGTCGCGGGCGCGCAGCATCGCCTGCGCGGACAGTGCCGCCTGCTGGGGGACGTACCCGATGTGCCGTCCGGCGTCGCGGGGAGGGCGGCCGAGGACGGTCAGCGTTCCCGCGGACAGCGGCTGCCGGCCCAGCAGGGCTTTCACCAGACTCGTCTTGCCCGACCCGTTCGGCCCGAGCACGGCGAGGAACTCCCCGGGCCGTATGTCGAGGTCCAGATCACGCCATACCGTCCGCGTGCCGTAGGCTACGGCGGCGCTGCGCAGGCTGATCAGCGGGGCGGTGTCCGCGCCGACGACGCTGGTTTGTGTCCTGCTCTCGCGGGCCCGGGGTATGGGAGCCACCTCTGGTCACCTCACTTGTTCAGTGCGTCGGCCAGCGCGTCGACGTTGGAGGTCATCCACCCGACGTAGTCCTTGCCCTTGGGCAGGGTCTCGGTGACGGGAACGACGGGGATGCCGGCCGCCTTGGCCGCCTGTTCGATCTTCTCGGTCTGCGGACTGGAGGTCTGTGCGTTGTAGACCAGCGCCTTGACCTGCTTGCCGGTGAACAACGCGAGAGTGGTCTGCAAGGCCTTGGGAGAGACGTCACTGCCTTCCTCGGCGGCCTTGCTGAACTCCGCGGGAGTCTTGTTCACCAGCCCGCCGGCCTCGGTCATGTACAGCGGCACGGGCTCGGTGACGGCGATGGCCTCGCCTCCGTGGGTCTTCTTGATCTGCGCTTCCTTCGCCTCGAGCGGCTTGAGCTTCGCCTTGAAGGTCTCGGCGTTCTTGGTGAAGGTGGCGGTGTCGGCGGGTTCTGCCTCGCCCAGGGCCGCGGCTATGCGGTCGGCGATCTTGGCGGCGGTGGGGAAGTCGTACCAGACGTGCTCGTTGACCTCGCCGCCCTTCGGGGCGGTCTTGCCGGAGATCTTGACCGCGTTGATGACCTCGGCGGAGGAGTTGCTGCTCTTGAGCATCCGGCCGATGAAGTCGTCGTAGCCGCCGCCGTTCTCGATGACGAGCTTCGCCTTGGACAGGGCCAGCTGGTTCTGGGTGTTGGCCTCGTAGGAGTGCGGGTCCTGGCCGGGGTCGCTGATGATCGACGTGACGGCGACCTTGCCGCCGCCTATCTGCTCGACGATGTCGCCGTACACGTTCGTCGAGGCGACCACCGTGACCGTGGAGGAGGCGGCCGGGGTCTGCGAGACGCTCCCGTCGCTCTTGGCGTCCGAGGAGTTGCCGCAACCGGCCACGAGAGCCAGGCAGGCGCCCGCGAGGAGAGCCAGACGGCAGGACGGGAACGTGGGCATGGATCCTCCACGACGCGTGCTGCAGGGGCCTTCGCGAATGCGGCTGGCCCGACCCGGATCGGTCCGGGCCTATGCACCACGCTAGATGGAAGTGAATACCAAAACCATGACCTGATTACATCGATATGACAATCGTTGCGGACAATCGACGCACCGGCTACTCGTGCGATGGCGTCGCCCGTGACCGGCAGAGGCGGCAGACACCCGTGAGCTCCAGGGTGTGCTCGACCTCGGCGAATCCGGTGGTTGCGGCCAGGGTCTCGATCCAGCGCTCCCCGCTCTCCGCGTCCACGGGCGGCTGTCGGTGACGCCGCCACGGCCCACGCGGTGGCGGACCGAGATGCAAGGGCCGCGGCGGGACATCGCCCAGGCCGAACGGGCGATCTTCCAGCGGTCACCGCGTCGGCACCCCGCGCACCCGGTCGGTGTCGGCCTCGTCGGCCAGGTCCAGCCTGTGGAGCACGAGCCCGTCCGCGAACTCCACCTGGCGATCAGCAGATCGTTCACGGTGCGTTCGCCGCCCTGGCAAGGCCGCACGCGCGGGCGGTTCAGGGGGAATGAGCCGCGCTGGTTGTGGTGCGGACGAGGGGTGAGCGGATTCGGTGCAGGTCACCAGCTGCTCTTGGTCACGCCGGGGAGCTCGCCCGCGTGGGCCATCTCGCGTACCCGGATGCGGGACAGGCCGAAAGCGCGCAGGTGGCCGCGGGGACGTCCGTCCACGGCGTCGCGGTTGCGCAGGCGAGTGGCGCTGGCGTCGCGGGGCTGCCGCCGCAGTTCCCGCTGGGCGGCGGCGCGTTCCTCGTCGGATGTTTGGGGGGACGAGATGATCGCCTTCAGCTCGGCGCGGCGCGCGGCATGGCGGGCCACGGTGCGGCGCCGCTGCTCATTCTTCGCGATCTTGCTCTTCTTCGCCATCAGACCTTCCCTCCCCGGGCGCGGATGCGGGCCACGGCGGCCTCGATGCCGATCGTGTCGACCGTCTTGATGCCCTTGGCGGAGAGGGCGAGCCGGACGTGGCGGCCTTCGCTCGGCAGCCAGTAGCGCTTGGTCTGGATGTTGGGGTCGAAGCGGCGCTTGCTGCGCCGGTGCGAGTGGGAGATGCGGTGGCCGAAGCCGGGTCGGCGGCCGGTGAGTTGGCAGTGGGCGGACATGTTTCCTCCTCGTGCGCGGGTCGCGCTCCTGTGTCCGTTCGTGCGGAGTGGTGCGGTCGTGGCGTGGTGCGCAGCAGCACAGTAGCCCGTGATGAAAATGAAAATCAATTCACTGTATGGTGCTGCCCATGGCCCGTAACGAACTGCGCCCGATCATCAAGCTGAGGTCCACCGCCGGCACCGGCTACACCTACGTGACCCGCAAGAACCGCCGTAATGATCCCGACCGGCTGACGCTGCGCAAGTACGACCCGGTCGTCGGCCGCCACGTCGACTTCCGCGACCGGGCCGCCGACTTCGCCTTCCTCACCCGCTCGACGGCCACCAGCGACAAGACCGTCGAGTGGGAGGACGGCAACACCTACCCGGTCATCGACGTGGAGATCTCCTCGGCGAGCCACCCCTTCTACACCGGCACCCAGCGGGTGCTGGACACCGCGGGGCGGGTCGAGCGCTTCGAGCGGCGCTACGGCCGCGGACGGAGCGAGCGGTGAGCGGGGGCCAGGCGAGGCTGCCGGTCGCGCTCGTCGCCGGGTTGCACACGGATGCCCGCCGGGCCGCCGTGGAGGAGATCCTGCGCACGGTCCCCGGCTCGGTCGCGCTGCACCACGACCTGACGTCCGCTCTCGACAGCGCGGTGCACCGCACCGTACGCGACGCCGGCGGCCTGCTGGGCAGTGGCGACACCCCGCTGGTGAACGACTGTGCGTGCTGCGCGCTGCGCGAGGACCTCGTCCCCGAACTGCTGCGGCTCGCGGAGGAGGGCAGGCATCGGCTGGCCGTCGTGGAACTGTGGGACTCGGTCGAACCCCAGGCGATGGCCGCGGTCATCGCCGGCGCGGGCGCACCGCTGGCGCTGACCGGGGTCGCCACCGCGGTCGACCCGGCACTCGTCCTGCCGTGCCTGTCCAACGGCGACGACCTGGCCGACGTGGGCCTCGCCGCCGCCCCGACCGACCAGCGCACCGTCGCCGACACCTTCGCCCGGCAACTGGAGTACCCCACGGTGCTCGCCCTCGTCGAGGGCAGCTCGTGCGGCGAGGCCGACGAGACTGCCGACGACAGCGACCACGCGCTGCTCGCCCAGCTCACACCGGGCGCACGAGCGGTACGCGTCGAGGGCGGTGCGCTGGGGACCGCTCTGCTGGCGGGCTTCGACGTGGCAGCGGCCGCCGCCCGCCAGCATCCCACGTGCGCGCTGCTGCCGCAGGAGTGCGACGAGCACGGCGTGGGCACCCTCGCCTGGCGGCGGACACGGCCCTTCCACCCACAGCGTCTCCACGCGGCACTGGAGGACCTGACCTGCGCGGCCGCCCGCAGCCGTGGGCGGTTCTGGCTGGCCGACCACCCCGACACGCTGCTGTCGTGGGACGCCGCGGGCGGCGCGCTGTGTGTGGAGTCCGCGGGCCCCTGGCTGGCGGCCCTGCCGGATGCCGCCTGGGAGATGGTGCCCGCCGAACGCCGCGTCGCCGCTTCCCTGGACTGGCATCCCGAACACGGTGACCGCTGCCAGTACCTCACCTTCACCTCGCCCGGCCTGGACCGCGACGGTCTGCTGGCCCTGCTCGACTCCTGCCTGCTCACCGACGAGGAGTACGCGGAGGGCAGGGAGGGCTGGAAGGAACTACCGCACGCCTTCGACGATTTGCTCGACCCCGTTGCCTGAACCGTGAACCGTCCCGGCGACGCCCCGCCCCGAAGGCGTGTCGCCCGCACACCCCGCAGCACCCCGCTGGAGAGGACCGAACCGACCATGCCCCGAGGCACAAGTACCCGACGGCAGACCGTCAAGCACCCGCGCGTCAACCCGCTGGACGCCGCCGGCATCACGTACGTCGACTACAAGGACACCGACCTGCTGAGGAAGTTCATATCCGACCGCGGAAAGATCCGCAGCCGTCGGGTGACCCACGTGACGCGTCAGCAGCAGCGACAGATAGCGCGGGCCATCAAGAACGCCCGCGAGATGGCCCTCCTCCCGTACGGCTCCCGCTAGCCGTACGGACGACCGGGGCGGCCCGCGCCGCCGGTCGTCCCCACGTCCGCCGTCAGCGGCCCACCGGATCCTCCCAGGCGCGGTCCCCCGGAGCCGTCAGGGCCAGGTGGCCGCCGTCGTCGAGGGGGGTCGGCACGGTGAGCGTGGCCACATGCCCGGTTCCGTCGAAGAGGTGGACCTCGCCGTGACCGCCGCGGGTGACGGCAGTGAGCGGGGCGCCCGGCGAGGCAGCGATCGCCCGGCGCTGCACTCCGTCCCACGGCGTTCCGCCGGGCCTCGGCGCGCCGTCCATGGGCGGCAGCGGGTGACGGGCGATGACGCGGGGCTCGCCGCCCGGGAGTTCGGCCGTCAGCAGGATCAGTTCGTCGCCGTCGGGGTGCACCCGTGCGTACGCGATGTGGTGCGCGGCGACCGCGAGCCGGAAGACCAGCCCGGGCCCGAGTGGCAGGCGGCCGGTGCGGCCCCCGTCGAGGGTGTGGAACCAGGCGTCGTTGGTCCACTCCGGCCATTGCCCCGGGTCGGTGGGGCCGCCGCGTACGCACGACCACAGTGTCCGCCGTACGGGATCGAGTCGCAGGTAGTAGCCGCGTCCGGGCCCGGCCCAGGGTATCGGCTCTTCCATGAGCAGGTGGTCGCCGTCGCGCCGGGCCCGGTGCACTCCGGAGGCCGCGGCGGCGAACAGCCGTCCGGTGAGCCGGTCGTAGGCGTCGCCGTGGCCGTCGTGGTCGGGCAGCTCCGTCTCGTACGCGGGTGGCGCGGGGGGACTGGCGGGGGCGGCGCTCTGGAGGTCGTCGTAGCGGTACGCGGTCAGCGTGCCGGGCTCGCGGTGCCGCAGGACGACGAGCGGGCCGCCGGAGCCGCACATCACCGTCACGCCCGGTTCGCCGGCCCGTGTACGTACCCGGACCGATCTGCCACGGTCGAGGTCGACCGTGGTCAGCAGATCCGACCACGGCTCCCAGTTTCGGCCCAGACCTGTGGTGACCGCGAGCCGACGGCCCGACGCGTCGGCCGCCAGGTGTTCGGCCGGAGTGGCCACCGGCGCCGTCGCCGCGATCAGTGGGCGGCCCGCGTCCGGGCCGTACGGGTCGAGGACGACGAGCTCGCCCGCGAGGTCGTCGACGAATGCCCAGTGGCCGCCCGGGAGGGCGAGGAAGCCGGCGTGCTCGGCGAGGTGCCGGCCCTCCACGACACCCGTCACCCGGCCGTCCGGCAGGTTCAGCACCCGTATGGATCCGGCGACTTGGTCGGCTGTCAGCAGGCGCGGGGCGAGCGGCATGGCGGGACTCCTGGAGGGGTGGTGGGGTGAACGGGTTATCGGTAATGATTATCATGTGCCTATTCGTGTGGTGGGGGAACGGCCTGGGGCGCCTCTGCCTCACATCCGGATCCGCCCCGGGAACGACACGGAGAGCCGAGAGTCATATGTCACGCAGAATGCTGCGGACCGTTCGCCGCTGTGCCGCCGCGGCCGTCATGGGGGCACTGCTCGCCGGCTGCGGATCCACCGCCGCCGAGACCGGCGACAAGGGGGAAGGTGGTGCGGGGGCCAGGACCGATGTGAAGGTGGAGCCCATCGACGCCGCCCGCTCCGTCACCGATGTCAAGGGCGTCACCGTTGCCACGAAGGCCGCGCCGCGGCGTGTGGTCTGTCTCGTCGCGCTCTGCGACGACATGCTTGCCGAACTGGGCATGACGCCTGCCGCCACCAACTCCGGGCTGCTCGCCCATCCGAAGTTCCTGGGCAGGGAGAAGGCCGCGAAGATACCGGTCGTACCGGGCGGTTTCCTCGCGCCTGAGGCCGAGGCGATCCTCTCCCACCAGCCGGATCTGGTGATCGGCCTGGAGGACACGCACGGCAAGCTCGCGCCGGCGCTGAAGGGTGCGACGGTGTTCTGGCCGGTTCAACCGGGCAGTTGGGAGGACAGCGTCGGCTACCTGCGCAACCTCGCCGCGCTCACCGGACGCACCTCGCAGGGCGAGGCGGCCGAGAAGGCGTTCCGCGCCAAGCTTGCCGAGGCCGAGAGTGCCAGGAGCGACAAGACCGCGCTCATCATCTTCGGCAGCGACGAGAACTTCGGCGTCGCCACGCCCGGCAACGACGTCGCCGCCGGGCTCTTTCCCAAGATCGCGCACTACCCGTGGAAGAGCCGCGGCGTCGACGGGACGTACAGCATGGAGGAGATCCTCGCCGCCGACGTCGACGTGCTGTTCGTCGAGACGCTCTCCTTCGGCGGCCCTTCCGAGGGCAAGCTCTCCGACAAGCTCGCCAAGAACCCGCTCTGGTCGCGCATCCCGGCCGTCCAGAACGGCGAGGTCCACGAGGTCGACTCCGAGGTGTGGGCCAAGGGCCGCGGCACCCGGTCGCTCGGCATCGTCCTCGACGAGGCGACGGCAGCACTGAAGTGACCGGGCAAGGGACCGTGCGCCCTGTCGCTGTGGTCGCCGCGGTGCTGGTGACGGTCGTCTCCAGCGCGTTGTGCCTGGGAACGCCGTATGTGCCGCCTTCCGCACTCGCCGACGCGCTCGGCGGGGACGGCCTTGTCGGCGTCATCGTTGCCGAACTGCGGCTGCCCAGGCTCGTGCTGGCGCTCGTCGCCGGTGCCTGCCTGGGCGCCGCCGGGCTGGTCCTCCAGGAGGCCCTGCGCAATCCGCTCGCCGTGCCCGAGATGCTCGGCGTCTCCAGCGGGGCCGCGCTCGGCGTCGCGGCCCCGCTGGTCCTCGCCCTGTCCGTGCCGCTCGCGGTGCAGCCGCTGCTCGCCATCGGCGGCGCGGCGCTCGGCGGTGTCCTGACCCTGCTCGCCGCCGGGTTCGGGCGCAGCCCCTCGGGTGTGCTGCTCACCGGGGCGGCTGTCGCCGCCGCCCTTCAGGCCGCGCTGCTCGTGCTGATGGTCCTGGCCGACCAGCTCGACCTCCAGCTCATCTACCGCTACCTGCTCGGCAGCCTCTCCGCCCGGACCTGGGACGACGTGACGGGCCTCGGGCCCTGGCTTCTCATCGCCGTCCCGGCCCTGGTCCTGTGCGCCCCGGTGCTGAGCGTGCTGCGGCTCGGCGACGCCGACGCCCGGGCGCTGGGCGTACGGGTACGGCGGGCACGGCTGGCCGCGCTCGCCATCTCCGTGCTGCTCATCGCGCCGGTCGTCGCCGTGTGCGGGCCGGTCGCCTGGGTCGGGTTTCTCGCACCCCACCTGGCGCGCCGGTTGCGTCCGGGCTCGGACGCGGTGGGCTGGCTGCCGTGGTCGGCGGCGTGGGGCGCGCTGGTGGTGGCCTGTGCGGACCAGCCGGCGCGGCTCGCCCTGGCGCCGACCGAGACCCCGGTCGGCGCCTGGACGGCCCTGCTCGGCGTCCCGGCGGGCGTCGCCCTGCTGAAAGCGAGCCGCCGATGACGTACGCGCGCCGAACAGCTCTCCTGGTGCTGCTCGTTGCCACCGTCGCAGCTGCCGGGCTGTGCGCCGGACGCGCGCTGCCGGCCTTTGGCGTCTGGGAGGTGCTGAGCGGCGGCGGCGACCCCACCGCCCGGCACATCGTTCTTCACCTGCGCCTGCCGCGCACCCTGGTGGCGCTGGCGGCGGGCGCCTCGCTGGGCCTGGCCGGCACGGTTTTGCAGTCGGCGCTGCGCAACCCGCTGGCCGGACCCGAGGTCACCGGCGTCACCCCGGGCGCCGTTCTGGGCGCGGTGACCGCGACCGGGCTGGGCCTGGCGGGCTGGGAGTCCCCGGCCGCGGTGGTGACCGCCGCGTGCCTGGGCGGGTTTTCGGGGGCGGGGCTGCTGTGGTTGCTGGCCGGGCGTGAGCGAGGTGATTCCGCGCAGATGGCCGTGAACGGCGTACTCGTCTCGGCGGTGCTCGCCGGACTGACCGCCATGGTGCTGCTGGTCGCCCCCGGCGAGCTCGGCAGCGTCGTGCAGTGGCTGGTCGGCTCCACCGAGGGCCGCGTGTGGGCCCACTGGCACCTGCTGTGGCCCTGGGCGACCGCGTGGGCCGTCGCCGCCTACGCGATGGCGGCCCCCTTGACCCTGCTGCGCTGCGGGGAGGAACAGGCCGCGGCGACCGGGCTGAACACCGGACGGGCGCGGGTCGCGGCGCTCGTGTGTGCCGTGGCGCTCACCGCCGGGGCGGTCTCGGCCGTCGGCGCGCTGGGCTTCGTCGGGCTGCTCGTACCCCACCTCGCGTTCGCCCTCTTCGGGGCGGACCTGCGCGCCGCGCTCCCCGGGGCGGCGCTGCTCGGCGCCGTCGTGGTGGGCGCCGCGGACGCGGGTGCCCAGTGGCTGTCCCGGACGGCCGCCGCCGCACTGGACATGGACCGGCTGAGCATCCCCGTCGGGGCGCTCACGACCTGCGGTGGCGCGGCGCTGCTGCTGATCGTGGCACGCCGCCGCACGGCGAGTGAGGAGTGAAGGTGGACGTTGTCGTGGAAGCCGGGGCCAGGGGGGCGATACGGGTCGAAGGGCTGCGCTTCGGCTATCCGGGCCGGGAGGTCCTCGACGGGATCGACCTGGGCATCGCCACCGGCGAGCTGGTCGCCCTCGTCGGCCTCAACGGCTGCGGCAAGAGCACCCTGCTGCGGCTCTGCGCCGGCCTGCTGAAACCGGCTGCCGGACGGGTGCTGCTCGGCGGAGACGAGCTGTCCCGCCTCTCGCGGCGGGCGGCCGCCCGCCGGGTGGCTCTGCTGCACCAGCAGGCTCCCCAGGTACCGGGTATGACGGTGCGTCACTTGGTGCGCCAAGGGCGGTACGCGGCACGAGGGCCGCTCGGCATGCTTCGCGACGGCGACGACGCGGTGTGCGCCCGGGCCATGGCCGACGTCGGAGTGACCGAGTGGGCGGACCGGCCGGTGGACGCGCTCTCGGGCGGTGAGCGCCAGCGCGTCCGGCTGGCCATGGCGCTCGCCCAGGACACCCGCGTACTGCTGCTCGACGAGCCGACCACGTACCTCGACCTGCGTCACCAGCTGGAGGTCATGCAGACGGTGGTACGGCTGCGCGAGGAACGCGGGCTGACGGTCGTGATGGTGCTCCACGACCTGGGGCACGCGGCGCGGTTCGCGGACCGGATTGTGGCGCTGCGGCACGGTCGGGTGGCGGCGGACGGCCCGCCGGCCGAGGTGGTCACCCCGGCCCTGCTGGCCGAAGTCCTGGGCGTGGCAGGCCGGGTGGGCCGTGATCCGGAGGGCGGCTGGCCGGTGTGTTACCCGGATCACCCGCTCCCCGAAGGCTTGCGAAATGATAATCATCTTCATTAGTGTCAGTGGTGCGTCGCCGCCCCGGCGGCGCGGTCACCCGTATTGAACGGAGACTCAACTCATGGAGCAGAACAAGGTGTTCACGCCGATCGCGGAGCAGGGTCAGCTCGCCCACCTGTCGGCGACCCACTCCAACGCCCTCGTCGAGAACCCCTTCGACGACGTCGTCGAGGCGGACGCGGACAAGTAAGCCCGCCTGCCGAACCTGGGCCCGCCCGGAACGCCTTCCCGGGCGGGCCCGTCCAGTCCCCCTCTCCCTTGTTCCCCCTCGGAGGAATGCTCGTGGCCACCGTGCGGCTCACCCCCGGCGTCGTCCTCGTCACCGTCCCCCAACGGGGCCTCGCCGTCCGCACGCCCGACGGGAGGTTCCTGCGGGTGAACACGGGCACGGTGGGCGAGAAGGAGCTCCTCTCCCATTTCACCGACGGTGGTCCTGGCAACCCCCAACTCCTGGCCCTCGCACGGGCCTTCGAGGAGGCCGGCTACACCACCCGCACACCGGCACCCGCCCCGCTCGACGGACGCACCGTGGTCGTGCTCGGCGATCCCGAGCTCACAGGGCCGCTCACCCGGTGCGTCCGTGACGCGGGAGCCACCGTGCGCAGCGACTTCCGCATCGAGGACCCCCACCGCACCGCCGTCGTCTGGTGCCTGAACAGGCCCGCCGCCGAAGGCATCTGGGAGGAGGCCGACGAGCTGCCCCGACGCGGTACGGCCTGGCTCCGCTGCCACCGCGAGGGCGCCCACGCCTGGCTCGAGCCGCTTGCCTGCGCGCCCGGTGACGTCACCTCCGCGCACGTACGGCTCCGCCGACTCGCCGCGACCCCCGCCCACCGCGAACTCTCCGCCTACTGGGCCGGCCACGCCACCCCCGACGAGGCCCCCGGCCACTCGCAGGCGGCGGCCGCGCTCACCGCGGCACTGCTCACCGGGGACCTCATCGCCTGGGCGGACGGCGCGTCCCTACCCGTACGGCGCCGGCTGCGCCGCATCGACCTGCGCGACCTCACCGTCACCGAACACCCCGTCCTGCCGGTACCGCGCGTCGCCCCGCTGGACCTGCGCCGATGACCACCACCGTCCCCATCGACGGCCTGGCGACCGACCTCTGCCTCCCCCCGACGCCGGGCCCCCACCCCACCGTGGTCATCCGCACCCCCTACGACCGCCGCCATCACCGCGCCGAACTGCGCGGCTGGGCCGCCCGAGGCTTCGCCGCCCTCGCCCAGGACGTACGCGGCCGACACGCATCAAAGGGCGACTGGCACCCGTACGGCGCCCACGAACCCAAGGACGGCGAGACGACCCTTAACTGGATCCGCGCCCAGCGCTGGAGCAACGGCCACGTGGTCGCCGCAGGCGCCTCGTACGCCGCGCACTGCGCCCTCGTCACGCCCGGCGTCGACGCGGTGATCGCCGCCGTTCCCGCCCTCGGGCTCGCCGAGACGGCCCGCGAAACCACCGGCCCCGAACGCCTCCAGGCCCGCGTCGGCTGGTGGTCTCAACACGGCGCCCGCCAAACCCGCACCCCGAGGGCGCTGGAACACCTCCCGGTCAGCGAAATCCTGGACCTCCCGGCGTGGCCCGCCCTGTGGCACGCACCCCGCCGCGCCCTGCCCGGGGCCCGCGTGCCCCTGCTCTGTGTCGGAGGCAGCCGCGACCCGTTCGCCGAGGACACCATCCGGCTCTGGCGGCACTGGCCCGGCCCCGCCCGGCTGCTGCTCGGCCCCTGGGGCCACCGGCTCACCGCGGAGCCGGCACCCGAGGCACGCCCCGGCCACCGGCTCAACCTCGGTGAGCTCTACGCCAGCTGGGCCCGCGCCGCACTCGCCGACACCCTCGCGGGCCGGACCGGCGCGGTCGCGCTCGGCGGCAGCGATCACTGGTGCCGCCCCCGACCGGGCCACCCCGCCTCCTTCGCCTTCGGCACCCGTCTGCGCCTGATGAACGGCGCCGACTTCGTCGCCGATCCCCACCACCCGGTCCGCTCCGACGACCTGAACGTCCCCGACCAGGGCATCCCGGACCGCTGCCTGCTGCTCTCACCACCCCTGCCGCGCCCCCTCGACATCCTCGGCCCCGCCGAAGCCCGACTGGACGCCGTCGCCGACGCGCCCTCCGCCGACTGGGCCGTACGCCTCGTCGCGCTCGACCCCGCCGGCCGGGCCGAACCGCTCGCCACCGGCATCGTGCGCCGCACCGAACCCGGGCCCTTCACCGTCCCGCTCGGACACCTGGCCCGCCGCCTGCGCGCCGGGACCCGGCTCCGCCTCGAAGTCGCGGGCCACCACTTCCCGGCGCACGCCCGCAACCCGCACACCGGCGAGGACCCGGTGGCGGCCACCCGCCTGATGCCCTCCCACCGCACCGTCCGCACGCGCGGCAGCGCCCTCTTCCTCCCCGTCGTCCGGGGCATCCGCCCCCTCGATCCCGCCCAGGAGATCCAGACGTGACCATCGAATCCCTCGTGGACCCCGTCTGCGGGCTGATACGCAGCGTCGAGCCGGTACCGCACCCCACCGGAGCCCCGCCCCGCTACACCGCGATGACCGCCGACGTCTCCGACGCCCGCCGGTTCGGCGCGTGGCCCGCCGACCGGGTCTCGCTCGGCACCACCTTCGGCGACCCGGCCGGCGCACGGATCGCCGCCATCGCCGAGGCAGTCGAACGGTACTGCGGCAACCGTGTGCCCCCGCAGGGCCACCCCGCCGCACCGCGCCGCGCCACCGCCACCGAACTCACCGCCGAGGGAAAACGCCTCTACGGCCCGAGCGACGTCCCGGCCTACGCCCCCTGGCAGTACGCACGCGAGAACTTCCCCTACCGCCCCCTCACCCCCGACACCCCCGCCCTGTGGGCCCGCGGCACCGAGGACGGCGAGGAGTGCTGGGCCCCCGTCGCCCTCACCCACCTCAACTGGCGCCAGGGCGAGCACCGCCTGCTCCCGCGCACCCACCACCTCAACTACGCGGGCATCGCCACCGGACAGGGCCTGGACGACGCCGTCGAACGAGCACTCCTCGAAATCGTCGAACGCGACGCCCTCGAACTGTGGTGGCACCTCGACGGCCCGACCCGCGGCATCGACCCCGCCAGCGTGCCCGGCCTGCTCGACGACCTCGCCGGCACCACCCTCGACGTGTGGATTGTCGAGATGCCCTCCGAGTTCGCCCCGTGCATGGCCGCACTCGTCCACGATCCCGCCCGCGGCATCCACGCCGCCGGCTTCGCCTGCCGCTACGCCCCCGCCGAAGCCGCCCGCAAGGCGGTCCTCGAAGCGGTCCACACCTGGGTGTTCACCCAAGGCGCCACCGACGCCGACGGCTGGGTCTTCCAAGCCATCGACGCGGGCATGCTGGCCCGCGGCCTCTACCTCGACCACCGCCCCGACCGGCGCTACCTCGACGCCTGCGGCGAGGACTTCGCAGCCGTACGCGACCTGGGAGCCCACGTCCAGGTGTGGCTCGACCCGCGCATGGCTCCCCACGCCCGCCGCTTCACCGACCCCGCGCTCGGCACCGTCCCCATCACCGACATCAAACCCACCACACGATCCGCCCTCAGCTCCCGCCTTGCCGGCCACCGTGTGATCACCTTCGACCTGACCACCGAGGACATCCTCGAAACGCCCCTGCGCGTCGCCCGCGTCCTCGTGTCCGGCCTCATCCCGAACCAGCCCGCGGCCTTCGCCTACCTCGGCTGCCCGCGCTTCGCAGAGCAGGCGCTGTCACGACAGTGGCGCACCAGCGTGCCCACCACCGCCGCCGACTTCACCCTCGCGCCACCGCCCCACATGTGATGACGTCCCTCCACACCGCCCTCGCCCGCGCCCGCTGCGCACAGCCGCCCGGCCCCGACATCCCGGCAGGCCACCAGGTCACCCCGTGGCCCGGGGAGCCTCACCCGGTCCCGCCGCGCCTGGACCGGCTCCTGCGCCTGTCCCTCGGGGGCAACCGCCTGCGCCCCGCGGCCTCCGCCGGCGCCCTGCACCCGGTCAACACCCACCTCCTGCTGGGCCCCGACAACACGGTCCCGCCCGGCCGGTACGCGTACGACCCCGTACGGCACCGCCTGCTCGCGCGCGGCACCGTATCCGCCGACGCGCCGCCGGGCGCGACCGCCGTCCTCACCGTCACCGCGCGGCGCACGGTGTCCCACTACGGCCATCGAGCATGGCCGCTGCTGCTCCTGGACACCGGACACGCGACCGCCGCGCTCGCGCTCGCAGGCGCGCCGCAATGGTGCCCGGACGCGGACATCACCCTCCTCGCCGCAGCGGCGGGCCTCCCGCCCGACTGGCACGGAGCCGAGCCGGAACACCCGCTCGCGGCCGTACGACTCACACCCGGGCCGACCGACGCCCTCGACCACTGGGCGGCCTACGCCCCCGGCGCCCCACCCCTCCCGACATCCCACACCCCGCCGCCCGCCCTCCAGGAGGCGTGGCGCATCCTCGGTTCCCTGCCCGGCACGACGACCTGGCGCCCCACAGCGGCTCCCGTACTGCCCGACACCGCCCTGACGTCCCGCCGCAGCGCGCAGCCGCCCTTCCCGGGCGTGCCCGAAAGGACCCTGCTGGACCAGGTCCTGGCAACCGCCCGCCGCACAGCCCCGGTCCCGTGGCGCCTGCTGACCGCCCGCCACCCCGGCACAGCGGCTGCCCCCGCGGACCTGGCCGCCCGGGCCGCAGGCCAGTCACTGCTCGGGCACGTCGGTGCCCTGCTTGTCGCGCACGGCTGCCCCGACGACGCACCGCCCGCCCAGGTGCGCCAGGACCACGTGCTCGCGGGCCACGGTGTCGGCCTCGCCCAAGCGGTCGCCACCCACCTCGGTCTGGCCTCGCGCCCCATCGGCTCCTGGCAGCACGGCCCCTGCGGCCCGCCCCACATCATCCACGCCCTCGCGCTGGGCGTCCGCACACAGCCCCCAGAAGGGACCGACCGGCCATGATGGTCCACCCGGAACTGCTGCGCGCCGCACGGATCGCGCGACGCCCCCTCCTCGGGGCCACCGCTCTGCTCGGCGCCGTGGCCGTCACCCACCTCGCCCAGGCGGTGCTCCTCGCTCTGGCCCTGGCCCGCATCGCGCGCGGTGAGATCTCCGGCCTGCCCGCCCTGCTGGCCGCGGTCCTCACCACCGTCACCGTCCGCGCCGTACTGGGTCACCGCCAGCGCGTCCTCGCCGTCCGCGCCGGGGCACGCGTACGGATCGGCCTGCGCGACGAGCTCCTCGAACGCCTCGCCGCCCTCGGGCCCCCACGCGGCACGGACCACCGCGCAGGAGCCGTACGCGCCACACTGGTCGACGGTGTGGAGGGCGTCGACGCGTACGTCTCCCGCTACCTCCCACAGCTTCTGGTCACCTGCGTGCTGCCGCTCCCGCTCCTCGCCGCCGTCGCAGCGGTCGAACCGTACGCACTGCTCGCCCTCACTCCGGCGCTCCTCCTGGCGCTCTTCGCCCCGCGCTGGTGGGACAAGCTGCTCGCCCGCCGCGGTCAAGAGCACTGGGGCTCGTACGAGGCGCTGTCCGCGGACTACCTCGAGGCGCTCCAGGGCATGCCGGCGCTCCGGGCCGCCGGTGCGGTCACCCGCACCCGAGCGCGCCTGGAGGAGCGTTCGGCGGCCTTGCACCGTGCCACCGTCGCCAAGCTGCGGGTCTCACTCGTCGACACCGGCATCACGGACCTGGCCGTCCAGGGCGGCACGGTCGCCGCCGCGCTCGTCGCATGCGCCTCCGCCGTATCCGGCCGGACCGCAGCCACCGGCACCTACCTCGTCCTCATGCTGGCCTCCGAGTGCTTCCGCCCGATCCGGGACCTGTCACGCGAGTGGCACGCGGGCTACCTCGGCCTCTCCGCCGCCGACGGCATCACCAAGCTCCGCACGGCGCAACCCGCCGTCCGCGACGAAGGCACCGGGCCGGCTTTGCACCGACCGCCCGAGATCCGCTTCGACGACGTGCACTTCACCTACCCGGGCGCCGCACGCCCCGCACTGCGCGGGATCACGTTCACCGCCGAATCGGGCCGCACCACAGCCATCGTCGGTCCTTCCGGCGCCGGCAAGTCGACGCTCCTCGCGCTCCTCTTGCGCCAGTGGGACCCGGACGGCGGGAACATCACCCTCGACGGCACGGACCACACCGCCCTCACTCTCGCCTCCCTTCGACGCGGCATCGCGGTCGTCTCCCAGGAGACCTACCTCTTCCACGCCTCCGTCGCCGACAACCTCCGCCTGGCCCGCCCCGACGCGACCGACCAGGAGCTGTACGCCGCCGCCGGCGCCGCCGGCATACACGACGAGATCACGCGGCTGCCCGACGGCTACGACACGCCGGTCGGCGAGCGCGGCGCGACGCTCTCGGGCGGCCAGCGCCAACGCCTGGCGCTCGCCCGGGCCTTGCTCGCGAACGCGCCGGTCCTGGTTCTGGACGAGGCCACGAGTGCGGTGGACGAGCACCGCGAGTCGCGCATCGGCCGCGAGCTGCTCCGTGCGGCGCGCGGCCGCACCTGCCTGGTCGTCGCCCACCGCCTCGCGTCCGTACGGGACGCCGACCGGATCGTCGTCCTGGACGGCGGTCGCATCGACGGGGTCGGGAGGCACACGAGCCTCCTGGCGCAAGACGGGCTGTATGCGCGGCTGGTGGCCGCGGGACGCGTTCAGGAGGCGGCATGACCACCACGGTGACCGGAACCGAGCGCGGTGCCCTGCGGGCCCTGCTGCCGGTGCTGGCGGCGCACAAGGCCATGACGGCACGGACTTTCGGTGCGGCGCTCCTCGATCAGGCGGCACTCGTCACGCTGGTGACGCTCGCCGCGCACACCGTCGGTACCGCAGTCATGGAGCACTCCGTCCCGGCACCGGCCACCGTCACCGCTCTCATCGCACTGGTTCTGCTGCGTTCGCTCGCCACCTGGCGGGAGATGGACCTGTCGCACGACCTGGCGTACCGGGTGCTGGCCGAGCTGCGGGTACGGGTCTTCGACGGGCTGGCCCGCAGCGCGCCCGCGCGCATAGCCGGCCGACGCAGCGGCGACCTCGCGGCGGCGGCACAGGCCGACGTGGAGGCGCTGGAGTTCTTCTACGCACACGCCGTCGCCCAGATTCTCGCCTCCGCCACCGTCTTCGCGACCGGCACGGCAGTACTGGCCGTGGTCGACACCTGGCTGCTGGCCCCGATCGTCCCCGCTGCCGGGCTGCTGGTCCTCGCGCCGCTGCTGGACGGCCGAGCGCGGGCAACGCGCGGTGCCCGCACGCGCCAGGCAGCCGCCGAGCTGTCCGCAGAGGCGGTCGAGACCGTCGACGGGCTACGCGAACTACTCGCCTTCGGCGCGCTGGAGCAGCGGCGCGCCGGTCTGCGCAAGCAGGGCGAGCGGCTGGGGAAGGCACAGAGCTCGGAGCACGCGTGGGAGGCGGGCGCGGCGGCGGTGCGCGACCTGCTCGTGGTGGCGGCGGTCGTCGGGGTGGTCGGTACGGCCGCGCACTCGCTCAGCGGGGCATGGGCACCGGCGGCCATGGCACTGGCGCTCGGCGTCCTCGCCCCGGTCGCCGACTCCGCCGCCGCGCTCGGCCAGGCGGCCGGGCTGCGTGCGGCGGCCTCCCGCGTCGGCGCGGCGATCCGCGCCCAGGCGGGGGCACCCGCGCCCGCCTCGCCCCGCCCGGCGCCGGCCGGACCCCTGGGCGTCCGGATGCGGGGGATTCGCTTCGACTACGGCGGGGCGCCCGTGCTCGCCGGCCTCGACCTGACGGTCCACGCCGGCGAGACCCTCGCACTGGTGGGGGCGTCCGGCACCGGCAAGTCCACCTGCGCGCATCTGCTGGCGCGCTTCTGGGATCCGACGCAGGGCTCCGTCGAGCTGGTCGGGTCCGGTGGCTCGCCCGTCGACATACGGGAGCTCGCGGAGGAGGAACTGCGCCGTACCGTCTCGGTCGTCGGCCAGGACACGCCGCTCTTCCACGGCACGCTCGCCGACAACCTCCGCCTGGCCCGCCCGGACGCGACCGCAGACGAGCTGCACGCGGCCGCCCGCGTCTGCGGCGTCGACCAGATCGCCAAGGCCCTGCCCGACGGGTACGACACGCAGGTCGGCGAGCGCGGTGCGACGCTCTCCGGCGGGCAGCGCTCCCGCATCGCCCTGGCGCGGGCGTTGCTGACGAACCCGCGGGTCCTCGTCCTGGACGAAACGACGGCCCACCTGGACACGGCGGGGGACGCGGAGCTGTCCGCGGCGCTCGCGGCCGCGTCCCGGGGGCGTACGACGGTGGTGATCGCTCACCGGCCGACGACCGTGCAGCGAGCGGATCGGATCGCGGTCCTGGAGAACGGCCGGATCGCGGAGACCGGCACATGGGACGCACTCTCCCGTGCAGGCGGGGCGTTTTCCCGAGTGCTCACCCGGTGAGCAGGGGAAGGCCACCCGACGGCTGACGGGTCCGCGAAGCGGTGCGCGGCGTCCTTGCCTGGCTTCGTTGATCTATAAGAACAGCGTTTGCCGACCGGGTCCGGAGGCAGTGGGTGATCACTTGGCTCACGGATCTCGATGAGAAACGACGGCACCGTCGTGTCCAAGAACGTGGGACGGCCGCTCGTCAGAGCGGCCAGCCGCCGAAGGGGGCCGTCCACGGTCGGTGGAACGCTGCGGAGGGAACCGGACATCTACGAATCTTGGTCAGGGCGCCAGTGACCTTGTGTGTCGGTCGGTGGTGAGTTCGCCCAGTGCGGCACCGAGGCGGGTGAGGGCGGGGGCGATCCAGGGCAGGGTCTGTGGTTCCTCCGCGGTCAGCGCCAGGTGGCGTTGCTGCGGGGTGGCGCCGTACAGGAGGCTGGTGGCGAGCCGGAGGGTCAGGGCGGTGTCGGGTTCGCCGAATGCGCTGCCGGGCAGAGTGGCGATGCCGTGCCGGTCGAGCAGGGCGGTGGCCAGGTCGGTGCCGGTGGTGATCTCCTGGGCGCGCAGAACCTCACGGGCGGGGGCGAAGTCGGGGTAGAGGTAGAAGCCGGCCTGGGGCGGGCGGCACCGTGCTCCTGCCGCGAGCAGCCGGGTGCGCACCTCGGTGGCGATACGGGCGTGCAGACGGCGGGCGGCGGCGATGTGTGCGGTGGCCTCTGGCGGGTCGCTCAGGGCGCGGGCGGCCACGGCCTGCATGGGGGCGGCCAGGCTGGACCAGATCTCGCTGGCGACCCCGGTCAGTTCCTGGTGCAGGCGCCGCCCCCAGCGGCCCGCTGGGGTGCGGGCGAAGCCGATCCGCCACCCGCCCAGGGCCAGGGACTTGCTCAGCCCGGTGGTGACGACGGTGCGCTCGGCCAGGTGGCGCACCGGGCTGGGGGCGGTGCCGCGGTGGCTCAGTTCGGCGTAGATCTCGTCGCTGATGACCGCAAGGCCGTGGCGGTCGGCGATCGCGCAGACCGCCTCGACCTGTTCGGCGGGGGCGACGGTGCCGGTCGGGTTGTCCGGGATGGTGAGGACCAGTACGCCCGGCCGGGCCCCGGTCGCGGCGGCTTGCCGCAGGGCCTGTTCCAGCAGCTCGGGGTCGGGAATGCCGCCGGCCTCAGCCGGGATGGGTACGGAGATGACGCGGCGGCCGAGCAGGGCGGCCTGGGCCGCATAGGAGACCCACGAGGGGCGGGGCAGCACCACGTCACCGCCGATCGCGGCCAGCAGGGCGAAGAGCAGAGGCTTGCTGCCCGGGGCGAAGAGGATCTGGCCCGGTTCGGTGGCCAGGCCGCGTCTGGTGAACCAGCCCGCGGCGGCGGCCCGGGCCTGTGGTGAGCCGGCAACCGGGCCGTACCCGTTGCGCAGGTGGGCGTCGGCGAGTACCTCGGCCAGGCCCGGGGCGACCGGCAGCCCGGCCTCCCCGAATCCCAGATGGAGTACGTCGTGCCCGGCTTCACGGCGGGCGTGAACGGCCTCGTCGATGGCGAGCGTGGCGGAGTGGGTCGTCATGAGGAACCGTCCTGTTCGGTACCGAGCACCGGTGGCGTGGTGCCGCAGCGCTCTGCCGGGCACACGCCCAGCGTGCTCGAGGCGTAGCATCAGCAACAGCGCGAAAACGCGTTGGAGACTTTAAGGAGAGCTGATGCTGGACCTGCGGCGGCTGGAGATCCTGCACCGCTTCGCTGCCCGGGGCACCATCACTGCCACGGCCGCCGACCTGGGGTATTCGCCGTCGGCGATCTCCCAGCAACTGGCCGCTCTGGAACGGGAGGTCGGCGTCGCGTTGATCGAGCGCACCGCCCAGCGTGCGAGTCTGACCGACGCGGGACGCGAACTGGCCGAGCACGCCGCCCGCATCCTCGCCGCCGCGGAAACCGCCCACAGCCGCATGCGCGCCCGCATCGGCACCGTCAGCGGCCGGGTGACCGTCAGCTGCATCCACGCTTTGGCCCCCGCTCTCGCTCCCCACCTGGCCGCGCTGCAGCGCACGCACCCCGAGTTGAACGTCGTCGCTCACGAGACCGGCTCGACCACCGCCGCCGCAGCCGTCCTGGACCGCCGCTACGACCTCGCCGTCATCGACGACTGGTCCGCGCACCCACCGACCGAGGGCACCGGTCTGTCCGTCCACCGCCTGCGCCGCGAGGACATCGTCCTGGCGATCCCCGCGGACCACCCACTCACCGAGCAGCCCAGCCCGGCCACCGCCGCACGGCTGCGACAGATCGTCCACAACCAGACCTGGCTGTGCGCCCCCATCGGGCAACTCTCCCGAGCCGCGGGCGACCGGTACCTGACCGCCATCAACGCCACACCCCCGCGGCGCTGGGAATTCGAAGGACTCCACATCCTGGCCGCACTCGTCGCCACCGGTGCCGGCGTGGCCTTCCTGCCCGCCGGCCTCGCCCACGAGCAAGCAGGCGTCGCCGGACTGCGGCTGGCTCCCCGCATGCAGCGCACCATCCTGGCACTCACCCGGACCACTACCCAGGAAGACCCCGCCATCACCGCCTGCCTCCACGCCGCCCAACGGGCCCTCAGCAGCCGACACTGAGCAGGAACGAGCTCGCGCGGCGCAGTGTGAGGGCCTGGACGCCGCCCGCGCCCGCGGCGCCGCCGGCCGGCAACAGCTCCTCGAACTGCCCGCCCTGTCGTTGCGGATGCTCTCGGCCACCACGCCAGGACCACCAGCCGGCTCCTCAACGAGGCCGGCGGGGCCGGGAGCCGATACGCCCCTGGAGATCACGGAACGTCACTGCCCCGCTCAGCAGCACCGACAACCCGCGGCAGTTGAATGCGCGAGCCCACCGGTATCGCCGCGTGCAGCTCGACCTTTGACATACGCGGCATGACCAGCACCTTTCACCAGGGGCACCTCGATGCTGCCCCGGCAAGAACCTCGGTGCCTCCCGAACTCGTCGACAGCACCCATCCGCGGATTGGGGGTGCCTCCCAGACCCATCGACAAGTGACTTCGCTGCTGCTCGATAAAGCCACTTGCCGCCCGCCGGGGCGATGATGGCGAACCGGGGAGGTCACGACGCGAGGGCGGCGGTACGCCCGGGGCTGCTCCCGGCACGTCGCGCGCTCCAACTGATGCCCGGGCGGCTTGGGTGACCGGGCGGCTGCCGGGCCGGGCGGCGCCGTGGCTGCGTCCACCGCCCGGCCCGGGGTCTTCAGGCCCCCGCTACAAGGTCGGGGTGCTCGTGCTCGCAGCTGTCGTCGATGCCGTGGGTGTCCCAGGCGGGGAACGGGTCGACGGGCGGCGGGCTTTCGCCGTCGGCCATGAGGCAGTCGGTCAGTGCCGCGTGCAGTGCGTCCGCGTGCAGGTGCGTGCCGATGAAGACCAGTTCCTGGCCGCCGGGGCTGTCGGTGTCGCGGGCGGCGGAGGGCTCGAAGCGCGCGACGGAGCCGGCCTGTGACCACAGGCCCGTCACCTGCGGGCGGCTGGCCAGGGTGAAGAACCCCTTGGAGCGCAGGATCTGCCCGTACGCGCCGCTGTCGAGTTCCTCGGTCACGAACATCCACAGCCGGCCGGGGTGGAACGGCAGTTCGGAGCGGAAGACGGTCGAGGAGATCCCGTACTCCTCCGTCTCGGGGACATGGTCGCCGTTGAGCTCCCTCACCCAGCCGGGGGCCTGTTGGGCGCGTTCCAGGTCGAACCGCCCGGTGCCCAGTACGTCGCCGGCCTGCACCCGGCCGTGAACGGCCGGGACGACGCGCGCGACCGGATTGAGGCGGCTGAGCGTCGCCCGCAGCCGGTCCGCCGACTCCTGGTCGACGAGGTCGAGCTTGTTGAGCACGATGACGTCGGCGAACTCCACTTGGTCCATCAGCAGGTCGCTGACGGTGCGTTCGTCGTCCTCGTACTGGTCCAGGCCGCGCTCGACGAGCTCGTCACCGCTGGTCAGCTCGGGCAGGAAGTTGGCGGCGTCGACGACCGTGACCATGGTGTCCAGGCGGGCGATCTCGCCGAGGGTGGCGCCGTCGTCGCGGGCGAAGGCGAAGGTCGCGGCCACCGGCATGGGTTCGGAGATGCCGGACGACTCGATGAGCAGGTAGTCGAAGCGGCCCTCGCGGGCCAGCCGGTCGACCTCCTCGAGCAGGTCGTCGCGCAGGGTGCAGCAGATGCAGCCGTTGGTCATCTCGACCAGGCGTTCCTCGGTGCGCGACAGGGCTGCCTCGCCACCGCGCACCAGGGCGGCGTCGATGTTGACCTCGCTCATGTCGTTGACGATGACCGCGACGCGCAGCCCCTCGCGGTTGCCGAGGATGTGGTTGAGGAGGGTGGTCTTGCCCGCACCGAGGAATCCGGACAGGACGGTGACGGGCAGTCGCTCAAAAGGCATGAACGCTCAGTCCTCGGGCCGCAGCAGCCCGCGCTCGTACGCCTTCACCAGCCGCTGAGGCACCAGGTACGGGACGCCGTCGACGGTGACCGGCACGAGTGTCGGCGTGGCTGCCTTCCACTGGGCGCGGCGGTGGCGGGTGTTGCTGCGGGACATCTTCCGCTTGGGAACGGCCATGGGGTCCTCCTGGGTCGGTGAGCACGCAGCACGCTACATGAAAACGAATCCCATTACTAATTGGTGTCGGGGCGCCGAGTTCGAGGGGGTGGGCGGCAGGCGTGCTTGCGGACGCACGCACCCCCGCCGGCCGGCCGGCGCTCCCGTCGTTCGGGCGGGTTGCTGGGGACCGATCCGGCGCACCAGGCTGGGTGCACGTGAATCCCATGGCTGTGACGGCCTTTGTCGCATTCCTGCCTCCGGGTTCCTGTCCCGCCACCTGGCCCCTGATCGCTCCCTGGATGGGGCCGTCTCGAAGACCGCCCTGTCTGCACTGCCTGACCCCGGACGCCCTGCGCCGCGTCCACCAGCAGCTCGCGGTGCTGCTGGGCCCGGCGGCGTCCTCGTCAAGCGCAGCGGGCCGTCGCTCACGAGGATTGGGTGTCCCGGTGGGCGACGGCCGCCGAGGGCTCGAAGTGGTCGGCCCGCTCGCCGCACGCCGGATCCGGCAGTCGGCGGCCGCGGCCGGCCGTGGGTCACCAGTCGCGGAGCTCCGGTGACTGGTTGAGGATCTGCGCGCGCAGGGAGGTGAAGCGGGTGTGGGTCTCGCCGCCGCGCGCCTCGGGGGGGAAAACGGCGACGCGGTGGCAGTTCTGGAAGGCGAGGGCGACGCCGAAGTGCCGTTCCAGGCTGGCTCGGATCGCGTCGCTGGACAGGGCGCGCAGCAGCTGGCCGCGCTCCTTCTCGGAGGGCGGCGGGATCTGGTTGTCGGCGAACTTCGCCGTGCCGGAACGCAGTTCGGTAGCCAGGCGGGCGATGAGGTTGTAGGCGTACGGCAGGGACGTGCGGACCGTTTCCACGAAGTCCGGCTCCCGCACCTCGCCGTTCTCGGCTTCGGCGAGCAGCTGCGGTGAGACGTCGAGTGACATGAAGAGGGTGTCCTGTCTGTTGTTCGGATGTCTGGTGTGCGGGACGGACGGGAGCCGCTGATCCGGCCCGTCGTGCGTCAGGTGCAGGCCGCCAGCGCCGCGGGGCCGGGCCGGAAGTCGGGGTCGACCTGGGTGGCGAGGTCGTGGCCGGTGGCCTCGTTGGCCCAGGCGGTGGCGTTGCGCAGGTGGAACTCCACGGCGTGCTGCTGGAAGGCGTCCCAGTCCTTGGGGCGGGCGTCCACGGCTTCGCGCAGCCGGTCCAGGGTGTGGGCGTTGTGCGGCTCCAGCCCGCCGTGGCCGCGGCCCTGCTCCTGGGCGCGTACGTAGGAGGACTGCTCGCAGTGGGCGAGGAGGTCGTCGCCGACGTGCTCCTTGAGGAAGAGCAGGTCGTCCTCGCCGGTGATCTTGTTGCCGACCACGGCGATGGGGATGCCGAACTCGGCGGCGTGGTGGCGGTACTGGCGGTAGACGGAGACGCTCTTGCGGGTCGGCTCCACCACCAGGAAGGTCATGTCGAAGCGGGTGAACAGGCCGGAGGCGAAGGCGTCGGCGCCGGCCGTCATGTCGACGACGACGTACTCGCCGGGCTCGTCCACGAGGTGGTTGAGGTAGAGCTCGACCGCGCCGAGCTTGGAGTGGTAGCAGGCCACGCCGAGGTCGCTCTCGCCGAAGGCGCCGGTCACCATCAGTGGCACGCCGTGCACCTCCTGGACGTGCGGGGCGTGGATCTCGTCGTCGCCGAGCAGGCGCAGCAGGCGGGAGCCGCGGCCGGGCGGGGTCGTCTTGACCATGGCGTCGCGGGACGGGATGCGCGGGTTGGTGCCCCGCAGGTAGTCCTTGATCTCACCGGTGCGCGCGCTGAGCGACGGCGCGGTGAAGAGCTCGTCCTCGCCGAGGCCGAGCGCGTACGCCAGGTGCTGGTTGATGTCGCCGTCGATGGCGACCACCGGCGCGCCCGAGCGCGCCAGGTGACGGGAGAAGAGGGCCGACAGGGTGGTCTTGCCGCTGCCGCCCTTGCCGACGAAGGCAACGCGCATGCCTAGCCCCTCCTATTGAAAATGGATGTCATGAGCATAGGCTGGGGGTGCGGCGGGGCGGTGTCAAATCACCCGCGTCCCAACTCGCCTGTTTCCCAGGAGAGTTGGGTCACCCGTGGCGCAAACAGGGGACCTCTTTGACCCATACGGAGGAGACGCGAGATGAGCGATGCCGCAGGCGGCCGTCGGGGCCGCCCTTTCACCCTGGTCGTCTGCGGCTCATGTCATGCCGCCGCGACCGGGCAAGTGATGGACGGCCTGCGCCGCGCGGTCCGGGGCTGCCCGCACGGGGTCATGGTCTCCACCGGTTGCCTGGGGAAGGTGCTGCACTGTCGGAGCGGCCGCGGGCTGCATGCCGCCGTGCAGCCGTGCGGGGTCGACCGCAGGCCCAGTGGGGTCGTCGTACGCCTCGGCCCGCTGGTGACGGAGGCCGACGCCGAGGCGGTGGGGGCGTGGCTGCACGCCGGGATGCCCCAGGACGGCACGCTGCCCGACCGGCTCCGCGCGGCTCCGGCGCCGCGGCAGGTGGCCCACCTCAACTGACGGGCTGCTCCGGGGCCTGCCGGTGAGACCGCTGAGATGTGCCTCAGTCGAGGTCGCGCACGCCGAGGCGCAGGTGCTCGATGTGGTGGACGGCCTGGTTGAGGAGCTGGGCGACGTGGTCGTCGTAGAGGCGGTAGACGATGCGGCGGCCGTCGCGGCGGCCGGTGACCAGGCCGAGGGCGCGCAGCAGGCGCAGTCGGTGGGAGACGGCGGACTGTTCCACGCCGACGGCAGAGGCGAGTTCGTCGACCGGGTACGGGCGCTGCCGCAGAGTGGTGAGGATCAGCAGGCGGGACGGTGTGGCCAGGGCCTGGAGCGTCGTGGCGACGGAAGCGGCGGTGACCTCGTCGAGCCGGGCGGCCGCCAGGACGTCGCGGCCGCCGGCGTCACCGGCGTGCACGGGCGCGGGCCTCGCGCGGTGGGCGGATGAACTGGAGCGCCAGGGGGGCGGGCGGTTCGGCGATGCCGGGTCCGCCCGCCTGCGCCCAGCGCAGCAGGTCGTCGGTGCAGTCGTCGTCCATCGCGAAGCCCACCCAGACGGCGCGGCCCCCGGCCCGGCGCCCGGCGGCCGACGGCTGGACGACGATGACGTTGGCCTGGTCGCAGGGGCCGAGGCACTCCGTCGTACGGACCCGGAAGCCGCCTTGTGCCGCGCCGGCGCGCAGCCGGTCCAGTTGCCAGGCGTGGTCGGTGCCGGGGTGCTTGCGCGGGTTGCCGCAGCAGCAGCCCCGGCACACGACGAGGGGGCAGGGCCGGGGAGCGGCCGCCCGGATCACGGACCGGTTCACAGCGCGGTCCGGGACGGCACGCCGTACGTCCGGATCCGGCCGTCTTGTCACGCGACGGCCAGCAGGTGGGGGCCTGCCCAGGCCAGCGCCGCGACCGCCGCACCGGTGCCGTCGAGCTCGCGCACCGGCCGCAGGCGCGCCTGCGGCCGTCCGGCCGTGGCGTGCCACAGGGCTACGGTCCCGTCGGCGCCGCCGCTGGCGAGGTGCCCGGCGGCCCCCGGCCGCCAGGCGAGCGCGGTGATCGTCTCGTGGCAGCGCAGCGAGCGCGGTGCCGTGCCCTCCGGGCCTTTGCCGGAGAAGTCCCACACGGTCACGTCGGGTGCGCCGTCGGCGGCCAGCCAGAAGCCGGTGTCGTCGAAGGCGAGCCGGGAGACCTTCTCCGGGTAGCCGGACATGGTCAGCTCGCCGCCGTCCCGCGCTCTCCAGATGTGGATGGAGGCGTCCTGGTTGCCGCTGCAGATCCACTTCCCGGTGGGTGCGATGGCGAGCGCGAGGTGCGAACCGACGTAGGGATAGGTGGCGACCGGCTTCTCGGTGTGCCGCTCGTGGCAGCGCACGGCCCCGTACGCCGCCACGGCCAGGCGCCGCCCCTGCCGCATCCAGGCGAGGTCGGTGATCGTGGAGGCGGCGGGCTCCGTGCGCCGTCGGCCCAGGCGGCGGCCGACCAGGCACCGCACTCCCGCACCGCCGTACGCCCGTCGGAGCGGCGCCACAGCGCGTACCCCATGGGGCCGGTCGCCACCAGGTGCCCGGCATCGGGGGAGAGCGCGATCGTGAGTGCACCTCCGGGAAGGGCGAACGACCCGATCGCGGCGCCCATTGCCGCGTCGAGGACCTTCACGGTTCCCTCGGCCCCCGCGACGGCGACCAGATCGCCCCGTGCGCTGAGCGCGACGGGTGCGTCGTCGACGCCGACCTCCCAGGCGAGCGGGGACTGAACCGTCGTACTCACGCGGCCGCTCCCGCCGTGGCCTGGCAGTCGGCGAAGCCTCGTTCGAGGGCCTCGCGGTCGAGGTCGCGGCCGGTGAACACCAGCTTGTTCGTGCGGGCTTCGCCCTCCCGCCAGTCGCGTGCGAAGGTGCCGTCCAGCAGCATGTGCACGCCCTGGAAGACGTACTGCTTGGGCGCTCCGGCGACGGCGAGGATGCCCTTGGAGCGGAAGAGGTCGACGCCCTTGGTGCGCAGCAGGGTGCCGAGCCAGGCGTTGAGCCGGTCCTCGTCGAGCTCGCCGTCCAGTTCGATGCCGACCGAGGTGACGGTGGTGTCGTGCTGGTGCTCGGTCTCGGTGAGGAAGGCGGGGTCGTCGGCGAGCGCCCACTCCAGGTCGAACGCGCGCCCGCCGACGGTGCTGCGCTCCAGACCGGTGATGGTGGCGGCCCCCCCCGGTCGCCGCGCTGCCGGAAGGGGACGCAAGATCGAGCGCCGCGACCCGGGCGCGCCTGTCCCAGCTGCGGCCCCGTCGATGCCGACCCACACCCTGCCGCTTAGGCTGTCGAACCCGTAGAGCACGTCACCGGCCTACTGAGTAGAGCACGTCACCGGCCTACTGAAAGGCGTGGAAGTCGGCCTCGCCCTCGACGGAGAGCGTCTGCCAGGTCCGGCCCGCGTCCGTGCTGCGGATCAGGCCCGGGCGGGGCGAGCGGGCCTCGGGACCGGCCGGGGCGGGTGGCCGCTGGCCAGGAATGTCGACGGGCCGGTGACGGTGAAGCCCATGGTGTCCTGATAGCGGCCGGCCCCCCGGGTCGCGGTCCCACTGTCCAGGCGGAAGACGCCGTGGTGGCCGGCGGCGTGTGCCGTCACCCCCTGTCATCGATCACCATCGGATCTGATGGGGTCGGCGCCGCCCCGGTGCCCGGGAATGTCCGGGTTCATTGGACGCCCGCCGCGTCTGTCGGCAGACGATGGCCGACAGACGCGGCRGGCGTCGGGGTCATGCGTCGTGGAGTTCGGCCTGGACGCGGCGGGAGGGGCGGAAGGTGTAGAGGTCGAGGATGCCGGGTGGATCGGCGAGGCCCGGTCCGCCGTCCTTGATCCAGGTGGTGATGTCGGAAGTGGCGTCGGGGTCGTTGACCAGACCGAGCCASACGGGGCGCCCGCCGTTTYGGCGGCCGTCAGCGGAGGGCTGGACGACGATGACGTTGGCGCGCTCGCAGGCGTCGAGGCAGTCGGTGACCCGGACGGTCGCCGTGCCGCCCACAGCCTGGCGCAGGTCGCGCAGCTGGGCGGCGTGGTCGAGGCCGGGGACCTTGGGGGTGCCGCAGCAGCAGCCGCGGCAGACGGTGACGGTGGGCCGTGTGGCCCCCGTGGCGGGGGCTGTGCGGCGGGTGCGTTTGCTCACGCGGTGTCCTTGGTGAGTCGGGGCCAGGCGGCCTCGCGCAGCAGGCGCAGGCCGTTGAGGCCGACGATGACGGTGGAGCCCTCGTGCCCGGCGACGCCCAGGGGCAGGGGRAGGGTGCCGATCAGGTCCCAGGCGACCAGGACGGCGATGAACGCCCCGGCGATGACCAGGTTCTGGATCACGAGGCGGCGTGCGGTGCGGGAGAGCTGCACGACGGACGGGATGGTGGCCAGCTCGTCACGGACCACGACGGCATCGGCGGTCTCCAGGGCGAGGTCGGAGCCGGCCTTGCCCATCGCGATGCCGGAGTACGCGGCGGCCAGCGCGGGGGCGTCGTTGACGCCGTCGCCGACGACCAGCACCCTGCGTCCCTGGGCTTCCCACTTCTTGACGTCGGCCACCTTGTCCTGGGGCAGCAGCCCGGCGCGGACCTCGGTGATGCCGACCTCGGCGGCCAGATGCTTCGCGGCGCGTTCGTTGTCGCCGGTCAGCAGGATCGGGGTGCGGCCGGTCAGGCGGGTGAGGGCGGCGACGGTGGCCGCCGCGTCCGGCCGCAGCCGGTCCGCAACCCCCAGCACGCCCACCGGGACGCCGTCGCGCAGGACGACGACCGCGGTCCGGCCGGCCTCTTCCAGCTCGGCCACCACCTTCGGGTGGGCCGGGTCGGCGTCGGCGGGCAGCAGTCGGACAGGTGCGCCGACCTGGACGGTGTGGCCGGCGATGGTGGCGGTGACGCCCTGCCCCGGGGTGGAGGTGAAGTCTTCGACGTCGGACAGGGCCAGGCCGCGTTCGCGGGCGGCGGCGACCACGGCGCGGGCAAGGGGGTGCTCGCTGGGGTGCTCGGCGGAGGCCGCCAGCGCGAGCAGGGTCGTCTCGTCCAAGCCGCTGGCGGAAAGTGGGCGCAGGTCGGTGACGTAGGGGGTGCCTTCGGTGAGGGTGCCGGTCTTGTCCAGGGCGACGGTGTCGATCTGGCCGAGGCGTTCCATGACGACGGCGGACTTGGCGAGCACGCCGCGGCGGCCGGCGTTGGCGATGGCGGACAGCAGCGGGGGCATGGTGGAGAGCACCACCGCGCACGGCGAGGCGACGATCATGAAGGTCATCGCCCGCAGCAGGGCCGAGTCGAGCGTGTCGCCGAAGGCGAGCGGGACGCCGAATACGGCGAGGGTCGCGAGGACCATGCCGATCGAGTAGCGCTGCTCGATCTTCTCGATGAACAGTTGGGTGGGGGCCTTGGTCTCGGAGGCTTCCTCGACCATCGTCACGATCCGGGCGATCACCGAGTCCGACGGATCCCGATCCACGCGCACGTGCAGGGCGCCGGTGCCGTTGACGGTGCCGGCGAACACCTCGTCCCCGGCCTGCTTGGCCACCGGCAGGGGTTCGCCGGTGATGGTGGCCTGGTCCACGTCGCTGGCCCCGTCGAGGACCTGGCCGTCGGCACCGACCCGCTCGCCGGGCCGGACCAGGATCGTGTCCCCGACCGCCAGGTGCTCGGTGGCCACCGTCTCTTCGGTGCCGTCCGGCAGGAGCCGGGTGGCGATGGTGGGGGCGAGGTCGAGCAGGCCGCGCACGGAGTCGGCGGTGCGGGCGGTGGCGACCGCTTCCAGGGCGCCGGAGGTGGCGAAGATGACGATCAGGAGCGCGCCGTCGAGGACCTGGCCGATCGCGGCGGCCCCGAGGGCGGCGACGACCATCAGCAGGTCCACGTCCAGCGTCTTGTCCTTCAGGGCCTTCAGACCCTCCCAGCCCGGCTCCCAGCCACCGGTGATGTAGGTCGCGGCGAACAACGTCCCCCACAGCCAGGCCGGCCCGTCGAGCAGGTGGACCGGCAGCGCGAGCAGGAACAGCACCAGGGCCGCGAGCGCCCACCAGGCCTCCGGCAGCGCCAGCAGGCGGGTGCGGCGCCGGGGCGGAACCGGACGCGAGGCGCCGACGGGCGGCGCGGACCGCTGTTCCAGGACGGAAGACATGACGAAGCAACCTTCACGGGCGGGACGGGGGCAACACCTCCACCGTACAGGAACATATGAACAGGTCTTCAAATTTTGTCGGTATGATGGAGCAATGGGCCACGGACGCGACACCACCGCCAGCAGCGCCAGCACCCGCGCACGCCTCGACGCGGTCGGCACCGCGGACGTCGCCGCCACCCTCCAGGCCCTCGCCACCCCCTCGCGGCTGTACATCCTGGCCCGGCTCCAGGAGGGTCCGTGCTCGGTCGGCGACCTCGCCGAAGCCGTCGGCATGGAAGCCTCCGCCTGCTCCCACCAGCTCCGGCTCCTGCGCAACCTCGGCCTGGTCACCGGCGAACGCCACGGCCGTTCGATCGTCTACTCGCTCTACGACAACCATGTCGCCGAGCTCCTCAACCAGGCCCTCTACCACGTCGAGCACCTGCGCCTCGGTCTGCACGACGCCCCGGCCCGCGCGCTCGCCCCGGCCGCCGCCGGACGCTAAGCGGGCGGCAGGCGCCTCGCTGCCCGGCGCTTCAGCTCTGTTCCCCCCTCGTCCACCTCGGGCGCGTCCGGGTCGCGCAGCGGGCGCAGGGCGCCGGCGGCCGCCCATTGCATCGGATGCGAACAGGCGACACCCGACCCGGAGGTCACCCCCCGAACCGCGGGCGAGCGGTCCCCCCAGGGACATCGGACCTCAACATCACGCGGAACCACGACAGCCGTCACGGCGGCGCCTTTGCGGATGCGTCACCCCATCGGCGGTTGACCTGCGAAGACGCCCCCGGGACGTATCTGATGCGAGAATTTCGCATCAGATACGACAGACGGAGGGTGATCGTGGGTAGGGACGGTCTCGTGCCGGGAGCTGCTCGACTGCACCTGGGGTAGGCCCTTCTGGGGCAGAGCACTCAGCCCGCCCGGGCGGCGGCGAGGTGGGCGTCCACGGCGACGACACCGTCGACGCCCTGGCAGAGCCCCACGACCACCGGAACGAGCCGCGGTTCCGGGACGTGCCCTTGAAGGGTGACGACCCCGTCCCGGACCTCGACCGCGACGGTGCCCTCGTCCAGGCCGAGGAGGCGTCCCAGGACGTCCTGCTCGACCTCGCCGCGGATCTCGACGTCGGAGCGGAGGAAGGCGTCGAGCAGGTCGCTGCGGGTGACGATGCCGGTGAGGAGCCCGTCGTCGCCGACCACCGGCAGCTGCTTGACGTGCCGCCTGCGGAGTTCCCGCGCGGCCCGGGGGATTGTCCAGTCGGCGCGGGCGGTGAAGACGGGGCTGCTCATGAGCGCGCCCGCGGTCCGGGCCCGGGCCTTGTCCCAGGAGCGCTCGTCGGTCCCGTCCTGGCCCTGCGGATCGGGCAGGCCGGTCTCGTGCCGCAGCACGTCGGACGCGGACACGACGCCGACGGGAGCGCCGTCCTCGTCGATGACCGGGGCCGCGACGATGTCGTTCGCGTCCAGCAGGGCTGCGACCTCCTGGAGTGGTGTGGTGGGGCGGAGGGTGACGACCTCCTCGGTCATCACGTCACCGACCGTGCGGCGGTACAGCATGGCATCGGCCTCCTCCGCTGTGCGACGAGGCGGCCGCGGTCGGTCCGCCCGGGCGGACCACACCCGGCGCGTCGGCCTCCGCGCCCTTGCCGACTCGTCCACGCCGTATTCCCTACCCATGACAGCACCGCGCCGCTTCGGCGACCAGTGCCGTTCGGCCAGGCGGGGAGGCCGGCGGTCCCGCGGCCAGGAGTGCGGCCGAGCGCGGTAGGCGTTGGCGACGCTGGGCGTCTGTCCCGTGCGCTTGCCGATGGGGGTGATCAGGTTGCCCCCTGACCGCTCACTCAGCGTCATTGAGCTGCGGGCTGCAGCCGCGAATACCCGCCCCCTCACCATGCGACCTCACCAGTCCCGAGGCCAGCTGGCGGGCATGAAACTCACCGTGCGGGGAGGTCCGCAGCGGGCGGACGCAGACACCCACCGGATATGCACCGTCTCGCCCTACGGCCGCCCTGTCGGCAGCCGTCGCCCTCGGTGGCTTCCGCTGCCGTGCGCTGCGTTTTCTCCGGACTGTCGGTGTCACGCCCCGGCGCCGGGTTCCGGGACCGGCTTTCCCGGTGGGGTGAAGGCGGCCAGCACCGTGGCGGTGATGTGGGCGGCGGCGCGGTCGGAGGTCAGGCGACCGGCGCGGATCTCGTCGGCGGCGCTGTGCATGACCGAGTGCAGGACATTGACCAGCCATGCGATCGGCAGGTCCGTGCGGAAGACCCCCTCGGCGCGGCCGCGGGCGACCAGCGTCTCCACCCGGGCGGCGGGGCCGCTGTGCAGCTCACGGATGCGCCCCGCGGGCAGTTCCCGCTGGGCGGCGACGAGCAAGGCCCGCGCCTCATCCACCAGATGCCAGCCGACCTCGACGTAACGCGCCAGCGCGATGAGCGGAGCCCCGGACAGATCGACCGCGTCCAACGCCTCGTTGCCCCGGTCGATGGCACGGCTCATCGCCGCATCGACGACCTCCGCCCGGGAGGCGAAGTGTGCGTACAGCGTCACCCGGCCCACGCCCGCGGCGCGGGCGATCTCGCTGAGGCTCGCCTCCGGGTTCCGCCCCAGGCACTCGGCTGCGGCCTGCACGATCGCGTCGATGCTCCGCAGGGCGTCGGCGCGCTTGGCGGTGCTTCTGTTGCCCATGAGTCCACAGCCTATCCGAAGAAGTCGAACAAAGCTGTTTGGCTTACGCCCGGACCTGCTCTAACCTGAACATGCCTGTACGGTTTATCGATGAGGGGTGAGCGTCATGAGCGACACGGAAACCACCGGCACACACGCACCGGAAACACCCCATCCGCGGCGCTGGCCGGTCCTGGGCCTGCTGGGACTGGCCCAGCTGATGCTGATCCTCGACATCACCGTGGTCGCCATCGCGCTGCCCCACATGGGCACCGAACTGGACCTGGACCGCGCCGCCCTGACCTGGGTGGTCAGCGGCTACGCCCTCACCTTCGGCAGCCTGATGCTGCTCGGCGGCCGGGCCGCCGACCTGTTCGGCGCCAAGCGGGTCGTCCTGGCCGGCCTCGCCGTGTTCACCGCCGCCTCCCTGGCCGCCGGCCTGGCCACCGGCGCACCCCTGCTGCTCGCCGCCCGGATCGCCCAGGGGGCGGGCGCCGCGCTGCTCTCACCCGCCGCGCTGTCGGTGGTGGTGCGGCTGTTCGACGGCGACGAACGCAACCGGGCACTGGGCATCTGGTCGGCGCTCGGAGGCGGCGGGGCCGCCCTCGGCGTGCTGCTGGGCGGGCTGCTCACGGCCGGGCCGGGCTGGGCCTGGGTCTTCTTCGTCAACGTCCCCGTCGGCCTGATCGTCCTCGTCGTACTCGCCCGGATACTGCCCCGTCTGCCCCGGGCGGCCTCCGGCCCCCTCGACATGCCGGGCGCCGCCCTGGTCGCCGCGGCGACCGGCGCCCTCATCTACGCCCTGATCCGTGCCGGCGACCACGGCTGGCTCAACGCCCTCACCCTCGCCCTGTTCATCTTTGCGGCAGCCGCGTATACCGCCTTCGCCGCCTGGCAGCGCCGGGCGGCGGCACCGCTGATGGACCTCCGCCTGCTCGGCCGGCGCCCGGTGGTGGCGGGCATCTTCGTGATCGCGGTGGCCACGGCTCTGATGGTGGGGGTCTTCTTCCTCGGCTCCTTCTACCTCCAGAACCACCAGAATCACGGCGCCCTGATGACCGGTGTGCTGTTCCTGCCGGTGGCGCTGCTGACCATGGCCGCCGCCACCGCCGCCGGCCGCATGCTCGGCCGCCTCGGGGCCCGGTCGCCGGCAGCGGTCGCCCTGCTCGTCGCGGCCGCCGGGTTCCTCGTCCCGGTGCTCTGGTCCGGCACCGCCGCCATGGTCGCCGGCGTGAGCGTCACGGCGGCCGGCCTGGGTGCCCTGTTCGTGGTCGCCTCAGCCACCGCACTGGGCAGCGTCGCCCCGCACGAGGCCGGCGTGACCTCCGGAATCGTCAGCACCTTCCACGAGTTCGGCGCCTCGGCCGGCGCCGCGGCCGTCTCCAGCGCCGCAGCCGCCGGCATCGCCGGCCACACCGGCACCCGAGCCACCTCCGGCTTCGACGACGCGTTCCTCCTGGCTGCCGGTGTGGCCGCACTCTCCGCCGTCATCGCCCTGTGGCTGATCCCGTCCAGGAGCGAGTAGGCCCAGCAGCACGTGGCCTCCCGGCCGGGTGCGGACTCCATGCCGCCGTGTCGCCGAAGGCCAGGCGCTGGGGACCAAACAGCACTGCCCTCTGCCCGAGCGGCGGCTGGGGAAGGTGGACGGCATCCAGTGTGACGTAGATCGCTGCCGGAGCCGATGCTGAGCGCCCCTCCCCCGGCCCGATCTGCGGCCGGGCCGGGCGGGAGAGCCGAAGTGGGACGGCCTTCGAGCCTTGGTCTCCGACGAGGCGGGCCGGATGATGCTGCGCGCCCGGCGCGGCACCTGTGTGTGAGAACTCCAGCGGCTATGCCGCCGAACGCCGGTCGGCCCGCCGGGACAGGACGACGATTGACAGACCGCCGCAGACGATGAAGACGTCCGCGAGGTTGAAGGTGGGCCATCTCGTCTCGGCCTGCGCGGCACCCCGGCCCAGGCCCCGGCCGCGGCGGCTGGTGCCCGCTGAGTCATCCCTGGCCCAGCCACCGCATCCGCCCTCGCCGTGCATCCGTCCATCGGTGCGGAGGTCCACCAGGCGGCGGGGCCCGCACCGGCCGGTTGGCAGGGACGCTCCGGACTCCTGGCGGATGGCAACGGCATAAGCGCGCGCAGACCCTGGAGCACGTGACATGGAATGCGTCGACCGCTCGTGCTCCGCGTCGTGGAGCCGGTGGCGCGGACCGCCATGCAGCTGCCGCCACAAACACGTCACCACGACAGGCCGGGCCAAAGAGGAGGGCAGACCCATGACGATCCGCCTGACGCTTCTGTGCGCGCCTCCGGCAGACACGGTCTTCGGTGACGCCCCGCCCAGTAAGTACGAACTCCTGGGTGCGGGCGCCGCCGTGGCCTCGCTGCCCGCGCACGCGCCGGCCATGAGATCGCCTTCGTCCGGCTCGGCGCTGACCGCCGCAGCCCTCGGAGTGAAGGCCGCAGTGGAGCCCGCACTGCGCGACCTCGACTGCGGCACCTGGCGCGGCCGCACCGTGGCCGACATCGCCGCCGCGGACCCATACGGATACAGTGCCTGGCTCACGGACCCGGATGCCGCGCCACACGGAGGCGAAACCGTAAGGGAACTCTGCCGCCGTGTCGCGCACTGGCTCAGTGCCCTGCCCCCGGACACGGGCCGCGCGCTGGCCATCGCCGAACCAGCCGTGGTGCAGGCCCTGCTCGTCCATGCTTTGTCCGCACCGGTCCGAGCCTTCTGGACACTCCGGGTACCGCCCCTGTACACCGGCTCCCTGACGTGGCGCGATGGCGCCTGGAGTGCCCGGCCGGCCGACACGTCTTCCGCCCGCGGCCCCGGTCAGCCTCCGGCCCTGCCCTTCACCGTGCTGACCGCGCCCCGGCGCACGGTCAGCGACCGCGGCCCCTATCTCTGCGGAGAACAAGCGGCCTGACCCAGGCCAGCCATTAGGGGAGGGACACGTCCGGCGACGCTGTCGGCCGGATGGTCCACCAGAGCGCGAGAGGCAGGGATGCGCTGTCCAGCGGCTCGCGCCGCATCCCGAAGCGTCGGCCGAGGCCCCGGCCGTCGTGGCCGGGGCCAGTGCCGGAGCAGCCGCGTCACCTCACCCCGGTACCGGAACCGGCTCGGCCGCGAGGTACCCGGCGCGGTGCAGCCGTGACACGAGCCCCGCGCAGACGAGCCCGGTGCCGGCCAGGGTGGCCCACGGCAGCCAACGCACGCCGGTGTCGAACAGCGCGCCGACGACAAGGTTCCCGACGGAGATCGCGATGCCCGAGGCGGTGTTATAGGCGCCGTAGTACGTCGCGACCAGCCGGTCGCCGGAGAGCCGGACCACGGTGTCCATCTCGAAGGGGTAGAGCAGCGCCCCGCCCCAGGCCAGCAGCGCCGCACACAGCGTCAGGGCCCCCACGCCCACGATGGCGTTATACGAGCTGGGCAGCAGTGGCAGGAACGCTGCTCCCATCAACACCAGTCCGTACACGATCGCCCGCGGCCCGGGCAGGTTCCGCTTCGCCCACGCGGTCAGTTTCAGCTGGCCGGACAGCGCGGCCAGCGCCGAGACGGCGAAGACCGTGCCGGTCACCAGCCCGGTGTGCTCGCCGAACAGTTCGCGGGCGTGCAGCGGGAGGGCGAGGTAGACCTGGAAGGCCAGCACGTAACTGCCGGACATGGCGGCGGCGAAGAGCAGGAAGGGGCGGTTGGCGGCGACAGTGCGCCAGTCGGCGGCCACTGCCCGCCAGGCCGGCTCCGCGCCGCGGCCGGCCGGCGGACGAGGCGGCAGGGCGCGGGCCTGCAGGGCGGCCAGGGCGCCGAAGATGAGCGCGGCGACCGCGCACACCGCTCTGAAGTCCCAGGCCAGGAGGGCTAGTCCGGCGAGCGGGCCGACGAGGATGCCCGCCTGGTAGAAGACGTTGAAGGCGGCGAACGCCTCCACGCGCCGCTTTTCACCGGCGTCCGCCGCCAGATACGCGCGTACGGCCGGGTTGAACAGCGCGCCCGCCAGGCCGGTCAGTCCTGAGGCCAGGACCAGCACCGGCAGGCTGCCGGCCACCGCGAGCAGCCCGAAGGCGACGGTCCGCAGGGCGCACCCGGCCAGGATCAGCGGCTTGCAGCCGTAGCGGTCGGCGAGGGTGCCGCCGACGAGGAACATGCCCTGCTGGGAGAGGTTGCGCACGCCCAGCACCAGGCCGACCGCCCAGGCCGCCAGCCCGAGGCCGTGGGCGAGGTGGTCGGCCAGGTAGGGCATCAGCATGTAGAAGCCCAGGTTGATGGCGAACTGGTTCACCATCAGCAGCTGCGCGGGCCGGTCGAAGGAGGCCATCTGGGCCCGCAGCCGCCTCATCGCACACCCGCCTTCACCTCAGCCTGGCGCCCCAGCGGATCCCGCACCCGGCTGCACCGCGTCCAGGAGGTCACCACACACTCGTCCGGCTCGGCGATCTCCTCGGGCTCCGGAGGCGGTTCATGGCCCAGCAGGCCGTGCTCGCGGCACCAGGCATCGTTGTAGACGGTCTCCAGGTAGCGGTGCGGGCCGTCCGGGAAGACGGCGGCGATCCGAGTGCCGGCGGGGTACGTCCGTGCCGCCCACCCGGCCACCAGCGCCACCGCACCGACGCTCCAGCCGCCGGACGCGTAGTGGCGGCGGGCCAGCCGGCGGCAGGCCCATACCGCCTCGGCCGGGGCCACCCAGTGAACCTCGGTGAACGCGTCGTAGTCGACGTTCGACGGGTGGATGCTGGAGCCCAGTCCCCGCATGAGACGAGGAGCCGCGGACTGGCCGAAGATCGTCGATCCGACCGCGTCCACCCCGATCAGCCGCAGTCCGGGGAACCACTCGCGCAGTCCCGCCGTGATGCCGGCCGAGTGGCCGCCTGTGCCCACCGCCGCCACCAGGACGTCGACACAGCCGAGTTGGGCGACGAGCTCGGCGGCCAGCGGCCGGTAGGCGGCGGTGTTGTCGGGGTTGTGGTACTGGTCCGGACAGTACGCGCCCGGGGTCCGGGCGAGCAGTTCACCGACGCGGTCGCGGCGGGCCCGCTGCCAGCCGCCCTGAGGGTGCGGGACCGGCACCTGCTCGACGTGCGCGCCCAGCGCGGTGAGCAGCCGGACCATGGGGGGCTCCATGCCGGGATCGGTGACCACGGTGACCGGGTGACCGTACGTGAGTCCGGCCAGGGTGAGCCCCAGGCCGAGGGTGCCGCTGGAGGACTCGACGACGGGCGCGCCCGGCGCGAGCTCACCGCGCCGTCGCGCCTCACGGACCATGTGCAGGCCGGGACGGTCCTTGATGCCGCCGGGGTTCGCTCCCTCCAGCTTGGCGTAGAAGCCGCGGCCGGGTGGGGCGAAGGGTTCGTCGATCCACAGGACGGGGGTGTTGCCCACCAGCTGTGCGGGGCGGCGGGCGGTCACGGACAGCGGGGCGTGCGCCCCGCGGTATGCGAGCAGGGGGACGTGCATGGGCGTGCGGCTCCTTCGCACCCGCTTCTTGCGTCGGTGGGTGCGGTCGTTGCGGTTCATGGGCGCGCGGGCACGCCTCGGCCACCGTGTCGGGGCGAGGTCGGGGCGTGCGGGCGCGCCTAGAAGCGCCAGACGCAGTGGAGCGCGAGAGTGCCACGGCTGTCCGAGGCACGCGCGGCCTGAGGTGGACCGGCCCAGGCGGCGTACGCGGCCGTGGCCCCCGCCACCGGGGGCGGTGCGACATCCGCACCGCTGTGACCGGACCCGAGGACGACGGTGGCATCGGCGGAGGCCCTGGGCCGGTCCGCCGCGTGCTCGATGTGATCGTCTGCCTCGTGGTGATGCGCGGGAGCGTGGTCATCGCTCTCGTGGTCGTGCCCGAGAACCGGGCCGCGTCCGTGGCCGATGCCGGCTTCCGGGTGGGTGGAGGCTGCGGCTTCGATGCCGACCGCCAGATGGGGGCCGTCGTACGAGGAGCCGTGTACGGTGCCCGCCAGATGGGCGACGATCAGCAGGACAAGCCCCAGCAGCGGGCCGACATGGCCCGCCCGCCCTGGGATTCCTGTTCCGATCCGCCTACCGCTCACACGCGGAGCGTAATGGAATGATTGCTTTCTGTTGCGTTGGGTGGGCTGCGTGCCGGGGTGTGTCGACCTCGGGGATTCGCTGGACGGAGGCGGGCGGCCACGGACCCGTGCCGTGGCCGAAAGCCTCCCGTCGACCGACCACTGCCTGATTGCCCCGCCCCGCGGTGCGCGCAGACCGGCGAGGCCCTCGGCGTCGCTTCCGTGAGGGAGCCTGCGCTGCCCGAACCGGACCTCGCCTCCGGGCTTGAGCCCACCAGGAGCCGAACGGCCCCAGCACCCGGTTCACCAGCCTCAACCGTGCCGAGGCGGGCAGGAAGCGGCAGCCGGCTGCCTGGTGAACGACCGCGTACAGCCCCCACGACCGGCCGAGCGGGGTGTCCGGCGGCCAGTGCGGCGCAGGCGTCGGAGCCGCCCCGAACACCAGCCGCCTCCCGCGCACCAGGAGCTGAACCTCTGCCCCGGTCTCGCGCAGCAGGACCGCGCTCCCCTGGGCCGGCTGACCGGCCCCGACCACGACCACGACCTGTCCGGCGAACGTCGCGGGGTCGGCGCGCTGCGAGCTGTGCGAGACGAGTCCCTCCGGTGCGAGCGCCGCCACCGGTTCGGGAACGCATGCGAAGCCGTCCATGCCGCCGGCCACCACCACGCGGCCGAACCGACGACCCCGGCATCGCGGCCATCGCCGCCCGGAACGGCGAGGAGCCGGACGGGCCGGGACCTCGCCGCGCAACTGGCGTGTGCCGCCCTATCTGACGTGGCGCGCGGGCCGGCCGGCGAGGTGGAGCAGGTGCTCGAGGGGGCCACGCCGGAAGAGGCGGGTCCATACGGCCGCCAGGAGCGTGGCGGCCGCGATGAAGCCCAGGAGTACCGGCAGCGCGTTCATGGTGTCGGCCTCGATTGCGGCCACGTACCAGACGTCGGCGAAGAACCAGAGGGCGACGATGTGCAGGACGTAGAAGGTCAGAGCCATCGTGCCGACCGCCGCGACGGGGGCGGCCAGGCGGGTGAGCCGCGGCAGCCGGGCGGCGATGGTCAGACACGCGGCCAGCACCATGAGGGCGACCCCCGTGTTGCCGAGGATCGAGAAGGTCGTCTGGCTGTGCGGCGCGCCCACCAGCAGCCAGGCCAGCGGGGTGCGGTTCTCGGGTTCGCCCACTGCGTCGGACCACCATCCCGACGCTGCCGAACCGCCGCCCGTGGCCCCCGCGACGGCGGTGAGAGCGTGCGGGACCAGGCGCAGGGCCAGCCAGGAGCCGCCGTAGCCGGACAGGGCTAGTGCTCCGCCGGCCAGGGCCAGCCGGGAGCGGATGCCGGGCCGGGTGAGATCGAGTTTGGCCACTGCCATGCCCGCGACCAGGAACGGCATCCAGGTGAGGACCGGATACTCCCCGGTGAACAGCAGTTCGGTGATCTCGCCCGTGCCGCTGACCCGGGCCAACGGATCGCCGGCGGTGATGGCGTCCGCCCAGTTCCCGCCCTCGATCGACCGGCGGATCGCGTAGAGGACCTGAGGCAGGATCAGTGCGCCCGCGCCGGCGATGAGCGCGAGCGTTTTGGCCCGCAAGCGGTACAGCGGGAGGACGGTTAGGAAGAGCAGCCCGTAGAAGCTGAGGATCACGTCGACCCCGGTGTCCAGGGCGGTCAGGGCGTAGCCGAACCCCAGGAGGACGGCGGCGCGGATCACGATCCGGGCCACCGCCTGTCGCCCGGACCGCCCGGTCCTGGGGTGCGGGCGGCCGGTGATGATGACCAGCGAGAAGCCGGCGAGCAGCGCGAAGAGTGCGGAGGAGCGGCCGCGGGCCGTCTCCAGCAGGAACCCCACCGGCCCGCCCACCGTCACGTCGGGGCCGACATGGGCGGAGTACATGCCGAAGACCGCGAGGCCGCGGGCCAGGTCGATGCCGACCAGCCGCCCCGTCGACGGCGGGCCGGCGTGGGCGGGGGAGCCATCTGCCGCAGGCTCCCGCGGCGCCTGTGCCGGCACGGCCGGCCATGCGTTCTGCGTCATGTCCTCAGCATTGCCGAATCTCCGCCGCGGCTCACGCGGCGCCGCTCCGCGGCCACCCCGCCGACCGGCCGAAGCCCTCCTGGCCGACTGGCCGGGGCCGCGCGGCCGATCGGCGGCAATCGCGCTGGTCCGCGGCCCCACGTCGGCCGCCGGCCGGACTACCGCGTCATTGCGGGCCGCCGGGCCGAACTTTCGGCAGGATGCCGGCTCCCCACGCCACCCGGCGAACAGTTCTGCGATCTGTGCTTCGCTGGGCGGGATCCGCAGTTGCGGTTCCACCGAGGCCCGCGGCCGGTTCATCTCGTCCAGCGGGCACTCGACCACACGCCTGGTGAGGTTGTGCAGCTCCACCTTGTGCCGCAGCTCAAGGAACTGGAAGAACACCGCTGGCGCACCTGCCCGGCCGGTCCGGGTCGACGGTTGGGCGTCGCGGAGCACCTTGCCGAAGTACATGTCGGCGTCGGCCGGCCCCATCTTCCCCAGCGGGCGGCCGAACCGGTCCCGGATCGGTTCCGGGAGGTCAGGGTCGTGGCGGATCGTGCTGCCGGCCGGTCCGGCCGAAGCCCTCGCGAGCACGAGCCCGGCCAGGACGTCTGTCTCGAACTCGGCGAGTTCCTCCTCGCTCACCGGGGCCCGGTACTCACACGGATCGTGCACTACGGCCAGAGCCAACCTAGCCTCGCGCTTTCACGAAGCGGTCTGTCCGGCACGTAAGCAGGGGCGTGGGAAGTGCCTCTGAACAGCGAGAATGAGGATTGTCGAGGTCCTTGTTCCCGCACCAGCCGGAGGCACTTCCCAGGTGAAGAAGCGTATCGGGTTCTACGCGCGTGTCCGCGTCGAGGGCGGCCGTGGGGTGGTCTCCCAGGCCGGGGCCGTACTGCTGGTCGAGACAGTTCGCAAGAGCGGCCTGGATGCGGCGATATCGCGGGCGCTGGCGCCGTGGCGGAAGGCCCGGGCAGTGCATGATCCGGGCAAGATCCTGCTGGATGTGGCGCTCGCCGTCGCCCTGGGCGGGGACTGCCAGGCCGATGTGGCCATGCTGCGGGCCGAGCCGGCCCTGTTCGGGCCGGTGGCCTCCGACCCGACCGTCTCCCGGCTCATCGACACGCTGGCCGCCGACGGGAAGCGTGCCCTGGCCGTGATCCGCACCGCCCGTGCCGAAGTACGCGAACGTGTCTGGCAGTTGGCCGGTGAAGCGGCGCCGGACGCCGGCGGACAGGTGACCGTGGACCTCGACGGTGTCCTCGTCCTGGCGCACTCCGAGAAGCAGGACGCCGCCGCGACCTGGAAGAAGACCTTCGGCCACCACCCGCTGGTGGGGTTCGTCGACCACGGCCGCGGCGGGTCCGGCGAGCCCGTCGCGGGGTTGCTGCGACCGGGAAATGCGGGCTCCAACACCGCCGCGGATCACATCGAAGCCGCCCGGCTCGCGCTCGCTCAGCTGCCCAAACGCTACCGGCGCGGCCGGCAGACACTCATCCGCACCGATTCCGGCGGCGGCACCCACGAGTTCGTGGCCTGGCTCGCGAAGCGCGGACGGTGGCTGTCGTACTCGGTCGGCATGACCATCACCGACGCCATCCACGCCGCCGTCCTGAAGGTCCCGGCCGGCGCGTGGACACCGGCAATCGAACCGGACGGCGAGATCCGCCACGGGGCCTGGGTCGCCGAAATCGACGGCGCCTGCCTCAAGGGCTGGCCAGCGGGCATGCGGCTGATCGTCCGCAGGGAACGCCCGCACCCCGGCGCCCAGCTGCGCTTCACTGACGCCGACGGCATGCGCCTGACCTGCTTCGCCACCAACACCCACACCACCCCGATCGCCGCTTTGGAGCTGCGGCACCGCCAGCGGGCCAGAGCCGAGGACCGCATCCGCGCCGCGCGGGCCGCCGGCCTGCGCAACCTGCCCCTGCACGATGCCGCGCAGAACCAGGTCTGGCTGGAGATCGTCCAGACCGCCCTGGACCTGCTGGCCTGGATGCCGATGCTCGCCCTCACCGGCACCGCCCGGCTCTGGGAGCCCCGCCGGCTCCGCCTACGACTGTTCTCCGCCACCGCTCAGCTCGTCACCACCGGCCGCCGCCGCATCCTCCGCCTGGCGAAGCACTGGCCCTTCACAGACGTGATCACAGAGGCCCTGGGACGCCTCACCGCCCTACCAAGGCCTGGCTGGCCAGCGGAAACGTCCTGCCCCTACGACCCCATTCACCCCGGAGCCGTGGAACCCGGCGCCCACCCGACGCGACAGCCGGGCAATAACCTTGCCCATGATCAGCCCGGACGACCGAAACGGCCCGCCAGAAAACCCGACGGTCCGTCATGAAAGGTCGAGGTTAGTGCCCGCGCAGCCCGCTAGGAGCAGCGCTGCCGCGATCGTGCTCACCACCGTGCGTCTCATTGTCCCGCCCCTGCCGTGCCCGTCCGGTGCTGATCACCGAGCCGGAACGCCACAGTGTGCCATGACATTTCCCGCCCCTTTTCCGCGCGGATGTGCCGTGCCCGGCGGGCGGAACGCGCCGCACAGCGGCGTCCAGGGCGGTCAGGGGGCGGGTTCTTCGGCGGCGGACATGTCGCGCGGGCGGCTGTAGTGGAACTGGTGGGCCACCGTGACCGTGGCGGTGGGCCCGTTGCGGTGCTTGGCCGCGATCAGGTCGCTCTCCCCGGCCCGCCCGGACTCGGGCGCGTAGTGGTCCTCGCGGTGCAGCAGGAGGATCGCCTCCGCGTCCTGCTCCAGGGCCCCGGAGTCCCGCAGGTCGCTCACCGCCGGCTTCTTGTCCTGCCGCTGTTCGGGCCCGCGGTTGAGCTGGGCCGGGGCGATGAGCACGGCGCCGGTGTCGGCGGCGAGGATCTTCAGTTCGCGGCTGATCTCGGTGACCCGCTCGTAGGGCGACTGCCTCGCGGTGCGCTGGTCGGTCTGCATCAGCTGGAGGTAGTCCACCACCAGCGGCGCCCGGCTGGTCTCCCGGGTGATGGTCTTGATGCGGGAGCGGATCCGGGCGGGGCTGAGGCGGGCGGAGTAGTCCATCCACAGCGGCAGGTCGCGTAGTTCGGGGGTGTGCCGGTCCAGGCCGGTCCCAGTCGTCTCCGGTGAGGCCGTCGACGCCGTCGCGGATGTGGTGGAACGCCACCCGGGCCCGGGCGGACAGGATCCGGTTGCTGACCTCGGTCCTCCTCATCTCCAGCCTGTGCACCAGGGTGGGGGCCCCGGTGCGGGCGTTGGCGGTGGCGACGCCGAGGGCGAACGCGGACTTGCCCATGGCCGGGCGGGCGGCGACCACGATCATCTGCCCGGGCATCAGCTTCATCAGGGCGTCCAGATCGGTGAAGCCGGTGACGGCGGCCGCCGGGAGGGACACGGCCAGGCCGTCCAGGTGGGCGTCCAGGTGGTCCCCGAACCGGCCGAAGTCGTCATCGTCGGCCTGGCCGTCGGCGGCGAGGTACTCCAGCTCCGCCTGATGGGCGGCGATCGTCTCCGGCACGGACAGCGGGTCCGCCAGGCGGGCGCCCTGCATCCCGCGCACCAGGGCGGCCTGGTAGCGGCGCACCTGGGCGTAGCCGTGCACGAGGTCGGCGTAGTGGCCGGCCTCGGCCGCCGAACAGGCTTCACTCGCGAGGCGGGACAGGCCGACCACGCCGCCCAGGCGCTGGACATGTAGCCGGAGACGTCCGGCAAACGCATCACCGCCCGCATCTCCCTCCTGGACACCGGCGGAGCGTGACCGGGCGGTTCCCCTCCCGCTCCCCGGCGACGGCACCCGACCGCGTGATCCGCCTCAACCGTCCAACCCGGCCGGGCCGTTCACGAGGGCGTCATGGATGGCCCACCCCATGTCGCCCGCACACCAGCTGACGTTGCCCAGGACGGCGACGTCCACATCGTGCCGGGGATAGTGGTAGAGGCGGGCGCTGACCCCGTCCTCCTCGCCCGTGTGACCCCAGCGGACGACGGTTCCCCCGTCGTCCAGGAGGTGGGTGAGGCCGAAGCCGTACTTCCACCGGTATCCGCGCACCTTCTCCGCCCGCTCGTCGACCTGCGGGGTCAGCGCGAGGCGTGTGGTCTCCTCGTCCAGCAACCGGCCGATGCGCAGCGCCCGGGCGAAGGCGGTCAGGTCGGCGGCGCTGCAGGTCGCTCCCCCGTCGGCGGCGGCGCGCGGAGTGGTGGTGTAGTGATTGGTCCGGTACGGAGTGGGGCCGGTGGCCGGGGTGAGATACCCCTCGGCGATGTCTGGACCGAGTTCGTCCAGCGCCCAGAACCCCGACGCGGTCATGTCGGCGCGGGCGAAGACCTCGTCGGTGATGACCTGCTCGTAGGGGCGGCCGGTCAGCGACTCGATGAGCAGCCCAAGCAGGATGTACCCGGCACCGTTGTACAGATGGCGCTCCCCGGGCGGGAAGTGCGGTTCCTTGCCGGCGAACAGCGGCAGGTAGTCCGCGTTCTCTCGCAGGAGATACAGCGGATGGGAGGAGGTCAGGGCGGCCCATTCGGCCTCCCAGTCGGGGCTGCCCTCCTCGAACCAGTCGCCGATGCCGGACGTCATGGTCAGGGCGTGCCGGACGGTGACACGCGGGTCGAGCCGGGGCATGTGCTCCTTCACGTGGTCCGCGAGCGAGTCGTCCAGATGGACCCGCCTTTGCTCGACGAGCTGCAGCACGGCCACCGCCGTGAACATCTTCGACACCGAGGCCACGCGGAACCGGGTGTCGCACGTGTTGGGTATCGCCCAGCGCCGCGACGCCATCCCGAAGGCGCGGGCGAACACCGTCTCCCCGCGCCGGGTAACGCGCACCGTGCCGGAGAATCCCTGGCCCTGGGCCACGCCGAGGACGGCCTGCTCGAGACGGTCGGGATCGAGGCCGCCGGTCGGATCGTCCGTCGTCGCGCTTGCCACCGTGGACTCCTCGCAGAAGAAGGTTGCATCAGCCATGGGCCATGATCGTCAGGGGTTCGTGTATCAGGCAACCGCTTTGTATTCAACGCCGACTCTGCTGCGCAATTCGGCTGGGTGAGTTCTGCCGGTCGAGCGTGATCGTCTCTGTGGTTGCGATATCCCGGCCTCGTGTCAGTGACGTTTTCTCAGCGGATGTCCGGTCAGCACTGCCAGAGGAACGAGCCTTCCTTGCACGGCACGCACGCGAAGACGTATCCGCAGCCGCCTCCACCGAAGTTCATCGCTGTCCGGTGGTCACGTCCCTCCTCGAGCTGGGCCATGAAGCTCATCGGCTGCGCGCACGACGGACATGCCGGCGTCTCGTCGTGCTGCAGCCACGCCGGAGCGCCGCCCAGTTGGCCGAGGACGTCCCGCAAGGGACGGCCGTAAGTCTGCGACCAGTTACTGCGTGCCTCGTGGTAGGGAACCGCGTCGATCGCCGTGCAGTCGATGCCACAGGTCTCCGACAGCAGGGTCTCACCTTCCGTTGGCACCGGGGCGGGCGTGAGTCCGGCGCGAGGGAACAGCAGTGCCCGGTTGCCGCCCGCGCCCGGATCCCACTCGTCGCACAGCCCCGGGTCGTTCTGGCACATGAAGACCGACAGGACGCACTCGGCCGCCGCAGCTGCCTCGGCCCCCTGGGCGCCGGGCGCGTTCACCAGCAGTTGCGCGATGAACTGCATCGGCCCCGAGCACGCCGCGCACCGCGGCCAGGTGAACCCGGCCGGCACCAGCGGCACGCCGCCGGTGCGTGTCACCAGCGCGTGGTCATCGACCGGACCGATATACGTCATCAAGGTAGTGGTCACGGTCGGGAAGCCTAGATCAGCCATACGACAGCTCCCTGCGGCCCGACCGTGGGAGCACGACGCTGGGCTGGTAAGACGGGGCCCTTCACACACGATCGTCCGCCGACCCAGAGGCTTCACCGTGGTCCCCTACGCCGCCATGCTCGACGTCCCGCGCCGTACCGTCGAGTTCCTCGCCCGCTTGCTGGCCGCGCACCGCCGCCGGATCGGCACTCCGAGGAGGTCCCGTGCCTTGGGCCCGTTCCGGCAGGCGGTGTTGGTGCTGCGCTGGTTCCGCGAGCGCGGCTGCGTGCACTGCCTGGCCCACGATGCTGGGATCTCGCAGGCCACCGGTTACCGCTACCTGCACGAGGGCATCGACATCCTCGCCGACCGAGCCCCCGACCTGCACGAAGTCCTGGAGCGCTGCCGCAAGGACGGCATGACCCATGTGATCCTCGACGGCACGCTGATCGAATCGGACCGGGTCGCCGGCGTGCGCGAGAACGGCAACGACTGGTGGTTCAGTCAGAAGCACAAGGCCTTCGGCGGGAACGTGCAGTTCCTGGCCGCCCCCGACGGCACGCCGCTGTGGATCTCCGAGGTCGAGCCCGGCAGCGTCCCCGACATCACCGCCGCCCGCCTCCACGTCCTCCCGGCTCTGCACAAGGCGGCCCGCCGACGGCCTGCCCACCCTCGCGGACAAAGGCTATATAGGCGCTGGCATCGGCATCCTCGTCCCCACCCGTCGCCCGAAGGGCCGCTCCGAGCAGGCACTCCACATCGATACCCGCACCACCAACGCCCTGCTCAGAAGCCTCCGAGCCCTCGGCGAACGCGCCGCCGCCGAACTCAAGCAGCGCTGGCGCGCCCTGCAGCATGTCACCCTCAGCCCCAGCCGGATCAGCGCCATCGCCCGCGCCGCCCTCGTCCTCAACGGAACCTGGAAATGATCATCGTTGAGAAAACGTCACTGACTGCGGGAGCGCTCCTTCCGGGGGTCGCCTGGCCATGGTGGTTTCTCGAGTGGCGGCACCAGCAGCCCGGCCGTATGAAGCGGTGCGCGACCGAAGGGAGCCGAGGTCTACCGTCCGGTCATGAATTTCACCCTGCCAGAAGGACTTCCCCCGGGGCGGTTCGTCTCCTCGGGGTCGGCGTGCGTCTGGGTCGCGGACGAGCTGCCATGTGACGTTGACGGGGTGTGGCGGCCCCTGCTGTCCATGCAGGAAGACACCGAGCTGGTGCCCCTGCTGGGCGGGACGTTCCTTAGCCGTCCGATAGACCTGGCACAGATATCCGCTGTCCGTCTGGAGGATGCCCTGACCTCGGACTTCGCCGAGTACCGGCGCCGCCGTCTGCCCTGGTGGACGGACCCGACGCCGGAGCCGGTGCCCGAGGGCACCGCGCCGTGGCCGCATGATCCGGGCCCGCCCTTCGAGACATGGCCGGGTCTGGCACCGGCAACGCCGGTCACGGACACTGCCCCTTCACCGGCGGACGCCGCAGCGCACACGATCGGCCACCTCATAGCTACAAACCCGTACGAGTTGGCCGGATGCAGCCTCGTGCTGGCCCCCGCGCAGCACAGCGCCGATATCCCAGCACTTCTCGGCTGGGATGCGGAGGCTCCGCTGCCGCTGGTGTGCGCGCTGCTGCGCAGCTGGGAGGAGCGGTTCGGCGCTCGGGTGGTGGGAATGGGAGGCAGGTTGTTCGTCTCGGTTGCCCGCCCGCCGCAGACCGCAGCGCACGCGGACCTTCTTGCCCTGGAGCATGTCCTGTCGACCGCCGACAACATCGTCGACGACCCACCGACCCCCTTCCCCGAGTACGCAGCGATCCTGCCGCAGCGAACGCACTGGTCGTTTTGGTGGGACTGACTCGTCGGCTCCAGGTGCCGGACGAACGTTCCCGCAGTCAGCGGCTGACCTGCGGATTCACGGAATCGCGGTCAGAACCATTTTCAAAGGGCCCTATCAACATCCTGACGGCGGGGTTCCCTGGCGCTGCCCGGCGGCCTGGTCGTGGTCGGCCCCCGGGCGGGATCGGCCGCCCGGGGGCATCGCGGCGGTGAGGAGGCTGTGTCGTGGCGTGGTTCTCGGTGGGACGCTGGCCAGGGACATGCGGCGTCGGCGGGGCGGTCTGCCGTTCGGCCAGGGCCGCGCCGAGAACCACGCCACGACACAGCCTCCGACGTCCCGGCGGGTGTTTGTACGCACTTGTTTTTGGGACCAGGATTTCCAGGCTCTCTTGGCCGCACTGACAGGCTGCAGGGGGCGTGTGCGGCGTCTCGCACACCCCTGGTTCCGAGAAGTTTTGGCTCCACGTCCGACTACGGCCCGGCGCTGGGCGGCACCGAGGGCTGCACTGCGCCCGGGGCGTTGCCAGGCGGCTGCGACTGCTGGAAGCGGCCGCTGGGCGGGGAAGGCGTGATGTGCTGCTCTTCCACCGTGCCGCGGGTTCCCCGCCACAGCACGGTCAGGAGGCCGACGGCACACACAACGCCGACGACCAGCACGATCGGTGGGCGTTGCCGCGATCGGATCAGGCGAAGGCAGAGCCAGCCAGCGCATGACCCCGCGAAGATGATGATCAGCGGGGTGAGCCTGCCCCGCTTGTATGTGATCAACAGTGCGTCGGGGTCGGCGAGCAACAATATGAGCGCCGCGTAGACGGCGCCGAGCGCCACGATGACCTTGCATGCCCCTTCCAGCAGGCGCAGCGCGAGGCAGCTGCTGTGCATGTTGCCCCTCCCCTCCGCGGCCTACCGTCCAGAGATCGTCAGCCGGCCCCGCTGCGCCCCCGACCCGTGCAGGCTACGGCGTTTGTCATACCAGTGGGGCCAGATCGACTTGGTACATCGGCGGGGCCACAACTCATTGGTGCGGGGGAGCCCAAACAAGTGCGTATAGACACGGGCGGGCGCGCACCGGTGCTGTGGGGCCGGACCGAGTGCGCACCGCCCTGACCCGGTCTGCGCCGCGCTCGGTGTGCCCCGTGTATCCGTCGGCCGGCCCTGCCGGGCCGTCGGTTCGGTGCGGAGGCGGCAGGGCTCCGGAAGGGGTGCGCGCAGGAGAATTCTGACCTGTCGCATCGAAGTTAGCCGTCCGGGTCGCGTTGACCCGCGTCGATCAGGTTGAGCGAGATGGAGTCTCCGGATGTTCTTGACGGAGCGCTTCAACTGGCCATTCTCGCCCTCAGTGCTCCATCCGCCTACCAAACCTTGAGCGCCGCACCTGGATGGGGCGCGGCGCTCGGTCTTGGTCACCCCGTTCCCGTTTCGCGCGAGCCCCCGCGCCTCCTCATCCCAGTGCTTCCAGGAGTTTGCGTTCGCGCTCGATACTCAGGCCGGCCCGGCGGGGCCGGTCCAGACCCTGCTCCCGTTCCCAACGCAGAGTCTCCTCCAGCAGCTCCGCCCGAGGCCGGTGCCGCAGGCCGGCCGCGCTCGCCGCAGCGCCGTTGCGGGCGCCGAAGCCGGCCCAGTCCGGGTCGGCCACCCACAGCGCGAGCGACTCCGGGCCCATGGCCTGGACCACCTTCTGCCCGAGCAGCCAGTCGTCGTCCGCCTCCACCACCGGCCCGGTGTGCCCGCCGATCTCCCGCGACAGCGCGACCCACTCCCCGAAGGGCACGATCGGGCCGACCGCGTTGTACGTTCCGGTCGTCCCCTTCTCCGCACAGTCGAGCAGCCATGCCGCGAGGTCTCGCGCGTCCACCACCTGCGTCGGGATGCCCAAAGAAGTCGGCACCAGCAGCGGGGCCAGCGGCTCGCGGGCCGCGCGGCCGACCCAGTACCCGGAGCGGCCGCTGTGGTCACCGGGGCCGCCGATCAGTCCCGCCCGCGCGATGAGGAGCCGGTCTCCCACTGCGGCCGCCGCGGCCTCCTCGCAGGCCACCTTGGCCTCCCCGAACTCGTCGTGGTCGACCTCGTCCCGCTCGGTCGCCGGGAGCAGTTCCGCCGACTCGTCCGCGTCCGGCTGCGCATGCGAGGCATACGCGCTGACCGACGACACGTACGACCAGTGGCCCGCCCGCTCGCCGAGCGCCGCCAGTGCCCCGCGGACGAAGCCTGGCTGCCACGACACCTCGACCACGGCGTCCCAATCCCGGCCCGCCAGGCTTTCGTACGCCGACGGGTCACGCCTGTCCGCAGCGACCAACACCGCGCCCTCGGCCGCCTCGCCACTCTCCCCGCGGGCCAGGCAGGTCACCCGATGCCCACGTTCCAGTGCCTGCCGCGAGACCTCGCGGCCCACCCACGCTGTTCCGCCCAATACCAAGATCTTCATCAGCTCACTCAATCCGGACTGTGAGCCTGCGCGTCTCGGCTTCGCCGAGGGCGTAGCGGTCCTCAACGGGCCACCGGGGCGCCTTCCCAGCCGTTTACAACGGTCGGACGCTGTGGCCAACTGCCCAGTGCGTCCATCCGCGCGCCTAGGTTCGCTGAGACGGAAGGCCAAACGACTGGGTTCGATGAGGAAACGCCTCGATTGGATGAGAGCGGTCAAATTCGGTTTCCGAAAAAGAGGAGGAAGACTCTTCGAAATCAGGGATAATTCACGTCTGTTGCGTGCTTGGATCGGCTCGGACGAACGGATGGGAATCCTGGTGAAGAAGATCGCTCTATTCGGTCCCCCTGCGAGCGGGAAAACGACGATCGCGAAGAAACTGTCCGATTCGCTGGGTCTCCCCCATACCGACCTGGACGAGATCCTGTTCACCGGCGACGGGACTCTCCCGCTCGATGAATTCCGCATCGAGGCCGACCGGATCACGCGCGGGGCATCATGGGTCGTCGAAGGGAATTACTCGAAACTGGCGGACGTGGTCTGGCACCGGGCCGAGGTCCTGGTCTGGCTCGACCTCCCGCTGCTCCTGGTCGTGCGCCGGATCGTCTACCGGAGCCTGCGCCAACTCGCCGGCCTGGACACGAGCGCGCAGGCCCGGCGGCTCACCTGGAACCGCGCGTTCTTCGGCCGGCGTTCCCTGCTGCGCACCGCCATCCGCAAGTACCGCAACAACCGACCCCGTTACGCCCAGCAGGTCGCCGAGACGGCCGCTCTGGGCGTCCACGTCGTACGGCTCCGCAGCGGACGTCAGGCAAACGCGTGGCTCACCCGGCAGCTCACCGGACGGTGACCCGGACACCGGGGCCTGACAAAACACTGCGATCTTTCACCTTCGTGTCAGTACGCAACCTGCGCGTATATCGCCCGGTGACTGCCGCAGATCATCAGTGATCTGCGTCGATACGATCTACGTCACGTTGTCGGCGCTGCCGCCGGTGCCGGTGTCCTTCAGCCGGTAGGCGGTCCCGTCGGGTGCGATCAGATCCACCTGCAGGTCACCGCTCCAGGTGTGCTTGACGTCCACCTCCACGTGGAGGTTGGCGGGAGCGTTGTGGGGAACGCCGGTCACCCTGATCGGCGACTCGGCGACCGACCAATCCGGGACTCCGTAGTCGGTGGTGTTCTCGAACCGCTTACCGCTCGGCGCCGGCGCGGGCTCCGGAGCACCTCCGCCGTCCTCGCCAACGTTGAGCAGCAGGTTCGGCGAGCCGGGGCCGTGATCGGTGACGGCAGCGTAGGTCGCCTTGCCCGCCAGCGCGGAAGCGCCCTCCTCCGGGGTGGCGGTGGGGTCGTCCGCCAGGGGGTCCCCACCGTGAACGGTGGGGACCCTTCGACGTACGTGGTTGCAGTTCTCGTGAACAGGCTCGACAACTGCGAATCTGCACCGGAAGGACACGCCGCGACCTGCAGCAACCGCACGAGCCGTCACCGCAAAAACCGCACCCCGATGTCACCACCACCCCACACCCCACGGCGAACCCCCAGCCCACCGCCCTGACACCAGCGCTGGAGGGCACTGGTGTCACCACTACAGAAACCGGTGACATGGAGATGCAGATTCGCATCCTGCGCCGGTAGTCCGTCGTTAAATCTCACATAAGTTCTTCCGCCAGGGTGCCGGCAGGGCCCCGGCGTTTGCCCTACAACTCGAACTCCAGGTGCTCAATGTCGGTGAACTCCACCGCCAGGCCGTGGGCGCGCCGGCCGCCGTCGCGGAAGTACACCGCACCCGGGCCTTCGGCGGCGATGCCGCGCAGCACAGCTGTGAGCATGAGCCGTGGATAGCTGCCCCCGACGGGGCGCGATCAACTGTTTCCCCGGTGCGCCGCCCGTGTGGGCGCACTGGTCATACCGGCACAGGCACGGCGCACCCCTCCCGCACGCGTCGCGGTCGCGAACCGAGGTTCTTCGGCCGAATGGCGGGCGGGGTCACCTCTCGTCCGGCCACACCCTAAACACCGCTCCGCTCTCCGCATCGACCAGGATGACCCGGGCGTCCGGCAGCGCACCGTACACGCCGACCCAGACGACGAACTTGTCGCGGGCTGTGGCCTCGCTCCCCCACCAGCCATGCATCGCCGGACGGCCCGCCGCGATCAGGATCAGGTGATAACGCCGGTCGGAACCGAGTCTCATCCCACCAGCCTCCGTCCGGCGTGTCGACGCGCAGCGACCGGCCCGCCGTGACCACACTCGCCCAAAGGCCCGCGATGACGTCCTCCACGGCCAGGCCGTGGTGGCACAGGTCGACCCGGCCGGGGCCGGCCCCCGGGGCAGTCGACGGCCCCCTTTCCGGGCGGCGGCCGCGCAGCTTCTGGGGGTGCGGGTCTTTGCCGTCTCAGGCCCCGGCCGATGGATTGGACGATCCGGCGGTGCGGCGGTATGCGGCGTTGAGGCGCTGGGCCTCCTCGAGCTGGTCCTCGAGGATGATGATGCGGCAGGCGGCCTCGATGGCGGTGCCCTGGTCGACGAGTTCCCGGGCGCGGGCGGCGATGCGCAGCTGGTAGCGGGAGTAGCGGCGGTGGCCGCCCTCGGAGCGCAGCGGGGTGATCAGGCGGGCTTCGCCGAGGGCGCGCAGGAAGCCCGGGCTGGTGCCGAGCATCTCGGCGGCCCGGCCCATGGTGTAGGCGGGGTAGTCGTCATCATCGAGCCGGCCGAAGGAGTCGTCTGCGGTCACTTGCACCTCTCGGTAAAACGCGGGGAGGGGCCCCGGTGCCAATGGCACCAGGGCCCCGAAGGAACTACTACACCATCTGCCGGCCCTGATCCTGCGCCGGCCTCCTGTGTCCGCAGACCCGGCCGAGATGCTGCCGGGGGTGCGGGGATCGCGGTTGCTTGACCGGAGACCACCTCACTATCGATGTCCTGCGGTACCCGGGCTCAGACGTCCGCCCGGGCGATCCTGATGGCGCTCGGCTCCTCCGTTCTTCCCTCTGGGATCAATCACTTGCCTACTGCTGGTACTGCTGGTGATGCGACCTGCTCTGTGGCCTGTGACAGCGCCACCCTTCGGCAGCCGGCCCCGTCGCCCGTCCTGCGTCTGCTCTGGCGTTGGAACCCCACTGCCGAACCTCCCGGTGCGCGCGTCCGCAGCCGACGCCTTCACCGGGGTGCTGCCTCTTTACTTCGCTGCGGGGTACTGCTCACGGCGGCCCCTGATCACTGCGGGCCACCCGGTCCGGTCGTCAGTCCCGTCGCCGTCCTGCAAGCTCTGGCTTCGGAACTCCACCACCGCACCGTCCTGCGGGCACTGCGGCCCGGCAGTTCGTGTCTGCCGGGCCTTGCTCGATCTCGGCTACGAGAGAAACCGTAACCATGCGAGCATCGAATGTCTACTCCAGCAGGCATAGATTTCGGTGTGCTCGGCGATGAGATATCCCCCCTCGGCCGGTCTGCGAATGCTGGGGACCGTCCGCAGCGCAGGTCCGGCGCACGGGGTGAGACCCACAAGCCGCCCGCTGGGCTTCCCGTGACGCCGCCGACCGGCGCGGCGCGTCGACTGCGATCCTCAGTCCCCTCCGGCAAGCACGGTGGCTCTGGCGGGTTGGCCAGGTGGCGGGCAGGGCACAGGGGCCGGGTGGGCAAGGGCCGGGCATAGACGATCCAGCGACCGGGGCGACCCTGATGAACACGATGGCCGTCAACGCCACAACTTTCCGTTCTCCAGCGGCCGTTGCCGACGCACGTGACACCGCACGGGCCTTCCTCAAAGACCTGCGGCAGCCGACCATTGCCCCGGAAACCGCGGACACCGTGGTCCTGGTCATGTCCGAGCTCGTCACCAACGCCCTGCGCCACGGCGGGGGCACCTGCACACCGGAACTGACAGCCCACCCGGACACCATCGAAGTGGCCGTCCACGACCCCAGTTGCAGGTGCCGCACCTGCGCACGCCTGACCTGTATTGCGCCATCTGGGGTTCGGCCGGCCCATGGTCAACCACCTGGTCCGCGCCACCGCGGTCACCCGCCGGGCCTCCTGCGGCAAGAACGTATGCGCCCGTCCTGCCCGGTAGTGCCACCGCCCAAGCCGTCCGGACGGGCCGGTGCATACAATCGGATCTCATGCCGAAGCCTGACAAGCTGATCGTGGAAATCGCCGCCCTTGTGGAGTCCGGGCAGAGCAATCAGATGTCCCTGACCGTGGTCACCGGTGGTGCTGTCATCACCGGTCGCCTGGCTCCCGAAGCCGTGTGGAGGCAGAGGGTGTCGGAGGTGCTGAAGGACTCCGCCCGCCTGGGCGAGTTCTCCGCTGTCTTCGACGCCCCCGCGAAGAAGGACGGGCCGCCCACGCATCTGCACTTCCATGTCGCCCGGATCCTGCAGGGCGCGGTGGGGATCCCGGAGACGGGCGGGATGTACCGCGTTGCGATCGAGGACGTCAGTGCCTGGACCGTGGGTGACTTCAGTTACTCCGACCACTGACCCACCGCCGCGCCGAGAGCGGCACGGCACGCAGTGAGGGTCCGACCGGCGCGCGCCGGTCGGACCCTCACTGCTCTGTTCGGCTCGCGCCTGTCCCGTCGGTCAGATGGACATGGGGGCGCCAAGCATCGCGGAAGCCCGCTGGAGCGGGTCGACGATCCTCGCCGCTGAGGCCGCTGAAGCCTTGGGGACGGTGCGGCAGGTGAAGCCGAGCTGGGTCATGGCCCTGAGGACTTCGCCGTCGCTGAAATCGCGGCGGTCCTGGCGGGTGATGACCTGGCCGACCTGCTTGGCGGGATAGTGGCGGCGCCCGATGACCACGGAGTCGCCGGTGACCGGCTCGGGTTTGACGCCCTTCATCGCTTCCAGCACGCCGCCCTTGGTGAGCTCGAACGGAAAGCGGGCGATGACACAACGCATGATGCCTCACAAGGAGAAGAGGAAGGGGCCGACCATGGTGTGGCGGTTCAGCGGGAGAGGACGACGACGCCCAGGGCGTTGCCGTGCTCGTCGACCACGGGCAGGGCCCCGAGCCGCTGGTGGCGCATCGCGTGCTCGGCTTCGGCCACCGTGGTCAGCGGCGAGGCGAAGGGCCCGCCGTCGTCGGAGATGTCGCGCAGGCGGACCCGGTCGGTGTATTCGGGACTGTCCCGCACGGCGGTGAGCCGGGCCTGGGTGACCAGGTCGGTGTACTGGCCGTCCTCGTCACAGACGACGAGGTGAGCCGTGCGGGCGGCGGCCATGACGGACAGCGCCACCTCGACGGTCATGGCGTCCCAGACCTGAGGCCCGGCCGAGTCCGTGGCATCGGTAACCGTTCTGGGCACGGCGTTGGTGCTAGTTGAGCGGGAATGCATCTGGACCAGCGTCAAGAGGTGCCTCCTGCAGAGATGTGTCAGCTTCCTGATCAAGACGGTTCTAGGCCGCGTCGGAGACGGACCGTCGTGCGGGCGCGCGCCGGGTCGCCGAAGCGGAGCGGCGCCGACCGCGTGAGGTGGCGCCGCGCTTGGGGCGGTCGACCACCGGTGCGGTGATGACGACCGGGATGCCGGAGGGGGCCTGGGCACCGGTGATGCGGTGCAGGGCCTCCGCGCCCGCGCGGACCTGGGTGGTGTGCGGGACGATGCCGGCCATTGCCATGAGACGGGTCATGGCGCGGCGCTGGTTCGGGGTGACCAGGGTGACGACGCTGCCGGACTCGCCGGCGCGGGCCGTGCGGCCGCCGCGGTGGAGGTAGTCCTTGTGGTCGGTCGGAGGGTCGACGTTGACGACGAGGTCGAGGCTGTCGACGTGAATGCCGCGCGCAGCGACGTTGGTCGCCACCAGCACGCTGACGTGTCCGTTCTTGAACTGCGTCAGCGTACGGGTGCGCTGCGGCTGCGACTTGCCCCCGTGGAGGGAGGCGGCCCGCACCCCGCTGTTCAGGAGGTGCTCGGTGAGGCGGTCGACGGCGTGCTTGGTGTCCAGGAACATGATCACGCGGCCGTCGCGTGCGGCGATCTCGGTGATGGCCGCGTGTTTGTCGGCGCCGTGGACGTGGAGCACATGGTGCTCCATCGTCGTGACCGCGCCGGCCGACGGATCGACGGAGTGCACGACGGGGTCGTTCAGGTAGCGGCGCACGAGCAGATCGACGTTGCGGTCGAGAGTGGCGGAGAACAGCATGCGCTGACCCCCGGGGCGAACCTGGTCGAGCAGGGCGGTGACCTGCGGCATGAAGCCCATGTCGGCCATCTGGTCCGCCTCGTCGAGGACGGTGACCAGGACCTGGTCCAGCCGGCAGTCGCCGCGTTCGATGAGGTCCTTGAGCCGTCCGGGGGTGGCGACGACGATCTCGACGCCGCGGCGCAGCGCGCCGGCCTGCCTGCTGATCGGCATCCCCCCTACGACCGTCGCCAGGCGCAGCTTCACGGCGCGGGCGTACGGCGTGAGCGCGTCGGTGACCTGCTGCGCCAGCTCACGCGTCGGTACGAGGATCAGCCCCAGCGGCTGCCGGGCCTCGGCGCGCTGCCCGGCCGTACGGGCCAGCAGGGCCAGCCCGAAGGCGAGGGTCTTGCCGGAACCGGTGCGCCCCCGGCCCAGGACGTCCCGGCCGGCGAGGGAGTTCGGCAGCGTCGCGGCTTGGATCGGGAACGGGGCGGTCACGCCCTGTGAGCCGAGCGCGGCCAGCAGCTCCATGGGCATGGCGAGATCGGCGAAGCTCGCCGCGGCGGGCAGCGCCGGGGTGATCGTCTTCGGGAGGGCGAACTCACCCTGCAACGCGGCGGGGCGGCGGCTGTGACCATTGGAACGAACCGGTCCGCCGGAGCGGCTCGGGGACGATGAGCCGAACCGTTTGCCGTTCTTCCCGGGGGCGGTGCTGCCGTTCCGAGTGCGAGCGAAGCGGTCGTTCGTGCGTGTGCGGTTCATGCGGGACCTTCCTTGATGCGGCACATATCAAGGAATTCCCGCAGCAGTGCGCAGCATGGAGAATTGCAAGAACGGGCCGGTGGAACGCGAAGCGAATCTGGCCGGCAGAAAATCCGTGCGGGCGCAGGCGCTGAAATGGGTGACGCGATGTGGATGCAATACTCAGGGCGTCGACTGCGATGCAGCTATGCAAGGATGCACTGCATCCCCGAAAGGGAACCCGTGTGCGTAAGTCCGCGGATTCCTCGCAGTCGTCCCGCAGGTGAAACCACTACGGGAAGTGCGTACAGCTGGGGCCCGCACCCCGAAGGATGCGGGCCCCAGCTGTAAGTGCGTGCCGACGTCAGGCGGGAACGATGTTCTCGGCCGTCGGGCCCTTCTGGCCCTGCGCGATGTCGAAGCTCACCTTCTGGCCTTCGAGCAGCTCGCGGAAGCCCTGGGCGGCGATGTTCGAGTAGTGGGCGAACACGTCAGCGCCGCCGCCGTCCTGCTCGATGAAGCCGAAGCCCTTTTCCGCGTTGAACCACTTCACGGTACCAGTAGCCATGTCATATCTCCTTTGGGGCAGTGCATCGGAATCCACACTGCGCGGACGCCGTGTCGCCGCGATGATCACCCCGCCCGGAAAAAGACCGGAAAATACAAAAGCGCTTCCAGCGACACAGAAGCCGGCCGGAGAGCACTTGAAGTTTCGGGAACCACAACTGCAACCGAGATCGACAGTAGCACGCCGCAGCGGCCTGCGGGCGGTGAAGAATCCCACGTTAATTATTGCGGCAGGAAATCTGTCTGCATGTTCCGCTGAAATCTCACCTCGCGGACACAGCTATTGATTCACCCGGAGCGCAACCTTTAGCCTCGATCTTTCGTGATCGGCCGTCAGCTCTTGCTGGCGGCCGATCTACGTTCGGCGGTGTTCTTCGGACGTGAGGGCAGCCCGACTGTCGCGTCGGGTGGGCGTCGGGTTCCACGGCTCCGGCGGCGTGGTGCTGTTCGCAGGAACGGGACTTGCTGGTCAGCCGGGGTTGGGAAGGGTTGCGAGTCGCTGGATCGCACCGCTGATCACATCGGTCCAGGGCCAGTGGCGGGCGAACCTCAGGTGCCGGCGGCGCGCGGTGGTGACCAGCTGGACGGCGGCGGAGAGCAAGCGGAGTCGCAGGCGGCGGGGCTCCCAGAGCCGGGGTACCTGTCAGAGCGAGCATCGGCATCCAGCCTGGAGCCACTCACGGCTGGTGCGTTCCCATCCGAGGCGCTGGGCCTTGTGCATCTCCGCCTGGGTGGGGCGGCGGGTGGCGGTGCGGTCGCCCTTCTTCAACTGCCGCAGGCCATAGTCCTTCTCGATCTGCCGACATGCGTCGCCCACACGGAGACCGCTGTCGTGAAGCTTGGGACGGCGGCCGTCCTCACGAACCGTGGTGGCGAGGATGTGGATGTGGTCGTCGGCGTGGCGTACGGCGATCCAGCGGCAGCCGAGGTCGCCGCTCGCCGAGACGATGCCGGCGGCTTCCACGATGCGCTGGGCGATCTCCGCCCACTCGGAGTCGGAGAGGTGGCGGTCCTCGGGGGCAGCACGAACGGGGCAGTGCCAGACGTGGTCCGTGATCTTCTTGCCGAACTCGCTGTTGCGCAGCCGCACGGGCTCGTCGAGGTGGCGGGTGAGCTGAGTGAGGGTGGCGTCCTCGTTGCGTCCGGGATCGGGCATGTCGAGCATCGCGAAACCGGCGACGATGTGCGGATCGGTGTGCTCGTCGTGCCGACCCGGCCCATAGAGGTACGCGAGCAGGCCGCGTGTGTTGGCCCCGGCCGGTTTGATTGCGGCGATCATGCGGACAGGTCCTTCGTCGGGTCGGTGGGCTCGCGCAGAGCCTCGGCGATCAGCTCCAGCAGGTGGTGGAGCTCAGCGAGGTTCCGGCGGATGTCGGGCGGAGTGAGGTCGCTGTTGAGCGCCCGGGCGATCTGGTTGACGTTGACGCCGATGCGGTTGAGGTGGCGCAGTACCCGCGTGCGGAACTCGTGCGTACGGCGGCGGTCCTCGGACAGAGGCAGATTCGCGGTGAACCGGCCGTCCATGAACGCGAGGACGACATCGGCGGCGAAGCCGGATTCGCCTTTGTAGCCGTGCTCTGCGGCGACCTCTTGGAGGCGCAGGCGTTCCTCGCCAAGGAAGCGCAGAGGGCCGACGCGTTCTACGCGCTTGTCGCCGGTGAAACGGCGGATCGTGGGCTGAGCACACTGGGCATGCGGATCGCTGGACGCGGGGCGGAGAACGGCTCTCTGCGCGGCGGGGAATTCGTCCGGCTCGGGGCCGCCCTCGGCCCCGACCCCCGGGTCCGGCGCCCCCTGGCGCCGGGCCGTCTCCGCCACCCCCGGGGCGGAGATCCCCGAAGGCCGGCCGTGAGTCGGACTCGGGGTACTACTGGCTCCGCCAGGGGCCGTCCGTCCGAACGCCTGCCGCAAACGCGCCAGCAGCGCAGGGGACTTCGCCGACGGCAGCGGCTCGTCGGGGGCGTTCTCGGGGTGGAGCGGGTCGCGCGTCATGGACGGTTCTCTCCAGAAAGGGACGGGGAGGGCATGCGGGGCGACGGGAAGGTCTGACGGAGCTCGAGCGCCCACCACCCCATCCACAGGTGTGGACGATCACGCGATGCGTGGGGCGGGGGCCGGCAGGCCGGGTGACCGGAAGGGGTTCCGGCCACCCGGCAGGGGTTCCGGTCAGCTGCTGGCCGGATCGGACTCGGCGGAGGCTTCGCGCTCGGCCCGGAGGATGGCCATCACCTCGGTCAGCCGCTTGCTGCCGATCGTCAGCCCCTTGTCCTCAACTGCCATTCGGACGACGGCCCGGGTGAGCTTGCCCTGCTCAGCGGCAGCAGCCCGGCCGATCTCCACGAGTACCTCGAGTGGGGCGCCGGGCGGACGGCCACCACGCGGCTTGCCCTCAGCGGCGTCGAAAGACGATTCCGACGGCTGGACGGATAGGGCGGCCGGTGGCGCGGTGCCCTGGCCGGGCTCAACCAGTGGCTCGGCAGGCCGGACGCGCTCGACCGGAGCCTCGGCAGACTGGCCGGTTGCGGTGGCCGACGGCTCGGTGGGCCGGCCGGATGGGGTGACCGGTGGTTCCGGCACCTGCGCGGAACCAGGGCCCGAGGGGTCGACAGGCTGCTCGACGAGCTGGTGGATCTGCCGCATCAGCACGCCGAAGGCCACCATCGCGGCGGCCGGGGGAACCGCGGCGACCACGTAGTCGAGGAACGGGACGGTGCCGGCGTCGCCCGTGCCGCTGACCCCGGCGACGTTCAGCGCGATGGAGCCGACCGATCCGATGGCGGTCACGGCGATGGCCCATCGGTCGGTGACGCGGCGCAGGGCCGCGCGGAGCATGAGCAGCTCCCCCGCGACGATGAACGCGTCCAGGGTCGCCGGCCACGCCCAACGGCGGATCGGCGACGTTCCCAACCCGTGCCGGCCGGCGACGTCGGCCAGGTGCGCGTAGGAGAGCCAGAACGCTCCGGCGGTCAGGGCCACGATGACGACGCCGGCCATGACGAGCGCGTATCGCTCGGCATCGTGCTTGGTCATCCTCGGCCGCCCTTTGCCGGGCCGGTCCTCCGGCGACTGGTGGTGCGGTGGAGGAGAGAGGGGAAGAGGCGTCAAGCGGGATACTCCTGTGGTTTCGGCGTGGTGCGTCTTTGCCGTCTTGACCGTTGCAAGCGCAGGTCAGGGCGGGTACGGCAGCGGCCTCGGCCTTCCGTCTCGGCGGGTGGTGTCGGCGTCTTCGGCCCGGATGCGAGGAGGCTCAGGTGGTTCGTCGTGCCCGAGCCCGTCTCGGAGTGGCCGGGCCCCGGGTCAAGACGGTGGCGTCACGTCTTCCGTCTCGGTGGGCAGGGCTGTGACCTGCGTTGATACGGCAAGGACGCCTGGGACGTCGCAAGACGGATCGGGACGGCGTCTTGGGCGGGCGACACGCTGGTCGTGATCGCGTTGCCGTCTCGGCCCCGGTTGCCGTCTTGCCTGGAGGCCGTGTGACCTGCGAGGTCACGGCAGGGACGGCACGGACGGCAACCGGGGAGTGCGGGGCTCAGCCCTCGCGGGGGGCGGGGTCGGCGTCGACGGGGTGGACGGTGGGGCAGTACCGGCGCCAGGCGTCGAGGAACTTGTTGCGCATGTAGCCCTTGCGCTGCGTCCGGTCGGCCATGCGCACGTTGCCGGACGTGATGCCGAACTCGCGCAGCATCCTGCCCAGTTCGCGGGCCGTCAGCCCGCCACGTCCCCACTCCGACCACGGAGCCTCGGGGTCCTGGCGCAGGTGGTGGAGGAGTTCCTCGGTGGACAGGCTGTCCACCTCGCGCTGGGCGACGAAGACGCGGCGGATGTCGGCGAGGATCCGTGCTCCGCTGGGGTGATCCTCCTCGGCTGCCACTTCGGCGGCGACCATTCTCGTGCACGCGGCTCGCGCCAGGCGGGGCCAGTGCCCGCCTGCCAGGTCGGCGACGATGACCAGGGGTTCCCAGGTGTCGGCGGCGCGGTCCTCGACCGGCATGTCCGGCTCCAGCCCCGCGGCCTCGTCGAGGAGCGGCCTGGCCCACGCGGCGATGCGGTCACGCAGATCGTGCAGGGCCGGGATGTCGCGGCGGGAGCGGAAGGGCTTGACCTTCTCGCCCTCGGCCCGGCGCCGCATACGGATCACGGCTGCCCGGTCCATGATCGTGTCGGGCAGGTCGCCGATTCCCGCGATGGCCGCCATGGCGAAGGTGGCGAAGCGGTGCGGGGTGTGGTCGTTGCCGACGACCCGGGTCACATACCGGTTGCGCTGGTGACCGGCGTTGAGCAGGCCGCGCATCTCCTCGTTCTTCTCCGCCATCTTCGGGGTGCCGAAGATGGTGTCCGCCTCGTCCACCAGGAGCGTGGGCGGCTGCTCCTCGGTGATCGAGCGGAAGATCGCCGCGGGTGTGGTGTTGATGGTGAGCATCGGCTCGTGGACCGTCTCGGTCAGCACGTCCAGCAGCCGCGACTTGCCGCACCGCTTGGCCGGCCCCACCACCGCCAGGCGCGGGGCGTGCTGCCACGCGGGCTGCAGGTGCGTCGCCGCCACCCACAGCGTGACCGCGTCCAGCGCCTCCGGCGAAGGCAGGATCAAGAACTTGGCTATCTGCTGCCGGAGTTCGTCCAGCAGCGCCGACCCGTGGGTCGGCTCGGGGTCCGGTATCGAGCTCTCGGCTGTCTCGGCCGGCGACGTTTCTTCGGGTTCGCGCCGGCCTGGGTTGCCCGGCACCGCGACCGGCGGCCAGGCGGCGGCACCGGGTGCGGAATAGGGCGCGGGTATCTCGGGTTCCACTGGGCGGCTCCTCTTCTTGCGTCGCTGGGCGTGCAGGTCCGGCGGGCGCGGGTCGTTCGCGGGGATGCGGGCGGTGGAGTGTGTTGGGCCTCCGGCGTTGGCGCGCCGGGGGCTCACCCGTTTCTCGTGGGCTGTCGGCCACGGGCGGGGAACAGGGACAGTACGTTCACGCCTGGTGACAGTCCAGCGTTTCTGTGTCAGCTCAGCGCAGAACCGTCTGCTACGCTGCCGCTCCTTCACGCCGCCAGTCCGAGCAGTTCCAGCAGGTCCGCGGTCACCACCCGGTAGGCGTTGCCGAGCCGCAGCACCTTGCACGGGTACTCGCCCCGCTTCGCCAGCTCGTACCCCTTGCTCCGCCCGAGACCCAGGGCTCGATTGCCTGTATCCAGGTCAACGGCCACGGGGAGGGCGAGCAGCTCCTCCCGGCTCATCCCCTTCACGCGTGCCGCGCGGCTTCCTTCAGGCATGCAGCTTCCGTCCATTCCGTGCGCCGTCGGCGAACGAGCCCATCTCGTCCGGCTCCAGGCAGGCACTTACCAGCATCGCCAAGCTAATGTGTCTTCATGACACAACACGTTGGCGATGCTGGATGGGACGAAGACGACGTCCCCGAGTGGGCGGATCAGGTCATGGCCACGGTGGCGGCCGAGGTCCGCCGACGCAGGAAGGAACTCCGTATGAGCGCTCAGGACTTGGCCGACCGCTGCGAAGAGATCGGCCACCCGATCCCCCGCAACGTGATCGCCAACATGGAATCCGGCCGGCGCGCCAACCTTCCCTTGATCGATGTCCTGGTCCTCGCCGAAGCTCTGCAGACGCCTCCGCTCACTCTGATCTATCCCGTCGGCTACGTCCCCGAAGTGCAGCGCCTGCCCTTCCGCTACACCGAGCCGACCTGGGACGCCCTGCACTGGTTCACCGGCGACTTGGACGAGCACCCCTACCAACTCGACACCATGCTGCGTCGCTTCCATCGACACGTAGGCCTCCAGCGCGCTGCCTTCGCCGCCATCCGAGGCGAGAAGCACGAACGCTGGAAGGCCGAGACAGCCTCCATCCCCACCAAGCGCGCCGAAGCCGAGCAGAACCGCGAGGACTACGCCGAACGGGCCCTCCAGGCCAAGTACGAGCTCCGCAGCCTGCGCGCCTCTATTCGTAAGCACGGCGGTACCCCGCCACTCCTGCCGCCCGAACTCCACGACGTTGACCCGCCCGAACCCGACACCGTCACGGAGGAACGCCTTTGAAGGGCTCCACTCACCGCCGCTGCTACTGCCGTGATCCCAAGACCAGCAAGCCGCTCGGCAAGAACTGTCCCAAGCTCTCCAGCCGCAAGCACGGCTCATACTCCATACGCCAGGAACTCCCGCCCCGCGAGGAAGGCACCCGCCGCTCCTTCAGCCGCGCCGGCTACGAGTCCCTGAAGGCCGCTCAGGCGGACCTCGACCACGTCCGCTCCCTGCTCGCCCTGGCGGACAAGGACGACCCGGACAGCCTCCAGCGCCTCGTGGCCATGCTGGAGGAGGTCGCGGTTGAGAAGGCTCCGTTGCCGGCCATCGAGGAGACCCGGCGCCGCCTGAGGGCCGGCCTGACCCTCAGGGGCAGCCTCACCGTGGGCGAGTGGCTCGACCAGTGGTTCGCCGCGAAGAAGCGCCGCAAGACCACTCTCAACGGTTATGCCTCCCACATCCGCGTCCACTTGAAGCCCCGCATCGGGCAAGTACGCCTCGACCGGCTCAACGTCGGCCACCTGGTGGAGATGTTCGATGCCATCGCCGACGAGAACGAGGTGATCGCGGCCGAGAACGATGCCCGCCGCGAGCAGATCGCCCGCTGCAAGCCGAGCAAGCCCGGTCGCCCCGTAGGAGCCGAGCGGAAGCTGCTGGCGGCCGAACGGGCCAAGCTGGCGGAGATGAAGCCGTTCCGGAAGGTCACCGGCCCGGCCACCCGTCAGGCGGTCCGCCGCACCCTCCGCGCTGCCCTGAACTCCGCGATCGCCCAGCAGCTCATCACCTTCAATCCCGCATCCCACGTCGAGTTGGAGTCCGGCCGACGCCCCAAGCCGCTCCTATGGACCGAAGAGCGGGTCCGGCGGTGGTGCGAGACGGGCGAGACACCCGGCCCGGTAATGGTGTAGACCCCTCAGCAGTTCGGCGCCTTCCTCGACGCCGCCGAGGGCGACCGGCTGTACGCGATCTTCCACCTGATGGGCACCCGCGGCCTTCGTCGCGGCGAGGCGGTCGGCCAGGACTGGCACGAGATCGATCTCGACGCCGGCCTCATCACACCCGCCAAGGAGATCGTGGTGGACGGATGGGATCCCTACGAGTCCGAGCCGAAGACGGACGGCAGCGCGAACACGATCGCGCTCGACAGCGTGAACATCGCCGTCCTGCGCGACCACAAGGCCCGCCAGGAAAAGGAACGCGCCGAGTGGGGCGACGCCTGGAAGGACACCGGCAAGGTGTTCACCAAGGAGGACGGTTCCTGGCTGCACCCGGAGACGGTCTCCGAGACCTTCCGCCGCGTCCTCGCCACGACCGATCTGCCGCCCATCACGCTGCGGGACCTGCGCCACGTCTCCGCGACCCTCACGCACGGAGGCGGCGGCGACATCCATGCAGTGAAGGAGACGCTGCGGCACTCCACCATCACGCTGACATCGGACACGTACACGAGCCTGCTCCCTGAGCTGGACCGTGAGATCGCCGAGAAGGCGGCAAAACTGATCCCGCGGTCTCGTCCGGCAGTCGACGAATCGACGGCCTCACCGGCAGCCGATCCGCAGGCATGAACGCATCCGCTCACGCATCGCCCAGGGGTTGAACGTCTGCCTGCACTACTTGCCGTCGAAGCCGGCCGGGGTTCCACGGCGATCTCGGAGACACCGGTACCCGGCGGTCCCAGGAGTAGCGTGGTCAGCACGAGGCGAATCCGTGTTCGCACCGGATCCCGAACGGGTGGTCCCTCATGACCGACTCCGACACATCCCCTGGTTTCCGGCATCTGCCGAGTGGCATTCACCAGGCCGTGCGGCCGGGGTGTGCACTGCTCCGGCTGGAGACGACGGCATCGCGCGAAGGCGTTCTCGACGGGGCGTGGTGGCCGCGGTCGCGTGATATCGGTGCGGAGTTGCCCGCGCTGCTGAGCGCCCTCACGGGGCACCTCGGGCCCCTGACCCGCGTCGGGCTGGACGCCGAAGCCTGGGAAGGGCTCCCGACTCGGATCGTCGTGGACGACCGGGTAGTGCACATCGACTCCTTCCCGGTGGGTGACGACACCGTCCTGATCACCCGGGGCGAGAAAGACCTCTTCTCTCTGCTGGTGGTTCCGCCGGACGCGGCTCCCGAGGCCGCCCACGCGGCGATGGCCCAGGCTGTCCGGGCCGACAATCTCAGCCCGGCGGAGCAGATCATCGTCGACACGGGAAGCGGGCAGAGGCCGTAGCGCTGACGGGCCGGGCCGCCCCGCGGCCGGCGCCGACGGCGCGCTCAGCCGCGCCACTCCATCAGGAGGAGCGTGGCGTCGTCCGTGGTGTGTCCGCCCCGCGCCCGCTTGAGTGTGTGCGACAGGGAGCGTGTCACCGCCCGGACACCGCGACCGGTTCTCTCCAGCTGGTTCACCCAGTCGATCAGCTGGTCCTCCCCCGAACTGCTCTTCGCCCCTCGCGTGTTCCTCGATCAGTCCGTCGGTGAAGCAGAGGACGCGGTCTCCGCGTTCCAGACCCACCTCGCTGACCTCTGGCTCCGGTCCGCCCAGGCCGACCGGGAGTGTCGTGGGGGCGGCCAGCCGACGCGTGAGGCGGTGGTCGCGAACGAGCATCGGCAGCGGGTGTCCCGCATTGACCCACTGCATGCTTCCCGTGGTCGTGTTCAGCCGCATCATCTGCGCGGTGACGAAGTGGTCAGGACCGAACTGCTGTGCCACAGCGGCGTCCATGAAGGCATAGATCTCCGACAGCCCGGTTCCGAGGCGGCGGGCGTGGCGGTAGGCGCCGATGGCCACGGTGGCCATGGTGGCCGCGTCCAAACCGTGCCCCATCGCGTCGATCATGGCCACGTGGAGGACGTCGTCGTTGAGCGCGTAGTCGAAGCTGTCGCCCGCCACGTCGTAGGCGGGTTCCAGGATTCCGGCCACGGCGACGCGCGGCATGATCATGGCCAGCGGCGGCAGCAGAGACCACTGGATCTCGGCGGCGACGCTCATCGCTTCACCGCGCCGGGTATGGAAGAACAGGTCGGAGTAGCCGTGTTTGGTCACCAGCAGGTCGGCCACCAGGCCGGCGAGCCTGCGCAGCATGCGGCGGTCGTCGTCATCGACGCGGTCCAACGTCACGGCCATGACGCCCACCTGGTCGCCGCCGTCCAGCAGCGGCAGGTGGACCCGTACGCCGTCGTCCTCGGGCAGTTCGACCGTCAGCGCGTCGAGGAAGCAGCGCCCGGCGGCAGAGTCGTCGATCACCTGCGGGTCCCCGCCCGTGAGGCCCTCGCCGGGCAGGGGTACGAGCAGCAGCTGGCCATAGTCCTGCGGCAGCACCTACGGACGGCGGCCCCCCAACCGCTCCACGACGCCGGCGACCAGCGACCCGATGAGATGGGGCGGAAGCGCGTGCGCGCGATCGAGAACCATACCCAGCAGCGCTTCCCCGAAGCTCTCGGAGCGGTCCGCACGACGCCCGGCTGTCATTCGCTCACCCGCCATGATCCGTGCGTGTACGGACGGCGGGGTCGGAGGACGAAGGGACTGCCCGTCTCATCGCTCCATCATGGCCCGTTCCGCTCCCCGGCGCTCCCCTGGCCGAAGCCGTCCTCGACGCGCGCCAGGATGCGCTGAGCCGACAGCGGGTTCCAGGGATCGGCGGCGGCGGTCAGCAGCCGGGCGGCCGTTCCGACCGGCTCGTCGGGCGGGATGACCAGCAGCTCCCAGCGCCCCACGGTGCCGCAGTCCACGGCGATGGCATGGGCCTCGTCGGCGACATCGGTCAGGATCACCTCGATCACGTGATCGGGCGCCGGCACTGTCTGTGGGGCATCGGGCCAAGCCTCTGCGCCCACGGTCACACGGGTGACGGTGCCATGACCCGGGTCCAATGAGCCCACGAGCGCGGGCAACTCCAGTTCCAGGGCGCCGCACCGCGGCCACCACGCCCCGTCCAGCGGGCCGTGGCTGGCGTCCGGCGTGAGGCTCAGCCGGGGCAGGGGCATCCGGTAGGTGTGTTCGTCAGCTGAGGACGTGCCGCCGGCGGGCGGAGTGATGGCGTCCATCGTGCGGTCCCGTCCCGGGTGGCCTTCGGCTGCCCGCGTTCGTCACTTGCCGGGAACGGCGCCGCCGTGGTCGTGCGCGCGACATGCTCTCGGTACCTCTCAGGCTACTCCCGGCCTGGGCCGACGGCGCGAGGCGCAGGCGCCGTGCGAAAGCGCGGTTTCCCGGGACAGGCCCAGCACGCAGGGGGCGACCGGACCGGGCAGCCCGATCACCTCTCCGTGGTTCCGCCAGCCCCAGGACTCGAAAGCGGCCTGCCCGGCCTGGTCGGCCGGATGAAGCAGGGCGACTGCGAGGGCATTGTGCCGGTCGGCCAGCAGGCGCTGTTGCAGACGGCGGGCGATGTCGAGGTGTTGGGCGTGCGGATGCGCCACAACCTGGGTGAGGAGCAGGAACCGGGTGCAGCCGGTAAGCCGTTGGATGCTCTCCTGCAGTCCTCGGTCGGACCGGACGCCGGGGCATATCGGAAAGCCGAAGGCGCATCCGACCAGCCTCGTCGTCTCGGCGACCAGCAGCGCGAAGCCGGGCCGTCGGGCGCTGGCGGCCAACCGCCGCAGGAAGTCGCCCCGATCCTGGTACGCCTCCCCGGATGTGCCCACGACGGACGCCATGGCCAGGTCGGCGATGTCCTCACTCATCCCCTCCGCCTGCCAACGACTCAGCCGGCGAAGGCGGATCCCGTCCTTGACGACCGGCGCACTGGCGCGGTCGCCCACCGTCGGCATCCCGTCGGTGGGCGAACCCGACGGGGCCGTCTCCAGTAGATCGCGGAGCAGGGCGGGTGGCGCCGGAAACGCCGGGGCCGCAAGGAGCAGGGGTGTAGAGCCGGTGGCGGCGAGCAGCCGGGTGATCTGCGCGCACGGATGGTGCAGCCGCAGGGAGGCGTGCACCCGGCCGGCGCGCTGTGACGCCGTCAGGAAGACGTTGAGGCCCTTGGCATCGCAGGAGCCGACCGTCGTCAGATCGACGTCGATGGCGGTCACGCCGTCGCGCAGACACTGGTCCAGCGCGGCCCGCAGCAGGGGCGCTGTGGCCGACCCGATCTCACCGGCGAGCGTGACGAGAGCCCGCTCCCCTCGGTCACGTCGGTGGATGTCCAGCCGCCGCAGGGCCATCACGCCTCCGCCCGGCAGGCGCACAGAACGGCACAGACACTGAACTTGCGCGAAGTTGCTTCGATGGCGGCGGACACGATGCCGACCCGTCTCCGCGCCGACCGCTCGGGCAGGTACGGGGTTCGTCTCTCGCCGAGGACGACCCGGCGTGGCGGCCTGAGTACGCGATGCCCTCGGTATCTCCACGGTACGCCGCCGACAACTGGAACGGTTGCGGCGCGGGGCAGGAGTGGCGTGGGAAGGATCGAGGGTACGTCGTACGCCGCTGACAGGACTGGTCTTGTCCTCGGCGCGCGGCGCGGGCCGTGCGACACGATACGAGCCGTTCCTCGGCCCAGGTCGGGTTCCGCCTCATGACCACCGAACCCGTGCGCCTTCCGTACCCGCTTCCGTCCGCGGACCCGCCGGACGACGTTCCCAGTGAGAGCAGGGTCGAGGCCCGCATCATCTCCATGGACCCCGAAGCGGCCCGGCACGTCGCCGATGCCCTCCGGCTGCTGTTCGCCGGGGGCGAGCAGCGCAGTTATCCGGCGTGCCCGTCGGAAGAGGGACACGTCTGCACCTCACGCTCGATCCCGCGCGGGGCGTCGGCCCGCGGCTGCTCCTGGCTGGAGGCCAGCAGGCCGCCCGTGGACCGAACGCATCCGGGCGAGACCGCCTGACGCGTGTCCCCGCCGGCGCCGGACCAACGGCACCCACCAAGCCACCGCCACCGGCGGATCTCCACCACTCCAGCCCCAGGAGACCTCATGACAACCGCCTCAGTGCTCCACTCGTCCACAGAGGCGGAAGCCGAGCGGTTCATGGAGACGGCCACAGCAGACAGCCGGCTCGTGGGGCACGCTGCCTGACCGCGGGCACATCCGCTCACGCATCGCTCACGCAAGGGCCCGAAAACGAAGCAGCGCCCGAGCCGACCGAAGCCGACCCGGACGCTGAAGACCAGGTCAGAGGGGGTAACCCCTTCCCCACATCCGTAGGCCCTGTGGGACTCGAACCCACAACCAATGGATTAAAAGTCCACTGCTCTGCCAATTGAGCTAAGGGCCCTTGGCGATGTTGCCCCCACGAGCATAGCGGGATGTGGGCGCTTCTTTGATCGGGTATCGGCGAGGGGGACCCGGACGTGTCCCGTGGAAAACGCGGGAGGGCCCGCACGACGGGTGTCGTGCGGGCCCTCCCGGGTCGGTCCGGTGCGCCGGGGTCAGCCGTTGCGCTTCCAGCGCGGCTTGTCCTCGCGGCGGCCGAAGGAGCCGCCACCGCGGTGGTCGTCACGGCGGCCGTACGGGCGGTCGTGGGAGGCACCGGAACGGAAGCCGGGGCGGTCGCCCTGACGGTCACGGTTGAACGGACGGTCGCTGCCGCGGTGGCCGCCACGCTCGTCGCGACGGAAGCCGCCACGGTCACGGTCGCCGTCACGGCTGAACCCACTGCGGTCGTCACGGCGTTCGAAGGAACGGCCACCGCGGTCACGGTCACGGTCGAAGGAACGGCCGCCACGGTCACCCCGGTCGTCACGGCGGAAGCCGCCACGGTCGCCGTCACGGCGGTCGTCGCGACGGAAACCGCCGCGGTCACCGCGGTCGTCACGGCGTTCGAAGGAACGGCCGCCCCGGTCGCCGTCACGGCGGTCGAAGGAACGGCCGCCACGGTCACCCCGGTCGCCACGGTCACCCCGGTCGTCACGGCGGAAGCCGCCACGGTCGCGGTCCCTGTCGCGGTTGAACCCACCGCGGTCGTCACGGCGTTCGAAGGAACGGCCGCCACGGTCACCGCGGTCGCCCCGGTCGTCACGGCGGAAGCCGTCCCGGCGCTCGGGGCGCTCGAAGCGCTCCGTGTCGCGCGCGGTCGGCTGCTCCGGCAGCGAGACCACGGTCTGGGCCTGGGCCGCCGCCACCTCAGTGGCCGCCTCGGCCACCGCCGTCTCCGGGTCCTCGCCCCGCTCCCGGGCGGCCCTGGCGACCAGCCGGTCCGCCTCGTCACGCAGTTCGGACGCGCGGCGCTGCGCCCGCTCCAGCTCCTTGGTGAGCTGGGCGACCTCACGCTCCGCGTGCTGCGCCGCGTTGCCCGCCGACTCCGCCTGGACCTCGGTCATCGACCGGGCCCCGGTGATCTCGGCGAGCTCCGGGTCGAAGGCCGCGCCGCCCTGGATGATGTGGCGCGTGGCGTCCACGCCCGCGTCCTCCATCAGCCGGAAGATCTGGCGCCGCTGGTGCGGCAGCGAGAGGGAGACCACGGTGCCGGTACGGCCCGCGCGCGCCGTGCGGCCGGCCCGGTGCAGGTAGTCCTTGTGGTCGCCGGCCGGGTCGACGTTCAGCACCAGGTCGATGCCGTCGACGTGAATACCGCGCGCGGCGACGTCCGTGGCGACCAGGACGTTGACGTAGCCGTCCTTGAAGTCGGCCAGCGTCCGCGTCCGCGCGCCCTGCGTCATGCCGCCGTGCAGCGCGTCGGCCTTCGCACCCGCCTCGCGCAGCTGGTCGGCGACACGGTCCGCGCCCAGCTGGGTGCGGACGAAGATGATGGTGCGGCCCTTGCGGGAGGCGATGGCCGCGGTGACCGGCGCCTTGTCCTTCGGCTTCACGACCAGGATGTGGTGCGACATGGTCGTGACGGCACCCTGGGCGGCGTCGACCTCGTGGCTGACCGGGTCCTTCAGGTACCGGTCGACGAGGGTCTTGATCTCGTTCTCCATCGTCGCGGAGAACAGCATCCGCTGACCGCCCGCCGGAACCTGGTCCAGCAGCTCCGTCACCTCGGGCAGGAAGCCCAGGTCGGACATCTGGTCGGCCTCGTCGAGGACGGCGATCTGCACGTTCTCCAGGGAGCACGCGCCACGGTTGATGATGTCGCGCAGCCGGCCGGGCGTGGCGACGAGGATGTCGACACCGCGCTCGAGGGCGTAGATCTGGTTGCCCATGGAGGTGCCGCCGCAGACGACCTTCATGCGCAGGCCGACGACGTCGCCGTAGGGCTGGAGGGCGTCGGCCACCTGCATGGCCAGCTCACGGGTGGGCGTCAGGATGACGGCCCGCGGCTTGTGCTTCTCGGTCCGGCCACCGGCCAGCGTGGCCAGCGTCGGCAGACCGAAGGAGAGGGTCTTGCCGGAGCCGGTACGGCCCCGGCCGAGGATGTCCTTGCCGGCCAGGGCGTCCGGGATGGTCGCCGCCTGGATCGGGAAGGGGCTGGTCACGCCGTTCTGCGCGAGCTTGCGCACGACGCCCTCGGGAAGACCGAGGTCGGCGAAGGTGAGCTCGGGGGTGTCGTCGGTGACGCCGTCGTCGGCGACATCGATGACGGTGTCGTCGGCGACGTCGGTGATGACGGCGGTGATGTCGGTGTCCACCGAGCTCCCTGCGTTCTCAGGGGTCTCGGGCACGACGACGTGATCAGTACTGGCGATGGGCATACGAATGCGAAACCTTCCGGAGTCTCTTCGGCACGCGCCCGTCAACTCCGTGATTCGCGATTCGCAATATGACCGCCTCGATGCGGTCCACCACGGTAAGGGGAGAGTACGCGCCACACGGCGCGCTCTGCAGTGGCGCCGGGCAAATAGGATCAAACGATCTGCCACCATACGCACCCTCCCCCACCGAAAGCAAACCGATCTCCCCTCACTCCACAGACCCGCAGGTCAGCAGAGTGAAGGCCAATCGGCCCACGCATCGACAGGACGGCAGGACAAGTGCGCATACCGGCGAGGAAACGCTGGAGAAGCCGCTACACCGGCGCCCCCGCCTCCGGCGCCGGCTCCCGCCGCGCCAACTGGGTCTCCGGCGGCTCGTGCGCCGGCGAGGAAGGCTCCGCGACCGTCGGCTCCGGTGTGACCGACGGCTCCGGCGGCGGGGGTGCCGGCTCCGGGTCCGACGGCCGACTCGGCTCCGGTGGATCGGGTCGGCTGTCGGGCGTCGTCGGCTCCGTCGGCCCGCCCGGCCGCCCGGTGTCGTCCGGCGCCGGACCGCTCACCCCCGCGGAGGGCGACGCCTCGGCCGAGGCCGACGCCCCCGCCCCGCCCTTCTCGCGCTTGCCCTTCCCTCCTTGGCCCGCACGGCCCCCGCGCTCGCCCTCGGCCGCCGCGCCGCCATGGCCGTCCACACCTCCCGGCCCCGGCGGCAGCCCTCCGTCGGGCGCCGCACCACCCGGCCGACCCTCGGAATGCGACGGCTTGGCGGCCCCGCCCGCCCCGTCCTCACCGACACTCATACAGCCGGCGGCGGCGGCGACGGCCACGACGGTGGCGGCCAGGCGGACGGGTACGTACAAGGGGCGCACGAGGCCACCTCCGGTCGCGATGCTGGGTCGATGTGTCCAACTCCCGCCGCCCGCCGGAGGACACGCCAACAACGCACCAGTGACAGACTGGTGACCTACCCGTAGCCGAGAGCGTGCAGTCGGGCGTCGTCGATCCCGAAATGATGCGCGATCTCGTGCACCACCGTGATCTCCGCCTCCGCGACGACGTCCTCCCGGGACTCGCACATCCGCAGGGTCGGGCCCCGGTAGATGGTGATCCGGTCCGGCAGCACGCCGGCGTACCACTCGCCCCGCTCCGTCAACGGAGTTCCCTCGTACAGCCCCAGCAGCTCGGGATCGTCCGCCGGGGGCTCGTCCTCGACGAACACCGCGACGTTGTCCATCAGCCTCGTCAGCTCCGGCGGAATCCGGTCGAGCGCCTCGGCCACCAGCTCCTCGAACTCCCCGCGCGTCATCTCCAGCACACCGCCATTGTCAGCCATGACCCGTCCGTACGAGCGCCATCGGACACCCCGCATATCGACTGCTCCGTATGGGCATACGGGACCAATGGTCCGCGTCCCCTCCGTACTCAGGAACCTCCGACACCGCTCCCCAAGGGGCCCGCGCGCACTCAGTCGGCGCCACCGCTCCCGCCGCCGCGTCCCTCCGACGACGACCACCACGCTCGCCCCCCGCCCCCGCCCCTGGAAGCGGGTCCTGGGACTCATCGCCGTCGTTCTGCTGGGCGCCTGGCTCGGCCTGCTGGTCGTGGGCGACGTCCGGGTCCCGGTCGGCCCCATGGACACGACCATGACCCTGCGCCCCTCCCTCACCGGCGGCACGAAGATCAACGTCTCTCCCCTGGGCGCCCTCGAACTCGACAGCCACAACGCCCCCGTCCGCCTCGACGTCAACGTCGACCAGCTCGACCCCGCCCGCTCCCAGGCCCTCGTCGACCACCCCGAACGCCTCTCCGGGCTCCAGGACGAAGTCACCCAGGACATCGCCCGCGGCACAGCCGACCTCGCCGTACGCTCCGTCGTCGCCGTCGTCACCGGCGCCACCGCGCTCGGCCTCATCGTCTACCGCCGGCCCCGCCGCGCCCTGGCCGCGGGCGGCCTCGCCCTCACCCTGCTGGCCGCGTCCGGCGGCACCGCGTACGCCACCTGGAACCCGGACTCCGTCCTCGAACCGAAGTTCTCCGGGCTGCTCTCCTCCGCGCCGTCCCTGGTCGGCAACGCCCGCAGCATCGTCACCGAGTTCGACGTCTACCAAAAAGAGCTGGCCCGCCTGGTCACCAACGTGACGAAGCTCTACGACGCCACCTCCACGCTCCCCGTCTACCAGCCCGACCCGACCACCATCCGGGTCCTGCACGTCTCCGACATCCACCTCAACCCCGCGAGCTGGGCGATCATCGCCTCGCTCGTCGAGCAGTACCGGGTGGACGTCATCGTCGACTCCGGCGACACCATGGACCACGGCACCGCCGCCGAGAACGGCTTCCTCGACCCCGTCGAGGACCTCGGCGCCCCCTATGTCTGGGTCCGCGGCAACCACGACTCCCTGGTCACCCAGCGCTATCTGGAAGGCCTCAAGAACGTCCACGTCCTGGACGAGGGCCGGGCCGAGACCATCGCGGGCCTGCGCTTCGCCGGCACCGGAGACCCCCAGTTCACCCCGGACCGGTCCAAGAAACCCGGAGCCGAGCAGTCCCAGGAACTCGCCGGCGCCCGCCTCGCCTCCGCCCTGCGCGACCAGAAGGCGGCCGGCACCCCGGTCGACGTGGCCGTCGCCCATGAACCGTCGGCGGCTCGCGAGGTCGACGGCACGGTGCCCCTCGTCCTGGCCGGGCACATCCACCGCCAGAAGACGGAGGTCATGAAGTACGGCACCCGGCTCCGCACCGAGGGCTCCACCGGCGGCAGCGGCCTGCGGGCGATCGAGGGCGAGCACCCCGACCCGATCGAGACCTCGATCCTCTACTTCGACCGCGACACACGCCGCCTCCAGGCCTGGGACGCGATCAAGCTGGGCGGCCTGGGTCTCACGACGGCAGAGGTCAGCCGCCACCTCCCGGAGGAGAACCAACCGGGCGCGACGCCGTCCGGGTCCTCCTCCGAGTCCCCTTCCGAGTTCCCCTCCGAATCCCCCTCCCAGTCCCCGCCTCGGCCCCCCTCGACAAGCGCCCCGTAAATCGTTTTGGCGATCGCTCCCGCCATCCCATATGCTTCTCACGTCCCCGACGCGCTGAGAAGCGCCCAGGCGGGCCGATAGCCCTCATCGTCTAGCGGCCTAGGACGCCGCCCTTTCAAGGCGGTAGCACGGGTTCGAATCCCGTTGGGGGCACGCACCACCCTGTGCGACACTGTCGTACGAAGCTTGGTCCTGTGGAGCAGTTAGGAGTGCTCGCCACCCTGTCAAGGTGGAGGCCGCGGGTTCAAATCCCGTCAGGACCGCTGAGGTTTCACGTGAAACCTCGTGGCTGGGTAGCTCAGTTGGTACGAGCGATCGCCTGAAAAGCGATAGGTCGCCGGTTCGACCCCGGCCCCAGCCACAACAACACCCCCTCCGGGTTCCCGGAGGGGGTGTTCGCGTGCGCCGCACCGCCAAAACTGTTGGCCACAAAATTCTCGATGATGAGATCCTGGTTCCCGTATGTCCACGCAACCTGTCTCCGCTTCCGCGTCCTCTTCCGACACCCCCTCCTTCGGAGCCCTCGCCTCCCGCCTGACCGAGCTCTCACTGCGCGATGCGCAGCGGCTCGGGCGCAGGCTCGAAGGCGCGCGCAAGATCCGCAAGCCGGAGGCCCGGACCGCTGTGCTCGACGAGATCGCGGCGGAGGTCACGAAGGCCGAGGAGCGGATGGCCGGGCGGCGTGCGCGTGTCCCGGTGATCACGTATCCGGAGCAGTTGCCGGTCAGCCAGAAGAAGGACACGATCGCCGAGGCCATTCGCGATCACCAGGTGGTGATCGTCGCGGGCGAGACGGGTTCGGGCAAGACCACGCAGATCCCGAAGATCTGCATGGAGCTGGGCCGGGGCGTCCGCGGGATGATCGGGCACACACAGCCCCGCCGGATCGCCGCCCGCACGGTGGCCGAACGTGTCGCCGAGGAGCTGGACACTCCGCTCGGGGAGGCCGTCGGCTGGAAGGTGCGGTTCACCGATCAGGTGAGTCCGGACTCCACCTTCGTGAAGTTGATGACCGACGGCATCCTGCTCGCCGAGATCCAGACGGACCGGGAGCTGCGCGCCTACGACACGATCATCATCGACGAGGCCCACGAGCGGTCGCTGAACATCGACTTCCTGCTGGGGTATCTCGCTCAGCTGCTGCCGCGGCGCCCGGACCTGAAGGTCGTCATCACCTCGGCGACCATCGACCCGGAGCGGTTCTCCCGGCATTTCGGCGATGCTCCGATCATCGAGGTCAGCGGTCGTACGTATCCCGTCGAGGTCCGGTACCGGCCGTTGCTCGAGGAGGATTCGCAGGACGCCGACCGTGACCAGATCACCGCGATCACGGACGCGGTCGAGGAGCTGATCGCCGAGGGACCGGGCGACATCCTGGTCTTCCTCTCCGGTGAGCGGGAGATCCGGGACACGGCGGACGCGCTGACGAAGAAGCAGTACAGGTTCACCGAAGTGCTGCCGCTGTACGCGCGGCTCTCGCACGCCGAGCAGCACCGGGTCTTCCAGCAGCACAGCGGCCGCAGGATCGTTCTCGCGACCAACGTGGCGGAGACGTCGCTGACGGTGCCGGGCATCAAGTACGTCATCGACCCGGGCTTCGCCCGTATCTCCCGGTACAGCCACCGGACCAAGGTGCAGCGGCTGCCGATCGAGCCGGTGTCGCAGGCCAGCGCCAATCAGCGCAAGGGCCGCTGCGGGCGTACGTCGGACGGCATCTGCATCCGGCTGTACAGCGAGGACGACTTCGACGCCCGCCCGGAGTTCACGGACGCGGAGATCCTCCGTACGAACCTGGCGTCGGTCATCCTGCAGATGACGGCGGCGGGTCTGGGCGACATCGAGAAGTTCCCGTTCATCGATCCGCCGGACCACCGGAACATCCGGGACGGCGTGCAGTTGCTGCAGGAGCTCAACGCGCTGGACCCGGCGCAGAAGGACCCTCGCAAGCGGCTGACGGAGACCGGGCGGAAGCTGGCCCAGCTGCCGGTCGACCCACGGCTGGCGCGCATGGTGCTGGAGGCGGACCGCAACGGCTGTGTCCGCGAGGTGATGGTGATCGCGGCGGCGCTGTCCATCCAGGACCCGCGTGAGCGGCCGTCCGACAAGCAGACCCAGGCGGACCAGCAGCATGCCCGGTTCCGGGACGAGACCAGCGACTTCCTCGCCTACCTGAACCTGTGGCGCTATGTGCGCGAGCAGCAGAAGGAGCGCGGCTCGTCGTCCTTCCGGCGCATGTGCAAGCAGGAGTATCTGAACTTCCTGCGGATCCGTGAGTGGCAGGACATCTACACGCAGTTGCGCACGGTCGCCAAGCAGATGGGCATCCACCTCAACGAGGAGGACGCGCCCGGGGACCGTATCCATGTCTCGCTGCTCGCGGGTCTGCTCTCCCACATCGGGATGAAGGACGTGAAGGAGTCGAAGGACTCCGGTGCGGCCGGGCACAAGGACGGGAGCGGTCGCAAGGACGGAGGCGGGCGCAACGAGTACGTGGGGGCGCGCAACGCCAAGTTCGCGATCTTCCCCGGTTCGGCGTTGTTCAAGAAGCCGCCGCGGTTCGTGATGTCGGCGGAGCTCGTCGAGACGTCCCGGCTGTGGGCCCGGGTCAACGCGAAGATCGAGCCGGAGTGGGTCGAGCCGCTCGCCGGGCATCTGCTGAAGCGCACGTACAGCGAACCGCACTGGGAGAAGGACCAGGCCGCGGTGATGGCGTACGAGAAGGTCACGCTGTACGGCGTCCCGATCGTCGCCCACCGCAAGGTGAACTACGGTCGGATCGACGCCGAGGTGTCGCGCGAGCTGTTCATCCGCCATGCCCTGGTCGAGGGTGACTGGCGCACGCACCACAAGTTCTTCGCGGACAACCGCAGGCTGCTCACCGAGGTCGAGGAGCTGGAGCACCGGGCGCGGCGCCGGAACATCCTGGTCGACGACGAGACCCTGTTCGACTTCTACGACCAGCGGGTTCCCGAGCACGTCGTGTCGGGGGCCCACTTCGACTCGTGGTGGAAGCGCAAGCGGCACGAGCAGCCGGACTTCCTCGACTTCGAGCGCGAGATGCTCATCCGTGAGTCGGCGGAGGCCGTCACCAAGGCCGACTATCCGGATTCCTGGCGGCAGGGCGCCCTCACGTTCCGGGTGACGTACCAGTTCGAGCCGGGTGCGGACGCGGACGGGGTGACGGTCCATGTTCCGCTCCAGGTGCTGAACCAGGTCACGGAGGAGGGCTTCGACTGGCAGATCCCGGGTCTGCGGGAGGAGGTCGTCACGGAGCTGATCCGTTCCCTCCCCAAGCCGATCCGCCGCAACTACGTGCCGGCGCCGAACTACGCGAAGGCGTTCCTGGAGAGAGCGGTTCCGCTGCAGGAGCCGCTGACCACGACGATGGCGCGTGAGCTGAAGCGCATGGTCGGGGTGCCCTTCGACGCGGACGACTTCGACTGGTCCAAGGTCCCCGACCATTTGAAGGTCACGTTCCGGATCGTCGACGAGCGTCGTCGCAAGCTCGACGAGGACAAGGACCTCGAAGCGCTCCGGATCCGGCTCAAGCCGAAGGCCCGCAAGGCGCTCTCGCGGGCGGCGGCCGCCACGGCCGAACGCCGGGGTGGCGAGTCCCTGGAGCGTACGGGGCTGACCGACTGGACCGTCGGCACACTGACCCGCGTCTTCGAGACACGGCGGGCCGGTCAGCCGGTGAAGGCGTTCCCGGCACTGGTCGACGACGGCGACACGGTCTCCGTACGGCTCTTCGACACGGAGGCGGAGCAGCAGCCGGCGATGTGGAAGGGCACGCGTCGGCTGATCCTGCGCAACATCCCGGTGAGTCCCGCGAAGTTCGCATCCGAAAAGTTGACGAACCCCCAGAAGCTCGCTCTGTCGGCGAATCCGCACGGTTCGATCCAGGCGCTGTTCGACGACTGCGCGATGGCGGCGGCGGACCGGCTGATCGCGGACTTCGGTGGGCCCGTGTGGGACGAGGAGTCGTATCGCAAGCTGTACGACAAGGTGCGCGCGGAGATCGTGGACACGACCGTCCGTGCGGTGGATCAGGTGCAGCAGGTACTTGCCGCCTGGCAGGCGTGTGAGCGGCGGCTGAAGAGCGTGCGCAGCCCCGCGCTGCTGGCGAACCTCCAGGACGTGCGGGGGCAGCTGGACGCCCTGGTGAAGCCGGGGTTCGTGACGGAGACGGGGTTGCGGCGGCTGCCGGACCTGATGCGGTACCTGGTGGCCGTGGACCGTCGTCTGCAGCAGATGCCGGCGAACGCCCAGCGGGACACGACCCGCATGGAGAAGGTCCAGGAGATGCGGGACGAGTACGCCTGGCTGCTGGAGCAGATGCCGCAGGGGCGGCCGGTGCCGCAGCAGGTGCTGGACATCCGCTGGATGATCGAGGAGCTCCGGGTCAGCTATTTCGCCCACGCGCTGGGCACGGCGTACCCGGTGTCGGACAAGCGGATCGTGAAGGCGATCGACGCCGCCGTTCCGTGACGGAAGCGGCACGCAGGGTGAATTCGACCAGCGGGCCACGACTCCTGTACAGTCTCTTCTCGCAGCGCAAGACGGTAATCGCGCCGCGAAACCTGGTCCTGTGGAGCAGTTAGGAGTGCTCGCCACCCTGTCAAGGTGGAGGCCGCGGGTTCAAATCCCGTCAGGACCGCTTTCACGAAGGGGCCCGCACCGTACGGTGCGGGCCCCTTCGCCGTACTTGAGACCGGGCCGGGGCAGAGGCCGCGCCCGCGGCGGCAGCCGCCGTCGAACACAGCGAACCCCGTCAGGACCGCATCCACCAAGGCGCCCGCACCATGTGGCGCGGACCCTTTCGCCGTATCCGCGACCAGGCCGCGCCCGTGGCGGTCGCCGTAACGGTGAGGTCCTTCTCGCCAGGTTTCGTCGTCGCCCTCTCTCCCACTCCCCCCTCGCGGCGTCGCCATTCGCCACCCGAAGGCCCTCACCGGCGGCGTGAGGGCCTTTCATGCGGTCCCGCGTGTTCCAGGGCCCCACGCCCCGTGTCGAGCGCCTCTGAGGCTTCCCGGCGGAACTCCCTGTGTCTTGACGGGGCGGGATTCCCTGGGTACCCCGGACAGCAGGGCGGGCCGCTCTCCGTGCGGCCCTCTGGAGGTGGCACATGACCGCATCGGCCAGGCACGAAACGCAGGCGTTACTCCGCGCGCACCTGTTGGCCGCGTCGTCGTTCGGGGGGCATCTCACCCGCCACTGTCCTGTCTGCCACCGCCTGTTGCGGCTGGCGATGGACTCCGCCCCCCACGACTCCTTCCCCCGCCCCACCGAATCCACCGAACCCACCGAACCCCCCGAAGGCACAGAGCGGCCACCGGAGCCCGTCGAGGGCGAGGGCGCCGCGACCGCCTAGCCCACCGCCCCGCCCAGCACCCCGGCCACCCGGTTACCGGGCCCCACCGCCGAGTTGCTCGCCTCGCCCCCGACGCCCACCCCCTCTAGCGCATATGCCGGTGGCTCAACAACCCAGCCGGTATGTGACGGGTGTCACCGCACGAGTTTTGGAATGTGCGGTACTCACTCCCGTCCTATGCCAAGTCAATTTAATATGTACAATTGCACTCTCTTCAGGGGCCCGCACAAGCCTCCGCACAGATGGCCCCACAGTCGCCCCCGGAGTCGGACAAGCTCGCGCACGAAGCACCCGTCGGCCCACCCGGCCGGCCTTTCCGGGGCCTCGGCCAGCACCGATCACCGAGCGTTCACACCGACCGGCCGACAGCCCACCGCACAAAAAATCGCGCTGGACTCGGCGGAGTCCAGCGCGATCGACGACGCACCCTGTGCAGCTGCCTGGAAAGTTCTGTTCGGCGTGGGAGAGGGGCCTGTTGGGGCAGTCCCCGCGTCGTGTGGAGCTGTGGTTCCGAACGCCTCGACCAGTTGGGGGACCAGCCGGTTCGTCCGGGTTATTCAGTTGTTCAGGCCTCGCTGCGCTGCTGCGGAATGCCCGCGAGCAGGGCGCGGACCTCAGCTTCGCGGTAGCGGCGGTGCCCGCCGAGCGTGCGGATCGACGTGAGCTTGCCGGCCTTCGCCCAACGCGTGACCGTCTTCGGGTCCACGCGGAACATGGTGGCGACCTCAGCCGGGGTCAGCAGCGGCTCGGCATCAGGGGTGCGAGCGGTCATGAGCGGCCTCCTCGGGAGAACCGAACCTTCTCGGTTCTTTCCTCTAAATTCTGCACCTTGACCCGCGTTGCCCGAAATGGTGGACGCGGGTCGAGTCGGTTATAGGACGAACGGCTTGTCCTCGGCACTACAACTACACCATCCGTCCAGCCGCGTCGGCCAAACCGATGGAATTGCCCTCCCAGGTGTTCATCAGCCGCGGAAGCCGATGGACCATGCCATAGCGGACAGTCACTCGCCTGTGACGATCAGTCACAGGCGAGATCAGGAGCCACTCGACCCCCCAAAGCGGGCAATGCTGAGATTCCGCCCATAGTCGAGCACAGCAGGACGGAGGAGCCCTCCCGGACTCCTTGTCCTATTTTGGCACGAGGGGGTGCAAGGGGCGCAAGGGCCGCGTACGTGCGGTCCGTCACGCTTGACCCGCTTGGGACATACGCCCGGATCGGCATCTACGTCCGTTGTCGGGTTCGGGTTGACGAAACCTCAGGGCGACGACAAAACCTCAAGAAGGGCGTTTGGTCAAACGCCCGTTCGCCACCTCGGCCGTGCGGCGGGCGTCAGTTGGCCGACCGCAGATCCCGTACGGAACGCCACCGCTCCACCAGCCGCCCGTAGGCCTCCCCCGCGGCCACTCCGTCGCCGCGGCGCAGGGCCGCGATCCCCTCGGCCACGTCGGCCGCCGAGTGGTCGTCCTCCAGGGCGCCGGCCGGCAGGACGTGCACCAGGCCGCCGTAGTCCAGCTCGACCAGTGAGCGCGGATGGAACTCCTCCAACCAGCGCCCGACGTCCACCAGGCCGTCGATCAGCGGCCCTCCGTCCATGGTGTCTTTCAGTGCCCGCAGTCCGCGTGCCACCCGCCGCCGCGCCTCGACCATGGGCGTCCGGTAGCGCAGTACGGGAGTCCCGGTGGAACCCGCGCCGGCGGAACCCTTGTCGTACTCGCGCTCCTCGTCCGAGACCAGCACGAACCAGTTGATCGGCACCTGCCAGGTCGCCGTGCGGATCCACGGCCGGGCGTCGGGGTGGGCGGCCAGCCAGCGCTCGTAGTCCTCGGCGGCCTGGCGTCGTACGAACGGGGGCAGCAGCGTGTCCAGGACGGGCAGGGGAAATTCCTCGGCGAGTTCGCCCAGGGCCTGCCAGCCGCGCAGCCGGGTGCGCCAGGGGCAGACGCAGACCACTCCGTCGACCTCCAGCACGAACGCGTCGTCGCTCTCCCGCACCGGAACCGGGACCGGCGGGGTGGGCACGACGTCGGCCAGGGCCCGGCGGAGTTCGTCCTGGTAGGAGGGGAGGTCGGTGCGGCGGGCGTAACGTGCCCAGTGGCCGCGCTCCGGCTCCGGGAAGGCGGCCAGTGGTTCGTACACGCGCAGATAGGTCGCGTAGGGCACGACCACCGAGGAGACCTTGGGCACGCCTGCTCCCTCCCCCGCGCACCGGCGCGAAAACCTGCGGGCCCGCTCACGCGCGCGCGGGGGACGCGGACGCACGGGCAATCCAGGCAAATGGTCGCACGGTGACACCCCGGGAGTGACCACGGGAACGTGATCCTGGACACGTCGCCGCTCTCGGGCACGGCAGGGCCTAATCTCGTGCTCACAGCCTCCGCGGGCTCCCCCATCGCCACAAGCGGCGGGGGAGTTTTCGGGATCTGCGTCCACCCGCCGCTACTTACTCAGGAGTCACCACCGTGACCGACGTATCTGACGGCGTCCTGCACACCCTGTTCCGTTCGGACCAGGGCGGTCACGAGCAAGTCGTGCTCTGCCAGGACCGTGCAAGTGGCCTCAAGGCCGTCATCGCCCTCCACTCCACCGCCCTGGGCCCCGCCCTCGGCGGTACGCGCTTCTACCCGTACGCGACCGAGGAGCAGGCCGTCGCCGACGCGCTGAACCTCGCCCGCGGGATGTCGTACAAGAACGCCATGGCCGGTCTCGACCACGGCGGCGGCAAGGCAGTGATCATCGGGGATCCCGAGACGGTCAAGAGCGAGGAGCTGCTGCTCGCCTACGGCCGGTTCGTCGCCTCACTGGGCGGCCGGTACGTCACCGCCTGTGACGTCGGCACCTACGTCGCGGACATGGACGTCGTGGCCCGCGAGTGCCGCTGGACCACGGGCCGCTCCCCGGAGAACGGCGGCGCGGGCGACTCCTCGGTGCTCACCTCCTTCGGTGTCTACCAGGGCATGCGGGCCGCCGCCCAGCACCTGTGGGGCGACCCCTCTCTGCGCGACCGCAAGGTCGGCGTCGCGGGAGTCGGCAAGGTCGGCCACCACCTGGTGGAACACCTGCTCAAGGAGGGCGCGGAGGTCCTGGTCACCGACGTGCGCGAGGACGCCGTGCGGCGGGTCCTGGACCGGCACCCACGGGGCGTCACGGCCGTCGCCGACACCGAGGCGCTGATCCGGGCCGAGGGGCTGGACGTGTACGCCCCCTGCGCACTGGGTGGTGCCCTGAACGACGACAGCGTGCCGGTCCTGACCGCCAAGGTGGTCTGCGGCGCCGCCAACAACCAGCTCGCCCACCCGGGTGTGGAGAAGGACCTCGCCGACCGCGGGATCCTCTACGCGCCGGACTACGTGGTGAACGCCGGCGGTGTCATCCAGGTCGCCGACGAGCTGCACGGCTTCGACTTCGACCGGTGCAGGGCGAAGGCGGCGAAGATCTTCGACACCACGCTCGCGATCTTCACACGTGCGAAGTCCGACGGGATTCCGCCGGCCGCGGCGGCCGACCGGATCGCCGAGCAGCGGATGGCGGAGGCCCGCGCGGCGCGCTGAAACAGGCTGTAAACCGTAAACAGGAACGCAGACAGGAACGCCGATGCCGGACGGGGGCGGGGACGGGCCGGTGGGTCCGTCCCCGCCCCCGTCCGGACGCTGTTCGTACGTTTGGCCGGTACCCGCGGCGGGGTACTTCGAGAGAACTCTCACTTCTCTCGGCGGGTCGGCCCTCGACAAGTGCTTGAAATCGCAGTTGACCTGCGAGAACAGGGTGCCGTAAGGGTCACGGAAGGGGGCACGTCACGCGGGCGACGTACCGTATGGGCGTGGGCTCAGGTACCGTGGGAGCCCTACGGACCGGCCTCTCCACGGAGAGTCCGTTCCGGACTATGAACGCGTGTCAAGACTCTGGGGCCGTCGAGCCCCGTCGTTGAGGGGGTCGAGCCATGGGGCGCGGCCGGGCCAAGGCCAAGCAGACAAAGGTCGCCCGCCAGCTGAAGTACAACAGCGGCGGGACGGATCTCGCACGTCTGGCCGAGGAGCTGGGTGCATCACCTTCGAACACGTCACCGAATGTCAACGGTGACCCGGTCGAGGACGATGAGCAGGACGACCTGTACGCACGGTACGCCGACCTCTATGAGGACGACGACGAGGACGAGGACGGCCAGTCCTCTCCCCAACGTCGTGGCGCTTGACCTTGCACTGATTCATCAGCCCGGTCGGTGACTCCGGTCACCGACCGGGTTCTGTGCTGCCCGCACGCCCCGGGTTCCGGGCGCGGCCCGGTGGTGCCGGGTCCACTGGCCCCGGTCCGCCGGTCCGCGCGGGGAGTCACCGTGCTCGGCCTGCCGCTCGGTGTGCTCGTCCTGCATCAGCTCGCGTAGTCACCCACCAGTGCCGCTCCCGTCGTGTACTCGCCGCGGTCGGTGATCTCGCCGGCCACCCAGGCGTCCACACCACGGTCGGCCAGCGTGGTCAGCGCCGCGTCCGTGGACTCCTCCGGCACGATCGCGATCATGCCGACGCCCATGTTGAGGGTGCGCTCCAGCTCCAGGCGCTCGACCGAACCGGTCCGGCCGACGAGGTCGAAGACCGGGGCCGGGCTCCAGGTGGAGCGGTCCACGACCGCGTGCAGCCCGTCCGGGACGACGCGGGCCAGGTTGGCCGCGAGGCCGCCGCCGGTGACGTGGCTGAAGGCGTGCACCTCGGTGGTGCGGATCAGGGCCAGGCAGTCCAGCGAGTAGATCCGGGTGGGCTCCAGGAGCTCCTCCCCGAGGGTGCGGCCCAGCTCATCGATCCGGCTCTCCAGGGCGAGCCCGGCCTGGTTCAGCAGGACGTGCCGGACCAGCGAGTACCCGTTCGAGTGGAGCCCGGAGGCGGCCATGGCGACGACCCGGTCACCCTTGCGGATGCGGTCCGGGCCGAGCTGCCGGTCGGCCTCCACGACGCCCGTACCGGCGCCGGCGACGTCGAAGTCGTCCTCGCCCAGCAGGCCGGGGTGCTCGGCCGTCTCCCCGCCGACCAGGGCGCAGCCGGCCAGTACACAGCCTTCGGCGATGCCCTTGACGATGGCGGCGACCCGCTCGGGGTGGACCTTGCCGACACAGATGTAGTCGGTCATGAACAGCGGCTCGGCGCCGCACACCACGATGTCGTCCATCACCATGGCGACCAGGTCGTGCCCGATGGTGTCGTAGACGCCCATGCGGCGGGCGATGTCGACCTTGGTGCCGACGCCGTCCGTGGCGGAGGCCAGCAGGGGACGCTCGTACCTCTTCAGGGCGGAGGCGTCGAAGAGGCCGGCGAAACCGCCGAGGCCGCCGAGGACCTCGGGGCGCCGCGCCTTCTTCACCCACTCCTTCATCAGCTCGACCGCTCGGTCACCCGCGTCGATGTCGACGCCCGCGGTCCTGTACGACGCCGCCGCGTGGCCGGCGCCAGTGTTCTCAGACATGACTGGGAGAGCCTTCGTCTCGTTACGGCAGGGCAGGGCTTACGGGCGGCGGATCGCGTCGAGCGCGGCCGGCTCGGCCGTACCGGCGGCCAGCTCCGACTCCAGGAGCCGCTTGCCGAGGAGCTCCGGATCGGGCAGCTCCATCGGGTACTCGCCGTCGAAGCAGGCGCGGCACAGGTTCGGCTTGGCGATGGTCGTCGCCTCGATCATGCCGTCGATGGAGATGTACGCCAGGGAGTCGGCGCCGAGCGAGGTGCCGATCTCGTCGATGGACATGCCGTTGGCGATCAGCTCGGCGCGGGTCGCGAAGTCGATGCCGAAGAAGCACGGCCACTTCACCGGCGGCGAGGAGATCCGGATGTGGATCTCGGCGGCACCCGCCTCGCGGAGCATGCGGACCAGGGCGCGCTGGGTGTTGCCGCGCACGATCGAGTCGTCGACGACGACCAGGCGCTTGCCCTTGATGACGTCCTTGAGCGGGTTCAGCTTCAGTCGGATGCCGAGCTGGCGGATGGTCTGCGAGGGCTGGATGAACGTACGGCCGACGTACGCGTTCTTCACCAGGCCGTTGCCGAAGGGGATGCCGGAGGCCTCCGCGTAGCCGATGGCGGCCGGGGTGCCGGACTCCGGGGTCGCTATCACCAGGTCGGCCTCGGCGGGCGCCTCCTCGGCGAGGCGGCGGCCCATCTCGACGCGCGAGAGGTAGACGTTCCGGCCGGCGATGTCGGTGTCCGGGCGGGCCAGGTACACGTACTCGAAGACACAGCCCTTGGGCTTCGCTTCCGCGAATCGGGAAGAGCGCAGTCCGTTCTCGTCGATGGCGACGAACTCGCCGGGCTCGATCTCGCGGACGAAGCTGGCGCCGCAGATGTCGAGGGCGGCGGACTCGGAGGCGATGACCCAGCCGCGCTCGAGCCGGCCGAGGACCAGCGGGCGGATGCCCTGCGGGTCGCGGGCGGCGTACAGCGTGTTCTCGTCCATGAAGACGAGGCTGAAGGCGCCCTTGACCTGCGGAAGGACCACGTGCGCGGCCTGCTCCACGGTCACCGGTTCGCCGTCGGCGGCACGCTGGCCGGCCAGCAGGGCGGTTATCAGGTCGGTGTCGTTGGTGGCCGCCACCTTCGGGGCGCGGCCGTTCTCCTTGGGCAGCTCGGCCACCAGCTCGGCGAGCTCCGCCGTGTTGACCAGGTTGCCGTTGTGGCCGAGCGCGATCGAGCCGTGCGCGGTGGCGCGGAACGTCGGCTGGGCGTTCTCCCACACGGAGGCGCCGGTGGTCGAGTAGCGGGCGTGACCGACCGCGATATGACCCTGGAGCGAACCGAGCGAGGTCTCGTCGAAGACCTGGGAAACCAGGCCCATGTCCTTGAAAACGAGGATCTGGGAGCCGTTGCTGACCGCGATACCCGCGGATTCCTGACCCCGATGCTGGAGGGCGTACAGCCCGAAATACGTGAGCTTGGCGACCTCTTCGCCCGGAGCCCAGACACCGAAGACGCCGCAGGCGTCCTGGGGGCCCTTCTCTCCGGGGAGCAGGTCGTGGTTGAGTCGTCCGTCACCACGTGGCACGGCACCGAGTGTAGGCGAGGTCGAGTGCTGGTCCGAATTGGGTGCACCACCTCAGCCCTGGATCACGTGGCGGCGAAGAGTTCGACGGACGGACCGTTCTCGCTGGTCAGCGTCATGCTCCGGTGCTCGACCCGGTAGTTGAGCGTGGTGTCGAAGAGCCGCAGCAGCCGCTTCTCGGTCTTCATGAGTGAGTCTTCGCACACCATTCGGGTCGTGGTGGGCGTGCCGACGGTGATATGGCCGTCGCGGACGGTGGCGTCGGCGTTCACCTTGTTGCAGCCGAGGCTTCCGGAGACGGTGCCCTCCTCCTCGTCGAAGGTGAGGTGGGCACGGCCCGCGGAGTCGGGGGAGACGATCTTCCACTTCGTGCCGTACAGCGGGGTGTCCGCGTTGCCCTCGCTGAGACGGACGGTGGTGCCGTCGTCGGCGGTGAGGCTCAGACGGTCGTCGTTCACCCGGACCTTCAGAGCACCGTCCTGGAAGGAGAGGGCGCGGGCGAGGGCACCTTCGAAGCTCCTGCGCGGCTCGTCGTCACAGGCCATCAGGGTGGTGTCGACGGCGAACCGGACCCGGTCTTCGTCGAAGCCGGTCTCACCGCGGAAGTAGTTGCAGGCGTACCGGCCGCTGGTCCGGCCGTCGTCCTCGATGGTGACGTGCGAGTCGACGGGGGCACGGAGGGTGGTGCCGTTCGCGGTGACGCTGTCGACGTTCCAGCGCATGCCGGTGAGGGACCGCTCCGCCGTACCCGTCTTCGCACCGACCGCGCTCGCCCGCCCGGCGTCCGCCCCCGCGCCCGCGCCCGCCTGCTCACTGCCACAGGCCGCCACGAAGGGGACGGAGAGGGCGACGGTGGCCGCCGCGAGAACGGTGCGCCGTTTGCGCCGGTTGTTCCTCTGTGTGTACATGCCGCTTCGACGGAGACGGGGGACTTCCGGTTCCCCTCGCGTCGTCCGCCGTCGCCTCACGTCATCAGCGGCAGGTACGGTCCCAGGTCCGCCCGCTCCCCGCTCGCGCTCACCTCGGCATCGGCCACCGCGTCCTGCCAGGCCGTGCGCCCGGTGGCCAGCCGGATCCAGGTCAGCGGGTCGGTCTCGACGACGTTGGGCGGGGTGCCCCGGGTGTGCCGCGGCCCCGCCACGCACTGCACGACCGCGTACGGCGGGATGCGCACCTCCGTCGAGCCGCCGGGCGCCTTCGCCGCCAGCGTGTCGGCCAGCAGCCGGGTGCAGGCGGCGAGGGCCTGACGGTCGTGGGGGACGTCGAGGCCGGGCACGGCGGCGCCCAGGTCGTCGGCGTGGACGACGAGCTCGACGGTGCGGGTGACCAGGTAGTCGGTGAGGTTCATGGCCCCGGGGCGCAGGGCGAGCACACGGGTGGGCGGGGCGGCGTCGAGGTCCCGGGTCAGCTCCTCCGCGGTGCGGGTGAACAGGGCGTCGAAGTCCGAGGTCGCCTCGGCGAGCGCCCGGGAACGCTCGGCGACGGCACCGGCGTGGGCGGCGGTCGCGGCGGGGTAGTCCAGCAGCGCCAGCTCGGGCTTCGCCGGTTCGTCCCGCTCCAGGGCCCGGCTGACGCTCCCGACGGTCAGGGCGAGGTGCGCGAGCAGGTCCCGTACGGTCCAGTCGCCGAGGCGGGTGGGCAGGGCGAGGTGTCGCGCGTCCAGGGTGCGTACCGCCTGCCGTACGTTCCCGAACTGGGCCAGGACGGCGGTGCGGGTCTTGGCGGGGTCGTAGGAGCGGGTGCGCTTCTTGGCCGGGGACATGGGGGCAGCCTAGGAGGTGCGCCGCGAGGTCGGCACGGGCGCCTCGGACACCTCGCCGCCCCGGCCGGCCCCACGAACGACGGAGCCCCCGACCGGCGGACCGGGCGGGGGCTCCGTACGGGAAACCGAACGACGCAGGCCTCGGATCAGGCCAGCAGGGCCGGGATCGTCTCCTCGTGGACCGTGCGCAGCTCCTCGAGGGTGAGCGCGAACTCGCCCTGGAGGTCCACCGTGTCCCCGTCGACGACTCCGATGCGGGTCGCCGGGAGGCCGCGCACACCGCACATGTCGGTGAAGCGGACCTCCTCCGAACGCGGCACGGCGACGATCGCGCGGCCGGCCGACTCGGAGAACAGGAAGGTGAACGCGTCGAGCCCGTCCGGTACGACCAGACGCGCGCCCTTGCCGCCGAGCAGCGCCGACTCGACCACGGCCTGGATCAGACCGCCGTCGGACAGGTCGTGCGCGGAGTCGATCATGCCGTCGCGGGAGGCGGAGATCAGGATCTCGCCGAGGAGGCGCTCGCGCTCCAGGTCGACCTCGGGCGGCAGGCCGCCGAGGTGGTCGTGGACGACCTGGGACCAGGCCGAGCCGCCGAACTCCTCACGGGTGTCGCCGAGGAGGTAGAGCAGCTGCCCCTCCTCCTGGAAGGCGGCCGGCGTGCGCCGCGCCACGTCGTCGATCACACCGAGGACCGCGACCACCGGGGTGGGGTGGATGGCGGCCTCGCCGGTCTGGTTGTAGAGCGAGACGTTGCCGCCGGTGACCGGGGTGCCGAGCTGCAGACAGCCGTCGGCCAGACCGCGCACGGCCTCCGCGAACTGCCACATGACCGCGGGGTCCTCCGGCGAGCCGAAGTTCAGGCAGTCGGAGACGGCGAGCGGCTTGGCACCGGTCGTCGCCACGTTGCGGTAGGCCTCCGCCAGGGCCAGCTGCGCGCCCGTGTACGGGTCGAGCTTGGCGTACCGGCCGTTGCCGTCGGTGGCGATGGCGACGCCGAGGCCGGTCTTCTCGTCGACGCGGATCATGCCGGAGTCCTCGGGCTGGGCGAGGACCGTGTTGCCCTGCACGAAGTGGTCGTACTGCCGGGTGATCCACTCCTTGGAGGCCTGGTTGGGCGAGCCCACCAGCTTCAGGACCTGGTCCTTCAGCTCGTCGGACGTCTGCGGCCGGGGCAGCTTGTTCGCGTCGTCGGCCTGGAGCGCGTCCTGCCAGTCGGGGCGGGCGTAGGGGCGCTCGTAGACCGGGCCGTCGTGGGCGACGGTGCGCGGGTCGACGTCGACGATCTTGCCGCCGTGCCAGAAGATCTCCAGGCGGTCGCCGTCGGTCACCTCACCGATGACGGTGGCGATGACGTCCCACTTCTCGCAGATCTCGAGGAAGCGGTCGACCTTCTCCGGCTCGACGACCGCGCACATGCGCTCCTGCGACTCGCTCATGAGGATCTCCTCGGGCGAGAGCGTGGAGTCGCGCAGCGGTACGTCGTCGAGGACGACGCGCATGCCGCCGGAGCCGTTGGAGGCCAGCTCGGACGTGGCGCAGGACAGGCCGGCCGCGCCGAGGTCCTGGATGCCGACGACCAGCTTCTCCTTGAAGGCTTCCAAGGTGCACTCGATGAGGAGCTTCTCCTGGAAGGGGTCGCCGACCTGGACCGCCGGGCGCTTGGACGGCTTGGCGTCGTCGAAGGTCTCGGAGGCGAGGATCGAGGCGCCGCCGATGCCGTCGCCGCCGGTCCTGGCGCCGTACAGGATAACCTTGTTGCCGGGCCCGGAGGCCTTGGCAAGGTGGATGTCCTCGTGCCGCATGACGCCGATGGCACCGGCGTTGACCAGCGGGTTGCCCTGGTAGCAGGCATCGAAGACGACCTCGCCGCCGATGTTGGGCAGGCCGAGGCAGTTGCCGTAGCCGCCGATGCCGGCGACGACGCCGGGCAGGACGCGCTTGGTGTCGGGGTGGTCGGCGGCACCGAAGCGCAGCGGGTCCACGACGGCGACCGGGCGGGCGCCCATCGCGATGATGTCGCGGACGATGCCGCCCACCCCGGTGGCCGCGCCCTGGTAGGGCTCGACGTACGACGGGTGGTTGTGCGACTCGACCTTGAAGGTGACCGCGTAGCCCTGACCGACGTCGACGACACCGGCGTTCTCGCCGATGCCGACGAGCATCGCGTCGGACTCGGGGGCCTTCTCGCCGAACTGCCGGAGGTGGACCTTGGAGGACTTGTACGAGCAGTGCTCGGACCACATCACCGAGTACATGGCGAGCTCGGCGCCGGTCGGGCGGCGGCCGAGGATCTCCACCACCCGCTCGTACTCGTCCTTCTTGAGGCCGAGTTCGGCCCAGGGCAGCTCGACGTCGGGGGTCTCGGCCGCGTGCTCGACCGTGTCCAGAGGCGTCCGGCTCATGCGTTGACCAGCTTCTTGAGGATCGAGGTGAAGAACGGGAGGCCGTCGGTGCGACCGGTGCCGATCAGTGACTCGACGGCGTGCTCGGGGTGCGGCATCAGACCGACGACGTTGCCCGCCGCGTTGGTGATGCCGGCGATGTCGTTGAGCGAGCCGTTGGGGTTGAAGTCGAGGTACCGGAAGGCGACCCGGCCCTCGGCCTCCAGCTCGTCCAGCGTGTACTGGTCGGCGACGTAGCGGCCGTCCATGTTCTTCAGCGGGATGTGGATCTCCTGGCCGGCCGTGTAGTCGGTGGTCCAGGCGGTCTCCGCGTTCTCCACCCGCAGCTTCTGGTCACGGCAGATGAAGTGCAGGTGGTCGTTGCCCAGCATGCCGCCGGGGAGCAGGTGCGCCTCGGTGAGGATCTGGAAGCCGTTGCAGATGCCGAGGACCGGCAGTCCCGCCTTCGCCTGCTCGATGACGGTGTCCATCACCGGCGAGAAACGGGCGATGGCCCCGGCGCGCAGGTAGTCGCCGTAGGAGAATCCGCCGCACAGCACGACCGCGTCGACCTGCTTGAGGTCCTTGTCCTTGTGCCAGAGCGCCACGGGTTCGGCGCCCGCGAGCCGGATCGCGCGCTGCGAGTCCCGGTCGTCGAGGCTGCCGGGGAAAGTGACGACGCCAATACGAGCGGTCACTTCACGGCCCCCGAGACTTCCTCGACCCTGACGGTGAAGTCCTCGATCACGGTGTTGGCGAGGAAGGATTCCGCAAGATCATGAATGCGGGCGAGCGCGGCCTCGTCGACCGGCCCGTCAACTTCCAGTTCGAATCGCTTTCCCTGACGGACGTCCGAGATCCCCTCGAAACCCAGCCGCGGCAGTGCGCGCTGCACCGCCTGGCCCTGGGGGTCGAGGATCTCCGGCTTGAGCATGACGTCGACTACGACGCGTGCCACTGGCACTCCCGGTGTGTGGTGCTGAGCAGGTCCCTTCAGACTACCCGCACAAAATTTCTACGCGAGTAGAGTTGGAGGAATCTACGTGACCCCGATCACGATTCGGCGTCGCGGGGAGGAGCCGGGGAAAAGATCCGGGAAAGATCCGCGATCTGTCACGTATCGCTATTGCGCCCCGGACACGCGGGCAGATTTAGTCGAGCTTCACAATGCATTGCCGAGCACTGTACAAATGAATTGTCATTAGCAGATGGTTTGCCCGTTTACAGGCGGACGCCGACATCTCCGCGACACCCGGGGCGTCATCACCGACGTCGGCACAGAGGCGTCGCACGAAGGGACCGATTATTCGTGGCGCAGAAGGTCGTGGTCACTCTCTTTGACGACATCGACGGCTCGGAAGCGGCGGAAACGATCGCCTTCGGACTCGACGGCAAGTCGTATGAGATCGATCTGAACGAAGCCAACGCCGATGGCCTGCGGAGGGCGCTCGCGCCCTACGTACAGGCCGGCCGCAAGCGCTCCCGCTCGGGCCGGGCGTACCGGCAGACGGAGGTCGCCCCCGATCCGGCGGCCGTGCGCGCCTGGGCGCTGTCGAACCAGATGGACGTCCCCGCGCGCGGGCGGATCCCCAAGCGGATCTACGAGGCGTTCGCCGCGGCGCGGTGAGGCCGGCGCGGCGGGACGGGTGTGACGGGGCGCGCGGTGCGGCGGGGTGCGTCCCGGCCGTCCGGGCTCCGGTCGCCCGCGCCTCGGTCGCCCGAGCTCCGGCCATCCGGCCCCCGTGGCAGCCGACTTGCACAACACCCCCGTTGATCAGCTAGAGTCTGGAGCACACCGCGAGGCCAGGCCGAAAGGCCCAGCTCACGGAGTACATGCGGGTGTAGTTCAGTAGTAGAACATCCCCCTTCCAGGGGGAAGGCGCAGTGTGCAATTCCTGTCACCCGCTCTGCGTAGCCGTACCGATCGGTGCATCCGATCAGGTAGGCTGGTGCTCGCACCGACCGGTGAAAGCCGGTCGGAGGCAATGCGGACGTAGCTCAGCTGGTAGAGCGCAACCTTGCCAAGGTTGAGGTCGCGAGTTCGAACCTCGTCGTCCGCTCGGGAATCAGACCCCGGTCCATCGGACCGGGGTCTTTTCGTGTCGCCGTGACCCTCCCGGTGCCCGTGCGGGACGACCCGGCGCCGTTCTGACATTTGTCACGCCCAGTGATGACAGCCCGCACGGCTGCCCGGCCGGTTGATCCTGAATGATCGAAGCATGCGAGGAAACGAACATGAACACGTGATCGAGGTCACTGACCTGCGCCGTGTGTACAAGGGCGGGTTCGAGGCCGTACGTGGGATCGGCTTCTCCGTACGGCGCGGGGAGGTCTTCGCGCTGCTGGGCACCAACGGCGCGGGCAAGACCTCCACCGTCGAACTGCTGGAGGGTCTCGCGGTGCCGACCGGCGGACAGGTCAGGATCTTCGGTCACGACCCGTACACCGACCGCGCCGCGGTACGGCCCCGCACCGGCGTGATGCTCCAGGAAGGCGGCTTCCCCTCCGACCTGACCGTCATGGAGACCGCGCGGATGTGGGCCGGCTCCGTCAGCGGGGCCCGTCCGCCGCAGGAGGTGCTGCCGCTGGTCGGACTGGCCGGGAAGGACGACGTACGGGTCAAGCAGCTGTCCGGGGGTGAGCGGCGCCGCCTCGACCTGGCCCTCGCGCTGCTCGGCGACCCCGAGGTGCTGTTCCTCGACGAGCCGACGACCGGCCTGGACGCCGAAGGGCGCCGCGACACCTGGCGCTTGGTGCGGGACCTGCGCGACAACGGCACGACCGTGCTGCTGACCACCCACTACCTCGAGGAGGCCGAGGCACTGGCCGACCGCCTCGCGATCATGCACAAGGGGCGCATCGCCACCACCGGCACCCCCGCCGAGGTGACCGCCGCGCAGCCGTCGCGGATCACTTTCGAACTGCCCCCCGGCTACTTCCCCGGGGACCTGCCGCCGCTCGACGACCTGGGCGTGGCCGGGCACGAACTGGACGGACGGATCATCCGGCTGCACACCCGTGAACTGCAACGGGCGGCCACGGGCCTGCTGGTGTGGGCGGAGCGGGCCGGTGTGGAGCTGAAGGGACTGGATGTGCGCTCGGCGTCACTGGAGGAGGCGTTCCTGGGCATAGCCCGGGAAGCCTCCGCACGCGAAACCCTCGAGCAGGGGGAGAGCACCATCACGGGAAAGGAATACGCGGCATGAGCGGGACGGTCAGCACGACCAAGGGGTCGACCGGGGGAACGGCCGAGGCCGCGAGCGGCGGGAACACCGCGGCCAGCACCCCCGTGGGACGCATGCGGGCCCTCGCCCGAGCCGAGTTGACGCTGTTCGGACGCAGCAGGGGCACGCTCTTCGCCGCGCTCTTGGTGCCGCTGGTGCTTCCGCTCAGCCTGTACTCGGCGGCCGACGGGATGGACCTCGACAAGGCGGGTCTCAGCCTCGGCGCGGTGATCCTGCCCGGCGCGATCGGCTTCTCCCTGCTGTTCGCCGTCTACACGTCGCTCGTCAGCGTCTTCGTCACCCGCCGCGAGGAACTGGTGCTGAAGCGGCTGCGCACCGGGGAGCTGCGGGACGCCGAGATCCTGTGCGGGGCCTCGCTCCCGGCCGTCGTCACCGGACTGGTGCAGTCGCTGCTGCTGGCGGGGGGCTGCGCACTGGTCCTGGACGTGGCCGCGTCGCAGGCCGTCCATCTGTCCGTGCTGGGGCTGCTGCTGGGCCTGGGACTGTGCGCGACGCTCGCCGCCGTCACCGCGGGCTTCACCCGGACCACCGAGAGCGCGCAGGTCACCGCGATGCCGGTGATCATGGTGTCGATGCTCGGCTCCGGGATGATGGTCCCGCTGGAGGTGCTGCCCGACCGGCTGGCCTCCTTCTGCGAACTGCTGCCCCTCACCCCCGTCATGACCCTGCTGCGCGGCGGCTTCACCGGCGACCTGTCCGGCTCCGAGACGCTGTTCGCCGTGGCGACCGGCGCGGCCTGGGCGCTGCTGGCGGTGTTCGCCGTCCGCCGGTGGTTCCGCTGGGAACCGAGGCGCTGACATGCCGACGGCGGGAGGCGGGGACACGAGCAGGCGGGGCGGCTGGTGGGGGAGCAAGAGCACCCCGGCGAAGGTGGAGACGTACACCCGGTGGTCGTTCCACTCCTTCGCGTTGGCCGAGTTCGTGGCGGTCGGCGGGCCGGTGATCGGGCGGTTCGGGCACCTCGGGCCGAGGCTCGCTGCTCCACTGCTGCTCGTGATCGCCGTGCACTGCGCGCTGTGCGTCGTGACCGCCTCACGGGCGCTGGACTGGCTGCGCGGGCCGCGGGAGCAGCCCCTCCGGCTGCTGTGGGCGCTCGGTGTCGTCTCCGCGGTCGTCACGGTGACGGCCGTGGCGATCGCCGAGCACGGGCCGGCCGACCGCGACGTCGCCGAACCGGTGGCCGGGATCCTGATGCTCGTCCCGTCCTTCGGCGCCGGGATCGTCGCGCTCGGGGTGCGCAGCCGGCCGCGGGCGTTCGGCTGGGTGGTGGGCTTCGCGGTGGGCACGGGAGTGGTGTCACTGCTCTTCGGCATGCCCGCCCCGGCCGCGCTGCTCTTCTCGGTGGCGATGCTGTTCGGCGGCGGGTTCATGGCCTTCGCCTCGGTGATCTCGGTCTGGCTGCTCAACGTCGTGTACGAACTCGACGAGGCCCGGGAGACCCGTACCCGGCTCGCCGTCGCGGAGGAGCGGCTGCGGTTCGGGCGGGATCTGCACGACGTCATGGGCCGCAACCTCGCCGTGATCGCCCTGAAGAGCGAGCTGGCCGTCCAGCTGGCCCAGCGGGAGCGGCCGGAGGCGGTGACGCAGATGGTCGAGGTGCAGCGGCTGGCGCACGAGGCGCAGCGGGAGGTGCGCGAGGTCGTCCGCGGCTACCGCGAGGCCGACCTGGGCAGCGAACTCGCGGGCGCCAAGGGCGTCCTGGACGCGGCCGACATCGACTGCACGGTCACCGGTCCGACGACCGGGCTCCCGGCACAGGTGCAGTCCGCGCTGGGCTGGGTCGTACGGGAAGCGGTGACCAACGTGCTGCGGCACGGGGACGCACGGTGGTGCGCGGTGGGGATAAGGGTGCTGGAGGGGCGGACGGTACTGACGGTGGAGAACGACGGTGCACCGGAGAACGGCGGCCCGGGCCGGGGGGCCGGTCTGGTCGGGCTGCGGGAGCGGCTGGCCGAGATCGGGGGGACCCTGCGGGCCGGCCCGGCCGGGGACGGACGGTTCCTGCTGACGGCCGAGGTCCCGTCGCCGTCGGCCGCCGGTTGGGAAACGTTCCCCTCGGGGGAGTCCACCGCGTCGTCCGCGCCCCGCACGAGCGTGAGCGAGGTCACGTCATGACGACACCCCGGCCCGCGCACCCCGTCCGGCTGCTGCTCGCCGACGACGAGCATCTGATCCGGGGCGCGCTCGCCGCGCTGCTGTCCCTGGAGGACGACCTCCTGGTCGTCGCCGAGGCGGCCTCCGGTCCGGAGGCGCTGGCGATGGCTCGGGCGCACGCCCCCGACGTCGCCGTACTGGATCTGCAGATGCCCGGCGCCGACGGCGTGAACGTCGCCACATCTCTGCGGTCGGAACTCCCCGGCTGTCGGGTGCTGATCGTGACCAGCCACGGGCGGCCCGGGCACCTGAAGCGGGCGCTCGCGGCGGGTGTGCGCGGCTTCGTCCCCAAGACCGTCAGCGCACAGCGCCTCGCGGAGATCATCCGCGCGGTGCACGCGGGAAACCGCTACGTGGATCCCGAGTTGGCCGCCGACGCGATCGCCGCGGGGGACTCGCCGCTGACCGCGCGCGAGGCCGAGGTGCTGGAACTCGCGGCCGACGGGGCGCCCGTGGCGGAGATCGCGGAGCGGGCCGCGCTGTCCCAGGGAACCGTGCGCAACTATCTGTCGTCGGCCGCGTCGAAACTCGGTGCGGAGAACCGTCATGCCGCGGTACGCCTCGCCCGCGAGCGAGGTTGGGTATAGTTGGCCTCGCGCCACGGCGCAACGCGGACGTAGCTCAGCTGGTAGAGCGCAACCTTGCCAAGGTTGAGGTCGCGAGTTCGAACCTCGTCGTCCGCTCCGCACCAAGGCCCCGGTCATCGACCGGGGCCTTCGCCGTTGCCTCAGCTCCAGCTCATGCCGGTCAATCGCTCGTACGCCTCCACGTACTTCGCCCGGGTCGCGTCGACGACGCGCTGCGGCAGCGCCGGCGGGGGCTGCTCGCTCGCGCGGTCCCAGCCCGACTCGGCGGAGGTCAGCCAGTCCCGCACGTACTGCTTGTCGTACGACGGCTGCGCGTGGCCCGGCTCCCACTGATCGGCCGGCCAGAAGCGGGAGGAGTCCGGGGTGAGCACCTCGTCCGCGACGACCAGGGTGTCGCCGTCGAAGCCGAACTCGAACTTGGTGTCCGCGAGGATGATCCCCCGGTCGCGGGCGACGTCCCGGGCACGGGTGTACGCGGCGAGGGTGGCCTGCCGCAGCTGCGCCGCGGTGTCGGCGCCGACCTGGCGGGCGACCTCCTCGTAGGAGACGTTCTCGTCGTGCTCGCCGACGGCGGCCTTGGTGGCCGGGGTGAAGATCGGGGCCGGCAGTTCCGATCCGTCCACCAGGCCCTCGGGCAGGGCGAGGCCGCAGACCGTACGGGACTCCCGGTACTCGGCGAGGCCCGAACCGGTGAGGTAGCCACGGGCCACGCACTCCACGGGGGCCATCCGCAGGGACTTGCAGACGAGCGTGCGGCCCGCCCAGTCGGCGGGGGCACCCGCGGGGAGTTCGGTGCTCAGGACGTGGTGCGGGACCAGGTCGGCGAGCTGGTCGAACCACCAGAGGGAGAGCTGGGTGAGGACCCTGCCCTTGTCCGGGATCTCGGTCGGCAGCACCCAGTCGTAGGCGGAGATGCGGTCACTGGCGACCATGACGAGGTCGCCGGCCTCGTTCCGGTACAGCTCGCGCACCTTTCCGGTGTGCAGATGCACCAGGCCCGGAACCTGGATCGGCTCGGGCTTCTCGACGAATCCGGACACGGTTCCTCCGCGTGGCTCGGAACAGCAGGACACCCGCGGGGCTCGCTCCGCTCGCGCGGGGTGGCGGTGGGAGACGGCGGGACAGTGACGCCAATTGTCCCGTACGAACAGCCGCCCCCGCCGCTCGGGGGCAGCCGCGGGGGCCCACGGGCCGGAGCCGGCCAGGTCAGTCGTGTTTGCAGATGCGGTCGAGGAGGTTGGCCGTGGCGCGCTGGATGCGGGGATCGCTCCGGCCGGGGCCGTCCAGGGCCGGGGACCAGGCGAGCGTCCCCGACGCGAAGACCCACGCGCCGGAGGGCGCCCGGTAGAGGGAGGTCTCCTGGTGCCGTCCGCCGTCCGCCCGGTCGGTGTACGGGGAGTGCGCGAGCAGGACCCGCTCCTCGTGCTCGGGCAGCGGGGTGCGCGGGAAGTAACGGTCGGCCCCGACCGCGACCAGCTCCTCGATCCCGTCGCCCTCGGACGCCCCCGTCCCCTCCCACAGCCAGTGGTCGGCGTTGCGCACGATCAGCGGATGCGGTGCGGGGACCTGACCGGCGTACTGGATGCCGAGCAGCTGCTGCTCCGCGCGGTCCGACTCCCGCCACAGCGACGGTCTGCCCGGAGTCCTGCGTTCCGGCGCTCGGCGTTCCGGGGCCCGGCGTCTGCGGCGGGTCAGCAGACGGTCGGGGGCTCCGGACGGGGAGGGGGCGAGCTCCACCTGCCCGTACATCGTGCGGGCGGAGAGGAAGACGAGGGAGGTGCCGTACCCGCGGGCGTGTTCCACGGTGTCGCGCATGGCCTGGGACCAGTACACGTCGGGGCCGGGGAAGACCATCCCCCGGTAGCGGGTGGGATCGACCCGGCCGGAGTGCAGGTCGCCGGCGCCGGCGTAGGCGAGGTCGTAGCCGTAGCGTTCGGCCCAGCGGATGACGTCGTAGGTGTGACCGCCGTACGGCGGCAGGCCGGTGCCCGCGTACGGGCGGTCGAAGGAGACGGTGGCCGCCGCCGCGCCGGCCTCGTCGAGCGGCTGCCCGTCCTCGTCCCACGGGTAGCGGTTGTGGGCCTGCCAGGTGATGTCGGGCAGCACCAGGAGCAGGTCCGCCGGACGGTCGTCGCGCACCGTGAAGGGGACGTGGGACCGGTGGCGGCCGTCGGCGGTGGTCAGGACGGCCACGTAGGCGCCGACGCTCCAGTCCGACGGGACCCGCAGCCGCCAGGACAGCCACCAGTGGTGGCAGGAGACCGTACGGCCGGCGGTGAGCGGCGGCGGCTGCACGATGCCTGCCAGGCGGGGGCCGGACGTGATCCGGGCGGTGCGCCGCCCGTCGTAGTGGCCGACGCGGTGGACGTCGACGCCGAACTCCTGGGGCGGGTCGACGGAGACGTGGAAGTCGATCGTCCCTCCGGGTGCCACCCCGCCGGTGGAACTGAAGCCCTCGATCCGGCGGCGGCCCTGCTCCGGTCCCATGGTGGCTCCCCTCCCCCGGCCCCGTCGGCCCCCTTGCCGGCGGTCGGCAATGCGCTTGTCGTGTGCCGCAAGCCCTGGTCACGGAGCGCGAACAGACCAAGCACATCACATGGGGCACATATTCCATCACCCTTCGTCGCGAACCGGTCAAAAGCGGAAGCCGGAACTCCGGGTGATGGGCGGGAGTTGTGGGGAGGTTCGACTCAGACGAGCCGTACGGGCTTCTCCGGACGTATGCCCTGCCGGGCCAGCCACAGGCGCAGGGCCACGGGATCGCCGTCCTCGATCAGCGTCATGACCTGGGCGGGGAGGTCCGTGACACGTACGCCGCCGATGAGGAGGGCCGGGCCGTCGAGCCAGTCGAGCCCGGGGGTCGCGCCCGCGGTGTCCATGGCCGCGCAGCAGACCATCGCCATGATGTGGTCGGCGAGCAGTTCGCGGCCGGTACGCGGGGGCTGGAGGGGGAGCAGGGGCAGCGCCCTGTCGTCCCAGAGGGAAGCGGGGTCGGCCGGGGCGGGGGGAACGGTCGGGGCGCTCCCGGCCGAGGTGAGTGCGGAGGCGGGTATGGATGCTGAAGCGGGTATGGGCGCGGACGCGGCCCGCTCGGTGGCCGCGGCGCCCTCGCGGGCCACTTCGGCACTGATCCGGGCGGCCAGGGCGGCACTGCGCGGGGTGGTTCCGGCGAGGTCCTCGTCGTAGTCGACGGCGTCGGCGTCGGCGTCGGTGTTTTCAGGCCCCGCGTGTACGGGCGGTTCCGCGCGCGGGGCCGGCACCGGGTCCGTCAGGTGGTCGAGGACGCGGGAGAGGGTCGGGCCGTCGGAACCCAGGCCCTCCCCACCGTCGGCGGGGCGTACGCCGAGGGCGTCCAGAACGCGGTGGAGCCGGGCCGCGTCCGCACGCCACTTGCGGTCGACGACCTCCTCCGGGTAGTCGCCCCAGCGGACCGGCGACCACTCGGGCCCGCTCCCGGCGGGACCGCCGTGGAAGAGGCGGGCGGCGAGGAGGGAGGTGGCCTCGTCCACCGCGCCGGGCTCTTCGAGCAGGTCGCAGGCGGGACGCTCACCGAGGCGGGCGGCGAACCCCTCGGCCAGCCGGTCCCGGCGGGACAGCTCGGTGAGCGCGGCCACCACCCCGGCGTTGAGCCGGGAGGGCCAGCGGCCCATCCGCCAGGCGGGCAGCGCCACCCGGGTGAGCAGCCGGTCCCAGCCCGCGTACGCCAGCCCCACCTGTTCCTGGGCGACGATCCTCAGCCCGTAGTCCACGGCCTGGGCGCGATCGGCCGCCGCCGCGGCGACCCCGCGTTCCATCTCGGCGGTGTGCACCCGGCAGCCGCGCAACAACGACCGCGCGACCCAGCCGACGCCCGCGAACACCGCCCGGAACACCGGCCCGCGCCGAGGCTCCGAGGTCACGGCCACCGCCGCGTCGAGGCCCCGGACGAAGCGCCGGGCGGCGGCTATGTCCGGGTGCGCCGAGGGTCCCGTACCGGCGACGACCGGGGCGAGGACCGCGCGCAACTCGCCGACACGCATCCACCACAGGAACGGGGAGCCGATCACCAGCACGGGCGCGGCGACGGTCGTCCGGCGGTGCGGAGGCCGGCCCGAGCCCGCTATGTCGCCGTGTTCCTCGACGGGCGGGGGGCCGTGCGCCGGGTGGGTGCGGTCCTCCAGCCAGCTGTCGCAGTCCGGGGTGAGCGCTATCGCGGACGGAACGGGGACATCGAGCCGGTCGGCGAGGTCGCGCACCATCCGGTACAGGTCCGGGGCCGCCCCCTCGGCGATCGGGACCGTCGGACTCACGGCGGGCCGGGCACGGGCGACGACCAGGGCGACTCCGGCGGCGGCGAGCAGGACCAATACCGCGAGCGGCGTGAGCGTCCAGCGGACGACGTCCCAGCCGGTGCCGACGAAATGGCCGGTGGAGCCGCCGACGAGCAGGATCACGGCGACGGCTGCGGGCAGCAGGGCGACGGCCAGTGCCCTGCTGCGCAGGCGGAGTACCGCGAGCGCCCGTGAACGCGCCGACTGCGCGCCCGCATCCCTGCCCATGCCACCTCCGCTCATGCTCATGCCCCTGCCTCACCCCCTCCCGACGGTCCTGACGCTCTCCTGGCGCTGCCCACTCCCCACTGTGACACCCGTCACTGACATCGCAATGCCGGTGAGCCAAGTGCCGGAGCGTGCCGGAACACTTGCGCGGCACCCTAGTTGGGGCCCCGGCCCTCGTCAGCCGGATGGCGCATCGGTCACTCGATGGAATGGCTCAGGGCAAAGGTGAGTGACGGACGGCAAAGTTCGGGCCCCGGATCCTGAGGCGGATCGGGGCCCGTGGGGTTCATCGGTGTCTGCGAGGGCTCATGTGCCCTTGGCCGCCTCCGCCGCGATGTCCGTGCGGTGCTGGGAGCCGTCGAGGCGGATGCGGGAGACCGCGCGGTAGGCACGGTCGCGGGCCTCGGTGAGATCCGCGCCGGTCGCCGTGACGGACAGCACCCGGCCGCCCGCGCTGACGGTCTCGTCGCCCACCTGCTTCGTCCCCGCGTGCAGCACGTACGCGTGCGGGGCGTCCTGGGCGACGACCTCGTCCAGGCCGGTGATCGGGTCGCCGGTGCGCGGGGGGCCGGGGTAGTTGTGCGAGGCGACGACGACCGTGACGGCGGCGTCGTCGCTCCAGCGCAGCGGCTCCAGGTCGGCGAGGTTGCCGGTGGCGGCGGCCATCAGCAGTCCGGCCAGCGGGGTCTTCAGACGGGCCAGCACGACCTGCGTCTCGGGGTCGCCGAACCGGGCGTTGAACTCGATCACGCGCACACCGCGCGAGGTGATCGCGAGACCGGCGTAGAGCAGGCCGGAGAAGGGGGTGCCGCGCCGCCGCAACTCGTCGACGGTCGGCTGCAGGACCGACCGCGTGACCTCGTCGACCAGCTTCGGATCGGCCCACGGCAGCGGGGAGTACGCCCCCATGCCGCCGGTGTTGGGGCCCGCGTCGCCGTCCAGCGCGCGCTTGAAGTCCTGGGCGGGCTGGAGGGGCAGCACGGTCTCGCCGTCGGTCACGGCGAAGAGGGAGACCTCGGGGCCGTCCAGGTACTCCTCGATGACCACCTGCCGGCAGGCGTCGGCGTGTGCCCTGGCCACCTCGATGTCATCGGTGACGACCACGCCCTTGCCGGCGGCGAGCCCGTCGTCCTTGACGACGTGGGGAGCGCCGAAGGCGTCGAGGGCGGCGGCGGTCTCGGCGGGGGTGGTGCAGACGTACGACCGCGCCGTGGGCACGCCCGCACCCGCCATGACGTCCTTCGCGAAGGCCTTGGAGCCCTCGAGCCGCGCGGCCTCCTTGGAGGGACCGAAGGCGGCGATGCCCGCTTCGCGCACGGCGTCGGCGACACCGGCGACGAGGGGGGCCTCCGGGCCGACCACCACGAGGTCCACGCCGAGCCGTGCGGCCAGCGCGGACACGGCCGCGCCGTCCAGGGCGTCGACCTGGTGCAGCTCGGCCACCTCGGCGATACCGGCGTTGCCGGGGGCGCAGTGGAGCGCGGTGACGTCGGGATCGAGGGACAGAGAACGGCACAGGGCGTGTTCGCGGGCACCGCTGCCGATGACGAGGACCTTCACGGGGTCAGCCTAACGGGACCGGCGGCGTTCGCCTTGTGCGGGCTTCCGAAGGACCGGGGCGGACGGGTTCGTGTGTTCCTCCAATCCACCCGGCCACTCGGCTCGTTCGGGTCCATTCGTTCGTGCCTACTCGTTCATGAGCTCCTCGATCACGGTCGCACCCAGCTCCCGGACGATCAGCTCCTGGCCGGAGAGGGCGGACTCGTCCAGGTCGGGGTCGTCCTCCTCGGGGACGTCGTCCTCGGGGGAGACGGGGGGCGGTGGTTCCGGAGCGGAGGGCCGAGGCGCCGGTGCCGGAGCGGGCACGGGGGGCGCCTGCTGTGTGGAGGCGTACCCAGACGGACCGGACGCCCCCGACGGCTGGGCGGCCCCGGAGCGTTGACCGGCGCCCACACTCCCGTGACCACCGCCACCGCCGCCCGACCCACCGCCACCGTCGCCGTAACCACCGGCGCCGTAGCCCGCAGCGCCGCCGCCGTTCCGGCCCCCGGCGGGGGCCGGAACCGCCGCACCGCCCCCGGACGGGTCGACGACGGCCTCGATCTTCCACTGCACGTTGAACTGCTCACCCAGGGCCTGCCGCAGCACGTCCTCGCTGCCGCTGCTCAGGAAGTTGTCCCGCGCGCCGGAGTTCACGAAGCCGATCTGGAGGGTCGTACCGTCGAAACCGGTCACCTGGGCGTTCTGGCTGAGCAGAATCCAGGTGAACCGACGGCGGTTCTTGACCACCTCAAGGATGTTCGGCCAGAGCGCGCGGGGATCGAGCCCGCCGCCACCGCCCCCGGAGGGCCCTGGGCCCACCTGGGATGCCTGGGGCGCGGGGGCGAGGGCGGGGGCGGAAGCACCCGGAGCGGCGGCCTGGGGCCGCCCGCCGCCCGCCGCCGCGGCCGTCGGCCAGCCGCCGGGCCGGCGACCGCCTCCGGCGGAGGCCGCGGTGGGCCAGGCCCCCGGGGCGGGCGCACCGGGCGCGGGCTCGCTCGGCCCCGCAGCGGGCGGAGCCGCCGAAGCCGCAGCCGGGGGCTGAACGGGAGCCGGAGCCGGAGGCGCGGCAACCGGAGGCACCGGAGCCGGAGGCTGCACCGGCGAGGACGAGAGCGAGGGCGGGGCCTGTCCCCGAGCCGCGGCCCGAGCCGCGGCCGGACCGCCCCCCGGCGGAACCGGGGCGCCCTCGGCTCCCCCGTGGGCACCGCCCCCCGGCACGTACCCCATGGCCGGCATGCCGGCGGCGGGACCGCCCGCCGAGAAGTTCACGCCCCGCTCGATCCGGTCCAGGCGGGCCATGACCGACCGCTCGTCGCCGTACGCGGCGGGCAGCAGCACGCGGGCGCAGATCAGCTCGAGCTGGAGCCGGGGCGAGGTGGCGCCCCGCATCTCGGTGAGCCCCTCGTTGACGAGGTCGGCGGCGCGGCTGAGCTCGGCGGCGCCGAAGACACCGGCCTGGGCCTGCATCCGCTCGACGACATCGGCGGGGACGTCGATGAGCCCCTTCTCGGCGGCATCCGGGACCGCGGCGAGGATCACCAGGTCACGGAGGCGCTCGAGCAGGTCGGCGACGAACCGCCGGGGGTCGTTGCCGCCCTCGATCACGCGGTCGACGACCTCGAAGGCCGCCGCGCCGTCACCCGTCGCGAACGCCTCGACCACGGAGTCGAGCAGCGAGCCGTCGGTGTACCCGAGCAGGGAGGTGGCCATGGCGTACGTCACACCGTCGGGCCCGGCGCCGGCGAGCAGCTGGTCCATGACGGACATGGAGTCACGCACGGATCCGGCACCGGCCCGCACGACGAGCGGCAGCACACCGTCCTCGACGTGGCTGCTCTCCTTGTCGCACACCTCGCCGAGGTAGTCCCGGAGGACCCCGGGCGGCACCAGCCGGAACGGATAGTGGTGCGTACGCGACCGGATCGTCCCGATGACCTTCTCGGGTTCGGTGGTCGCGAAGATGAACTTCAGGTGCTCCGGAGGCTCCTCGACGACCTTGAGCAGGGCGTTGAAGCCCTGCGGGGAGACCATGTGGGCCTCGTCGATGATGTAGATCTTGTACCGGCTGTGGGCGGGCCCGAAGAACGCCTTCTCGCGCAGGTCACGGGCGTCGTCCACACCACCGTGGGACGCGGCGTCGATCTCGATGACGTCGATCGAGCCCGGCCCGTTGCGCGCGAGGTCCTGACAGGACCGGCACTCGCCGCACGGCGTCGGCGTGGGGCCCTGCTCGCAGTTCAGGCACCGGGCCAGGATGCGCGCGCTGGTCGTCTTGCCGCAGCCTCGCGGACCGCTGAACAGGTACGCGTGATTGACCCGGTTGTTCCGCAGCGCCTGCTGCAGCGGGTCGGTGACATGTTCCTGCCCGATGACCTCGGCGAACGACTCCGGGCGATAGCGGCGGTACAGCGCGAGAGACGACACACCTACGAGGTTATAGGCGCCCACCGACATCGGGCCCCGCCCTCGGGCGCCCCCGCGCGTACGGGCCAGGAGACGCGAACGCCCCCCACGCACCCGCCAGAGCCGACCTACCCTTGCTGCCTTCCGGCCCTGGGGGAGTTCAGTCAGATAGCGCCGCGTGAGGGGCTGCGCAAAGGCTACCTCATGTCGCGGTGAGGGAACGAGTTCGCGAGCACTCCCCTCGGTCATGTAATGTTCCTGCCGGAGGATTCGCCTAGTGGCCTAGGGCGCACGCTTGGAAAGCGTGTTGGGGGCAACCCCTCACGAGTTCGAATCTCGTATCCTCCGCCAGTGCCTCACCGGGCACGAAGTCGAAGGGCCCCACCGTTCGCGGTGGGGCCCTTCGACGTGTTCCGGGCCCTCCCTACGGGGTACCTCGCCCGTGCCCGTCAGTCGCGCAGCTGGGCCCCCTCCCGCGCCGGCTGCGGCAGGAGACTCGCCGTGAGCGGCGCGACCGGGCGCGGGGTGGTCCGGGCCGCTCTTTCGAAGCGGCTCGGGAACGGGTACTTCCGCTCCAGGAAGGCGCGGATGGCGGTCCGGGCCGCCGCCCTGTCCGCCGGGGCGGTGTCCACGTCGTTGAGGCAGAAGAAGTCGATGTCCTCACCGGCCGCGAGGCGGGCCAGGCGCCGCCTCATGTCCGGTGCGCCCAGTTGCACGTAGCGGAAGCGGTAGTCGGCCGGGACGGCCCGGCCGGTCGCGATCGCCCAGTGGTGGTGGAGCGTGGACGCCGGGGCGACGTCGGAGGTGGAGCGGAAGCGCGAGTAGGAGGTCCGCTCGAGCTCCTCGATCCCGAGGCTCTCCATCTCCCGCAGGACCGACAGCAGCTGGGGATGCGGAGTGTGCAGCGACTTGTGGGTGATGTGCCTGCCGTGGAAGCGCCTGATCACCTCGCGGGTGTTCTTGCCCGCGGAGTTCGGGGCCGGCTCCAGTGGGTGCGGGGCACCGACGCCGAGCTTCAGCGGGGACAGCGGGATCCGGGCGATGCCGTTGCCGTGGAAGAAGTGCTCGGCCCGTACCGGGCGGTTGATGAAGACGTCGTCGTTGAAGTAGAGGTAGTGCTCCGGCAGACCCGGGATGTGATGCAGCCGACTCTCTATCGCGTGCGAGTTGAAGACGGGAAGCGCGTCGGCCGGGAGGATGTCCCGGTGGTCGACCACGGTCAGACCCTCCGCGTCCGGGTCCAGCCAGGCGGGGATCTGGGAGTCGGTCACGAGGTAGACGTGCCGGACGAACCCGGCGTACATCCGCAGCGAGCGCAGCGAGTACTTCAGCTCGTCGTGGCTGGTGTAGCGGGAGGCGCCGGTCTCGCGCGGAGCGATGACACCGTCGGAGAGCACCTGATGGGCGTGGCGCTTCGCGGCCATCGCCGGGTCGTCCCCGTCGACCCAGGTGTACACGGCGTCGACGGGGAAGCGCACCTCGTCGATGCCCGGCTCGGCGAACGGGGCGAACGTCGGCACGCTGCGGTGGCGGCACGCCACCGCGGCGGGCCGCTGCGCCGCCACCGGGAGCACTTCCGACACGGGGTTGCGGCGCGGGGCGACGAGTGCCGGGCCGAAGACGTCCGGCAACCGGCTGCCGGGCACGGTGAGCCAGGAGGGGTCCGTGCCCGGGGCGGCGAGGTCCCGGCCGTGGCACCAGAACTCGATGTCGCACCCCGTTTCGAGGCCGGTGAGCACCTGCCCTCCCGGGCCGAGGCGCACCGTGCCGGTGCGGAGCACCGAGGCCCGCCTCAGCGCCCGCGGCAGCTTCCCGTCGGCCCACAGCGCCGCCTTCGTCACGGCGCCGTCCGGTCCGACGGTGCCGACGTACCCGGCGGTGTCGGCGAAGCGCTGGGCGGCCTGCGAGAGGATCACTCCGCGGTACGTCTCCTCGACGCCGATGACCTGTCGCGGCGCACCGTGCCCGTGGTCGGCGGGGACCAGGAAGTACGGGACGCCGAGCCCCTCCAGCAGGGCGCACACCCGCTCGAGGTCGGCTTCGGCGGCGTCCGCGGCGGTGTAGTCGGCGACCGTGCGGCCGTACAGCCGCATCGGTCCGAAGGTGACCCGGCGCAGCCCGGGGACGGTGGCCCGCAGGCGCCGCCGGGAGCGCGCCGCGCGCAGCGCCCAGAGCCGGGTCGACGGCCAGAGCCTCAGGCGCACCAGCGAGCCCTGGGCGGCCCGCACGCCCCCGAGCGCTCCGAGGCGGTGACGGATGTCCGTGCTGTCCGTGCCGCGCATGCTCCCGGCCCCCGTCACTTCTGCTTCTCGAAGGGGCTCGCGAAGGGGAAGTAGTGCTCCAGGAACTCGTTCATCCGGACACCGACCTGCTCCCGCTCCTCGGGCGGCACGTCGACGTCGTTGAGGCAGAAGAAGTCGAAACGGCGGTTGCGGCGCAGATCGGCCAGGCGTCGTTCGGCGTCCGGGCGGCTGATGTTCACATACCGGAAGCTGTACTTGCCCGGCACGCCGCGGCCGGTCATCAGCGCGTACTGGTAGAGCAGCGGGGCCGTCACGGCGATGTCCTGCGGCGAGCGGAAGCGGGACGCCGTGGTGCGGCGGATGTCCTCCGGGAAGAGCTCCTCGAGCGCCTCCAACGTCTTGCGTTGCTGCGGCAGCGGGGTGTGCATGAAGTTGTTCGTCGTCATCCGCCCGAACTTCTCCAGCAGCAGCCGACGGACGTTCTTGCTCGCGGAGTTGGTGGCCGTCTCCTCGGCGTGCGGCTTGCCGACGCCTATCTTGAGCGGGGACACCGGGATCTTCATCAGACCGCTGCCGTGGAAGAACTGTGCCGCGGTGACCCGGCGACCGACGAACACGTCGTCGTTGAAGTACAGGTAGTGCTCCGACAGGCCCGGGATGTGGTGCAGCCGCGTCTCGATCGCGTGTGAGTTGAACACCGGAAGGACGCCCTGCGGGAAGATGTCGCGGTGGTCGACGACCGTGATCCCCGGGGCCCGGTCGTCGAGCCAGTGCGGCTTCTGGCCGTCGGTCACGATGTAGATGTGCCGGACGAAGTCGGCGTACATCGCGAGCGAGCGCAGCGAGTACTTCAGCTCGTCGTGGCTGGTGTAGCGGGAGGCGTTGGTCTCCTTGTCCAGGATCTCGGCGATGCCGCGTTCCTGGTACCGGGCCCGCTTGGCCCTCATCTCCGGCTCCTCGCCGTCCACCCAGGTGTAGACGACGTCGACGGGGAAGGTCACGTCGTTCACGGTCGGCAGGGTGAGCGGGACGAAGCTCGGCAGCTCCCGGTCGCCGACCCGCACCGTGGCCGGCTTCTGCTCGGACGCCGGCAGTACGTCCGTGATGCCGTTGTTCCGCGGTGCGACGAGGGACTCGGCGAAGATGTCCTCGGACGCCTGCGGCTGCACCTTGGCCAGTCGGCGAGGCCCGTCGTCGGAGGCGAGGAGCTGTGCCCCGTCCTCCCAGAACTCGATGTCGCAGGCGAGTTCCGGCCCGGCGAGCAGCTGGCCCGAGGGCCCCAGGTGGTTCTCCCCGACCCGCAGTATGGGGGCCGTACGCAAGGGGGTCGGCAGTACGCCGTCCATGAACAGTGCGGGGTGCTTGAGTTTCGCGCCGGGCAGCGGTCTGCCGATGAACACCGCCTTCCCCGCGTTCTGCGCCTCGAGGGCGGTGAGGAGACGCTCCCGGTCGACGGCGTTCACGCCGACCGTGTGGCGCGTACGCGAGGCCGGCACCAGGAAGTAGGGGATGCCTCCCTGCTCCAGCGCGGCGACGACCAGGTCGAGGTTGGCGGCGGCCGCGTCGGCGGCGCTGAACCGCGTCACGACCCGTCCGTAGAGCTGCTGGCCGCGCACCGCCACCGGGCGGAGCACCGGGTCCGTGGTCGCTGCCATGCGGCGCCGCCGCATGGTGCGCAGCTGCCACACCCTTTCGGCGGCTTTTCGTTCGACTCGCGGTCTCATCCGCCGGGCAAAGGAACGCACGGTCACGTTCTGAGCTCCTCTACATGAAGCCTTATGAACCCTTGAACATCTCTGCGCTAACCAGACAGATACATGCGACGAAAGGTTGTGGAAGAGTTCCTCAAGAGTTCACAAATGGCCGACTGCGTGCACAACTGACCCACAGTCGGGCATCGGAGGGAGTCGTTGCCCGATGGGGCGGTCGCAAGGCGCCGGGCGCATACGGACACGTGCGACCGCCCGGCTCACCGGATGCGTGCGCGCCTTCGACGATCACGCCCTGGGCCCCCACGGGCACACAGGCCCATACTGGTGGCGATGACAAAGCCAGCTGCACCGAAGCGCATTCTGCCCACCAGCCCCTTCAAGGCCCCGGTCGCGCCGCCTCCCAAGCACTTCGCGGTGGGTGACCAGGTCACACACGACATGTACGGTCTCGGCCGCGTGATCGGCATCGAGGACGGAATCGCGGCACTCGTGGATTTCGGTTCGGCGCGGGAGCGGATCCTGAGCCCGTACGCCAAGATGAGCAAGCTCTGACCGGCTCCCCGGGCTGAAGTCCGGGGACTCCCGGCCTCCTCGCCGGTGCCGTGCGGGTCCGTTCCCGCACCGGTGCGGTCCCGGTGAGGGCGCCTCAGGGGTCGATGCGAATGGGGTGGGATTCGGTCACCTGGTCCACGTCCGAGACCCTGACGGTCGCCTTCATCGTCCAGGTGCCGGGAAGGGGGAGGGTGAGATCGCTGGTGGCCCAGTAGCCGCCGCGGTCGGTCAGGCCCGCGTCGATGGGGCCGACGTCCTTCTCCTCGAGGGTGAAGGACAGGCGGAGCTCCGGGATCGAGTCCAGGGCGCCGTTGGGGGCGAACGCCACCGCCTGGATGCCGTTCTCCCCGACCCGGCCCGGGTCCAGGGTGATCTGCACGCTGCCCCTCCCGCCGGGGGTGCCGATGGCGTAGGGGATGGTGACCACCGTCGCCGCGGGCAGTCCGGCGATCGGGGCGCTCTCGGCCGCATCCGCCGCCTCGGCCTCGGCGCGGGCCGGGAGGGTGCTGGTCAGCACCGACGTGATCAGCAGCACCACGGCCGCCACGACCGCTTCCGCCAGGACGGAGACGCGCAGACCTCGCCGATGGCGGTCGGGAGCGGACGCCTCGGGGGCGGGGGCATCGGGAGCGGGGGCGTCCGGTTCGGGTGACGTCCGGGCGTCGGGGGGCAGGGGTGCGGGAGGTGCGGAGGGTGTCTTGCCCGGGGCGGAGGCGGTCACGAGTTCCGGGACCCGTTGCCGCGTCGCCGACGGTGCCTTCTCCGCAACCGCAATCGCAACCGCTGCCGGTGCCGGTGCCTCCGCCGTCTCCCCGTCCGCCGCGTCCGTCGCCGGCGCCGTCTCCGTCGCCGGCGCCGCGGCCGTCGCCAGGCGGGTGGTCCAGCGGCGGGACAGGGCCGCCGCCAGGAGCAGTACGACCGTCATCACGAGCTTGGCGGTCAGGACCCTCCCGTACGCCGAGTCCCCGAGCGCCGTCCAGGAGCCGAGACCCCGCCAGGACTGGTAGACGCCGGTGACGACCAGCACCGTCACGGAGAGGAAGGCGAGGCGGGAGAAGCGGATGACCGTGGCGACGGGCAGCGGGGCCCCGGCGCGGAACAGGGTGGTGAGCAGGGCCACGAGGCCGCCGAGCCAGCAGGCCATCGCCAGCAGGTGCAGCACGGACGACGCCATCGCCAGCGGGACCTGGATACCGGCCGAGGCGTGTTCGGCGGCCGCCCAGGTCAACGCCAGCGCGACGGCCAGGACGCCGCCCACGGCGAGCTGGGCGGGCGGTGTCCGGTCGCCGGCGTCCGGCTCACGGCGGCGGGTGAGGCGGGGCAGCCACAGGAGGACGGCCGCCGTGAGCACCAGCAGCGCCACCCGGGCCAGCATGGCGATGCCCGGCCGCCCGGTGAGGATGCCGGTGAAGGCCGAGAGGTCGAACGCCGTCGCGGGCGACGTGCCCTTCTCGTACGGGGCCCGCAGGACGAGGAGGACCAAAGTGGCCGTCAGCAGCGTCCACCAGCCCGTGACCAGCGGCATCCGCAGCGGGGCGGTGTCCGGCGGGCGGCACAGGGCCGCGAACGCCACCGTGCCGATGAGCAGGGCGGCGGCGACGTACGCGAGGTAGCGGCCGGTGTTGTAGAGGCTCGAGGTGACCGGGTGCTCCGTCGGGGCCTCGGGTGCGGCGGGCGCGGCGGGCGAGGGCTTGCCGATGGAGAACGTGAAGGCACCGGAGACGGGGTGGCTGTCCGCGGAGACCACCCGCCAGGCGACCGTGTAGGTGCCGTCGTCGAGCCCGTCGGGCAGGTCGACACGCGCGGTGTCGGACCTGCCGTCGGCGTGCCGCGGCTCGCCCAGCTTCACCCGGTGGTTGTCGGGGCTGTAGACGCGGAACGAGTCGTCGAGCAGGGCGACGGACTCCGTGAAGGTCAGGGTGACGTGCTGCGGGGCGGACTTGACGACGCTTCCGTCCTCGGGGACGGCCTCGCGGACGGCCGCGTGCGCGCTCGCCGGTCCGGCGCTGCCGAGGAGGAGCAGCACCAGCACGGTGCCCAGCAGCACCAGCCCTTGAAGTCGCCGGGTTCCGCGGCCCGTTCCTGCGTCGCGTCCGCCATCGCCCACCGCCCGGCTGCCCCGTCGCTGCACCTTGTTCCCCGCCTTTCGGCAATCCGGCTTCAGGCTGAGTACGGACGGGGGGCGCAAAACACTCACCTCCCCCGGGGAAACCACGGCTTCCCCGGGGAGCCACGGCGGCACGGGCAAAGCCGTCACCCGCCGAGGGCCGCCTCCCGGGTGAAGAAGGCGAGTCGGGCCCTCTTCTCCGGCAGGTACACGTCCGGCAAGTCGATCTCGGGCAGGACGACCGCGGGGCCGGCCGTGAAGCCCTGCCGCAGGAAGCGGGCGATCGCCTTCTCGTTGGCCACGTCCGGGTCGACCACCACGCGCTCGCGGTCCAGGCCCAGCAGCACGAACGTGACGACGCCGGCGATCAGCGCGGCCGTCCACCCGGGGCGCGCGCCGCCCGGTGCGGCGGGCGCGAGCAGCAGATGGAGGCCGATGTCGCCGGGTTCGACGGGGTAGCACTCACCGACCCGGTCGGCCTCCGGTTCGTAGGTCTGGAACAGGGCGGCCGGCTCACCGTCCTTGACGAGGAGGTACGCGTGGTGGGTGTCGAGCGTGTCCATGTGGGCGTAGATCTCGGCCACTTGCCGCTCGGTGAGGCCGTTCATGCCCCAGAAGACGGCGCGTTCCCCGCTCACCCAGCGGTGCAGCAGGGGCGCGTCGGCCGACGGGGCGAGCGGCAGGACGCGCAGGGAGCCGAAACCGTCGACCACCTGCTCGTGGACGGCCGCGCGGGAGTCGTACGGGTCAGACATCGGTCTCCTTCCGCAACCGCGCCCAGTCGGTGACGACCGGGACGAGATCTCCCGTGAGCCACAGGGCCAGTTGGTCTCGGTGATGGGGTGATCCGGGGACGCCCGAGGCGCCGAGCGGCACCACCCAGCGGCTGTCCTCACGGCGGGCCAGGTCCCAGACGTACCGGGCGGCCGGGCCGCGTGCCGCGAGGTCGGTGAGGCCGGGCACGGAGGAGGTGCACAGCACGCAGTCGTGGTCGCCCGACAGACCGGGTTCGTCGTACGGCGTCGTGGGCGGCAACGCCCGCCAGGGCGCCGACCGGTGGGTGTCGCCCCAGGTGCCGGCAGGCGGCCGGACGGCCACCTCCTCCAGTGCCGCGCGGACCGCGGCCGGGCGGTCGATGCCGTACAACTCCTCTGCGGTGAGGAGGTGTTCGAGCGCGAAGCCGATGCGCGGGAGCAGCGCCAGCCAGGGCAGGAAAACCTCCGGCCAGGCCGGGGACGTGGTCAGTGCGGCGAACGCGGGGTGCTCCGCGAGCCGCCGTACGACCGCGCCGCGCACCGCGGCGAAGACAGCCGCGTCGGCGCTGTCCGCGTCCATGCGCCGGTCCCAGCGCAGCAACCGGTCGCGCAGACCGGCCGCCGGACCGGTCAGGCCCTCGAGGGCGGCGAGGTGGTCCAGCAGGGCGGTGGCGGAGGCGAGGTGGGTGTCCATGTGGAGGGCGGGCATGTCGGCCGCGGACCAGTGCTCCTTCCGCGCGAGCAGGGCGGCGATGCGGTCGGCGCGGTGCGGCGGTGCGAACTCGACCCCGAGGGGGGAGGCCGGGCCGCGCTGGTTCGCCATCACGGCGACACCGTCGGTCAGCCCGGCGCGCGGTGGCTCGTGCCATCCCTGCCAGTCGTGGCCCGGCTCCCACGCGGGCACCGGACGGGTCCCGTTGGCCTCGGCCCGGACCGGCACCCGGCCGGCCACCCGGTGCAGCGTGCCGCCTTCGGTGTCGGCGGCCTGGATCACGTTGACGGGCTCGGCCCACAGGTCGACGGCCCGGTCCACGTCGGCGACCCGGCGGGCCCGCAGCAACGGCAGCAGGGCACCGAAGCCCAGGTCCCCGGTGACGCGCGGCGGGTAGCGCAGGGCGAGAGCGACCGGGGGCACGCCGGGCTCGGGCACGCCGTCGTCGAGGCCCTCGGGGCCACCGATGACCACCGGCCCGCGGTCGGTCTCGATCACCTCGACCCCGACCGGTTCCTCACCGGCGACCTCGATGGTCTCGGTGTGCCGGGCGGCCCGCCGCCAGACCCCGTCCGGACCGAGCGCCTCCACGCCTGCGCCGGTGCGCCGGAGTTGCTCCCGGTAGAGGTCCTGGTAGTCGGCCATGGCGTTGGTGATCGCCCAGGCGACCGTGCCGGTGTGACCGAAGTGGGCGATGCCGGGGACACCGGGCACGGCGAGGCCGACGACGTCGAACTCCGAACAGGACAGGTGGATCTGCTGGTAGACGCCGGGGTCCTCGATGAAGCGGTGCGGGTCCCCCGCGATGACGGCCCGCCCGGTCACCGTCCGCTCCCCGGCGACCAGCCAGCCGTTGCTGCCGGAGCTGTTGGGGCCGTCGGCGGCGAACAGCCCGACGGCGTCCGCGCCGAGGTGCTCGGCGACCCGCTCGCGCCAGAGCTTCGCGGGGAAGCCGGCGAACAGGATGTGCGTGGCGATCCAGACCGCGAGCGGTGTCCAGGGCTCCCAGCGGCCGGGCGTGAGGCCGGTGCGAGCGAACTCGGGGGCGGTGGCGGAAGCCAGCCCCTCGTTGACGCCCGCCACGTACGCCCGTAGCCAGTGCGCCGTCTCTGCATCCCGTCGTCCCTGTCGTCCCCGTCGTCCCCGTCGTTCCAGCTCGGCGAAGCAGCGGCGGGCCGTGTCGGCCAGGCGGGCGCGGCGGGCGAAGCGGTCCCAGGGGAGGGCCTCGGGGCCGAGGAAGGACGCCGAGGTGCCCTGCGCCCTGTGCCGCTCGACCTCCAGTTGCCAGGCGCGGTCGAGGGCGGTGACCCGGCCCTGGAGACGGGCGAGTTCGATCGCGTCGTCCGCGCGCAGATGCGGAATTCCCCAGTCGTCCCGAAAGATCTCACCGGCCACTGTGCCCCCGTTCCTTTAGGTTAGGCTCCCCTAAGTAAGCCGTGGGCGGAATCGTACGCGAAGGGTGAGTACGCGATGGGGCGGGGTCGGCAGGGCCACGGGGTACGCGAAGGCGACCGCGAAGTGGTCACGGCGTCAGCCACGTGTCCTGCCCCAGGTGATGGGCCGCTCGGGAGATCGTCCACGGGAGGAATGCGTCGGCAACCCGGCCACACCCACCCCCTTTGACGGAAATCGACCACGACTCGCCCGGACTTGCCCACGTGTCCGAGCCGTGAGGCTGCGCCCGGAACGTCTTGACCGGTAGGCTTTCCGTGTGATCTTCAAGCGCATCGGAAACGGCCGGCCGCACCCCGACCACGGCCGGGAAAGCACCCGGCAGTGGGCGGACGTCGCGCCGCGCCCGGTCCGCCTCGATCAGCTCGTCACGACGAAGCAGCAACTCGACCTCGAGACCCTCCTCGCCGAGGACTCGACCTTCTACGGCGACCTCTTCGCGCACGTCGTGAAGTGGCAGGGCGATCTCTATCTGGAGGACGGCCTGCACCGCGCGGTGCGGGCGGCGCTCCAGCAGCGCCAGGTGCTGCACGCCCGCGTCCTCGAGCTGACCTGACCCTCCCCCGGACTCCGTCCGGGGGGACCCCAGCCGCCGGCACGTCCGCGCGGAACCGACCCCGGCCCAGGAGCCCTCGGCGTGCCGCCGGGCACCTTCGGCTTCCCCCGGTCGACCCGCCCGCGGCCCCGGGCGAAACCTGACCGAGCCCGCTTTGGCCCTTTCGGGTTGGACTGCGTGGCATCCGATGATCATCTAGTAGGCATTACCGGCGGAGCGCACTACGCTGCGCCCATGAGCATGCTGACTCCTCCCGGCATGGGCGGCCAGTACCGGATCCGGGGTGACAAGTACCCGCGGATGCGCCGACCCCGTCGCCGCGGCAGGCTCGTCGCCCTGGCCACCGCGTCCCTCGCGGTGCTCGGCGTGGCCGGCTGGGGCACGCTGCAGCTCTTCGACGTCTTCACCGGCGACAAGAACCCCGCCTCCGCGGTCGGCGTCAAGGCGGGCTGTGCCCCCAAGGCGAGCCCCTCGCCGAGCCCCAGTCCCGCCCGCAGCGCCGCGCTCCCCGAACCCGGCCGGATCACGGTCAACGTCCTCAACGCCACGACCCGCAGCGGCCTGGCCCAGAAGACCGCCGACGAGCTGGAGAAGCGCGGCTTCAAGATCGGCGACGTCGGCAACGCGACCGAGGAGTACGACAAGAAGGTCAAGGGCACCGGTGTGCTGCTCGGGCCCACGTCCGCGCTCAAGTCCTCGCTGCCGGTGCTCGGCGCTCAGCTCGCCGACGCCGAACGCCGTACCGAGGCCTCCCGCAAGGGCGGCGAGCTCGACCTCATCATCGGCGACGGCTTCACCCGGCTGACGGCGAAAGCGGACGCCGACCGGGCCCTGACCGCACTGACCGCCCCCAAGCCGGCGCCCACCGCGAAGAAGAGCTGCTGAAGCCGCGGCGGCCGCACGGGAGCACGGCACCCGGACGGCCGCGGGACAGGGACCCACGCGCGCACCGGACGAGGGTCCACGCGCACTACCGGGCTGCCACTCGGCCCTGTTCGGCTATTCGGCCGCCCCGTACATCCGGTCCCCCGCGTCGCCGAGGCCCGGCACGATGTAGCCGTGCTCGTTGAGGCGCTCGTCGACCGACGCGGTCACGACGGTCACCGGGGTGCCGGCCAGCTCGCGCTCCATGACCTCGACGCCCTCCGGCGCGGCCAGCAGCACCACGGCGGTCACGTCGTCCGCGCCCCGCTTGATCAGCTCCTGGATCGCGGCGACCAGCGTGCCGCCGGTGGCGAGCATCGGGTCCAGGACGTACACCTGGCGGCCGGACAGGTCCTCCGGCATCCGGGTGGCGTACGTCGCCGCCTGCAACGTCTCCTCGTCGCGGATCATGCCGAGGAAACCCACCTCGGCGGTCGGCAGCAGCCGGACCATGCCGTCCAGCATGCCGAGACCGGCCCGCAGGATCGGTACCACCAGCGGGCGCGGGTGGGACAGCTTGACACCCGTGGTCGGCTCCACCGGCGTCCGGATGTCGACCTGTTCGGTGCGCACGTCACGCGTGGCCTCGTAGGCGAGCAGGGTGACCAGCTCGTCGGCGAGGCGACGGAAGGTCGCGGAGTCGGTGCGCCGGTCGCGCAGCGTGGTGAGCTTGTGTGCGACCAGGGGGTGGTCGACGACGTGGAGACGCATGTCCCCACATTAACCGGGCCGAGCCGGGCCCTGCTCCCCCGTGGGTGGCAAGCTCTTCGGCCCGCGACCACTCCTTCGCTGGCGTCAAACCGCCTGTCCGGGGGAAAGTGGGAGGGACGGACTGGGGTGATGAAGCAATGCCTGAACGGGATTCCCGAGACGAGCCGTCGACACGCGGGACATCCGGAGCACGCGAGATACGTGACATGCGCGGCATACGCGAAATACGCGGCATACGCGGAATACGCGGCATACCAGGAGCACCCGGTGCACCCGGAGCACGTGGAAGACGCGGAGCACCCGGCGGCACGCCCGGCACTTCCGGCGAGTCCGACGCATCGGAGGCGTCCTACGCATCCGGCGTGTCCGGCGTACCCGGTATGACCGGCCCGCCCGGGGCGGACGAGACGGAGGCCGAGCGGCGGCAGCGCCGTGCCCGGTTCCTGCGCGAACTCGCCGAGGCCAGGGAACTGCGCAACCGGGTCCAGCCGCGCCGCGCCAAGGCGGCCCGGCTGCGGCACGCGATGCGCATGCGGACCTTCCGCTGGTAGGGCCCCGCGAGGAGTCCCCCGCCGGGCCCCCGGTGGGGGCGGCGCCGAAAGGGTGAGCCGGGCGCGGGAAGCTCACGACGCATGCGGGTGTTTGCCGCAGTGGCCCTACGGGCTGGACGGGCAGAGCCGCGTACGATCCGCGTATGGCGAGGGCGAGCGCGCCGACGGGTCCCCTACGGGAACACCGGCGGCGTGGGTGCAAAACTGCCGGACACAGGGGACCGAAGACATCCCCTGACGGCCTTGTTTCTGCCACGATTCCGAGTGGGCGGGGGCGGGGCTCGAAGAGCACTCCCCGTCCGCAACCTCCGCCGGGGGGACCCCCGACCGGCACACCTAAGACCAGTGGGAGAGTCACGGTGTACTTCGCCGCACTGCTCGCGCGCACCGAAGACGGGTGGGAAGCGAGCGACACGGAACTCGACGATGTGGAGACCCTGTCGGATCTGGCCGACCTGGCCCGGGAGGCCGCACCCGACGAGGACACGGTGCTCGTACTGATCGAGCAGGAGGACGGCTGGTTCGGCGTCGTCCGCGTGGACGGCGAGGAGGACCCTCGTATCTACGTGTCCGACGCCGCGGCCGCCGCCCGCAGCAGTTACGGCGAGATCCTGCTCACCGACGAACTGCTCGGCCGGGAGCCCGGGGACGACGGCACCGACCTGGACGCCCTCGACCTCGACGGCACGGAGGACGGTGAACCGGACGACGACGGCGCCGACGAGGTCGTCGCGGGCGCCGGCTCCGGCGAGTCCGTGCCGCACGGGCCGGTCGGCGACGCCCGGGTCCTGGACGACCTGGGCGTGAGCGAGAAGGAACTGCGTTCGCTGTCCGGAGACGCGCTCGGCGAGATCGCCGAGGTCCTGGGCGCCTCGGAGGTCCTGGAGACCGTCCGCTGACCGGGAACACCCATCCGCCCGACCCGGTGCGCGACCCCTGGCGGGCCGCGATGCGGCTCGCCCTGGACGAGGCCGAACTGGCCGTCCGGGGCGGGGACGTACCCGTCGGCGCGGTCGTGCTGGCCCCGGACGGCAGCACCGTGCTGGCCTCCGGGCACAACGAACGCGAGGCCGGTCCCGACCCCACGGCCCACGCGGAACTGCTCGCCCTGAGGCGGGCCGCCGCGAAGCTGGGGGAATGGCGGCTGGCCGGCTGCACCCTCGTGGTGACGCTGGAACCGTGCACGATGTGCGCGGGCGCGATCCAGCAGTCGCGGGTGGACCGGGTCGTCTACGGCGCCCGGGACGAGAAGGCCGGCGCGGTCGGCTCCCTCTGGGACGTCGTCCGCGACCGGCGACTCAACCACCGGCCGGAAGTCGTCGAGGGAGTGCTCGCCGAGGAGTGCGCCGATCTGCTCACGGCGTTCTTCCGGAACCGCTGAATACCGATTTCAAACCATCGCGCCCCTTGCTGTAAGGTCTCCCTCGGTAGCGTGTCCGAGCGGCCGAAGGAGCTCGCCTCGAAAGCGAGTGTGGCGCAAGTCACCGTGGGTTCAAATCCCACCGCTACCGCTCTTGAAGGGCCTCGTCGGCAGACGGGGCCCTTCGTGCGATCATGGGCCCGCCCGGCACGTACGGGTGACGCCGGTGCACCACAGTGACAGGGGAGGGCCGCGATGGCGGTGAACGCGAAGAAGGTCGCCGTTTATGTCCTCGTGGTCTTCGCGCTGTATGTGATCATCACGGATCCCCTCAAGGCGACCGGCTACGTCCAGATAGTGTTCGAGGGCATCTCCGACGCCGCGAACGCCGTCGGCGACTTCATGACCTGGCTCGCGAACGGAGGAGGCTGATGATCCGCCATCTGGTCCTCTTCAGGCTGAACGAGGGTGTCGAGCGCGACGATCCGCGCGTCGTGCGGGGCGTGGAGGCGTTCCGTTCGCTCGACGGCGAGATCCCGGAGATCCGTTCCTGGGAGTGCGCCTGGAACATCAGCGACCGGCCCATCGCCTACGACTTCGTCATCAACTCGGCGTTCGAGGACGCCGACGCGCTGCGCCGGTACGTGGAGCACCCCAGGCACCAGGCGGGTGTCGGGCTGTGGCGCGAGTTCGCCACGTGGGTGATCGCCGACTACGAGTTCTGAGCCTCCGCCCCGGAAGCCCTCCACCATGACAGTGGAGGGCTTTTGCGCATCATTAGGAATGAACCGCCCCTCAACACGGAATATGCGGTGCTTGCACATACTGAGCATGTCTTGTGATGCTATGACCGCTTTTGACGGATGAGTCGACCGATGAAGAGGTGGCGTTGACCGTGTCGGCCAATACTGCGCCGCCCCAGGACCAGGTGTCCGCCCTGACCCCGGCTCCGGCTCAGTCCCCGGACTCGACCGCCCCGGACCCGACCGCCCCGGACCCGACCCCAGCCCCGGACCCGACCCCGGCTCACCCCTCGACGCAGTCCTCCGCGCCCCCGCCCACACCTCCGCCGACGGCCGAACAGCCACCGGCCCCGAAGCCCGCCCCGTCACCGGCCAAGCGTCGCGGCGCCGACACCCGGGCCCTGACCCAGGTGCTGTTCACCCAGTTCAAGGATCTCGAGCCGGGCACGCCGGAGCACACCCGGGTGCGCACGGCGCTCATCGAGGCCAACCTGCCGCTCGTGCGCTACGCCGCCGCCCGCTTCCGCTCCCGCAACGAGCCGATGGAGGACGTGGTCCAGGTCGGCACCATCGGGCTCATCAACGCCATCGACCGCTTCGACCCGGAGCGGGGCGTGCAGTTCCCGACGTTCGCGATGCCCACGGTGATCGGCGAGATCAAACGGTACTTCCGCGACAACGTCCGCACCGTCCACGTACCGCGCCGGCTGCACGAGTTGTGGGTGCAGGTCAACAGCGCCACCGAGGACCTCACGACCGCCTTCGGACGCTCCCCGACGACCGCCGAGATCGCCGAACGGCTGCGCATCAGCGAGGAGGACGTACTCTCCTGCATCGAGGCCGGGCGGTCGTACCACGCCGCCTCCCTCGAGGCCGCACAGGAGGGCGACGGGCCCCCCGGCCTGCTGGACCGGCTCGGTTACGAGGATCCGGCACTGGACGGCGTCGAGCACCGCGACCTCGTCCGGCACCTGCTCGTCCAACTTCCCGAGCGGGAGCAGCGGATCCTGCTGCTGCGGTACTACAGCAATCTCACCCAGTCGCAGATCAGTGTGGAACTCGGCGTCTCGCAGATGCACGTGTCCCGGCTGCTCGCGCGCAGCTTTCAGCGGCTGCGGTCCGCGAACAGGATCGACGCGTAACCCGAAAGGGGCAATCGCTCACTAGTGCCCATCTTGGCGCTTCTGGGCTGAAACACCGCCAGTTCCCTTGTTTCCAGGGCTGATTCGTCACTCGGATGTCGACATGTCACTACAGCGCGTTGCCGACATGTGACATTCTGCGGGAAGCGCGTTTGCCGAGGCTCCGGCTCCGGTATTCAGGTGAGGGCTGCGTTCCTCGGACGGGAACGTTCGCCCCGACCGTCCCGCGACCCAAAGGGGGTGGCATGTCCGCAGACCAGGGCAGCTCGAAGGTGCTCACGCTCGCGGAGAGCGAGACAGCTCCCAATGCTCTCGACGCACTCGGCCCCATCGATGACGTCCCGGCCCTCGCGGCCGCGCCCGCTCCAGAGCTTCCGGACACGGCGGCCATCGACACCCGCACCCTGTCCCGCTCCCTGTTCCTGCGGCTCGCCGCACTCGACGAGGACAGCCCGGAGCGCGGCTATGTCCGGGACACCCTGATCGAACTCAACCTCCCGCTGGTGCGGTACGCCGCGGCGCGCTTCCGCTCGCGCAACGAGCCGATGGAGGACATCGTCCAGGTCGGCACCATCGGGCTGATCAAGGCGATCGACCGCTTCGACTGCGAACGGGGCGTGGAGTTCCCGACGTTCGCGATGCCGACGGTGGTCGGCGAGATCAAGCGGTTCTTCCGCGACACGTCGTGGTCGGTGCGGGTGCCGCGCCGGCTGCAGGAGCTGCGCCTGGCGCTCACGAAGGCCGGCGACGAGCTCTCCCAGAAACTCGACCGCTCCCCGACGGTTCCCGAACTCGCCGCGGTGCTGGGCGTGTCGGAGGAGGACGTCGTCGACGGACTCGCGGTCGGCAACGCGTACACGGCGTCCTCGCTGGACTCCCCAGCCCCCGAGGACGACGGCGGCGAGGGCTCCCTCGCGGACCGCCTCGGCTACGAGGACACGGCACTGGAGGGCGTGGAGTACCGGGAGTCGCTCAAGCCGCTGCTCGCCAAGCTGCCGCCCCGCGAGCGGCGGATCATCATGCTGCGGTTCTTCGCCAACATGACCCAGTCACAGATCGGCGAGGAGGTCGGCATCTCCCAGATGCACGTCTCCCGGCTGCTCACCCGGACCCTGGCCCAGCTGCGTGAGGGCCTCATCTCGGACTGAGCACGGCTGAGCCACCGGTCGGCGGAGCGTCGGCGACTGCCGCCGCTCCGCCCCGGGAACCCCGTCCCGGAACCTCAAGTTCCGGGACGCGGACCTCCGGCCGCCGGAACGCCCCTCGTGGGCGTGACGGCGGCCTTCGCGCGTCCGGTCGTCAGGCCAGCGCCAGCCAGGCCACCGCCGCGACGATCGCCACGGCGACGACGACACCGATGATCAGGCCGATACGCGGACCGCCACCGCTCGTCGCGGCGGCCTGCTGCCCCTGAGGGGCGTCGTCGACGAACGCGCGGAACATCTGAGTGCTGCCGGCGGGGTCGTGGTTGCCCTGGGGGGCCTGGGAGTTAGCCATGGCCCGAGACACTAGCGAATTGCCGACGCGAGCCCCAAGTGGGGGCGTGCGTAACGCGCCTGACCGCCTCCACCATCGGTCGGGCCGTCCTCGGGCGCGGGACATCCGGCCCTGAGCACGCGACGCCGGGGGACTCACCTGCGGGTTTACGATTCGCAATACTTGCCTTTGCCAAGTTTTAAGGCGCCCGCACCCCTTTTTGCTTGTCTGTGGCAACCATCGACTTCTATCGTTGCCCTAAGCAACAAATGGGAGGTGTGATGGCCGAGCAGGCTCAGTACGAGGAGCTCGTACGGCAGCTCAGCGCTTTCAGCGCGGTGAAGCGGGAGCTCCGCCGGAACATGCCGGCCGACTGTCACAGCGGCTCCGCCGCCGTGTTGACGGCACTCGGCCGCCACGGCGACATGCACATGAGCAGGCTCGCCGAGCTGCTCGTCCTCGACCTGTCGGTCACCAGCCGCCACGTCGCCCATCTGGCCGAGCGCGGGTGGATCGAGCGCTCCCCCGACCCGGCCGACAAGCGCTCCCGCATCCTGCGCGTCACCCCGGCGGGCCACGCCCGGCTCGGCGAGCTGTTCCGGCGGACCACGCACCTGCTCGCCGAGCGCCTGGACGACTGGTCCGACGAGGAGATCGGGCAGCTCACCCAGCTCATGGCCCGGCTCAGGGACAGCTTCGGCGACTGCCGTCCCACGCCCCGCGCGACGCCGCCGCCCAGCCCCGCGGAGAGCACGTACACGCCCGCACACACTTAAGAGAAGGAAGCCCATGGCAACGACCACACCGACCGGTGTGCGAGCTCATGCCAAGCACGGGGGAGGCTCCACGAACAGCACTGCCCCGATGACCCACCGGCAGATCCTGGAGGCACTGTCGGGCCTGCTGCTCGGCATGTTCGCCGCGATCCTGTCCTCCACCATCGTCTCCAACGCCCTGCCCGAGATCATCACCGACCTCGGCGGCGGTCAGAGCGCCTACACCTGGGTCGTGACGGCCGCACTGCTGTCGATGACGGCGTCCACCCCCCTGTGGGGCAAGCTCGCCGACCTGGTCAGCAAGAAGGCGCTGGTCCAGCTGGCCCTGATCGTCTTCCTCCTGGGCTCCGTGTTCGCCGGCATGGCGCAGAACTCCGGCATGCTGATCGGGGCCAGGGTCGTCCAGGGGCTGGGCGCCGGCGGGCTGACCGCGCTGGCCCAGATCATCATGGCCGCGATGATCTCCCCCCGGGAACGCGGCCGTTACTCCGGCTACCTGGGCGCGACCTTCGCGGTCGCGACCGTGGGCGGCCCGCTGGTCGGCGGCGTGATCACCGACACCTCCTGGCTCGGCTGGCGCTGGTGCCTGTACGTCGGTGTGCCGTTCGCGCTGATCGCCCTGGTCGTCCTGCAGAAGACGCTGCATCTGCCGGAGACCAGGCGCAAGGTGAAGGTCGACTGGGCCGGCGCCTTCTTCATCACCGCGGCCGTCAGCCTGCTGCTGATCTGGGTCACCTTCGCGGACGACAGGTTCGCCTGGCTGTCCTGGCAGACGTACGTGATGCTCGGGGGCGCGCTCCTGCTCACCCTGGTCTTCCTCTTCACCGAGACGAAGGCCTCCGAGCCGATCATCCCGCTGCGGCTGTTCCGCAACAGCACCATCACGCTGGCCTCGGTCGCCTCGTTGTTCGTCGGTATCGCGATGTTCGTCGGCACCATCTTCTTCAGTCAGTACTTCCAGCTGGCGCGGAACGAGTCCCCGACCATGTCGGGCGTCCTGACCATCCCGATGATCGCCGGCCTGTTCGTGTCGTCGACCGCCTCCGGTCTGATCATCACCCGGACCGGCAAGTGGAAGGCCTGGCTGGTCTCCGGCGGTGCGCTGCTGACCGCCGGCCTGGGGCTGCTGAGCACCATGCGCTACGACACCCCGTACTGGCACATCGGCGTCTTCATGGCGCTCATGGGCCTCGGCGTCGGCATGATGATGCAGAACCTGGTGCTGTGCACCCAGAACCAGGTCGCCCCGAGCGACCTCGGGGCCGCCAGTTCGGTCGTCACCTTCTTCCGGTCGCTCGGCGGCGCGGTGGGCGTCTCGGTGCTCGGCTCCGTGATGACGACCCGGATCAGCCACTACGCCGAGGACACCATCGGCACGCTGAGCCCGCAGGAGCAGGCCGGTGCCGCCAAGGCGCTCGGCTCCGGTGAACTGCCGGACATGGACCTGCTGCCCGCGGGCATCCGCACCTGGCTGGAGAGCGCCTACGGACACGGCATCGCCGACCTCTTCCTGTACGTCGCCCCGGTCGCGTTCCTCGCCTTCCTGGTGACCCTGTTCATCAAGGAGGTCCCGCTGCGGACCACGGGCGCGCTGACCCAGGCCGCCGAGGCACAGGTCGACGCCCGGGTACCGGCGACGGTCGCGGCGGCGACGGGGACGGTCGAGGCCTCCGGGCCGGAGTCGCGCCGTTCTCCGGACGCCGAGTCCACCTAGGCTGCCCCCATGGCACCGAACATCGCGACGAACACCCGTGTATCGCTCGACGAGTTGCTGGACTTCGTACGACCCCGGCACCGCGCGATCCTGCTGACCCGGCGGGCCGACGGCAGCCCCCAGGGCTCCCCGCTGACCTGCGGGGTCGACGACTCGGGCCGGATCGTGGTCTCCACCTACCCGGAACGCGCCAAGACGCGCAACGCCAAGAGGGACAGCCGGGTGAGCCTGATCGTCCTCAGCGACGAGTGGAACGGGCCCTGGGTGCAGATCGACGGCACGGCCGAGGTCGTGGACCTGCCCGAGTCGGTGGAGCCGCTGGTGGAGTACTACCGGAACATCGCCGGGGAACACCCCGACTGGGACGAGTACCGGGCGGCCATGGTCAAGCAGGGCAAGTCGGTCATCCGGATCACCCCGGAGCGGTGGGGGCCGGTGGCGACGGGCGGGTTCCCGGCTCGGCTGGTCGAAGGGGAACAGGAAGAACAGGAAGAGCAGGGGAAGTAGGCAGAAGGGACAGGGGAGCACGAGGGGGGAGCGTGGGGCGGGTCAGCCCCTGCTTCGGGCCACCATCGCGTCGATACCCGCCACCAGCAGGTCCAGGGCGAAGGCGAAGTCCCGCTCCATCATCTCCTCGACCGTGTCGCCGCCCCGGGCCTCCATGACCTTCGTCGACTCCTCGACGACCCCGGCGGCACCCGGCCACCGCGCCACCTCGGTCATGGCGTGCCGGTGGTACTCGTCGAGGGTCATCCCGGTCGCGGCGACCCGGGCGTGGAAGTGGCTCTCGATCGTGCCGTATCCGTACACGAACTGGAAGACTGCCGAGATGGCACCGGTGATGCCGTGTGCCGGCAGCCCCGTCCTGCGGATGACCTGCTGCACGGCCCCGGAGAACGACAGCGATCGGGGCCCGATGTTGAGGAACCTCCCGGCCAGCGGTGACAGCCAGGGGTGACGCACGAGCATGGCCCGGTACTCCCCGGCCAGCGCACGCAACTGGTCGCGCCAGTCCTCGTCGGCGTCCGGGGCGGGCAGGGTGAGACCGTCGTAGGCCGTGTCCAGGGCGAGTTCGAGCAGGTCGTCCTTGGTGTCGACGTACCAGTAGACGGACATCGCCGTGACGTTCAGCTCGGCCGCGAGCCGTCGCATGGAGAACTTGTCCAGGCCCTCGGCGTCCAGCAGCCGCACGGCGGCCTCCGTGATCCGCTCCCGGTCCAGTCCCGACGGCTGTCCGCCGCCGCGCCCGCCGCGCCGGGCCCTGTCCTCCAGCCAGACGCTGGGGCGCGCCGAGCCCCCGGACCGCTGGGCTGCCCTCGCCATGGCGCACCTTCCTCGACTTTCCGACGCCGTTTCATGCTAGGGCCTGTCCGGGTCCCCGCAGGGACGCGGACGTGCGGGGACTACCCGGCCTGCGTCCCCGTGTCCGCCCTGCCCGCCCGGTGCAGCAGCGCTGCCGCCAGCAGCCCGCCGAGCAGCACGGCCAGCGCCCCCACCAGCTGGCTGGTCTCCAGTCCTGAGGAGAACGCGTCGGTGATACGGCCCCGTTCGCCCGCCGAGTCCGCCGCGGCCAGCGCCGCCGGGAGCGAGCCGGCCTCCACCGGGATCAGCGCGGCGAAACGGGCGCCCAGCACCGCGCCCAGTACGGCGACCCCCAGACCGTTGCCGAACTCGGCGAGCGTGCCGTTGATCCCGGCTCCGACGCCCGCCTTCTCCTGGGGGATGGAACTCATGATCGCGTGGGCCATGACCGGGTTGGCGACCGCGGTGCCCACCCCGATCAGGACCAGGCCCAGCAGGGTGCCCGGGTAGCCGTGCGCGGTGAGGGTGGCGATGGACACCAGCCCGCCGGACATCAGCGTCATGCCCAGGGCGATGGAGACCGGCACGCCCATCCTCGCCGTCGCCTTCGCGGCCAGTCCGGTGAAGTTGAGCGCGACGACGGCCAGGGCCAGCGGCGCCGTACGCAGGCCGGCCTCCAGGGGGCCGTAGCCGAGCACGAACTGCAGGTGCTGGGTGAGCAGGAACAGTGCGCCGCCCATGCCGAAGGTGATCAGCGTCGCCCCGGCGACCGCACCCGTGAACCGGCGGTTCCTGAAGAAGTTCAGGTCGAGCATGGGGTACGGGACGCGGCTCTCCCAGTAGGCGAAGACGCCGAGAACGGCGACGGCGGTGAGCGCGGTCACCAGGACGCGGACCGAGGTCCAGCCGTGCTCGGGCCCGGAGATGATCGCGTACACCAGGGCCGTCATGCCGACGGTGGAGAGCAGTGCGCCGAGCAGGTCGGGCCGCTCGCCCTCCGGGTTCTTCGATTCCGGGACGAGCGCCACGACGGCGACCAGGCCGAGCGCCGCGATCGGCAGGTTGATCAGGAAGATCGCGCCCCACCAGAAGTGGTTCAGCACGAAGCCGCCGAGGAGCGGGCCGGTGGCGAAGCCGAGCGCGTTGACCGCGCTCCAGACGCCGATGGCCCTGGTCTGCTCCTCGGGCGGGAAGATCTGCATCGCCACGGCCAGCGTGGTGGTCAGCAACAGGGCGCCGCCGATACCCATTCCGGCCCGCGCCGCGATCAACTGGCCCGACGAATCGGCCAGTCCGGCCACCAGCGAACCGGCACCGAACAGGGCCAGACCCGCGGCCAGCATCTTCTTCCGGCCGTAGCGGTCCGCGGCGTTGCCCGCGCTGAGCAGCAGGCCCGACTGCACGAGCGAGTACGCGTTGATCATCCACTGGATGTCGGCGGTCGACGCGTCCATCTCGCGGGTGAGCGAGGGGATCGCCACGTTCAGGACGGTGTTGTCGAGCAGGACGGTGAGCTGCGCGAGACAGATGACACCGAGGATCAGCCAGCGCCGGGGGTGCCCCCGGGGCCGCGGCACCCGGTTGTCCGAGACCCGGTCGGGGGTCTGCTCCTGGGGAGACGGGGACATCGTCATGCTGTACACCGTAGAATAGTTCTTATACGACGTACAGTCGGCCGGCCCGAGTCCGGCCGACGCACGCGGGGCGCCCTCGTCCGGCCGGCTGTCGAGCCGCTCGTACAGGTGCGACCACGACACGAGTGGGGGTCACGGTGCTGATCGCCTCACACACCACCGCGGTCAGTGCACGGAAACGACTGCACGGAAACGACGACGGGCCGCGTCCGCAGGGTGCGCGGGCACGGTCGTCGCCGTTCGCTCACGAGACCGCGGGCCTGATCATGTATCCGGCGCCGCGCCGGGTGTGGATCATCGGCTCCCGGCCGGCGTCGATCTTCCGGCGCAGATACGAGATGTACAGCTCGACGACGTTGGCCTTTCCGCCGAAGTCGTAGGACCAGACCCGGTCGAGGATCTGCGCCTTGCTGAGCACGCGCCGCGGGTTGCGCATCAGGAAGCGCAGCAGTTCGAACTCGGTGGCGGTGAGGTGGATGTGCTCCCCGCCCCGGGTGACGTCGTGGCTGTCCTCGTCGAGGGTGAGGTCGCCGACGACCAGCACGGACTCCGGCCGGCGGTCGACCGCGCCGGAGCGCCGGATCAGCCCGCGCAGCCGCGCGACGACCTCCTCCAGGCCGAACGGCTTGGTCACGCAGTCGTCGCCGCCCGCGGTCAGGCCCGCGACACGGTCCTCGACGGCGTCCTTGGCGGTGAGGAAGAGGACGGGGACGTCCGGCTGCTCGCGGCGCAGCCGTCCGAGAGTGGACAGCCCGCCCATGTCCGGAAGTGTCATGTCCAGGATGACAACGTCGGGCCGGAACTCGCGCGCGGCACGGACGGCGCCCTGGCCGTCCCCCGCGCTGCGGATCTGCCAGCCCTCGTAGCGCAGGGCCATGGACAGCAGTTCGGTGATCGACTGCTCGTCGTCCACCACAAGCACCCGGACGGGACTCCCGTCCGGCCTCAGCAGTTCGGCGCGCCCCCGGGGCGAGGTCGTGGTCATGCTCCACACCGTCGCGGGGGCCTCTGAGAGCGCCCTTTCGGAAGTCTGTGATTTCCCTGAGAAACGCCCCGGCATCCGTCCCCGGGGGGCCGGATCCTCAGGAGGCCGACGGCCCCTCACTCTCACCCAGGCCGAAGAGACGGGCACCGTTGTCGTGGCACACCGCCCGCAGCCAGGCCTGCCCGAGCCCGAGCCGCTCCAGGGCGTGGAGCTGGTGGACGTACGGATACGGGATGTTGGGGAAATCCGTGCCGAGCAGGATCCGGTCGCCGAGGTCGGCCAGCCGGGGCAGGGCCCGCCGGGGGAACGGCACCATGCGCTCGGTGAAGTCGGTGAACGCCATGGTGGTGTCCAGCCGCACCTCCTCATAGCGCGCGGCGAGGTCGAGGAAGTCCTCGTACTCGGGCATCCCGAGGTGCGCCACGATCAGCCGCAGCCGGGGATGCCGGGCCAGTACCCGCGCGATCGGCTCGGGTCCGGTGTGCTTTCCGGGCGCCCGCCCGGAACCGCAGTGGATCACCACCGGGACGCCCGCCTCGGCGAGCACGCCCCAGGCCCCGTCCAGCAACGGGTCGGCCGGGTCGTACGCCCCCACCTGCACATGCGCCTTGAAGACCCGTGCCCCCGCTTCGACGGCCTCCCGGACCTGCGCCTCGGCCCCGGGCTCGGGGAAGAGCGTGGAGGTGTGCAGGCAGTCCGGCGTACGGCGGGCGAAGTCGACCGCCCAGCCGTTCAGCCACCGCGCCATGCCGGGCTTGTGCGGATAGAGCATGGCCGTGAAGGCGCGGACTCCGAACTCCCGCAGCAGCCCGGCCCGTTCGCTCTCCTCCTGCCGGTAGGTGATCGGCCACTCGACCCCGCCGGTCAGCGGCCCGAGCGCGTCGAAGTAGGCCCACACCTTGCGCAGCACCCGCTCCGGCATGAAGTGCGTGTGCACGTCGACGAGCCCGGGAAGCCCGAGCCCCTCCCAGAACCGCCGCACCTCGGCGGATTCCGCTACGGATTCCGAAGCCGGTGCCCGTTCCGGCGCTGCTGCCGGTGCCGTGGAGTGATCACTCATGCTGCCACGATCACCCCTGACCGCGCCCCGGGTCCACTCCCGTGCAAGGAGAACGGACCGGAGACCGAACAGCACCGGACAGTCCGGCCGAGCCCGCAGACCCGGAACGAAGCCGGGCCGGGATCAGAACAGCCCGTCCTGCACCCCCGCCCCCTCACCGGTCCCCTTCAGCGCCCTCACCGGCAGGTCGAACCCCCGCCCCGCGCCCGGCACCAGCCCCCACCCGGCCAGCAACCGCGCATCCAGCACCACGACCCCGCTCCCGCCGAGGCTCCGGCTCCCACCTCCCGTCGCCAGATGCAGATCCGGCCCGGCGGCGGCCACCAGCTCCCCGCTCGCCGCACCTCCGGCGACCAGCTCGCTCACCTCCCCCGCGGCGGCCGGCACCCCGGCCAGCCCGAACACCCGCACATGATCGACGGGCCGGAAGGGCGCACGGTCGAGCGACTCGGGCCACCCGGTCAGGGCGAGGGCCCGCGCATGCAGCTCCGCGAGCTCCGCCGCCCGCTCCGCCTCCGTGTCCGGAAGCACCGCCCGCACCGCCCGCTTGTCGGCGTACGGAATCCGGTCGGGCACGTGGAGCGCGGCACGCAGCAGCTCCTCGGCGCGCCGAGCCGCCATCAGCGGCCCGATCCCCAGCCAGCTGAAGCAGACAGCTCCCTGCTCCAGCAGCCGCGCCGGCCCCCGCTCCACCGCGGTGATCCCGACCTTGACCATCCCCGGCCCGAACCACGCCAGGTATACGCGGTACGGCCGCGGATCGTCCGCGAGGGTGTCGGCGGCCACGGAATGCGCCCGGTCCAGCCGCGCACACTCCTCGCAGCGCGCCCCCGTGCTCCGCCCCGGCACCACCGCGCCGAGCGGGCACGCATGGCCCCGCGCCCCCACGCATGTCCGCACGCCCCCTTCCTCGACCCCGAAGGCCACCCGTTTCCCCCAGGTCAGCGCGGTGCGCCGACCGGCCTCCCACTCCAGCACGGGACCGTCCGCCGACCAGCGCAGTCCCGAGCACTTCCATGTCCGTGCCATCCCTCACGAGAGTAGGGCCACCCACTGAAATCGACTGCCATCGACGGTGGCAGGCGCCTCACCGCCCACCGAGGTGCCGCCCGCCCGGCCCGGTGCAAACCTGGAGGAGGAGCCGTACCGCTCGGGGACGACCGAAAGGGCGAACACATGGCCAGCAACGTCGGCGGAACGCAACACCGGACCGAATGGGCACCACGGAGCACCTGGGCGATGGGCTGGACCGCGGCCGCGGCAGTGCTGATGACCTTCGGCGGGATCATGGCGATCTTCGAGGGGATCTCCGCCATCGCCAAGGACGACATCTTCATCACCACCCCCAACTTCACCTACGCGTTCAGCCTGACCGGCTGGGGCTGGATCCATCTGATCCTCGGCGCCCTCGCACTGGTCGCAGGGCTCGCCCTGTTCACCGGGGCGACCTGGGCCCGCGTCACGGGTGTCGTACTGGCCGGACTGGGCATGATCTCCAACTTCGTGTGGCTGCCCTACGCGCCGGTCTGGTCGATCACCCTCATGATCATCTACGGATTCGTCATCTGGGCCCTGTGCGCACCGCGCGGCGAGCCGAGCCATACCTAGGACACCGGACACCGGACACCGGAACCCTTCGCCCCTGCCGACCCCGGCACCCCCATGGGCAGCGGCCGCAAGCCCTTCACGCCCCGGACCCCCCTGTGGCGCTGGCTCGTCCAGACGGCCGGCGCGACCCTCATGGTCGTCGCCTACTTCCTGCTCCCCCTCGACGGCCTGGGCCCGCAGCGCCCCGCCCTGAGCTGGACCTTCTTCGTCCTGGCCCTGGCGCTCATAGCCGCCCTGCTGCTCCAGCAGATCGTCCATGTCCTCCTCAACCATCCGCACGCCCGGCCCGGACTGGTCATCCCCCTGCTGATGTGCCTGGCCATCCTGGTCTTCGCGACGGCCTACCAGGCCCTGGCCCGACACCCCGGCGAAATGATCGGCCTCAGCACCCGCCTGGACGCCCTCTACTTCACGCTGGTCACCCTCGCCACCATCGGCTACGGCGACATCACCCCGCACGGCCAGGCGGCTCGCCTGGTCGCCATCCTCCAGATCCTCTACACCTTCATCTTCCTCACCGCGGCGGCCACAGCCCTGAGCCACCAGCTCCGCACGGTGTTCCTGCACCGCGGAACCGACCGCCGTCGCCACAAATCCGGAACCTGAACCGGCGGCGCACGGACAACGCGAAAACCCAGCTGGACACCCAGCGGGGCTCTCACACTGTGCACTCGGCAGGATGCGAACCTGCAACCTTCTGATCCGTAGGATCGGGCAGCACGCCATGAGGACGGCTCACGGCCTTGGGCTTCGATCGCTGACATCCGTGATCATGCGCGTCTGTGTGCTGCCGTTGCCGTCAGAGCTGCCGTCAAGTGTCGGCGCCCGTCGCAGCCTCAACGAACCCGCTGCTGACGCATCAACCGCACCGGTCTCAGACCCCGAGCTGAACAGAGCTCTCCTGTGAGTTGCAACTTCTCCTACCAGTTCAAGGGCCCGAGCGAAGCGCGGGCTGGCCCCTCTGCGTTTTCGGCGTTGGGCCGGCCCCTGGGGCCGCAAGCACGTTACGACCCAGAAGCAGAAACCTAGACGGGCAAACCACGGTCAGAACGAGCCTCCGGCGGGGGGCGCTCAGGCTCCGAGACGGAGGGGGGGCACCGTCCGCGAGTGCAGGCCGAGTAGTGGCGTGCGCGGGGAACTCCCATCCCGTCTGCCATCGGCCCAGGCAGAGCCGAGCAGACGGGATGGGAGCTGGGTAGCGGTGGCGGGTTGAGGATCAGGCATCGTGTGCGGCAGGAGTCCGAGGTATGGGGCCTACCCGTTGGTCAGCGCACGTCCCGGTCCGCTGACCCTATGTCGTTCACCCCACCGAGCGACAGCAGCGAGACACGGCTGCTCCACAGCCCGAGACCCGCCTAACGCGACCTTGGTTGGCCTTCGTGGGAGCAGATCACAGAGTGAGTTGCCCCGCTCCCACCACTGGCGTGTGGGCAGCCGTCCTAAACTGTCACGGCCACCTGCAGCCGACGCTGGCCGCTCCGAACATCCCCTGGAGCCTCCGGGATAACCTGACGGACCGCGAGGATGCCAACCAACTGCCACCCTTCGCACATTTCCGGATGCTTTACGTACAGAACGGAGTCTCACTGTGGCCCAGCAGGAAGCGTCTGAGCAGCTGGAACTGCTGCCAGATGCGGCCGGAGGGCTCACGCTCAGTGAGCTGGAGTCGCATTTGCTCGGCGCAGCTCATCTCCTGCGGGGGCTGGTCGACCAGGCTGACTTCAAGAGCTACATCTTCCCGCTGCTCTTCTACAAGCGTCTGTGCGATGTCTACAGTGAAGAGTTCGACGACGCTCTCGCACATTCCGACGGAGACCGCGACTTCGCAGCTAAGGCGGATCAGCACCGTTTCGTCATCCCGGAAGGCCATCGCTGGGAAGATGTCGTAGCGGCGCCCGATGAGAAACTCGGCCGCGCACTCACTGACGCGCTACGCGCAATCGAGAAGGCCAATCCGGAGACACTTGACGGTATTTTCGGTGACACACCCTGGACCAACCGCGACCGAATTCCACCCCACGTATTGCGAGCGCTCCTCAACCACTTCTCCGCACGATTCCTGGGCGATGCACACACAGACTCCGACCTCCTTGGTCAGGCATACGAGTATCTGATCAAGAAGTTCGCGGATCTGTCTAACAAGAAGGCTGGCGAGTTCTATACACCTCGCGCCGTGGTCGAGCTGCTGGTGAACATCCTCGCCCCGAAATCGGGCGAGACGGTATATGACCCGGCATGTGGCACCGGCGGGATGCTGATCGAGGTAACCCACCACTTCGCTCGAAAGGGAGTGGCTCCCCAGCTGCTGTGGGGAAAGATCTTCGGCCAGGAGAAGAACCTCACGACCTCGGGCATCGCCCGCATGAACCTCATCCTGCATGGGATCGAGGACTTCCGGGTGGCGCGCGGAGACACCTTGCGCGAACCCCGGTTCTTCGCAGCAGACGGAAGCCTGCGGGCCTTCGACTGCGTGATCGCGAACCCCCCGTTCTCGCTGGCCGCGTGGGGTGAGAAGGGGTGGGCCAGAGACCCATACGGACGGGGCGAGACTGGTGTGCCGCCGCGCAGCACGGCTGACTGGGCTTGGGTCCAGCACATGCTCGCCTCTATGCGGCCCGGCACCGGCAGAGCGGTTGTCGTACTGCCACAAGGCATTCTCTTCCGGGACGGCGCCGAAGCCCGTATCCGCAGGAAGATCATCGAGTCAGACGCGATAGAAGCCGTCATTGGACTTGGGGAACGTCTTTTCTACGGCGCGCCGCTGGCTGCCTGTGTCCTCGTGCTGCGGGCGAACAAGCCCAAGGACCGACAGAAGAAGATCCTCTTCATCGACGCTGCCGACCAGTTGCGCAAAGAGAGCAAACAAAACGTACTGGAGGCCGAGCACACCTCCCGAATCCTGGGCTGGTATCGCGCCTTCGCGGACATCAAGGAGCGCAGCCGCTTGGTGGGTCTGCCGGAGATCGAGAAGAACGATGGCAGCCTCAACATCGCACTCTACGTAGGAAAGGACCGCTCGGCCGGGCTACCCCCGTTGAGTGAGGCCGTCGCCGCCCTGGAAAGCGCCCTGGTGGACGCCGCAACAGCCGAGACCGAGCTTCGTGATCGGCTCAAGGAATGGAGGCTCCTCGGATGAACGGCACCAGAAGCACGGCGGACGTGCTGCCCGGAACGGATGTAGCAGCGGAGCAGTTGAATCAGCGGGAACTGGAGAACTACCTGTGGGGAGCAGCGGTCCGGCTCCGGGGACTCATCGACGCTGGTGACTACAAGCAATTCATCTTTCCGCTGCTCTTCTTCAAGCGGATCTGTGACGTGCACGACGAGGAGCGCGAGCAGGCCCTTGCCGCGTACGACGGGGACGCGGAGATGGCGGCGAAGGAGGAGAACTACCAGTTCCAGATTCCCGACGGTCACCACTGGGCAGACATCCGACAGACCCGTTCCGGGCTTGGCTCGGCGCTCGCCAAGGCTATGAAGGCCATCGAAAAGGCTAATCCGGAACAGCTCTTGGGAGTCTTCGGGGATGCCCAGTGGACGAACACCGAACGGCTCTCGGACGCCACGCTTCGTGACCTGCTGGAACACTTCTCCACGCAGATACTCTCCCTGGCCCGGGTCCCGGAGGACGAACTCGGCCAAGGGTACGAGTACTTGATCAAGAAGTTCGCGGACGATTCCGGGCACACGGCTCAGGAGTTCTACACGAACCGAACGCTAGTCCGGCTCATGACCCGGATGCTCGAACCAGAGCCTGGAGAGACGGTCTACGACCCAACCTGTGGCACGGGCGGCATGCTGGTCACTGCAGCGGCCGAGCTGAAGCGCCAGGGGAAGGACCATCGGCAACTCACCCTGTACGGGCAAGAGTTTAATGTGATGACCTCCTCGATCGCCCGCATGAACCTCTACTTGCATGGCATTGAGAACTTTTACATCGAGCGCGGGGACACCCTCGGCGAACCACTGTTCTTCGAAGGCGACGGGCTGCGGCGCTTCGACGTGGTACTCGCCAACCCCCCCTACTCGATCAAGCAGTGGAATCGCCGGCTCTTCGCCAAGGACCCTTACCAGCGGAACATGTGGGGTGTGCCGCCCCAGGGGAGAGCGGACTACGCGTTCTTCCAGCACATCGCCGCCTCACTGCACCCTGAAACGGGCCGGTGTGCCATCCTCTTCCCCCACGGTGTGCTCTCCCGGGAGGACGAGCGGGCCATGCGGGAGAAGCTGATCGAGTCCGATCTTCTGGAGTGTGTACTGGGACTCGGTCCGGGGCTCTTCTACAACTCGCCGATGGAAGCATGCGTAGTGGTTTTGCGCACCCGGAAACGACCAGAGCGGAAGGGAAAGGTCCTTTTCATTGACGCGGCGCACCTGTTTGAGCGGGTGCGAGGCCAGTCATTCCTGAGCGAAGATCACATTGCGGAAATTTTGGCTGCGTATCACGGGTGCCAGAACATCAACGGATTTACCCAAGACATGGATAAGGATGCGCTGCTCAGCAGGGGGTCCGACCTGGCGATAAACCGCATCGTGGGTACGCGGTCGTCGGAGAGTACGAGCGACGGACAGGTGCCGCTGCAACAAGCCCTTACTGAATGGGACGTACACGCCGCCAACACGGCTCGTCACCTGGCCGGACTGATCGCGCAGTTGAAGGGAGGGGAGTGAAGGTGCAGGAGGAGGCTTGGCGTACGGTACGGTTCGGCTCGCTTGTGCGACAGGTGAAGGACTCGACAAATCCCGTGCAAGACGGGTTGGAGCGGTTTGTGGCGGGCGAGCATATGGACTCCCGGCAGCTGCACATCACCCGCTGGGGAGAGGTGAAGGGGAGTTCCCTTGGCCCTGCGTTCCACCGCAGGTTCCGTCCCGGTCAGGTGCTCTACGGATCCCGGCGGACCTATCTACGCAAGGTCGCCTATGCCGAGTTCGAGGGGGTCTGCGCGAACACCACGTTCGTGATGGAAAGCGCCGATCCCGGTGAACTTATCCCGGACATTCTGCCCTTTTTGATGATGGCAGACTCTTTCCACCATCATTCGAAGTACTGGTCGCGAGGGTCAGTAAACCCCTACGTGAATTGGCCTGACATCGCCAAGTACGAGTTCCTTCTCCCGCCACCGCCCGAGCAGCGACGAATCGCCGAACTTCTGTGGTCGTTCGAACGCGCCTCGCGGGCGAAGGCCGCAGCGCTTGAGGCCGCGCGGCAGGCAGAGCTCACCGCACTCGCCGAACTGTACGACGAGTCGGAGTGGCCAGTGCGTCGAGTGGACGAGGTGGGGGAGGTGCAGCTGGGTATGAAACGTGAGCCCAAGGTGCACCAGGGGTCGGATCTACGTCCCTATCTCCGTGTCGCAAACGTCGGGGACGATGAGCTGTTCCTGGACGACGTTCTGGAGATGAACTTCGCCCCCTCCGCCTTCGCCAAATACGCGCTACGGCCGAAGGATGTGCTGCTCAATGAAGGGCAAAGCCTGGAGTATGTAGGCCGCGCGGCGATGTATCGTGGGGAGATCGAGGACTGCTGTTTCCAGATGACCCTGCTGCGCTTCCGTGCGAGCGATGAGGTGCTACCAGAGTTCGCTCTCGGCTGGTTCCGCCGCTGCCAGCGCCTCGGGGCATTCGCCCGGGTAGCCAAGCGCACCACATCCATGGCTCACCTTCCTGCTGGCCTCCTCTCGGCGCAGCCGATCCCCGTCCCCCCTCTCTCTGTCCAGCAACGCGTCGTCGAGCGGCTCGAAGCCGCCCGGGGGCTACGCACCGCCCTCGTCGAGGACCTGACACAGACGCGTAATCTGATGCAACGCACCTTGAACGTGCTGTTGCAAGGCCCGGGCGCGTCGGCAGACAGGGCGATAGTTGCGGGCGCCGATGGCATCAAGTAAGGCGCGGATGAGGGGCATCTGAGGGTGAGTGAGGGGCGGGGAATGTTTAGCGAGAAGGACACGGTCCAGGCGTTCGTCACTGACCGGCTCACTGCCCTGCCGGAGCTCGCGTGGATCCAGCAGGACACTCAACGGGATCGGGCCGAGCAGGACGTTCTCGTCGAGTCCGAGCTGCGCGACGCTCTGATCCGTCTCAACCCGACCATCTCGGCCGACCCCGATCTCGCCGACGAGGTGCTCTACCGGCTCACCGCGTTGATCCGGTCCGCACGGGGCGAAGGCATAGTCAAGGCCAATGAGGACTTCCGCTCCTGGCTACTCGGCGAAAAGTCGATGCCGTTCGGGCCGGACCACGAGCATGTCGCCATTCATCTGGTCGACTTCGACGAGCCGGCCCGTAACCGCTACCACATCAGCACAGAGGTCACTTTCTGCCGCGGTGCGACCCGTCGCCGTTTCGATCATGTGCTTTGGGTCAACGGGATTCCCCTGGTCGTGGGCGAGACGAAGTCCGCCACGCGCGCCGGCATAACGTGGGCAGACGGTGCCCTCCAACTCGACGGCTACCAGGACAACGTGCCGGAGTTCTTCGTCCCCAACGCCCTGTGTTTCGCCACTGATGGACGCGACCTACGCTACGGCAGTCTCCGGCTACCCCTTCACCTCTGGAGCCCTTGGTGGTCTCCGGGGCTGCGGGAGCAGCATCCCGAGCCCGGCCGCGAGTACCTCCGGCAGGCCGTCGACGGTCTGCTGAACCCGTTAACGGTTCTGGACATCATCCGGAACTTCACCGTTTACAGCACTGACGACCGTCACCGGAAGATCAAGAACGTCTGCCGCTATCAGCAGTACGAAGCTGGCCGGCGGATGGCCGACCGGGCCGCTGCTGCAGCGCAGGATCCAGACGCGCCCCGACAGGGACTGGTGTGGCACTTCCAGGGCTCCGGCAAGTCCCTACTGATGGTTTTCACGGCTCAGGCACTGCGCACCGATCCACGCACCGGAGCTCCCACTGTGCTGATCGTGGTGGACCGGCTGGACCTGGATACCCAGATCACCTCCACCTTCGGCGCCTCGGACATCCCGAACGTGGTCACGGCGGGCTCCGGCGACAATCTCGGGATCATGCTCGCGACGGGCCAACGGAAGATCATCGTCACCACCATCCACAAGTTCCAGAATCTGGACCGGGTCCTGTCCACTCGCCGTGACATCATCTGCCTTGTCGATGAGGCGCACCGCACCCAGGACCGGGACCTGGGGCAGAAGATGCGCGACGCCCTGCCCGGCGCCGTCTTCTTCGGACTGACCGGCACCCCGATCAACCGAACCGACGTCAACACCTTCAAAACGTTCGGCTACGAGAAGGATCCCGGACGCTACCTCTCGCGGTACACCCAGGCTGACTCGCTGCGTGACGGGACGACGCTTCCGCTGCACTTCGAGCCTCGTGACGCGCGTTTCCGGATCGACGGGGAGGTCATAGACGCCGAGTTCGAGAAGCTCGCCGAGCGGCTCACCCCACGCGAGAAGGCCGCCATGGCCAACCGGGCCGCCCGTATGGGGGCGTTGATCAAGGGTAGTGAGCGCATTCGCATGGTGTGCGAGGACATCGCGCGACACTTCCAGGAGAAGGTGGAGCCCGAAGGCTTCAAAGCACAGGTGGTGGTCTTCGACCAAGAGGCGTGCGTCCGTTACAAGAAGCATCTGGATGCGGTACTAGGGCCGAAGACCAGCGAGGTCGTGATGTCCACTCAAGGGCAGCCTCAGGAGATCCAGGAGCGCTTCGGGCGGGACAAGGACGAGGAGGCGGCGCTGCTGGACCGCTTCCGTGACCCAGACGATCCGCTCAAGATCCTCATCGTGACGGCGAAACTGCTCACCGGATTCGACGCCCCGATCGTGCAGACGATGTATCTGGACAAGGTCATGCGTGACCACACGCTGCTTCAGGCCGTCTGCCGGGTCAATCGCCCGTACCGGCGTCCGGGCAGTGAGCAGGCAAAGTCGCACGGCCTGATCGTGGACTACCTCGGCGTCTTTGCCCGCCTGGGGCAAGCGATGCGTTTCGACGAGCGGGCCGTCGAGCGTGCGGTGACCAATATCAAGGAGTTGCGGGACCAGTTCCCCGATGCTCTGCGTAAATGTCTGGACTTTTTCCCCGGAGTGGATCGTGCTGAGGACGGCTACGAGGCTCTGTTCACGGCTCAGGACAAGCTTCCCGATGACGGGACACGAGAGGCGTTCGCAGAAAAGTTCGCCCGGCTGTCCCGTCTGTGGGAAGCGCTGGCCCCGGACCCGAAACTGAGCAAACACGTCGACGACTACCGTTGGCTGGTGAAAGTGCACCAGTCCGTACGGCCTAGCAACGCCACGAGCCCTCTGTTGTGGCAGGTGCTCGGTCCCAAAACGCGCGAGCTGGTCAACGCCCATATCCACGCGGATGTGCCACCCGAACGGCTCGAGACACTCATCATCGACGCCAGGATGGCTGAGTACTTGCAGCGCGTCCCCGACAGGGGGATCCGGCAGCTTGAGCCCCGGCTTCAGGACCGGCTGGGCCGTCGCCGCGGTGAGCCGCGCTTCGACTCCCTGGCACAGAAGCTGGAGCGACTGCGTCAGCAGTACGAGACGGGTCAGCTGGTGAGCCGAGAGTATCTCTACCAGCTGCTGGACCTCGCGGAACAGACCGCGCGGGCAGAGGCCCAGGCAGAGGCTGAAGTGAAGGAGCAGGACCCGAGGGAACAGGGCAAGTACGCACTCACCCGGCTGTTTGAGTCGTCCCGCTCAGAGGGCACACCCGTGGCGGTCACGAAGCTCGTCGAGGAGATCGACAACATCGTCGACGCGGTGCGCTTCCCGGGATGGCAGCACACGGCGGGTGGTGAGCGCGAAGTGAAGAAGGCGCTGCGCCGCACGCTGGTGCGCTACCAACTGCAACGAGATGAAGAGCTCTTCCAGAAGGCGTACGACTACATCCGGCAGTACTACTGAGGTGGCCCTCGGATCATGACCCATCGGATGTCAGTGCTCGGCCGTATTGTGCCACCAGGCATAGATTTCACCCGCACCTCCCAGGCCGGCACTCAGCCCAGACGCGAGAGGAGGCGATCGTCATGACCCCGGCTCACGATCTGCGAGCCTCGGCGACCCGACCTACCGTCGTGACCGTGCGCGAAGCTCTCGCCCAGCTCCGCGACGGACAGCTACGCCAGGCGTCCGAGCCGTCCAGCAACGCGGAATGGTCAGACCACCATAAGCACGTGCTACTCGACTCCGTCCTCCGCGGCTGGCCAATCGGCACACTACTCGTAGCGCGTGAAGCAGATGGATCGAGAGTCCTGCTGGACGGTCAGCGACGCCTGGCAGCGCTTGAGGAATTCGTACGCGGCGACCTATTGGTCGACGGTAGACTCGCCCCTCCTGCCCGTGCCCTGCGGGAATCCGATGGAAAGACATACGACGCTCTGCCCCAGGGCCTGCGTACGGCGATCGACGACTACCCACTAGTGCTCCTTGAGCTCAACGAACTACCACCCGCCGAGTTGCGAACCGCCGTGCTGCGACTCAACGCCGAAGCCGGACTGACCGAAACGGGCCGCAAGCTCGTCGAATCGGGTTCGTTCGGTGAGCAAATCCGGGGCCTCGTGGCTGCGGCAGCCGACTGGGGCCTGGGGGAAGAGCGCGTCGGTTTCGGGAACGTCGGTCTGGCCTACGAGGATGTGATCAGTAGGGTGCTGGTCGCCGCAGAAGCTGGCAGCGTCCAGGCCGCAGCAGTCGGCAGCGAGCAACTCAATCATCGGCTGCGCTCTGGTGACGCGGTGGCCGACCACACCCGAGAAGAGGTGGCTGGCGCTCTCAAAGGGTTGCTGTCGCTGCCTGCACTCGACTTGCCAGCCGTTCGGTTCACCAAACCGACTCTACTGAGCTGGATGCTCGTGATGGTTCGGGCCCGGCGCGCGTTCGGTGCCGGCGCCGAACACCACCTCGGTTTTCTCCTCGAATGGCTAGAGCCGGAACGCCGGAGGCGAGCCGCCGAGCTCGGGCCGGGAGCAACTCCGCCGCTCAGGACCACTTTCCGTGAACTGCCGTACGATGCCCTGCTCGAGCGGTTCAACGAAGTGGCAGCGGTCGGCGCGCACACACCCGAATCGACAGTGCTGCGGGATGCGATCGCCTGGCTATTCCTTGTGGCCACAGGAGGCGCCCCATCGCGCCGGGCTTCCCCCGTTCCGGACGTGCTGCGCATGTATGCGGCGCTGACTAACGCAAATGACGCGCCATTCACAGAAGACAGGATCGATCAAGTGCTCTGGGAAGACGGAGTGCTGAAGTCCTGGGGGGAGTGGAGTTGAGCCGGGACGCTGAGGATGAGGAGGTCCTCCGCCGGGCCCAGATCGAGGATCAGTACCGCAAACTGGCCAGGGGCCAAGTACGTTCGCCGCTGCGTAAGGTCGAAATCAATGGGCACGCCCACCTCGGGTCGTTGACCGCTGAGATGGCGCCAGGCGTCACACTCCTGTGCGGGGTGAGCGGCGCAGGAAAGACACAGTTCCTAAGAACACTCGCACGGCATCTGCGGCGGCAGGCCCCTTCGGATGGATTGTCGCACCCCACTGCCGTACGAATGACGGGCCAGTCACGGCACCAGAAGAGCGACCGCAACGGACCGGCGACAGGCGACGTGGAGCTCGCTGACGCTAAGGCCCCGTGTGTATACATCGACACCGCGCGGGAATGCTTCGATGTGCTGACCCAGGTAAGCCGAATTCCTGCGCACGAGCTCGAAAGCGAGCGTGCCACGGCCGAGAAGGCACCCCGCAGTGCCTGGTTCGACCATGCGTTGGGCACCATCATGGGACGCCCGTATGACCTGGCTACACACCAGGAGCTGGACCGCCGCTCCCCCGCCTCCGGCGAGCCACCCACCTGGTTCTACTACGAGCTCAGTCGACACGGCGAAACCTACGGGCCGGGGCAGATGAGCTTGGGCGAGCTCGCAGCCTGTGTCATCTTGCGCGCTCTGCGTGGAGTGGCGCGCGGCAGCATCGTGCTGCTCGACGAACCCGAGAACTTCCTATCTCCTCGCGCGCGCGAACGGCTACTCGACATCATCGTCGCCCGCGCGGTCAAAATGGAACTTTCGGTCGTCCTCGCCTCGCACTCACCGGAGTTCGCCTACCGCCTACCCAACACGTCTCTGCGCACCCTGGAGCGTGGCGTGGGCGCCACAGCTCAGGCAACCATCTCGGCTGGCGCCATTCCTGCTCAGGTCAGCCGGAAGCTAGGCATGGCTCCGCGGACCGAGGCAGTACTGCTAGTCGAGGACCGCTTCGCCCGAATGATGTTGGAGGAGTTGCTCCGCTGCCACTTGCCGGAGTTGGCCCCCCATCTGCGTGTGCAGGATGTTCGTGGGGCTGACACCGTCGCAACCGTCGCACGTGTTCTGGGACCGACGAGACCTGCTGTGGCATTTCTTGGCGTACTGGACGGAGATACACGCTCCGAAGCGGGTCGTCAGGGGGAATGGCTGGAGTACCTGCCGGGCCACCACGACCCCGAGTTAGTCGTTATGCAAATGCTCCAGTTGCGCACGGGAGCGGCAGCCAGTGAGCTCGGGGTGGCGGAGGAGGCCCTGAAGCGCGCACTGGAAGAAGCACACGTCCACAACATTCACGACCAGCCTGCCGTCGTGAGCGATCACACGGGTGTGGACGAGGTTCGACTGGTCTCCTTCGCGGTGCGCAGAATCCGCTCTGTTCCGGATTTCCGTAGGGACACCGATCGACTCATGGAACGGATCCGCACACTCGTCGCCCCTTCTCCGTGAATATGACCAACCGGGAGGCGGAAATGGCTCCTTAATTCCTCGTCTCTTGCATCTAGCATGTACTTGCCCTGAGAGCACTTCGATTCCCTACTCAAGGGCGACGACGCCGTCGGGCGGAAAGGCGGCATCCGCCTTCTCGAAGAGTCCTTCCCCGCTGCCGTAACCACTCTGATAGGGCGGCTGGGTAGGAAATCGCGGTCTCGGCACAGGCTTTCTGGTCGAACAGATCCGCCTCAGCCTGTCCACCGATGGCCCCGGTTCCACGCGTAGGATTTCATCGCAGCTCCCAACCCATGGGCAACCGTAAGCGGCGTGGTTGAGAGTGCCGGCTGCTGATCTGTCAGCCACCACCTTGACGGTGGCTTCGGCAGCCCGGCGAGCACCACACACGCATACGGCAGTGCCGCCTTGGTGTCAGCCCGCGGAGTGGAGATAGCGCTGCACAGTTCTACGGGAGCAACCAAGCTCTTGCGCGATGTCATCGATCCGCCAGCCGTCCCGACCCAGACGAATGGCCGTGAGAGCTCGGTCCGGCAGGAGCTTTGCCCCCTTGGGAAGCCGGAGCATTGCCACGACGCGGTCGCGGTCTGCGGGGCCGAGGCCGCCGTACCAACCGTGACGGGCTTCCGGGTCCTCTGCCCGCAGCGCGAGGGCTAGGCACTCCAAGCGGCCCGCGCAGCCGACGCACCCTGCCAAGGGCCCCTCGGCGGGCCGCTCCCCGTCCATCGGGTGGTAAAGATTCACATCCACGTCCCTGCATGCGGCCCGTGTGGTGTCCGGCGGCTGAGACGACTGGATCAGATCGCGAAGCTCATGCTCGCGGTCGGCGAGAAAGTGCAAGCTGTCCATCGAGTGCTCCAGCTCGGGACCATGTCCGGTCTCCGGTGAATGACCGGGGTGAGCTGGGAGCTGCCCGGCACACCCACTTGATGTCTCCCAGGCCACGCCCGGTGTGACGGCAAGCGGCAGCGGACGCGGTTCGGCCCCAAGGGGTACCGGCTTTCCAGGCTTCGCCCGATAGGCCGGCGTTGCCGCCCTCACCCTGATCAGGTGGGTGGGCCTCGCCGTTCATCCGCGTCGCGTTCCCGGCGCGCGACCGGGTTGCTCTACCTGCCGGGAGGACTCCCGGGAGGCACTAGTGATTCAGGCGGCGTCGTCCTGCGGACAGGTGTCTTCGTCGGCCAGCTGATCACCGAACTCATCGTCCGGCTCGTCGTCTACCTCGTCGTCAAGGTCGGCGTCGAGCTCGTACGGGTCCTCAGCGATGATTCCATGTCGCTGGATGCTTCGTTGCTGCCACACAGGCAGTTTGAACAGGACATCCTGCAGGAGGTTCCGCCACGCCTCGCAGTCACCTCGGTCGGCACCCAGCGAATCGATGGCACGGGTCCCGTCGTCGGCTCGGACCGCCTCCACGGCCTTGACCGCACCCTCGACCGCCTGGATCGATGTGGCCAGGTCGTGCAGAGCGTTCCCGAGAATCTCAGCCGCATTCCGGGGAGCCGGTGTGGGCGATGGACCCTCGCCGACAGGAGGAAACGTACGGCGGAGGTCTGCGTCGGTGACGAGAATGTCGCGGCCGTCGTCGTTCTGGAGGACCTGTCCTGTCTCGTCAACCTTGCGAGTCCTGCGACCCGCCGCAGAGTCGAGAAGAGTCTGCTTCAGTTGATGCACTCCGTGCCGGGTGCTGCGCATACGGTCGATGACCTCGCCTGGGTGCCGACGATCAGGTTGATCGTTGTTTTTCGTGCCGCGGTCACCCGTGAGCTGGCCGTTGATCACCAACGGGTAGGCGCTGCGGGCCGCGAGTTCCCGGGTCGCCACGCCTGGTTCCCCCTTCCCCACCTCCTCGAGCGCGGCTTGAGCGAGCTCCTTCGTCCCACGGAACGTAGCTTCCCAATCCTTGGCCAATTCGCCCGGGAATGCCGACTTCAGGTACTTGCGCATCCGTTCCCGCTTGCGAGAGTCCTCTTCCGAAACCGAGCGCATGACCAGGGAGGAAGCTACGTCGAGCAGCAGCTTGGTGGTGATGTTCTTACGCGTGCTCTGTCCGGTGATGGCGACCCGCACGGCGGCGTGGACCGACTGGTCACGCTCTGCAAAGAGCCGGACAATCGCCGCCGCTCGCACGGCCGGATCGTCGTTGAATCCAGCGGCCTTCGCCTGGTCGGGGGAGAGGGCACCGCGCAGCCAGTCGGCCTTGGCGCCAGTGATCAGTTTCCGCCGCTCGATCTCGTCCACCACGGCGTCGGCAAGCGCCTCGTTCTCCGCAGCCTCACCCCATGGCTTGGGAGAGTCAACGTGCCGGAGCGCGACCAACGACTTCACGGCGACGCCGAAGTCGGCGGTGGTCCCGTCGTGCGGCTCGAAACCGACGAGCAGCAGCGCCGGAAGCCGTTCACAGCGCACGGTGACCGCCACTTCGGGTTCGACCTGCGCCGGGTCGCCCGCGGTCGTGAGCGCCTCATTGAGCTTGCGGATGTGGGAACGCAACTTCGTCGTGTCCCTGATGTAGGGAACGTCGGCAGACCTGAGGTCGAGCAGGTCGTGGGCACACGTCACGCGGCTCGACCCCTCGACGGTGACCGGAACCGTCACCCCGGGAGTGCTGTCCTCGTGCTGAAAGGCCGTCGCGGCCAGCCAGACCTCCGTCATCACTCCCTGGTGCCGGAGGGACTCCCTCCAGTCGTTGTGATCGAGCACGTACTCCTTGGCTAGTTGCGCGGCCCACGCGAGGTGCTCCTGGTTTGCGAGCCGCTGCACGAGTTCCGGGCGCTTCCCTGACGCTGCGATCGGCTCGGCCAGCGGACGGAAGCGTGTGCTCTCGCCGGTCCCGATCAGGTTCGAGGCCGGGTGCCGCCGCGACGGGCCGATCCGCGGGTTCCGCGGGTCCGGGATGACGTGGCGCGCCCATACGTCAGCCCGGATGGCCAAGATCACGCCGCCGGGCACCCGCAGCCGCTCAGGGGACTCCGCCGCCCGGCGGGCAGCGGATGGGTCCACGACTGCCTGTGCAAGGGCCAGTGCTGCGGGGTCGCCCATGGCAAAGTGTTCGATGAGTTTGTCGGCAAGCTTCCGCGTTGCGGACGCCAGCGCAGGCATGGGCAGTGCCTCGACGGGGCGTGGCAGCACAGTTTCGCCCGCGCCAGATGATGACTCCATCAGGTGTTCTCCGATCTTCGTCCCGGTGTCCGTCCAGGCATGCACCTGGACGCCGTGGTCGTCCAGGGAGATCGGTCACGCTGTTTCCCGTTCTCCCCCTCGGCTCGCCCGGGCAAGACCCGATGTGTCCGAGACGGCATCAGCACGCTCGACCGCGCTTCCGAGACGTACCGGCTTCGGCTGCCGGCGTTGTCGCCCACCGCCCCTATGGCGAAGGTGAGGAGCTTGAGTCCGCTGATGTGACTGCCTGAAAAACGCTAGCAGCAGGGGTGACATCCACTCAGCACCTCTTTGTTACATGCCTGTTGGCCACAAAACTGTGCTAGGAGGCATGCCCTGGGGCTGTGCTTCTTTGCCACTGCTCGTCGGATGGTGGCGTTCCGCCGAGTGGTGTGGGCATCCGGACCCTGTTGGCCCGGATGCCCTGTGGCCGGTCGCCACCACCGAGCAACCCGGGCAGCTGCATTAAGCGGAGCAGGGCAGACCACCAGATCGAGCGGGGAACAGCGGGGAACCACGGTGAAAGCAGCCGGGCCCGAGGAGGCCTCATACCGACCGTTCGCGCAGGTCAGCGCCCGAATCAGCCGCAAATGATCGCAGCTTCCCAAGTTGGGGTGATCTGGTGTGCCCCGGGCCCGCAGCAGGGCATACGCCGGCTCGACGACACTCCGCTATTCCCTGAATCCTTTCTCTTGGCGCTTAGCTGCTTCAGCAGGGGTGCGGGGCACGCGCTGGGCATCTCGTCAAGGTGACGTGAAAAGAGCCGAACGTGCGCCCTGCTCCGGATCGGTCTGAGATCCTGAAGACCGATCGAGAGGGGCCGCAGGTATGGAGTGGAAGACCCACGGTGAGCGACAGATCTACACCAACAACTGGGTGAATCTGTGTCTGGTCGACGTCCAGCAGCCCGACGGGCGCAGGTGGGAGTACCACGTCGTCCGCCTCCGGCACTTGGCCGTGGCCGCTGTGGTCAACGACCGCCAAGAGGTCCTGATGATGTGGCGGCACCGCTTCATCACCGAGTCGTGGGCCTGGGAACTGCCCATGGGCCTGGTGGAAGTCGGCGAGACGCCAGAAGAGGCGGCGGCCCGCGAGGTGTTGGAGGAGACGGGCTATCGCCCCGGCGCCATCAAGCCCCTGGTCTACGCCGAGCCGGCCAACGGGATCACCGACTCACAGCACCACATCTTCCGCGTCGACGGCGCCACGTATGCCGGACCGCCCACCGAGAAGAACGAGTCTGATCGCATCGAGTGGATCCCCCTTGCAGAGGTGCGCGGGATGATAGACCGCCGGGAGATCGTGAGCAGTGGATCGCTCGTCGGCCTGCTGTATCTGCTCATGGATGAGGCGATCCGCTGACCGGTGGGAGGAGTGCCCGTAGCCGCGCTTCGAACGCCAGGGCTACGGGCTCCTGCCTGCTCGGGGCCAACTGGTCGTAAAACTCCCTGAGATGCCCAGTCACTCGCTCCGAGGACACCGTGGAAGCGGACTCCAGGGCTTCCGTGGCCGTATGGCACGCCTGGTCAAGCTTGCCCTGGTCCAGCTGTGTCCTCGCCAACCAGAACGAGTGGAACGCACGGCCGCGCTGGTTGCTGCGGTCCTCTCTGCGCAGCGCATCCGCGATCAAGGGTTCGGCGGTCGCGGCCTCACCCAACCGTCCGTGAGCGATGCCTGTGTCGACCAGGAGCTTGGGCTCATCGAAGTAGGTGACCCAGGACGGGTCGGGGTCGCTCGTTCTGATCTGTTCGAAGTGACGGTGTGCCTCCCCGATCGCCCGGTGAGTGGAGTCCCTGGCGCCGAGGGTGGCGTGGGCGAAGGCTTCACGCATGGAGAGCATGGACAGGACGCGTGGCGTCGTGCCGAGAGAAGAGCGGGCCTGGTCCTGCGCGGCGGTCACCAGGGCAAGGGAGTCTGCCGGTTTGTCCTGGTAGGTGGCTTGCAGGCTCATGCAGGCGAGGACGTTGGCCATGAACTGGCGGTCATCGATCTCCTTCGCCAGTTGCAGAGCCTCTGTGAAATACGTGCGGGCCTGGTTGTACTGGCGGGCGTCGAAATAGGTCCAGCCGGTGAGGCGTGCCAGCTCCGCGGCGACTCCGTACAGGCCGTTCTGGATCGCCGGCGCTCGGCTCTCCTTCAAGAGGCCGACGACATAGCGCAACTGGCCGACGATGGCTGGCCGCAGTGCCTCGCCCCCGTGTTGGTTGTCTCGCTTCCAGTAGTCCTCGATCGACGCACGGAAGGCTTCCAGCGTGGCTGTGCTGAGGCTGGTCCGGGTAGTCAGGGCCAAGATGCTGTCCACATCCGGACTCGGCAGGGATTCCGGCGTCTGCTGCTCCGGGTCCGGCTGTTGCGGTGCTTCGCGCTCGGTGACGACGAGAGCCTGGGGCGTTTCCCACGGACGTCGGGCCAGCCCGAGCATGTGTCCCGGGATACGCAAGCCGTCCGCGATGCGCTCGATGACGTCCATGTGCAGCAGCTGGCGGCGGCCCGCGATCACTTCCCCGACTCGGCTGGGCGTCAACTCGCAGCGTCTGGCGACCATCGACGGGTAGATGCCCGCTCTCGTCTTCATCAGCCGGAAGACTCTCGCGAAGTCCCGCACTCGACACGCACTGATCATCTCGGGATCGGTGAGCAGCCTGGCAGGCAGTTCCTGCGGCCGGTCGGCGTCGGGCATTGGGCAAGCTCCCACACTTCGAGGGCTACGCAACGTCGCTGGTTCTCTACTTGCCGCGATGTTACCCAAGTTGGGTAATCAGCCTGACCTTTTAGTCGTGGTCCCTGAATCGCGATGCTCCTTGCATGGCGAGCAACCAGCAGACCAGACCAGGCATCGGTGAACTGGCGAAGGACAGTGCCAAGGGACGTCTCGGCGTCGTCATGGGTGAGGTCGGCGGCCGTGTGCAGATAAGGCCGATCGGCGGCGGCACGGAGTGGGATGCCATGCCGGACAACGTGGTGGCGCCGAGTGCGCGAGAAGAGCTGAGCGCACGCCTGGCCGTCAGGAACGGCAACAGCCGGGATGGGCTGTGATGCGCGCCATCGGGCGGTACGCGGGAGTCCTGTTCATCGTCATGGTCAGCGGGTCGTGTGGCCTGGTGATCGGCATGGCTCTCAGCATCCGCCAGTAGACCGGCCACCCCGGACGGGTGCCAATTCCAAGGCTCCCCACCCCGTCCGGGGCGGTCCTCCAAGCCCGCTCCTGGTCGTAACCGGGCAGGACTCAGCGATCAAAGCGGGTGGTAAATGCCCCGCACCATCTCATACGAGGAGATTGAGCATGACGGCAACGGCGAACGATCAGAGGACCGGTCGCGCGGTGGCTGGCGAGGAGCTGTTCGAGAGCCTCGCCCACTTCGTGGTCGCCCACAACGAGCAGTCGCCCGAGAGGGCCCAGCGGATCGCGGATCAAGCAGTCGCGTTCCTGGTCACGGCGGCCACCGCCACCGTCCCCATGGTCCCCTCGGACGACGTGGACCTCGGCCTGCACGCGCTCATCCTGCACACGAAGGAGTACGCCGAACTCTGCGAGCAGTACGCGGGCCGCTTCCTGCACCACAACCCGAAGCCGGGCGGGGGTGCCCGCGACCCGGAGAAGGTCACCGCTTCCGCTCGCGCCATGAAGGCCGCCGGGTTCATGGTCTTCGACGACCTCTGGACCGTGAACGGTGAGAACCTCGCGCAGTGCGACTCCGACTGCGGGCGACCGTACGGCCAGGCGTAGCACGCGACAACAGCGGCGCGGTCGGCCTGTGCTCGTGGCCGGCCGCGCTCGCCAGGAAGGAGAGGCTCCCTTGTTCGGCCCGATCCCTGAATTGCCGATCGTGGTGCTCGACGCGCTCATGCCCACGGCGCAGCACTTGGTCATCAACCGCCGGGGCTCCACGGTGTGGGAGGTGGAGAGTCATCGAGGGCGGTACGCCGTGAAGCTCGGCTATCCGATCGAGGCGACGCCCGACTGGCCTGCCCAGCCTTGGACCGCTCTTGCGCCCGCTCGCGAGGGGGCCGTTCTGTATCGCCTCGGCTTCGACGACGTCGCGTATGGCGAGTGGGAACGCGGAACGTGGAACTTTCAGCTGTGGCACGAAGGGCCGGACCTGTACCGGCTGTGGGAGCCGTGCCGTCAGCGAGTCTCGTCCGTCGAACCGCACACCGATGTGGCGCTGGGCTGCGTCGAAGCGCTGGCGGAACTTCATGCGAAGGGCTGGGCACACGGTGATGTGCAGCCCGCCCACTTCATCATCGGGCCGGACCGAACCCATCTGATCGACCTTGCCCTTGCCCGGGGCGAACGCATCCCCGAGGGGTACGACTTCCCGTTCCGCGGCTGCCTCGTCCACTACGAGGCTCCAGAGATCGCACGCAGCGTGCTCGCCACTGGCGAAGCCGAACCGACACGGGCAGCCGATATCTACGCCCTCGGGGCCTCCCTGCTCATCTCCGCCACAGGCTGGCGGGCGGTCGAGTACCCCGACGATGCTCCACGCCGTGTGCAGAGAGAGGCGGTGGCGAGTGGTCGGCGACGGCGTGTGAAAGTCCCCGGTGAGCTGGGCGAACTGATCGACGCGATGCTCAGCACTGCCCCGGAGGACCGCCCCACCATCTACGAAGTGGGTAAGGCCCTGAGCTGATCCCGAACCCACGGCTCGTCCTCCGCGCCTCATGCGACGGAGGCCAACAACAAGAGGCCGGACCACCCCTCAGCCTGGACAGCAATCCGGGGTGGTCCGGTCGCGGAATCCCTGATCAGGACCCCGGTGCCGATGGTACCGGGGCAGTCGGCGTGCTCGGATACGGGTGCGACTGCAACTCCGGTCCCCTGTTGCTGAGTTAGAGAGGATCACTGTTGCGGTCCGGCGACCTGAATCCCAGTTCTGACCTGAGCCACCGAAAGTCAGCCACGATGGCGGGCGTGCCGACCGAGCACCCGTCACGTGTGTTTCCAGCAACCCCCCGCCGACCTCAGCCACGCTTCTTCGATTCGTCACGGCCCTCGCCTCCATCCCGGCCTGGGCGTTGTCGACGTAGATGCCTTACGCATGGGCGTGCCTGCGGCTTTGCGCTCTGTCGGCTGCGGAGCGTGGGCCGGTGGGGTGGAGGGGACCCGCTTGATCGGTGTCGGCCTGGTCCTGGTGCTCGGACTGGTCGGGCTGCTTCCTGGTCTGGCTGTCCGCCTTGCTGGTGCTGCGCGCTGAGCGGGTGGGGGCCGGCGCAGCGGTGGCGGAGACAAGGAGCGGCGGCGGCCCTTGGCCGCCAGCGCGCGCGGACCGCCGTAGGCGGGCCGCCTTGATCCAGTAAAGAAACTCTGAACAGCTCCGGCGCGCTGGGCCTTGGTGCGTCATGCGGCCATGCGCTGTCCGCGCCTTCCCCATCGGCTCCGCCGCTTCGGCACCGCTTCGGACACTTATAGATGCATTGCCTCCTATTAGTTCCGGCGGTCGGCGGAATCTATCCACAGGTTGGCCGGTCCAGGGTTGGACCTGTGGATAAGCCGACGCCTTCGTTGTGCGCCCGCGATCGTGGTCGCCCCTTCGCGGTCGGCGGTGTGGTCGGCGGCGAGTGGTGGGCCAGCACGGAATCCCTGACAAGCAGTGATAGGGGTCACATGAAGAAGGTGGCGGGGAGCGTCACACCAGGGCGGGATTTTCCACCCGTAGCAAATGAAGGCGGGGATCGCCGACCACTGCGGAGGTGTCCGCTTTCGGTGATCTGCTGTCGCACACGCCGATGTCCGGCATGACTGAGCCCAAGAGAGGCGGAGCAGTGAGCGGGATCACATCGACTTGGTGTCACGCGAGACCCGAGAAACCAACCTCTATGGGCGCCCTCCGAGACGGGGCGGCTGAACATAGCCGACGATCGCCGGTTACCCAAACCGGCGATTTTCCAGACTATTGAGGCACTGCCCGGATGACAAGAAAGGACGACTGGCGGTGAGCGCGCAGCGATACGGGCCCGCCCGGCGGGACGCGAATGAAGGTTGTTGCCCGTCCGACGGGAGCCCGGAGCTGTGTGCCGCGCACCTGTCCGGTTCGGCCGATAGACCTGACTCAACAGCCGCGATGACGGCTTGCCGAGTGGTTCAGGCAAGCCCTGATCCGGCGGTGGTTGACCGCTGGGCAAGCCTTCGGACAAGCCCTCAGCGGTTGGCTGCACTCGATACGCGACAACGGCACAACAACGAACGGGTGGACATGACCAAGCACGAGGCGGCGCTTATCGCGGCGAAGCTCAAGAAGGTCGAGGAAAAGGTGGCGCTGCTGGAGGACCTGGCGCGTCGCGTCCTCGAAAAGGAGGCCGCTACTTCTTCGCCTCGCTGATGCCTAGCCGCTCCATAAGGACGTCGATCACGTTGTCCAGTCGAGTGCTTAGGGCATCGATTCGTTCGGATAGTTCGAGGTATTCCGGCGTGGGCATGTGCCCGCTGCCTGCCGTCGCGGGAGTGCCGGCCTTCGGGTCGGCCCCTGCGGGGAGGGGGTCCGCGACGAAGTTGCCCCGACCCGGCATGGTGTGGATCAGCCCTTCGTCGCGCAACATGCGCAGGGCGGAACGCGCGGTCATGTTCGCGATCTCGTAGGTCGCCTCCAGGTCGCGGGACGAAGGGACCCGCTCCCCCGGCTTGAGGCGCCCGGAGCGGATTTGCCGTCGTAGTTCCTCGGCCACCAAGCGGTACGGCGGAGTGTCGGAATCCTTGGGCAGCTTCATAGCCCGAGGGTAGCGGGCCTGGCTCGCTTACCGCAGTAAGACCTTGATGCACCCCTGCTTCTGTACGACTCCCGTACGAAGTAGGTGCGATGTGCGCTAGGCGCTTGACGCACCTATCGGAGATAGTGCACAGTTGATCTCGCTTCGCCGCCCGGCGGAGCACCTGCCGAAAGGACGTAACACCCATGGCTCGTATCCGTGTTGGCCTGCACTCCACCGCGTCGTTCATGGTCGGCACCCTGCCGGTGCCGAAGTACGCGGACGCTGAGAAGACCCAGTTCGCCACCGACCGCGAGACCGGCGCGAAGCTCTACACGATCACCCTCTTCTTCATGGAGGAGGGCCGCGCCGAGGCGATGAAGATCACCGTTCCGGAAACCGGTCTCCCCAACGGGCTGAAGCCGGGCATGCCGGTGATGCCGGTGGAGTTGTTCGCCACCCCGTGGGCCCGGATCTTCAACGGTCAGCTCTCGGACGGCATCGCCTACCGCGCTGACCGCCTGGACCTGGCCCTCCCTGCCCCTGCCGCTGACGCGGCGTGACCGGCACCGTCGACGCCTCCCGCACCTGCCGCGACGACATGCTTCGGCGCGTCGCGGCGGTGTGGGAGCGCGAGAGCTACCCGCCCGGTGAAGCCCTCGCTCGCGCGGAGATCTGCCTCATCATCACCGGGCCTCCTGTCCCCTGGGCCGATCGCGTGGCCGCACTCCGTAAGCAAAGGAAGGAAGCGAAGTGACCCTGCACGACATGAGCGAGGTGATGGGCTACGCCCCGGTTCTGGTAGGGGTGGGATTGGCAGGTCTCGTCGCATGGGCTTCCGTGTGGGTGGTCCGCTACCTGCTGGCCGACACAATGATGCGGGCCAGCATCCGGCAGGCCATACGGGTGCGCCGGATCTGGAAGCGGTTCGCTCCCATGGCGGGGCTGTCCGTGACGGACAAGACCCCGACCGCGATGGCGTCACTGTCCAACACGGACGGCAAGCCGCCCAAGCCCCGGGTGTTGACACCGACCCTGCAGGTGAGGCCCGACCCGTTCGGCGTGGTCGTGAGGGCCGGTTGCCTGCCGAAGGTGGGGCTGGAGGAGTTCCAGAAGGCTGCGCCCTACTTGGCGGACGCCTGGCGGTGCACGCGGGTGTCCGTCTCCCAGGACAAGCCAGGCCACGTCCTCATCCGCGGGGTGCGGGTGGACCCGTTGATCACCAAGACCTCCCACACGCCCACCGGGAAGGTGCCGGAGGAGCTGGCGACGTGGAACCTGGGGGTGGACGAGTACGCCCAGGCGGTGAGTGTCGACCTGGCGGAAGTGCCGGGCGTCACCGTGGCCGGCCTGCCCGGCTTCGGGAAGACCTCGCTGATCAACCGGTTCATCTGCGACTGCGCACCCTCCCCGGCGGTTCAGATCGCGGTGGCGGACGGCAAGGTGATGGCTGCCCACGAAGGCGACTACGCCGACCTCATGGGCCGCCTGTTCGCCTTCGTCGGAAGCGATCTGAAGGAAGCCAACGCCCTTTTCTGGAAGCTCGTGCGGCTGCGCCGCGCCCGGTCCACCGCGATCAAGACCGTGCTCGGCCGCAAGGACATGTGGCACGGTGGCCCGTCTGTCGCCTGGCCGTGGGTGGTGCTGATCATTGATGAGGCGCACACCTACTTCCGCGACCACAAGGGCTCCGACAAGGAGACCAAGCAGCTCGCCGCACTGGCCGCGCAGAACGCCCGGCTGGTGGAGGAGCTGGTGAAGATGGGCCGCTCGGTGGGCATCCTCGTCATCCTCGCCACGCAGAAGAGCACGGGCGACGCAATCCCGACCTTCATCCGCGATGTGTGCCCAGTCGGCCTGTCCTTCGCGCAGAAGACCACTGACGCGGCCGTGGCCGCCCTCGGCGACGACATCCGCGACTGGCCCGATGCCAGCCCGACCCTGCTGCAGGAGCCGGCCTACGTCGGCGTGGCGGTCATGAAGACCAACGGGCGGAAGGGCTTCACCCGCCTGCGCACCCCGTACGTCGGTGAGGACGACTCCGCCCACGTCGCCGCCCGGACGGCCCACCTCACCGCCGACCCGGCCGACCTGCTCGCCGCCCAGTTCCCCGGCATCGACCTCACCAAGGACGACCCGGACGACGACTCCGTACCGCCGCTGGCGGCCTGACCACAACGCCCGTTACAGGCTGACCTTTGAAAGGAGGTGAACCCCTGTGTCTGAGGACCGGATCACCCAGCGCACCGTGACCGTGGTCATGGTCATCATCGCCCTCCTGGCGTTCGTCTTCTCCTTTGGCAACGTCTGGGCCCTGGCGCTGCGCCTGGGCGTCCCCGCCCCCATCGCACCCCTGATCGCCCCCATGGTCGACCTGTCGGTGGTCGGGCTCCTGGTCGCCCTGCGCTATCTGTCCCTGCGCGGTGTCCCGCCCGAGCAGATGAAGGCGGCCACCCGGCTGATGCACTTCTCCGGATTGCTGACCCTGGCCCTCAACGTCGCCGAACCCATCGTCGCCGGGCACTATGGCCGCGCTGCCGTCGACGCCGTTGCCCCCTTGCTCCTCCTGGGCTGGGGAGCTGTCGGCCCACAGCTCCTGCGCTCCTTTCACACAGTCGCCGTCAATGCGGCCGACCTGGCCTCCGCTGTCGATCCGGAACCAGCCCGAACGCCCGACCTGGCCCCGGCCGAGCCGGAACCCTCCCCGACGCCGGCACCGCCCGTCATGCCGGAACCGGCCCCGGCCACTCCGGCCCCGGCCGCCCCTGCCATCAAGGTTCCTGAGTCGCTGCTCACCGAAGCACGCTCCATCGCCGCGGCCCACCACTCCGAACACGGCAACCCCATCACGGCGGCTCAGCTCAAGATGCGGCTCGGCATCGGCCTGCCCATGGCCACCGCCCTCCACGCCGCCCTGTAGCGCCGCCCCATCTGCCGGCCATCCCGGCATTTCCCGCCCTCGCCCGCCTCTGGGCCCGATCCGTCATGCCTGCGGGCAGCAGCCCGGACGCCTTCGCCAGCAACCGGCTGCTGCCCGCGGGTCCCACCCTCGCGCCAGAAAGGAGACCTCACCACTCATGCGCCGCCCCCTCGACCTACACCACGTGATCAGCCCCGGCCTGCGGGACCTGATCGAGCTGGCCAACACCCACGACTTCGACCGCGTACAGCAGCAGGTCCGCGACCTGCGCGGCTGCACCAGCCCCGTCAACCTCCACGGCTGGACCGTCACCACCGACCAGACCACCAAGGAAGTAGTCCGCTCCTACCGTTCCGAGGACGAACCCTCCGGACGCCTGCTGACCACCTGTGGCAACCGCCGCGCCTCCCGCTGCCCCGCCTGCTCCCGCGTCTACGCCGCCGACACCTACCACCTGATCAAGGCCGGACTGTCCGGCGGCAAGAACGTCGCCGAAACCGTCCGCGACCACCCCCGCGCCTTCGTCACCCTCACCGCCCCCTCCTTCGGCCCCGTTCACAACCGCCCCACCACCAACGCGGGCAAGCCCCGCCCCTGCGCCTGCGGCGACACCCACACCGAAGACGCCCCGGAACTCGGCACTCCGCTGAACCCGGCAACGTACGACTACACCGGTGCCGTGCTCTGGAATGCCCACGCCGGACAGCTCTGGGCACGCTTCACCACCTACCTGCGCCGCGCCCTGGCCGAACACCTCGGCATGACACAGAAGGCGCTCAACGCCGCCCTGCGTGTCTCCTTCGCCAAGGTCGCCGAGTACCAGAAGCGCGGCCTGGTCCACTTCCACGCCGTGATCCGCTTCGACGGACCCGGCGGCCACACCACCCCACCCCCGCCCTGGGCCACCTTCGACGCCCTGAGCGCTTCTGTGGGCCTGGCCGTCGAGCGTGCCCGGCTCACCGTCGAGTCCGACGCCATCGGCGAACGCGTCATCTCCTGGGGCCGCCGCTACAAGGTTGACCCGATCACCGCCCTGGGTGACGGCGAACTCACCGACGCCAGGGTTGCCGAGTACACAGACGCCAAGGTCGCCGGATACGTCGCCAAGTACGCCACCAAGAACGCCGAGGGCGCCGGCACCGTGGACCGCACCCTGATATGTCGCCCCTGCGGCGGACGCGGCTACGTACGCGGTCCCGACCGCTTCCACGACCGGTGCACCGACTGCGACGGCACCGGCCAGGCCGAACCCATCAAGGCCCTGCCCGTCCAGCAGCACGTACGGCAGATGATCCGCACCGCCTGGGCCCTCGGTCACCTGCCGGAGTTCGCCGACCTCAAGCTCTGGAAGTGGGCCCACATGCTCGGCTTCCGCGGCCACTTCTCCAGTAAATCCCGCGCCTACTCCACCACCCTCGGCGCACTCCGTGACGTACGCCGCGCCTGGCGCCTCGCCCAGGCCGAAGCCGCACGTGTCCGCGCCGGTCGTTCCACCACCGACGAGATCACCCTCGTCACCTCCTCCTCGTGGACCTATCTCGCCAGCGGCTACCGCCCCGGCGAAGAACTCCTCGCCGCCCAGGTCCGCCACGACATCGCCCACACCCAGCGCCTCAAGCAGGAAGGAGTGGTGCCCGTATGAAGACGGCCGTACTCACCGTGGACCAGGTCGCCGAGCACCTCGGCATCAGCCGCTGGAAGGTCCACGACCTGATCCGCTCACGCGAACTCGCCTCCTTCAAGATCGGCCGCTGCCGCCGCATCAGCGAAGCCGCCTTGGACACCTACGTATCCCTCCGCACCGAACAGGAAGCAGCCTGATGGCCACGCCGAAGAAGAACGCCAACAACGAGGGCACCCTCTACCAGCGCAAGGACGGCCGTTGGGAGGGCAGTGCATACGTACTGACGACGGACGGCACGTACAAGCGGCGCAGCGTCTACGGCAAGACCTGGGACGAGGCGCACGAGAAGTTGACCAAGCTCAAGGCCGACTCCCTCAACGGCCTCCCGATCTCCACCAGCAAGATGACGATCGCCGAGTACCTGACGTACTGGCTGGTGAACGTCGCCAAGGGCAAGGTCCGCAGAACGACATACGTCAACTACGAATCGCTCGTCCGCAACTACGTCACGTCCGAGTTCGGCAGGAAGAAGCTGGCCCGGCTCACCGCCCGCGACATCCGGGCCTTCCTGACCAAGACGGCGGCCACCTGCCAGTGCTGCGCACAGGGCAAGGACAAGAAGCGGCCTGAGCACAAGCGGCGCTGCTGCGCCCTCGGCACGTGCTGCAAGAAGCTTCCCTCTGATCGGACCGTGCGCTTCCTGCTGGTGATCCTGCGAGCCGCCCTCCAGCACGCCGTACGTGAGGACGAGCTGCCCCGCAACGTGGCCCGGAACGTGGAGCTGAGCATGGGAACGAAGCGCGAGATCGAACCGCTCACGGCCAAGGAGGGGCGTCAGCTTCTGATGGCGGCCCGGGACAACCGGCTGTGGGCCGTGTACGAACTGGCGGTTCGCATCGGCCTGCGCCGGGGTGAGGTGTTGGGGCTGCGCTGGTCAGACATGGATCTTCACGAAGGCGTCCTCACCGTCCGGCAGGCCCTCCAGCGGGTCGGCGGCGAGCTACTGATCGTCGCGCCTAAGACTCAGCGCTCGGCCCGCCGCGTCGCCCTGCCGGCCGAGTGCGTGACGGCGCTCCGTGCGCAGCGCGCACAGCAGGTGGCCGACCGGAAGGCCGCCGGTGCCAACTGGAAGGGCACGGGACAGGGCCTCGTCTTCACCACGAAGAACGGAACGCCTATCGAGCCGCGCAACCTGAACCGGTCCTTCGAGACCCTGTGCCTCCGCGCCGGGGTCCGCAAGGTCCGCTTTCACGATCTGCGCCACACTTGCGCCTCGCTCCTGCACGAACAGGGTGCCGACGCCCGCATGATCATGGAAGTCCTGGGTCACAGCTCCATCCGCGTGACCATGGACATCTACACCTTCGTGCGACTCGATTCCCAGCGCTCCGCCTTCGACCGGGTCGGGGATGCCCTGAGGAGTGACGGCAACGGGCCGGACGATGACGACGGCACGGCCGGTGTCCTCGTAGCCGTCTGATCGGCCCTGCACCCGCCTTCTGGCTTTGTTGTCACCGGTTAGGTCGAACTGGCGGCGTCGGCCGTTCGGACACGGCGACTCGCTGGGTAGGGCAGAAGAGGGTAGATCGACAGAAAGGTGCCAGCGTGCAGGCGAGTGTTGGTGACAGGCTTCTTGTTCACGGCCGGGTCGTGGGGCAGCAGGATCGCACCGCAGAGGTCATCGAGGTGCTCGGTGCTGATGGGAGCCCTCCCTACCGGGTTCGTTTCGAGGACGGTCACGAGACGGTGATGAGTCCTGGCCCGGACACAGTCGTCCGTCCTTTCGCGCCCGAGGGGTAGGCAGCCCCCGCCCCTGGCGGTTGCCGTCAGAGACTGCCGTCAAGGCAAAAGCCAGAGGCCCCGTGGATCTCTCCACGGGGCCTCTGACCTGCTGTGCACTCGGCAGGATTCGAACCTGCAACCTTCTGATCCGTAGTCAGATGCTCTATCCGTTAAGCTACGAGTGCCTGTGTCTTCAGTTTTCTCGCCGCTCCCGGGCCCGCTGGGCTCGCTCGCGGCGACAGGAAGAACATTACATGACCGCCGCCGTCATGTGAAATCCGTTTGGCTCACCCCTTGTGACCTGCGAAAACAAGGACGGAGGGCCGGGAATACGACGAAGCCCCGGTCGGGTGGACCGGGGCTTCGAAACGGTGCGGAGGCGGAGGGATTTGAACCCTCGATGGGCTTTAAGACCCAAACCGCATTAGCAGTGCGGCGCCATAGACCGGACTAGGCGACGCCTCCGTGCACAACCTTCCGCGCGCGAGCGCGGATCAAGTGGTGCGTGCCGATGATGACACAGTCATGCGTGCCGTCACCAATCGCCCCCCACGGTACTAGGCAGGGTGGCCACAGAGCAAAGCTCTTCCGACCGGCGAGTGGCGGGCGCGTCGCCGGCGCGGTGGGGGGGCCGGATCGGCACATCGGGGGAAAGGCGTAGAGGTCCCGCAACGGTTCGGGCGGCGTCGGTGCAGGCCGGTGTCGGTGCGCGGCAATGCGAGCGTCACATCCCCGTCACGTTACGTGCGACCTCGGTCTCATCCGGCATCGCGAGCGCAATCCCAACCCTTAGACTCCCTCGGGTGACACGTTGCGGGCCGGTTGGCAAGATGGCCCGCGCGGTCGGCACGTAGCGGAACAGGGAGGAAGCGTCTCGTGAGCAGCAGGCCATCCCGAGGCACTGCTCGCCTCGCAGCCATACTGGACGCGCTTCCCGACGCCTTGGTGCTGGTCAACGCCAACGGGACGGTCGTCAACGCCAACACCATCGCCCTCGAGGCGTTCGAGACGCCGGGCACGGCGCTGGTGGGGCGCGGGCTGCTCGACCTGCTGCCGCAATTCGACTCCAAGCTCATCCCCGGTTCCATGCGCCGGCCGGACCACATCGACCCGCGGGCCCGTACCAAGCCGACGCGCATGGTCGCCCGGCGGACCGACGGGACCGAGTTCCCGGTCGAGGTCACCAGTGCGAATCTGGAGACCGGCCAACAGGCCTACGACAATTACGGCTACACCGGTGACGAACTGCTGATGCTCGTCGTACGCGATCTGTCCGGCACCGTCGACACCGAGGCCGAGCTGGCGCGTTCGCAGCGGCAGACCGAGATGATCCTGCGGGCCGCCGCGGAGGGCGTCGTCGGGACGGACACCGACGGACGGATCGTCCTGGTCAACCCGGCCGCCGCCCAGATACTGGGGCACCGGGCCAGTGACCTCGGCGGGCGCGAGCTGCACACCCTCGTCCTCCACTCGCGCGCCGACGGCTCGCCCTTCCCCTACGGCGAGTCCCCGCTCGCGGACACCCTGCGCTCCGGGCGCAAGCACCGGGTGCGCGGGCAGGTGCTGTACTCCAAGAGCGGCGACAAGGTGCCGGTCGACCTGACGACCGCGCCGGTGCGTGACGGCGACCAGCTCGTCGGCGCCGTCATGACCTTCACCGACCGGCGGCCCTATGACGCAGTCGTCAAGGAGAAGGAGGAGGCCGAGCGGCAGCACACCGAGGAGCTGGAACGGCTCGCCGAGGAGCACGCCTCCGAGCTCACCGCCCTGCGCCAGAAGCACGTCGGCGAGCTGGAGGAGCTGCGCGAGGCGCACACCGAGGAACTCGCCGCGAACGAGGAGCGGTACGCCGCGCTCGGCGAGCGGGAGAAGGACCGCTACGAGGCCCTCTCCGGCCGGCACGAACAGCTCCTCACCCTGCTCGGGCAGTCGCTCAGGAGTCCACTGGAGGAACTGCGCCGCGAACTGACCGCGCTCGCCTCGGACGACGCCGGCCAGCTGTGGCCCGAGGCCAACCAGGTGCTCCACCACCTGTCGGCCGGCTACTCCCGGATCACCACCCTCATCGACAACGTCCTCGGCTACCAGCGGCTCGACGCCGGGACGGAGGGGATCACCCGTACGAAGGTGATGCTCGACGCCGTCGTCGCCGCCGGTGTCGACGGGGCCGTGGAGCTCATCGGGCCGGGCCGGGTGCAGTTCGCCGTGCACGCGCCGCCCATCGAGGCCGAGGTCGACTCACGGCTGCTCGCCACCGCCCTCGCGCATCTCGTCGCGGACGTCGCGGGCGTCGACGCCACCGGCAACACTCGCGTGTCGGCGGGCGGTTACCTGGACAACACGGTCGTGGTCGCGGCGGCGCAGCGCGGTGAGGTCGTACGCCTCGAGGTGCGCGGGCCGTACAGCGGTGGCGATCCGGTGCACGAGCCGATCGTGCGCGGGATCGTACGGGCGCACGGAGGTGTGCTGCAGACGCACGAGGTGCCGGGGATGAGCGGCAGCGCGTTCGTCCTCGAGGTGCCCATCGGGGGCGGAGCCGGGGCCGTCGCCGCGGGTCAGGGACAGCTCGCGCTGACTTCCGGGGGGCCTGCGGAGGTTCCGGAGGAAGCTCCGGTGCCGGTGTCGGTGCCTTCGCAGGGATCGGGACCGGGATCGGCGTCGGCGGACGCCTCGGTTGAGGAGGCCGGTTCGGCCCCGGGCGGTCAGCGGGGTTCCGGTGGCGGGCGGCGGAGGGCCCGGCGGGCCTCGGTGGACGCGTTCCTGGAGAGCGGGGTGCCGGGGGCCGAGGACGACTCCGGCTCCGGTGCGGAGGCCGCGGCGCCCCCCACCGGTCGGCGCAGGCGCCGGGCGGCGGCCGCGGCGGAGCCCGCGCAGCTTCCGGCTCAGGCGTCCGGTGAGGGCGCGGTGGTGGTGTCCGGCGGGACCGGACGGCGTCGTGGGCGACCGGCCGAGGGCGCGGAGGCCGCTGCCGCCGTACCGGGTGCGAGTGCGGCCGGTGCGGTCGGTGGGGCTGTCGTCACGGCCGCCGAGTCCGCGGCGGGGTCCGCCGCCTCGAACACGGGGCTGGGCGGGACCGTACCGCCGCAGGGAGTACCCGTCCCCTCCGGAGGGCTGCGCGCCGGACAGGCCTCCGGTGAGCAGCACGCCCTGCCGCCCGCGTTGCCCGCTGTGGGCGGTGCGGACGGAACGGCACAGGCCGCTCAGGGCCAGGACCAGGTGCAGGAGCAGGAAGAACAGCCTCAGTCGACCGGGCGGCGTCGGCGGGCGCTGGCGGCGGCCACCGAGCGGGCGGCGGCGCAGGAGGCCGCGCCCCGTACGGTGTTCGCGCTGCCGCCCGCCGAAGCGGACCAGGGGGAGCAAGCCGGGGTGGCCGAGGGTCCGCAGGAGGGCCCGGTGCCGGTGCCACTTCCCGGACCGGCCGCTTCCGGTGACGCCCTGTTCGACGGGCGCCATGACGCCGTCCCGCACGACCAGGCCGACGATCACACCCCGCCGCAACCGCATCCCACCAGCGCCCCGACGGGCCGACGCCGTCGCGCCGTCGCCCAGCCGGCCGAGCAGGGCGCGGGCCTTGCGCCGGTGCCGGCCCCGGCGCCGGTCCCGGTTCCGGCTCAACCGGTGGCGCCCGTGCAGGCTGCCCCGATTCCCCCGCAGGGCATGCCCGTACCGCCGCAGGGCGCGGCCCTTCCGTCGGCCGTTCCGCCCCAGGGCGAACCCGTGCACGGTCGGGGCGCCGCCGTCCCCGGACAGATGCCCCAGGTGCAGGCACCGGCACAGACACAAGCGGTACAGCCACCGGCACCGGCACCGGCACCGGCACCCCACGATCAGCCCCAGGTGGCCTCCGGCGGTCAGCCGATGCCCCAGCCCGCCGCGCCGGTCCCGGCACAGCCCGCCGCCCCGGCCGCGGAGCAGCCCGCTTCCGTCGCCCAGCCGCTGCCCGCCGAGGCCGCGCCGGGTCAGGGAACTCCGCCCGACGGCGCCCCGGCCGCGCAGCCGCCGTGGCCCGCCGCCGGCGCCCCCGTCCCGCCGCAAGGTGCCCCCGTGCCGCCGAGCGGTGTGGCGGCGCCCGCACCGGGCGCCCCGCTGCCTCCCGAAGCCACACCCGCGCCCGTGCCCGGGCAGCGGGCTGCTCAGCCTCAGCCTCAGCCGCTACCGGTAGAGACGCCGGCGCCGACGGCACCGGTGGACCCGAACTCGACGCAGGGGCGTGCGTTCAGCGTGCGCACTCTGGGGCAGGGTGTGCCGTTCACCCGACAGGCCGTCCAGGTCCAGCAGCCGCTGCCGACGGCCACGCCTCCCCCGCATCAGCCGGGCGGCTCGGGCCGTCGCCGCAAGCTCGGCACGCGTACCGCCCCGGCCGCGGACCACGAACAGGGCGCGCGCCCGCACGCGACGGCCGACTCCGCCCCCGCCCAGCGGCAGGCGCAGGCAGCGCCCCAGGCACCCGCGCGCGCACAGACACCGGCACAGGCACCGGCACAGGCGCAGCCCCAGCAGCCCCAGGCGCAACCCCCGTCGCCCCCGCAGTCGCCCCCGCTGTCGCAGCCGCAGCACTCGCCCGCCGGGCAGCCACTACTCACGCCGACGACCGAGGGCACGGGACGCTCGTACGCGATAGGGGCGCCGGACGCGGACGCGGCCGAGGGCCCCGAACCGCTGGACGGGCCGGGCGGGGCCGTCGAGGTGGCGGATCCCCCGCGTCCGCAGCCGATGGACGACGAACTGCCGCCGGAGCCGTTGGACAACCCGCGTCGGCTGCTGGTGTGGCCCGCGCCGGACGTCGCCACGCAGCAGGCGCTGAGCGACCGCGGCTACCGGCCGGTGATCGTGAACTCGCGCGAGGAGGTCGACGCACAGATCGCGGCGTTCCCCGCCGCGCTGTTCGTGGACCCGCTGACCGGGCCGATCACCCGGACGGCGCTCCAGTCACTGCGGAAGGCTGCGGTGGCCGCCGAGGTTCCGGTGCTGGTCACGGCCGGCCTGGGGCAGGCGTCGCGCGATGCCGCCTACGGCGCCGACCCCGCCGTACTGCTGAAGGCCCTCGCGCCGCGTGACAGCGAGCAGCACCCGCCGCGGGTGCTGCTGATCGAGGAGCACGCGGAGATCGCGCTGGCACTGACCGCGACGCTGGAGCGGCGCGGTATGCAGGTCGCGCGGGCCGCGGGCGACGCGGACGCGGTGACGCTGGCGGGGCAGTTCCGGCCGAACCTGGTGGTGATGGACCTGATGCAGATGCGTCGGCAGCAGACCGGGTCCGCCGGGATCATCGACTGGCTGCGGGCGAACGGGCAGCTCAACCGCACCCCACTCGTCGTCTACACCGCCGCCGTCGGACAGGCCGACCTGCCGCGGCTGGCCTCCGGCGAGACGGTGCTGTTCCTCGCGGAGCGGTCCACGAGCGACGAGGTGCAGGACAGGATCGTCGACCTGCTCGCCCGTATCGGCACCAACTGAGCGACGGCGTGAGCCGGGTGGGACGGGCCGAGGTTCGTCCGTCCCCACCCGGCGCGGCTGTGGTGCGTAACGGCGTCAGGGGTCAGGGGCGTTGAGCGTCAGAGCCGGGTGACGTCCAGCGTGCCCTCGGCGTACTGCCTGCGCAGCACCTTCTTGTCGAACTTGCCGACGCTCGTCTTCGGCACCGACTCGATGACCGTCCAGCGCTCGGGCAGCTGCCACTTGGCGACGCCCCCGTCGGCGAGGAAGGCGCGCAGGGTGGTGAAGTCGGCGGTGGACCCCTCCTTGAGGACGACCGTGGCCAGCGGGCGCTCCCCCCACTTGTCGTCCGGGACGGCAACGACGGCAGCTTCCGCGACATCGGGGTGGGACATCAGCGCGTTCTCCAACTCGACGGAGGAGATCCACTCGCCGCCGGACTTGATGACGTCCTTGGCCCGGTCGGTCAGGGTGAGGAAGCCGTCGCGGCTGATGGTGCCGACGTCCCCCGTCTTCAGCCAGCCGTCCTCGCTGAACTTGTCGGCGGGGCGCAGCGGTTCGGCGTCGGCGCCGTTGTAGTAGGCGCCGGCGATCCAGGGGCCGCGCACCTCCAGCTCGCCCGCGGACTCGCCGTCCCAGGGGAGCCGTTCGCCGCCGGGGCCGGTGAGCCGGGCCTCGACACCGGCCGGGAAACGGCCCTGGGTCAGGCGGTAGCCGAACTCCGCCTCGGTGCCCACGGCGTCGGCCGGCGGACGGGCGATGGTGCCGAGCGGGGAGGTCTCCGTCATGCCCCAGGCGTGGCAGACCCGCATGCCCAGCTCGTCGAAGGCCTCCATCAGCGAGGGCGGACAGGCCGAGCCGCCGATGGTGACCTGGGTGAGGGAGGAGACGTCCCGGGGCTTGGCCAGCAGCTCGGCCAGCAGGCCCTGCCAGATGGTGGGGACGGCGGCGGCGTGCGTCGGCCGCTCCCCCTCGATCATCTCGGCGAGCGGGGCGGGCTGCAGGAAACGGTCCGGCATCAGCATGTTGACGCCGGTCATGAAGGTGGCGTGCGGCAGGCCCCAGGCGTTGACGTGGAACTGGGGCACCACGACCAGGGAGGTGTCCCGGTCGGTCAGGCCCATCGACTGGGTCATGTTGACCTGCATCGAGTGCAGGTAGATCGAACGGTGGCTGTAGACCACGCCCTTGGGGTCCCCGGTGGTGCCCGAGGTGTAGCACATGGCGGCGGCGGCGCGTTCGTCCAGCTCCGGCCAGTCGTAGGCGACGGGCTTTCCGGCGATCAGGTCCTCGTACTCGTGCACCCGGGCGTCGGCGTCCGCCAGCGCGGAACGGTCTCCGGGCCCGGTCACGACGACGTGCTGAACGGTCTTCAGGTGCGGCAGCAGCGGAGCGAGCAGCGGGATCAGCGAACCGTTGACGATGATCACCCGGTCTGCGGCGTGGTTGACGATCCACGCGAGCTGCTCGGCCGGAAGGCGGAGGTTCAGGGTGTGGAGCACCGCGCCCATGCTGGGGATGGCGAAGTACGCCTCCACATGCTCGGCGTTGTTCCACATGAGCGTGGCCACCCGGGCGTCGCCGGTCACCCCGAGGTCCTCACGCAGGGCGTGGGCCAGCTGGGCCGAGCGGGCGCCGATCTCCGCGTAGGAGCGGCGCTGCGGGTCGCCCTCGCCGGTCCAGGTGGTCACCTGTGACGTGCCGTGGATCGTCGACCCGTGGGTCAGGATCCTTGAGATCAGCAGCGGTACGTCCTGCATGGTGCTGAGCACGGCGTCCTCCTGGGCGACATTGCCTACGCGGCGGTAACGGTTGTGCTGATTCTGCGCACATACCGCTTGGTATGTCACTAGGCGGACGGATGATCGATCACGTTCCGCGGAACTTCGTTCCCGGTCAGGACCGGACGAGCCCCAACTCGGCGTCGTCCCGCAACTTCCCGAGCGCCCGCGAAACGGCCGATTTCACCGTGCCCACCGATACGCCGAGCACCTCGGCCGTCTGGGCCTCGCTGAGATCCTCGTAGTACCGCAGGACGACCATGGCACGCTGTCGCGCGGGCAGCCGCATGATCGCCCGCCACATCGCGTCGCGCAGCGCCTGCTGCTCGGCCGGGTCGTCGCCGCCGGGGACCGGGTCCGGCTCGGGCAGCTCCTCGCAGGCGAACTCGTCCACCTTGCGCTTGCGCCACTGCGACGTCCGCGTGTTCAGCAGCGCCCGGCGCACATAGCCGTCGAGCGCACGATGGTCCTCGATACGCTCCCAGGCGACGTACGTCTTGGCGAGCGCGGTCTGCAGCAGGTCCTCCGCGTCGCTCGGGTTCCCGGTCAAGGACCGGGCGGTACGCAGGAGCACCGGCTGCCGGGCCCTCATGTACGACGAGAACGACGGGTACGGGAGGGTCTGCTTCGCCGGAGCAGCGGCGTTCGAAGCGCTGGTGCAGACGGGTCTGGTCATGACTCAACGCTATGAGCGGGGCACGTCCGGCAAATCGGCCGCAGGTCCCGAAGCCGCGTCCCCCTCAGGTTGTAGGGGTGGGGCCTGCCGCACCTCCTGAAGGTGGACGAGCGGGGGAGACCCCGTGCGGGTTCCCCCTTGGGGGAAGCACCGCGGAAACCCGAAAACGCCTGCGCGACGGTACCGGAGTACCGCCGAGCAGACGCTTCGCACCCCACGGATCGCACCCCACACGGCGTCAGAGGGCCGTCGGCCCTCTCACCTCATCACCACAGCGGGGTGAAGTTGACCACCACGTTGTCGTTGCCCTGGACGACGGACGTGAACGCGGAGCCGTTGACCTGGGCGGTGTTGCTCTGGTTCGAGGCACCGGAACCGACGGCCTGCTGCTGCGTGGTGGCCGCGTTGCCGAAGTTGTCGCCGCCGACGCCGCTGCCGAGCACTCCCGCCTCGGCGCTTGTGGCCGTGGCGTTCGATCCGTCGTCCGCTAGGGCGCCGGCGTCCGCCACAGCGACGCCGGCGAAGAGGGCAGCCGCGAGCGGAAGAGCGGAGACGGCGGCGATGACTCGGGCGGTACGGATGCTTGCCATGTTGTGTTCCCTCCAGAACCAAGGACGCACCGGCTCATGAGCGTGTGTGCGTGATGTACGGCTGCCACCAGGGGAGTCGGCCGACCACCCCGGCACTGTGCACGACGTCGCGAGATCAGGATTGCCCACCGAATCCTGGTGAACCACCTCGGAAGCCGTCATTAGCACGCAAGCGTGAGCACAAGTCGATAAACCTCCCTCTCCCCCCTGAGTCGCCTCTCCGCCCGACACGGCCGGCTCCGCGTCAACCCCCGCAAGAGGGGAAGCGTTTCGGCACTTTTTCCGCAAACCCTGTGAACCCCGGCGCGTCACACCCACCCCTCTTCCCCTTCTCGAACGTGCGTACGAAAATAGGTCCATGGCCACCACCGACCGGCAGGCCACCACGCTGGCCCTCGCACACGCTTTGTCAGCCGCCGAACGCGGACTGGCCGTCATCCCGCTGTCCCGGACCAAACTCCCCGCCCTACGCTCCCCGCACCGCGACGAACCTGTCCCCCGTCCCGGCCGAACCACCCCCTGTCACGGCGAGTGCGGCCGCTTCGGGCACGGTGTGCACGACGCCTCCACCGACCCCGCCCGCATCCGCGCGCTCTTCGCCGCGGCGCCCAGGGCCACCGGCTACGGCATCGCCTGCGGACTGCCCCCGCACCACCTCATCGGTGTCGACCTCGACACGAAGACCGGTACGGACTCCTCCGCCGCCCTGCGCGAACTGGCCCTGCGTCACCTGTTCACGGTCCCCGCCACGGTGACCGTCCTGACCCCCAGCGGCGGCCGTCACCTGTGGCTCAGCAGCCCGCCGGACGTCGTCGTCCCCAACTCCGCGAGCCGCCTCGCCCCCGGCATCGACATCCGCGGCGCCGGGGGCTATCTCATCGGCCCCGGCTCCCGCACGGACCACGGCACCTACACGACCGTCCCGGGGACCGCTCGCTCAGCCCCCGCCGCCTGCCCGCCCGCCCTCCTGCGGCTTCTCCTGCCACCGCCCCGCGCCCACCACCCCACGCCCCCGTCGGCCGGCGGTCACGGTCGGGGACTCGTCCAGTTCGTCCTCGCGGCGCACGAGGGCCAGCGCAACACCCGCCTGTTCTGGGCGGCCTGCCGCGCCTACGAGGACGGCATCGGCCCCGCCCTGGTGAACCCCTTGGTCGACGCGGCCCTCACCACGGGCCTGTCCGAACGCGAGGCCCGCGCGACCATCGCGTCAGCGGCCCGCACGACGGGCCACCACCTCTGACCCACAACCCGGGATCCACCGGTCGTCCCCTCCCCCGCGCCCCACGAAAACCGAAGGCCCCGGACACACCACCGCCCTAGAGTGCCGACCATGTCACTCGCCCGCGCCGCCTCCGCTTCCAACTGCTTCGCTCCCGGCCGCTTCACTTCCGGCTGCGCGGTCGCCGCCTCAGCGCGAGCCCCGCGCTGCGGTACGCACCCTGGGAGCAACCGGTCGAGGACGAGGAGATCCGACCGTACGCCCCGCACACACCTGGAAAGCCCCGAATGAGCACCCCGACCCCCGACCCGGCCTCCACGATCCCCGCTGCCCCCACTGCCCCGACCCCCCTCTCCCGAACAGAACTACTGCGCTGGCAGTTCGAACTGACCTGGTCCCTGTTCGAGTACCACCTGGAGCGGCTGGAGCCGGACGACTTCCTGTGGGAGCCCACCGCCCACTGCTGGACGATGCGCCGTGCCGCCGACGGCGCCTGGACCCCGGACTGGGCGGAGACCGAGCCCGACCCCGTACCCGTCCCGACCATCGCCTGGGTCAGCTGGCACATCGGCTGGTGGTGGAGCGTGGCCCTGGACCACGCGCACGGGCGTCGGCCCCGGGAGCGGACCGAGGTCACCTGGCCAGGAGAGGGGCCGGCGACCGTCCAGTGGCTGCGCGACCTGCGGACGGAATGGCTCGCGACGCTGGACGGCCTCACCGACACCGACCTGGACGCCACGGCACCGTTCCCCTGGCCGTCCGACCCGGCGTACACCGTGGCCCACACCGCCGCCTGGGTGAACACCGAACTCCTGAAGAACGCCACGGAGATCGGCCAACTCCGCCTCCTGCGAGCGGCGTCATGACCCCACGGGCCCGGGGGCCGAACTCCTGAGACAGCGTCACGCCTCGGGCGTACCGGGAGCCGGACGGGGGCTCTCCAGCCGGAGGACGAGTGCGCGCAGGGCACGAAGTTCGGCGTCCAGCGCCTGCGCGCCTTCACGGGTGAGGGCGATCCACGTTCGGGGACGCCGACCGACGTAGCCCTTGTCCACGGTGATCAGATCCGACTCCTCCAGCACCTTCAGGTGCCGGGAGAGGTTTCCGTCCGTGACGGCCAGTTGCTTCTTCAGGAAACCGAACTCGACTCGGTCTGCTTCTTTGGCGATGGTGAGGATGCCGAGTCGCACACGCTGATGGACGGTGTCGTCCAGCGACTGCGTCGGATGGAGGCCCTCCTGGCCGTCCCACGCCTCCGCCGAATCCCCGACACTCATGAGACAACCGTATCCGCATCGGCACTACCGGGCCCGGCTCGATGACGTGCCACCGCCCACTCGGCCAGGCCGGCGAGAAGCAGGATCGAGGCCAGGAGGAGCGCCTTGGCCTGCGGTCCGTCGGTCCAGCCGGGGTGGGCGGGGTGCTGCCAGGGGAGCCACCCCGCGCCCCAGGAGGCGCTGAGGTAGCCGGTGAGCAGCAGGGCATGAGCGGTGCCGGCGGCTACGGCGACCCAGCTGCGTTCGACCAGACCCAGGGCGACGAGCCCGATGCCGACCAGGTACCACGGGGAGGCGTAGCTGTTCTGCAGCAGGACGACCTCCCACGACTGGCTCCAGCCGAACAGCAGCGCCATCAGGGCGGTCGTGATCACGGCGGTGACCACGGCGGTCGTACAGATCCACACGCCGCGGCGGGGGACGACACCCCGGGCCTCGCCACGCAGGCGGTATCAGCGGGCGAAGGCGAACCATGCCAGGGGAAGGAGTGCGAACCACACCCCCCAGGCCACGAAGCGCAGGACGGCGCCGCCGAATTCGCCCTCCAAACAGGGGGTTCCCGGTTCGTGGACGACGCACAGGCCGGTCAGCTCGGCATAGGCGAAGGCCGGATAGGACCCGACGTTGCGGCCGTGGGCTCCGAAGTTGAAGGCGTACCGGGCAACCGGAGCGGCCGCCAGCGCGAGGAGGCCGAAGCCGAGGAGGGAGATCCACGAGCCGTTCATCTGTGCGCGGGTCCTGGCCCGCAGACCTTCCGTGGTCGCCAGCAGGTCGGCCACATACGCCCCCGGTTCAGGCCCCCCGCTGCTCAGTGACGGTTTCCCCACGATGTCCCCCTTGTGGTCGCGCTCCGGCAGCGCCGGGAAGCGGACGGTCGGTCGGCCGCCCACAGCTTTACTTTGGATCGCAAAGTACATGGCAGTCAAGAGTGGCTGCCCGCCGGGCGCGAGGCCACCGGCAGGAGCGGACGACCCACAGCACGCCGGTGCAGCTGTCGTCGTCCTCGTGTCCCTCGAGTCGGATGCCCGCCGCCTCGGCCACCCGGTCGTCGCGACCGGCGGCCCTCGTCCCGTGCGAGGCCCGGAACTCGTGCGGGGTCACGTCGGTCGACCCGGCCACCGACACCGTGGGACCGAAGTGCGCTTTGCACCACCGGTTGCCGCGCGGCGGTTTGCCACCGGGCGTGGCGAGAAACCCGAAAGGGCCCGCATGTGCGGGCCCTTTTCCGCGAGGGCTGGTGCACAGCCTGTGGAAGCGCACCCGCCCTCACCGAGGTCGCGCCGGCCGCGATCCGCGGGGTTCGGGAAGTCGCCGCCGTCTGATGTCGCTCACCGACCGGTGGCGTCAGGCGCCTTCCGCCCCGGTCGTCTCCTCGGGGGCCGCGGTCCGGGCGCTACGACGGCCCAGCAAGGCGCTTCCCACGATCACCAGACCGATGGCGACGATCTTGGCGGCCTGGTAGTAGCCGGTTGCCGGCTCCTCCGGAGTGCCGGGCAGCCGGAAAAAGACCCACGCTGCCGCGAGACCGCCGATGACGATCAGTGCGACCGCTCCCCACGTCCCGATGTCCGCCCACCAGGGCCCCAGGTCGTGACCCCGCTCGTCGTCATGCTCAACTTCCTTGCTGGTCAAGGTGGTTCCCCCTGTGCACGTGGTGAAAGTCGCGAGGAAAGACGCGGGCCCGGTGCGGGCGGTTGCCCGACCGAACGTTCCCTGCCGAGCGCCCCGCACGGGGAGCTGGGGCGGTTGGTGGACCGCGGTGAGCGCGAGGTCGGTCCAACGAGGCCGAACGCGACCTGCCAGGGCCTTGTGCGTCCGCTCACACTCATATGCATGGGGGCATCTCAGGGCAACAGGTGCGCTTCATGCCAGACATGCGGTAAGGGTGATCCAACCGTACGGGGGCGCGGACAGATCAGCCTCTTGGTCGAGCTCTGCGAGTCCTGTTGGCAGCGACTGGCCGACGACATCGCCGAGGAGGAAGGCGCCACGACCGCGCCACTGCCCGACCCCGACGACGTGACGTGGATCGAGGCACCGACCTGCCCTGACTGCGGCGCCGAAGTGCGCGTGTACCCGACCGACTACGACCGGTGGGGCAGTCTTGCCGTCCGAGAACGACCCGCCAAGGACGTGCCACCGCGGTATCGCTGGCGGCTGGTCACGACAGCCGGCGGCCCCGTCGCGGTCCGTGTCCGGAGGATCGAGCCGCCCCTCAGTGATCCGGTGGTTCCGGATCATCGGATGCTCCGTGTCCCCGATGAGGACGACCCTTGGGGCGTGGGCTGACGCGTGCCCCTCTCCTGCCCGATCGAGCGGCCGCGGACGGAGAACCACGGGGAGCACCGGGCAGTCACGGTAGCCGGACACAAGAACGGCCCCCGATCAAACATCCAGGTCAGGGGCCATTCTCACTGTCCATCCGGCGGAGGTGGTGAGATGGCGGGGCTTCACTCGTCCTCGTACACATCCGGGCCGGCGCCCTGCCCACGCCTCCGGCCCTCTTGGGGGATCGCGCACAGAGGACGCTCACGCGGGACGCTCGTCGGACACGGACGGGGAGGTGCCTGTCTGCTGTCGCGTCGACCCGCGCTCTTGGGTTGGCCCAGAACGACTCCGACCAGGACCAGGACCAGTCCGCACAGTTGCTGCACGGTCAGCACCTCTCCGGCGATCGCGGTGCCGAGCAGTACGCCTGTCACGGGGTTGAGCAGTCCGATCATTCCGACTGTGCCCGCGGGCAGGTGCCGCAACCCGGTGAACCATGCGGCGAAGGCCAGTGCGGTGGCGACCAGGGCGACATAGCCGAACGCGAGGGAGGTCGATGTGGAGAGCGTGGGCGGAGGGCCCTCCACGGCTGCGGCGACCGGAAGCAGGAACAGACCTCCGGCGGCGAGTTGCCAGGCGGTCGAGGCGAGCACATCCGCACCGCCACTCCACCGTTTGGCCAGGATGTGCCCGAAGGACGACATCAGCATGGCGGCGGCCGAGGCGAGGACTCCCGGCACGCTCACCCCTTCCACCCCTGCGAGCAGCATGAGACCGACCCCACCGAGTCCGATCGCGGCGCCGACCAGGTGGGCGGCCCGGGGTCGCTCGGACACCAGGGGCCAGGCGATGAGCATCATCGTCAGCGGGGCCACCGCCATGACGGTCGAGGCGACGCTCGTCGGAAGCAGTTGGGAGGCGGTATAGACGAGGACGAAGAACGCGCTCATGTTGAGCAGCCCGAGCACGGCGGACCGCCACCACCACGCGCCGCGCGGCCGCCGCCTGCACAAGGCGAGCAGGACGAGGCCGGCGGGCAGGGCCCGCAGGACGGCACCGTAGAGCGGGCGGTCGGCCGGCAGGAACTCGTGGGTGACGAAGTAGTTGGTCCCCCAGGCCACCGGCGCGACTGCGGTCAGTGCCACCCAACGCATAGTAGCTTCCATGGAAGCCAATATAGCTTCCTGGGAAGCTACTATGGTGTTCATGGAGCATGGTGAACCACTGGACCGCGTTGCCCGCATCCAGGCCGACTGGCGCCGGGAGCGCCCCGACGTCGACGTCAGCCCGCAGGGTGTGATCGGCCGACTGCACCGCCTGGCCGACCTGCTCACCGAGGAGCTCTGCCTTGTCTACGGCCGTTACGGCCTCAGCGAGGGAGAGTTCGACGTCCTGTGCGCACTGCGCCGCGCCGGGGAGCCCTACGAGCGGGCACCCGGCGAGCTCGCCGCGCACACCATGGTCACCACCGGCGCGATGACGAAGAGGATCGACCGCCTGGAGCGAGCCGGACTCGTCACCCGCCGCCGTTCCCACGACGACCAGCGCGGCCGGATCGTCGCCCTCACCAGGCCCGGACGCGAACTGATCGACCGAGCGTTCACCGACCACATGCGCAACGAACGCCACCTGCTGGCTCTGCTGACGCCCACCGAGGCCGAGTCACTCGAAACGCTGCTCACCACCTGGCTCTCCCGCATGGAACATCCGCGCGCTCCCGGCAGCGGGTGACCCGCCGCCCCTCCGAGCTGCGACCAGGGGGCTGCCGAAACCGGCGCGCACCACCGTGTCCCGGAGGGTGGCGCCCGAGCGGGTCGACAGGGGTGCCCGGTGTGCCGGATGTCGTAGAAACGGAAGCCGTCCGGGAGACGGACGACCGCGCGCCCGACGCCGCTTCCACCCGAACGAGGGGCCGGAGAGCCCCACATGATGAGGCACAACCCGATCCTGGTGGGCCTTGGGGCCGCTGGGCCTCCGCGCTCGGTCTCTTCACGTGCCGCCTTCTGGGATGATCATGCTGCACGGGAAGGGAGCGGTGCATGCCTCAGGACCAGGAACGACCCCCCGCGGAAAGCCCCGGCTGGATGGTGCTGTGCATCGTCTGGTCCGGGTGGTCGGCCACCAGTACGACCAGTCCGCTGTGGGTCCGCTTCGGCTGCCTGGTGTTCCTCGTCGCCTTCGTCGCACTCCTGCTGCGTCATGTGGTCAAACGCCGCCAGAGCGGCAGGTCCCGCCCCTCGTGACATCCGCCTCTGACACCGACGTCGGCGCACAGCGGCGCATCAGGCAGACCGTGAGAGCCCCGGTGATCCGACTCCGCACCTCGTTTCGACAGCGCCTCAGGGCCCGGGAGCGAACCCCCTGAGACCGTGTCCTGTGTGATGAGTCGGACGAGTCGCTTGTAGCAGCACAAGGCGGCGGCGAGGCCGAGGAAGGCCAGGTGGTTGCGGGATCGGCGTTCGTAGGAGGACGCGGTCTCAGGCCGCTCGGTCGCCCCACCCCGGCCTTGGCCCGCCTGGGGCGGAGCAGTTACGGCCCACCGACCGGCACACCGCACGGAGTTCGTGGTCCGCACAGGGTCCACCGGCGGACCTCCCGGGTCCTTGGGTCGGCCACGTCACTGGGCGGAAGCCCCGGCTCCTCCTCCACCAGTGAGCGCCCCCGGTGACTCACTTCCCCGGACAAGGCACCGCCGTCCCCTGCTCCGCATCCGGCTTCACTGCTGCAGGACCGCCTTCATGACGCTGCGGGCGATGGGTGCTCCGAGGCCGCCGCCGGAGATGTCCGCGCGCGAGATGTCCATGTCGGTCGGGTCGATGAAGACGGCCACGGCGACCGAGGATCCGTCCTGCTTCTTGCCGTAGGAGACGAACCATCCGTACGGCACCTGGTCGGCCACGTCGACACCGCGTTGCGCGGTACCGGTCTTGCCGCCGACCGTGATGCCGTCGATCTGGGCGCGGTGGGCGCTGCCCTCCTTGGCGGTGAATTCCATCATCTGCTGCACCTTCTGCGCGGTCTCGGCGGAGACCGCCTCGCTCATCACCGCGGGTTGGGTCTTCTCCAGGGTGCTGAGGTCCGGGCCGCGGACCTCGTCGACGATGTAGGGCTGCATCAGCTTTCCGTCGTTGGCCAGTGCGGCGGTGACCATGGCCATCTGCATCGGCGTGCTGGTGAGGCTGCCCTGTCCCATACCGGTGAGCGCGGTACCGGGCGCGTCGAGGTTCTCGGGGTAGAGGCTCTTGGTGGCGAGCAGGTCGCCGAAGTCGTCGGAGTAGACGTCCTCGTTGAAGCCGAACTTCTCGGCCGTCTCCCGCAGCTTGTCCTGTCCCAGTGCGGACGCGGCGTCCAGGAAGACGTTGTTGCACGAGTACTGCATGGCGGTCTTCATCGACGCCTTGCTGCAGACCGCGTCGCCGGCCTCGCTGCCGATCCTGTTGGTGGACTGCGGCAGGGGGTACGGGGAGACGGCGTCCGTACGGGCGTCGATGTCGGTGACGATCCCGTGCTCCAGGGCGGCGGCAGCGGTGAGGATCTTGAAGGTGGAACCCGGCGGATAGGTCTCCCGCAGCGCGCGGTTGGCCAGCGGCTTGCGCTTGTCCTTGTCGAGGGCCACGAACCGGTCGGACTCCTTGAACGTGCCGCCCGCGAACCGCGCCGGATCGTAGGAGGGCGCCGAGACCAGGGCCAGCACCTTGCCCGTCCGGGGATCCAGCGCGACCACGGCCCCCCTCGCGCCCTTCAGGTCGGTCAGCCCGTCGTAAGCGGCCTTCTGTGCCTTCGGGTCGATGGTGGTGACCACCGAGCCGGGCCGCTGGCCCTCGCCGCTGATGACATCGGCGAACTGCTGGAAGGCCAGGCGGTCGTCCTTTCCGGTCAGGATGCCGTCGTACGTCTTCTCCAGCAGCGTCATGCCCTGCGCCTGGGACGCGTATCCCGTCACCGGCGCGTACATCGGCCCGTCGACGTAGGTGCGCTTGTACTTGAGGTCGGTGCCTTGTACCTCGGTGGAACCGGTGACGGCCCGGCCCCCGACGATGATGTCTCCGCGTGGGGTGGCGAACTGCGCGATCTGCACCCGCCGGTTCTTCTGGTCGGAGGCGAGCTCCGGGGCTCGCACGTACTGCAGCCAATTCGCGCGGAGCAGCAGGCTGAGCACCAGCAACCCGCAGAAGATCGCCACGGCCCTCAGAGGCTTGTTCACCGGCGTCTTCCGTCGAGGCTCGGCCGGATGGATATGGGGATGTGTCGTCGCGGCATATGCACACCTTAGACACACCTGAGAGTGGCAGATGCTCAACAGTCAAGGCCTGGGGAGCGTCGAAGTCATCGCCCGAGGCTCCGGTGCCATCGGATCTCGCCTTCGTGCCATTCTTCGGTGGGTGTGAGCCCGGCGGCGGTGGCGACGGCGGCGGAGGCCCGATGGTCGGGGTGGATGTGTGCGATGACGGTGTGCACCGGCTGCCGGGTGAGCCAGGTGACGAGTCCTCGGGCCGCTTCGGCGGCGATGCCCCTTCCCTGCCACGGGGTCCCCACCACCCAGGCGATCTCCGCGATGGGGCCGTGGCCGGAGGGGCCGACCGTCGCCTGGACGGTGCCCGTCAGGCAGGACTCGTCACGGAGCCGGATCACCCAGTTCAGCCAGGAGACGGCCGGATCGGGAGAGCCTGCGGTCATGCGCTGGTAGCGCGAGCGCAGGGTGTGCGGGGTGTCCGGAGCGCCGCCGGTGAAGGTGTGCAGAGCCGGGTCGGACAGCACGGCGGCCATCTCCTCTGCGTGCTCGACGCGCAGCGGCAGCAGGTCCAGCCTGCTGGTGCCGATCGTCCGGGCTGCGAGAGCGCTCACGCCGCGGCCGCCTCGGGGCGTTCGACGAGCCGGCCGCGGCGTGATCGAGGCCGGCCGATTCCCTGGGGGCTCCGACGTGGCATGGTCCGAACACGTGGTGGTGCGAGACGGCGTCCGGCTTGCCTGCCGGGACCGGAGCGGGCCGGGACAGCCCCTCGTGCTGCTGCACGGCCTGGCCGGTCACGCGGGTGAATGGGACGCATTGGCACAGCGCTTGAGCTCCAGATATCGGGTCGTCGCGGTCGACCAGCGCGGGCACGGCGCCGGCCAGCGCCACCCGCGGGACGTCTCCCGCGCCGCCCACGTCGCCGACGTCATCGCCATTGTCGATCAGCTGGCGCTGCGGCGGCCCGTCCTGTCGGCCAGTCGCTGGGCGGGCACACCGCCATGCTCACCGCCGCCGCGCATCCCGGGCTCGTCCGCACACTCGTGCTCGTCGAGGCCGGTCCCGGCGGTCCACACCCGGCCGGCCCCCGACCGACTTCCCAGGTCAGGGGCCGTTTGCACTGCTCGCAGAGCGGAGGCGGTGGGATTTGAACCCACGGTGACATCGCTGCCACGACGGTTTTCAAGACCGTTCCCTTAGGCCGCTCGGGCACACCTCCCCGCGCCGGCCGGGTGATCGGCGGCGCGGGACAAGGGTAACGGGTCGGTGCGGGAGGGGTGGCGTCAGCTGTCGCCGATGCGGGAACCCAGGGTGAGTTCCGTGGTCTGCTGCTTGCCGCCGCGTTCGTAGGTGAGCGTGACCTTGTCGCCCGGCTTGTGGGTCCAGATCTCACCGATCAGGGTCGGGCCGGAGTCGATGACGCGGTCGTCGAGCTTGGTGATGACGTCACCGGGACGCAGGCCTGCCTGGTCGGCGGGGCCGCCGGGGTCGACCGCCGCGGAGCCGCCGGCGCCCTGATCGGTGATCTTCGCGCCGCCCGCTCCCTCCTCCAGGGAGACCGAGGCGCCGATCTTGGCGTACACCGGCTTGCCCGTCTTGATCAGTTCCTGGGCGACGTACTTGGCCTGGTTGATCGGGATGGCGAAGCCCAGGCCGATGGAGCCGGCCTGTCCGGTGCCGAAGCCGCCATTGCTGGTCGACTGGATCGCGGAGTTGATGCCGATGACGTTGCCCTGCGCGTCCAGCAGCGGCCCGCCGGAGTTGCCCGGGTTGATCGAGGCGTCGGTCTGCAGGGCGCTCATGTACGAGGCCTGGTTGCCGGTGCCGTCGCTGGAGGCCACCGGGCGGTTCTTCGCGCTGATGATTCCGGTCGTCACCGTGTTGGACAGGCCGAAGGGCGCGCCGATGGCGATCGTCGAGTCGCCGACGGCGACCTCGTCGGAGTTGCCCAGCGTGAGGGGTTTCAGGTTCGAGGGGGCGTTCTTCAGCTTGATGACCGCGACGTCGTAGCCCTGGGCGTGGCCGACCACCTCGGCGTCGTACTTCTTGCCGTCCGGGAAGGTCGCCGCGACCTTCCCGCCTTCGACGGCTTCCGCCACCACGTGGTTGTTGGTGACGATGTGGCCCTGTGTGTCGAACACGAATCCCGTGCCGGTGCCGCCCTCGCCGCTGCTGCCCTGGGCCTCGATGGTGACCGTGCTGGGCAGCGCCTTGGCGGCCACTGCGGCGACCGTGCCCGGGTCGCGCTTGACGTTGCCGCCGCTGGTGGACGAGGAGACCGTCGTCGAACCGTTGCCGTCGTCGTTGTTCTTGGCCAGCGTGTATCCGAGGCCGCCGCCCAGGCCACCCGCGACCAGCGCGGCCGCCAGGACCGCGGCGGCCAGGCGACCGCGCTTGCCGCCGCCGTTCTTGGGGGCGGGCTGCTGGTACGAGCCCCAGCCGCCCGCGCCGTGACCGGCACCGCCGTCATACGACGGGATGCCCGGAGCCGGGGGCGGGGGCCAGGAGGGGTCGGGAGCGGAAGAGGTGCCCGCCGGGGCTCCCGAAGGGGCTCCGGACGGAGGGCCTGCGGGGGCCTGTTCCCGGGCGCCGTGCCCTCCGTATCCGGCGTGATCGCCGTATGCGGGGTGTTCCGGCGTGCCGTGGCCCGGTGCCGCCCCCGGAGCGGTCGGCGGGACCGGGGGCATGGAGGTCGTCGGACTGCCCCCCTCCGGGGCCGGGCGCTCCTGATGCGCCGGAGCTGCGGGAGCGTCCACCGGCGTGGGCGGTACGGACGGGGCCGGGGGTACCGATGCGCCCTCGTTTGTGCCCTCGTTCTCGGTGCTCACAGCTCTCTCTCCTCGATCCACGGCTGTCGTATCGGTCACACTCGGTCTCGCCCGTTCACGCTCATTCACGCTCGTTCACGCATGTCGACGAGTCCGGCGCGCTTCAGCTGTGCGTGTCTCTTTGTATGACGCCAGCTTTTCCTATGAGCCGTCAGGGCACCATAAGCCGTTCCTGTGGGTGCGAGACCATTCTCCATATAGGGCATTACTCACTAAGGGTGCACCATCGCGATGCCTCCGATCAGACGACCGCAGCGTCCACACCACCGACGCCTGGACGACCACACATGTGCCCCCGTGCGGTGGCACCATGACGCGGTGACCCCTGCACGTCAGCGCCCGCCCCAAGTCGTCGCCCACCGCGGAGCCTCCGAGGACGCTCCCGAGCACACCCTGGCCGCGTACCGCAAGGCGATCGCGGACGGTGCGGACGCGCTCGAATGCGATGTACGCCTGACCGCCGACGGCCATCTGGTCTGCGTCCACGACCGTCGCGTCAACCGTACGTCCAACGGCCGCGGTGCGGTTTCGGCGCTGGAGCTCTCCGATCTGTCCGCCCTGGACTTCGGCTCCTGGAAGACCCGCCACCCGCTCGGGGGGCGTGTCGAGGAGCCCGACTGGGTGCACCGGCCGGAGGACAGGGAGGCGACCTCCGTCCTCACCCTGGAAAGGCTGCTCGAGCTCGTCGTCGACGCCGACCGCCGGGTGGAGCTGGCGATCGAGACCAAGCACCCCACACGGTGGGCGGGGCAGGTGGAGGAGCGGCTGCTGCTCCTGCTGAAGCGGTTCGGTCTGGACGCCCCCGGTGCCGCCGAGGAGTCTCCGGTACGCGTGATGAGCTTCTCCGCGCGGTCGCTGCACCGCGTGCGCGCCGCCTCGCCGACACTGCCGACGGTCTACCTCCAGCAGTTCGTCTCGCCCCGCCTGCGCGACGGGCGGCTGCCGGAGGGCGTGGACATCGCGGGCCCCTCGATCCGGATCGTACGCAGCCACCCCGCGTACATCGAGCGACTGAAACAGTCCGGCCACCAGGTGCACGTGTGGACCGTGAACGCCCCGGAGGACGTGGATGCCTGTGTCGGCCTCGGAGTGAACGCCATCATCACCAACCGGCCCCGCGCGGTGCTCGACCGGCTCGGCCGCTGACCCGTGCAGACCGCCTGACTCCCGGGGCCTGCGGGGCCTGCAGGGTTCGTGTGACTCAGTGGCTCATGTGGCTCATGTGGCTCGTGCAGGGCTCTTGACCGGACACGCCTCCCGGCGCATCCTCACATCTCGGCCACATCGACGAGATCCAGCCATTCGGTTACAAGGAGTGCTCCGGCGCATTCGGTGCGTACCCGATCGTTCAAGTGCGTCACCGCACACGGATTGGCCGGTTTCCGGTTCAGGCCCGTGGGGCATTCACACCGTGGCGTGGGGCGAAGGAGGTCTCGGGGGTGGCGTTGGTGGTGGCACAGGAAGTGCCCACGTCGTCGAGCATGGCCGTACCTCATGGCCCTGCGGGCGTGGGGAAGGCGAGGCGCCGTATGCGCCTGCAACTGCGTGACGGCGGAGTGGCGGACACGGTCATCGACGATGCCGTACTGATCCTTTCCGAATTGCTGAGCAATGCGTGCAGACATGGCCGGCCCCTGGGCGGCGCCCTGGCCGGGGACGGCGCCGTCCGTGCGGCCTGGCATGTGCACCCCTGCGGCCGGCTGGTCGTGGAGGTGACCGACGGCGGCGGCCCGACCCGCCCGGCGCCGGCCACCCCGTCGGTCACCGCGCACGGCGGCCGGGGGCTGAACATCATCACGGCGCTGGCCGACGACTGGGGCGTACGCGACGAGGTACCCGGCGAGGTCACGGTATGGGTCGTCGTCCACGACGACGTGCACGACCCGGACGCCGGACACCGGCGCGACGACTTCGCCACACGGGTGACGGCCCCCGCGGTGTCCGAGATACCGGGACTGGAGTTCGCGGAAGCCTTCGACACCTTCGACTGACCGCGCAGCCGTGCGGTGATCCCATGGTCTTCCCCGGCCACCCGCGCGGTTCTGCGCGCGTCGGGCGATCCCGGCCCGTGGGGCTCACGCGTCACGGCCCGCTGTCCGCAGGCGGCACGTCGTCCACAGGGTCCCGTCGGTCGCGTCGTGAACGGCTAGGCTCCCGCCCGTACGAGACGAGCCGTAACCGGGAGACACCCACGATGGCCAAGAAGCGCCCCCAGACGAAGGCCAAGCGCCCCCAGCTCACAGAGGGAGAGATCCCGGTCGTCGGCGCCCGTGAGCCCTGCCCCTGCGGCAGCGGTCGCCGCTACAAGGCCTGCCACGGCCGTGCCGCCGCGCACGCCGTGACCGAGCTGGTACACCGTCCGTTCGAGGGCCTGCCGGGCGAGTGCGACTGGGTGGCACTGCGCGAGCTGGTGCCGGCGGCCACCGTCGAGCTGCACCTCAAGGGCGGCCTGCCCGAGGGTGTCCCGTCGGTCACCCTGGCCACCGTGCTGCCGATGGCCTGGCCCGCGCTGCGCCGTGACGACGGCTCGGTCCTCCTCGGCCTGCAGAACGACACGTCGTCCGGGGACATCAGCCGTGACCTCGCCGACACCCTCCAGCGCGCGCTCACCGCCGACCCGGGCACCCCGGTGCAGGCCCGCCGCGCTTCGGCCGAGGGGGCCCGCCTGCAGGATCTGCTGGACCTCGGGGGTGCGTTCGAGCCTGTCGTGCACAGCGGATTCGAGTTCTGGGTCCCCGACCCGGAGAACGCCGCGCCGGACGTGACCGCCTCCTTGGAGCGGGCCAACGCGGCGGCCATCCCGACCGTCAAGCTCTCGGGCGTGGACGCCGCGTACTGGTGCGAGACGCCGGAGAAGAACCATCTGCGGTGGGTCATGCCGCACCCCGAGGAGCAGCTTCTGGACGCCTTGGCGCGACTGCACGCGGCGGGCTGGTCCTCCCTCGGCGAGGGCACCCGTCTCGTGGGCTCCTTCCGTGCTCACGGGCTCACGGTCCCGGTCTGGGACCTGCCCAGCGGGGTCGGCGCCGAGGATGTGGAGAAGCCGGCGGCCGAGTTCGCCGAGCGTCTCGCCGCCGCCCTGGCCACCGAGGCTCCGCTCACCGCCGACGAGCGCCGCGCGCGTGGCGGGCTGACCAACCGGCAGGTCACCCTCAGCTGAGACAGGCCGAGAGGCGTGGCGGCACGGGCGTGCGCCCCGGTCGTGCTGACTTACCGGTCAGCACGACCGTCCCGCCGGAACCACCAGCTTCCTTCACAACTTCCGGCGTGGACAAGCCAGTCGGTGACCGGAAAAGCTGAGTTCGAATTTGCTAACAGCCGATCTCTTGTTACCGTTCCAGTAGCCCGGTTGCTGGTGCATCCCCCGTCGCCAGCAACCGGGTCTTTGCGTGACCGCCGTTGCTGACAGAGCGCAGTCGCATGCCAACCGGCGGTTTCCACCGGCGGGTTGCTCCCGGTCGGACGCGCCCGTCGAGGGCAGGTCGGTCCCGCGGATGGCCACCGCGTCGACGTGGGCGAGGGCGAACGAACTCTTCCAGGGCCCCGGCGCGGCCCTGGCGTGCGTGACGGTGCAGCCCCGGGCCTGACGACGGTGCGGCCCCGGCAGGTACGCGCTTCAGCGGACGGGTGCACGGTTCGCACGCCGACGGCCGCTACATCTCGGGCGCGCTCACACCCGTACGCGTGAGGGTCTCGACCACGGCGTCCACCACGGCCTCGACATCGGGCACCCACGGCGAGGCGGAGCCGGGCAGTGGCGCACGCTCCCAGCGGACCCCGCCCCGGCCGGTACCGGACGGGGGCAGGGCGAGGTAGCCGCCCTCGCCGTGGAAGCGGAGGGAGCCGGGGACGAAGTCCTTGGCGTAGAGCAACTCGCCCAGTTGTTCCAGGGAGTACGGCTTGACCAGGATCGACCAGCGGTCCGGTGCGGCGACGACCGGGCCGAGCCGCATGCCGAGGCGGTCGAGGGCATCCAGGGCGCGGGCGGCCGGCACCGCGGGCAGGGAGACCGCACAGGGCGCCCTGCCCCCGGTGGCCAGGATGACGGGCGCCGTGGGCCGGTTGCCCCACCACCAGCGCACCATGCGCGCGTCGGTGGTCGCGGCGAGCAGGCCGGGGTCGAAGGGATGAGCGCCCGGCACCGTGCATTCGGGGTCGGGGCAGCCGCAGCGGGACCGGCCCTGCGGATCCGCCGCCACACCCGGGAGTACCGGCCACCGCCAGTCCGAGGCGAAGGTCAGAGCCGCTTCGATCAGTTCGGGCCCGCTGTCGCCACCCTGGGACAGGAGCCTGCGTCGCCTTCCGAGGATCTCGCGCATGAGCGCTCGTTCCTTTCCGTTGCACGCCTGGCAACACCGTGGTCCACGTCACAACATGAGTCGATCACTGCACTGTGCGTACCTACTGTGCGTACCTGTTGGCGCATCACACCCCCGCACCGGGCAAGGGGAGCCCCTATGGGCCGAGGCCGAGCAGGGGCTGCCTCCACGGCCGTACCACCCATACCGCGTCGAGCAGAAGCACGGGGATGGCGTGGGGTGGCGAAGTCCGGCGTTTACTGTCGCGCTTGTTTCTCTCCGCCTCCGCCACGGGAGGATGGGGCACGGTCGTCGGTGGTTAAGACGCCCGGGTCCGTCGCCAGGTTCCCGGGTGATTCCCAACCACCCCTGGCCTTCACCGAGTACGTACCCATCACGACCGCTGTGACGCTCCGTTCAGCAAGCCCAGTCGACCGCAATCAGCCTCCCCCTGAGGCAGTTTCAAGCCAAGTTCGTTTTTCGGCAAGAGGTCGGGAGTGAGTTCCCTTCAGGCCCACGGACACCAGGAATCCCAGCAGGACAATGCTGGACATCTCCTCACGAGTACGTGTACATGTGGAGACACTGCCGGCGACGCAGAATGACATGGGGGTTTGCGATGCTTTTGAGCAGTAAGTACCGGCCGGAAAGCCGGACGCCATGAACGCCCCTCATCCTTCGAAAGTGGCCGGAATCGATTCAACGGTCCCCGCACCCGCGCACACTGTCGCGTCCGTCGCCACAGGTACCTCCCCGGCCTCCCCGGCAAACCCCCAGAACGCCCCGGGCGCGCTGCTCCAGGACCGTCTCGCGGGATGGGTCTCCGACCTCACCACCCTCCACGAGCTGACCGAACGCCTGGCCCGTACGCGTGCCCTCGACGAAGCGCTCCGGGAAACGCTGCGCGCCGGCGCCGCCCTGGTGGGCGCCCCGCGCGGTCTCGTCGTCCTGGAACCCGCCGACGGTCTCGGTCCGGACAACATGATCGGCCTCGGCCTGGCCCGCGCGGACCTCGGTCACATCGAGACCATCCCGCGCAGTTCTCTGCCGTACGGCAGGATCCTCGACGGACTGCCCGGCGCCGACGACGGCATCGCCGAGCCCGACCTGCTCGCCGAGAAGGGGCTCGACCCCAGGCACCGCGAGGTCGCCGCCCGCCTCGGCTACGCCGCCAGCTACACCCTGCCCCTCATGCCGGAGCCGCCGGAAACCCCACAGCCCACGGACGCCCCGCTCACCGCAGGGCCCGGGCTGCGCCTGGGCGCGGCGGTGTGGCTCTACGACGAACCGGCCGAGCCGTCGGAGCGGCAGCGTCATCTCATCGGCCTGTACGCCCGGTACGCCGCCGAGCATCTCGCCCGCCTGCTGGAACTCGAGCGCACGCGCGCGTCCATGGCCACCATCTCCGAGGAGCTGCTCCCCTCGCGCCTGCCCAGGATCCCCGGCGTCCAGCTCGCCGCCCGGCACCGCACCTCCTCGCACGGCGGCGACTGGTACGACGCACTGCCGCTGCCGGACGCCGCCCTCGGCCTCGCTGTGGGGTCCGTCACCGGGGCGGGGCCCAGCGTGGTCGCCGCGATGGGCCGGCTACGGGCGTCCCTGCGCGCGTACGCCGTGATGGAGGGCGAGGATCCGGTCGCCGTCCTGTCCGACCTGGAACTGCTGCTGAGGCTCACCGAACCGGCCCGGTCGGCCACCGCCCTGTTCGGCTACTGCGAACCCGCGCTGCGCAAGATCACGCTGGCCGGTGCCGGGCACAGCCCGCCGCTGCTGATCGGCGAGCGCCGCACCGAGTTCGTGGAGACGTCCGTCTCGGCTCCCCTGGGCATGCTCGCCTGCTGGGAGGCACCGAGCGTGGAGGTGCACCCGGAACCGGGCGAGACGGTTCTGCTCTACACCGACGGGCTGCTGCACCGCACCGGCGACCCCACCGACCGCGCCTTCGCGCGGCTGCACGCGGCAGCGGCAGGCGTGCCGCAGGCGCTGCGCCGTGACCCCGGTGCGATCGCCGACCACATCCTGCGCACCGTGCTGCCCGAGGGGGCGGCCTCGTCGAAAGGGACGTCCGCGGCGGACTCCGCGGAGGACGTCGTCCTGCTGGCCGCGCGGTTCGAGTAGCGGTTCCAGAGCGCCCGGCGGCCGGTCCGGGACGTCATCCTCCGCATGCCCTCGGTAACGGGCCCTTCCGCTCTGCGACTGTTTCGCCGACGACCGTACGATGGTGGTGGTCCCCCCTGCCCGGACGAAGCCGCGAGCTCGGGGGAGTCCAGAGCCTTACCAAGGAGGATGACCGCTGTGGCAGAAGAGCTCCCGACCGCGTTCGACCAGGCTGCCGACGCGGCGGCCCCGGAAACCGCGGAAGGCCCGGAGACTGCCGAGGAAGCGCCCATCAAGCAGCGCAAGAACGGCCTCTACCCCGGCGTGTCCGACGAGCTGGCCGAGAACATGAAGAGCGGCTGGGCCGACACCGAGCTGCACGACCTGGAGCCGATCCCCCAGGCCGCCGAGACGGCCGCCCGCCGCGCCGCGCTGTCCGCCCGCTTCCCGGGTGAGCGCCTGGTCGTCCCCGCGGGCAACCTGAAGACGCGGTCCAACGACACCGAGTACGCCTTCCGCGCGTCGGTCGAGTACGCCTACCTCACCGGCAACCAGACCGAGGACGGCGTCCTCGTCATGGAGCCGACGGACGACGGCCACCAGGAGACGATCTACCTCCTGCCGCGCTCGAACCGTGAGAACGGCGAGTTCTGGCTGGACGGCCAGGGCGAACTGTGGGTCGGCCGTCGCCACTCCCTCACCGAGGCCGAGCGGCTGTACGGCATCCCCGCCTCCGACGTCCGCGAGCTGGCCGGAGCGCTGCGCGAGGCCACCGGCCCCGTACGGGTCGTGCGCGGGTACGACGCCGGGATCGAGGCGGCGCTGACCGACAAGGTCACCGCCGAGCGCGACGAGGAGCTGCGCGTCTTCCTCTCCGAGGCACGGCTGGTCAAGGACGCCTTCGAGATCGGTGAGCTGCAGAAGGCCGTCGATTCCACCGCACGCGGCTTCGAGGACGTCGTGAAGGTCCTCGACAAGGCCGAGGCCACCAGCGAGCGCTACATCGAGGGCACGTTCTTCCTGCGTGCGCGGGTGGAGGGCAACGACGTCGGCTACGGCTCCATCTGCGCCGCCGGCCCGCACGCCACCACCCTGCACTGGGTGCGCAACGACGGTCCGGTCCGCTCCGGCGACCTGCTGCTGCTCGACGCGGGCGTGGAGACGCACACGTACTACACCGCCGACGTCACCCGCACGCTGCCGGTCAACGGCCGCTACAGCGAGCTGCAGAAGAAGATCTACGACGCCGTGTACGACGCCCAGGAGGCCGGTATCGCGGCGGTCAAGCCGGGCGCCAAGTACCGGGACTTCCACGACGCCGCGCAGCGGGTGCTGGCCGAGCGGCTCGTCGAGTGGGGTCTGGTCGAGGGCCCGGTCGAGCGGGTTCTGGAGCTGGGTCTGCAGCGCCGCTGGACGCTGCACGGCACCGGGCACATGCTCGGCATGGACGTCCACGACTGCGCGGCCGCGCGCACCGAGACCTATGTCGACGGCACGCTGGAGCCGGGCATGGTGCTCACGGTCGAGCCGGGCCTGTACTTCCAGGCCGACGACCTGACCGTGCCCGAGGAGTACCGGGGCATCGGCGTCCGCATCGAGGACGACATCCTGGTCACCGAGGACGGCAACCGGAACCTGTCCGCCGCGCTGCCCAGGCGGTCGGACGAGGTCGAGGCATGGATGGCCGCCCTCAAGAGCTGACGCACGCAGGTCGGCCGGGTACCACGAGTGGTACCCGGCCGACCTGCGCTCAGGGGCGCGACCGCGAGCGCGTTTGGAGGCCCGGTGGTGTGGTCAGACCACCATCAGCGGCGCGTCCTTCCGCCATTTGAGAATCTTGTCGAAGCTCACCACGGCGCCGCCCAGCCCCGGTTTGTTGCCGATGTGGACGTGGTCGGCGAGTTCCTGGATGAGGCAGAGGCCGCGGCCGTGTTCCGCGTCGGACGGCACGGGGCGGGCCGACGGACGTGCACGGCCGCCGGTTCCGGCGGGAAAGCCGGGTCCCACGTCGGCGACCTCGATGCGGCACTTCTCGCCGTCGAGGTAGGCGGTCACCCGGTATGCCTCCGAGGAACCGCCCCGGGCGGCGCCCCCACCGTGCTCGACGGCGTTCGCGCATGCCTCGCTGAGGGCCACGGAGAGGTCGTAGGAAATGTCGGGGTCGACGCCCGCGGTCTCCATGACGCCGATCAGCAGACGTCGGGCGAGCGGCACGCTCGCAGCGTCTCGCCGCAGATGGAGTGACCACCAGATGCTCATGCTCCAGCCTCCCGGCCGCGGCTCGACATACCGTTACTTATTGCCCTGCGTACTCGGTTGTAAGCGCGCAGCTGACGTGACACCCCCCATACGGCGGGCGCGCCGTGGAGCCGAACGGTGTATGTGGGGCGGCTGGTGACAGAGGTGATCTTCCGGTCGTACCTCATCTTGCGGACCTGCCGTACGGCGGCGTCGGGGCCAGTGCGATGATGGGGCCGCCATGACTGCCCCCCACGTGCGCACGACGCGCTCCGGACGCGGGCTCCGGACCCTGCGGGCCGCGGTGTTCGCCGCGGTCTGTGTCGTGCTGGCCGGGGCAGGTCACACGCTCGCCTCCCACGCCCCCGTTCCCCTGTGGACGCTGGGCGCGGGGTTCCTCGGGACGGTCGCGGTCGCGGCACCGCTCGCCGGACGCGTGCGTTCCCTGCCGGGGATCACGGCCATGCTGGCGGCCGGTCAGACCGTACTGCACATCGTGTTCGGCATCGGTCAGCACGGCGCGGCGGCCCCTGCGGACGCGGCGTCGCCCCTTTCCGACGCCTCGCTGATCGAGCAGGCCGCACGACTGGTGTGCGGCACCACCGCGGCGGCCATCAGTCCCGCGCAGGCACAGCGCATCCTCATCGACGCGCGGGTCCACCCCGGCGCGACCGGCGGCACCCACGCGCACGCCCAAGGGGACACGCTGTCCTCGGCCGCGGTGGACTCGTCGGCGCCGGCGCTACTGCCGACCCTGCCGATGCTGCTCGCACACGTCCTCGTGGCGCTCGCCACGGGCTGGCTGCTGCGCCGCGGTGACCTGGCGCTGCTGCGGCTGGCCGAACTGTCGGCACACGGTGTCGCCGAAGGTGCCCTCGTACGGTCGCTGCGCGCGGCGCTCACCCTGGTGCTCGCCCTGCGCGCGGGCCTCCCGGGGACTCCGCAGGTCACCCCGTGTCCGGTGCGCACCGCACCGCCCGCGCCGCCCGTACCCCGTACTGCCGCACTCCAGCACACGGTGATCCGCCGGGGTCCGCCGACCGGTACCGCACTCGCCCTCGCCGCCTGACGCGACCGGGCCGCACTCCGCCACCACCGGACAACCGGAGGGGAGGGGGGCGCCGGCGTGCGGCACGTGCGTGTGCGTCCGTTCTCCCGCGTACGACGAGCCGTCGGTGACCCAGGCGTCACAGCCCCGCAGTCGGCGACCCGGCGGCCGGACAACAGAGCCGTCGCCGGCACAGGTGCGCACCGCCACAGGTGCGCACCGGCGCAAGTGCCCGCCCGTACGCGTATCCCTCACCGCCAGCGAAACCCAACTGAAGCGGAGTGCTTCTGCCATGAAGGCTTCCCGTATCGCCGCCGCCGGCGCCGTCGCCGGTGTCGCCGTCCTCACCCTGTCCGCCCCCGCCTTCGCGCACGTCAGCGTGCAGCCCGAGGGCGAGGCCGCCAAGGGCGGCTACGCGGTGGTGAACTTCAAGGTCCCCAACGAGCGTGACGACGCGTCGACGACCAAGCTCGAAGTGACCTTCCCGACCGACCACCCGCTGGCCTCCGTGATGCCGCAGCCGGTCGACGGCTGGGACGTCAAGGTCACCAAGTCCAAGCTGGACAAGCCGCTGGAGATGCACGGCAAGAAGATCGACGAGGCCGTCACCAAGGTCACCTGGACCGCCGACGGCGACGGCATCGAGCCGGGCTTCTTCCAGAAGTTCCCGGTGTCCGTCGGCACCCTGCCGGAGAACGCCGACGAACTGGTCTTCAAGGCCCTGCAGACGTACTCCAACAAGGAGGTCGTCCGCTGGATCGAGGTGCCGCAGGAGGGCAAGGACGAGCCCGGCTACCCGGCTCCCGTCCTCGCCCTGGCCGAGGCCTCCGCCGACGGCCACTCGCACGGTGCGTCGGACGACAAGGCCGACGACGCCAAGTCCGCCGGGGACGCCGAGAAGGCAGCCGCGGAAACCACCGCGGCCGCCGACTCCGGCGGCACCGACACCACCGCCCGCGTCCTGGGCATCGTCGGCATCGTCGTCGGTGCCGCGGGCGTCGCCTACGGCGTGCTCGCCGGGCGTCGGCGCACCTCCGCCTGACCCCTCCCCCCCTGGACGGCGCGCGCCGGGGCCACCCACGGTCCCGTGGAGCCCCGGTGCGCGCCGGAGAACTCACATCCCTGGAAAGCATCATGCGCAAGAAGACCTTCACCGCGGCGGCCCTGCTCGCCGCCGCCACCCTGACTCTCTCCGCCTGCGGCAGCGGCGACGGCGACAGCGGCAAGCCCGTCGCCGTGGTCTCCGAGGAGGCCGGCGCGGAGAAGGCGGCCACAGCCCTCGACAAGCCGTTCGAGAAGCCGGATCTCGTCCTCACCGACACGCAGGGCAAGGAGTACGACTTCCGCGAGGAGACCGCCGGCAAGCCCACGCTGATCTACTTCGGCTACACGCACTGCCCCGACGTCTGCCCGCTGACCATGAACAACCTCGCGGTGGCCAAGAAGCAACTGCCCCAGGACCAGCAGGACAAGCTGCGGATCGTGTTCGTCACCACCGACCCCGAGCGGGACACCTCCGCCGCACTCGGCAAGTGGCTCAAGGGCATCGACGACCAGGTCGTCGGCCTGACCGGCGACTTCGACACGATCCAGGCCGGCGCCCGCACCCTCGGCATCTCGATCAACGCACCGCGCAAGGACGACAAGGGCCAGGTCGTCTCCGACCACGGCACCCAGGTCATCGCCTTCTCCCCGAAGACCGACGGCGGCTACCTCCTGTACGGCGAGGACGCCACCGTCGAGGACTACACCAAGGACCTCCCCCGCATCATCGAGGGTGAGAACCCGTGAGGCGTCGTCTCGCGTTCGCCGCGGTGGCCGTCGCCGGGGCGCTGACCCTGGCCGGCTGCGGCGGCTCGGACTCCGGCAGCGACACGGCCGAACTGTCCGTCGACTCCGCGTACATGCCGCAGCCGGTGTCGGACCTGGCGGCCGGCTTCCTGGTCATCAGCAACAAGGGCGGCGCGGACGACCGGCTGACCTCGGTCAGCAGTGACATCGCCGAACGCGTCACCGTGCACGAGACCGTCGACGGCTCCATGCGGGAGGTCGACGGGCTCGACATCCCGGCCCGCGGCAGCCTCGTGCTCGAGAGTGGCGGCAACCACCTGATGTTCGAGCAGCTGAAGCGGAAGCCGAAGCAGGGTCAGAAGGTCTCCGTCGAGCTGCGTTTCGCCCACTCCGACCCCGCCACGGTCGAGATACCGGTGAAGCCCGCCACCTACACCCCGAAGCACGGACACTGAGGGAGACACCCCCGTGACCCAGACCATCGCCCCCCGCGCCCGGATCCTGCTGCTGTTGTTGCTGGCCGTCACCGGCGCGCTCCTCGCCGGGGCCGCTCCCGCGTCCGCGCACGCCGCGCTGACCGGCAGCGACCCCCGGCAGGGGACGGTGGTCGACAAGGCCCCCACCCAGGTCTCGCTCGCCTTCTCCGAACCGGTCGCGGTGAGCGACGACTCCCTGCGCGTCCTCGACCCCAAGGGCAAGCGGGCCGACAAGGGCGACCCCGCCAACCCGAGCGGCACGACGTACACCGTGCAACTGCTCAGCGGACTGCCCGACGGCACCTACACCGTCACCTACCAGGTGGTGTCCGCGGACAGCCACCCCGTCGCCGGCGCCTTCACCTTCTCCATCGGCGCCCCCTCCGAGACCTCCGTCCAGGCCTCCGCCCAGGCGTCCGACGACGGCCCGGTGGGCTGGCTGTACGGCTTCGGGCGGTACATGTCGTACGCCGGGTTCGTGGTCATGGCCGGTGGGGCCGCGTTCGTGCTGGCCTGCTGGCGGCCCGGCACCGGTGTACGGGCCGTGCAGCGGCTGGTCGTCTCCGGGTGGCTCACCCTCACCGCGGCTACCCTCGCACTACTGCTCCTGCGCGGCTCCTACACGCGCTCCGGCAAGGTCGGCGACATCTTCGACATGTCGCTGCTCGGGGAGGTTCTGCAGACCAAGACCGGCGCGGCACTGGTGTCGCGGCTGCTGCTGCTCGCCGCGGCGGCGCTGTTCATCGCGGTGCTCTTCGGGGCCGCCCAGGACCAGCGGGACGACGCGGAGAAGCGGGACCTGACCTTCGGGCTCGCGATCGGGGGAACGGTCGTGGCGGCCGGACTCGCCGCGAGCTGGGCCATGTCCGAGCACGCCTCCCAGGGGCTCCAGCCCGGCATCGCGATGCCGGTCGACATCGTCCATCTGCTGGCCGTCGCCGCCTGGCTCGGCGGACTCACCGCCCTGCTCGTGGCGCTCTACCGGGCCCCCGCCGAGACCGCCGTCGACGCGGCCGCCGTCCAGCGGTTCTCGCGGCTCGCGTTCGGCAGTGTGGTCGCCCTGGTCGTCACCGGGATCTACCAGAGCTGGCGGCAGCTCGGCTCTTGGTCGGCGTTGACCGACACCCGGTACGGGCAGTTGCTGCTCGCCAAGATCGGGCTCGTGGTGGTCATGGTCGGGCTGGCGTACTTCTCACGGCGGTGGACGGCACGACTCGTCGGGACAGGCGAGCCGGCGGGCCGCCGGGAGACGGCCGAGACGGAACCCGTGGCGGCCGTGGCCACTGTGAGGACCGGTGCCGGGGAGACCGGTGCTGAGACGGCCGGTGCCCGGGAAGCCGGGACCGGGACGGAGGAGGCCGGGCCCGAAGTCACGGCTCACACCGACACCGACACCGACGTGGAACGGGTGACGGCCGCGGTCGGCACGGGGCAGGCCGAGATCCGGAGGGCGGAAGCGTCCGGCCCCGGGGCGAAGGCCGGCGAGGACTCCGCGCGGGCCGCTCAGCTCGCCCGGCAGCGGGCAGCCGTGGAGACCGCCCGGCAGAAGCGGCTGCGGGACGCCGACCCGAACCGCTTCGGGCTGCGTCACTCGGTGCTCGCCGAGGCCGGTGTCGCCGTCGTCCTGCTCGCGATCACCACCGTGCTGACGCAGACCGAGCCGGGGCGTACGGAGCAGGAGGCCAAGGCCGCTTCCTCGTCCTCCGCCCCGTCGTCACCCTCGTCCGCCCAGGGAACCGGTGCGGTGACCCTGAACATGCCGTTCGACACCGGCGGCAAGGAGGGCGAGGGCGTCGTCACGATCGATCTGAACCCCGCGCGCGTGGGCGGCAACGACATGCACATCTATGTGGAGCGAACCGACGGCGGGACCCTCGACGTCCCCGAACTGAAGGTCGCCTTCACCCTCTCCTCCAAGGACATCGGGCCGCTGCCCGTCGTGCCCGACCGCATCGCCGCCGGGCACTGGTCGGCGAGTGGTGTGCAGATCCCCATGGCGGGCGACTGGACGGTCGAGGTGACCGTGCGGACCTCCGACGTCGACCAGGTGACCGTCTCCAAGAACGCGCAGATCGGCTGAACCACCATGACTGACCAGTCCACTCCGGAGGCCCGCATCCCCGCGGCGCCGGAAACCCGGGAAGGAGTCGCCGTACCGGCCGACCGGAAGGGCATCTCCCGCCGCCGTCTGCTCGGCACCGCCGGGGCCACCGGGCTCGTGCTCGGCTCGGCGGGCAGCGCCGTGGGCTACGCCGCCGCGCCCTCCGGGGCGACCCCACTGGCCTCGGTGGGCGAGGGCAAGGCAATGTTTCACGGGAAACATCAGCCCGGCATCACCCAGGGGCTCCCGGCCCGCGGCCATCTCGTCGCCTTCGACCTGGCGCCGGGCGCCGGACGCAAGGAGGCCGCTGCCCTGCTGCGCCGCTGGTCGGAGACGACCCGGCGGCTGATGGCGGGCGAGCCGAGTGCCGACGGCGACACCGATGTGGCCCGCGACGCCGGTCCCTCCTCGCTGACCGTCACCTTCGGCTTCGGCCACAGCTTCTTCGAACGCACCGGTATGGAGGAACAGCGTCCGGTCGCCCTGGACCCGCTGCCCGACTTCTCCTCCGACCACCTGGACAAGGCACGCAGCAACGGCGACCTGTGGGTGCAGATCGGCGCCCATGACGCCCTCGTCGCCTTCCACGCACTGCGCGCCGTACAGAAGGACGCCGGTTCGGCGGCCCGGGTGCGCTGGCAGATGAACGGCTTCAACCGCACACCGGGTGCCACCGCCCGTCCCATGACCGCCCGCAACCTGATGGGCCAGGTCGACGGCACCCGCAATCCGAAGCCGGCCGACCCGGACTTCGACCAGCGGATCTTCGTACCGGAGAACGGCGAGCCCGCGTGGATGGCGAACGGCTCCTACGCCGTCGTACGGCGCATCCGCATGCTTCTCGACGACTGGGAGAAACTCGCGGTCAAGGAGCAGGAGGCCGTCATCGGGCGCCGCAAGTCCGACGGGGCACCGTTGTCCGGAGGCACCGAGACGTCCGAGATGGACCTGGAGAAGACGGACTCCAGAGGAAATCTGGTCGTCCCCATCAACGCCCACGCCCGGATCACCCGCCCCGACCAGAACGGCGGCGCGGCGATGCTCCGGCGCCCGCTCTCGTACCACGACGGCATCGACGCGGACGGCGTGCCCGACGCGGGTCTGCTGTTCATCTGCTGGCAGGCCGACCCGCTGCGAGGCTTCGTACCGGTACAGCGCAAGCTGGACCGGGGGGACGCGCTGACGCCGTACCTCCGACACGAGGCGAGCGGACTGTTCGCGGTGCCGGGCGGCGCGGCGGAGGGTGAGTATGTGGGACAGCGGTTGCTGGAAGGGTGAAATTCGCCTCGCGTCACTCCTGGGAGCACAGACGAAGGTGCGGTCGGCGTGAGCCCATTAGGGTGAGGCCATGCCATCGAGCTATGCGTATCTCGGCCCCGAGGGCACCTTCACCGAGGTGGCCCTGCGCACCCTTCCGGAGGCGGCCACCCGGGAGCTGATCCCGTATGTGTCCGTGCAGTCCGCACTCGACGCGGTACGGGCCGGTGAGGCCGAGGCCGCGTTCGTCCCCATCGAGAACTCCGTCGAGGGCGGCATCACCACCACCCTCGACGAACTGGTCGCGGGCACCCCTCTGATGATCTACCGCGAGGTGCTGCTGTCGATCACCTTCGCGCTGCTCGTCCGCCCCGGCACCGAGCTGTCGGACATCAAGACGGTCACCGCCCACCCTGCCGCCCAGCCACAGGTGCGCAATTGGCTGAAGCAGCACCTCCCGGACGCCGCCTGGGAATCGGCCGCCTCCAACGCGGACGGGGCCCGTCTGGTGCAGGAGGGCCGGTACGACGCGGCTTTCGCCGGCGAGTTCGCGGCGGCCCGGTACGGGCTGGAGGCCCTGGAGACCGAAATCCATGACGCGGAGAACGCCCAGACCCGCTTCGTGCTGGTCGGACGCCCGGCCCGGCCCGCCGCACCCACTGGTGCGGACAAGACGTCCATCGTGCTGTGGCAGCGCAACGACCACCCCGGTGGCCTGCGCGACCTGCTGGGCGAGTTCGCCACACGGGGCGTCAACCTGATGCTGCTCCAGTCCCGGCCCACCGGTGCCGGTATCGGCAATTACTGCTTCTGCATCGACGCCGAGGGCCATATCTCGGACCGCAGGGTGGCCGAGACGCTGATGGGACTCAAGCGGGTCTGTCTTCAGGTGCGATTCCTCGGTTCGTACCCGCGTGCGGATGTGCGGCCGTCAGAGGTACGGGATCCGCTGCCCGGGACGTCGGACACCGAGTTCGCGTCCGCGGCGGACTGGGTGGCGCGATGCCAGGACGGCCGGTTCTGAGGGGCCCCAGCCGGGGTGGGCCGGTCCTACCTGCTGATTTTCGTTATCCACAGAAGTTATCCACAGGCCCGCTTCTCGACCTGGGGACAAGTCGACAGCATTGCCCCGTTCGGTCGATAAATCTCCCCGGTGTCCATGATTGCATTCACACGCCCATGGATCGCCCTTCGCCCACTCTTTTCCTTTCAGTAACCCTTTGGGGCGACCCCTCCCTCCTCGAAAGTGGAGGTAAGGGGAGTTCGCGCCGGGAATCCCCCCTCCGGCCACGCGTTTCGGAGTGATCGATTCCGGCGTCCACAGATTTCCTTCACACCCTGTGGATAACTTTCGAAAGGCTGTGGACACCTGTGGACAACCAGACCTCGAGTCCCGTTTCTCGCAAGGAATTCCAGTCAACGAGCCCCCTGTGTGACTGACTCCTTCCAGGGAGTGGGCCCCTCGCATTGACCACCCAGGACACCTTCCGGCGACCACCCGTCGATCACCCCGTCGCTCCGTCACCCCGTCACTCCGCCACCCCCGTTGACCTCATCGACTTCGGGGACATATCGCACACATCCCCCATAACGGAATGTGATCGGTCCCCTCGGAATAGTGAGTCGTGTGCTGTCACCGCGCACCGGTAGCCTTGACCGCGTGATTGACCTTCGCCTGCTCCGTGAGGACCCCGACCGTGTGCGCGCTTCGCAGCGTGCCCGTGGAGAGGACGTCGCGCTCGTCGACTCCCTCCTGTCCGCCGACGAACGGCGGAGGTCGTCCGGCGTCCGCTTCGACGAGCTGCGCGCCGAGCAGAAGGCGCTCGGCAAGCTCATCCCCAAGGCGACCGGCGACGAGAAGGCCGAGCTGCTGAAGAAGGCAGGCACACTCGCCGCCGACGTCAAGGCGGCCGACGCCGAGCGGGACGCGGCAGCGGCCGAGGCCCAGGAGCTCCTGGGCCGGCTGAGCAATCTCGTCCACCCCGACGTCCCCGTCGGCGGTGAGGATGACTTCGTCACGCTGGAGACGCACGGCACCGCCCGCGACTTCGGCGCCGAGGGATTCGAGCCCAAGGACCACTTGGAGCTCGGTCAGCTCCTCGGCGCCATCGACGTCGAGCGCGGCGCCAAGGTCTCCGGCTCCCGCTTCTACTTCCTGACCGGCGTCGGCGCCCTGCTCGAGCTGGCGCTGGTGAACGCCGCGATCGCCCAGGCCACCGCGGCCGGCTTCACACCGATGCTGACCCCGGCCCTGGTCCGTCCCCAGTCCATGGCGGGCACCGGCTTCCTCGGCCAGGCGGCCCAGGACGTCTACCACCTCGAGAAGGACGACCTCTACCTGGTCGGCACGTCCGAGGTACCGCTCGCCGCGTACCACATGGACGAGATCATCGACGCCGACCGGCTGCCGCTGCGCTACGCGGGCTTCTCGCCCTGCTTCCGCCGCGAGGCCGGCTCGCACGGCAAGGACACCCGCGGCATCTTCCGCGTGCACCAGTTCGACAAGGTCGAGATGTTCTCCTACGTCACTCCCGAGGAGTCGCAGGCGGAGCACCAGCGGCTGCTGGAGTGGGAGAAGCAGTGGCTGACGTCGCTGGAGCTGCCGTTCCGTGTGATCGACGTCGCCTCGGGCGACCTGGGCTCCTCGGCCTCGCGCAAGTACGACTGCGAGGCGTGGATCCCGACCCAGGGCAAGTACCGCGAGCTGACCTCGACCTCGGACTGCACCGAGTACCAGTCCCGCCGGCTCCAGATCCGGGTGCGTGACGGCAAGACGGTGCGTCCGCTGGCCACGCTCAACGGCACCCTGTGCGCCGTGCCCCGCACCATCGTGGCGATCCTGGAGAACCACCAGCAGGCGGACGGCTCGGTGCGGGTGCCCGAGGTGCTGCGTCCGTACCTGGGTGGTCGGGAGTTCCTGGAACCGGTCGCCAAGTGAGCACGCCGTTCCCCTACCAGCTCATCGCCACCGACCTCGACGGCACGCTGCTGCGTGACGACCACTCGGTCTCCCGCCGCACCCGTGACGCGCTCGTCGCGGCCACCGAGGCGGGCGCCGCCCACATCGTCGTCACCGGGCGCGCGGTTCCCTGGACCCGGCCCATCCTCGACGACCTCGGCTACCGGGGGCTCGCCGTCTGCGGCCAGGGTGCCCAGGTGTACGACGCGGGAGCACACCGGCTGCTCACCTCGGTGACGCTGGACCGGCAGCTGGCCGCGGTGGCGCTGGCCAAGATCGAGGCGGAGGTCGGTCCGCTGCACCTGGCCGGGAGCCGTGACGGGCTGGACGGCGAGGTGCTGGTGGGGCCCGGCTACGAAGTGCGGGGACCGCTGCCCGCGATTCCGTTCACGGATGCGTCGGACCTGTGGGCTGCGCCGCTGAACAAGGTGTACATCCAGCACCCGACCCTCACCGACGACGAACTCGCCGATGCGGCCACACGCACCGCGGGCGGCTTCGTCACCGTCACCATGGCGGGAGAGGGCATCGTCGAACTGCTCCCTCTCGGTCTGTCCAAGGCCACCGGGCTGTCCCTGGCCGCTCGTCGGCTGGGGGCGAAGGCCACGGGGACGATCGCGTTCGGCGACATGCCGAATGACATCCCGATGTTCGCCTGGGCCGCGCATGGCGTCGCCATGGCCAACGCCCACCAGGATCTGCGGGCGGTGGCCGACGAGGTGACGTCCTCCAACGAGGAGGACGGAATCGCGGTGGTGGTGGAGCGGTTGCTGGGCTGAGGCCCGGCGTTCGGCGTTCGGCGTTCGGCGGAGGATGCACGGATCGAACGTGCGCGGGCTTTCCAGGCCCGACCATGGCTTGAACCAAGCCAGTGCCTTACCACTCGGCCAATCCTCCGGGTGGGCGGCCCACGCGACGATGTGCGCGTGCTCGAAACGGCCGCCCCGGGCAGGTCCCCGTGCGGGACGGACTCGACGGAGCAGTATGGACTACTCCGGAATCCGCCGTGGGCTGCCCTGACGGGAGCCGGACGTACTGCCGTGCATGGACATCGCCCCGCTCCTCTCCCAGCAGACGGCGCCGGACCTTCCCGGCGATGCGGACACCACCACTCTGCCCGCCGAGGGGGTCCGGCGCCACCGAATTTGAACGCGGCGGGCGGCGCCTGCCCGGCCGCCGCCCGCCGCTCGACCGAAAGCCCTCACTCCTCGCCTGCGAGCGTGAGCGTGCGCAGCTTCTGCCCGGCGTACCAGGTGGCCAGCACGGTGACGACGACCAGCAGGATCGTCGCGGTCGTCAGACCGACGTCCGAGGTGACCAGGTCACCGCCGGCGACCTTCTGGGCCACCGCCAGCGACCACTGCTGGATGCTCAGCGTGCGGGCACCGGGCACCAGGGAACCGAACAGGGCCTCCCAGACCAGCGCGTAGACCAGACCGAACACCACCGCGTGCCGGGAGACCGTGCCGAGCAGCAGGAAGAGCGCCGCGTACGCGATGGAGGCGACCAGTGCGGCCACCGTGTAGGCGACGGCGATCTGCTGGCCGTTGCCGTTGAGGATGAAGCCCGCGACCAGGGTGGGCACCGCCGAGAAGACCATCGTCACGGCGATCGCCACGATCAGCTTGGTGTAGATGATCGTGGGCCGTTTGATCGGCTTGGACAGCAGGTAGACCACCGAGCCGTCGTCGATCTCGGGGCCGATCGCACCGGTACCCGCGATGACACCGATGATCGGCACCATGGTGGCGAGCGCCAGCCCGCCGAGGACGTCGGCCGCAGTCTGGTCGTCGGCACCGGCGAGGGCTCGCACCGCCAGGGAGATCGCGACCAGCAGCAGCGGCAGGGCGCCGAGGATGAGGGCCCGGCGACGGCCGAGCAGGGCCCGGTAGGTGAGCCGGGCGACTGTGGGGTCGTACATGGTGTTCGGCCTCCTACGCCGCGACGAGATACGAGAAGACGGACTCGAGGGACTCGTCGGACGGCGAGACCGTGAGCAGGCGGATGCCGTGTTCCTTCGCGACCCTGGGCAGCAGGGACGTGAAGCGGCCGAAGTCGACGGCCTGGATCCGCAGCACGCCCTCACTGTGGTCGACCTCGATGCCGGACGTGGACGGGTCCGCGATCAACGCGGCCGCGAGGGCGCGGTCGTCACTGGAGCGCACCAGGTAACGGTGCGGGCGGTCCGTCATCAGCCGGCGGATCTTGCGGAAGTCACCGCTGGCCGCGTGCCGGCCGGCGACGACGACCTCGATGTGCCAGGCGAGCTGCTCGACCTCCTCGAGGATGTGGGAGGAGAACAGCACGGTGCGGCCCTCGTCGCCCATGCGCCGCAGCAGGTCCATCAGCTGCATGCGCTGGCGCGGGTCCATTCCGTTGAACGGCTCGTCCAGCAGGAGCAGGGACGGCTCGTGGACCAGCGCGGAGGCCATCTTCACGCGCTGTCGCATGCCCTTGGAGTACGTGGCGATCTTGCGGTCCTGCGCGTACTCCATCTCGACCGTCGCCAGTGCCCGCTGAGCCTCCTTGGCTCCCAGTCCGTGCAGTTCGGCGTTGGCGAGGACGAACTCGCGGCCGGTGAGGAAGTCGTACATCGCCTCGCGCTCGGGGACGATGCCGATGTGCCGGTAGATCTTCTCGTTGCGCCACACCGCCTGCCCGTCGAGGGTGACGGTGCCGGTGGAGGGAGCGAGGAAGCCGGCCATCATGTTGATGAGGGTGGACTTTCCGGCGCCGTTGGGGCCGAGCAGGCCGGTGACGCCGGGGCCGACGGTCATGGTGATGTCGTTGACGGCGACCACGTTGCCGAACCAGCGGGAGACATGGTCGATGGAGAGCGTGGTCACAGGCCCACCTTCCGGTAGCGGCGCGTCAGGAGGCCGTAGCAGGCCGCGATCAGGCCGAGGGTGAAGAGGACGTACACCACGCCCTCGCCGTTCGTCGGGCCCACTCCGCCCGGGAAGGTGGAGACCGCACCGAGGAAGGCGGACTGCACACCGTCGATGAGAGTGACCGGCGAGAACAGCCCGATCCAGGCGATCGCCCCGGAACTGCCCTGGAACTCGGCGATCGCCTGGAGGGTGGAGACCGCTCCGTAGGAGATGGTCAGGACGGCGATCACGGCGGCGATGCCGAAGCCGCGGCGCGGGGTGACCGCGGCGATGACCAGGCCGATACCGGCGAAGAGCAGCGAGAGCAGTGCCACGGAGACGAGTCCCTGTGCGAATCCCTTGGTCTGGTCGGTGAAGTCGAGTTCGGCCAGCAGCGCACCCGCATAGAGCACCAGCAGGGGGGTGGCGGTCAGGATGAACAGGGCCGTGGCCAGGGCCGCGAACTTGGCGCGTACGTAGTCGGCGGTCTCGATGGGCCGCGAGAAGTACAGCGGCACGGTCTTGAAGCGCAGGTCGCGCGAGACGGACTGGGGTGCCTGCGAGGCGACGTACAGGCTGATGACGGCCTGCATGATGATCGCGTAGCGCGTGTAGTCGACGGGCAGTTCCTTCGCCTTGGTGGCCACGGCGACGGCCACCATGATGGCGGCGGGCACGCACATCACCACGAACAGCAGCATCGGCAGCACCTTGGACTTCACCGAGCGGCCGAGGCCGTAGGAGCCGCGCAGGGACTGCGAGAACAGCGAGAGCCTGGCGTAGGAGCGGCCGAGGCGGGGGCCGTCGTAGGAGCGGTAACCGATGTTGTGGATTCGGGTCTGGTCACCCGACGTCGGTGCGGGTGTCCGCAGGGGCTGCTCAACCGCCATGGCCGACCGCCTCCTTCCGCTGCTCGCCGTTGCCGGTGTCGGGGCCGGCCGCGGTGTCGGTGTCGTTCTTGAAGACCTCGGAGATGTGGTGGCGGCGCTGTTCCATGCGCACCAGGCCGAGCCCGAGGTCGGCGATCACGTCCCGCACCAGGTCGTAGGTCTCCTCACCCTGTGTCGTGAGCAGGAGGATGTGGCCGGCGCCCGGCAGTCCGCTGCCGTCCTGGACGGTCACCCCGCGCGTGTGGAGCGCGTCACGCACCGCGCGGGTGCCGTCCGGGTGCTCGTCGGTGTCGGTGACCTCGATCGCGAGGGTCGTCGTGATCTGGGTGAAGTCCGTGGTGGAGCTGGAGCGCAGCAGCTTGCCGCCGTCGACGACGACCACGTGGTCGCAGGTGCGCTCGAGTTCGCCCAGCAGGTGGGAGGTGACCAGGACCGAGATGCCGAAGTCGGTGTGGATCCGGCGGATCAGGCCGAGCATCTCGTCGCGGCCGACGGGATCGAGACCGTTGGTCGGCTCGTCCAGGAAGACCAGTTCCGGGTCGTGCACCAGGGCCTGTGCGAGCTTCACACGCTGCTTCATACCGGTGGAGTAGCCGCCCATGGGGCGGTAGCGCTCCTCGTACAGGCCGACATGGCGCAGGGTGTCCGCGGTGCGCTCCCGCGCGGCGGTGGGCGGCAGGCCGGACATGCGGGCCATGTGGACGACGAACTCGGTGGCCGAGACGTCCGGCGGCAGGCAGTCGTGCTCCGGCATGTAGCCCACCCGCTCGCGGATGGCGGCGCCCTCGGTCGCGACGTCGAGGCCGAGCACTTCTGCGCGGCCCTCCGTGGCGGGGGACAGACCCAGAAGGATCTTGATCAGTGTGGACTTGCCGGCTCCGTTGGCTCCGACGAGTCCGGTCACACCGGGCCCGACATCCATGGAGAGCCGGTCAAGCGCGGTCACCCTGGGGAACCGCTTGCTCAGGCTTTCGGTCGCGATCACAGTCACGCCCCCGACGTTAGTGGCCCGCGCCACGTGAGTCGTCAGACCGGAGAGCCGTCTTGGAGTCCCCCTGGAGTCGTACGGGCCCGTAGGGGGTCCTTCACCGGGGAGTGGTACGGGACGTGGGCGGTGCGCCGGATCGCCCGGGTGAAGCCGTCCTTCTGAGAAGACCGGTGGAACTTCGAAGCGGTTGTCCACAGGAGAACCCAATTCCGCTGTGGATAACCACACCTGACTGTGGATCAAACATCCTGGGCGAAATTGATCGCGTGATGCACATCTCTTCCGGCAGGCTGGACGGATGGATGAAGGACGCACCGTGAAGGTGTCGAAGTACCTCGCCAGGCATCTGCGCCATACGCCCGAGGAGATCGGGCTCGCCCTCGACGAGGCCGGCTGGGTCGAGATCGAGGCGCTGATCGCCGCGGCGACCACGCACGGTTTCCGGTTCACCCGGGCGGAACTGGAGCACGTGGTCGCCGCCAACGACAAACAGCGCTTCGCGATCGAGGGCACCCGGATTCGCGCCAGCCAGGGTCACAGCGTCGAGATCGACCTGGGACTGCCGTCGGCCGTCCCACCGCCGTATCTCTTCCATGGCACCGTCGGCCGCCACTTGGCCGCCATCCGCGCCGAGGGCCTTCTGCCCATGGACCGGCACGACGTACACCTCTCCGCCGACCGCGCGACGGCGGCCCGCGTCGGTGCCCGCAGGGGCCGCCCGGTGGTGCTCTCCGTGGACGCGGCAGCCATGCACCGCGACGGCCACGTCTTCCGGGTGAGCGCGAACGGCGTATGGCTGACCGCCGCCGTACCCGCTCGGTATCTGCGGTTCTCCGAGAGCCACTGACACGACGGTTCCCCTCCGGCCCCGCCACCCACGAGTTCCTCCTGGGCGGTGCTGGCGTGCTTTCCCGACGGCCGACGACGCCGCATGATCAGCGGTATGGACCACCTGCCCACCACCGAGGCCGCCGTCACCGCCCTTCGGGCGCTCGCCGAGAGGTACGAGCGCGAGATCCCTCAAGATCAAGATCACCCATGACGTAGGCGCCGACCAGACGTCACGCCGCACCGCGCGGGCGTGGGAGTCACCACCGACCCGGACGGCTCCCTCCCCCATGAGGCCTACGTCGAGTTCGGCGACCTGCCCAGGGTCAGTGTGCGGCTCTATCCCGAGGACGACGCGCTGATCGACGTGGAGGACGTGGAGTGCCCCGACATCCCCCGCGACCAGGTCCCGGCCTTCCTTCGCTCCGTCTTCGGCGGTCTCGCCTACGTCAGAGGGCGGCGCTTCCCGCCGGGTCACTTTCTGATGGTGCCGCTGCCCGGGGACCGGGCGCACAAGGAGTTCATCCCGATGATCGTCCTCACACCCTGGCTGAGCGCGCGCGTGCGGTGAGCGTCTTGCATTGATCGTTTCACGTGAAAGACCAGGGTGCTCAGAGTCGAGCAGGCTCTGGTCTCGAAGGCATGATCCTGCGCCCGAGCACCATGCCCCTTCCGGAACGAGCCGTGGTTCGCTGCGCTCCCGATCCTGACCGGCGGCTCCGGCGGAACCACCGGGGTCCGTTGCGGACCGCCGGGCGGATGGCCCCACATGCCGAACGAATCCGTCACCGCATGATGAATCCGTCACCGCCTGCGGGGAAGACAGGCGGGATGGGAGAGATCCGGGTCGGAACCTGCTCGTGGACGGACAAGGCGCTGGTGTCCAGCGGCTGGTATCCGGCAGGCCACCGCGACGCGGAGGGCAGACTGCGGCACTACGCCACACAGTTCCCGGTGGCAGAGGTGGACTCCACCTACTACGGGCTGCCCAGCGCCCGTAACAGCGTTCTGTGGACCGACCGCACTCCTGAGGGCTTCCGGTTCGACGTGAAGGCGTTCTCCCTGCTCACCGGACATCCGACACGGCCGGAAGCGCTGCCCGCCGAACTGCGCCCGGCCCTCGCACGGCAGCGGGGGCGGGCAGGCATCGACCCCGGACTGCTCGACGATGTGTGGGATCGGTACAGCGCGGCCCTCGAACCACTGCGCACGTCCGGTCGTCTGGGGACACTGGTTTTCCAGTTCCCGCACCGACTCGTACCAGGGAGGCCGGCAGTGGAATTCCTGCGCCGGTGCCGTGAGCGTGCCGCGGGATGGCCGATGGCCGTGGAGTTCCGACACCCCGGCTGGTGGCGCGAGGAGCAGGTCGATGCGACGGCCGCCCTGCTGACGGAGCTGGACACGACCGCTGTGGCCGTGGACATGGTGCAGGCGCTTCCCGCTTCCGTGCCACCGGTCGTACGGGTCACCACCCCGGAACTCGCCCTGGTGCGCTTCCACGGTCGCAACAGCGCGTGGGGAACCGGCACCAAGGAAGAGAGGTTCCGCCACTCGTACACGCCCGAAGAACTCTCCGAGTGGACACCGCGCGTCCGCGAGATGGCCGAGCAGGCGCGGGAGGTCCACGTCCTGTTCAACAACTGCTGCGGTGACGCCGCCGTCCGTGCCGCGCAGTCGATGCGGCACCTGCTCGGTCTCTCGTAGGGTCTTCCCATGCGACTGAGCACTGTGATTCTGCCGATCGACCGCTGGCACGAGGGGGGCCGCGACAAGTGGCGGCGCGCCGAGGAGCTGGGCTTCCACGCCGCCTACACCTACGACCACCTGTCCTGGCGGACCTTCCGGGACGGCCCCTGGTTCGGCGCGGTCCCCACGCTCACCGCCGCCGCGGCGGCCACCGAACGGCTCCGGCTCGGCACGCTCGTCACCTCGCCGAACTTCCGGCACCCGGTGACCCTCGCCAAGGAGCTGATCTCCCTCGACGACATCTCCGGCGGGCGCGTCACCCTCGGTATCGGCGCGGGCGGAACCGGTTTCGACGCCACCGCGCTCGGCCAGGAGCCGTGGACACCGCGCGAGCGGGCCGACCGCTTCGCGGAGTTCGTTCCCCTGCTCGACCGGCTGCTCACCGAGGACTCCGTGTCGTACCAGGGCGACTTCTACTCGGCGCACGAGGCCCGCGGCATCCCGGGTTGTGTGCAGCGGCCCCGGTTGCCGTTCGCCGTGGCCGCCACCGGACCGCGCGGACTGCGGCTCGCCGCACGGCACGGGCAGGCGTGGGTGACCACGGGCGACCCGAAGCTGTACGAGAGCGGAACGCCCGAACAGTCGGTTCACGCCATGCGCGGTCAGATGGAGAAGCTGGCCGACGCCTGCGCCGAGCGCGGGCGGGACGTGGCCGAACTGGACAAGATCCTGCTCACGGGATTCACCCCGGACCGGGGCCGTCCGCTGGAGTCCCTGGACGCGTTCGTCGACTTCGCGGGCCGCCACACGGAGCTGGGATTCACCGAGATCGTGCTCCACTGGCCCATCCCGGACTCGGACTTCGCGGCGGACCAGAAGATCTTCGAGCGGATCGCCATGGAGGCGCCGGCGCAGCTGCCCTGAGCAGGAGCCCGACCGGACGGGACGATGCCCGTGCCCCCACGGCAACCGCTTCACCGCGCACTCCGGGGAGCGTCGAAGAGCGGTAACCACTCATATGCGCGGAGTACCGCACGGTCGTGCGGGCGCATACGGGACAATGACCGGGTGACCTCAGCGATCCGACAGCCCGCGGCTCCGGGCTCTCCCCAGTTCTCGACCTCGCTCGAGCAAGAAGGCAGCCCCGTCGCCCCACCGCGGCTCATCGCCACCGACCTCGACGGCACCCTGCTGCGCGACGACAAGTCGGTGTCCCCCCGCACGGTCGCCGCGCTGGCCGCCGCCGAGGAGGCGGGCATCGAGGTTTTCTTCGTCACCGGCCGCCCGGCCCGCTGGATGGACGTCGTCAGCGACCATGTCCACGGCCACGGGCTCGCCATCTGCGGCAACGGCGCCGCCGTCGTCGACCTGCACGGCGGCCCCGGCACCCACCGCTTCGTGAAGGTGCGGGAGCTCGCCCGGCAGAACGCGCTGGACGCGGTGCGGCTGCTGCGCGACGCCGCACCGGGCACCGTGTACGCCGTCGAGCAGACCTACGGCTTCAACCAGGAGCCGGCGTACCCGAAGCTGCACATGGAGGTCCCGGACCTCCTGGCCCCGGCCGAGGAACTGCTGGCGCCGGACGCCCCCGCCGCCGACGAACCGGTACTCAAGATCCTCGCCCACCACCCCGAACTCGAACCCGACGCCTTCCTCACCCTGGCACGGCTGGCCATCGGCACCCGTGCCAACGTCACCCGCTCCAGCCCGAGCGCCCTGCTGGAGATCAGCGGTCCCGACGTGTCCAAGGCGAGCACGCTCGCCCTGTGCTGCGCCGAGCGCGGAATCTCACACGAGCAGGTCGTGGCGTTCGGGGACATGCCCAACGACATCGAGATGCTCACCTGGGCGGGTCGTTCCTATGCGATGAGCAATGCCCACCCGGACGTCCTCGCCGCCGCCTCGGGGCAGACGGTCGCCAACAACGAGGACGGAGTGGCCGTGGTGATCGAACAACTGCTTGCGGAACACTCCTGAGCGTCGGGGGCCCGCTCAGAGGGTCAGGCCTCGTTGTGCCAGCCACGACACCGGATCCACCGCCGAGCCCATCTCCGGTGTGACCCGCACCTCGAAATGCAGATGTGGTCCGGTGGAGTTGCCGCTGGTCCCGGACTGACCGATCCACTGCCCGGGCGAGACACGGTCGCCCTGGTCGACGGCGACGGCGGCCAGATGGGCGTACTGCGTGTAGTAGCCGCCCGTGTGCTGGACCACGATCTCGATGCCGAAGGCCCCTCCGCAGGACACCTTCACCACCCTGCCCGCGCCCACGGACCGCAACGGCGTGCCGATCGGCACCGCGAAGTCCTGCCCGGTGTGCCGGTTCGCCCAGAGTGCGCCGCCACTCCCGTAGGACGCGGACAGCACATAGGTCTCCACCGGTGACACCCAGGAATCGGTGAGCCGGAACTCCGGCTGGTCGAGCCGCACCGCACCACGGCAGGAGCCGGCCGTGACCGAGGCGTCCGCCTGCCCCTGCAGCTGCCACCGCGCCGACTCGAGTTTCTGCTCGATGCCGTTCTTCAGGTCGGCGAGTTCCTTGTTCCGCTTTTCCAGCGCCTTCCACGCTCCCGCCGCCTTCGCCTCGCTACGGGCGATCCGTGCCTCGGCCCGTGCGTTCTTCTCGATCGCGTGGTCGAGGGCCACATGCGCCTTCCACAGGGCTCGCTGACCTCGCATCATCTCCTCGGGATCGTCCGCGAGGAGGATGTGCGCGGTCAGCGGCACCCCACCACCGGTGCGGTACTGGGACCGCGCGATCCGGCCCAGATCCCCGCGCAGGACAGCGGACTCCTCCCGCTCCCGGTCGAGCAGCTTCTCCAGCCGCTGTGCCTCGGCCCGCTGCCGGTCGGCCTCGCGCCTGCCCGCCTCGTACTTCAGGGTCGCCGCGGCCGCTTCCTCGTAAAGCCGCACCACCTGTGCACTGATACCGGATTCCGGGCCACGGCCGGGGGCCTGGGGCACCTCGCCGTCGGTGGGCCGGGCGGCGAGCACGGCGAGCGCGCACAGCGGCACGGCGACGAGCAGCGGATGACGGCGGGTGAGGCGCATGACAGCGATCCTTGCGCCGCTCGGGCACCCGGTCCTGTTCATGTCGTACGCCTGGGGGAGCGTGCGACCCGGATGGACCAGCGATACCGCCGAAAAGGGGCCCATCCGGTCGGGGGTGACGCCTTGTCACGCGTGCCCCTCGTGGTCACGCTTGCGGCGTCCCGGACTCCGCGTCCCGGTCAGTTCACCACCGCCAGCCGGTCCGACTCGGCTTCGCGCCGCAGCATCCGCCGCAACGGCCCGGCCACAGCGGCCAGTTCCCCGTACGTTCCGCGCTGCACCACGCGTCCCTCGTCCAGCACGATCACCTCGTCCACCGCCGCCAGTCCGGCCAGCCGGTGGGTGATGAGCAGTGTCGTACGGCCCTCGGTGGCGGCCAGCAGATCGGCGGTGAGCGCGTCCGCGGTCGGCAGGTCGAGGTGCTCCGCGGGCTCGTCCAGCACCAGCACGGGGAAGTCCGCGAGCAACGCCCTGGCCAGCGCCAGGCGTTGCCGCTGGCCCCCGGAGAGCCGTGCCCCGTGCTCGCCGACGAGGGTGTCCAGGCCGTCGGGCAGACTGTCGGCCCACTCCAGCAGCCTGGCACGAGCGAGCGCGTCGCGCAGTTCGCCCTCGGTGGCGTCCCGCTTCGCGAGCAGCAGGTTCTCGCGCACCGAGCTGTCGAAGAGGTGGGCGTCCTGCGCGCACAGCCCGACCAGCCGTCGCACGTCGTCGCCGTCCAGGGCGTACGCGTCCACACCGGCCAGCGTGTACGAGCCCGCCCCCGGGTCCAGGAGCCGCAACAGCACCTGTGCGAGCGTCGTCTTGCCGGAGCCGGACGGGCCGACCACCGCGATCCTGCGGCCCTGCTCCAGCCTCAGGTCCAGCCCGGCGAGCGCGTCCCGTTCCTGCCCGGCGTGCCGGGCCTCGAGCCCCTTGACCACGAGCGGGAACGGCGACGCGGGCGCCTGCCGGGGCCGTTCCGGCTCCTGCACGGGCACCGGGGCGTCCAGCACCTCGTACACGCGTTCGGCGCTCTTGCGCACTCGCTGCCGGTACTGCACGGCGAGCGGCAGTCCGAGTACGGCCTCGAAGGCCGCCAGCGGGGTGAGGACGACGACGGCCAGCGCCACGCCGTCCAGTCGACCGGCGGCCACCGCCTGCACGCCGACGAGAGCCGCGGCCGTGACGGTCAGGCCCGAGATCAGTGCGGTGAGTCCGTCTCCGAGGGCGGTGGCGGTGGCCGCGCGCGAGGCGATCCGGGTGAGCACTCCGTCGGCCCGTCGTGTCTCTGTGGTCCGCGTGGGCAGAGCGCCCGCGACCGTCAGCTCCGCGGTTCCGGTGAGCAGGTCGGTGACGCGGGTCGCGAGGACTCCGCGGGCGGGCGCCAGTCGGCGCTCCGCACGCCGGGCCACGGCGCCCGTGATCGCCGGTACACCGGCTCCCGCCGCGAGCAGCCCGGCCGCGAGCACGGCTCCGGCCTCGGGGAGCAGCCAGGCCGTGAAGCCGACGGACAGAGCCGAGACGACCACCGCCGCACCCGCCGGAAGCAGCCAGCGCAGCCAGTAGTCCTGCAGTTCGTCCACGTCGGCGACCAGCCGGGAGAGCAGATCGCCCCGGCGTGTCCCTCGCAGTCCGGCAGGTGCCAGCCGCTCCAGCCGCCGGTACACGGCGACCCTGGTGTCGGCCAGCATCCGCAGCACCGCGTCGTGCGACACGAGTCGCTCGGCGTACCGGAACACGGCCCGTGCGAGGCCGAAGGCCCGCGTCGCCGTCACGGCGATCATCAGATAGAGCACGGGCGGCTGCTGCGAGGCCCGGGAGATGAGGTATCCGGACGTCGCCATGAGGCCCACGGCGCTGCCCAGCGCGACACTGCCGAGCAGCAGCGCGAACGTGAGTCGCCCTCGTCGGGCGCCGGACAGCGCGCGGACGCGGGCCAGCACCCCACGCGCGCCGGTCTCCGCGGCAGCCTCTGCCGGGACGCCCTCCGGGCCGGACCGCGCCGAGTCTTCGGCGGAGGCGGGAGCGGCCCCGGGGGTGCGTTCGGTGAGCAGAGGCTCCCGGTCGACGCCGACGTGGTCCGCCGGTCCGGGCCGCGCCCGGTCACCGGGAGCGGGTTCCGTCACGCGCACCACGCGGTCCGCCACCGCCAGCAGAGCCGGCCGGTGCGCCACCAGCAGCACGGTCCGACCGGCCGCCAGCCGCCGTACCGCTGCCACGACCTCGGCCTCGGTGGCCCCGTCCAGCGCGGCCGTCGGCTCGTCGAGCAGCAGCACGGGCCGGTCCGCGAGGAAGGCGCGGGCCAGCGCGAGCCGTTGCCGCTGCCCTGCGGACAGTCCCGCCCCGTCCTCGCCCAGCGCGGTGTCGGCGCCCTCGGGCAGCGCGTCCACGAATTCCAGGGCGCCCGCGTCCCGCAGGGCGCGGCGAACGGCGTCGTCATCCGCGTCGGGCCGGGCCAGGCGTACGTTCTCGGCGATCGTCCCGGCGTACAGGTGCGGTCGCTGCGGCACCCAGGCCACCCGACTGTGCCACTGTGCCGGATCGACACCGGCGAGATCGGCTCCCCCGATCCGCACCCGTCCCTCGGTCGGCCGCACGAAGCCCAGCAACACGTTCAGCAACGTCGACTTGCCGGCCCCGCTCGGCCCGACGAGCGCGACCGTCTCCCCTGGCTCGACGGAGAAGGACACGTTCGACAACGCGTCCACCGACCGTCCGGGATAGCGGACGGTCACGTCCTCGAAGGACAGGGCACCCGACGGCACCGCGCCGGTCCCCGGCGTCGGCACGGGTGTTTCCAGGACCGAGAAGATCTCCTCGGCGGCGGCCAGTCCCTCCGCTGCGGCGTGGTACTGCGTACCGACCTGCCGCAGCGGCAGATACGCCTCGGGCGCGAGGATCAGGATGACCAGGCCGGTGTACAGGTCCATCTCGCCGTACACGAGCCGCATGCCGGTCGTCACGGCGACCAGCGCCACCGAGAGGGTGGCGAGAAGTTCCAGCGCGAAGGAGGAGATGAAGGCGATCCGCAGGGTCCGCATGGTCGCCCGGCGGTATTCGGCGGTGATCCGCCGGATCGACTCCGCCTGCGCCTTGGCCCGCCCGAACACCTTCAGCGTCGGCAGGCCGGCGACGACGTCCAGGAAGTGGCCGGACAGCCGGGACAGCAGCTCCCACTGCCGGTCCATCCGGGACTGGGTGACCCAGCCGATCAGCATCATGAAGACCGGGATGAGCGGCAGGGTGACGACGATGATCGCCGCCGAGACCCAGTCCTCGGTGACGATCCGCGCCAGCACCGCCACCGGAACGACCACAGCGAGCCCCAGCTGGGGCAGATAGCGCGAGAAGTAACCGTCGAGGGCGTCGACCCCACGGGTCGCCAGGGCGACCAGCGAACCGGTCCGCTGCCCGGTCAGCCATCCCGGGCCGAGTGCCGTGGCCCGCTCCAGCAGCCGACCCCGCAGCTCCGACTTGACCGCCGCGCTCGCCCGGTGCGCGGCCAGCTCGGTGAGCCAGCCGACCAGGGCACGGCCGACCGCGACACAGGCCAGGAGCACCACGGGAGTGCCGAGTTCGGTCAGGTCCAGGCCGTGCTGGAAGGCACCCACCACCACCTCGGCGATGAGCATGGCCTGAGCGATCACCAGCCCCGCGCCGACGACGCCCAGGGTGACGACCGCCACCAGGAAGAGCCGCGTGGCACGGGCGTAACGGAGCAGTCGCGGGTCGATTGGTTTCACGTGAAACACACCTCAGTGCACGGGATCGGCGATGTGCTGGGTGCCGATCCGCTTGCGGAAGACCCAGTACGTCCAGCCCTGGTAGAGCATGACGAACGGCGTGGCGATCACCGCGAGCCAAGTCATGATCTTCAGGGTGTAGGGGCCGGAGGAGGCGTTGGTGACGGTGAGGCTCCAGTCCGCGTTCAGCGTGGACGGCATGACGTTCGGGAAGAGCGTCAGGAAGAGCATCGCCACGGCGGCCACGATGGTGACACCGGACAGGGTGAACGACCATCCCTCGCGCCCCGCCCGGTTCGCCACCAGGGCGCCGACCAGCGCGGCGACCGTGACCACCAGCGCGATCAGACTCGCGCCGTCACCGCCGTCGGCCTGCGTCCACAGCAGGAAGACCAATGCCAGCGCGGCCGTGACCAGCCCCACGCGCTGCGCCAGCTGTCGCGCCCGTCCCCGGATCTCACCGACGGTCTTGAGCGACGCGAACACCGCACCGTGGAAGGTGAAGAGCGTCAGCGTGACCAGGCCGCCCAGCAGGGCGTACGGGTTGAGCAGGTCCAAGACGCTGCCCACGTACTCGAACTCGGAGTCGATCTTCACTCCGCGCACGATGTTCCCGAACGCCACGCCCCACAGGAACGCGGGGATGAGCGAGGTCCAGAAGATCGCCGTCTCCCAGTTGCGCTGCCAGCGCTCCTCCGGCCGCTTCGCCCGGTACTCGAAGGCGACGCCCCGGATGATCAGGCAGACCAGGATGACCAGCAGCGGCAGGTAGAAGCCGGAGAAGAGCGTGGCGTACCACTCGGGGAAGGCGGCGAAGGTCGCGCCGCCGGCCGTGAGCAGCCACACCTCGTTGCCGTCCCAGACAGGGCCGATGGTGTTGATCAGCACCCGCTTCTCGGCGCGGTCGCGGGCGAGCAGCCGGGTGAGGATCCCGATCCCGAAGTCGAAGCCCTCCAGGAAGAAGTAGCCGATCCACAGGACGGCGATCAGAACGAACCAGACGTTGTGCAATTCCATGACTGTGGCTCCCTCGGCCTAGTACGAGAAGGCCATCGGCTTGTCGGCGTCACGGGGATCGCCGCCGATCTTCGTGGGCGGGTTGAGGTCGGCCTCGGTGAGCTCGGGCGGACCCGCCTTGACGTACTTGGCGAGCAGCTTGACCTCGATGACGGCCAGGACGGCGTAGAGCAGGGTGAAGACACTCATCGAGGTGATGACCTCGGCCTGGGACACACCGGGGGAGACCGCGTGGCGGGTCTGCATCAGGCCGTAGACGACCCAGGGCTGCCGGCCCATCTCTGTGAAGATCCATCCCCAGGCGTTGGCGATCAGCGGGAACGCCATCGTCCAGAGCGCCAGGCGCCAGTACAGCCGGGTGAGCCGTGCCCCGAGCGGCTTCTTCAGCAGCACCAGATGCGGGACCTCGTCCTCCCCGGTGCGCAGGGCGGCCGGCAGCAGGAACCTCTTCCGCGTGAGCCAGAGTCCCAGCAGGGCGAGCGACAGGGACGCCATGCCGAAGCCGATCATCCATCGGAAGCTCCAGTAGGCGACGGGGACGATGGGCCGGTAGTCACCGGGCCCGAACTCCTCCTGCAGGGCCTCATTGGTGTCGTTGATTCCGGGCACATGCGACTCGAAGTCACCGTGAGCGAGGAAGGACAGCAGCCCGGGGATCTCCAGCGCGACCTTGTTGTGTCCCTTGTCGACGTCTCCGTACGCGAACACGGAGAACGGTGCCGGGCCCTCGCCGTCCCACAGCGCCTCCGCGGCAGCCATCTTCATCGGCTGCTGCTCGTACATGACCTTGCCGAGGGTGTCCCCGCTGACCGCGGTGAGCAGCCCGCCGACCGCCATGGTGACCAGGCCGAGCCGGAGCGACGTCCGCATCACGGGTATGTGCTTCTTGCGCATCAGGTGGAAGGCCGCGATGCCCACCACGAAGGCGCCGCCCGTCAGGAAGGCCGCCGAGAAGCTGTGGAAGACCTGGTTGAGCGTGGTGTTCTGGGTGAGCACCAGCCAGAAGTCGGTGAGCTCGGCGCGGCCCTTCTCCTCGTTGATCCGGTAGCCGACCGGGTGCTGCATCCAGGAGTTGGCCGCGAGGATGAACCAGGCGGACAGCAGGGTGCCGAGCGAGACCATCCAGATGCAGGCCAGGTGGATCTTCTTGGGCAGCTTGTCCCAGCCGAAGATCCACAAGCCGATGAAGGTGGACTCGAAGAAGAAGGCGAGCAAGGCCTCGAAGGCGAGCGGGGCGCCGAAGACGTCACCGACGAACCGCGAGTAGTCGGACCAGTTCATGCCGAACTGGAACTCCTGCACGATGCCGGTGACCACGCCCATCGCGATGTTGATCAGGAAGAGCTTGCCCCAGAACTTCGTCGCCTTGAGGTACTTCTCCTTCTCGGTGCGCACCCAGGCGGTCTGCAGCCCGGCGGTGAGGGCGGCCAGCGAGATCGTCAGGGGAACGAAGAGGAAGTGGTAGACGGTGGTGATACCGAACTGCCATCGCGCCAGGGTCTCCGGCGCCAGAGCCAGGTCCACGTCGTCGCTCCTTACATCGCTGCGTCACAGCGACCGCTTGATCCCGTTCATCCCCCACATCCCGGAAGAAACAGGATGCGCTTGTGAACGCGTTCACATTCACAAGCAATTATGACCTACTGCTTTTCGTATCCGGAAGGGGGGTCCCCTGTGACGTCAACCCCTTGGGGATCGCTTCGGGGAGACAGGGGTGGCAGGGGCGACAGGGTCGACATGAAGGCGACACGCTGCCAGGGGGAGGAACATCAACAGCCGGCCGACGGCTGAACCGTCGGCCGGCTGTTCCGGTTGCGAGACTGGGGCGGTCCGAGGCCCCGGGCGGCTACAGCTCCCTGTGGAAGGCCTCCGTCACCTTCAGGAAGATGTCGTTGGCCTCGGTCTCGCCGACCGTCACTCGCGCCCCCTCCCCAGGGAACGGCCTGACTACCACGCCCGCCTGCTCGCACGCCTGCGCGAACGCCGCCGTGCGCTCCCCCAGCCTCAGCCACACGAAGTTGGCCTGGCTCTCGGGCACCTTCCAGCCCTGAGCACGCAGCGCGCCCATGACCCGGTTGCGCTCACACACCAGCGAACCGACCCGGCCGATGAGCTCGTCCTCGGCACGCAGCGAGGCGATCGCCGCGTCCTGCGCGACCTGGCTCACACCGAACGGCACCGCCGTCTTGCGCAGCGCCGCGGCCACCGGCTCGTGGGCGATCGCGAAACCTACGCGCAGCCCGGCCAGCCCGTAGGCCTTGGAGAAGGTCCGCAGCACACAGACATTGGGCCGCTCCCGGTAGATCTCCACGCCGTCCGGCACCTCGGGGTCACGGATGAACTCACGGTAGGCCTCGTCGAGCACCACCAGGACATCGCGGGGCACCCGGTCGAGGAAGCGCTCCAGTTCGGCCCGCCGGACCACCGTGCCGGTCGGGTTGTTGGGGTTGCAGACGAAGATGAGCCGGGTCCGATCGGTGACCGCCTCGGCCATCGCGTCGAGATCGTGCACATCGCCCGGGGTCAGGGGCACCTGCACGGGGGTGGCACCGCTGATCCTGGTGATGATCGGGTACGCCTCGAACGAGCGCCAGCCATAGATCACCTCGTCGCCGGGGCCCGAGGTGGCCTGCAGCAGCTGCTGGGCGATGCCGACCGAGCCGGTGCCGGTGGCCAGGTGGGAGACCGGGACGGCGAAGCGCTCGGCCAGCTCCGCCATCAGGGCCGTGCAGGCCATGTCGGGGTAGCGGTTGAAGGAGGACGCCGCGGAGGCGATGGCCTCCATCACCCCCGGCAGCGGTGGATACGGGTTCTCGTTGGAGGACAGCTTGTAGGCCACCGGACCACCGGCCGCCGCCGGTTTGCCCGGTTTGTACGTAGGGATACCCTCCAGCTCGGCGCGCAGCTTGGGGCTGGTCTCGCTCACCGCAGTCCTCCTCCGAAGACCGGCGGCCCATGACCGCCGCCGACATCCAATACTGCTCACCTTATGAGGATTCGACGCGGCGGAGTAGAGAAGCCGTTGCGGGGAGACACCGCTGCGTGGGCACGTACAGCGGCAACAGAAGGCGCCTCCGTGCCATCCGTCCCTTCAGCAACAGGGGCATCGCTGTGTGAAGGCACACAAAGGGCGTCCGAGCCGGGGGCGCGCCGCACATATATCTACGCGCCGGTGGCTCGCGCCGTGGCGCGCATCCCCCGTGCAGGTGAGTTGAGACCTCTTCGCAACATCGCCCCCTCGGCAGGCCCGCATGGGCCGACACGCCAGGTCTTGGCATTGGAACATCCAACATCCTTGCTTTGCAAGGAACTTACCCTTTAATGATCATGCAGAAACGTGCCTGTCAACGCATGCATATGCGTCCGCCCTACCCCACCGCATGAGCCCTACTATCGGCTCGCCATGACAGCAGCAGGGAAGCACCAGGTGAGCCGCGCGGAAACCTCACGCCGAGGCAGCAAGCCGGGTCGAGCGGGCATCAGGGACGTGGCCGCCGCCGCCGGAGTCTCCATCACGACCGTCTCCGATGCCCTCAACGGCAAGGGCAGGCTCCCGGACGCCACCCGGCGCCACGTCCGCGAGGTCGCCGACAGACTGGGCTACCGGCCCTCGGCCGCCGCCCGCACGCTCCGTACCGGCAAGTCGGGACTCATCGGCCTGACCGTGACGACATACGGGGAAGAACCTTTCACCTTCACCGAGTTCGCGTACTTCGCCGAGATGGCGCGTGCCGCCACCTCCGCCGCGCTCGCCCGCGGCTACGCCCTCGTGATCCTCCCCGCGACCTCCCGACACGACGTGTGGTCCAACGTCGCTCTGGACGGCACGGTCGTCATCGATCCCTCGGACCAGGATCCGGTCGTCAGTGAACTGGTCCGGCAGGGTTTACCGGTCGTCTCCGACGGCCGTCCGGCCGGCTCGCTCCCGGTCACGGCCTGGGTGGACAACGACCACGAGGCCGCAGTCCTCGGCATCCTCGACCACCTGGCCGCCGCGGGCGCCCGCCGCATCGGCCTGCTGACCGGGACCACGACCGACACCTACACCCACCTGTCGACCACCGCGTATCTGCACTGGTGCGAGCGCGTCGGCCAGGACCCGGTGTACGAGTCCTATCCGGCACACGATCCGTGCGCCGGCGCCGTCGCCGCCGACCGGCTGCTCGCCCGTCCCGACCGTCCCGACGCCGTCTACGGCCTGTTCGATCCCAACGGCACCGATCTGCTCGCCGCCGCGCGCCGCTACGGCCTGCGCGTCCCGGAGGACCTGCTGCTCGTCTGCTGCAGCGAGTCCACCGTCTACGCCAGCACCGAGCCGCCCGTCACCACCCTCTCGCTCAAACCACGACGCATCGGCACGGCTGTGGTCCAGCTGCTCATCGACGCCATCGAAGGGGTCGATCCGGAACACACGGTGGCGCAGGTGATACCCACCGAGCTGATCGTGCGCACCTCGTCGCAGCGCCGACCACCACGCACGACGGTCAGCCCGCCGCGGTCGCCGGCCTGACCGGCAGAAAAACCGCAGGCCCCCGGAAAGGACGACCGGGCCCGGCTCCCGGAGGGGGAAGGGACGGCTCCCCCTCCGGGAGCCGCTGCTTACGGAAGTGGGCCGGCTGCCCTGAGACGGACGTACGCGGTCCCAGGAGGAGCCGGCACGGCCGGGTGGCCGCAACTACGGGCGAAGCCCTGACCAAATGGGGCGAAAACCGCGGCGAGCTGGAGTCTTGCTCCAATTCACCACCCCTGGGTCATCACATGGCACGATCCGCGTTCCTATGATGGGCCCACGACACCGCGGGCCGCTGCGACCAGGCAGTCCGACGCGGTGCAGTTGCGGCTTGATGGTGGAGGGGTCGATGACTCAGGGGGCCGGTCAGGGACCCGGGGTGGAGCGCACACCGACGGTGCGCGACTTCCGGGTGCCCGCGTACATCCACGAGACCGGTCCGTACGCCCACAGCATGCACCCCGGCGACGCGGCGGCCCCGCCGCCCTCGGAGAGCCTCCCGGAGGGATACACACCCACGCGTCGGGACCTTCCGGTCATCAATCGGGGTGACACTGTGCAGGTGATCGTCGACCCCGCGTCCGTCTCCGCCCCGCAGCCTCCCACCGGGCCCGGCCCGCTGTACGTGGTCGGTGACGTCCACGGGTACCTCGACGAATTGGTCGCCGCCCTCCAGGAGCAGGGTCTCATCGACTCCGCGGGCCAGTGGTGCGCCGGCCCCGCACGGCTGTGGTTCCTCGGCGACTTCACCGACCGGGGACCGGACGGCATCGGCGTCATCGATCTCGTGATGCGGCTGTCCGCCGAGGCCGCCGCGGCCGGCGGCTACTGCAAGGCCCTGATGGGCAATCACGAACTGCTGCTGCTCGGCGCCAAGCGGTTCGGCGACACTCCCGTCAAATCCGGCGCGGGCACCGCCACCTTCCAGGCGGCCTGGCTCCTCAACGGCGGGCAGAAAACCGACATGGACCGGCTCCAGGACCACCACCTGCAGTGGATGGCCCGCCTGGACGCCGTCGAGGCCGTCGACGACCACCTCCTGCTGCATTCCGACACCACCGCCTACCTCGACTACGGCCACTCCATCGAAGAGGTCAACGACACCGTCCGCGAGACGATCACCCGCAACGACGCCGACGAGGTCTGGGACCTGTTCCGCAAGTTCACCAAGCGGTTCTCCTTCCGCGACGAGGGCGGCGCCGAAGCGGTGCGCTCCTTGCTGAATACGTACGGTGGCACCCGGGTCGTTCACGGCCACAGCCCCATTCCGTACCTACTGGGCGAAGTCGGCTCCGAGGACGGCGGGGACGACAGCGGTCCCGTCGTCGAGGGTCCGCACGTCTACGCCGAGGGACTGGCCATCGCGATGGACGGCGGCGTGACGATGGCCGGAAAACTGCTGGTCCAGAAGCTGCCACTCGCCAAGTGAGCGGGTCCCGGGCCAGGCGTCACCGGCCCGGGACCGCACCGGACAACGGCCAATTTCGGTAAACCCCCTGTCACGGCGCACCGTCAGCGCTCTACCATCGGCTTATCCGTAGCAGGCTCCCCTCCGTTTCTGCCCAGCGGCTCGTCAGCATGCCGAGCCACAAGCCCTACGGAGCATCGGGGGATGCACATGAACAGCGTTCCGCAGCACCTGTTGACCGAGGACCGCCAGGAATACGAGCGGATTCTCGATGAGGTGCTGCGCTCCGCACCACACCGCCCGGAACTGACCGCTGTCGGTCAGCGGCTCAACTCCGAACAACTGCGCACCATGGCGCTCAATGCCACCGCGATCATCACGGCGGCCGCGGCGACCGAGTACCAGCACTACATCAAGGTCCGCGAGGAACTGCGCCGGCCACCGGCGTCGGCCACCCCGGCCGTGCGCGAGTCGGGCTCCTCCGAGCCGGAACCCGGCACAGCGGGGCTCGCCGCCGCCATGGGGGAGGCCGCCGAGACCGCCGGCGCGGGTGCGGTCGCCGTCATCGCCGTTCTGGCACCCGTCCTGGCCGGAACGGCGGCCGTGCTCTTCCTGCTCGTCGGCTACATCCTGCGCGTGCTCGACCTCAGCGCGGCCTTCGCCCGGACCATGCTCACCACGGGCTGGACGTTCGGCGCCGTGACCGCGGTCGCCATCCTGGTCGCCGCCGTGGGCCTGCTCCTCACCGCGCTGCGCAACAAGCCCTCGGCCCGGAGCGGGCCGTACGTGGAAGGCGACAAGGAGTTGGCCCTGGCCAGGGATGCCTGGCACGAGGCACTGCTGGAGCGGGGAATCATGCCGTTCCTGCGGGACGCTCTCACCGATCCCGGCACGGCAGCCGCACTGCGCTACGCGGCACCGTCCGAACCGACCAGCCGTATCCCGAACCTCGGCTACCACCGGCCGGGATTCACCAGCCCCGGGGAAGGCCCGAGCCGCGGCCCGCGGCCGAGCTACTCGAGTCCGGACTACAGCAGCCCGGACTTCGGGGGGCCGGAACACCAGCCTGAGTAGGCGAACGGCCGAAGTACCGGCCCGAGTCCGTGGTCGCCGGCCGGCGCTCCCTCACCGGCGGAGCCCTCTCGAGAGGCTCCGCGACGGGGGCGTGTGCCGGGTGCACGGGTCAAGTCATGTCTGGGTCAGTTCATGCCCGGGCCAGATCGTGCCCCTGGTCATAGGATGCCCGCCCGGCTCGCAGCTGTGATCCACAACGGGAACTCGGACAGCAGACGGTCGTACAACTCCGGGTCCGGCACGGTGCTGATGTCGTCGACGGCGAAGAACCCGACGTTGTCGACGCGGCGTCCGGGCAGCGTGTCGAATCGTTCCAGCACGCCGTAGTTCGACCGTCCGAGCCCCACGAACTGCCAGAAGACGGGTTCCTCCACCGCTTCGCGGAGCTCACGCTCGATCTCGGTGTTCCGGTAGACCCCGCCGTCGGAGAAGAACAGCACGAGCGTCGGGGCCGCCGCGGGATTGCTCCCGACGAACGAGCGGACCTCGGCGATGACCTTCTGCTCCTCGTTCTGGATGCCGACCTCCCGCATGTCGACCTGGCTCGGGTCCAGGCCCTTCTTCCGCCCTCGCCGGAAGAGGCTCATCTCCCCCACCCGCACGTGCAGCCGGAGCCAGTCGGACAGCTCGCCCAGCCGCAGGTCCGGCAGCCGTGCCGGATGCGAGGCGAACGTCCATGCCTGCATCTCGCCGTCGTCGTCCAACTGCGCGGCGACCGCGGCCATGCGCTCGACGACGTCCGCCACGACTCCCTTGGAGTACTGGGGTGCCATGGAACCGGAGGCGTCCAGTACGAGGATGACGCGCGCGGTGACCTCGGCGGCCCCGTGCTTGCGCAGGCTGACGGCCACCTGCTCCTTGCGCAGCGACAGCCGCTTGCGCATGTCCACGGGCAGCCGCTCCTCTCCCTTGGTGAGGCGCGGAGCGGCCGGGGAAACGGCCGGGACCGGAGGCACCGGAGCGGGAGGCACCGGAGCGGAGACGGCAGGCGTGACGGGGGACGCGACGACCGGAGGCACGGCGGCGGGGGCCGCCGGGGGAGCGTCGTCCACGGTGATACCGAAGTCAGTGGCCAGCCCCGCGAGCCCGGAGGCGTACCCCTGGCCCACCGCGCGGAACTTCCACTTCCCCTGGCGCCGGTACAGCTCGCCACCGATGAACGCGGTCTCCGTGTCGGCCACCATGTCGAACCGGGCGATCTCGGTCTCCGCCCCGGCGTCGAGCAGCCTGAGCACCAGCCCCGGGACCTGGCCGAAGGTCCCGCCGTCGGAGGACGCGCACAGCGCGATCCGCTCGACGGCCGGTTCCAGCAGGCGCAGGTCGACCTCGACCGTGTCGGTCGCGGCACCGACGGTGCTCCGCTTTCCCCGATGTGTCACAGCGTTGGAGGCGTGCCGCAGCTGGTTGTAGAAGACGAAATCGCCGTCGTCCCGCACTCGTCCGGCCGCCGTGAGCAGGAGAGCCGACGCGTCGATGTCGGGCACACCGGCCCCGGCGGTCCAAGCAAGCTCGACGCGCACCACCGGGGCATCGACGGGAAGGTTGGACCCCTTGCTCATTGATTGCGCTGTCATGGCATACAGTCTGCCGATCCGTCCCCGTGAGGAGCGAGAGGGGCGGGCCCGAACGACCCGCCCCTCGCCCGTTCAACCAGTTCGATTCAGTCAGTTCAGTCCGTCAGCGGCAGGTACACGCGGTTGCCCGCCTCCGCGAACTCCTTCGACTTCTGCAGCATCCCCTCGGCGATCTCCTCGGCCGAGGCACCCTCCGGCGAGGCACCGCCGAACCGCTCCGTGATGCTTTGGCTGATCTTCATGGAACAGAACTTCGGCCCGCACATCGAGCAGAAGTGCGCGGTCTTGGCGGGCTCTGCCGGAAGGGTCTCGTCGTGGAACTCCCGTGCCGTGTCCGGGTCGAGGGCGAGGTTGAACTGGTCCTCCCAACGGAACTCGAAGCGCGCGTCGGACAGCGCGTCGTCCCACTCCTGCGCACTCGGATGTCCCTTGGCCAGGTCGGCGGCATGGGCGGCGATCTTGTAGGTGATGACGCCGATCTTGACGTCATCACGGTTGGGCAGGCCGAGATGCTCCTTGGGTGTGACGTAACAGAGCATGGCGGTACCCCACCAGGCGATCATCGCGGCACCGATACCGGAGGTGATGTGGTCGTACGCGGGCGCGACGTCCGTCGTCAGCGGGCCGAGCGTATAGAACGGGGCTTCATCGCAGATCTCCTGCTGAAGGTCGATGTTCTCCTTGATCTTGTGCATCGGGACATGCCCCGGCCCCTCGATCATGGTCTGCACATTCAAACGCTTCGCGATCCGGTTGAGTTCCCCGAGTGTGCGCAACTCGGCGAACTGGGCCTGGTCGTTGGCGTCCGCGATCGACCCCGGCCGGAGCCCGTCGCCGAGCGAGTACGTGACGTCGTAGGTCGCGAGGATCTCGCAGAGTTCCTCGAAGTTCTCGTACAGGAACGACTCCTTGTGGTGCGCCAGACACCACGCCGCCATGATCGAGCCACCGCGCGAGACGATGCCCGTCTTGCGGTTGGCGGTCAGCGGCACGTACGCCAGCCGTACGCCCGCATGAACCGTCATGTAGTCCACGCCCTGCTCGGCCTGCTCGACGACCGTGTCCTTGTAGATCTCCCAGGTCAGCTCCTCGGCCCTGCCGTCGACCTTCTCCAGCGCCTGGTAGAGCGGCACGGTGCCGATGGGGACGGGGGAATTGCGCAGCACCCACTCCCGGGTGGTGTGGATATTGCGGCCGGTGGACAGGTCCATGACCGTGTCGGCGCCCCAGCGGGTCGCCCAGGTCATCTTCTCCACCTCCTCCTCGATGGAGGAGGTCACCGCGGAGTTCCCGATGTTGGCGTTGACCTTCACCAGGAACCGCTTGCCGATGATCATCGGCTCGGTCTCCGGATGGTTGACGTTGGCGGGCAGCACCGCGCGGCCCGCCGCGATCTCCTCACGCACGACCTCCGGCGACACGTTCTCCCGGATGGCCACGTACTCCATCTCGGATGTGATCTCACCGCGACGTGCGTACGCCAGCTGCGTGACCGCCCCGCCCGCGCGGCCGCGGCGCGGCTGACGGGGCCGGCCCGGGAACACCGCGTCGAGGTTGCGCAGGCCGCCGCGCGGCGAGGTGTGCTTGATCCCGTCGTCCTCGGGACGGCCGGGACGGCCCGCGTACTCCTCGGTGTCGCCGCGCGCGATGATCCAGTTCTCCCTCAGCGGCGCCAGCCCCCTGCGTACATCGGTATCGACCAGGGGGTCGGTGTACGGGCCCGAGGTGTCGTACAGCGTGACCGACTGGCCGTTGGTGAGGTGCACCTGACGGACCGGCACCCGTAGACCGGGGCGCGTGCCCTCGACGTACGCCTTGTGCCATCCGATGGACTTCCCGGCCTCCTCCTGCTCCGACGTCTCCGTCGGGTTCTGCGTGGAGGCAGGCGTGCGTGTGTCCTTGCTGGTCATGAGACCTACTCCCTACGCCGGCATTACCCGGTAACAGGTTCAGCGGTCGACGCAGCGGTTTCCGTCGGTCGGCGTTCCGTGGGGAACATCACTCGGACAGCAGTGATGTTTCATGTGAAACGTCGCTGGGACGGAGGTCAGCGTCCTCTCAGCCCGGTGCTCCGAGCTCCCGCGTGTACAAAAGGTGCCCCCACGCTAGCGTCAATTCTGGCGCGGTGAACAGAGGGCCCTCGTTGTTCTTGCGATGATCGGGCGGTGACCTCGACGCAACATCCCCCGTACCCACCGCCCGAACCACCCTTCGGCTCCGGCGCCCGAAACGGCGGCGGCCGTGGCAGAGGGCCCGCAGCCGGCAACAGCACAGGCCGTGAGGACGGCCAGGGAGACGGCTCCGGTTCCGGAGACTGGTTCGGGCGCGGGCCCGGAGCCGGCCACCCGAGCCAGGAGCAGGAGCGGCGGGGGCAGGGGGCGGGGCAATCGCGGGGGCAAGGTCACGGCCGGGGTCCGGAGCCGGGCAGCGGCCACCATGACCGTGGCCCGGGCGGGGGCGGGGGCGGCCACAGCGGCGGCCACGGTGGCCCCCCTCCGGTCGACGACGGACACGAGCACGGTCCGGACTCCGGCGGCGGACACGGCCACTCGCACGGGCACAGTCACAGTCACGGCCCCGCGGCCCCCGTCTCGAAGCACCTGCGCAAGGTCATCGCGGCGGTCCTCATCCCGTTCACCGCGGCGGTGCTGGTCGGCCTCGTCGTGCTGTGGCCGGGCGGCGCACCGGGACACGAGCGCACCGGCGTCGGTTTCGACCGGCAGACGCAGGAGGCCACGGTCACCAAGGTGGTCGAGGTGAGCTGTTCCTCCGTCAACGCTTCCGGAGGCGTCCCGACCGGCGACACCTCGACGGCCGAGGGCTCCTCCGCGCAGCAGCAGGCGGACGGCACGTGCAAGAGGGCGACGATCCGGGTCGACAGCGGCAAGGACCAGGACCGTACGTTCACCGAGATCGTGCAGCCGGACCAGTCCCGTCAGCTGAGCGAGGGTCAGGAGGTCGTGGTCGCCTACGAACCTTCCGCTCCGAAGGACCTGCAGTACTCGGTCGCCGACGTGAACCGGCGTCTCCCCTTGGCCCTGCTCGCCGGTATCTTCGCGGTCGCCGTCGTGGCCGTCGGACGGCTGCGCGGCGTGATGGCACTGATCGCGCTGGCGGTCAGCTTCCTGGTGCTGAACTTCTTCATCCTGCCCGCCATTCTGCAGGGATCGAACCCGCTGGTCGTGGCGGTGGTGGGGGCGAGCGCGATCATGCTGCAGGCCCTGTATCTCTGTCACGGGCTGTCGGCGCGCACATCCGTGGCGGTGCTAGGCACTCTGGTCTCGCTGCTGCTGATCGGCATTCTGGGCTCGGTCTTCATCGACTGGGCCGTGCTGACCGGCAACACCGACGACAACACCGGACTGATCCACGGCCTCTACCCCGAGATCGACATGAGCGGTCTGTTGCTGGCCGGCGTCATCATCGGGTCGCTCGGTGTGCTCGACGATGTGACGGTCACCCAGACATCGGCCGTCTGGGAACTGCACGAGGCCAACCCGTCGATGGGCTGGCGGGGGCTGTACCGCGCGGGCATCCGTATCGGCCGCGATCACATCGCGTCCGTGGTCAACACTCTCGTTCTCGCCTACGCGGGCGCCGCGTTGCCGTTGCTGCTGCTGTTCTCCATCGCGCAGAGCAGTGTGGGGACGGTCGCCAACAGCGAGCTGGTCGCGGAGGAGATCGTGCGTACGCTGGTCGGCTCGATCGGTCTGGTGGCCGCGGTGCCGGTCACCACGGCTCTGGCCGCCCTGGTGGTCTCGGCCGACCGTGCGGCGGCGCAGACACCCGGGGAGAGCGTCCGGGCGGTTCCGGCGCGGGGCGGGAGGGGCAGGCGCCGGAAGCGGTGACCCCGTTACGGCACGGCGCCGGAGAGCCTGCTGCCGACACATGACCGGCTGCGGCCCCGCCCCGGGTGACCGGCCCACCGGAGTGGCTCGTCCACCGGCGCAAAAGCGTTCCTGCACCGATGTGACGGAACACGATGAACGGTTCCGCCACCGGCTGTCCGAGTGGCGGAACCCTCTACCCGGCGCCCTGCTCCGCCAGGATGCGGTCCAGTGCGTCGTCGAGATGGGCGTCGAAGTCGGCGAGCGCTCCCTCCTGGCCCAGCGGCACCAGCTTGTCGGTGCGGTCGAGAAAGGCCACGAGCGGCGCCGTCGACGAACGGAACAGCGCGTGGTCGCCACCGACCTGAAGCCGGATCAGCACCTCGCCCAGGGCGTCGGGCTCGACCGGTGACACCCGCACGTCGCCCTCGCCACATGGTCTGCCGACGCCGTCGATCAGCAGCTCTCTGCCGAACGCCCAGGTCACAGGCGCGTCACCGGGAAGATGGAAGGTCAGCCGCACGGCGTAGGGATCACAGGTGTCATAGCGAAGCTCCACCGGGATGCGGAAGGACAACTCCTCCGACACGAGAAAGCTCATCATGACCTCTGCCTGTACGGACTCGCGCATCGCCTACCCCGTCATTAGCCGCGGACCAGCCGGGAATGGACCCCTGACACTGGGTGAATCTTGCTCAACGTACACGGTGAATCACAAGGAGTGAGTTTTCAGATGGTGATAGAGAGCCCCAACGGCCCGAGCAGACGGCCCACTTCCGTCTGCAGTTGTTGCGCGGCGGGGAGCAGCCGGTGGGCCTGATGCGCGGGCAGGGAGATGGCGATCGTCGCAGCCGTGGTGCCGGCCGTGATCGGGATGGCCGCGCACACCGTGCCCAGGGCGTATTCCTGGCGCTCGATCACCGGTTCCATGCGCCGGGTCCGCTCCAGGCGTCGGAGAAGACCGTGTGCGTCGCGCACGGTGTACGGCGTGACGGGTTGCACGGGGAAGCGGTCGAGGTGGTCGCGGCGGGCGGCCTCGTCGAGCTGGGACAGCAGGCACTGCCCGATGGCGTGCGCGTGGCCGGTCGCCCGGAAGTCCGCCCATTCCTGGACCGCGGGATTGCCGGGAGTGTCGGAGACGCACACGAGGTCGATCTCGCCCTCGCGGTACACCGCGTAGTACACGGGAGCCCCGATCGCGTCACGCCACCGCGCGAGCGCGTCGACGACCGTGCTGCGACGTTTCTGCGGGGCCCCGCTGCTGCTCAGCCTCTCGGCTGCGTCGCCGAGAAAGAACAGTCCTTTGTCACGGCGCAGATAGCCCTCGTGCACAAGGGTGCGCAGCAGGTGGTACGTCGTGGGAAGGGCCAGTCCGGTCTCGCGGGCCAACTGTTTGGCCGGGGCTCCGTACTCATGCCCGGCGACGGATTCCAGCAGACGCATCGCGCGCTGCACGGAGCCGATGAGGGTGGCGGTGGGCGCCGGTTCGGAGACCGCCCGCGCACGGGGCTGGCAGGGAACAGCAGGCAGCTGTGCGGTGACGGTGTCAGCCGTGGCCAAGGGTCACTCCCGAAGCGAGGGGGGCAGCCCGTGCGGGGGAACACGGGTGGGGGTGTACGCCGCTCGCGGGGATTGCCCCCGCATGGCGTTCCGGACTCTAACCGTCTGTCACCGCACGCGGACGGCCCGTCCGGGAAACTTCCCCCGCCCGAGGGAACCGGTGTCGCCCGTTACCGCTTCACCGGCTCCCCATGGGGCTCACCAGTCGCCGCGCGACGACGAACTCGACGTGAACTTCCGTACGACGTAGATGACTCCGCCGACCAGGGCAGCGAAGACCAACACCTTGAAGAGCAGGCCGATCACGAAGCCGACCACGCTCGCTATCAGCCCCCCGAACACGACCAGGGCGATGACCGGCACCGCGATCCACTTCACCCACCACGGCAGTCCCGTGAAGATCTCTCGCATCGCCTTCGTCCTTACCTCTCCGCCCGTCTCGTGCCGGGTCGCGTGAATGATGTCCTGCACTCGATGCTAGGTCGCCAGGAGCCCCACCGGGGGCCTCGGATCCCTTGTCCTCCCCTGACCGGTCCCCTAGGGAACCCCGAGACCGCGGCTCAGCTCTCGGGGGGAGAGAACACCACCAGGACCCGCAGGTCCTCACTGATGTGGTGGAACTTGTGCGCGACCCCCGCCGGCACGTACACCACGCTGCCGCGTGCCACCTGCGTGGTCTCCAAGCCGACGGTGATCGCCGCCCTGCCGCTGACGACGAAGTACACCTCGTCCTGGTGGTGCGGCTGCTGCGGATCCTGCCCGCCCGCGTCCAGGGCGTACAGGCCGACCGACATGTTCCGCTCCCGCAGGAACTGAAGGTACGCGCCCTCGTTGGCGGCGCGTTCGGCCTCCAGTTCGTCCAGCCGGAATGCCTTCATATCCTGTCCGCCCTTGCCTCACTGCTCATGTCCGGTCCTGTCTGCCACGATCAGACACATGAAGAATTTCGTAGTCAAGACGATCGCCAACGCCGCCGCCCTCGCGGCGGCGGTGTGGCTGATCGACAAGATCACCCTCACAGGTGACAGCACGGGCAAGGAGATCGGCACCCTCATACTCGTCGCGTTGATCTTCGGCGTGGTGAACTTCCTGGTCAAGCCGATCGTGCAGCTCCTGAGCCTCCCGTTGCTCATCCTGACGCTCGGGTTGTTCACACTGGTGGTGAACGCGCTGATGCTGCTGCTCACCTCCTGGCTGGCCGGCCAGTTCGACCTGAGCTTCCATGTGGAGGGCTTCTGGACGGCCGTACTGGGCGGTCTGATCATCTCGGTCGTCTCCTGGGCCCTCAACGTCGTTCTGCCCGACGGGGACTGAGCACCATGACGTACCGCGTCTGTTTCGTCTGCACCGGCAATATCTGCCGTTCCCCGATGGCCGAGTCAGTCTTCCGCGCGCGCGTCGTGGAGGCCGGCCTCGACGGCACGGTCGAGGTGGACAGCGCCGGCACCCACGGCTGGCACGAGGGCGACGGCGCCGATCCCCGCGCGGTGGCCGTCCTGGAGGAGAACGGCTACGTCGCGGGCCACACGGCCCGGCGGTTCGACCCGTCGTGGTTCGCCCGTCTCGATCTCGTCGTCGCGCTCGACACGGGCCACCTCGGAGCACTGCGCCGCCTGGCACCCACCCCACAGGACGCGGACAAGGTGCGCCTGCTGCGCTCGTACGATCCCGGGGCGGGCGACGATCTCGACGTACCGGACCCGTACTACGGAGGTGCGGACGGCTTCGTCGCATGTCTTGAGATGGTGGAGGCAGCGAGTACCGGGCTGCTCACCGCGGTACGCGAGCAGACGGAAGGACGAGCGGCATGAGCGATTCCACAACGGACGGCGGCCACGGGACGGACCCGAAGAGGCCCTTCCCCGGTGACGGCACACGCGCGGTGCGGGCCGGACTGCCCGAGCCGGTCAAGCACGAACCGACCCTGCCCGGCCCCGTCTTCGCCGCCCATTTCCACCTGCCCGGCGACCCCTCCGGCCCCTACACCTACGGCCGGGACGAGAACCCCACCTGGACGCTGCTGGAGCAGGCCATCGGGGATCTGGAGGCACCGGGGCAGGACGGCGCCGAGACCCTGGTGTTCGCCTCGGGCATGGCCGCGATCTCCTCGGTGCTCTTCTCGCAGCTGCGCACCGGGGACACGGTCGTCCTGCCGAACGACGGCTATCAGGTGCTGCCCCTGGTGCGCACCCAGCTGGAGGCGTACGGCATCGAGGTGCGTACCGCACCGACCGGCGGCGACGCCCAGCTCGACGTCCTCGACGGCGCGCGGCTGCTGTGGATCGAGACGCCGTCGAACCCTGGGCTCGACGTGTGCGACGTGCGACGACTCGCGGAAGCAGCACGCGCGCGCGGCGTGCTGGTCGCCGTCGACAACACCCTCGCGACACCGCTCGGCCAGCGTCCGCTGGAGCTCGGTGCCGACTTCGCCGTGGCCAGCGGAACCAAACAGCTCACCGGCCACGGGGACATCCTCCTGGGGTACGTCGTCGGCCGCGACGCCGAGGCGATGGCCGCCGTGCGCCGCTGGCGCAAGATCGTCGGTGCCATCCCCGGCCCCATGGAGGCATGGCTCGCGCACCGCTCGATCGCCACACTCCAGTTGCGGGTCGACCGGCAGAACGCCACCGCCCTGACGCTCGCCCGGGCCCTGCGGGAACGGCCCGAGGTGACGGGGCTGCGCTATCCGGGGCTGCCGGACGACCCCTCGCACCGGGTCGCCTCGCGGCAGATGCGGCGCTTCGGGTGCGTGGTGTCCTTCACGCTGCCCACACGCGCGCATGCGGACCGTTTCCTCGAGGCGCTGCGGCTCGTGGACGCCGCGACCAGCTTCGGCGGCGTGCGGTCCACGGCCGAGCGACGCGGTCGCTGGGGCGGGGACGCGGTTCCGGAGGGCTTCGTCCGTTTCTCCGTCGGAGCCGAGGATCCGGCCGACCTGGTGGCGGACGTGCTGCACGCACTGGACGAAGCAGCCGCCTGACCGAGCCGTCCAGGCAGATGACAGGCGCCCTGCTCCGGATGACGGGCGGTCCGAGCCTCCCCCCTCGTGGCTCGGACCGCCCTCGGTTCTGCGCGCGAAGAACCGCGCGACCAAGGCTAGTTGACTCAGTGTCAGTGTCCAATCACCGTAGCGACAGCGACCTATCGACATATTTATAGTTGGGCCGAGGTGGCAACGGGGCTGACGAAGAGGAGGGCGTGCTGTGGACCTGGCCTTGTTGCGGACCTTCGTGACCGTGCACCGAGCCGGCTCCTTCACCCGGGCCGCCGCCCTGCTCGGCCTCTCCCAGCCGGCCGTGACCTCACAGATACGGACCCTGGAACGGCAGCTGGGTCGACCCTTGTTCCTGCGGCAGGCCCGCGGTGTGACACCGACGACCATCGGGGACGAACTCGCCCACAAAGCAGCGCCGCATCTCGACGCTCTGGTGGAGATCACCGAGACCGGACTCGAAGAGGACTCCTCCTCGCGGACACTGCACCTGGCAGGGCCTCTCGAATTCACTGCCGAGCGGGCGGTGCCCGCGCTCACCGCGCTGGCACGCGAGAACGGCCACAGCTTCGCCTTACGCACCTCCTTCGGGACCGCCGAGGAGACGCTGGAAGGGCTGGCCGCGGGGCGACATGATCTGGCCATCAGCACGGTCCGGCCGCGTGGCACGCTGCTCTCGGCGACCGCGCTCTGCGACGAGGAGCACGTCCTGGTCGCCGCACCCCGCTGGGCTCGGCAAGCCGAATCCGACAAGCTCCACCACACCGGGGGATCCGCGCTGGGACAGATCCCGGTGATCGAGGTGCACGAGTCACTGCCCCTCGTCTCCCGCTACTGGGCCTCTGTCTTCGATTCCCGCCCTGGCACCCCGGGTACCGTCATCGTTCCGGATCTACGCGCGGTGCTGGCCTGCGTCGCCGCGGGTGCCGGGCTGGCCGTACTGCCCCGGTACCTGTGTACGACCGCACTCGAACGCGGAGAGGTGATCGCGTTGCACGAGCCCGCCGTGCCACCGCTGCGCACGTACTTCCTGGTGGTCCGAAACGGCACGCTGGCGATGCCGCATGTCGCGCGCGCTCATGAGTGGTTGCAGCAGACAGCCGCCGACTGGTGCTGATCCTTCGGCCGCGCGGCTCATCCGGGAAAACCGGCCGGCGGCGTGTCGCGATGTTTCACGTGGAACAAGCTGGGCCACATTTCCTCCATGACCGTCCGCCCCGTGGTCAAGCGCACCGCCCGTGCCGTCCTGCTGGACGGTGACCACTTGATCCTGATCAAGCGAACCAAGCCCGGCGTGGATCCCTACTGGGTCACCCCCGGTGGAGGAGTCGAGCCGGAGGACCCGACCGTCGTCGACGCTCTGCACCGAGAGGTGTACGAGGAACTCGGCGCCAAGATCACCGACGTGGTGCCCTGCTTCGTCGACACGGTGGAGCACATCGGCGAGGACGGTGGCGCCACCGGTGTGAAGGTGCAGCATTTCTTCGTGTGCCGGCTGGAGTCCATGGATCCGTCGTTGCGACACGGCCCGGAGGTCGACGAGCCCACCGGCGAGTACCAGATCGTCCGCGTGCCGTTCACCCGCGTGGGCATCGCCTCCGTCCATCTCGTCCCGTTGTCACTACGGCACTACCTGGACGGCAACATCGAGGGCGTACGCGCCATGCACGCTCCCGACCTGGGATGACGCACGGGCATCACGCGAAGGGCACCGGCTCGTGGGCTTCCCGGAGATCTCGGAAACAGGTGGACACCAGCAGCCTCTGTCGGACAGCCTGACCCGCGTGTCGACACTCTCCCTTGCTTCTCTGCCCATCCGTCGCCTCGCCCCCCGCGATCTCTCGGCCTGCGCCGACCTGTCCGAGGATCGCGGGTGGCCGCGTGAGGAGCACAAGTGGGGGCTCCTTCTCTCCGCGGGGAAGGGCTATGGGATCGACGATCCCGACGGCGGTCTGGGCGCCGCCTGTGTCGTCACCGAGTACGGCCCTCAGGAGCACCCCGCGCTCGGGGCCATCGGTATGGTTCTGGTCGCCGAACGGCATGCCCGCCAGGGCATCGGACGCCGCCTGATGCGCCACGTCATGTCGGCGATGAGCGCCACGCCCCTGACACTGCACGCGACACCGAACGGCCTCCCCCTCTACGAGGAGCTCGGCTTCAAGGTCGTCGGCCGGGCGGAGATGCTCCGCGGGCACTTCGTCCCGAACTGGGCAGAGGTTCCAGGGACCTTCACCCGCACCGCCACCGCCGCGGATCTGCCCGCCCTCCTCCGGCTCGACGAGGAGGTGTTCGGGGCGGACCGTACGCACATCGTCACCCGACTGCCCTCGTTCGCCGACCAGGTGCGCGTGGCCGAGGAGGACGGCCGGATCATCGGTTACGCGGCCGCGTGGCCCAATATGGACACCCATGTCGTGGGCCCGCTGATCGCCCGCGACACCCCTACAGCCATGGCACTCCTCGCTTCTCTCGCCGCTCACACCGACCGGCCGCTGCGGACGGACATCGATGTACGGCATGGAGAGCTGCTGACCTGGGCGAAGGGCCATGGTCTGGCGTCCATCGCCTTCAATGCGGTCATGACGTACGGGATCACGGAGATGCCCGGGGACTGGACCCGAAGGTTCGCCCCCGTGACGGTCGCGGCCGGCTGAGGCTCCGGACACGACGACGCCGGTTCCCGGAGGTTTCGGGAACCGGCGTGCTCTGTGGGGACCGCCCGTCAGACGAGGGCATCCACGGCGGCCGTGGCGAAGGAGTGATCCTGCTCCGGCGCACCGCCGCCGACGCCGACCGCGCCGATCAGACGGCCGCCGCGCCGGACGGGCACACCACCGGCGATGAACAGCAGCGGTCGGTCCAGTGCGGTGGGCAGGGTGTGGAAGAGCCCTCCCGGCTGCACGGCCTCGACGAGGTCCGCGGTGGGCACGTCCAGTTGAAGCGCGGTGTACGCCTTGCGGGTGCTGGTCTCACCGGAGATCAGCACGGCGCGGTCGTCCCGCCGGAAAGCGAGCGGATGCCCTCCTGCGTCCAGAACGGTCACGCTGACCGTGACCCCGGCGGCCTCGGCAGCCTGGTGTGCGGCCGTGACCAGGGCTTCGGCGTCGGCGGTGGTGAGCGGGGCGACAGCGGCGGTGGTGCTCATGAGCAAGTACTCCTTGGTGTACGGGCGATGCCGGGTTGTAGCGGTGACGTCGGTGGTCGTGGTGAGGAAGTCGGCCGGTGGCGGCCGAAGACGGGGTGAGGACGGCCCCGGCCTCGTTCTCACCGGCGTTCAGATCAGTGGGGGACCGAGGTCCGCTGTGTGGTGGGCGCCGAGCCTGCGACCCGGGTGCTGGAGGCCTTGTCCCGGTGGTCGAGGGCGGCGGACACGAAGGCCAGCACCAGGGCACCCGCCGCAAGGACGGCGCCGACCCAGTTGGGAGCGGTGTAACCGAGCCCTGCCGCGATCACGAGACCACCGAGCCATGCGGCCAGGGCGTTGCCGAGGTTGAAGGCGCCGATGTTCATGGCCGAAGCCAGGGTGGGGGCGCCGTGAGCCTGGTCGAGAACCCGCTTCTGCAGGGGCGGGACGGTGGCGAAGCCCAGACCACCGATCAGGACGATCGTGACGGCCGCCAGGATCTTGTGGTGCGCGGTCAGTGTGAAGAGTGCCAGGACGACGGCGAGAGCGCCCAGGGACACGTACAGCATGGGCATCAGGGCGCGATCCGCGTACTTGCCGCCGATGAGGTTGCCCCCGACCATGCCGAGGCCGAAGAGGACCAGCAGCCAGGTGACGGATCCGTTGGCGAAGCCGGCGACGTGCGTCATCATCGGCGCGATGTAGGTGATGGCCGCGAAGACACCGCCGAAGCCCAGGACGGTCATCGCCATGGCCAGCAGGACCTGGACGTTCTTGAACGCGGCCAGTTCGTCACGCAGCCGTACGCCCTCTGGCCGGGGAAGATCGGGAACGAGCTTGGCGATGCCGACCAGACCGACGGCACCGAGCGCGGTGACTATCCCGAACGTGACGCGCCAGCCGGCGGACTGGCCGACGAGAGTGCCCAGGGGAACACCGACGACATCGGCGACGGTCAGTCCGGTGAACATCATGGCGATGGCTCCGGCCTTCTTGTCGGGGGCGACCAGGTCGGCCGCGACCACGGAGCCGATACCGAAGAAGGCACCGTGGGCCAGCGAGGCGATCACCCGCCCGAGCAGCATGGCGCCGAAGACGGGGGCCAGAGCCGAAAGCAGGTTCCCGGCGATGAACAGGCCCATCAGCAGCATCAGCATCCGCTTGCGGGAGACCTTGGTGCCGAGCACGGTCATCAGCGGGGCACCGAACATGACACCCAGGGCGTAGCCGGTCACCAGATGGCCGGCGGTGGGAATGGAGACGCCGAAGTCACCTGCGACCTCGGGCAGCAAACCCATGATCACGAACTCCGTCGTTCCGATCCCGAAGGCCCCGATCGCGAGGGCAAGGAGCGCGAGAGGCATGAGGGAAACAGACCTTTCAACTGGTTGCGCATGCGCCTTACAGGCAAGGACAATAGTTGCATGCGCGGGTTACTTGCAAACGCGGTCTATTTCGCTCTTGCTCTACCCTGGCCTCAGCAGCACCTGAACGGAGGGAACGCCCATGACCGCCACGGACCCCGCACTGACCGCCCTCACTCAGGGCTGGTGCGCGCTCTCGCTGCTGCACGGGAGAATCGAGGCCCATATCGAGCGGGCCCTCCAGGCCCAGCACGATCTGAGCGTGCGGGAGTACTCCCTGCTAGACGTCCTGAGCCGACAGCACGACGGCGTCGGGGGGCATCTCCAGATGAAGCAGGTGGCCGACGCGGTCGTACTCAGCCAGAGCGCCACCACCCGCCTGGTCACCCGGCTCGAGAACCGCGGCCTGCTGGAGCGCTACCTGTGCCCCACGGACCGGCGCGGCATCTACACCAATGTCACGCAGGCCGGTCTCCTGCTTCTGGAGAAGGCACGGCCGACCAATGACTCCGCGCTGCGCGAGGCTCTCGACGCGGCGGCGAAGAACCCCGATCTGGCCCCGCTGGTCCGCGCAGTGGAGACACTGAAGACATCGGTATCGGTACCTGCATGAGGCAACCTCCTCGGCACATGTCTGCGTAGGGTGCGACCATGGGAGATCTTGAGATACGCCCCGCGGCCACCGACGACATCCCGGCGATCGTCGACATGCTTGCGGACGACCCCTTGGGCGCACAGCGCGAGTCGCCGGACGACCACCGCCCGTACCTGGCCGCTCTGGAGCGGCTCAGCGCCGATCCGAACCAGCATCTGGTCGTCGCGGTCCGCCAGGGCCGTGTCGTCGGCACGCTCCAACTCACGATCGTCCCCGGGCTGTCCCGGCGCGGTTCCACGAGGTCGATCATCGAAGGCGTCCGCATCCACAGCGACGAGCGCGGCAGCGGCCTCGGGGCCCGGCTCATCGAGTGGGCCATCGACGCGTCCCGCCGCCAGGGCTGCCAGTTGGTCCAGCTGACCTCCGACAACACCCGCACCGACGCCCACCGCTTCTACGAGCGGCTCGGCTTCTCGGCTTCCCACGTGGGTTTCAAGCTCGCACTGTGAAGGCAGGCAGGGGGCTGTTTCACGTGAAACAGCCCCCTGGGCAAGTCACCGTGCAATCGGGCCCTATCCGACCCCCCGCCACCCCTCGGGATCCACTCCGCCCGGCACAAAAGCTTCCTCGTCATACGGTCGACGGCTGAACACGAAGGACCCGAGGTCCAGATGGCTCACCGATCCGTCCGGCCGTCGTACGGGCTTCAGGAGCTCTCCGGCGTAGTAACCCTCCAGTCCTGTCCAGGTGCCGTCGCCGTTCGATCGGAAACTCGAGCTACGACCCTTGCCGGACAGCGGCTCCAGCGACACCAGTCCGTCGGCCGACAGCCGCAGGGCAAAGCCGAGCGTCCCCCAGTACCACTGCCCCACCAACTCCAGCACAGCGGAGTCCTCCTCCCGCAACGGCCTCCAAGGCGCGGGGATACGGGGTTCCGCCTCGGCAACGATCCGAACGAGATCGGCGGCGACCGGGAACAGCATTGGTCCGGACGTGCAGTTGGCCAGGACCACTGCGGCTACGTCGTCCTCCACGCTCATCACAAGACAGGCGAGGAAGCCCGGCAGTGATCCGGTGTGCCCGATGAGGGCCTGCCCGTCCCGGTGACGCACCTCCATTCCCAGGCCGTACGCATAGCCACTCGCCACGTCCGCCGCCTCCACCGGCGCCGCCGGCCTCCTCATCTCTCGCAACGACCCGATACCCAGCACCCGCTCGTCACCACGGGCCAGAAACGCGGCAAAGCGCGCCAAGTCGTCTGTGGTGGACCAGAGTTGCCCGGCGGGCGCCATCCGTCCGAGGTCCTCGGCGGGCTCACGCTGCATCACGTCGGCCCACGGATGCACCGCCCAGCCTTCCGCGTACGGCACCTGCGGACGCACACCCGTCCGATGCAGACTCAGGGGCTCGAGAACTTCACGTCGGAGAACGGCCTCCCACGAAGCACCGCGCACCTTCTCCACGAGCGCGCCGAGCAGCGCGTATCCGGGGTTCGAGTAGTGGAACCGCCTACCGACCGGGTGGACCAGGGGGTGCTCGCCCAGTACATCGGCGAGGTCGGGCCGCAGGGAGCCAGGAGTGCGCTCCCACCAGGGGCCCGGCGTCTCAGCCGCCAGACCACCGGTGTGCGCGAGCAGTTCGGCGATGGTCGCCTCCCCCACGCCCGTACCCGGCAGGTACTTCTCCAACGGCTCGTCGAGGTCGATCGCCCCCTCGTCACGCAGCCGGAGCACCAGAACGGCGGTGAAGGTCTTGGTGAGGGAACCGATCCGGTACTGCGTGTCCCCGTCCGGCGCGTGCCCCTCCAACGACGTCCGCGCGCCCGTCCACACCGCTTCTCCGTCCCGCACCACGGTCGCGACGAGAGACGGGGCCCGCTCTTCGGCCTGGGCGACGGCGATCCGGCGCAACAACGCCCGACGCGTGCCGGCCAGCAGTTCTTCCTGAGGTGTCGTCATGCCCTCAGTTCAGCAGGAATCCGATCAGGTCTGCGCCATGTCCACGAAGCGCGAGTAATGCCCCTGGAAGGCGACCGTGATCGTCGCCGTTGGGCCGTTTCGGTGCTTGGCAACGATCAGGTCGGCCTCACCCGCACGCGGGGACTCCTTCTCGTACGCGTCCTCACGGTGCAACAGGATGACCATGTCGGCGTCCTGCTCGATGGAACCGGACTCTCGCAGGTCGGAGACCATCGGCTTCTTGTCGGTGCGTTGCTCGGGACCACGGTTGAGCTGGGAGAGTGCGATGACCGGCAGTTCCAGTTCCTTGGCGAGCAGCTTGAGGTTACGGGACATGTCCGATACCTCCTGCTGGCGACTCTCCGCTCGCTTGGAGCCACCGGACTGCATCAGCTGAAGGTAGTCGATGACGACCAGTCTCAGGTCGTTGCGCTGCTTCAGCCGACGGCACTTGGCGCGGATCTCCATCATCGACAGGTTCGGGGAGTCGTCGATGTAGAGCGGCGCCGCGGATACGTCCGGCATCCGGCGCGCCAGGCGGGTCCAGTCCTCGTCGGTCATCGTGCCGGACCGCATGTGGTGCAGGGCGACCCTGGCCTCGGCGGACAGCAGGCGCATCGCGATCTCGTTGCGCCCCATCTCGAGTGAGAAGACGACACTCGGCAGGTTGTGCCTGATCGACGCCGCGCGGGCGAAGTCCAGCGCGAGCGTCGACTTGCCCATCGCGGGACGCGCGGCGATGACGATCATCTGCCCGGGGTGCAGCCCATTGGTGAGCGAGTCGAAGTCCGTGAACCCCGTGGGTACACCGGTCATCTCACCGCTGCGCGAGCCGATCGCCTCGATCTCGTCGAGCGCGCCCTCCATGATGTCGCCGAGCGGCAGGTAGTCCTCACTCGTGCGCTGCTCGGTGACGGCGTAGATCTCGGCCTGCGCACGGTTGACGATCTCGTCGACGTCGTCGTCAGCCGCGTATCCCATCTGAGTGATGCGGGTACCGGCTTCGACCAGGCGGCGCAGCACGGCGCGCTCGTGCACGATCTCCGCGTAGTACGCCGCGTTGGCCGCCGTGGGCACCGTCTGGACGAGGGTGTGCAGATACGAGGCCCCGCCGACCTTGTTGATCTCACCGCGTTTGGTCAGCTCAGCGGCGATCGTGATGGGATCGGCCGGCTCCCCCTTCGCATATACGTCGAGGATGGCCGTGTAGACGGTTTCGTGAGCCGGTTTGTAGAAATCGTGGCCCTTGAGGATCTCGACGACATCCGCGATGGCGTCCTTGGACAGCAGCATGCCGCCCAGAACGGACTGCTCGGCCTCCAGGTCCTGCGGTGGCACCCGTTCGAACGCGGCGCTTCCGCCGTCCCACGCTCCGGAGTCCCGGCCGCGGTCGTGCTGGCCCTCGCGGCCCCTGCCTCCGTCGTCACGGCGGCGGGAGGCAGGCAGACGATCACTGGGGCTGCTGTCGGCCCACGGGTCGTCCAAGGGCTCGGAAATGCTCACCGAGCCACCTCCTCCCGTCCGCCGAGCGGACCTAGCCGTGGCCCTCTTTCTACGGCACGGCGCTGACAAATAGGACGCCCGACTCCGGTTGTCGCGCGCCGGATTTGCAGCCATTCGGAAACCGGCGGACGGAGCGGGCGCCGGACCACCGTAGGCCCGTCTGCACCGTCAGCCAATCTGGTTATCCACAGGCCCTGTGGACGACCGGGCCAATGCTGTGGAGAAGTCCGCCAAACCTGTGCACGACCCGGTGGACAGCCCTGTGAACAAGGAACTCCCGGCGCTGCGACAAGCACGTTGACCTGGGGTTTCATAGTCCACTGCCTGTGTAGAAGAAAAACTTTCCCAGACGGGCCAAGATCCCTTCGATCGCTGTGCGCATGCACACACTCTGCGCCATCAAGTAAGGGTCTATAGAGCTTTGCATCTCTTACCTGTGGACGATTAGATTGGTGCGCATGACACAGGCCCCCGGGCGCCCCCGCGCCGTCCGACGGCAGCACGACCGTGAGATCGTCCTGCTGGCCGTCCCGGCTTTCGGCGCACTTGTCGCCGAGCCCCTTTTCGTCCTGGCCGACAGCGCCATCGTCGGCCATCTCGGCACCGCACAGCTCGCCGGTCTCGGCATCGCGTCGGCCCTTCTGGTGACCGCCGTGAGCGTCTTTGTCTTCCTGGCCTACGCCACCACCGCCGCCGTCGCCCGGCGCGTCGGCGCCGGCGATCTCCCTGCCGCCATCCGCCAGGGCATGGACGGGATCTGGCTTGCCCTGTTCCTCGGTGTCGCCGTCATCTCTGTCCTCCTGCCCACGGCACCGGCCCTGATCGACCTCTTCGGCGCCTCGGACACAGCGGCTCCCTACGCGATCACCTATCTGCGCATCTCTGCCCTCGGCATACCGGCCATGCTGATCGTGCTCGCCGCGACCGGTGTGCTGCGCGGACTGCAGGACACGAAGACGCCTCTCTACGTCGCCGTCGGTGGCTTCGTCGCCAACGGCATCCTCAACGTCGGGCTGGTCTACGGCGCCGGCCTCGGTATCGCGGGCTCCGCCTGGGGCACGGTCATCGCCCAGTGCGGCATGGCCGCCGTCTATCTGATCGTGGTGCTCAGAGGGGCACGCCGACACGGCGCCTCACTGCGCCCGGACATCGCAGGGATCAGGGCCTCTGCCCAGGCCGGCGCACCGCTGCTGGTGCGCACTCTCTCACTCAGGGCCATCCTCATGATCACGACCGCCGTCGCTGCCCGACTCGGCGACTCCGACATCGCGGCTCACCAGATCATCCTCTCCCTGTGGAGTCTGCTCGCCTTCGCGCTGGATGCCATCGCGATCGCCGGACAGGCCATCATCGGCCGCTATCTGGGAGCCGGCGACGCGCAGGGCGCCCGTGAGGTATGCCGTCGCATGGTGGAGTGGGGCATCGGCGTCGGAGCCGTTCTCGGCGTGCTCGTGATGCTCTCCCGGCCGATTTTCCTGCCCCTGTTCACCGGCGATCCCACGGTCACCGACGCGGCACTGCCCGCTCTGGCGATCGTCGCCCTGTCCCAGCCGATCTCCGGCATCGTCTTCGTTCTGGACGGAGTACTGATGGGCGCGGGCGACGGACCGTACCTGGCCTGGGCGATGCTCATCACCCTGGCGGTCTTCACCCCGGTCGCCCTGCTGGTCCCCGTGTTCGGGGGTGGCCTCACCGCGCTCTGGGGCACGATGACGCTCATGATGACCATTCGGTTGCTGACCTTGTGGGTCCGTACCCGTTCGGGCCAGTGGGTCGTCACCGGCGCCACGCGCTGACACGTTTCCCGCGGAACGCCATGTTTCACGGGAAACGACGGTGGGGGCCGCACCCCGAAGGGTGCGGCCCCCACCTCACTGCTTCAGTGAGCAGTACTTACTCCGAGACAACCTCGATGTCGACCTTGGCGGCAACCTCGGGGTGCAGACGCACATACGTCTCGTGGGCGCCCAGGGTCTTGATCGCCGTGCCCAGCTCGATGCGGCGCTTGTCGACCTGGGGACCGCCGGCAGCCTTGATCGCGGAAGCGATGTCGGCCGGGGTGACGGAACCAAAGAGACGACCGGCGTTGCCGGAGCGGACCGCGAGGCGGACCTTGACGCCCTCGAGCTGGGCCTTCACCTGGTTGGCCTGCTCGATGGTCTGGATCTCGTGGATCTTGCGAGCACGACGGATCTGCTCGACGTCCTTCTCGCCACCCTTGGTCCAGCGGATCGCGAGCTTCCGCGGAACCAGGTAGTTGCGAGCGTAACCGTCCTTGACGTCGACGACGTCGCCCGCGGCACCGAGGCCGGAGACCTCGTGGGTGAGGATGATCTTCATGAGTCGGTCACCCTTCCCTTATCGCGCGGTGGAGGTGTAGGGCAGCAGCGCCATCTCACGGCTGTTCTTGACGGCCGTGGCGACGTCACGCTGGTGCTGCGTGCAGTTGCCGGTCACGCGGCGGGCACGGATCTTGCCGCGGTCGGAAATGAACTTCCGCAGCATGTTCGTGTCCTTGTAGTCCACGTACGTGACCTTGTCCTTGCAGAATGCGCAGACCTTCTTCTTCGGCTTGCGCACAGGCGGCTTCGCCATGATGTATCTCCTGTGTGATCAAGAAGTGTGGGTGCGGCCCCACCTAGAAGGGGGGCTCGTCCGAGTAGCCGCCACCGCCGCCGGAGCCTCCGCCCCAGCCGCCGCCACCCTGGCCACCGCCCTGGTTGCCACCGGCGGGAGCGCCGGTCGCCCAGGGATCGTCGGCCGGGGCGTTGCCGCCCTGCTGGCCGCCACCGGGGCCTCCGCCCCAGCCACCGCCCTGCTGGCCGCCTCCGCCGTAACCACCCTGTCCACCGCGGCCGGTGGTCTTGGTGATCTTGGCCGTGGCGTTGCGCAGGCTGGCGCCGACTTCCTCGACGTCCAGTTCGTAGACCGTGCGCTTGACGCCCTCACGGTCCTCGTAGGACCGCTGCTTCAGTCGGCCCTGCACGACGACGCGCATGCCTCGCTGGAGCGACTCGGCGACGTTCTCCGCCGCCTGACGCCAGACCGAGCAGGTCAGGAACAGGCTCTCGCCGTCCTTCCACTCGTTCGTCTGGCGGTCGAAGGTACGGGGAGTCGACGCGACACGGAACTTCGCGACGGCCGCACCGGACGGGGTGAAGCGCAGCTCGGGGTCATCGACAAGGTTGCCGACGACCGTGATGACGGTCTCGCCTGCCATGGGGGAACCTCTCGGCGGGTTTGCTGCTGGCTGCTGGTACTGCTACTCGGATCCCGAGAGCGGCTGAGCGGAAACGCTCAGTGGTTCTCGGGACGGAGGACCTTGGTCCGGAGGACCGACTCGTTCAGGTTCATCTGGCGGTCGAGCTCCTTGACGACCGCAGGCTCGGCCTGCAGGTCGATGACCGAGTAGATGCCCTCGGGCTTCTTCTTGATCTCGTACGAGAGACGACGACGGCCCCAGGTGTCGACCTTCTCGACCTTTCCGCCGCCGTCACGGACGACGGAAAGGAAGTTCTCGATCAGCGGGGAGACAGCACGCTCCTCGAGATCGGGGTCGAGGATGACCATCACCTCGTAGTGACGCATGTGGAACCCACCTCCTTTGGACTCAGCGGCCACGGTCGTTCCGTGGCAGGAGGGTCGTGATGCGTTGCGCAACGATGTCTGTCAGTAGAACAGCCGCCACTGACAATCGATGTCGGGCGGCGGTTTCCCCAGGCCGACCGGGGCGGACCGTGGTCCTGCCCTGATCCTGACTGGATCTGTCCGGACAGACACCGGTGCAGACGGTACACAGTACCCGCACAGTGGCTTCCGGTTGAAATCCGGCCCGGAAGCCCGTCAGTCTGTACACATCGGGTGTGTACGGCGCTACGATGCGCCGCCTTTCGCAGGAGGTGCCCATGGCACAGGCATTGCGACCCAACACCGCCGGAGGCCTTTTCGCCACGGATGGAAAGCCCCACCCACTCCAGGACACCCTGCTCGCAGTGACCCTGGTGCTGGGCATCACATCCTTCGTCACAGCGATGTTCCAGCAGCTGCACCTGCTCAGCTCCTGGACCGGCCTGGTGGGAATCCTCACCGGCGCGTACGGCCAGTGGGTCTCGCAGACGACACGGGCGCGCTTCGGTCTCATCGTGGGCTTGGGCGCATCGGCCGTCGGCTTCTTCTTGGGCATGGCCCACGGCGGCCTCTTCGGCGGGCTTCTCGACTGACTCCGGGCACCCCCTCCTGAATACCGTGGAGCGCCCCGGCCGACGACCGGCCGGGGCGAAGGTCCGTGCGCCCAACCGGGTCGGCCCCAAGGCGCAGTAGGCTTCGCGCGAGAGCCGGAGCCCCTGATCCCATGGGGACACACCAGCCCGAGGAGCGCCCCGAATGACCCTGACCCTGAGGACCATCAGCCGAGAGCAGCATCTGGCGTACATCCAGAGCCTGCCGTCGGCGAGTCACATGCAGGTCCCGGCCTGGTCGGACGTCAAGGCGGAGTGGCGCGCGGAGAACCTCGGCTGGTTCGACGACCGGACCGGGGAGATGGTCGGCGCCGGCCTCGTCCTCTACCGGCAACTGCCCAAGATCAAGCGCTACCTGGCCTATCTGCCCGAGGGCCCGGTCATCAACTGGTTCGCGCCAAATCTTCAGGAGTGGATCGAGCCGATGCTCGCGCACCTGAAGCAGCAGGGCGCGTTCTCGGTGAAGATGGGCCCGCCGGTGGTCATCCGGCGCTGGGAGGCGGCGACCATCAAGAAGGGGATCCAGGACCCGGACGTAAAGCGTCTGCGTGACCTGGAAGCCGACTTCATCGAGCCCCGTGCCTTCGAGGTCGCCGACAAGCTGCGCCGCATGGGATGGCAGCAGGGCGAGGACGGCGGGGCCGGCTTCGGCGACGTCCAGCCCCGCTACGTCTACCAGGTGCCGCTGGCGAACCGGTCCCTGGAAGAGGTCCACAAGAACTTCAACCAGTTGTGGCGCCGCAACATCAAGAAGGCCGAGAAGGCCGGCGTCGAAGTCGTCCAGGGCAGCTACGACGACCTGCCCGAGTGGCAGCGGCTGTACGAGATCACCGCCGTGCGCGACCGCTTCCGGCCGCGCCCGCTGTCGTACTTCCAGCGCATGTGGACCGCCCTCAACGCCGAGGACCCCAACCGCATGCGGCTGTACTTCGCCCGGCACAACGGCGTGAACCTGTCGGCGGCCACGATGCTGATCGTCGGCGGCCACGTCTGGTACTCCTACGGTGCCTCCGACAACATCGGCCGTGAGGTCCGGCCCTCGAACGCGATGCAGTGGCGGATGCTGCGCGACGCCTACGCGCTCGGCGCCACCGTCTACGATCTGCGCGGCATCTCCGACTCGCTGGACGAGACGGATCACCTCTTCGGCCTGATCCAGTTCAAGGTGGGGACGGGCGGCCAGGCCGCCGAGTACCTCGGCGAGTGGGACTTCCCGCTGAACAAGCTGCTCCACAAGGCGCTCGATATGTACATGTCGCGCCGTTGATCCCGCACCCGTCGCACTGTTCGATCCATCAATTCCCCTGTCTCTGATCCCCTGCCTCTGATACACCGCAGCCACCAGAAAGGTTCCAGGTCCGGCCATGGCGCTCACGCTCTACGTCGACACCGCGCGCTGGCGGGCGCACCACAAGCACGTGCAGCAGCAGTTCCCGGGGCTCGTCCCGGTCTGCAAGGGCAACGGCTACGGCTTCGGTCACGAGCGGCTGGCCGAGGAGGCCACCCGGCTGGGCTCGGACGTCCTCGCCGTCGGCACGACGTACGAGGCCGCCCGGATCAAGGACTGGTTCGGCGGCGACCTGCTGGTGCTGACGCCGTACCGGCGCGGCGAGGAACCCGTCCCGCTGCCCGACCGGGTGATCCGCTCGGTTTCGTCGGTCGACGGTGTGTACGGTCTGGTCGGCGCCCGGGTGGTCATCGAAGTGATGTCCTCGATGAAGCGGCACGGCGTCAGCGAGCAGGATCTGCCCCAGCTGCACTCCGCCATAGAGAACGTCCGGCTGGAAGGCTTCGCCATCCACCTGCCGCTGGACCGCACCGACGGATCGGACGCCGTCGAGGAGGTCATCGGCTGGATGGACCGTCTGCGGGCCGCCCGTCTCCCCCTGCACACGATGTTCGTCAGTCATCTCAAGGCCGAGGAACTGGTCCGGCTGCAGCAGCAGTTCCCGCAGACCCGTTTCCGCGCCCGTATCGGTACACGGCTGTGGCTGGGGGACCATGAGGCCACCGAGTACCGCGGTGCCGTCCTGGACGTCACGCGCATCGCCAAGGGGGAGAGGTTCGGCTACCGCCAGCAGAAGGCCGCGTCCGACGGCTTCCTGGTGGTCGTGGCGGGCGGTACGTCGCACGGGGTGGGTCTGGAGGCCCCCAAGGCTCTGCACGGTGTCATGCCGCGCGCCAAGGGCGTTGCCCGCGCCGGGCTCGCCACGGTGAACCGGAACCTCTCTCCGTTCGTCTGGGGCGGCAAGCAGCGCTGGTTCGCCGAGCCGCCGCACATGCAGGTGTCGATCCTGTTCGTGCCCACGGAGGCACCGGAACCTCAGGTCGGCGAGGAACTGGTGGCCCATCTGCGGCACACCACCACTCAGTTCGACCGAATGCTCGACCGCTGAGCGGCGGCGTGGGGACGAGGAGCGCAGAACGCGGTGGAGGCGTCTGAGCAGGCGCCCAAACATGAGAAAGGCCGTGCACGGGATTCCCGTGCACGGCCTTTCTCATGTCTCTCGCCCGCCTCCAGGGCGACCGCCCACCAGCCGTTCGCTCAGAGTGAACCGCTGGTGGCACCTGCCCCGCCCCACTTGACCCGTGGCCCCTCGAAGTGTGCGACATGCCGTACGGGTCGGGCGGCGGGGCCGAGCACGAAGACGTCCTCGGCTCGGTCGAGCACCCCTCCCGAAGGATCGTCGTCACCGGAGCGGCGCACCGGGTCCCGCTCGGGCAGCAGGATGTCACGCACGATCATGACGCACAGGTAGAGCGTTCCGAGCAGATGCAGGCCGATGGCCCAGTGATAACCGTCGGCGGGCAGTCCCTTGTGGTCGTCTCCGCTGGTCGTGTACGCGAGGTACATCCAGATGCCGAGGAAGTAGGCCACCTCGCAGGCCTGCCAGATCAGGAAGTCCCTCCACTTCGGCCTGGCCAGGGCGGCCAAGGGCACCAACCACAGGACGTACTGGGGTGAGTAGACCTTGTTGGTGAGGATGAACGCCGCGACGACCAGGAAGGCGAGCTGCGCGAAGCGCGGTCGGCGGGGAGCCATGAGGGCGAGTGCGGCAATACCCACGCAGCACAGCAACATCAGCGCTGTGGCGAGTGTGTTCACGGTGTCCGTACTCAGCGGGTCGGACGAGTTGTGGGCGATGATCAACCAGAAGGAGCCGAAATCGACGCCCCGCTCCTGGCTGAACGTGTAGAACTTCGACCAGCCGTCAAAAGCGAAGAACATCACTGGCCCGTTCACCACGGCCCAGGCGACGACCGCACCGCCCAGGGCGGTTCCGTACTCCCTCCAGCGGCCGGCGCGCCAGCACAGCACCAGCAGCGGCCCCAGGAGAAGCACGGGGTAGAGCTTGGCGGCCGTGGCAAGCCCCAGGAGGACGCCGAAGGCGAGGGGGCGGCCACGCGACCACATGAGCATCGCTGCGGCCGTCAGGGCGACCGCCAGCAGGTCCCAGTTGATCGTCGCGGTCAGGGCGAAGGCGGGCGCCAGAGCGACCAGGAGACCGTCCCAAGGCCGCCGGGTGTGCGTGCGAGTCACACAGACGGCGATGACGGCCGCGCACACCATGAGCATCCCGGCGTTGACCATCCAGTACCACTGCTCCTGGTCCTGGATGCTGCCGCTGCCGGGCGTGAGCCAGGAGGCGACCTCCATGAACACACCGGTCAACACCGGGTACTCGAGGTACTGCATGTCGCCGGGAAGCTGATCGAAGTACGGCACGAGGCCGTCGGCGAAGCCCCGCCCCTGGTAGAGGTGCGGGATGTCCGAGTAGCACGCGTGCGTGTACTGGGAACCGGCGCCGAAGAACCACGCGCCGTTGTAGCAGGGCGCCTTCTGTACCAGGCCGAGGGTGAACAAACCGATCGCCACGAGCACGATCACCCGGACCGGACTCCACCAGGACGCCCCGAGGAGGGCATGCCGCCCGAGCGGACCACCGATCAGCTCGCTGCCGGCCTCGGCGACCTTGTCCTCCCGGGTCGGTTCCACCGGCTCCGGCTCGTGGACGCTCGCTTGCGTCGATTCTCCACTGGGCATGCCGCACATCCTGCCGTACGTGCCGGGGCTACGCAGAGGGCCGCCGTACCCGTGGGGTACGGCGGCCCTCGTTTCACGTGAAACACCCAAGTCGGGCAAGTGGACGGTTACGGTTACCCGGCCGGGCCTCCGAAGAGACCACCGTTGTTGCCGTTTCCGTTGCCGTTTCCGCGGTTGTTGCCTTCCTCTTCCGATTCCGAGGCCGACGGTGAGCTGGTCACCCCTCCGTCCGTCCCACCGGCGTCCGCTCCGCCAGGTCCGGTGCCCCCCGTGTCGTCCTCCTCCTTGCAGCGGAAGTCGAACGGCCCACAGGTATTGGTCTCACTCGGCGTGGGGGTGCTGGGCTCCGGCTCCGGCTCCGAAGTCGACGGAGACGCCGACGGGGTCTCCTCTTCGGTCTCGGTGGGGGAAGGAGTGGGGGTCGGCGACGGAGTGTCGTTGACGATCTCTCCGATGGGCTCCGGTGTCGGGAAAGGCACCGACTTCTGGCCCTTCAACGCGACCTCCATGTAATCCGCCCAGATCTCGGACGGGAACGAAGCACCGTGGATCTTCTTCTGGCCGCCCGTGCCGAACATCTTCAGGAACTCGCGGTTCTTGATGGTCTCGTCGTCGGGGTACCGGAACATGCTGATCGCGGTGGACAACTGCGGGGTGTAGCCGACGAACCAGGCGGACTTGTTGCCGTCCGTGGTACCGGTCTTGCCGGCCACCTCACGGCCCTCGAGCTGGGCGTTGGAGCCGGTTCCGTCCTCGACGACGGTCTTCAGGACGTCCGTGACGTTGTCCGCGACCAGAGCGGTGAACGCCCGCTCGGTCTGGGTCCTGTGCGTGTAGACCGTGCCGTCCTTGCTGCTCGTCACCTTCTTGACGGAGAACGGCTCACGCTGCTCACCACTGGCCGCGAAGGTGGCGTACGAACCCGCCATCCGGATCGCGCTGGGGCTGGAGGTACCGAGGGAGAACGACGGGTAGTTCGTTCCGGCGAGGCTGCTCTCCAGAAGCCCGGACAGCATCGCGGATTCCTTCACCTTGTCCAGGCCGACATCCACGCCGAGCTGGACGAACGAAGAGTTCACCGAGTACTGCATCGCCTCACGGAGATCGATCTTGTAGTCGGGCGCAGTGCCGTGCGTCTCGTCGCCGTCATTGACCTGCTCCCACTGCTCGCCCTTCTCGTTCTGCCAGATCGACCCGTCGTACTCCTTGATCTTGAGCCTGTTCTTGCCGCTGTACAGGCTCTTCTCGGACACCTTCGTCCGCTCGTCCTGGGCCTGTACCCGGTCCCCGTCGGGGTCCCGGACGCCCCACTGCATGGCGGCCGCCAGCACGTACGGCTTGAACGTCGAGCCGACCTGGGCACCGGTCGCGTCGGCGTTGTTGGTGAAGTGCTTGGTCGCGTCGGTACCGCCGTAGATGGCCACGATCGCGCCGGTCGCCGGGTCCACCGTGGCCCCGCCGAACTGGACGTGGGTGTCCGTCTCCGGGCGCTCCTCGGGCTTGATGTTCTTCTTGTAGACCTTCTGGACCGACTCCTCGAGTGCCTCAACCTTCTTCTTGTCGAAGGTCGTGTAGATCGAGTAGCCGCCCTGCTCCAGCATGTCGGCGGTGATGCCGGTTTCCTCGCTGTTGTTGACGATGTACGCCTTGGCGAGGTCCACGAGGTAACCGATCTGCCCGCTCAGCGCGGTGTTCGACCGGGGGTTCTGCACCTTGGGCAGCTTGGTGTACTTGGCCCTTTCCGCAGGATCCAGGCGGCCGTACTCGACCATCTTCTCCAGCGTGTCCTGCATCTGGAGCAGGGCACGCTTCTTGTTCGCCGCAGGGGCGGCGTTGACCGGGTCGATGGAGCTGGCACCGGCCGGGTCGTAGTAGGTGGCTCCCTTGAGGACCGCCGACAGGAAGGCGCACTCGCCCACGCTGAGTTTCTCGGCCTTCTTGTCGAAGTAGGCCTGGGCCGCGGCCTGGATCCCGTAGGCCCCACGTCCGTAGTAAGCGGAGTTCAGGTAGCCCTCGAGGATCTCGTCCTTGTCCTTGGTGGTGCCCACCTTGACCGAAACGAAGATCTCCGTGATCTTGCGGGAGATGGTCTGCGACTGATCGTCCAGCATGGCATTCTTGACGTACTGCTGGGTGATCGTGGAGCCACCCTGCGTATTGCCGCCTCTGGCCATGTTGAACACGGCGCGGGCGATGCCCTTGGGGTCGATGCCGCTGTCCTCGTAGAAGGTCTTGTTCTCCTGAGAGATGACCGCGTCCTGCATCGCCTTGGGGATCTCTTCGAGGCCGATGATCTGGCGGTTGCGCTCACCACCCGTGGCGACCATCTGTGAGCCGTCGGCCCAGTAGTAGACGTTGTTCTGCGCCGTGGCCGTCTCAGCGAGGTTCGGCACACCCACCAGTGCGTACCCGATTCCCGCGGCAGCCACCATGCTGCCGAAGAACGCGATGCACAGACCGGTAACAAGCCTCCAGGACGGCATCCAGCGGCGCCAGCCGTACTTGTCGTGGCGCGGATAGTCGACGATCCGCTTCTTGCCGGGAGGCGCCGCCCGGCCCCGGCCGGGCCCGGTGGAACCGGCCCGGCGACCCCCGCCTCTCTGTGCCGCGCGTCGCGCTTCGGCGCGGCTTCCATAACTGTGGCCCTCACCACCCGAGTCGCGGGAGTCCGACCCATAGGAATCGGACGGAGACCCGGTGGCGCCTCGCGGCGCCGCGCGGCGGCCGGAGGACGAGCCTGACTGGCCGCGTCGGGCCGCGGCACGTCCGCCACCCTGCGGCTGCGGTGGTTTGCGACGGTGCTCGCTCATCGAACGACTACTCCTCGGGCAGGCGCGTCTCACGCGCCTGGAAACGGCAGCTGGTTTCCGGTCCCCCCGAAGTACGGATGCGGTGGGTTCCGCATTCATCCCGTACTGCACCGGGGACGAGGACGCCCCCAGGCGTCACTCGGTTCCCGGTGTGTTGTGCATGGCGCACAGACTACGCATCGTCAAAACCTGCCGAGCGCAGAAGTTCGGCCCAAATCAGGCAACTTGCTCGGATTGAATCGGTGATGTGATCCCGTTCACCACCCATCCCCTTGCCCCAGCCGGACCACCGTTCTATCGTCGTGATGTATCGAGTCGATACATCAGCTCGGCATAAAGACGGCGATGAGCCAGACACGAGGCCGTCACGGCACGACCGCGGCAGAGAGGAGGCGACGATGAGCCGGCGTTCCGGGATTCTCGAGTTCGCCGTGCTCGGCCTGCTCCGCGAGTCTCCGATGCACGGCTATGAGCTGCGCAAACGACTCAATACGTCACTGGGTGTGTTCCGTGCCTTCAGCTACGGGACGCTCTACCCCTGCCTCAAGACGCTGGTCGCCAACGGCTGGTTGATCGAGGAACCGGGGAACACCACAGAGGACGCCCTCGCCGCTCCGCTCACGGGCCGTCGCGCCAAGATCGTCTACCGGTTGACGGCCGATGGTAAGGAGCACTTCGAACAACTGCTCTCCCAGACGGGCCCCGACGCGTACGAGGACGAGACCTTCGCCGCGCGGTTCGCCTTCTTCGGACAGACGTCACGCGACGTACGCATGCGTGTGCTGGAAGGCCGCCGCAGCCGGCTGGAGGAGCGCCTGGAGAAAATGCGGGTCTCACTGGCCCGGACCCGGGAGCGTCTCGACGACTACACGCTCGAACTCCAGCGTCACGGGATGGAGTCCGTGGAGCGGGAAGTGCGCTGGCTGAACGAGCTCATCGAGAGCGAGCGGGCCGGGCGAGACCTCAAGGGTCCCGCCTCCGGGGCGACCCCTCGACAGGACACCACATCTGGAACGTCGGGCGACCTGCCCCGGTCCGGGGACCACCCCCGGCCGGATTCGCCCGACGACACCGCCACGTGAGTCCCCCTCAGGGCCTCACTCGTATACACAGGGAGCAACCGGAATGGGTTCGGTTCGCGTAGCCGTCGTCGGCGTGGGCAACTGTGCCGCATCGCTGGTGCAGGGAGTCGAGTACTACAAGGACGCCGACCCGGCGTCCAAGGTGCCGGGCCTGATGCACGTTCAGTTCGGCGACTACCACGTCCGCGACGTCGAGTTCGTCGCCGCTTTCGACGTGGACGCCAAGAAGGTCGGCCTCGACCTCGCTGACGCCATCGGCGCCTCCGAGAACAACACCATCAAGATCTGCGACGTCCCCAGCACCGGTGTGACGGTCCAGCGCGGTCACACCCTCGACGGTCTCGGCAAGTACTACCAGGCCACCATCGAGGAGTCCGCGGAGGAGCCGGTCGACGTCGTCCAGGTCCTCAAGGACAAGCAGGTCGACGTCCTGGTCTGCTACCTGCCCGTCGGCTCCGAGGACGCGGCGAAGTTCTACGCCCAGTGCGCCATCGACGCCAAGGTCGCCTTCGTCAACGCCCTCCCGGTGTTCATCGCCGGTACCAAGGAGTGGGCGGACAAGTTCACCGAGGCCGGCGTGCCGATCGTCGGTGACGACATCAAGTCCCAGGTCGGCGCCACCATCACGCACCGCGTCATGGCCAAGCTGTTCGAGGACCGCGGCGTGGTCCTGGACCGCACGATGCAGCTGAACGTCGGCGGCAACATGGACTTCAAGAACATGCTCGAGCGCGAGCGCCTGGAGTCCAAGAAGATCTCCAAGACGCAGGCCGTCACCTCCCAGATCCCCGACCGGGACCTCGGCGAGAACAACGTGCACATCGGCCCGTCCGACTACGTCGCCTGGCTGGACGACCGCAAGTGGGCCTACGTGCGCCTCGAGGGCCGTGCCTTCGGCGATGTCCCGCTGAACCTGGAGTACAAGCTCGAGGTCTGGGACTCCCCGAACTCCGCGGGTGTCATCATCGACGCCCTGCGCGCCGCGAAGATTGCCAAGGACCGCGGCATCGGCGGCCCGATCCTGTCGGCTTCGTCGTACTTCATGAAGTCCCCTCCGGTGCAGTACTTCGACGACGACGCCCGCGCCAAGGTCGAGAAGTTCATCCAGGGCGAGGTCGAGCGCTAGAACCTCCCCGCTGTGGGCAGCTGGGGGTCCCCGGGTCGTGTGACCCGGGGACCCTCCCCGTATGTGAGGCTGTGGCTCATGGCCGTCGTCCGTGACCTGCGCGTCCTGCTGCGTTTCCAGGGCTTCAGACGCCTGCTCGCCGTCCGGCTGCTCTCTCAGGGCGCCGACGGTGTCTACCAGGTCGCCCTCGCCGCCTACGTGGTCTTCTCACCGGAGAAACAGACGTCCGCCGTGGCCGTCGCCTCCGCGATGGCGGTCCTGCTGCTCCCCTACTCCCTGGTCGGCCCTTTCGCCGGTGTCCTGCTGGACCGCTGGCGCCGCCGTCAGGTCTTCCTGTACGGCAACCTGCTGCGCGCGCTGATGGCCTCGGTGACCGCCGTCCTGATCCTCGGCCAGGTCCCCGACTGGCTTCTCTACGTCTCAGCCCTGTGTGTCACCGCCGTCAACCGCTTCGTCCTCGCCGGCCTGTCCGCGGCCCTGCCGCGCGTGGTGGACTCCGAACGGCTGATCGTCGCCAATTCCCTCTCGCCGACGGTCGGCACGCTCGCCGCGACCGCGGGCGCCGGTCTGGCCTTCGCCGTACGCCTGGTCGTCGCCGACTCCGACGCCGCCGTGGTGCTCGTGGGCGCGGCGCTGTACCTGTGCGCGGCCCTGGCGTCGCTGCGCATCGCGAGGGAACTGCTCGGTCCTGACCGGGCGCTGGTCCATCCACGGCTCGCCACGGCGCTCACCGGCACTGCTCGCGATCTGATGGCAGGTCTGCGCCACCTTGCCGCATCCCCGCGCAGGGAGGCGGCCTGGGCGCTCACCGCGATGTCCCTGATGCGGTTCTGCTACGGCGCCATGCTCGTCATGGTGCTGATGCTGTGCCGGTACGCCCTGACCGACACCACGGCCGAGGGACTCGCCCTTCTGGGACTGGCGTTGGGTGTGTCCGGCGCCGGCTTCTTCGTTGCGGCCGTCATGACCCCTTGGGCCGCGGGGCGGTTCGGGCCCGGCCGATGGATCATGCTGTGCTCGGCGGCCGCCGCGGTCCTGGAGCCCGCGCTCGGACTGCCCTTCGCCACCGGCCCCCTACTGATCGGGGCGTTCGTCCTGGGGCTGACCACCCAGGGCGCGAAGATCGCCACGGACACCATCGTCCAGGCCTCCGTCGAGGACGGTTTCCGAGGCCGGATCTTTGCCCTCTACGACGTCCTGTTCAACGTGGCTTTCGTCGGTGCCGCCGCGGTGGCCGCCCTGATGCTGCCACCGGACGGCCGGTCGGTCCCACTGGTGGTAACGATCGCCGTTATCTACGGAGCAGTAGCTGTGGCTATCAGTCGTTTTGAGCGCCGGTAAGTGTCACATCAATGCCACAGAGCTCCAGCACGGCGTGGCGTTGTCAGTGGCACCCGATACCTTACGTACGTCTTATCAACGCGCTTTTCACGCCACGCACTCACGTTCCAGGGGGACCTCCAAGTGACCACTCCGCCGCCTCAGGGCAACCCGTTCGCCCAGGGTCAGCAGCAGCCCCAGGGCCAGGCTCCGCACCCGCCCCAGGGTGGTTTCCCCCAGCAGGCCGGTCAGCCTGGCTTCCCCACGCAGGGCGTCCCGGTTCCTCCGCCGGCTCCCGCCGGGCGTTTCAGCAAGAAGCTACTGCGCATCGTCGGCTTCATCGTCATCGCGGTCCTCATAGCCGTGGGCAAGTGGCTCTTCGGACAGACGGACGCAGAGACCACGTCTGTGGGCAGCTGCATGCACAACGAGGGCACACAGGTAAGTCCGGACCTCAAGACGGTCGACTGCTCTTCAAGCGATGCTCAGTACAAGGTCGTCGAAAAGTTCGACAACACCAGCGACGACAGCAAGTGCGAGGCCGTCGAGGAAGCGACGATCTCGTACTACCAGACGGGCAACAGCAGCCACAACGTGGTCCTCTGCCTCAAGGAAGTGAAGTAACACCTCCAATCAGGCCACGTGGGGGGCGGTGTTTCACGTGAAACACCGCCCCCCACGCATGCCAACGGGGGCTACGTTTCACGTGAAACGTAGCCCCCGTTGGCATGCTCTCAGCCCTGCTGCTCGGCCCACCACTCCTTGAGGGCCGCCACCGCCGCGTCATGGTCCATCGGACCGTTCTCCAGTCGAAGCTCCAGCATGTGCTTGTACGCCTGGCCGACCGCCGGTCCGGGCTTGACGCCGAGGATTTCCATGATCTGGTTGCCGTCGAGGTCCGGGCGAATGGAATCCAGCTCCTCCTGCTCCTGGAGCTTGGCAATGCGCTCCTCCAGGCCGTCGTACGCACGGGACAGCGCGGCCGCTCTGCGGCGGTTACGCGTCGTACAGTCCGAGCGGGTCAGCTTGTGCAGCCGATCCAGGAGTGGCCCCGCGTCCCGGACGTAGCGGCGGACGGCGGAATCCGTCCACTCTCCCGTGCCGTAGCCGTGGAAACGCAGATGAAGCTCGACCAGGCGCGAGACGTCCTTCACCAGTTCGTTGGAGTACTTGAGGACCGTCATGCGCTTCTTCGTCATCTTCGCGCCCACCACCTCGTGGTGGTGGAACGAGACCCGGCCGTCGCCCTCGAAACGGCGCGTGCGCGGCTTGCCGATGTCATGCAGCAGAGCCGCAAGGCGCAGTGTCAGGTCAGGGCCGGTGTCCTCCAGCGCCATTGCCTGCTCCAGGACGATCAGCGTGTGCTCATAGACGTCCTTGTGTCGGTGGTGCTCATCGCTCTCCAGACGCAGGGCCGGCAGTTCAGGCAGCACGTGGTCGGCAAGCCCGGTGTCGACGAGCAGTGTCAGTCCCTTGCGGGGGTGAGCGGACAGGACCAGCTTGTTCAGCTCGTCCCGGACTCGTTCGGCTGAGACGATATCGATGCGTCCGGCCATCTCCCGCAGAGCCGTGACCACCTCGGGAGCCACCTCGAAATCAAGCTGAGCGGCAAAGCGCGCGGCTCGCATCATCCGCAGCGGATCGTCCGAGAAGGACGCCTCAGGGGTGCCCGGTGTGCGCAGCACACGGGCCGCGAGATCGTCCAGGCCGCCGTGCGGGTCGATGAACTCCTTCGCGGGAAGTGCGAGGGCCATCGCGTTCACCGTGAAGTCACGGCGGACGAGGTCCTCCTCGATGGAGTCTCCGTACGCCACCTCCGGCTTGCGTGACGTGCGATCGTAGGCCTCCGAGCGGTAGGTCGTCACCTCGATCTGGAAGCTTCGGTCAACGTCTCCGACGCGGACATCCTTCTGGGCTCCGACGGTGCCGAAGGCGATCCCCACCTCCCAGACGGCGTCCGCCCACGGGCGGACGATCTTCAGAACGTCCTGCGGGCGGGCGTCGGTCGTGAAGTCGAGGTCATTGCCGAGCCGGCCGAGCAGAGCGTCCCGGACCGAACCGCCGACCAGGGCGAGTGAGAACCCGGCCTCCTGGAAGCGGCGAGCGAGGTCGTCGGCGACAGGGGCGACCCGCAGCAGTTCGTTGACCGCTTGGTCCTGCACCTGGCTCAGGGCACTGGTTTGTTCGTTGGCGTTCGGCACAACAGAAAAGGGTACGTGGCTCGGGCGGCCGGAGGCTCCCCCTGGGGCAGACGCGGTCACCTCCGGCGAGACCCGCACAAGGCCTGCGCCCGAGGCACGGGACGTGCTCCCCTTATACAGCCACATAGAGGGCAGGGCGGCGCTCCCCCCGATCTTGTGGACCGGTCCGCGGCACTCACCCCCGCCGCTCCTCGTTACCATGCGTGGACGTACATTCCGACGACCACTGACGACGACAAGGGACGGGCGAGCGCGTGGCCGAGGCGGCAGACTTCCAGGGGACGAGTGCCTCACCTGCCCGCCGCTGGCTGCGGCGCACCGGAACCCTGTTCGCCGGAGTACCCCTGCTGGCCGGCCTGCTCCAGTTGCCCGCCGCGTCTCCGGCGGACGCCACCGCGCAGAACGCCCGGCAGGCTCCCTCCGGTACTGGCTCGGTCTCCGTCTCCGTGAACTCGCTCACCCCGAGCGCCCCCACCGAGGGAGACACCGTCACCGTGTCCGGCACGGTGACCAACAAGGGCGGTAAAGCGGTCACCGACGCCCACGTCGGTCTGCGTGTGGGCCCCCTGCTGAACACCCGCTCCGGGATCGAGACCGTCGCCAGCAACAGTGACGACATCCAGGGCACCGTCGGTCCGGAGATCGACGACAAGTACTCCCAGGAGTTCGAACGTCTCGCTCCGGGCGTCTCGCAGCCCTTCAGCATCTCCGTGCCGGCGGACGAGCTGAGCCTCGGAAAGAACGGCGTCTACCAGCTGGCGGTGGCCCTCTCCGGGCAGACCTCCGCCCAGCCGTGGGAACAGACCCTCGGCGTCCGGCGCACGTTCCTGCCGTGGCAGCCCGAGGAAGCCGACAAAAAGACGAGAACGACGTTTCTGTGGCCGCTGATCTCCACGGTCCACACGACGGCGGAGACCGGTTCGGACGAACAGCAGACCCCGGTCCTCCGCGACGACGACCTGGCCAAGGAGATCTCCCCGGGCGGCCGTCTGGACCGGATGGTGGCACTGGGCAAGGACCTCGATGTCACCTGGGTGGTCGATCCGGACCTGCTGGCGTCCGTCGACGCGATGACCGAGAGCTACGAAGTCCGAAGTGAGAGTGACACCACCACGGCGGGCCGTCATCAGGCTGTCGCCAAAAGATGGCTCGCCCAGGTGCAGAGCGCGGTGGCGGACAACGAGGTCGTCGCGTTGCCCTTCGGCGATCCGGATCTCGCCTCCCTCGCCCACAACGGCACGCCGGTCACCGGCTCCCTGAGTCATCTCAAGGAGGCCACGGACGTCGTCGTCAACACGGTGGAGCCGATACTCCACGTGAAACCGACCACCGACTTCGCCTGGCCCGTCAACGGCGCGGTGGACCCCTCCATCGTCAAGGTCGCCACGTCCGCCGGTGCCGACAAGGTGATCGCCCGCAGCGACAGTTTCCGGGAGACCGGTGACCTGCCGTACACGCCTTCGGCCGCACGCCCCATCGGGGGCGGCACCACGGCGGTGGTCGCGGACGCCCGGTTGTCCACCCTGTTCCAGGGCGATATGACCAAGGCCTCCACGTCCACGTCCACGGTGCAGCGGTTCCTCGCACAGAGCCTGACGCTCAGCCTCCAGACCGGTCGGCAGCGCAGCGTCGTCGTGGCCCCGCAGCGCACCCCCTCCGCGAGCCAGGCCCAGACGATGGCCGAGGTGCTGAAGGCCGTCCGGGACGGAAACTGGTCGGAGTCCCAGGACCTCACCGCCGCCGCGAAGGCGAAGCCGGACCCCGCCGCCACCACCGAGGTTCCCTCGGCCTCCTCGTATCCCTCCTCGCTGCGCAAGCAGGAGCTGCCGCAGTCGGCGTTCGAGCAGATCGCGAGAACACAGGACAAGCTCGACAAGTTCCAGGTGATCCTCTCCGACCCGTCCCGGGTGGTGACCCCGTTCGGCCGGGCCCTGAACCGGGGGATGTCCGTTTCATGGCGCGGCCGGATCGCCGAGGCGGCCACCTACCGCAGCGGGGTCGAGGCGTACCTCGACGGACTCCTCGACCAGGTGAAGCTGATCGAGAAGTCGGAGACGAAACTGTCCGGCCGCAGTGCCACGATCCCCGTGACCGTCCAGAACAACCTGGTACAGGGCGTCGAGCACCTGACACTGCGGCTCACCTCGACCAACCCGACCCGCCTCGAGATCAGTGGGGCCGCCTACGAGGAGCAGCCGGTCACCGTCTCGGGCGGTCACAGCCAGTCGGTGAAGTTCACCACATCCGCCAACGCCAACGGCCGGGCAACGGTGATCGCCCAGCTGTACACGCAGGACGGCCAGAAGTACGGCGAGCCGGTCACCTTCGACGTCAAGGTCACCGAGATCACCGCCACGGTGATGCTGGTCATCGGCGGCGGTGTCCTGTTGCTCGTCCTTGCCGGCTTCAGGATGTACACCCAGCGCAAGCGTGCCGCGGCCCGCGAGGCCCAGGAGGAGAAGCACACGCTGGCCGGGGGCACCGAAGGTCCGCAGAACCCGGACGCCCCCGCGGTATGTCTCACCAAGGAGCCGGAGGACGGTTCGGAAACGGACGCCCCGGAGCAGCCGAGTGACCCGGCGTCGGACACCGCACCGGAAAGCGCAGACCCGTCCGACACGGGTGAGAGAGTGAACCGTTGAGGATGTCGTGGCCGGGTGGGCCAGGGACGATGAGGTGGGGTAACCATGAACGCGCCGTACGACGGTGACCGCGGTCATGCCGCGGGCAACTCGGGCCATCCCGAGTCGGACCCGCCCGAGGGTCCGCCGCCCGGGCACGACCAGGCTCCGCAGCCGTCCGCTGATACGTATCTCCAGGACGCCTACGACCAGGACCCCTACCGCGCACAGGACATCGCCGCCCAGGACCCGGTCGCGGAGGCCCTGTACGACCGTGCGGCGCATCCCCCGCCCCCGCAGGGCGCGTACACCCCTCAGCAGCCGCTGTACGGGCAGCCTCCCCAGTCGCCCCACGCGCCCGATCCACGGGTATGGGCCCAGGCCCCGGCGCCGGAACCGGACGGTCCGACCCAGTACCTCCCGTACGGGGATGATCCGCGCACGACGCAGTTCGTGGGCGTGGACGACCTGGTCGGCCAGGCCGGAGGCCAGCGCCGTGAGCCGGACGCCTTCGCCCACCTGCTCCGCGATCAGCAGCAGGACGGCTACGCCGAACAGCACGGCGGTGGGTATCCCGGCCACCAGCCGGTGGCCGGCCGACAGTCCCCCGAGTCGATTCCGGTACCCGGCACGGCCTCCGCGGCACCCGGCCACTACGCGGGAGCCACACCACCGCCTGCCGCCGAGTCGCCCGCACCGCAACCGGCTCCCGTGCCGCCCGCGAAGAAAGGCGGCCGGGCCGGGGGGCTGCTGAAGTCCAGTGCCGTGATGGCGGCGGGCACGATGGTGTCCCGCCTCACGGGATTCATCCGCTCCGCCTTGATCGTTTCGGCGCTCGGCCTGGGTCTTCTCGGTGACTCGTTCCAGGTCGCGTACCAGTTGCCGACCATGATCTACATCCTCACCGTCGGCGGCGGCCTCAACTCCGTCTTCGTCCCGCAGCTCGTCCGCGCCATGAAGGAGGACGACGACGGCGGCGACGCGTACGCCAACCGGCTGCTGACCCTCGTCATGGTGGCCCTGGCCGTGCTCACCTCCGTGGCATGGCTCGCCGCGCCACTCCTCGTGCGTGCGCTGTCCAACCCGGTCGCCTCCGACCCCGCGGCCAACGAGGTCGCCATCACCTTCACGCGCTACTTCCTGCCCTCGATCTTCTTCATGGGCGTGCACGTGGTGATGGGGCAGATCCTCAACGCGCGCGGGAGGTTCGGCGCGATGATGTGGACCCCGGTCCTCAACAACATCGTCATCATCGTGACGCTCGGTACGTTCATCTACGTCTACGGCACCGCCGCCGACTCCCAGATGACGGTCACCAGCATCCCGCCGGAAGGCCGGCGCCTCCTCGGCATCGGTGTCCTGCTCGGCCTCGTCGTTCAGGCCCTGGCCATGATCCCGTACCTGCGCGAGACCGGGTTCCGCATCCGTCTGCGCTTCGACTGGAAGGGCCACGGACTGGGCAAGGCGGCGATGCTCGCCAAGTGGACCATCCTGTTCGTGCTCGCCAACCAGGCGGGCGCGCTGGTCGTGACCCAGTTGTCCACAGCGGCCGGCCTGAACTCCGATGTCCAAGGCACCGGCTTCGCCGCCTACGCCAACGCCCAGCTTATCTGGGGCCTTCCGCAAGCCATCATCACCGTTTCCTTGATGGCCGCTCTACTGCCCCGTATCTCCCGCTCGGCGGCGGAGGAGGACAGCGGCGCCGTCCGGGACGACATCTCCCAGGGCCTGCGCACCACAGCCGTCGCGATCGTGCCGATCGCCTTCGGCTTCATCTCGCTCGGCATCCCGATGTGCACGCTGATCTTCGGCTCCTCGGGTATCAGCGAAGCGACCAACATGGGTTACATGCTGATGGCCTTCGGCCTCGGTCTGATCCCCTACTCCGTGCAGTACGTCGTCCTGCGTGCCTTCTACGCCTACGAGGACACCCGGACCCCCTTCTACAACACGGTCATCGTGGCCGCGGTCAACGCGATCGCCTCGGCCGTCTGCTTCTTCGTTCTCCCGGCCCGCTGGGCCGTGGTCGGCATGGCCGCCGCGTACGGCCTCGCCTACGTGACCGGCGTCGGTGTCGCCTGGCGTCGGCTGCGCAAGCGGCTGGGCGGGGATCTGGACGGCGCCCGGGTACTGCGGACGTACGCCCGGCTGTGCATCGCCTCGGTTCCGGCCGCACTGCTCAGCGGTGCGGTCTGCTACGGCATCGGGCACAGTCTCGGTCAGGGTGCCGGAGCTTCGTTCGCCGCACTGCTGGCCGGTGGGGCCGTCCTGCTCGGCGTCTTTTTCGTCGCCGCCCGCCGGATGCGCATCGTGGAGGTCAACTCGCTGGTCGGTATGGTCCGCGGACGCCTGGGACGCTGAGTCACGGGTAACCGCACAACCATCGTCAGCCCTTGTGTGTCGTGCATAGCGGCGGACTGTGGGCACAATTGGTTTTGGCGTCGGACGGCGCGCGAGGGCGGTCGCCGACGCGCAATGGATGGGGAGGCAGGGAACGACGGTGGCGGAACGGAGCACAGCTGCCGTCGACGTGGCAGACAACAGCGGCGAGCAGCCGCTGACCGCGCAGGCGGACCAGTCCACGGCCGACGGGGTGGTCAAGAACCGGGAGCAGGACACGGACAGCGACGCGGCACAGGAGAACACCGGGACCGACGGCTCCAGGACGACGTCGCCGCTCGAGCTGCACAGCGGTCACAAGCTCGCCAGACGCTACCGTCTCGAAGAGTGCGTCACCCGTTTGGACGGATTCAGCAGTTGGCGTGCCGTGGACGAGAAGCTCCGCCGCGCCGTCGGTGTGCACATTCTGCCCGCGGACCACTCCCGTGCCCGCTCCGTCCTGGCCTCGGCCCGCGCCTCCGCCCTGCTGGGCGACCCTCGCTTCGTACAGGTCCTGGACGCCGTCGAGGAGAACGACGTCGTCTACGTCGTACACGAATGGCTCCCCGACGCCACCGAGTTGACCACGCTCCTGGCGTCCGGCCCGCTCGAGGTGTACGACGCCTACCAGATGGCCAGTCAGATCTCCTCCGCCATGGCCGCGGCCCACCGCGAAGGACTCGCCCATCTGCGGCTGAACCCCAATGCGGTCCTGCGCACCTCGACGGGCCAGTGGCGCATTCGGGGTCTCGCCGTGAACGCGGCGCTGCGCGGCATCGAATCCGACACCCCGCAGCGCACCGACACCGAATCCATCGGCGCCCTGCTGTACGCGGCGCTCACCCAGCGCTGGCCGTACGAGAGCGACGCCTACGGTCTGTCAGGGCTGCCGAAGGACATCGGTCTGATCCCGCCCGACCAGGTGCGGGCCGGTGTCCACCGCGGCCTGTCCGAGCTCGCCATGCGCGCACTGGCCAACGACGGCGCCACCGCCTCCCGCCATGAGTCCCCGTGCACCACGCCGGAGGAACTGGTGAAGGCAATCGGCGAGATGCCCCGCATCCGCCCGCCGGAGCCGGCCTTCACCACCCCGCCGGACTACCAGCGCACGACGTACCAGCAGGGCTCCTACGGACGTCCGGCGCCCGGTTTGGGCGTCACCCAACCGGTACCGGCCCCGCCGCCACCGCTGCAGAGCCGTACGGGCAAGGCACTGAAGTGGGCCGTGTCAGCACTGCTGATCGCCGCGCTCGGTCTGGGCAGCTGGCAGCTCGCTGACGCCCTCATCGGCCAGGGCGGCAGCGCGGACGACACCAACAAGACACAGACGACGGACGGCAACGACAAGAGTCCCAAGAAACCCAAGCCGGCCAAGCCACTCACGATCCAGGGTGCTCAGGAGTACGTCGCGAAGGGTTCGGCCCAGGCCCCCGGCGACGTGGACAAAACATACGACAACGACCCCTCGACCTACTGGCGGACCAAGTACTACAACGACGGCCCGACGCTCGCGCCGTACAAACCCGGAGTGGGCATCGTCTACGACCTCGGCTCGGCCAAGGAGATCTCGACGGCGTCGATAGGGCTCCGGTACACCGGTGATCACACGGCGGTGCACCTCTATGCCACGGACTCACTGTCGCCTTCGACCGGGATCGACGGCATGAAGAAGATCGGATCCGCCACGACCAGTGGTGGGTCGCTGGAAGTGAAGGTGTCGGACTCGGTGAAGACGCAGTACGTACTGCTGTGGATCACGGCCGTCCCGAACGCGCCCGCCGACGGCTACAGCAGTGCCGGCTACAAGCAGGCCATCACCGACCTGAAGTTCACCGGCTGACGTCTCACCGAGCAAGGGGAGGGGGTCCGATGCCGGACGGCACCACGCACCACGATGCAAGCGATCAGGACCTCCTCGCCCACCATGTGAAGGGCGATCCCGAAGCCTTCGGTGAGCTGGTGCGCCGGCACCGGGACCGGTTGTGGGCGGTGGCCCTGCGGACACTGGGGGATCGTGAGGAGGCCGCTGACGCGGTTCAGGACGCTCTTGTCTCCGCCTATCGGGCCGCCCACACCTTCCGAGGTCAGTCGGCCGTCACGACATGGCTGCACCGGATCACGGTGAACGCGTGCTTGGACCGTGCGCGCAAGGCTGCATCCCGGAAGACCTCCCCTGTCGACGACACAGAGCGCCTGGAGCAGCTGCTGGAGCCCCACGAGTCCGCCTCGGCTCCTGCGGAACGCAACGATCTGCACCGTCAGCTCATAGCGGCCATGGGAACTCTCCCACCCGATCAGCGGGCAGCTCTCGTACTGGTGGACATGCAGGGCTACCCCGTCGCGGAGGCCGCCCGCATCCTCGATGTGCCCACCGGCACGGTGAAGAGCCGCTGCGCTCGAGGCAGAGCCAGACTCCTTCCCCTTCTGCAACATCTACGGCCGGACGGGAGCGGTGACGGCAGGAAGCGGGGTGAGGAACGGAACCGGCCGCAGGGGGCATCCGTCCCATCCGCAGCGGGACCGCGTCGACCGGATCCGCCGGATACCGGACCAAGTGACCCAGCGGCAGTGAAGGGCGGAGGTGGGAAAGCGTGACATCGACGACAGGCATGACGGAACACCCAGACGTCACGGAGATCTCCGACCTCACCGAGGGACTCCTGCCGCCCACTCGAACCGCCGCTGTGCGCCGACACCTGGACGAGTGCGACCTCTGCGCAGACGTCCATGCGTCGCTGGAGGAGATCCGGGAACTGCTTGGCACGATGCCGGGTCCACCGCGTATGCCTGCCGAGGTGGCAAGCCGTATCGACGCCGCGCTCGCCGCGGAAGCGCTGCTGCAGGCCAGGGCACCGGGGTCCGAGAACGTCGCAGAGCCGGCCGGTGTCTCCCCTCCCCAGTCCGATGAGGACCGCGCGCATGTTTCACGTGAAACATCGACGCCGACGGACCGCCCCACAGGGCGTCCTCGCCCTTCCACGACCGGCCCAGGTCGCAAGGGCCGTATGCAACGTGGCCGCCGTAGGGCCGCGGTGCTGGGGACCGTGTTCACCGTTGCGGCTCTGGGGCTCGGCACGCTGTTCGTGACGTCCCAGAACGACGAAACGGGTCCGGGTGGCGTTCAGCAGACGACCTCGGACACATTCTCCGAGGGTGAGCTGGGGAAGCAGGTCTCCGATCTCCTCGCGCAGAACCAGCGGAAGGGCGAATCCTCTCGCACGCCGCAGACCTTGGAAATGGAGTCGGAGGCCGGAGCCGCCAGCCCCAGGGTTCTCCAGCAACCCGCGGTCCCGGCATGCATCCGTGAGGGAATCGGCCGCAATGACGCCGCACTCGCCACAGAGCAGGGCATCTACAAGGGGCGAAAAGCCATCCTGGTAGTACTTCCCAACCCCTCCGACGACACCCGTGTGACCGCCTACATCGTCGATGCCACCTGCGTCGGCAACCCATCCTCGGCCACCACGGCAAAGGTTCTGCTGAAGAGCTCCTACGCCCGCGGCTGACAGTCGACGCTTCGTCTCCGTCCTGAGTGGTATCTCGTACGGTGTGTGCCTGCCCGCGCCCACCTGAGAACCGCGTCCGTCAGCTCCATCGGTGTGCTCAGGCACAGCGGGAATGCTCGCCCCTTAGGATCCGTTGGGTGAGGTGAGAGTTCCGACAGAAGCTCCCACCGGTCGGATGACACAGACCAGAGACGAGGAAACAAGCCGTGAGCGACGTCCGTAACGTGATCATCATCGGTTCGGGGCCGGCCGGCTACACGGCAGCCCTCTACACCGCCCGTGCGTCGCTGAAGCCCCTGGTGTTCGAGGGCGCCGTGACCGCCGGTGGTGCGCTGATGAACACCACCGATGTCGAAAACTTCCCCGGCTTCCAGGACGGCATCATGGGCCCCGAGCTCATGGACAACATGCGCGCCCAGGCAGAGCGCTTCGGGGCAGAGCTCATTCCGGACGACGTGGTCGCCGTCGACCTGACCGGAGAGATCAAGACCGTCACGGACACCGCAGGAACCGTTCACAAGGCGAAGGCGGTCATCGTCGCCACCGGCTCGCAGCACCGCAAGCTCGGCCTGCCGAACGAGGATGCCCTCGCCGGCCGCGGTGTCTCGTGGTGTGCCACATGTGACGGCTTCTTCTTCAAGGACCAGGACATCGCCGTCATCGGCGGCGGCGACACCGCAATGGAGGAGGCCACTTTCCTCTCACGGTTCGCCAAGTCCGTCACGGTCGTCCACCGCCGCGACACCCTGAGGGCCTCGAAGGCGATGCAGGAGCGTGCCATCGCCGACCCGAAGATCTCGTTCGTCTGGGACAGCGAGGTCGCAGAGGTCCAGGGTGACCAGAAGCTCTCGGGTCTGAAGCTGCGGAACGTCAAGACCGGCGAACTCTCGGACCTGGCGGTGACCGGCCTGTTCATCGCGATCGGGCACGACCCTCGCACGGAGCTCTTCAAGAGCCAGCTGGAGCTGGACGGAGAGGGCTACCTGAAGGTCGATGCGCCTTCGACACGTACAAACCTCACTGGAGTGTTCGGTGCCGGTGACGTGGTCGACCACACCTACCGCCAGGCGATCACTGCGGCCGGTACGGGCTGTGCCGCCGCCCTCGACGCCGAGAGGTTCCTTGCCGCTCTCACGGACGGGGAGCAGGCCGAGCCCGAGAAGACCTCTGTCTGACCTCCACCCTCACCACGCACCAACCAGTTAAGGAGCCCGCCGTGGCCGGCACCCTGAAGAATGTGACTGACGACTCCTTCGACCAGGACGTCCTCAAGAGTGACAAGCCCGTCCTGGTGGACTTCTGGGCCGCCTGGTGCGGTCCGTGCCGCCAGATCGCCCCTTCCCTCGAAGCGATTGCCGCGGAGTACGGGGACAAGATCGAGGTCGTCAAGCTGAACATCGACGAGAACCCGGGTACGGCCGCCAAGTACGGCGTCATGTCCATCCCGACCCTGAACGTCTACCAGGGTGGCGAGGTCGCCAAGACCATCGTCGGTGCCAAGCCGAAGGCCGCGATCGTCCGCGACCTCGAGGACTTCATCAGCGAATGAGCGTCGACCGCCTCGTAAGGGGCACATGTTTCACGTGAAACACGAATGGGCCGACCCGTCTGGGTCGGCCCATTCGCATGACGCGCACCAGCACGTGGCACATCAGAGGGGGCGCAACACCGGCTCCTTCTGGACGGCTCCGAGCAACCGGTCCAACGCCATCTCGACATCGTCCTTCCACGACAGTGTTGTCCTCAGCTCCAGTCTGAGCCGGGGATACGCGGGATGTTGACGAACCGTCTTGAAGCCCACCGCCAAGAGGTGATCAGCGGGCAGAACACAGGCTGGCTCTTTCCAACGCGCGTCGCCGAAGGCTTCGATCGCCTTGACCCCGCGACGCAGTAGGTCCTTCGCCACCGTCTGCACCATCACCCTCCCCAAGCCTTGCCCCTGGTAGCCCGGCACGATAAACCCGGTCATCAGCTGCACGGCATCAGACGACACAGGGCTCGTGGGAAACGCCATGGCACGCGGCACATAAGCAGGCGGGGCGTAGAGAACGAAACCCACGGGGAGGTCATCGACATAGACGACCCTTCCGCACGACCCCCAGTCCAGCAGCACAGCCGAGATCCACGACTCCTTCTCGACCGCCGCCGTTCCCGCTGTTACTGCTGCCTCACCACTGACGGGGTCGAGCTCCCAGAAGACACACGAGCGACAGCTCCGGGGAAGGTCTTGAAGGTTGTCCAGCGTGAGCGGTACGAGCCGACGCCCCATGAAGCCTGTCCCTCGCTTCCTCCGCCTGCTGCCTCACAGGCGGCTGCCAGAGCATGCCGCTCCTTGAGGAGGCTGCCGATGAACCCTCCGAAGACGGCAATCGCCAGCCCCGCTCCCACCCGTCCGGTGCGGCTCATCATTCGCATGGCCCTGCCTTGCGCTCGAAGATTCAGGTACTGGCGGCGGGCACACCCTGTCTCACCGCATCGTATCCATGAAGCGATTCCGTCGATACCGCCAGAAAGCAAAGGGCGGATCGTTTCCGGGATATACCGGACACGATCCGCCCACGGGCGACTGTTCGGCTGACCGAGCCGAAGCCTCAGAAATCTTCCACGGAGTCGTCGTCCACAAGACTCTTCTGCAGAACCGGCCCCTCATCAGGAGCAAGAGTGCCAAGAATGCGCTCGAGGTCCTCCATGGAGGCGAACTCGACGGTGATCTTCCCCTTCTTTTGGCCTAGGTCGACCTTCACCCGCGTCTCGAAACGATCCGAAAGGCGGGTGGCCAGATCGGACAGCGCCGGAGACACCAGGGCACCCGCCCTCGGCCCCTTGGAGCGCGGCGACTTCTGCGGCCCGGACCCCATCAGGGTCACGATCTCCTCGACAGCCCGCACCGAGAGACCCTCGGCCACGATCCGATGGGCCAGCCGGTCCTGCTCCTCGGAGTCCTCCACGGAGAGCAAGGCCCGCGCGTGCCCGGCGGAGAGCACTCCGGCAGCCACCCGGCTCTGAACTCTCGGCGAGAGCTTCAGCAGACGCAGGGTGTTGGAAACCTGCGGGCGGGAACGACCGATGCGGTCCGCCAGCTGATCATGCGTGCAGTTGAAGTCCTTCAGCAGCTGGTCGTAGGCGGCTGCCTCTTCCAGCGGATTCAGCTGGGCACGGTGCAGATTCTCCAGAAGGGCGTCCAGGAGGAGCTTCTCGTCCTCCGTGGCCCGCACGATCGCCGGGATGGCTTCGAGCCCCGCGATACGGCACGCCCGCCAGCGGCGCTCACCCATGATGAGCTCGTAGTGCGCGGGCCCGACCTGCCGTACCACGACAGGCTGGAGGAGACCGACCTCCTTGATGGACGTGACAAGTTCTGCCAGCGCATCCTCGTCGAAGACTCCGCGCGGCTGGCGCGGATTCGGCTTGATGGATTCGAGGGGAATCTCCGCGAAGTGTGCCCCCAGGGGAGGCATGGGCATCTCCGCCGCGCCATGCGTCGACGACTCCTCTGTTTCACGTGGAACAGAGGGAAGTGCGGCCAGTTTGGCCACGGCCACCCCGCGCTCGTTCGACAGCACCGGAGGCGCGGCGGAAGAGGCGGAAGCTGCGCCTCCTGTCACGGTCGGGGAGACCGTCTTCTCTGCCGGGGCAGCAGGGATAAGTGCGCCAAGACCACGGCCCAGCCCCCTCCGTCGCTCACTCACTGGACGCCCTCCACCATGCTCGGATCGTTCTGCTGTGCACCGATGTGTGCGTTCGACGCGTCATAGCTGACGCCAACGCCCCTCAGCGCGATCTCGCGTGCCGCCTCAAGGTAGGAGAGGGCACCGCTCGATCCAGGATCGTAGGTCAGCACCGTCTGCCCATAACTCGGCGCCTCCGAGATGCGCACAGAGCGAGGAATGCTTGTCCGCAGCACCTCGTCGCCGAAGTGACTACGCACCTCGTCCGCAACCTGGGACGCAAGGCGCGTCCGGCCGTCGTACATGGTGAGCAGGATCGTCGATACGTGCAAGGAGGGGTTGAGGTGGCCCCGCACCAGATCGACATTGCGGAGCAGCTGTCCCAGGCCCTCCAGGGCGTAGTACTCGCACTGGATCGGGATCAGGACCTCCTGTCCCGCCACCATCGCGTTGACCGTCAGCAGGCCGAGGGACGGAGGGCAGTCGATGAGGATGTAGTCCAGCGGCTGCTCGTAGGCATGGATGGCACGCTGCAGCCGGCTCTCCCGTGCCACCAGCGACACCAGCTCGATCTCCGCGCCGGCGAGATCGATCGTGGCGGGTGCGCAGAAGAGACCCTCCACGTCGGGGACCGGCTGGACAACCTCCGCCAGCGGCCTGCTCTCGACCAACACGTCATAGATGGAAGGAACTTCGGCGTGGTGGTCGATCCCCAGGGCCGTAGAAGCATTGCCCTGAGGGTCGAGGTCGATCACCAAGACCCGAGCGCCATGGAGCGCAAGCGACGCGGCGAGGTTGACGGTCGTCGTCGTCTTGCCCACGCCACCCTTCTGGTTGGCGACCACGATGAGGCGTGTCTGCTCGGGCCGTGGCAGGCCCTCGCCTGCGCGACCCAGTGCATCCACCGCCAGCTGGGCAGCACGACCGATGGGAGTGTCGTCCATAGGAGGCGGTGTTTCACGTGAAACATCCGCCCCCATCGATTCGGCACGGGGACCGGGGACCGGGTCGGTCATCGGTCCCGCGATGTTGGCGTCGGACCGCAAGGTGGATTCACTCTCCTCGACTTCAGGCTCGCAATGAACAGAGCCTCCCATGTCTTCGGGGTCGTGAACCAGTGAGGCCTGACGTTCTGTGGAGAAATCCACTTCTGTGGACAACTCCGCACCCCCTGAGGGGGGCGAAGTCTCGTTGGGAGCAGGCCCCTCTCCGAGTGAACCGAGAGGCTTACGATCGCGGGGTTCGGCCGCGGCGCGACCGCGACTGATGATGCCGTGCAGCAGGGAGCGACGTTTCACGTGAAACACGATGCACAGCAGCCGGGGCTGCACTGCCGCGACACTCCGGCCTACGGAGGTTCGGCAGCTTGTGTGGAGTACGTCTGCCCCTTCAGGGGGTAGGCCTGCCCGCCAGATGTCCTGCAGCCCGGCAGACCACGCCTCTATCCGCGTCGGCGCCGTGCACGCCCGGCGCGAGCGGCCTTCGCGCGCTTCGCCGCGAAGCGCACACCGCCGGGACTTTCCCCCACCTCGACCCGCACCACCGTGGACATCGGATCCACCACACCCTCACCCACATGCACGACCGATGTCGCCACGGCGCCGAGCTTGCTCAGCGCCGAGGTCGCATTCTTCAGCTCCTCCTCGGCGGCATCACCCTTGAGCGCGAGCATCTCTCCGTACGGCCGAAGGAGGGGGATGCCCCACGTGGCGAGGCGGTCAAGGGGCGCCACGGCCCGTGCGGTCACCACGTGCACCGGAGACATCCGGCCCATGACCTCCTCGGCCCGGCCACGCACGACCGTCACATGGTCCAGTCCCAGCAGCTCCACGACTTCGGTCAGGAAGGTGGTACGCCGCAGCAGTGGCTCCAGCAGTGTGATCTTGAGGTCCTCGCGGACCAGCGCCAATGGGATACCCGGCAGACCGGCACCCGAACCGACATCGCACACCGTGACGCCTTCGGGCACGACTTCCGAGAGCACCGCACAGTTCAGCAAATGCCGCTCCCACAGGCGCGGCACCTCCCGCGGGCCGATCAGACCACGCTGAACGCCCGCCTCAGCGAGCAGCTCCGCGTAACGCACCGCGTCCGCGAAGCGCTCGCCGAACACCTCGCGAGCCTGCTCGGGCGCGGGGGGAAGCTCCGCTGCCTCCGTCACGGGGGACCGTCCTTCCGTAGCGTGCCGACATCGGGCGCCGACACCACAGAACTATCAGGCTGACAAAATTCGGCCCCGCCTGCGCAACAGACGGGGCCGGTTGAACGTGGAACCGTTCAGGCGGGAAGCACGACGACGAAGCGCTGCGGCTCCTCGCCCTCGGACTCACTGTTCAGGCCGGCGGCCTTGACCGCGTCGTGCACGACCTTGCGCTCGAACGGCGTCATCGGGTCGAGCTTCACGGGCTCACCGCTGCTCTTGGCCTCGGCGGCGGCCTTCGCCCCCAGCTCGGACAACTCGGCCCGCTTCTTGGCGCGGTACCCCGCGATGTCGAGCATGAGCCGACTGCGGTCCCCGGTCTCCCGGTGCACGGCCAGACGCGTGAGCTCTTGGAGCGCTTCCAGCACCTCACCGTCCCGACCGACCAGCTTCTGCAGGTCACGGCCGGCCGAGTCGCTGATGATCGAGACGGAGGCACGGTCGGCCTCGACGTCCATGTCGATGTCACCGTCGAGGTCGGCGATGTCGAGCAGACCCTCCAGGTAGTCCGCTGCGATCTCACCTTCCTGCTCCAGGCGGGTCAGGGTGTCTGCGCCCTCGGCAGCGGTGGAGGTGGTGCCTTCCGTCACGGGATGGACTCCTTCTTACTTCTTGGACGGGGACTTGGGCCGCTGCGGGCCCTTGCGCTGTCCGGACTGGGCCCTGCTGCGGGTGCTTCCGCCGGACTTCGCGTTGCCCTTCTTGGCAGCGGCGGCGGGCTTGACGTCGTCCTGAGGCGTTTCGGGCTTGGACAGCGAGGTGGGCTCACCAGCCGCCTTCGCCGCACCGCCCTGCCGCTGGGACTTGGTCTGCCGCTTGGGCTGCTGACGCTTCGCGGTCTGGATCGTGGCCGTAGAGCCGTCCTCGGCCTGTGCGGCGGCCGTGGCATCGCCCTTGATCACCGCGCCATCGGTCTGGGCCACGAGGCCCGCCTTGCTCAGACCGTTGATGAACTTGCGCTCGTATTCGTTGCGGTCCCGGCCCTTGGCCATGATGGCCTTGACGATGGCACGCTCACGGCGGTTGCGGGTCTTGCCGTGGTGGGTGACGTGCTTGGCAAGGCGCTCCAGGTAAGCGGCCTGCGCCTTCGAACCCGGCGTCGGGTTGTTGTGGATGACGTACATCTGCTGGCCCATGGTCCACACGTTGGTGGTCAGCCAGTAGACGAGGACACCGACCGGGAAGTTGATGCCGAAGACGGCGAAGATGACGGGGAAGACATACATCAGCATCTTCTGCTGCTGCATGAACGGCGTCTTCACCGTGGTGTCGACGTTCTTCGTCATCAGCTGGCGCTGCGTGTAGAACTGCGACAGCGACATCAAGACGATCATCAGGGCCGTGACGATCCGCACATCGGTCAGCGAGGCGTTGAGGGCTTCGACCTTGTCCGCGCTGTCCGTGAACTTCGCCGCGAGCGGGGCACCGAAGATGTGCGCCTTCTGCGCACTCTCCAGCAGACGCTCGTTGATCACACCGATGGTGTCGTTGGACGCGATGCTGTTGAGCACGTGGTACAGAGCGAAGAAGAACGGGGACTGCGCCAGGATGGGAAGGCACGAGGAGAGCGGGTTGGTACCCGCGTCCTTGTACAGCTTCATCATCTCTTCGGACTGACGCTGCTTGTCGTTCTTGTAGCGCTCCTGGATCTTCTTCATCTCCGGCTGGAGCGTCTGCATCGCGCGCGTCGCCTTGATCTGCTTCACAAAGAGCGGGATCAGGCAGATACGGATCAGGATCACCAGGGACACGATGGACAGGCCCCAGGCCCACCCGGTGTCGGGGCCGAAGATGGCCCCGTACACGGAGTGGAACTGGACGATGACCCAGGAGACAGGTGTCGTGATGAAGCTGAAGAGGCTGGCAATCGTGTCCACTAATCATGCTCCTTGGGCATGGGGCGAGGTCTCTGCGGCCGGATTCGAAGGGCTCGTCGGACTTACGGAAGAAGTCTGTCCTTCGGTGGCCGGTTCGGCGGAGGCAGGCCCGCCCTTGCGTGCACGCCAGGCGTCACGCAACATTTCGTGCCACCGCGGGCGCTTGCGCGGCGGGACATGGTCCACGCCACCCAGCGACCACGGATTGCACCGCAGGATGCGCCAGGCCGTGAGTGCTGTGCCCTTGACGGCACCGTGCCGGTCGATGGCCGTGTAGCCGTAGTGGGAACACGACGGGTAGTACTTGCACACGGGCCCCAGCAGCGGACTGATCGTCCACTGATAGAGCTTGATCAGAGCCAGCAGCGGGTACTTCATCGCGTGCCCCCTCCCAGCAGCCGCTGCAGAGCGGCATCCAGGTCTTGGGCCAGTTGTGCATGGTCGGCGTCGCCCGCGCCGGGCAGCGCTCGTACGACTACCAGGCTACCGGGGGGCAGCAGGGCTACTCGATCGCGCATCAGGTGGCGAAGTCTGCGCTTCACCTTGTTCCGCACGACCGCTCCACCCACAGCCTTGCTCACGACGAAACCCGCACGTGTCGGGGGAGCGCTCTCCCCAGGCACATGCGGGTCCGTGACACCGCTGCGAAGGTGTACGACGAGGTGCCTGCGTCCGGCCCGGCGTCCTCGTCGTACCGCGGTCGCGAAGTCCTCGCGCCGCCTCAGCCGGTTGTCGGTGGGCAGCACGACGTCATGACCTGATCGGGATCAGGCGGACAGGCGGGCGCGACCCTTGCTACGGCGGGACGCGAGAATCGCGCGGCCGGCACGGGTGCGCATACGCAGCCGGAAGCCGTGGGTCTTCGCGCGACGACGGTTGTTCGGCTGGAAGGTGCGCTTGCTCACTCGGGGGCTCCAGAAAGATGTCGTTGATTGCGGGGTGCCGTCCTGGCTGTCACCGTGCGCCCACGAGTAGCTCGCGTTACGCCCGAGTGCACCGCTGACCGATCATCTTGCGCGATCTGTGCCCATCGGAGGCAGGCGGCAGCAGCCATCGACAACTCGACCTCGTCACGGTACGCGCGGCTGCCTCCTTCGGTCAAACCAGCAGCCTCGGGGAGACACTTGTCCACAGGCTGGGGACAACGACTTGAACAGCACCGGCCGCCCTGACTACCGTGACGGAACTCCGATTCGTTCCTTTGTCCCTCGACCACCCCCTTTACAACCCCGACCCGTCCCCGAATCACACGTTCGAGGGACCTGTGAGAGAGCGTGCCCTGTGGCTGACGTACCTGCCGATCTTGCCGCAGTGTGGCCACGCGTCCTGGAAGAGCTGCTCGGAGAGGGCCGGGGCCAGGGAGTCGAGGGGAAGGACGAACACTGGATCCGGCGCTGCCAGCCGCTGGCACTGGTCGCCGACACCGCGCTGCTCGCCGTGCCGAACGAGTTCGCCAAGGGCGTGCTCGAGGGCCGCCTCGCGCCGATCGTCAGCGAAAGCCTGAGCCGCGAGTGCGGACGCCCCATCCGCATCGCCATCACCGTCGACGACTCCGCGGGGGAGCCCCCGGCTCCGCCGGCCGCCCGCCCCCAGCCGCGCTACGAGGAGCCCGAGTTCCCTCCCACCCGGCAGGACCGACCGGACCGGCAGGACCGCCAGGAACACGAGCAGTACGAGGGCTATGGCCGGCGCCGCGCCGACCAGGACCCCGGACCGCCCGGCGACCAGCTCCCCACCGCCCGCCCCGCCTACCCCTCGGAGTACCAGCGCCCGGAGCCCAGCTCCTGGCCGCGACCGGGTCAGGACGAGTACGGCTGGCATCAGCAGCGCCTCGGTTTCCCCGACCGCGACCCGTACGCCTCGCCCTCGCAGAACGCCTACGGCTCCCCGGACGGCTACGGCGGCGCGCCCTCGCAGGACTACCGTCCGCAGCCGATGGAACGGCCCTCCTACGAGCAGCAGCGCTCCGACTACGAGACGTCACGCGCGGAGTACGACCGCAGTAACTACGACCGGGGCGGCTACGACCGCGGTGACTACGACCAGCGCGACACCGCCCGCCGCGAGCTCCCCGAGCCCCCGTCCGGCTCGGGGCACGTCCACCGCGGTGGCCCCGTCGGCCCGAACCTGCCCACGAGCGGGGCGCCCGGCCCACTGGCCGCACAGCCCGCGCCGGCGACCGGCCCCGGCGAGCCGACCGCGCGGCTGAACCCGAAGTACCTCTTCGACACGTTCGTCATCGGCGCCTCCAACCGCTTCGCGCACGCGGCGGCGGTGGCGGTCGCCGAGGCACCCGCGAAGGCGTACAACCCCCTGTTCATCTACGGGGAGTCCGGGCTCGGCAAGACCCACCTGCTGCACGCGATCGGACACTACGCGCGCAGTCTCTACCCCGGCACGCGGGTGCGGTACGTGAGCTCGGAGGAGTTCACCAACGAGTTCATCAACTCCATCCGCGACGGCAAGGGCGACAGCTTCCGCAAGCGGTACCGGGAGATGGACATCCTGCTCGTCGACGACATCCAGTTCCTCGCGGACAAGGAGTCGACGCAGGAGGAGTTCTTCCACACCTTCAACACGCTGCACAACGCCAACAAGCAGATCGTGCTCTCCAGTGACCGGCCGCCCAAGCAGCTGGTGACGCTGGAGGACCGGCTGCGGAACCGTTTCGAGTGGGGTCTGATCACCGACGTCCAGCCTCCGGAGCTGGAGACACGTATCGCGATCCTTCGCAAGAAGGCGGTGCAGGAGCAGCTCAACGCCCCGCCCGAGGTGCTGGAGTTCATCGCCTCCCGGATCTCGCGGAACATCCGCGAGCTGGAGGGCGCGCTGATCCGGGTGACGGCGTTCGCCTCGCTCAACCGGCAGCCGGTGGACCTCGGGCTGACGGAGATCGTCCTGAAGGACCTGATCCCCGGCGGCGACGACTCCGCGCCGGAGATCACCTCGACGGCCATCATGAGCGCGACCGCCGACTACTTCGGGCTCACGGTCGAGGACCTGTGCGGCACCTCACGCGGCCGCGCCCTGGTGACCGCACGGCAGATCGCGATGTACCTGTGCCGTGAGCTGACGGACCTGTCGCTGCCGAAGATCGGCGCGCTGTTCGGCGGCCGCGACCACACGACGGTGATGCACGCGGACCGCAAGATCCGCAACCTGATGGCGGAGCGACGCTCCATCTACAACCAGGTCACCGAGCTCACCAACCGCATCAAGGCCGGCTGAGCACCCGCAGGCCCCCGCAGAGGGCGTTCCCGGAGCACATCCGGGAACGCCCCTCTTCGTGCGCCCGCCGACCGGCCTTCGCGTACCTGCCGACCGGTGGGGGCCGACCCTCGCGGCCTCCGGTGTCCCGCCCACTGTTCGATTTCGGCACCGGGTTACGGCTGTCCTCCACAGATGTGGCAACTTTCTCCCGTCCACATCCTGGGGACTGTGAAGTTGTCCCGAAACTGTCCACAGCCCTGCTTGCTGGGGCAGCATCGAGCCAGGTCAACCGGCTGTGGATCCGTGGACAAGCGATCTCCACAGGCTGTGGACAAGCCGGTGCCCCACAGGCTGTGCACAAAGTTTTCCACCAGCAACCCACAGGCTGAGGCCAGTTGTCCCCAATGATCAGGCGCTTCTCCACACGCCTGTCCACTGTTCGGCAACGCCACGCGCCTCCTCACCGGGTCGAGTGAAAGGCGTCACAGCAAGGTGCCGAGGCCGCCTGTGGGAAAGACCGGCAAACCTGGGGACGGAGCTGGGGAGAACTCGCCCCTCCCTGTGCACGGAGTGTGCAGAACTTTTTGTTCTCCACAGAAACCCCGAGTTGTCCACCGCCTCCACCCACAGGCCCGGTGGACAAAATCTTGGCCCTGAGCTGGGAAAACAAGGTTATCCACGGTATCCACAGGCCCTACTACTACTCCCAACTAGAGAGAGGGAGAAATTCGTTTCGAAGAGGGTCCTGTGCACAACTCGCCGGTTCGACGCCGACTGCCGCTCGTCACGACTTGACCCCGAGGGGCACCTACTGTCAGTGCGGTGCGTCAGACTGGTCTCCGGTGTCCTTCCCTCACAGAGGCAGACGACACCGAGGCAGACGACGAAGGCGAAGCAGGGCGTGAGAACGCCGGCAACAGCAGGAGGCGGCTTACGGTGAAGATCCGGGTGGAACGCGACGTACTCGCGGAGGCAGTGGCCTGGGCTGCGCGCAGCCTCCCGGCCCGTCCGCCGGCGCCGGTCCTCGCCGGCTTGCTGCTGAAGGCGGAGGAGGGACAGCTGAGCCTGTCCAGCTTCGACTACGAGGTCTCCGCACGGGTCTCGGTGGAGGCGGAGGTCGAGGAGGAGGGCACCGTCCTCGTCTCGGGCCGTCTGCTCGCCGACATCTCCCGCGCGCTCCCCAACCGGCCGGTGGAGATTTCCACAGACGGTGTGCGGGCGACGGTGGTGTGCGGTTCCTCGCGGTTCACACTCCACACCCTGCCGGTGGAGGAGTACCCGGCCCTGCCTCAGATGCCGAACGCGACAGGCACCGTCCCCGGCGAGGTCTTCGCGTCCGCCGTGCAGCAGGTCGCCATCGCGGCCGGCCGGGACGACACCCTGCCCGTCCTGACCGGTGTCCGCATCGAGATCGAGGGCGACACGGTGACGCTGGCCTCCACCGACCGCTACCGCTTCGCGGTCCGCGAGTTCCTGTGGAAGCCGGAGGACCCGGAGGCCTCGGCGGTCGCCCTGGTGCCCGCGAAGACGCTCCTGGACACCGCCAAGGCGCTGACCAGCGGCGACCAGGTGATCCTTGCGCTGTCCGGCTCGGGCGCGGGCGAGGGGCTGATCGGCTTCGAAGGAGCGGGCCGCCGCACCACCACGCGGCTGCTGGAGGGCGACCTCCCGAAGTACCGCACGCTGTTCCCGACCGAGTTCAACAGCGTCGCCGTCATCGAGACCGCCCCCTTTGTGGAGGCCGTCAAGCGCGTGGCCCTGGTCGCCGAGCGCAACACCCCGGTGCGGCTCAGCTTCGAGCAGGGCGTGCTCATCCTGGAGGCCGGCTCCAGCGACGACGCACAGGCTGTGGAAAGGGTCGACGCCCAGCTGGAGGGCGATGACATCTCGATCGCCTTCAACCCGACGTTCCTGCTGGACGGCCTGAGCGCCATCGACTCCCCGGTGGCGCAGCTGTCGTTCACCACGTCCACCAAGCCCGCGCTGCTCAGCGGCAGGCCTGCGGTGGACGCGGAGGCGGACGACGCCTACAAGTACCTGATCATGCCGGTGCGGCTCAGCGGCTGACCCGCACCACCTGGCCGCGGCTGCCCCCGGCAGTCCACAGTTGTGCACAGTCCTTCCGGGCCCGGTGGACACCGGATCGTGGATACCGGTCAGAGCCGGACCCGGAAGTGGCCGTGAGCGAAGCCGCAGGTGAGGGCGTGCGCATGAGCGCGTATGCCCACAGATGTGCGTGAGCGCCCGGGTTTAGGGTCGTGCCGGTACGTAAGTGCCGCGGCACACCCGTGCCGCCATGCCACGTCGCAACCTAAGGAACACAACTGATGGAGCTCGGTCTCGTCGGCCTCGGCAAGATGGGCGGCAACATGCGTGAGCGGATCCGCCGCGCGGGCCACACCGTCGTCGGATACGACCGCAACCCGGACCTCGCCGATGTCCACAGCCTGGAAGAACTTGTGGGCAAGCTCGAGGGCCCGCGTGTGGTCTGGGTGATGGTCCCGGCCGGCCAGGCGACGCAGTCGACCATCGATGAGCTCGCCGAGCTGCTCCAGCCCGGCGATGTCGTCGTGGACGGCGGCAACTCCCGCTGGACGGACGACGAGAAGCACGCCGAGGAACTGGCGGCCAAGGGCATAGGCTTCGTCGACTGCGGTGTCTCCGGCGGCGTCTGGGGCCTGGAGAACGGCTACGCGCTGATGTACGGCGGCGACAAGGAGAACGTCGCCAAGGTGCAGCCGGTCTTCGACGCCCTCAAGCCGGAGGGCGACTTCGGCTCGGTGCACGCGGGCAAGGTCGGCGCGGGCCACTTCGCCAAGATGGTCCACAACGGCATCGAGTACGCGATGATGCAGGCCTATGCCGAGGGCTGGGAGCTCCTGGAGAAGGTCGACTCGGTGACCGACGTCCGGGAGGTCTTCCGTTCCTGGCAGGAAGGCACCGTCATCCGCTCCTGGCTCCTCGACCTGGCGGTGAACGCGCTTCACGAGGACGAGCACCTGGACAACCTCCGGGGTTATGCACAGGACTCCGGTGAGGGACGCTGGACTGTGGAGGCCGCGATCGACCACGCGGTCCCGCTGCCGGCGATCACCGCGTCGTTGTTCGCGCGGTTCGCCTCCCGTCAGGAGGACTCGCCGCAGATGAAGATGATCGCGGCGCTGCGCAACCAGTTCGGCGGTCACGCGGTCGAGAAGAAGTAGTCCGAAGAGCTGGTCCGAAGAAGTAATCCACAGACCGCAGAGCGGCCAGGAGTGGCTACAGCACAGCCGTAGAAGCAGTCACGGGGCATCTCCCTGGCTGTCCGTCCGCAGGACCGTACGACGGTCCACAACGTCGGGGAGGTCGGCGCACGACCATGCACGTCACGCATCTGTCGCTGGCCGATTTTCGTTCCTACCCCCGGGTCGAGGTCCCGCTCGATCCGGGGGTGACGGCCTTCGTCGGCCCCAACGGGCAGGGCAAGACGAATCTCGTCGAGGCGGTCGGCTATCTCGCCACACTCGGCAGCCACCGTGTCTCCTCCGACGCCCCGCTGGTTCGCATGGGCGCCGATCGCGCGATCATCCGGGCCCAGGTCCGGCAGGGCGAGCGGCAGCAGCTCGTCGAGCTCGAGCTGAACCCGGGCCGTGCCAATCGCGCCCGTATCAACAGATCCTCGCAGGTCAGGCCCCGGGACGTGCTGGGGATCGTCCGCACCGTGCTGTTCGCCCCCGAGGATCTCGCCCTGGTGAAGGGTGATCCCGGCGAGCGGCGCCGCTTCCTGGACGATCTGATCACGGCCCGTTCCCCGCGCATGGCGGGTGTCCGTTCCGATTACGACCGGGTCCTCAAGCAGCGCAACACGCTGCTGAAGACGGCCGCGCTGGCCCGCCGGCACGGCGGGCGCACCATGGATCTGTCCACCCTCGACGTCTGGGACCAGCATCTCGCCCGTGCGGGTGCCGAACTGCTGGCTCAGCGTCTGGATCTGATCGCCGCGATCCAGCCACTCGCCGACAAGGCGTACGAACAGCTCGCGCCGGGCGGCGGTCCCGTCGCCCTGGAGTACAAGCCGTCGGCGCCCGGTGAGGCGCACACGCGCGAGGACCTGTTCGAGCAGTTGTCGGCGGCTCTCGCCGAGGCGCGCAAGCAGGAGGTCGACCGGGGCGTCACCCTGGTCGGCCCGCACCGGGACGATCTGCTGCTCAAGCTCGGTCAGCTGCCGGCCAAGGGCTACGCCTCCCACGGCGAGTCCTGGTCCTACGCCCTGGCACTGCGCCTGGCCTCCTACGACCTGCTGCGTGCCGAGGGCAACGAGCCGGTGCTGGTGCTCGACGACGTCTTCGCCGAGCTGGACGCACGCCGCCGCGAGCGCCTCGCCGAGCTCGTCGCGCCAGGGGAGCAGGTCCTGGTGACCGCGGCCGTCGACGACGACGTTCCCCGTGCGCTGTCGGGGACGCGGTTCGTCGTGGCCGAGGGGACGGTGCGGCGGGTATGAGCGAGCCCGGCCGGCCCGAGGGCCCCCCTACGGGAATGCCCGGGGCGGCTGCTGAGCCCTCGGGCGTCGACCTGGCACGCGTGGCGTTGCGCGCGGCCAGGGAGGCGGCACGCGCGCGTGGGGATGTGGCGCAGCAGAAGAAGCAGGCACGGCGCGGTGGCCTGCGCTCCGGCGCGCGCGGCGACCGGCGCGATCCCATGGCGCTCGGTGCGGCGATCAACCGGCTGCTCACCGAGCGTGGCTGGGAGGCCCCGGCCGCGGTGGGCGGTGTGACGGGGCGCTGGCCCGAGATCGTCGGTGAGGACGTGGCCAAGCACTGTGAACCGGAGCGCTACGACGAGGACGAGCGAGTGCTGTTCGTGCGCTGCGACTCCACGGCCTGGGCGACGAACCTGCGGCTGCTCGCCCCGACCCTGGTCGCCCGGCTGAACGAGGACCTGGGCCACGGCACGGTGAAGCTGATCAAGGTCAATGGACCGGGTGGCCCCGCCCGCCGCTACGGCCCCCTGCGTGCTCCCGGGAGCACCGGGCCCGGGGACACGTACGGGTGACCCGGAGGCCTGTTCCGGGCCGTCCACTACAAGGTGATCGACGTCACATCGGGGCTTTTCGGGAGTGCGTTCGGTCCACCGATGCCCCTTTCATCGTACGACCGGACGGGGTGCGGAATCGCCACCTGACTCATAAGTAGCCAAGGGTTGACGGTCGGAAGCGCTGGGTGCCCTCGTGAGCCTCTTGGGGCCCCCATCCGTATACCGGGAGTCGGACGAGACCGGTTGAGGGCGGCACATGCGGACTCAGGCACCGGCAAACCCCCATCAATGTCCGAGCTACCGGTAGACTGGAAGCAATCCCGCCCCGACCGTGGGGACCGCCCGGGAAAAGCTGAGCAACGCTGATCAAGGCTTACCAACGCAACATGCCGCAGCCGCTCCGGCAACCCGCCGCCGAGCCTGGCTCGTGGTGTGCCAGAAAGGGCGCTTCGTGGCCGATTCCGGCAACCCCAACGAGAACATCCCGTCCACCGACACCGGCGTGAACAGCGAGGCGACCGCCCTCGACAGCGAGGTCACCGCCTCGTACGACGCCAGTGCCATCACCGTCCTCGAGGGCCTGGACGCGGTCCGCAAGCGACCCGGTATGTACATCGGCTCGACCGGTGAACGAGGCCTGCACCACCTGGTGCAGGAGGTCGTCGACAACTCCGTCGACGAGGCGCTGGCCGGGCACGCGGACACGATCGATGTGACGATCCTGGCCGACGGCGGCGTCCGGGTCGTCGACAACGGCCGAGGCATCCCGGTGGGCATCATCCCCTCGGAGAACAAGCCGGCCGTCGAGGTCGTGCTGACCGTGCTGCACGCGGGCGGCAAGTTCGGCGGCGGCGGCTACGCGGTCTCCGGCGGTCTGCACGGCGTCGGTGTCTCCGTGGTGAACGCCTTGTCGAGCAGGGTCTCCGTCGAGATCAAGACTGACGGCCACCGCTGGACGCAGGACTACAAGATGGGCGTCCCCACGGCACCGCTGGCCCGGCACGAGGAGGTGGAGGAGACCGGGACGACGGTCACCTTCTGGGCCGACCCGGACATCTTCGAGACCACCGACTACTCCTTCGAGACGCTCTCCCGGCGTTTCCAGGAGATGGCGTTCCTCAACAAGGGTCTGCGGATCAACCTCTCCGACGAGCGCGAGTCGGCGAAGGCCACCGCCGGGGCGGACGAGGCGGGCGAGGACGAGAAGCATGAGGTCAAGAGCGTCTCGTACCACTACGAAGGCGGCATCGTCGACTTCGTGAAGTACCTCAACTCCCGCAAGGGAGATCCGGTGCACCCCACCGTGATCGACCTCGAGGCCGAGGACAAGGACAAGCTCCTGTCCCTCGAGGTCGCCATGCAGTGGAACGACGGTTACACGGAGGGCGTGTACTCCTTCGCCAACATCATCCACACCCACGAGGGCGGTACGCACGAGGAGGGCTTCCGCGCGGCGCTCACCAACCTGGTGAACAAGTACGCGCGCGAGAAGAGGCTGCTGCGCGAGAAGGACGACAACCTCACGGGTGACGACATCCGCGAGGGTCTGACCGCGATCATCTCGGTCAAGCTGAGCGAGCCCCAGTTCGAGGGCCAGACCAAGACCAAGCTGGGCAACACCGAGGTGAAGACCTTCGTCCAGAAGGTCGTCTACGAACACCTCAACGACTGGCTGGACCGCAACCCCAACGAGGCCGCGGACATCGTCCGCAAGGGCATCGCGGCGGCCACCGCGCGTGTGGCGGCCCGCAAGGCCCGCGACCTGACCCGTCGCAAGGGCCTGCTGGAGTCGGCGTCCCTGCCGGGCAAGCTCTCCGACTGCCAGTCGAACGACCCCACCAAGTGCGAGATCTTCATCGTCGAGGGTGACTCCGCCGGCGGCTCGGCCAAGTCCGGCCGGAACCCGCAGTACCAGGCGATCCTCCCCATCCGGGGCAAGATCCTCAACGTCGAGAAGGCGCGCATCGACCGGATCCTGCAGAACCAGGAGATCCAGGCGATGATCTCCGCGTTCGGCACCGGTGTGCACGAGGACTTCGACATCGAGAAGCTCCGCTATCACAAGATCATCCTGATGGCGGACGCCGACGTCGACGGCCAGCACATCAACACCCTGCTGCTGACGTTCCTGTTCCGGTTCATGCGGCCGCTGGTCGAGGCGGGGCACGTGTACCTCTCCCGTCCTCCGCTCTACAAGATCAAGTGGGGCCGGGACGACTTCGAGTACGCGTACTCCGACCGCGAGCGCGACGCGCTGATCGAGATGGGCCGCCAGGCCGGCAAGCGCATCCGCGAGGACTCCGTCCAGCGCTTCAAGGGCCTCGGCGAGATGAACGCCGAGGAGCTGCGCGTCACGACCATGGACCAGGAGCACCGCGTCCTCGGCCAGGTCACCCTCGACGACGCCGCCCAGGCCGACGACCTGTTCTCGGTCCTCATGGGCGAGGACGTCGAGGCCCGCCGCGCGTTCATCCAGCGCAACGCCAAGGACGTCCGCTTCCTCGACATCTGAGTCGGTCTCAGCTGACCGCACCAGGAAGGACCTTCACCAGCAATGACCGACGAGAACACTCCCGTCACGTCCGAAGAGGACGGCCTCGCCCTGCGCGTCGAGCCCGTCGGGCTCGAGACGGAGATGCAGCGCTCGTACCTCGACTACGCGATGTCCGTCATCGTCTCGCGTGCGCTGCCGGACGTCCGTGACGGGCTCAAGCCCGTCCACCGCCGCGTGCTGTACGCCATGTACGACGGCGGCTACCGCCCCGAGCGCGGCTTCTACAAGTGCGCGCGCGTCGTCGGCGACGTCATGGGCAACTACCACCCGCACGGCGACTCCTCGATCTACGACGCGCTGGTCCGCCTCGCGCAGCCGTGGTCGATGCGGATGCCGCTGGTGGACTCCAACGGCAACTTCGGCTCCCCGGGCAACGACCCCGCGGCGGCCATGCGGTACACCGAGTGCAAGATGGCGCAGCTGTCGATGGAGATGGTCCGCGACATCGACGAGGAGACCGTCGACTTCACGGACAACTACGACGGCCGCTCGCAGGAGCCGACCGTCCTGCCCGCACGCTTCCCGAACCTGCTGATCAACGGATCGGCCGGCATCGCGGTCGGTATGGCGACCAACATCCCGCCGCACAACCTGCGTGAGGTCGCCACCGGTGCCCAGTGGTACCTGGAGAACCACGAGGCCTCGAACGAAGAGCTGCTCGACGCGCTCATCGAGCGCATCAAGGGCCCCGACTTCCCGACCGGCGCCCTGGTGGTGGGCCGCAAGGGCATCGAGGAGGCGTACCGGACGGGCCGCGGCTCGATCACCATGCGCGCGGTGATCGAGGTCGAGGAGATCCAGAACCGCCAGTGCCTGGTGGTCACCGAGCTGCCCTACCAGACCAACCCCGACAACCTCGCGCAGAAGATCGCCGACCTGGTGAAGGACGGCAAGATCGGCGGCATCGCGGACGTCCGTGACGAGACGTCGTCCCGTACCGGCCAGCGCCTGGTCATCGTGCTCAAGCGGGACGCGGTCGCCAAGGTCGTCCTGAACAACCTCTACAAGCACACCGAGCTGCAGACCAACTTCGGCGCCAACATGCTGGCGCTGGTCGACGGTGTCCCGCGCACGCTCTCCCTGGACGCGTTCATCCGCCACTGGGTGAACCACCAGATCGAGGTCATCGTCCGCCGTACGCGGTTCCGGCTGCGCAAGGCCGAGGAGCGCGCGCACATCCTGCGCGGTCTGCTGAAGGCCCTGGACGCCATCGACGACGTCATCGCGCTGATCCGGCGCAGCGACACCGTCGAGATCGCGCGCGGGGGCCTGATGGACCTCCTGGCGATCGACGAGATCCAGGCCAACGCGATCCTGGAGATGCAGCTCCGCCGGCTGGCGGCACTGGAGCGTCAGAAGATCGTCCAGGAGCACGACGAACTCCAGGCGAAGATCAACGAGTACAACGAGATCCTCGCCTCCCCGATCCGTCAGCGGGGGATCGTCAGCGCGGAGCTGACCGCGCTCGTCGAGAAGTACGGTGACGACCGCAAGACCAAGCTGGTGCCCTACGAGGGCGACATGTCCATCGAGGACCTGATCGCCGAGGAGGACATCGTCGTCACGGTCACGCGCGGCGGCTACATCAAGCGCACCAGGACCGACGACTACCGGGCCCAGAAGCGCGGCGGCAAGGGCGTACGCGGAGCGAAGCTCAAGGAAGACGACATCGTCAACCACTTCTTCGTGTCCACCACGCACCACTGGCTGCTGTTCTTCACCAACAAGGGCCGGGTCTACCGGGCGAAGGCGTACGAACTGCCCGACGCCGGCCGGGACGCACGCGGCCAGCACGTGGCCAACCTGCTGGCCTTCCAGCCGGACGAGTCGATCGCCGAGATCCTCGCGATCCGCGACTACGAGGCGGCGCCCTACCTGGTTCTGGCCACCAAGGCGGGCCTGGTCAAGAAGACGTCGCTGAAGGATTACGATTCACCCCGCTCGGGTGGTGTGATCGCGATCAACTTGCGGGAGCAGGAGGACGGTTCCGACGACGAACTGATCGGGGCTGAACTCGTCTCGGCAGATGATGATCTACTACTGATCAGCAAGAAGGCACAGTCGATCAGGTTCACCGCGACGGACGAGACCTTGCGGCCCATGGGCCGTGCGACCTCGGGCGTAAAGGGCATGAGTTTCCGCGAAGGGGACGAGCTGCTCTCGATGAATGTTGTTCGACCCGGTACGTTCGTGTTCACTGCCACAGACGGCGGGTACGCGAAGCGGACCGCTGTCGACGAGTACCGCGTCCAGGGTCGCGGCGGCCTCGGCATCAAGGCCGCCAAGATCGTCGAGGATCGTGGGACCCTCGTCGGCGCGCTGGTGGTCGAGGAGACCGACGAGATCCTCGCCATCACGCTGTCGGGCGGTGTGATTCGCACGCGGGTCAGCGGAGTCAGGGAGACGGGCCGTGACACCATGGGCGTCCAACTGATCAATCTGGGCAAGCGCGATGCCGTGGTCGGCATCGCACGTAACGCCGAGGCGGGACGCGAGGCGGAGGAAGTCGACGGCGACGTGGCCGTGGACGAGACCGACGAAGGTGCCGTGACCACCGGCACGGACGAGGGTGAGGCGCCCTCGACCGAGTAGCACGAGGAGTGAGTCAGCGTGAGCGGAGCCACGGGCACCGGGCCGACCGGTACCAGTACGGGCACGGACGGCGGTGGCCGTGGCTCTGCCACGCGGGCGACAGATCCGCACACGACCAACCTGAAAGCGATCAAGTCGCCCGGCAAGGACTCGCCTCCGTCCGACAGACATGGATCCCAGGGGGGGACTGTGACGGACACCCGAGGTCATCAGCAGAGCACGCCCGGACAGGGCGCCGCCGCTCATACGACCTCACCGCTGCCGGGGGAACGGCAGCCGCAGCAGCAGGCGGGGCCTTACCACCCGCCGCAGGCCTACCAGGCGCAGGCCGGTACGGCAGAGGGTCCGGGCGGCGCGGTACGCCGCCCGCGCACCGGGGCGCGCACCACACCGCGCGTGCGCAAGGCACGCCTGCGGGTGGCCAAGGCCGACCCCTGGTCGGTGATGAAGGTCAGCTTCCTGCTCTCCATCGCCCTGGGCATCTGCACGATCGTCGCGTCCGCGGTGCTGTGGATGGTCATGGACGCGATGGGCGTCTTCTCGACGGTCGGCGGCACGATCTCCGAGGCGACGGGCTCCAACGAGTCGAACGGCTTCGACCTCCAGTCGTTCCTGTCGCTGCCCAACGTGCTGTTGTTCACGACGATCATCGCGGTCATCGACGTCGTCCTGGCAACGGCTCTGGCGACCCTCGGTGCGTTCATCTACAACCTCTCCGCGGGCTTCGTGGGCGGTGTCGAGCTCACGCTGGCCGAGGACGAGTGAGCGGCGCCCGGCGGCTTCCCGGCCTGCTCTGACGGTCCCCCGGCAACCGATTTTGGGACTGCCCGGGTCGTGCGCTAATCTTCAGGAGTCAGCGCGCGGAACGCATACCGCAGAGCGCGGCGGGGCTATAGCTCAGTTGGTTAGAGCGCATCCCTGATAAGGATGAGGTCACAGGTTCAAATCCTGTTAGCCCCACCAGCCAAAAGACCCCCAGCCGGTTACGGTTGGGGGTCTTTGACATCCACGGGTGACATCAGCCGATGAGCGGATCTTCCAGAAGCTCGGCGAGCATGCCGACCGCTTCCCGCTCACTGTCGCCGACCACGTGCGTGTACACGTCCATGGTCATGCTGATCTGGCTGTGCCGGAGGATCGCCTGAGCCACCTTGGGATGCACCTTCAGGAAGGCCAGCAGGGTCCCGCAGGTGTGCCGAGCGAGGCGGACCGTGATGCGGCGGACACCGGCCCGCTTGACCAGCCGATCGAAGGTACGGGAGAAGCCCACCGGGTCGATCATGCCGCCGTGCTCGGACGAAAAGATCAGGTCATGGTCCGGCTCCTGCGACCAGTGATCACCGGCGATCTTCCGTTCCAGCTCTTGCAGCTCCCGGCGCTCCTCCAGGGCACGGGCGCAGAACTCCGGAAGCGGGAGCACCGCCTGTGAGGACTCTGTCTTGAGGTCCTTGAGGACCAGGCCCACGCCCTTGACCCGCTGCACCTGCTTGACCGGGGTGAAGTGGCCGGCCTCGAAGTCGATGTCCTGCCAACGTAGGCCGAGCACCTCGCTGCGACGGAGACCGAGGACCAGGACGAGGACGCAGGCCGCGTAGAGCCGGTGGGCACGGGCCGACCGAAGAAAGGCGATCGCCTCCCGAGCGTTCCACGCCTTGCCCTTGTCCTTGGCGACCTTGGGCATGTCGACCAGGAGCGCGACGTTACGCGTGACCAGCTCCTCGCGGATGGCCCGGTTGAGGGCATTGCGGAGAACGCGCAGCACCTCGAAGCGGGCGGAGGCGCCGACCTTCTCACGCCTCAGCGCGGCCATGAAGATGCGGATCTGTGCCGGAGTGAGCTTGACCAGTGGCTTCTTCCCGAGGTGTGGCACCAGGTAGAGGCGAACCTTGGACTCGTACTTGACGTACGTGTTGTGCTCGCGCTCCGGAGCGACGATGTGCTCGAGCCAGTAGGACAGCCACTCGCCGAGCGTCCAGGACCGGGACGGCACGGGGACGCCGTTGCGCTCCTGGTCCTGGAGCTTGCCGAGCTTCTCGTTCGCTTCGTCCCAGGTCCGGCCGTACACGTACTTGCGCACCCGGTTGCCGTCCGTGTCGGTCACGTAGGCAGCGCCCTGGTAGCGACCGTCGGACCGTTTGGTGATCGTGCCGCCGCCGTTGGGCCGACGCTTCGCCATCAGGCAGCCTCCCCGATCTGCCCGGCGATGAAGTCGCGAACCGCGTGGTCCGGGATGCGCCGGCACCCGTCGACCTTGATGGAGACGAGGCGGTGCGTACGGATCAGGTCGTAGACCTTGGTACGGCCTACCTTGAGCTGCGCCATGACCTCGGGCACGGTCAGCAGTTCGGGGGCAGCGGTGGTCATGTGGCGGCTCCTTCCAGGTCGAGCAGGGCGGGTAGTTCCTCGCGGGCGGTTTCGCGGTTGTGCTGGATGTCGCGGCGGATGTTGGCGGCGAGCCAGGACTCGCCGGGAGTGTGGCCGTGGCCGGCGTAGGTCCAGTGGGCGAGGGTCAGGGTGGTTGCCTCTTCGCTGTCGGGGTCGGGCAGGCCGAGGGCTTGGCGTTGCTGGGCGGCGCGGTAGTCGGCGCGGGTCTGGCGCAGCGCCCCGAGGGTGGTGGAGTAGCTGCGCGACTTGGTGGAGAAGTGACCGCGGAAGCCGAGCATGTGGGCCCAGTCGCGGAGCTTGCGGTCCGGGTAGAGCGCGTGCAGGTCCAGGCAGGCGGCGATCAGCCGGGCGGGATGGTCGGCGACGCCGAGCAGGACGAGGGCCTCCTTGTTGCCGATCCGGCGGTCGACGGTGCCCGTCGTTTCGGCGGCTTTGGTGGCGTACTTGGCGACGTAGGAGGCGACCGCCTGTTCGCTGATCTCTTCACCGTCGCCGAAGGCCCGGATCGGGCGTACGTCGAGCTGTGTGCCCCACCGCAGCGTGCGGGCCGGGAGCTCCCCGGCGGCGGGTACGTCGACTTCGGCGCGGGCGGCAGCTGCGTGGACGGCGTCGGTGAGCAGGTCGAGGGTGGCCCAGGTCGGCGGGGGTTCGCCGGGCCCGGCGGGTCCGTCGAAGCGGATCACGGCATGGAAGTGCACGGCCCCGCGCTTCTGGTACTCGGCGACCTTGCCGAAGGAGACGCGGGAGGCTTCGCGCGCTGCCTTCTGGGTGAGCCCGGCCCGCTTTGCGATCTCCCGCCGGAGGTAGATCGTGAAGTAGCGCCACAGCTCGGAGGCGTGGTTGTTCCACAGCACCGCGCCCGCGTAGTCGTACGCCTCGGGGTCGAGCGGGGTGCCCAGCTCCGGGGCGTCCTCGTCGTGGCGGGTGCCGCAGCGGCAGGGCCGGTTGCCGGGCCGGTTGTGGACCGGGCCGAACGAGGGGGCGGTGAGGGTGGCGAACACCCGCGGGTGGTCCCGGATGGTGTACGGGGTGCCCTTGGCGGGGTCGCCGACGAGGCCGGCGCGGATGAGGTGGTAGGTGTCGCCCGCATACGTCCAGGCGCAGGCCGGGCAGCGGGAGGCCCGCCGGTTGCCGCACGCGACGCGGAGTCGTCCGCCGGGCTCGGTCTCGGTCGAGTAGGAGTGCAGCACCTGCCCGGTCGCGGCATCGCGGGTGACGGTCGAGCCCTGCAGATGGATCGGGTCGGTGCAGCCGCCGGTGCGGCGGATCTGCTCCTGGACGCGGTCGAAGCCGGGGGACCCGGCCAGCCTCAGCACATCGGCGAGGGTGGCCGGGTCCAGGCCCGCCGCGGTGGCGGTGTCGGTCACGCGAACATCTCCTGCCGGGCGGTCAGGAGGGCGCGGCCGGTGCCCTCGCAGGCCGGGCAGGCGATGCGGAGGGTGGCGCGGGTGCCGTCGCGGTGGCGGGTGCCGGTGGTGACGGCGACGACCGGGAAGCCGTCGCAGGCGCGGCAGACGCGCGTGGTCCGGGTGCGCTGGGGCATCATGAGGTCTCCCTTTTCGGGTCCGGTGGATCTGGATGGGGTGCAGGCGCCCGGAGCGGACGAAGTTTGGCGACCGAGGCCGCTCCGGGGGCCGTTCAGCGGTTCTTGTGCTGCGCGCCGACCAGCGAGCGCAGGACGACGGCGCAGACGGCGACCGAGGTGGCGGTGACGGCGACCGCGAGGAGCATGGAGACCAGGACCGCGCCGACGACCAGGACCACGGCGGTGCCGCCGCCGACCAGGGCGAGCGCGGTACCCGGGGTGAACTGCACGACCGGCCGGGACGGCGCCGGGGCCGGGGCGACCGGAACCGTCGACGGGGCCGGGGTGGTCGGCGTGATGGGGGTCGGCTCGACGACGGCGGGCGGGGTGACCGTGCCGGTGGGCTGGGGCATGGTCGGGGGCTTGGGCCGGAGCATGGGCGGATCTCCTTTCGGGGATTTACTTGACGGCGGTGTCGATGACCGGGGCCAGCAGGCTGTCGGCGAGGAGGTAGCCGCCGAGCAGCAGCACGGCGATCAGCCACCAGGGCGGGCGGATGAGCTTGACGCCGAGCCAGCCGACGACGATCAGGGCGAGCCAGAGGGGAACGTCCATGACGCGGTGTCCTCCTATGCCGTGCAGCGGTGGGTGCGAGCGGCGAGTTCTGCGGCCGAGCGGTCGTGGTAGTCGGCGGAGAAGCCGCAGCGCGGGGCGGTGCAGGCGGCGGTGTGCATCTCCCGGCCCCGGCCGTCGTAGTAGGTGGCGACCTGCACGGGGCCGATGCGGATGCGGTTGCGGAAGCGGCGGTAGACGGCCATGAGGTCAGTCCTCCTGTCGGAGGCTGTGGCCGGGGAACTCGGCGAGGATGCGGGCCTTGTCCTGCGGGTTCGAGGTGCGGTCGGCGGCCTCCTCGGCGAGCAGGCGGGCCAGGGTCGGGCGGCCGGCGGCGGCCATCTCGCGGGCCGCGTCCATGTAGTCGGACGGGCGGTCGAAGGTCTGCACGGGCTTTCCTCCTGTGCGGGGTGGGCGGTCAGGTGAGCTGGAGCTGGGCGGCGATCGCGTTGGTCATCGGGGCGGGCAGGCCGAGCCGGGCCGAGAGCGTGTCGGCGGGCATCGGGGCGCCGGTGGACGCCTGATGTGCGTCGGCGAGCTTCCGGGCGTGGTCCAGCAGCGCGGCCGGGACGGTGGGCACCTCGGTGGGTTGAGGCGGCGCCGGGGTCAGTTCCGGTGCGGCAGGCGCCGGGGCCGGGACCGGGGTCGGCTCGGGGGTGTCGGTGCGGGTCACGTCGACTTCCGGCGGGGTTGCCGGTTCGTCGTCCACAGGCTGTGGAGCGGACTTGGCGGCGGGGGTGTGGACCAGCAGGGTTCCGCCGAGGAAGGCCAGGGCGGGCCAGCCGGCGACGAGGATGCGCAGCCAGGCCGGGACGTCGCCGAGGTCGAGGAGCCCGGCGGTCGCGATGTTCGCGCCGAGTGAGGCGAACAGGGCGATCACGAACCAGGTCCAGGCCGAGCGGTCCCGGCGGGCCGTGCGCAGTCGGCTCCAGGCGGCGACCAGGAGGAGGTCGACGGAGACCGGGTAGGCCCAGGCTTTCCAGCCGGTCTGTCCGGCGGCTTCGGCCAGGTCGTGCAGGTGGGCGAAGGACAGCGCGCCGGCGATGACGGCTTGGACGAGGACGGCGTCCGGGCGGATCGAGCGGAGCATGGGCACCTCCCTTCGAAGGGGTGGGGCCGGGGACGGGCGGTCAGCGGTGTTCCGGCCGCCCGGTCCCGGTGGTCAGTCGGTGGGGGCTTCACCCGAGCCCAGGCAGGTCAGGCAGAGGGCTTCCTGGCGGTCGTCACTGATGCGCTTGCGGCGGGCGCCGACCTGGAAGGACTCGGAGATCTGGCCGGTCTGGCAGTCGGGGCAGGGCGTCGGGGTGGGCTTGCGGCGGGGGGTCTTCCGGGGGGCCATGGCGTCCTCTCTTCGGGCATGGCTCGGGTAGGGACCTGGCGTGAGGCGGTCACGCCGACCGGGCGGAACGGGGGGGGGTTAGTCGGTGACCGGGCGGGGCTTGACCAGCGACGGACCGGCCGCCGGCGCCTCGACGGGCACGTGGGGGCGGAACGGGTCGAGGGCGGGGAAGTCCGGGACCAGGTGGGCGAACTTGCGGCAGGCCTCGACCACGTCCGCGCGGGAGGTGTGCGGGGTGCGGATCTTCGACCAGCCGCCCGCGGAGTCCACCGCGACCGCGGTCCCGGGGCGTTCCATCGGGATCAGGCCGGCGGCCAAGACCGCGTCCGGCGCCACGTCGGCCAGGCCCATTTCGGCGGTCTGCTTGTCATTGACCCGGTGCACCACGCGGCCGGTGAGCTGGGCCCGGAGCATGGTGGCGCCCTTGCCCAGGTCGGAGCCGAAGCGCTGCCCGCAGATCTCCAGGTAGATGCCGACCGCCCGAGCCATCTGCGCCAGCCGGATCAACGCGGTCACGATCTTCTCGCGGCGTTCCTCGTCCTTCTTCGAGGAGATCAGGAACAGTTCCGCCACCTCGTCGACCAGGACCACGACCGGCACCGGCCGCAGGCGTGCGGGCAGCTCCCACACATCGGAGACGCCGTGACGGCTCAGCAGGTCGAAGCGGTCTTCCATCTCCGCCACCAGGACGGCGAGCAGCGAGGCGGCATCGTCGGGGGTGGTGACCAGCGCCGACAGCCGGGGCGCGAACGCGGACTGTTCCACCCCGCGCTTGCAGTCGATGCCGACCAGCGCCACCGGCAACTGCGCCAGACCCTTGATCAGGTTGCGCTGATACATCGACTTGCCCGAGTGGTTCGCGCCCAGCGTGAGCGCCATGGGGGCCTTGCGGTAGTCCCGCTCGAACGCGGTCCCGTCCTCCCGCAGCGCCACCGGCACCACCAGGTCACGCGGGGCGGCGTGGCGCGGCATGCGCACCCGGCGCAGCACGTCGTAGCCGGTCATCCGCAGCTCGACGAAGCCGGGCCGGGTCTCCACCACGGTCACCGAGTGCACCCCCCAGGCGTGCCGCAGCCGCTCGGAGGAGGCGGCCACGTCGGCGGGCTCCAGGCCGGCCGGGAGCCGCAGCGTGGCCCGCAGGCCGGTCGAGGTGGGCCGGATGCGGCGGATCTTCGGGGGCACCGGCCGCACCTCGCGGCGGGCGACGTTGCGGGTCATGAACGCCCGCAGGCCGGACGGCTGCACCGTCAGCCCGCACACGTCCATGGTCGAGGCGTAGGAGAAGGTGAAGCGGCCCCAGGTGACCGGCAGGCCGACCAGCGACCAGTACACGCGCGGTGCGCGTACCTTCGCGTAGCCGAGCCCGCCGGCCCCCGCTATGGCTCCGGTGGCCTCCAGCCACACCGTCAGGTCGGCCATGGTCAGGCCGCCGTGATCGCGACGGCGCGGAACGAGATGCCGTGCCGCTTCTCACCGTTGAAGGTGTTCTCCCAGTCGCGGGCCTTGAGGCCGACCACCCGCACCGGCATGCCCGGCACCAGGCCCTCCGGGTAGCCGGTCTCCGGGATGGTGACCTGGTACAGGTTGCCCTCCCCCTCGTCCGAGACGAGCAGGCCCACGGTGGACAGGCCCGCACCGGTCTCCCGGTCCAGGGCCCGCTCCCCGGTCTTCTTGTTGGCCATCTTGGGTTCCGGGGCAGTCGCCACGAACACCACGGCGGACGAAAGGTCGATCTTGAAGGACGGCATGACTTCTCCCTGCGTTGACGTCGGGCAGCCCAAAGAAGGCCTCCCGGAGCCCGCTGTCCTAGGACTGCGAGCAACTAAGAGAGATAGTGCATCGCAGTCCTGGGACTGTCAACAGTCCTGGGACTATGTTTCACTGGAACCGTCGAGAGGGGTTCGAGATGGCGCCCAAGTGGCGAGAGCTGGCTGACAGGCTGGCTGAGCGGATCAAGAGGGGTGACTACGCACCGGGCCAGCAGTTGCCGCACATCAGAGAGCTTGTCGAGGCCGGCGAGGGTTCCAAGTCCACCGTCCATGCCGCGTACAAGGCGCTGGAAGCCGAAGGCCTGGTCACCTCGTCGCGGGGGCACGGCACCGTCGTGCGCCAGCAAGTGCCGCTCAAGCGACTCGGCATCGCCCGGTATGACAAGGCCAAGTGGCGGGACGGCGACGAGGTGGCGTTCATCGCGGACAGGGTGGCCTCTGGGCGCGGGTATCGCCGTAACGAGCAGACCCAGACGATCAGTCTTGTTGAAGCACCGGCCGAAGTAGCCGCCGCGCATGGCTTGCCGGTGGGTGCCGAGGTCTACGCACGCGCGCGGCTGGTGAAGGAAGGCGAGCAGCCAACGCACACGCTGACCAGCTACTACCGTCCCGAGCACGTGGAAGGCACGCGCCTGGTGGACCCCACGCCAGGACCGGCCGGCCGGGGCGGAGGATTTCGCGTGCTGTACGACGCGGGTTACGAGATCGATCACATGAAGGAAGAACTCTTTGCCCGTGCTCCCACACCGGATGAAGTGAAGTTGCTTCAGCTGCCACCCGGCGAACCGGTTGTGGAGCTGCACCGGACTACCTATACGGCGTCAGGCACAGTGGTTGAGTTCGCCATCGGGGTACACGCGGCTTCACGCTTTGCCTGGGCGTACGACTTCAAGGTGCCGGACTCAGCGAAGGACAGGGAAGGTCAGCAGTGATCTCGACGCAGGATTGGGCAGATGCGCGGCGCCTGTGGGAGTACCACCAGATGGGCCACTCGCTCCGACCGTGCTCGGTCGCCATCGGTCTCGGCAGCCACGACCTAGGGGTCGCCGACACGGCGGTGGACCTGTACAAGCGCGGCATGGCTCCACTGCTCGTGTTCACCGGAGCCACCAGCCCTACGACGCGGGACCGCATGCCGCGGGGCGAAGCCGTCCACTATCAGGAGCGGGCCCTTGAGCTTGGTGTCCCCAGCTCAGCCGTGCTTGTTGAACCCCGAGCCCGCAACACGGGTGAGAACATCCGCTTCTCCCGAGAGCTGTTGGAAGAGGCCGGCGTCGACGTGTCCTCTGTCCTCCTGATCAGCAAGCCGTATGAGGAGCGGCGAGCGTACGCCACCGCACGCAAGCTGTGGCCCGACATCGAGATCGTGAGCGCTTCCACTCCGATGACGTTCGCCGAGTACGTCGACTCCATCGGTGACGCTCGTTTGGTGATCGACATGCTGGTGGGCGCGCTCCAGCGTCTGATGATCTACCCGGCGCAGGGATTCATGGTCAGCCAGCCGGTACCGGGCGACGTCAGCGAGGCATACGAGCGACTGTGCCAAAGCGGCTTCACGAGCCGGCTCCTCACTGCGGGCACGCCCTCCGCTTGACGCTCGAAGGCACGAGGCCTACAGACGCCGAGCCAGTTGTTACAGGTTTCTCTACCTCATCAAGCACCCGTCGTCGCTTCGCTCCTCCGGGCGGGCGCGGGCGGCCGGCGGCGCCCGCGCTCCTGTCTCCGCCCCGCTCGGCACCGCCGGCCGCCCGCTCCCGCCCAAGAGGCAGGCACACAGTGCATGAGGTCAGAACACGTCGTGGCTGGGGCGGTCGGCTCCACGGCTTTAGGCAGCCACTTTGGGGCGAGCCTCTAAGATCATGGCCCCAACGTCGTGCTTTAACGGGCAGGTCCACAGACTGCCCGACGCGCCGGAAGCTTACGGGGCCATGATCACTCGCCCCAAAGCAGCTCCAGCCCAAAGCCGCTCCACCGACCTCACGCTGTCCGCAACCCCATCCCAGGCACCACATGATGGCAATAGAGGGCGTCCATGAAGCCGACTCGCGGCTACCACTTCTGGGACCGCTGGTTCGACTAGTCGGCCGATGCTAGAAACAACGTTCGACTATTGAGAGATGGCTGCCAGCCCCGACCAGCCGGGGTCGGCAACCATCCCCTCATCAGAGGAGAACAGTTGACGGATGTCAGGCTGGTCATAATCGCCACTGGGACGGCCCTCGGCTCACTAGGCGCAACGATAGGGACGCGACCCGGCGTGCTCGAGCGCTTCGCCTGGATAGCGGCCGGAGTGCTGGCCTGGGGGTATCTCTACTACTGCGCTACAGAACAGATAAGGAAGCTCCGTAGCTCGTCCGTTGCCCAGGACGCCGAATCGGAAGCAGCCGACGCAGCGGCGACCACCCGACGGGCCACGGGGGGGCTTGTCTTCGTCGGCGTCTTCTACACATCTGCCGGGCTCCTGGGCGCAGCCTGGAGGAGTTGCCAGACCATCGAGCCCGGCCTTGTGTTCGCCCACGCGGGCGCATCGTCGCTGATCGCAGCAACTGTCGCATTGGTTGCATGGAACAGCAGGGCTCGGGCCGAAGGCGGACTGCGGGTGTTCTTGGCCCTCCTGGCCGTACCCTTGGCCGGAGTGCTCCTGGCCTGGCCGTCGATGGCGGTGTGGCATGTGGTGATGGATTCCTCCGGTGCTGAGTGCGGGCTGACCGGGGCTCCTGACTGGTGGCCGTCATGGCTGCCGCTCGGATGAGGCGGTGGAGCAAGGTAGCTCCAGCCCAACCAGCGCGTCTTGTCAAGACGGGGTAGGGCGGCTGACATCAGCGGCTGACACCAACAAGGGCGCACGGCGACGGCCGCCGCCGGCCCTTAGGGAACGATCGACCAAAGCACATAGCCGGATGGTCAACGCCGCAGCCCCGGCATGATCGACCTGATAAGGATGAGGCCACAGGTTCAAATCCTGTTAGCCCCACATCGCCATGAGACCCTCGGCCATTTCGGCCGGGGGTCTTTTGCGTCCGTCTTGGCCTGCCTCGTCTCGGCCTGCCGGCCCTCACCTCGTCCCACCCGGTCTGCTCCATGCCCTTGCCCGGGGCGTGAGTGCTGGTGTGGAGGGGTGGGGTTCCGCTCCCTCCGGACCCGTTCGCCGGTGGGGCGGGGTGCGGTGGCGGCCGGGCCCTGACGCGCTCGGTGGTGAGGGCATGGGGAAGGCCCGGTTGCTCGTTGCCGGGCAACCGGGCCTTTCGCGTGCCGTCGGGGCCGTACGCGAGTTCGCCGGGACTTCGGGGGAGCCGGGACGGCACGGGTGGGGTGTGGTGAGGCAGTGGGCCTCCATGGGCCCGGCGGCTCAGCGCTGGAGCGGGAGGTGGCCGGTGCGGGGCGCCGCGGGGGATGTGGTGTCGTCGGAGCAGGGGGTGGAGGCCGGGGCAGGGGCCAGGTTCGCGAGCGGGCGGTGGCGGCACCTGGGGGATCCTCCGTGGGCCTCCGCGCGGATGCGCTGTTTCATCGTGGGGGGCAGGGCCCTCGTATGGGACCAAGGCCGGACGGACGCGGCCGGCGTCGTCACGTCCGGGGCGCTCTTGCTGTTGCGGGTCGTCTCGGTCTGGGATACCGCCGCGGCGGAGGCGGTCGTGGTGATGAGTCCGAGCGCCGTGCACAGCGCGAGGAAGGCGGTGACGATGGCGGTCCACAGCTTCATGACCTTGTTCCGGGCCATGGCCCCTCACTTTCGGGTCGGGCGATTTGCGTACTTTCCTCATCATGTGTATGTGGGCTGCGAAGTGGTGGACCAACGTCCGTGGCGCGTCGATGTTCAGATGAACACCACCCGGATGGTCGCAAGAGGGGAGAAAAGTGCAAGAGTCCGGAGGGAGGCGGTCAAATTCACCGACTGTGCGGAGGTGGTCACCCTCTGGTCCGGTCGGTGTGCTCCGCTCCTACTGCACAGTAAAGATGGGGAGTTGCGCGGCCGACACAGGTCACTGATCGGTATCGGTCGGTGTGTATAGTCGGGCGCCAGAGGTCCCCTACGTCAAGAAAGACGAGGTCGCGCGGTGAAGAAGCTTCTCCTGGTCGCACTGGCCGCCATCGGCGGGCTCCTCGTGTACCGCCAGATCCAGGCGGATCGCGCCGAGCAGGATCTGTGGACGGAGGCGACTGACTCCGTGCCCACGGGTTCGTGAGTACCGACATACGACGCTGAACAGACCCCGGCCGCGCTCGCGGTCGGGGTTTTGTGTGTCGTGGGGCCTTGCCGACGGGCCTTGTCCGCGGGGCAGGATGGGGCACGGTGCGACGTCCGGGCGACGACGAGGGGTGGCGCGTGAGGGGACGGCGGTGTATGGCGTGGGGGCGGCACGCCCGAGCGGGGCGTGGTCGGGCGCCGGCTGCCCTGCGCGCGGGCGTGGTGACGCTCGCGTCGGTGATGCTGCTGGGGGCCCCGGGTGCGTCTGCGCGGCCGGAGGCGGCCGCCGCCGGGGCCCCCGAGGTGGTTTCCCGGGCTTCCGGGAACGCCGGGGCCCCCGAGGCCTTCCGCGCTGCTTCCGGGGCTCCTGGAGCCTCTGAGGGGTATGCCTTCACCGAGGGCGCGCAACGGATCGACGGGGCGGGGAGCACCGCCGATGCCGTACGGCTGGAAGCCGGTCGGACCTACCGGAGCACTCTTCCTGCGAGCGGCAGGATCCACTACCGCCTGGAACTCGACGCCGGCTCGGACGTCCACGTCTCCGCCACCGCCGTCCCCCCGGGCCGTGGCAGCGCCGCCGTCATCGACGGCGTCAAGGTGTCCGTGCAGGACGCGGACGGCCGCTCCTGCGACGTGGACACCGCGACGTTCGGCGCCGCCGCCAGCCCGCACCCGGTCGCCGCGTCGGCCGTGCGCGAGATCTCCCCCAGGAAATCCCTCTGCCAGGACGCCGGTACGTACTACGTGACCGTCGAACGCGCCGATCCGGACGGAAAGGGCGCCTCCCCCGACGCCTGGCAACTGGAACTCACCATCGCGTCGGAACCGCGGCTGGAACGAACCGAAGTGACGACCGCGCCCGAGGAGTGGAACTCCGCCTCGCCCCAGCCCGTCACCGGAGAGGCCCAACGGCGCGCGGGCGGCGTCGGTTTCGCCGAGGCCACCCCGCTCGATGAGGGAGTCTGGCGGGACGACATCCGGCCCGGCCGGACGCTCTTCTACAAGGTTCCCGTCGACTGGGGCCAGCAGTTCCACGCCACCGCCGAACTGGGCAGTTCGAGCTCGGACGGCACCGGGTTCGTCCCCGCCGCCCTGGACCTGGACCTCTACAACCCCGTACGCGGGCATGTCGCGGACGTGGGCATCGGCTACGACGGCAGACAGAAGTCGGGCAGCCTCCCCCCGCTCCCCCACGTCGCGTACGCCAATCGCCATGCCACCGGCGCCCAGGTCGGCGCGATGCGCTTCGCAGGCTCCTACTACCTCGTCGCACACCTCACGGCGGAGGTGGCGGACGACTTCGGTGACGGACCCGTCCCGCTGAAGCTGCGGGTGCGGGTCAGCGGTGCGGCACAGGACGGGCCGGAGTACGCGGGGGAGTCCGTTCCGGCGGACATCTTCGCGGTCACCGCGCAGGACCGCGAGGCGGCGACTCGTGGCCGGTCCACGGGGGACGGCACCGCGATGACGGCGCTCGCGGTGGGCGGTATCGGAACCGGCAGCGCACTGCTGGTGGGACTCGCTGTGTGGACGGCGGCCGCTCGACGAAGAACCGTTTCCCAGGACGATCCGGGCATCAGACCCGCGTGAGGGCCCAGAACCCCACGGCATAGCAGGCCAGCGCCAGGAGCAGGAGGGGGACGGCCACCCGTGCGGGAGGACCGGTGCGGCGCCGTCGCCGTCGCCGGCCGGTCGCCCCGTGCCGTGAAACCGCCTTGTCCGAAGGCGGAACCTGCGGGACGCGGGCGGTGTACTCAGCAGTGGAGGCATCGGCGCGATGCGACCCGGGGCCGGGACACGCCGACGGCGGGAACGACGGCGGGAACAGGGGGGAGCGCAGTGGGTGAGCGCCGTCGGGCGGGGACAGGGGGTCGGCGTGGGCCACCTGCTGTGCGCCGTAAGGAGGCTGGGACGGTGTCCGGCCCTGGGACTGTGCCCGGGCGTGCACCTGTCCCGGTACCCGTCCCTGCCCCTGACCCGGTGGGGTGGGCGCGTGGGGCGGTCGAGCAGGTGCGGGGGAGGACGTGACCGTGGCCTGGGGCGGTGGCAGGTGAAAGCTGCCGGTGTCCGACATCGAGGGCTGTCGCGGCGGGGCGGACGGTGCCGGGCCGGTGCCGGCGACACCGGCCGCGGTGGACCGGCTCGCGGGAACCGGGCGGCCGGCCCCACCGCTGTGGGGGGAGGTGCCGCCGTGGCCCGGTTCGGAACGGGAGGGGGAGTCGCCACGCCCGGAGGTCCCGAGCAGAGCGCCTGCCGCTCCGGCCTCGGGCGGGCGGTCCGTCTCCCCGCCCTCCGGGTGCTGTCCCGCCCCTCCCGGACGGCTCGGGGCCGAGCGCACGCCCGAAGCCGCCTTCAGCGGGCCTTCGGGGCCGAAACCCGGGGGGAGCGGCCCGAGTTGGTCGAAGATCTCGATCAACTCGTTGTCGGCGCCGGGCACCGGGAGGAGCTCCCTGGCCGCGGCCAGGGCCTTGCGCGCCCCCGTGGCCGTACGGAACCGTGCCTGCGGGTCCGGCTGCAGCAGGGTGGCCACGACCTGCCACAGCGGGTCGGGGATGCCCTGGGGAGCCCCGGGCGTGCCGTGCTCGGCGAAGTGCTGGATGAGCGCCTTGGCGTCCGGTTTGGCGCCCTCCAGCAGATACAGCGCGACCAGGCCCACCGCGAACAGGTCCGCGGGGAAGTCCGGTTCGGAGCCCATCAGCTGCTCCGGCGCGAGATAGCCGGGCGTGCCCACCACCAGATCGGTCTCGGTCAGGCGCGGTTCACCGAGCCGCATGGCGATACCGAAGTCGGACACCCGCAGACGTGGTCTGCCCGTACCGGTGGCTTCCAGGAGCAGGTTGGCGGGCTTGATGTCGCGGTGTACGACGCCTTCCGTGTGCACCGCGGTGAGCCCTGCCAGCAACTGGTCGAGCAGGGTACCGACGAACGCCGGCGGCAGGGGTCCGTAGTCGCCGATGAGGTGAACCAGTGAGCCGCCGGCGACCAGGTCCATGGTGAACAGGACCTGGTCGTCGTCGGCGGCCCAGCTGCTGGGGGCGAGCACATGGGGGTGGTCGATCCGCAGGGCCTGCTCGCGCACGAAACGGAGCAGGGAGTGGGCGTCGCTCTGCAGCAGGACCTTGGCCGCCACATAGCGGCGACGGCGGTGGTCCCAGGCACGCCAGACGGCACCGACACCCCCGCGCCCGATCGGGTCGACCAGCTCGTACCGGCCGGCAAAGACCTCACCCATGGCTGTGCGTCGCTCCTCCCCCAGCGGGATCTCCCCTTGCCCTACCCCTTTGCTTACCCCTTCTGCCCCTGCCCCGACTGCGGCCGGGGATCAGTTCTGGTGGGACTGGTAGTGCGTGACCGCGTCGGAGGTGCGGCCGGCGCCGTAGACCCGGAGGAACTCTGCCAGCTCGGGGTGGGTCGGGGCGAGGGCGTCGGCGGCGTCGATGATGTCGCCGGCAGCGGCCACCGAACGCAGCAGTGACTGGATCTCCCGCACCACCCGCTTGACCGTGGGCGCGCCCGAACTGCTCGTCGTCTGCGTGGTGTTGCTGAGCACCGAACCCCCCTGCGACTTCTTGATCTCCTCCATGCGCTCGGTCGCCTCGGCCGCGCTGACACTGCCGTCCGCGACCTGGCCCGCCAGGTCCTGCAGCAGCTGCACCCGCTGGACCACCGCGGGGTTGCCGATCTTCGCCCGCTGACCGCTCATCAGCTGCGACAGCATCGGTGCGGACAGCCCCAGTACCCCAGCGAGACGAGCCTGGTTGAGGCCGAGGTCGTCTATGAGCTTACGGAAGAGCGTCCCCAGCGGCTCCCCGTACCAGTTCCGCTGCAGTTCCCGCGCTCTTGCGGTGGCTTCCTGCTGTGCGGCGTCCATTGCGTCTCCCCATCGCTTCCCCGAGAACCGTGGTTCGCTGTAGCGAACCACGCCGAGCATCTTACGGAGAGTGGTTGGTCACGGGGACCCCCAATCTTTTTGCGGAACCCCCCGGGGGACCCGGTACTCTTGTTTCCGGCGCCCACCCGGATGTGCTTGTTCCTGGTGGACGCTTCACACACGGGGCCTTAGCTCAGTTGGTAGAGCGCTGTCTTTGCATGGCAGATGTCAGGGGTTCGACTCCCCTAGGCTCCACAAGGAAACCCCTCCCACCTGCGGAAAGCAGGGGGGGAGGGGTTCTTTCTCAGTAACTCCAGGAGCCCGGCGTCATGGCTCCAGGAAGCCTTCGGGGCCCTGGCTTCAGGGCCGGGGTCCCGGGCCCACCGGGCTGTTTCACGTGAAACAGCCCGGTGCAGCAGAAGACGCTGAAGTCTCCCGCCCCACCAGGCTGTTGGTACCGCAGGCGATGGATGTCGCAGACCGACGGCACCGAGATCCTTCGATGCCGCCCGAGCGTCAGGGCTGCTCGTCGCGCTTGGCGGCCTCCTCCTCGGCCTCCTTCGCCCGGACCTCGGGATCGAGGCTGGAGCCGCGGCTGCCGTCCACGGACGACAGCGCGCCCGGCTCCCCGACGTCGGTCGCGGCCGGCGGTTCCACCAGCCAGTCCGGGTTGGCCTGCTTGTCCCACCACTTCCAGGCGGCGAACGCACCGCCGACGACGGCACCCAGGACCACGAGCACCTTCGCGGCCCGGCCGGCCTTCGCGCGCCGCTGCTGCTTGCGGACGAGTTTCTGGATCTGTTTGGCCGAGACCTGACCGCGCAGTGCGGCCAGTACCGCCGCACTGCGGGCCGCGGCCTCGTCCCGCGCCGGACCGGCGGCGGCCTTGGCCTGCTCGATCCTCGGCCGGGAGTAGTCCGCCGCCTGCTGGGCAGCCTTGCGGGTCCGGACGGCGGCCTCGTGAGCAGCCAGATCGACCTTCGGCGGCACATGGCTCCGGGCCTGCTCCAGATACGGCTGCACATGGGCGCCGTACTGGACACGGGCCTGCCCCGCGGCCTGGGTCATCTTGGGCGCCAGCCGTACGCGCGCCTCCTGTGCGTAGTGCGCGGCCTTCACCTTGGCCGTGTCGGCGTAGGGCGCCACCACTTCCGCGGCATGCAGCACGCTGTCCTTCGCCGAATCAGTCGCGGCGCGCACGCTATCGATGCGGGTCACGGTTCCTCCTCCTCGGTGGCGTACGTTTTTCGACTGTCCACCCATTTACGGATCATGCCTTCCGCCTCCCTGTCGGGCATGTGCGGAGGGGCATACGGGTGCCGATGGCACTGATCGAGTGCAATAGCGGATGAATGCGGGAGAACGGGAGCTTGTCGTCGACAATGCCACGGATCGTTCCCGAGTGCCCCCGTCACGGAAGGACTCACCCGGTTTTCTGCAAGCGGTTCGGCCCTGTTGCCCCCTGTGGACGGGCGGCGGGCGACTGGACGCCCCGTCCGTGCGAGGATCGGGGAGTTACGGAAAGACAACGGAAGGCACATCGTGGCTGATCAGCTCTACGCCACCCTGAAGACCAACAACGGCGACATCGAGGTCCGGCTCTTCCCGAACCAGGCGCCGATCACCGTCAAGAACTTCGTCGAGCTCGCCAAGGGCGAGCGGGAGTGGACCCACCCGGAGACGGGCGCCAAGTCCACGGACAAGCTCTACGACGGCACGGTCTTCCACCGGGTGATCAGCGGCTTCATGATCCAGGGCGGTGACCCGCTGGGCAACGGCACCGGCGGTCCCGGCTACCAGTTCGAGGACGAGTTCCACCCGGACCTGCGCTTCGACAAGCCCTACCTGCTGGCCATGGCCAACGCGGGTCCGGGCACCAACGGCTCGCAGTTCTTCATCACCGTCTCCCCGACGGCGTGGCTGAACCGCAAGCACACCATCTTCGGCGAGGTCACCGACGCCGCGAGCCAGAAGGTGATCGACACCATCGCGGCCACGCAGACCAACCCCCGGACCGACCGTCCGGTCAACGACGTCGTCATCGAGTCGGTCGAGATCCGCGAGGGCTGAGAACGCCGTAAGGGCCGAGTGCGGCCCTGCCCCCAGGAGTGCGAAAGCCCCCAGAGGGAACCAATCGCCCCGCTCATCCGTAAGGATGGGCGGGGCGGGGCCTTTTCCACACGACCTAGGGGATCCCATGGACGACCAGGCTGCAGGCAGCCCGCAGGACGCCCGCAGTATCCCGGTCTGCTATCGCCACCCGGACCGCGAGACCGGCATTCGCTGTACCCGCTGCGAACGCCCGATCTGCCCCGAGTGCATGGTCAGCGCCTCGGTCGGTTTCCAGTGCCCCGCATGCGTCCGCAGGGGAGGCCCGGGCGCCGGGCACGCGCCCGCCGCCTCGAGGCCCCGCACGATCGCCGGCGGCACCGTCGCCGGGGACCCCCGGCTGATCACCAAGATCCTGCTCGGTATCAACATCGCGGTGTTCATCGCGGTGCATGTCTGGTCGCCGCTGCTGGACCACCTCGTGCTGATCGGGACCTGGCCGCCGCTCAGCCCCGTCGAGGGCGTCGCCGAGGGCGAGTGGTACCGCCTGGTCACCTCGATGTTCACACACGAGGCGATCTGGCACATCGCCTTCAACATGTTCGCTCTGTGGTGGCTCGGCGGTCCGCTCGAGCAAGCCCTCGGCCGGGCCCGTTACCTCGCGCTGTACCTGATCTCGGGCCTGGCGGGCAGTGCGCTGACCTATCTGCTGGCCCCGGGGACCACGGCCTCGCTCGGTGCCTCCGGTGCCATTTTCGGGCTGTTCGGTGCGATGGCCGTTCTGGTGCGCCGGCTCAATTACGACATACGGCCGATCATCGTCCTGCTGGTGATCAACCTGGTCTTCACCTTCAGCCCGGGCTTCAACATCGCCTGGCAGGCCCATATCGGAGGGCTCGTCGCCGGTGTGGTGATCGGGTACGCCATGGTCCACGCCTCGCGCGAGCGGCGGGCTCTGATCCAGTATGGAACCTGTGCACTGGTCCTTGCCGTGATCGTGTTGATGACCCTGCTGAGGACGGCCCAGCTCGCCTGAGCACCGGTTGTCCACAGTCTGTGCCGGATCTTGTGCACAGTGTGCAGGAACATCTGTGCCTGCTGTCGCTGGCCCGTGTTTCCGCAGGTCAGCGATGCGCGAACGCGCTTTCGGTTGCTGGTGCTTCTGTCACACCGGCGTCAATCTCCGACAGGTTATCCACAGATCGTCGTTTCTTTTCCCCATGCTGTGGACATGCCTGTGGATAACTCGGTGGACAGCCCTGCCCAGAGCTGCCGGACAACTCTGCCCTGAACCGCCGGGCGGTCCAGGGCAGGGCTGGGGCAGGTCCGTACCGCTCAGCGCTACTTCCACTGAGTCGAGACGCCGAAGCCGGCGGCGATGAATCCGAAGCCCACCACGATGTTCCAGTTGCCCAGCGCGTCGACGGGCAGCTTGCCGTCGGTGACGTAGAACACGACGATCCAGGCCAGGCCGATCAGGAACAGGGCCAGCATCACCGGTGCGACCCAGGAGCTGCTGGTCAGCTTGAGATCGGTCGTCTGCTTCGCCGGCGGGGGCGTGTAGTCGGCCTTCTTGCGGATACGTGACTTCGGCACGAGGGTCTCTCCTGTCGATGCGCTGCGTGGCCGCGCAGGGAACTGGGTCGTGCTCGGGGCGGTTGCAAGGGGACTCCGAGCGCTCCCCCGGGCGTCAGTTAGCGTAGTGCTTCCGTGGCGCCGAAGGAGATAAGGGTACGTTGAGCAATTCTGCCGACTCCCCAGGGACGGAAGCCAGCCCTGTCCGCCGACGCGGCTTCCGGCCCGTCCGGATGCTCACCGCGGGTGTGTTCGCCCTCGCGGGTCTCCTCTTCTTCACCAGCTTCAACACGGCGAAGGGCACCAACATCCGCACGGACGACTCCCTGCTGAAGCTGTCCGACCTCATTCATGAGCGCAGCCACAAGAACGGCGAATTGGAGGAGTCCAACGGGGCGCTCCGGGGAGACATCGAGTCCCTCGCCGAGCGTGACGACGGCAGGACCGAGGCGGAGGACGACCAGCTCGCCGACCTGGAGCACCGCGCGGGCACGCAGAAACTCAAGGGCGAGGCCATCACGGTCACGCTCGACGACGCCCCGCCGAACGCCACCGCCAAGCTTCCCGGATATCCCGAGCCGCAGCCCGACTACCTGGTCATCCATCAGCAGGACCTCCAGGCCGTGGTGAACGCGATGTGGCAGGGCGGCGCCGAGGGCATCAAGGTCATGGACCAGCGGCTGATCTCCACCAGTGCGGTGCGCTGTGTGGGCAACACCCTGATCCTCCAGGGCCGCGTCTACTCGCCGCCGTACAAGATCACGGCGGTCGGCGATCCGGAGAAGCTGAAGAACGCGCTCGCGGCCTCCCCGTCGGTCCAGAACTACATGGTGTACGTCAACGTCTACGGGCTCGGCTGGAAGGTCGAGGACGAGGGGTCGGTGACCTTGCCCGGCTACTCGGGCACAGTGGACCTGCACTACGCGAAGCCGGTGCGGTAGAGCCCACGGGGCGGGCCCCGGGCCGGACGGGCTCCGGGAGCGGGGCCGCGAGCCGTCGGTGAGCCCCGTCCGTACGAAACCGTTCCCTCGGACATCGAGGTGATCGGCCCTGCGCCACGTACTTCCGGATACACGCGTCCCGGCCGCTGTCCGACGCTGACGACGTGCGAACCGGGACGGGGCACAGTCATCGGCCGACCGTCCGGGCGCATCCGGACTCCACGCAGCCTGTGGAGGCCGGGAAACCGGAGGCGTTGCGCCGTTAGTCTGGTGACGAACGGCGTGGGTCCGGTGCCGTGGTGCGACGGAAGGGACGGCATGTACAGCTGGATCTGGCGGCATCTGCCGGGGAACGGATGGGCGAAGGCGCTCATCTCACTCGTGCTGATCATCGCTGTGGTCTATGTCCTCTTCCAGTACGTCTTCCCCTGGGCCGAGCCACTGCTGCCCTTCAACGATGTGACGGTGGACAACCAGTGAGCGCGCGCATTCTCGTCGTCGACAACTACGACAGCTTCGTCTTCAACCTGGTCCAGTACCTGTACCAGCTGGGCGCCGAGTGCGAGATCCTGCGCAACGACGAGGTGTCGACGGCGCACGCGCAGGAGGACTTCGACGGCGTGCTGCTGTCCCCGGGGCCCGGGGCCCCCGAACAGGCCGGTGTCTGCGTGGACATGGTGCGGCACTGCGCGTCGGCCGGAGTGCCCGTCTTCGGTGTCTGCCTCGGTATGCAGGCCATGCAGGTGGCCTACGGCGGTGTGGTGGACCGCGCGCCCGAGCTGCTGCACGGGAAGACCTCGCCGGTCGAGCACGGGGGCAAGGGCGTTTTCGCGGGCCTGCCCTCGCCGTTCACGGCGACGCGCTACCACTCCCTGGCGGCCGAGCCGGCCACCGTACCGGCGGAGCTGGAGGTGACGGCCCGGACACCGGACGGCATCGTGATGGGTCTGCGCCACCGTGAACTGCTCGTCGAGGGCGTGCAGTTCCATCCCGAGTCGGTGCTCACCGAGCACGGGCACCGGATGCTCGCCAACTGGCTGGTGGAGTGCGGGGACGACGGGGCGGTGGCGAGATCGGCGGGGCTGGCCCCGGTGGTGGGCAGGTCGTCGGCGTGACCGCGCTGCGCCCCGAGCGCGAGTCCGGTGCCGGATACGGGCAGTCCTTCACGGACGGTTCCTCGTACGGCGCCGGCGGCGAGCAGGGGGCCCCGTACGGGCAGCAGCCGTACGGGGGGCCCGGCGCGTACGGGGCGCCCGGTACGTTCGAGGACGGCGGCTGGTACGACACCACTCAGCAGGGCGCCTACTCCTACGGCGGTGCGGGCGCGGTCGGGGGCGGTGCTGCCGGGGCCGACGACAGTACCGCGTATCTGCCGCCCCTCGACGAGGAGACGGTGGCACTGCGGATCCCCGATCCGCCGGAGCGCACGGAGTACGACGCGGGCGCGGAGTACGACGCGGGCGCGGGACCCGCGACGCACGGCTCGCGCGGGGAGCCCTCGGCGGCTTCCGCGGCTCCCGGGGGCCGGGCGGCGCGCAGGAAGGCCGCCAAGAAGCGTCAGGGGCGCCGTGGCGGCGCGAATCGGCCCGCCGAGGCCCCGGACGCACTCCACGGCCACGACGAGCCACAGGCGCCGCTCTCGCGTGTGGAGGCACGGCGGCGGGCACGGGAGCAGAAGCCGAGTGCCGCCGTCGCCGCGAGCCGGGGGATCGGCGAGGTGTTCATCACCTGCGGTGTGCTGATGCTGCTGTTCGTCACCTACCAGCTGTGGTGGACGAATGTGCGCGCGCAGGCACAGGCCGGCCAGGAGGCCAGTGACCTCCAGAGCGACTGGGCCAACGGCAAGCGCAGCCCGGGGGCGTTCGAACCGGGCAAGGGTTTCGCGCTGCTGCACATTCCGCGGCTGGACGTGGTCGTGCCGATCGCCGAGGGGATCGACAGCAAGAAGGTGCTCGACCGGGGCATGGTGGGCCACTACGCGGAGGGCGCGCTGAAGACGGCGATGCCCGACGAGAAGGAGGGAAACTTCGGGGTCGCGGGGCACCGCAACACGCACGGGGAGCCGTTCCGGTACATCAACCGGCTGGAGCAGGGCGACCCGATCGTGGTGGAGACGCAGGACACGTACTTCGTCTACAAGATGGAGTCGATCCTGCCGGTGACCTCGCCGAGCAACATCAGCGTGCTCGAACCGATCCCGAAGGGATCGGGCTTCAAGGAACCCGGCCGCTACATCACGCTGACCACCTGCACGCCGGAGTTCACCAGCAAGTACCGCATGATCGTCTGGGGCAAGATGGACGAGGAACGGCCGCGCAGCAAGGGCAAGCCGGATGCGCTCGTCAGTTAAGGGCAGAGGAAACGTGGCAGCGACCGCCGACGACACCGAAGAGCACACCGCCATGCCCGCGTCACCGTCGCCTCCGGCGCGCCGCCGCATGGGGCCGGTCGCGATCGCGGTGAGCGCGCTCGGAGAACTTCTCATCACCGTGGGCCTGCTGCTCGGCCTGTTCGTCGTCTACTCGCTGTGGTGGACGAACGTGCTCGCCGATCGCGCGGCGGACAAGCAGGCGGACAAGGTACGGGACAACTGGGCCCAGGGGCCCGGCGTCGGCACCGGCGACGGCCCCGCCTCCTACGACAGCAAGGACGGGATCGGCTTCCTGCACGTGCCCGCGATGGGCAACGACATCCTGGTCGAGAAGGGCACCACGATGGAGGTGCTCAACGACGGCGTCGCCGGCTACTACACCGACCCGGTGAAGGCGACCCTGCCGACGTCCGGCAAGAAGGGCAACTTCTCGCTGGCCGCGCACCGGGACGGCCACGGGGCCAAGTTCCACGACATCCACAAGATCAAGGAAGGCGACCCGATCGTCTTCGAGACGAAGGACACCTGGTACGTCTACAAGACCTACGCGATCCTTCCCGAGACCTCGAAGTACAACATCGAGGTCCTCTCCAAGGTCCCCGAGGAGTCCGGCCGCAAGAAGGCCGGCCACTACATCACCCTGACGACCTGCACCCCGGTGTACACCAGCAAGTACCGCTACATCGTCTGGGGCGAACTGGTCCGCACGGAGAAGGTCGACAAGGACCGGACCCCGCCGAAGGAACTGCGCTGACCGAGGTTCTGCAGGACTCCGGTCCCCTAACATGACGAAGGCCCGAAGCCGCAACTTGCCTTTGCGGCTTCGGGCCTCCGCGATCCGCTGCTACCGCAGTGCCTTGAGACGCACTCCGGCGGTCCAGGCTTCCACTTCCTCCCGATTGACCGTGACGACTCCGGTCAGGTCGGCGATCGCCTGCGACTCGTGGCTGAAGTTGCAGGTGGCGACGAAGAGCGCGAGGTCCACACGGTCGATGGCACACGTCGCGCCCGCGAACTTCTGCATGTCGGCACTGGGCACGGTCCAACGGCCGGACCGGTTCTTGCGCTGGACGGCCACGGTCCGCCCGTCCGCGGTGCGGCCGGTGATGTCGATGCCCCTGTCGCTGCGGGCCTGCCGTACGACGACATCGGTGCAGCCGTCGCGCCGCAGCAGGTCGGCGACATGCTGTTCGAACGCCTGCCAGGTCATCGCCTTGAGCGTCGACCTGACATTCTCCGCGGGAGCAGCTCCTTCCAGGGTGGCGAGGCGCTTGTGATGCCAGCACAGCCTGCGTTCGACGTTCTCGATGTCCGCGCGGAGTTCGAGGAGCTCGCGGCGGTGCTCACCGGATGCGGCGATCAGGGCGTTGAACATCGGCACGACCGTCTTGCCGAGGATGTGGGTGATGCGCCGGTCGATGCGGTCATCGAGGCTGACGGGTTCTGTCGGGACCGGGTTGTCCACAGGCTGTGTGCGGGCCAGGTGCTCCATGTCCAGGAGGTACACACGCACCTGACGGGCGACATGGCTGTCGCGGAGAAGCATCGCGACATTGAGCACGGCTCGCCGGGAGTAGAGAGTGAGGCTCGACCGAGGCTGTGGATAACTTCCAGGAAAGAGTGACAGGACGTCACGCTTAAATCGTGCGAGCTCAGGGCCTTGGAGTGTCGTCATTCCGTTGCATGAGAGTTCCTCGCGATGCCGTGCCTTGAGCTGCCGGATCACCTCAGTGGTGACACCGAAGTACGCCGCCACCATCGCCGTCGTCACGTGCATGCCGTCCGGCAGCAGCGACAGGGCCTTGACCTTGTCGAGTACGTCCGTGCGGTCCAGGACGCCGCTGCGCAGCGTCTGTGATTCCAGAAGTACTGATTCCTTGAGCACCCTCTGCCCCTTGTGTTGTCGTGGTCGGGGCAGAGGTCGGACGGCCCACCCCACCTGATCAACGAGCGGTGACAGACGAAGGCACGAGCGAAGCGGGAACGCGTGTTCAGGCCGGGCCATGAAGGAGCCCCGGCGCCCTCCGGAGAGGGGGCCGGGGCTCTGGCGTGTTCGGGGCGTTCCGGGAGGGGTCAGTCGTCCCTGTTGCCGCCGGTGAGGCCGCCGAAGAAGCCGCCGGGGCCACCGCCGTTGTCGCCGTTGTTGCCGTCCTGCTGGCCAATGGCGGTCAGGGTGACTTTGTCGCCCTTCTTGACCTCCTGGCCTTCCCGCGGGTTGCTTTCGAACACCAGGGCGTTGTCGTTGTCCACGCCCTGGACCCTCTCGAGTTGCAGGCCCGCCCCGGCGAGGACCTGCTTGGCCTCGCCGACGGTGATCCCGGTGACCTTTGGCATCGCGAACTTCTCGTTCGCCGGCGCCTTGGCGATCTTGATGGCGACGGTGCTGCCCCGGTCGACGTCCGTGCCCGGGCTGAGGTTCTGCTCGAAGACCGTTCCTTCGGGCTGGGCCGTCGACTCCTCCTCCGTCTGGGCGCCGAGCACCAGGCCCTTCGACTCCAGCAGTGTCTTGGCCACGTCGGGGGTACTGCCCAGGAGGTTGGGCACGGTCACCTGGGATACCTCCCTGGCGACGGTGAGGGTGATGGTGGTCCCTTTTTCCCGGGTGGTTCCGCCCTCGGGATCCTGGGAAAGCACGGTGTCCGGCGTCTCGCTGGACTCCTGGCTCTCCTTCTCGGCCTCGAAACCCTTCTCCTTCAGGGCCTTCTCCGCGTCGGCGAAGGCGAGGCCCTTGACATTCGGAACCTCGACCTTGGGTGCCCCGGTGGACACCACCAGGTTGACGGTGGACTCCTTCTGGGCGTCGGTGCCCGGCTCGGGGTCCTGGTCGCAGATCTTGCCCTTGGCCTGCTCCTCGCAGGGCTCCTCGGTGAACTTCAGGATCAGGTCAGTGTTGGTGGCCTGTTTCTCGGCGGCTTCCTTCGTGAGGCCGACGAAGTTCGGGACCCGGACGTCGTCGTTGCCCACGCCGCCGTTGCCGCTGAAGATCGAGCGGCCGAGCAGGATCGCGCCGATCAGGACCAGGACGCCCGCCGCGACCAGCAATATCGTCGAGGTGTTGTTCTTCTTCTGCTGCTGGCGGCGCCTGCCGGGGCGGTCGTCGTAGCCGTAGCCGCCGTCGTCCGGGTTCATGGGCGGCAGCATCGAGGTGGCGGCGCCGGCGTCCGTGCGCAGAGCCGTCGTAGCCTGGCCGTCGGGGTAGCCGCCGTAGCCGACCGCGCCCATCGCCGCGGTGGCCGCGACCGGCTGGCCGTCGAGGTAGGCCTCGATGTCGGCGCGCATCTCGTCGGCCGACTGGTAGCGGTAGTCGGGGTCCTTGACGAGCGCCTTCAGCGTGATCGCGTCTATCTCGGGCGTGACCTCGGGGTCGAAGACGCTCGGTGCCTGCGGTTCCTCGCGGACGTGCTGGTAGGCGACCGCGACGGGGGAGTCGCCGACGAACGGGGGACGGACGGTCAGCAGTTCGTAGAGCAGGCAGCCGGTGGAGTAGAGGTCGGAGCGGGCGTCGACCTGCTCGCCTTTGGCCTGCTCGGGCGAGAGGTACTGCGCGGTGCCGATGACCGCGGAGGTCTGGGTCATCGTCATGCCGGAGTCGCCCATCGCGCGGGCGATGCCGAAGTCCATGACCTTGACCTGGCCGTTGCGCGTCAGCATGACGTTCGCCGGCTTGATGTCGCGGTGGACGATGCCGGCCCGGTGCGAGTACTCCAGTGCCTGGAGGATGCCGATGGTCATCTCCAGCGTCCGCTCCGGCAGCAGCTTGCGGCCGCTGTGCAGGAGTTCCCGGAGGGTGGAGCCGTCGACGTACTCCATGACGATGTACGGGATGGACACCCCGTCGATGTAGTCCTCGCCCGTGTCGTAGACCGCGACGATCGCGGGATGGTTGAGCGAGGCGGCCGACTGGGCCTCCCGGCGGAACCGGGCCTGGAAGGACGGGTCGCGCGCGAGGTCGGCGCGTAGCGTCTTCACAGCAACGGTGCGGCCGAGGCGGGTGTCATGCGCGAGGTAGACCTCCGCCATGCCACCGCGGCCGAGCACGTGGCCCAGTTCGTACCGGCCGCCGAGGCGACGCGGCTCTTCCATAGCTAACTACCAGCCCTCTCCGTCGGTCCCGGTCGGCACGTTCGTGCGGCCGGAGGCTGCCGTCCGGGCCCTACCGTACCCGGCTCGCTTTGTGTGACCTGGCCAAGTTCCGCAGCCGATACAGGACCGGTACCGCAACGTGCACCGATGTGAAGCGGACGTGATCGGGGTCACTGCTTGCCCTTGAGGACCGCCTCCATCACGCTCTTCGCGATCGGGGCCGCGAGGCCACCACCGGAGATGTCGCCGCGCACGGCGTCGTCGTCCTCGACGATCACGGCCACGGCCACCGGTGAGCTGCCGTCCTCGCCCTTGGCGTAGGAGATGAACCACGCGTAGGGGTTCTCGCTGTTGTCCACGCCGTGCTGGGCGGTACCCGTCTTGCCGCCGACGGTGACGCCCTCGATCTTCGCTTTGCCGCCGGTGCCCTCGGAGACGACGGTCTCCATCATCGACTGGAGTATCTGGGCGTTCTCCGCCGACATCGGCTCGCTCAGCTTCTCCGGGTCCGTCTTCTCGATGGTGTCGAGGCTCGGGGCCTGGAGTTCGTCGACCATGTACGGCTTCATCAGGGTGCCGTTGTTGGCGATGGCGGCGGTGACCATGGCCATCTGCAGCGGGGTGGCGGCGGTGTTGAACTGGCCGATGGAGGAGAGCGCGGTCTGCGACTCGTTCATGTCGTCGGAGAAGACCGAGGCGCTGGAGCGGACCGGGACGAACTGCTCCTCGGTGAAGCCGAACTTCTTGGCGTACTCGAGCATCGTGTCGTTGCCGAGGTCCGCGCCGATCTTGCCGAAGACGGTGTTGCAGGAGACCCGGAGCGCCTCGCGCAGGGTGGCGTCCTCGCAGGGGAGGTCGCCGTCGTTCGGCAGCTCGGTCGTGGTGCCCGGCATGGTCCACGGCAGCGGTGTGTCGGTCTTCTCGTCCGCGCTCTTGTACAGCCCCTCCTCCAGGGCGGCGGCGGCGGTGAGGACCTTGAAAGTGGAGCCGGGCGGGTAGACCTCGCGCAGCGCCCGGTTCTGCATCGGGTCGGCGGGGTTGTTCTTCTTCTGCAGCTTCTGCCACGCCTCGGCGTCGGAGTTGCTGTTGCCGGCGAACGTGGACGGGTCGTAGGAGGGGAAGGAGGCCAGTGCCAGGATCTTGCCGGTGGACGGCTCGAGCGCGACGACGGAGCCCTTGCCGCCCTGCTTCTTCAGGCCCTCGTACGCGGCCTTCTGCGCGGCGGCGTTGAGCGTGGTGACGACGTTGCCGCCTTCCTTCTTTTTGCCCGTGAGCATGTCGAGCGTGTTGCGGAAGAAGAGGCGGTCGTCGTTGCCGGTGAGGGTGCCGTCCTCGACGGCCTCCAGCTGGTTGGCGCCGAAGGCCTGCGAGGCGTAGCCGGTGACGGGCGACCACATCGGGCCGTCCTTGTAGGTGCGCTTGTACTCGAAGTCGCTGCCCGACGTCTGCTTGGAACCGGTGATCGGCTTGCCGTCGACGATGATGTCTCCGCGCGGCTGAGCGTAGCGCTCGATGGCGATGCGTCGGTTGTTCTCGTTCTTCTGCAGGGAGTCCGCCTGGACGTACTGAAGCCAGTTGCTGCGGATGAGAAGGGCGAGGACGAGGAGCCCACAGAAGATCGCGATGCGGCGCAGGGGCTTGTTCACGGTCGGACCACCTGAGTCATCTCAGCGTCTGGATTGGTGGCGGGCGTGGGGGCCGGGCGGCGGGCGGTGTCGCTGATTTTGAGCAGTATGCCGATCAGGGCCCAGTTGGCGATGACCGACGACCCGCCGGCGGCGAGGAACGGCATCGTCATACCCGTCAGCGGGATGAGCCCCATGACACCGCCGGCCACCACGAAGACCTGCAGGGCGAAGGCTCCGGACAGACCGATCGCGAACAGTTTGCCGAAGGGGTCACGCGCTGCCAGGGCAGTCCGCACACCGCGCTCGATGACCAGACCGTAGAGCAGCAGGATGGCCATGACGCCGGCCAGGCCGAGTTCCTCGCCGAAGGTGGAGAAGATGAAGTCGGAGTTGGCGGCGAAGCCGATCAGATCGGAGTTGCCCTGCCCGAGGCCGGTGCCGATGACGCCGCCGGATCCGAAGGACATGATCGACTGGCCGATCTGCTCACAGGCGCCGGAGGTCTTGTAGCAGCCGAACGGGTCCAGCCAGGCGTCGACGCGGGCTTGGACGTGGCTGGCGAACGAGGCCACGCCCACGGCGCCGGCAGCGGACATCAGTAGACCGATCACGATCCAGCTCGTCCGCTCGGTGGCGACGTACAGCATGATCACGAACATGCCGAAGAACAGCAGCGAGGTACCGAGGTCGTTCTCGAAGATGAGAATGAGCAGGCTGACGGCCCAGATCGTGATGATGGGGCCGAGGTCCCGGCCGCGGGGCAGGTACAGGCCCATGAACCGGCGGCTGGCCAGCGCCAGCGCGTCCCGCTTCACCATCAGGTAGCCGGAGAAGAAGATCGCGATGATGATCTTGGCGAACTCGCCGGGCTGGATGGAGAAACCGGCGACGCTGATCCAGATCTTGGCGCCGAACACGTCGGCGCCGACTCCGGGTACCAGCGGCAGCAGCAGCAGGAACAGTGCTCCCACCATCGAGATGTAGGTGTACCGCTGGAGGATCCGGTGGTCCTTCAGGAAGACGAGCACCGCCACGAACAGAGCCAGCCCCACAGCCGAGTACAGCAGCTGGTTCGGCGCCGACGGGCTGAACACCCCGTACTGGCGCTCTGCCAGGTTCTGCAATCGCTCGGACTGGTCCAGCCGCCAGATCACGACCAGCCCGAGACCGTTCAGCAGCGTGGCGAGAGGCAGCAGCAGGGGGTCGGCGTAGGCGGCGAACTTCCGCATCACGAGGTGCCCGACTCCTCCCAGCAGACCGAGCCCCAGCCCGTAGGCGAGCAGCCCGGAGGGGACGGAGCCGTCGAGGGCCAGCCCGACGTTGGCGTAGGCGAAGACCGGGATGACGACGGCGAACGCCAGCAGCGCGAGCTCGGTGTTGCGCCGGCTCGGCGCCCCGATCGCGCCGATCGTGGACGTGTGCTGCGCCGATGGGTTGGTAGTACTGCTCATCGTGTGACAGGGCCTCTCACGGCTTGCCTACTGCTTACCGCACAGCGAGACGACCTTCTGCTCTTCCTCCGAGAGGCTGGGGCCGGGGCTGGGAGTAGGTGCGGTCGTGGACTGGGGCGTGGACTTCTGCGGAGCCTCGGTCGAACCCGAGGGGTTCGGCGTCGGCGTGTTGGACGTGAAGGAGGCGGGGGTGGTTCCCGTGGTGCCTCCGGCCTCGCCCTCGCCGGTCTTCGCGTTGCTCTCGCTCTCTGCGGCGCGTCGCTCGGCCTCCTTCCTGCATGCGGAGGCCTGTACCGCGAGTTCGTCGATCTTCGACCGGGCGCCGTGCAGGTCGCCCTCGGCGATGGTCGCCTCGACCAGCTTCCGCTGGTAGGGCGGCAGGTACTTGAGTTCGATCTCGGGGTGGTCCTTCTCGACCCGCGACAGCGAGACCCAGGCCAGGTCCTGGCTGATGCCCTGGTAGAGCGCGACGTGCTCGCCGTTGGTGCCGACGTAGTACTGGGTCTGCGTCCAGCGCCAGCCGCCGTACACGCCGCCGCCGAGGACGGCGAGGGTGAGCAGGCTGAAGAAGGAGCGCTTGATCCACTTTCGGCTCTTGCGGGGCTTGACGAAGTCGTTCTCGTCGTAGCCGAAGCCGTCGGTCTGGATGAAGCCGGTGACGTCCCCGCTGCCGGGCGGGCCGAACTCGCCCCCGTCGCCGCCCTGGCCGCGTCGGCGGCCGAGACCGGCGGCGCGGCCGGCCGGGGTCTGCATGGCGCTGCCGTCGTGCGGCTGGTTCTGGTTCTCGGCGACGGCGCCGACCACGACCGGGGTGTCGGAGAGCTGGCCGGCCAGGGTGTCACCGGTGTCGAGGTCGAGGACGTCGGCGACGATCACGGTGATGTTGTCCGGGCCGCCGCCGCGCAGCGCCAGCTCGATCAGGGTCTGCACGGTGTCCTCGGGGCCCTGGTAGCCCGCCAGGGCCTCTTCCAGGGTCTGGTGGGAGACCACGCCGGACAGGCCGTCGGAGCAGATCAGGTACCGGTCGCCGGCCCGCACCTCGCGGATGGAGAGGTCGGGTTCGACGTGTTCGCCGCTGCCGAGGGCCCGCATGAGCAGGGACCGCTGGGGATGGGTGGTCGCCTCCTCCTCGGTGATCCGGCCCTCGTCCACCAACCGCTGCACCCAGGTGTGGTCCTGGGTGATCTGAGTGAGGACGCCGTCGCGCAGGAGGTAGGCCCGGGAGTCGCCGACGTGCACCATGCCGAGGCGCTGGCCGGTCCACAGCAGGGCGGTCAGGGTGGTGCCCATGCCCTCGAGCTGGGGGTCCTCCTCGACCATCATGCGCAGCTGGTCGTTGGCGCGCTGCACTGCCGTACCGAGGGAGGTGAGCAGGTCGGAGCCGGGAATGTCGTCGTCGAGCGCGACGATGGTGGAGATGGCCTCGGAGGAGGCGACCTCGCCGGCCGCGGCGCCGCCCATGCCGTCGGCGATGGCGAGCAGGCGGGGACCCGCGTAACCGGAGTCCTCGTTGCCCTCCCGGATCATTCCCTTGTGTGATCCGGCGGCGAAGCGCAGGGACAGGCTCATGCGCACCTCGCCCGTCGGCTCCGGGTACAGCCGGTCGTGTCGAGCCACACTGCCCACCCTCCGGTCGGGAGCGCGCCGGGGTCCTGGGTCGGGACCCCCACCGTGTGCTCGCTCCGCTCGCGTTCTGTCATTGGTGTAGCACTACTTCCGCAGCTCGATGACGGTCTTGCCGATGCGGATCGGCGCACCCGGTCCAATCGGTGTGGGTGTCGTCAGCCGGGACCGGTCCAGGTACGTGCCGTTCGTGGAACCCAGGTCCTCGACGATCCACTGGCCGTCGCGGTCGGGGTAGATCCTGGCATGGCGGCTGGAGGCGTAGTCGTCGTCCAGCACGATCGTGCTGTCGTGCGCCCGGCCCAGCGTGATGGTCTGGCCCTGGAGCGCGACGGTGGTGCCGGTGAGGGTGCCCTCGGTCACGACCAGCTTGGTGGGGGCGTTGCGGCCGCGGCGGCCGCCCCCGGACTGCTGGCGCTGCGGCGGCGGTGCCTGCCGGGCGCTCTGTTGCGGCCGGGTGGCCTCCCGGCGTGCTCCGCGCTGGGTGACCCGCGTACCGAAGAGGTCACTGCGGATGACCTGCACGGCCACGATCACGAACAGCCACAGTACGGCCAGGAAACCCAGCCGCATGACCGTGAGGGTCAGCTCTGACATTGCCCCCGCTTCACCCTTCGGCTTGCCGGTAAATGATGGTGGTGCTGCCCACGACGATCCGCGAGCCGTCGCGGAGCGTAGCGTGGGTGGTGTGCTGTCCGTCCACCACGATGCCGTTGGTGGACCCGAGATCCTGGATCGTCGAGGGCGTTCCGGTCCGGATCTCGCAGTGCCGGCGGGAGACACCGGGGTCGTCGATCCGTACGTCGGCCTCGGTGCTGCGGCCCATTACCAGTGTCGCGTTGGAGATCTGGTGGCGGTTGCCGTTGATCTCGACCCAGTAGCGGGTGCGGCCGGCGGACGGGGGTGCGGCGGGGGGCCGCTGGCCGCCCGCCGCAGGCGGGTAGCCGTAACCGCCGGGCCGGCCGCCGGGCGGCGGCGCGGCCGGCATGGGCGGGGCTCCCGTGGGAGCGGCCGGCGGGTACCCGTAGCCGCCGGGGCGGCCGGCGGGCGGGTAGCCCGTGCCGGGGCCCGCGGGGCCGGGGCCGGTGGGCCCCGCCTGGCTGCTGGAGGAGGCGAGCGTACGGCTGCGCACCCGGTACAGGCCGGTGTCGAGGTCCTCCGCCTTCTCCAGGTGCACCTTGATGGGGCCCATGAAGGTGTAGCGCTGCTGCTTGGCGTAGTCGCGGACCATGCCGGCGAGTTCGTCACCGAGCTGTCCGGAGTACGGGCTGAGCCGCTCGTAGTCGGGGGTGCTCAGTTCGACGATGAAGTCGTTGGGGACGACGGTGCGGTCACGGTTCCAGATGGTCGCGTTGTTGTCGCACTCCCGCTGGAGTGCTCCCGCGATCTCCACGGGCTGCACCTCGGACTTGAACACCTTGGCGAAGGTGCCGTTGACCAGGCCTTCGAGCCGCTGCTCGAATTTCTTCAGGACTCCCATGGGGCACCTCCTCCGTCGTCGCCGTCCTGTGTACTGCCCTGTCCACTGCGTCTACTGCCCGGTGCGCCGATCCGCGCACCGTCTACCTGGTACTGCTTACTGATCGTATCCACGCCCCGGTCGATCGGCTGGTTCCCCCTGCTTGCCCGGCCGACCGGTGTCGACGCCTGACGGAGTTCCCCCGGAGTTCCCTCCGGGAGCCCCTTCGAACTCCTTCGGCCGTGCTCGTGCGAGCCGCCTTGCCATGGATCGTAGAGGGGACTGTGGACCAGTGTCCCGCATGCGGCTGTGCACTCCGTCCGGCACCTGGGGAGACGGGGGCTACCGGTACGAGGTTGATACGTGAAGCGGTTCTTGTGGAGGGGACGGGGACATATCCAAGCGCATCCATGCCTATTCATACCCATTGGCACCTGTCCATGCGTGCGTGTCCGGGTCGCGGCGTCGTTTCTGTTCGAGGTGATGTCGCCGCGCGGCGGTGCGGTGCGGGGCTTCGCCGGGTGTCGAAGGGGGCTCGCGCGTGCCGCTGGTGCTGCTCGTGCGCGGCGGTATCGCTCAGGCCGGACGGGGTCCGGGGCGGGTGGAAAGGGATGTGAACCCACCCCGGACAGCGTGCTAATGTTCTGGTGTCGGAAGGCGCCGAACCCCTGCGGGACGGGGCCGATGACACACCCAATGCGCGGGTGGCGGAATAGGCAGACGCGCTGGATTCAGGTTCCAGTGCCCGCAAGGGCGTGGGGGTTCAACTCCCCCCTCGCGCACACCGTCGGACGGGCGGCATCCATCACGGATGCCGCCCGTTTCGCATGCCCGGGCCGAGGCTGCCGAGCCCGAAGCGCTCCCTGGAACCGGTCCCGTCGTCGACGATTGAACCGGGTCGGAAGCGGGGCGGAAAGAGGGGTGGGGTCCGAGGGTGAGGGCCTGGAACGGGGCGCGGCCGTGTGAGGAACATCTCATGATCTTTTCGGGTGGCCGGTGACCGGGTGTGTGGAGTTCGGTGCGGAGTGTATGGGGGTCGGGCTGTTCGGGCCTGATGGAGGGCGTGGATGCGCGGCCGGAGCTGACGCCGCCCTCTACGCCTCCTCGGCAATTGCAAACCGTCTGGTCGGTTCGGGATCAGGGGTGGTCGGTCAGCCGGGGGTGAGGAACGACCGGTACCAGGGGGCCGCGGGCGGGAAGGCGCGGGTGAAGCCCTCGCCGGGTGCGCAGTCCAGGTTCTCCCAGAAGGCGTCGTCCGCGAACCGGTGGTCGACGGTGAGCATGCCGAGGTGATGCAGCGCGCGAGGGGAGCCGGCGGCTCGTGCGTAGGCGGTCGTGACGTCCACCGACGCGCCCTCGCCGGGCTGTTCCACGTGCGCGCACACGGCCGCGAGCAGCTCCGACGCGGGAACGGGGGCCGGGTGGTTGACGTAGTGGACGCCGGGCCCGTGGGCCGGTGAGAGCGCCGCGGCGACGGCGGCGCGGCCCAGGGTGCCCACGTCGATCATCGAGTGCAGGGCTTCGCAGCCCGTCACGGTCGCCGACAACTCCCGCAGGAGTCCGACCAGTCCGGGCACCAGCCAGCGGTCGCCCTCGCCGTACACCAGGTGGGGTCGTAGCACCAGGCCGCCCGCGTCGAGGACGTGCCGTTCGGCGGCGGCACGGGTGCGGCTGGTGGCGGAGGCGGGGGCGACGGGGGCCTCGCCCGGCCGTACGCCGTGGAAGGGGCCCCGGCCGTGGACGGCGGCGGTGCTCATGTAGAGGATGCGGCGCACCCCGCTGCGTACCGCTTCTTCCACCAGGGCTTTCGTGCCCCGGTCGTTGACCGCCGCGAGCGATTCCGGGTCACCGCTCACGCGTGAGGCGCAGTGGACGAGTACGTCGATGCCGGTGCAACTGCCGTACAGGGAAGCGGGAACGGCGAGGTCGCCGGGTACGGTCTCGGCCTTGGTCTCGGCCGTGGTCTCGGTCTCGACCGTGGCCTCGGCGGGTGTGCGGAGGGCGCGGCGGGACAGCAGACGGACGTGGGCGTCCGGGCGTTGGTGCGCGGCCGCCGCGACCCGGCTGCCGATGAAGCCGGTGCCGCCCGTGATCAGAAGGTTCACCGTTCTCAGCGTCACAGCGGCGAACGTACCGGGGCGTGGTCCGGGGTGCGGCCGTGAGGTGCTGAGGTGAGGGTGGCGGTGAAGACGGGCTTGTCGTTCTGCCGGCCGGAGACCTGCACGGTCACCTCGCCGTTCTCGGTATCGGCGTCGGTGTCGGTGTCGGCCTTGTCCTTGTCCTTGTCAAGGACTTCTGCTTCGAGCAGGCACGGGCTGTCCAGTTCGGCGTAGCGGCTGAAGGAGGTGGCCATGTCGACCGGCAGGAAGGACCGTCTGCCGGATGCCGCGGTCGCGGCCTGACGGGCCGCCTCGAACAGGACCATGCCGGGGACGTGGTCGTTGGGCCGGGGGAAGAGGACGGGGTGGCCGGTGTCGACCCGCAGGAGCCAGGTGCCGGGGCGGTCGGCGGGGGCGAGGACGACGTCCTCCGCACGGTCGCGGCCGACCAGTTCGGGGGGAACGGGGGGCAGCAGGGGTATCGCGCTGTCCGTGGCGTCCAACTGCCGGGCTCGCAGGCGGCGGTAGGCGGCCGGTGAGGTGCAGCCCGTGCTGCCGGTGCCCCGGGCGACGAGCCGTCCCGCGCGGCGGAACTCCATGGTCGTCCGCATGCTGCTCAGACCACGCCCCCGGCGGCGCACCTCGGAGCAGACGACGTCGATGGTGACCGGCTCGGTGGCGTCCACGAGTAACAGCCCGGAGGGGTCCGCGGTGACCGACAGGTCCCACATGACGAAGTGTGTGTCGAGTGGGGTGCCGAACTCGGCGTGGGCGAGGGCCATCGTGGTCTGGCGCAGGGTCTCACCGATGATCATCGGGTCCTGGTGGCGATCGTCGGCCGGGCCGAAGAAGGAGTGGTCGGCGGGCCAGTGCGCGGTGACGCGGAAGGCGAGGTCGGAGAGGCGTATCCAATCCGCGGGGAAGACGTCCGCCGCGCGGGTGCGGTGCGCGAGCTGCTCGGTGATCCGGGTGGTGCCGGGGCCGGTGCGGGCACCGGCAGCCTGGCCGGCCACGCTTGCGGGCTCGCCCCCCTGTCCGGTCTGATCCTCCGTGGGTGTACTTGAGGGACCTGACTGCGGCATGGAGAACCCCTCGAATGGACGGCCTGGATCCGGTCGACTTTCGCACTAAGATACGGACGAGCCGGTTTTTTTCAAGGGTGATCCATACCGTTGGAGACGAGCCCACGCGCCCGTACGGCGTCACGCATGGCGCCCGCGCGGCGACTTCACGGCGATCCGCGAGATCCACGGAGATCAGGAGGCACCCGATGGCGCGACAGGAGCGCGCGATCCGCACGCGGCGGACCATTCTGGCCGCGGCCGCGGCCGTCTTCGACGAACGCGGCTACACCTCCGCGACCATCGGGGAGATCCTGGACCGGGCCGGGGTGACCAAGGGTGCCCTGTACTTCCACTTCGGCTCCAAGGAGGAGCTGGCGCTCGGCATCTTCGAGGAGCAGCTGGCGGTCGCCCTGCCGCCCCAGTCGAGCAAACTCCAGGAGCTCGTCGACTCCGGTCTGGTGCTGGCCCTGCGGCTGCGGACCGATCCGCTGGTGCGGGCCAGTGTCGGACTGGCTCTGGACCAAGGGGCGTTGGGGCTGGACCGAACCCCGGCTTTCCGTATGTGGATCGACCAGACCACCCGGACCCTGGCCGAGGCGAAGGCGGGGGGCGAGCTGCTGCCGCACGTCGAAGTGACGGAGACGGCGGAGCTGTTGGTCGCGAGTTACTCGGGGGTGCAGCTCCTCTCTCAGCTGCGCTGCCAGCGGCAGGATCTGGAGGACCGGGTCGTCGTGCTGTTCCAGCACATGCTGCCGGGCATCGCGGTCCCGGCGGTGCTGGCCCGGCTGGACATCTCGGCGGACCGCGCCCAGCGGGCCCTCGCGGAGGGACGGTTGGAACCGGTTGTGGGAGATGTCGCCGAGGCGGGGTAGACGGGCACGGGCGTGGGCACGTGTGGGCGTGGGCGCGATGAGGCTGGGGGCGGCGGCTGCAGCGGGCAGTCACAAGGGCGCGTGTGGGTGAGGGAGTTGTCCACAGCCCGGAGTTGTCCACAAGACCTGACGCGTTTCGTCCACCGGGTTGTACGGTCGGCACGGTTGATGTCATGGCCTGCGCCGATGCCTGTGTCGACGCGGGGCCGGCGGTCGTTCGTTTCGGTTGTCGATGCGTGCGCGTGGTCGAACGTGTGCAAGGACGTACGCGTGGGCGTACGGGGGAGGCGGTTGTTGTGACCGAGATCGTTGCCGGTGGGGTCGGCACGGAGGAGGTGCCGGCGCAGGCGGGACCGGGCGGCCGGGCGACCGGTGAGGTGCGGCGGCTGCCGCGCGTACGGGGCTTCGCCGCATGGCCGCCCGAGGGCTCGGCCAAGGAGGACGGCAAGGCCCTGCGCAGGCTGGTCCCCCGCAACGCCCACGCCGGTCTCGACCTGGACCCCTCCCGCCCCGACGCGGTGAGCGCGGTCGAGGAGTCCAGCCGCGGCCGGCTGTCCGAGTTGACGCCGATACGGGTGGGCAGGATGGCGGCGACACCGTTCGCCTTCCTGCGCGGCGCGGCGGGCCTCATGGGCCACGACCTGGCCCGCACCCCCATGACGCGGATCCGCGCGCAGATATGCGGCGACGCGCACGCGGCCAACTTCGGCCTCTACGGCGACGCGCGCGGCGGACTGGTCATCGACCTGAACGACTTCGACGAGACGGTGTGGGGCCCCTGGGAGTGGGACGTCAAGCGGCTCGCCACCTCGCTGGTGCTCGCGGGACGGGAGGTCGGCGCGGACGAGGACACCTGCCGCAGGGCCGCTCGTGACGTGGTGGGCGCCTACCGTCGCACGATGCGGCTGCTGGCCAAGCTGCCGGTGCTGGACGCCTGGAACGCCATCGCCGACGAGGAGCTGGTCTCCCACACCGACGCGCACGATCTGCTGGGCACCTTGGAGCGGGTCTACGCGAAGGCCCGCGCCAACACCAGCGGTCGTTTCGCGGCCAAGTCCACCGAGGTAACGGCGGACGGCGGACGCCGTTTCGTCGACGCCCCGCCGGTACTGCGGCGCGTCGACGACGCCGAGGCCGCCGCGGTGGCCTCCTCCCTGGAGGAGTACGTCGGCACCCTCCAGCCGGACCGGCTTCCGCTGCTGGCCCGGCACGCGGTGCAGGACGTGGCGTTCCGCGTCGTCGGCACGGGCAGCGTGGGCACCCGCTCGTACGTGGTGCTGCTCCTGGACCACCGGGGCGAGCCCCTGGTCCTCCAGGTGAAGGAGGCCCGTGCCTCGGCGCTGGTACCGCATCTGCTGACGGCCGGCTTCGACGTCCCCGACGCCGACCACGAGGGCCGGCGCGTGGTCCTGGGTCAGAAGAGGATGCAGGTGGTCAGCGACAACCTGCTGGGCTGGACGACCGTCGAGGGGCGGCCCTTCCAGGTCCGGCAGTTCCGCAACCGCAAGGGCAGCGTCGACCCGACGGCCCTGGCCGCCGACCAGGTCGACGACTACGCCCGCATGACCGGAGCCCTCCTGGCCCGCGCCCACTCCCACAGCGCCGATCCCCGCCTGATCGCCGGCTACTGCGGCAAGAACGACGAGCTCGACGAGGCGATGGCCGACTTCGCGCTCCGCTACGCCGACCGCACGGAGGCCGACCACGCGGACCTGGTGGCGGCGGTGCGGTCGGGCCGGATCGCGGCGGAGACGGGGGTCTGAGCAGCGGGCCGGAAGGGGCAGGGCCGGATGGCCGGATGGACGGATGCCTGCGTTCCGTTTCCGGCGCATCCTCGGTGGGCCGACAGGTGGTCCGGCAGGTGGGCCGGCCTGTGGTTCGGCAGGTGGGCCGGCCTGTGGTTCGGCGGGCCGGGTGGGCTCCGGGGGTGGCGGTGGTGGCCTACGCTGTGCGGGTGACGACCTCGGAGGGTGAGCAGGGTGGTGGCGGCGCCGGTGCGGAGCAGCAGGTGACGGCCGAAGGCGGTGCGCAGCGGCCCGAGGCGCGACTGGAGCAGGCCGTGCGGGCCGCCGAGCAGGCGCTGATCGAGTTCGAGATCGCGGTGGACACCTTCCGCATCGAGGTCGAGAACTTCTCCCGGCTGCACGAGCAGCGGCTCGGCCCCATGTACCTGCGCCTCGAGGAACTGGATGCCCGGATCCTGGAGGCCAAGGCCGACCGCACCGGTGATCCCGAGGACCGACGGCTGGCCGAGGACGCGCGCTCCCGGTTGCTGCCGATCCCCGGTGTGGAGCAGCTGCTGAACGGCTGGATGGACGGCGACGGTCTCTTCCCGGAGGCCGCGGCCATGCTCACGGACCAGCCGGTCCGGACCCCGGAGCGGGTGCGGCCCAGCGAGGGGGCCCGCAAGCTCTACCGCGACCTCGCCCGCAAGGCGCACCCGGACCTGGCGCAGGAGGAGTCGGAACGCCGCCGCCGCGAGGAGTTCATCACCCGCGTCAACGCCGCCTACGCCCGCGGCAGCGAGGCGGAGCTGCGTGAGCTCACCGAGGAATGGGCCGCGGGCCCGAAGCCGAAGGAGCAGGCCCCGAGTGCCGTCGACGAGCTCTACGCCCGGCTCGAGTGGCTCGCCCAGCGCAAGGAACTGCTCACGCTGGTCGCGAAGGAACTCGAGGAGGGTGCCATCGGCTCGATGCTCCGGCTGGCCCCGGACGACCCGGACCGTCTCCTGGAGGAGATAGCCGAGCAGCTGCGCGCCCAGGTGAGCGAACGCGAGGCGGAGCTGGCGGCCCTGCAGGGCTGAGCCGCGGAGCGGCCGGAATCTCGGCCGCCCCGCGGGTGTGAGATCCGGCTCGGTTGCTTCCGGTAGCGTCGGGGGCATGAGTTTTGCGACTGGGGTGCCCACGGTCGGGGTCACGGACCTCGAGGACGGCGATTTCCTGTTGGACGTCCGAGAGGACGACGAGTGGAAGTCCGGTCATGCCGAAGGGGCGCTGCACATCCCGATCAGCGAGTTCGTCGCCCGTTACGGCGAGCTGACCGAGGCGGCCCCGCAGGACGGTCGGGTGCATGTGATCTGCCGTTCCGGCGGGCGCTCCGCCCAGGTCACCATGTACCTGGTCCAGCAGGGCGTCGACGCCGTGAACGTGGCGGGCGGGATGCAGATGTGGGAGTCGGCGGGGCGCTCCGTGGTCACGGATGACGGGCAGCCCGGACACGTGCTGTAGTCCGGATGCCGGAACAGGCTCTGGAAGCGGGGAACGGGCGTCAGCGGTCGAAGTCCAGCTCCACTCTCTCCGTCACCGGATGCGACTGGCAGGCCAGTACGTAGCCCGCCTCGGTCTCCTCCGACTCCAGCGCGAAGTTGCGGTTCATCCGCACCTCGCCCGAGACGAGAAAGGCACGGCAGGTTCCGCACACCCCGCCCTTGCAGGCGTAGGGGGCGTCGGGGCGGTTGCGCAGCACCGTTTCCAGCAGGGATTCGCCGTCCTGGACGGGCCAGGTGCCGCCGCGCCCGTCGAGCAGGGCGGTGACCGTGCTGTGGGCGGGGGCGGGGGCGGGGGCGGGTGCCGTGGGGACGACCGGTGTGCCGGTGTCCACGTGGAAGATCTCTTCGTGGATGCGGGAGCGGGCCACGCCCAGGCCGCGCAGAGCCCGCTCTGCCCCCTCCACCAGTCCGTACGGGCCGCACAGGAACCAGCCGTCCACCTGCTCCACGGGCAGCAGCGCCGGCAGCAGTCCGGTGAGCCGCTCCTGGTCGAGCCGCCCGGACGGCAGCCCCGCCTGCTGCTCCTCCCGTGACAGCACCGTCACCAGCTGGAGCCGCTCGGTGTAGCGGTCCTTCAGGTCGGCCACCTCTTCCAGGAACATCGTCGATGCGGCCGTGCGGTCACTGCGGATCAGGCAGAACCGGGCATCGGGCTCGCGTCTCAGCAGGGTCGAGACGATGGACAGCACCGGTGTGATGCCGCTTCCGCCGACGATCGCCGCGTACCGGCCGGGCGCGGGCCGGAGGGTGAACCGGCCCGCCGGGGTCATCACCTCCAGCTCGTCCCCGACGCCGATCTCCTTCAGGGCGTACGTCGAGAAGGCCCCGCCGTCGACCAGCCGCACCCCCACCCGCAGCGTGCCGGGCCCCTGGCCGTCGGGCGCCGGGGAGCAGATGGAGTAGGTGCGCCGGATGTCCTCGCCCTCGGCCCTGCGCCGCAGGGTGAGGTGCTGGCCCGGGGCGTGGCGGTACTGCTCGCGCAGTTCCGGGGGGACGGTGAGGGAGAGGGCGACGGAGTCGTCGGTGAGCCGCTCGACTGCGGCCACCCGGAGCCGGTGGAAGCGCGCCATCACAACTCCTTGAAGTGGTCGAACGGTTCGAGGCAGGCCAGGCACCGGCGCAGCGCCTTGCACGCCGTGGACGAGAAACGGCTGAGCAGTTCGGTGTCGGCGGAGCCGCAGTGCGGGCAACGCACCGGCTCCGGAACGGCGGATGTCTCGCCTGCCGACGGGCCGCCGGTCAGCGGGTCGCGGGTGCGGGTCGGCCCGAGGTCCACCGGGACCGCGCCGGACGGCGGCCGTACACGAGGCGGGGCGATGCCGAACTCCCGCAGCTTGCGCCGCCCCTCCTCGGTGATGTCGTCGGTCGACCAGGCGGGCGCGAGCACCCTGCGGACGGTGACCTCACGCACGCCGTGTCCGCGCAGGACCCGCTCTATGTCCGCGGACATCGCCTCGACGGCCGGGCAGCCCGTGTACGTGGGGGTCAGCTCGACCTCGACGGCGTCCGTTCCGCGCGCGTGCACCGCGCGCACCACGCCCAGCTCGCGCAGGGTCAGCACGGGCAGTTCGGGGTCGGGCACCGAACCGGCCAGTTCCAGGAGTTCGGCCTCCAGCGGGGTGGTGGGCGCCGTGGTCACCATGTCGCCCCCGGGTGGCTGCGGTGCAGGTGCTGCATCTCGGCGAGCATCCGGCCGAAGGACTCGGTGTGCAGTCCCTGGCGGCCGGCCCCGGCCGTCCAGGCCCCGGTGCGCGGTCCCCCGGGCACGGTGAGGGTGGCCCGGCGCAGTACCTGGGTGATCCGCTCCAGCCAGGCCGTCTCCAGGGCCGGCCAGTCGATGTCGAGGCCCTCGACCGGCTGGAACATCTCGCCGGTGTACCGCCACAGGGCGTCCACGGCCCGCTGGGTCCGGGCCCGGCTGGCGTCCGTGCCGTCGCCGAGCCGCAGGGTCCACTGCTCGGCGTGGTCGCGGTGGTAGGAGACCTCCTTGACGGCCTTGCCGGCCAGCGGCGCGAACGGTCCGTCCCCCGCGGCGAGCTCGGTGTGCAGGAGGTGCTGGTAGGTGGAGAAGTACAGCTGGCGGACGATGGTGTGGGCGAAGTCGCCGTTCGGCTGTTCCACCAGCTGGAGGTTGCGGAAGGCGCGTTCCTCGCGGAGGAACGCCAGCTCGTCCTCGTCGCCGGCCGTCGACAGCAGCACCCGGGCCTGGCCCAGCAGGTCCAGCGCGATGTTGGCGAGGGCGACCTCCTCCTCCAGCACCGGGGCGTTGCCCGCCCACTCGCCCAGGCGGTGGGAGAGCACCAGGGCGTCGTCGCCGAGGGCGAGTGCGGCCGTCGTGCGGGCGGTGTCGTCCCCGGAGGCTGCCTGTGCGGGGGCGCTGGGTGGCGTCGTCACAGGTGCCGCACTCCCTCGGGGATCTCGTAGAACGTCGGGTGCCGGTAGGGCTTGTCGGCGGCGGGTTCGAAGAACGAGTCCTTCTCGTCCGGCGAGGACGCGGTGACCGCGGAGGACGGTACGACCCAGATCGAGACGCCCTCACCGCGGCGGGTGTACAGATCGCGGGCATTGCGCAGGGCGAGCTCCGCGTCCGGGGCGTGCAGGCTGCCGGCGTGGGTGTGGGAGAGCCCCCTGCGGGAGCGCACGAAGACCTCCCACAGGGGCCAGTCGGTGTCGGTCATGTACGGGTCGCTCCTGTCTCGCCGTTCGCGTGCTTGGCCGCGTGGGCCGCTGCCGCCTCCCTGACCCAGGCGCCCTCCTCGTGGGCGCGCCTGCGCCGGGTCAGCCGCTCCTCGTTGCACGGGCCGTTGCCCTTGAGGACGTCCCAGAACTCGCTCCAGTCGATCGGGCCGAAGTCGTGGTGCCCCCGCTCCTCGTTCCACCGCAGGTCCGGGTCGGGGAGGGTGAGGCCGAGCGACTCGGCCTGCGGGACGCAGATGTCGACGAAGCGCTGACGCAGCTCGTCGTTGGAGTGCCGCTTGATCTTCCAGGCCATCGACTGCGCGGAGTGCTGCGACTCGTCGTCGGGCGGGCCGAACATCATCAGGGACGGCCACCACCAGCGGTCCACCGCGTCCTGGGCCATCGCGTGCTGCTCGGGGGTGCCGCGACTCAGGGCCAGCAGCAGCTCGTAGCCCTGACGCTGGTGGAAGGACTCCTCCTTGCAGATGCGCACCATGGCGCGCGCGTACGGGCCGTACGAGCAGCGGCACAGGGGCACCTGGTTGGTGATCGCGGCGCCGTCCACCAGCCAGCCGATCGCACCGACGTCGGCCCAGGTCAGCGTGGGGTAGTTGAAGATCGAGGAGTACTTCTGGCGGCCGGAGTGCAGCTTGTCCAGCAGCTCCTCGCGGCTGGTGCCGAGGGTCTCGGCGGCGCTGTAGAGGTACAGGCCGTGTCCGGCCTCGTCCTGCACCTTGGCCATCAGGATCGCCTTGCGGCGCAGCGACGGCGCGCGGGTGATCCAGTTGGCCTCCGGCTGCATGCCGATGATCTCGGAGTGCGCGTGCTGGGCGATCTGCCGGACGAGCGTGGCGCGGTAGGCGTCGGGCATCCAGTCGCGCGGTTCGATCCTCTCGTCGGCGGCGACGGCCGCGTCGAAGGCACGCTCGTGCCCCGCGCTGTCGACGAGCGGATCACCGGTGCTGTCGACGGCGCCGTCCGGTGCGTCGTGCGTACGGTCGCCGACCGTGCCGCGAGCGGCTGCTGTCGCCATGAGGTCCCCCTCGACCTTGGTTCTTCCCGACCTTGGTTCTTCTCGCTCTGGGTTCTTCTCGCTCTGGGTTCTTCCCGGAACACGCTCCCGACCGATCGTTCGGTTCGTGCGATTCCATGGTGAGACGGCCGCCGCAAGGTGTCAACAGCTGTGGATGACCTCCGGCGCTGTGCCTCGGCGGCCGGTGCTGAGTACCGTTCCCGTGCGACACGGTGAAGCCGCGAAGCGGTATGCGGGCGGTACGACGGCGCCGCGGCCGGGACACGGACCGGGAATGTGGGAACGGGGCGGGATGAACGCGCACGACGAGGGCTCGCACGCCCGGCAGGGGCGGACCGGGCCGGAAGGGCCGGACGGACTGGAGGAACCGAGCGGCCCCGCCCCGCCGCCCGAGCCCGCCACTGGCGTGGCCGCCCTCTCCCCGCTCCATCGGATCGCCGCCGCGGTGGCCCTCGGGGGCGTCGCGATCGTGGTCTGCGTGCACCTCGGCATGACGTTCCTGCACGTCGCGCCCGCGAACACGGTCTCCAAGGAGCACGGCACGGCGATCGAGGACTGGATCTACCCGGAGTTCGAGCAGAACTGGAAGCTGTTCGCGCCCAACCCGCTGCAGCAGAACATCTCCGTCCAGGTCCGTGCCGAGATCCTGACGGCGGACGGGGGAGTGCGGACCACCGGCTGGTACGACCTGTCCGCCCAGGACGGCCGGGCCATCGACGGCAACCTCCTGCCCAGCCACACCCAGCAGAACGAGCTGCGCCGGGCCTGGGACTTCTTCGTCGCCACGCATGACGACGACGATCGTCCGGTGGGCATGCGGGGCGCGCTGGCCGAGTCGTATCTGCGCCGGATCATGGTGATGCGGCTCGAACGGTCGGACGCGGCCGGGCCGGGTGACGTCGTCGACCGGATCCAGGTTCGCTCCCGCACCGTCGACGTGCCGTCGCCCCGGTGGAGCGAGGAGCAGGTCTCGACGAAGCCGGTTCACCGCACCCTGCCCTGGTGGCCGGTGCCGGAGGACGAGGCCCGGGGAGGCATCGGGTGAACCGCTTCTCCCGCGTGGTCTCCGGCGCCGTCGAACGGGTCACCGACGCCGCTCTCGGCCCGCACCAGACCGCCGTGATCCGGATCGGCTTCAGCGCGACCTGGCTGCTGTTCCTGCTCCGGGAGTTCCCCCACCGCCAGGAGCTGTACGGTCCCGACGGCCCGTGGGACTGGGATCTCGCCGATCAGCTGGTCGGGTCCAACGGTGCCTTCACCGCGCTGCTGTGGTCGGACGGCCAGGGCTGGTTCGAGGCCGGCTACGCGCTCACGGTGGTGTGGAGCGCGCTGCTGCTGCTGGGCTGGCGCACCCGCACCATGTCGGTGCTGTTCATGGTGGGCGTGCTGTCGCTGCAGAACCGCAGTGTCTTCATGGGCGACGGCGGCGACAACGTCCTGCACCTGATGTCGATCTACCTCGTGTTCACCCGCTGCGGCCAGGTGTGGTCGCTGGACGCGCGGCGCGCCCGGCGGGAGGAGCGGGCACGCGCGTGTGGGGAGCGGCCGCGGGACCGGGTGGGCCCCGTGCTGTGGGGTGTGCTGGGCTTCCTGCTGCTCGTGGCGACCCTGGCCGGCCGGTTGGACGGCGACTGGTTCATACCGGCGCTGCTGTGGGCCGTCTGGGGGGTGCAGGCGCTGTGGTGGCTGGTGGGGCGTCGCGCGAGGACCCCGCAGCCGCGCATCCTGCTGGACGTCGTCGCCAACGTCGTGCACAACGGGGCCCTGCTGGTGATCATGGCCGAGGCCTGTCTGATCTACGCCACGGCCGGCTGGTACAAGGTCCAGGGCTCCCGCTGGCAGGACGGCACCGCGGTCCACTACCCGCTCCACCTGGAGTACTTCTCCCCCTGGCCGGCCCTCGGCGACCTGCTGACCGCCAGCGGCACCCTGGTGATGCTGGTGACGTACGGGACGGTCGCCGTGCAGGTCGCCTTCCCGTTCACCCTGTTCAACCGGCGGGTCAAGAACGTGTTCCTGGTACTCATGATCACTGAGCACGCCGTGATCGCCGTCGTCCTGGGACTGCCCTTCTTCTCCCTGGCGATGATCGCGGCCGACGCCGTCTTCCTGCCGACGACGTTCCTGCGCCGCCTGGGCGACGGCTCCGCCCGCACGTACGAGTGGGTGCGGGCCCGCGGACGGCGGCCCCGCACGCGCGCGGGCGGTCCATCGCTCCCGGGGCCCCGGTCCGCCGGCCCGGGAACGCGGGTGGGAGGTCGGCCGGCCGCCCCCGCGCCGGGGAAAGCACCCGGCCCCCGCACGTAGGCTGCACGTCATGGCCGCCCCCGACCCCGCCTCCGCACCCGACCCCACCCCCGTGCCCGGAC
>NZ_QFRK01000041.1 GCF_003143855.1 Streptomyces sp. NWU339
GCCCACCGCTGGTCCTCCGTCCAGCCGTGCGCGGCGGGCCCCCGCTCCAGGTACGTCTGCAGCCAGGCCCGCCACTCGGGCCTGATCCGACTCGGCCGGCCGCTGGGCCCCTTGGACCGCAGCGCCTCGGTGCCGCCGGAGGCCCACCGCCGGTGCCAGGCGCAGGCCGACTTCCGCGAGATGCGCAGCCGCTCGGCCACCTCCGGCGGCCGGATTCCCTGCTCGAACATCTTGGCGGCCTCGAACCGCACCCGCTCCCGCCGGGCCCGCTCGGCCGACGTCTGGCCGCCACTGTCGGGATACCTCATGCCACCGGCCTACACCCGTCAGAGACAACCGGCACCCTGAACCGAAAGCCTCAGGTGTGACCTGCTGGATCAGTCCGGCGGCCTTGCGCAGCCGCTTGTTGTACCCGGGCTGCTTCGGCAGGTAGGGGAACAGGTGCCGCAGATGGGCGCGTGCGTGGCGGATCCACCGGGCCTCGGAGGTGAAGCCCAGCAGCGCCTGCATGACCGAGAGCGTGACCAGTTCGGCATCACTCAGCCGCGGCGCGATGCCGACCTCCGGGCGGTACGGGGCCAGCTGCGGCGATGTCTTCAGCAGGTCGTCAGTCTTCACGTAGAGTGCGGTCGCGAGGGTGTCCAGATTGTTCGTCACACAATGATCATGGATGCCCTCGCCTCATCACCGCGTGGAACAATTCCTCCCGGGTGCGGGAACAACTCCGGCCCGGCGGTGGAGCGTTCGCTCGCCGTACCTCGACGGGCAGCGCGACGGCGTTGAGACACCGTGTCCGCTACCGAGAGGGCGCTGACGATGGCTACATATGTGCTGATTCCCGGTGCCGCGTCCGGCCCGTGGTACTGGCAGCTGCTGGAGGCCGAGTTGCGTGGGCGGGGCCATGACGTGGTGGCGGTGGACCTGCCGTGCGACGACGACTCGGCCGGGCTGGCCGAGTACGCCGACACCGTGGTCGACGCCATCGGTGATCGCGCCGGCCTGATCCTGGTGGCCCATTCCTTCGGCGGGTTCACCGCCCCCCTGGTGTGTGACCGCGTGCCAGTGGACCTGCTGGTGATGCTGCAGGCGCAGATCCCGGCACCGGGCGAGAGTCCGGGCCAGTGGTGGGCCAACACCGGCTACGAGCAGGCCAGGCGCGAACAAGACGAACGCGACGGCAGGGACCCTGACGACGACACCGCCCTGTTCCACCACGACACCCCGCCGGCACTGGTCGCCGAGGCCAAGAAGCACACGCGCACGCAGTCGGCCACTCCGTTCATGAAGCCATGGCCACTGGCCGCGTGGCCAGATGTGCCCACGAAGTTCCTCCTGTCCCGGGACGACCGCTTCTTCCCCGCCGAGTACATGCGCCGGATCGTGCGGGAACGCCTCGGCATCACACCCGACGAACTGCCCGGTGACCACTGCCCCATGCTCGGCCACCCCACAGAACTGGCCGACCACCTGGAGGCATACCGAACCGGGGCGTAACAGCCGCCCGGCTCCACGCTCGCCTTCCACGTCAGCGCCGAGCCACCGCACACCACCTCTTGGAATAGATCATCTAGGGCCCCGCGATCAGCCAGAGGATGAGGACGGCGTCCAGATCTTCGCTGTAGCGGTAGACGACGCTGATGCCGCGCCCGCCGGTCTGCTCAGGCAGCAGCTCGACTACGCGGGACTCACTGCGCGCGTCGGCGTCCGGCAGGCCCCGGCCCTGCCGGGGGTCGTCTTCGAGCGCGCGGCGAACGCTCTCGACGGCGGCCCGCTCGGGCGGGCTCAGTTCGGTGAGGATCTTCTCGGCGGGGTCGCTGAAGAAGGCGTGGGTCACCGGGCGGCCTCGGCCAGCTTGCGGCGCAGCTCGGCCTCGACATCCCCGGTGGACCGGGCGAGTGCGGCCATGGCGCCGGGGTTGTAACGCATCAGGATGCGGTGCCGGTAGGCCTGAGTGATCTCGCGGACCCTGGTCAGGTCGTCCAGCTCGATCGCGTCGAGTTCCGCCTCGAACTTCTGCCGGTCACCGGGGAAGCCCCACGTCGACAACGCCTCACGCAGCTCGGCGAGCGTCCGCATCGGCGGGGCGAACTGGCCGATATCGGAGTGTTCGGGCTGTGCAGTCACGGTGACCTCCTCATGGTCGCTGCGTACGACGCTACCCGGGAGCGGCGCGTCATGGGGAGAGGCCCCCGACGACGGCAGCATCGGCCGGACCCGAGCGCGCCGCCGGGGACGGCCCAGTCTTTCTCATGCTGAACTGGCCTCCCCGTCCCGGGGCGCCGGGCGGGCCTGGGCGGCTGCAGCCGACGGGCGTCGCCACTGCCAACTGTCGTGAGCCTACCTGTACTCGCGACACTCCGGGCACCGGCACCAGCAGGGCGGCAAGGGTTCGTGTGACTCCGACCGATAGTTGGCCCTCTCGATCCGTAGTGGGCCATCGCCCCGTTTCGACTGCCCAAGACAGGCCCAGGTGCCTGTCGGAGGCTCAGCCGCTCGTCCTCCCCGCCGGGGAGACAGGGGAGATCGTGCACCGAAGCCCGGACGCCACCGTCGGATACCTCGGCGACCCGCAGAAGACCGCCGAAGCCTTCCGCGGCGGCTGGTTCCACTCGGGCGACCTCGGCTACTTCGACGAGGACAGCTACCTGTGGGTGGTCGACCGCAAGGTGGAAGAAGCCCTCCACGCGATGGACGGCGTCGCGGAGGCCGCCGTCATCGGCGTCCCGCATCTTTGGTGGATCGAGGCGGTGACCGCGGTCGTGGTCAGCGACCCGGACGCCGAACTCAGCGCACGGCAGGTGACCGAGCACTGCCTCCAGGCGCTGGCTGGCTTCAAGGCTCCCAAGTACGTCGTGTTCGCCGACTCGCTGCCCAAGAACCCGAGCGGAAAGATCCTCAAGCGGGAACTGCGGGAGCGGTACGCCGAAATTGCCGACGAAACCGACCCCCCGGACGCCGCCGGGACCCCGACCACCTGAGGAAACCGACGAGCACCCCCTGCTCGGCGCCGCGAGGACCACGGCGCCGAGCAGGACCTCGCACCGACGCCCCACCCGGGCCCACAGCCCCACCCGAACACCGGAGTACGATTCCCGTTCGATCGGCCGAACGGCTTTGGGGAGATGGAACTTGAGCACCCAACTGAGGGGAACTGCAACGCAGTTGGCCGACCAGCTCTGGCGCCGGCACACCGTGTACCGGGACCGGGAAGGGGGGGTGGTCATCCGGGGCGAGCACGTGCAGCGCTGGATCAGTCTCGCCCCCTCGGGCCGCACGGACGAAATCCTGCTCCGCGCGGGCCGCATCCTCGACGGCGGCACCACCGCTCCGGCACGTTCGGAGACCTTCGTACCGCTGCACGCGGGCACCGCCGAACTCGCCACCGCATGCCGCCGCCTGCTCGCCGAGACCGCCGCCGACGCCGCACCGCCCCGCCCGACGGAACCCGGCCCCACCGGACGCCCCGAGAAGCGGAAACGGTCCGGACGGAAAGAGAGACGGACGAGCCTCGCCTCCTGGACGATCCTCGTCTGCGTGGCCGGCGTGGTCGCACTGTACGTCTACAGCGCCGCGGCGACAGGCGCACTCTGAAGCAAGCCCCGCCCGCCCGCGATGCCCCCCACCCACCGTTGTGCAGCTGCCGGCCGTGAAGGCATTGACCGTCCGCGCGGCGGCGGACGTGTTCCTCGACCTGCTTGGCAACCCGCACACGGTCCGCAACTACGGGATCGGGGTCGGCAAGACCACCGAACGGATTGGCGAGGCTTTGGAACTGCTGTGGGGCACCGCAGCGGTCAACACGTGGAACTCCCGCCAGGCGGGGTGCTGTCCTGGCTCAGCTGGTGCCGGGAGCGCGGCTACGAGGGGCCGATGGCCCCGGCCTGGGCGAAGCGGCTGGCGGTGCCGGACTCCGTGACCCCGGCCCGCTCGAAAATGGCGATCGACCGGCTGGTCGCCCGCCGCGACGTCCACCTGTGGGAGAAGACGCTGTGGCGGATGCTGAGGGGGACGGCGTTGTTCCGGGTCGCCCGATCCGTCCGAACTCATCACTTGACATAGCAGCTTGTCACAAAGAAACCACACTGATGTGGACCTGTCATCTAGGGTGTGGCCATCCGAGGCGTAGGGGTAATTCCTGCGCAGTACGCGGCGGCCAACCGCGAACGATGCCTGACCGCCGATCGATCCATAGGGGGGCACATGAGACCGAGAACGCAGCGCGCCGGTTTTGTGACGGCGGTGGTGATAGCGCTCACGGCCGGGACAGCGCCGGCCGGCATGGCCGACGCACCGTCAAACGACCCGCCCAACGGGCAGAAGTTCCGTGTCCTGAAACTGGTCAAGGAGTACTTCACCACCCGGGACAAGGGCTGGATGTCTCCGCAGACAAGCCTGCTCACACGGGGGCAGCTCAGTGACGGCAGTGTCGGCGCGCAGCCGCTGCGCGTCGCACGGTCAGTGGCGCAGCTGGCCGACGAGGTGGAGGAGGAGCGAGGGCTGCGCGCGGAGAAGGTGCTCACTGGGTTCGCCGAGAAGAACCCCGTGCAGATCCGCGGTCACAAGGCCAGCGTCACCGTGACCACCGGAACAATGCTCGCCTGGAACGACAAGACTCTCGGCGAGTCGCAGCTGGGTGACACTTACGAGGTGACGCTGGAACGCGAGAAGCAGACCTGGCGGATCGTCGGCGTGGCCTACCAGCCGGTGCCGAGCACCGAGGGGAACGAGGGCCCCGACAAGCCTGACGAAGCAACTTCCGTACCCACCCCCGGGACCGCTCAGGAAGTCGCTTCAGAGGTCCTGCGGGAGGAACCGCACGCCACGGGCACCTACGACCGGGCCGCGGCCGCCCGTTACGCTTCCTACTGGGCGGACGAATGGCGCTGGTCGTCTGCACTCAATGAGTACGTGTACACGGGTGGCAACTACAACCCGGACTACGAGAAGTACGACAACGACTGCGCCAACTTCGTCTCACAGGCGCTGCACGCGGGAGGATGGCCCAAGAAGAGCGGCAGCGGCCTCTTCCAGGATCCCTCCGACCCCGCTGTATGGAGCGACAACGTCAGCGGCATTCGTGGCCCGGCCTGGAACTGGACCAAGGCCGCCTCGCTCCGCAACTACGCCGCCGACCCGGTCCGTGGCGAGGCGTGGAAGTCCGGCACCGGCGCTGAGACCGAAGATATCTGGAGGCTCCGGCCCGGTGATGTGCTCTTCACCGACTGGGATCCCAATGGTGTCCACGACGGCAGCATCGACCACGCCATGTTCATCAGCGGCACCTACACCGAGCTCGGCTTCACCGAGCCGACGTACTCCCAGCACAGCCCGCATCGCCGGAACGTCCCGCTGAGTATCGGAATCAAGATCGCCACCTCAGAGCCGCCGCCGACCGATCCCGGTGACGGCATGGGCGGCCAGGGTCGCAAGGTGATCTGGCACCCCGTCCACATCAAGGACATCTTCACCGGCTAGGTGTGCTGTCCCGGGACGTTGGTGACACGCGTGCTGGGTGTTGAACAGTGAGGGCCTTCTGGGTTTGGTGTGTATTGCGACATCTACCACCGAAGCCCCGGAGGCCCTCGTGTCCCACGATCATGCCCTGCTGACTCCGGCTGAACGACTGCGTCTTGCCCGGTGCGTTGACGAGGACGGATGGCCGGCGGTGACCGCCCGGTGGCGACGGCAGCGACGGGCGTGATGATGGCGCCAGTCGGTGTCACTCGTCCGGCTGACTGACCTGCGGTTTGCCCGCCGACTCGCATCAGATGCGGTTTTCTCGCATACGACGCGAGTGCCGGAGGGTGGTGGACCGGTGGGGTTCAACGGGTCGATCCCAGGTGCGGCACGGCTGCACCTGGTGGACGGAGTCGCACTGCTGCGGCCGGAGGAGCAGGTCTTCACCGCGATGCTGACCGGGTTCGCCAACCAGCAGCTCGCGCGGAATCTGGCCCGGACGGCGGTGGAGGGCCGGGAGAACACGGTCAAGGCGTTCGCCGCCTACGTGAACACCTACCCGTGGCGCTGGACGCCGGCGATGGTCGACGAGTGGCTCGGTGACCTGCGCTCGCTGAGGGATCTGCGCCGTTCCACGATCCGGTCTTACTCGGAGGCGGTCCGGGCGTTCTGCCACTTCGTCACCGACCCGCTCTACGACTGGGCGGCCACGTGTGAGGAGCGGTTCGGCACCCACCCGGTCCAGGTCGTGCATGAGTGGAACACCGCGGTGCACGTCCAGGACAACGAGGCCGACGCGAAGAAGCGGGCGTTCACCAAGGCCGAGCTGCACGCGTTCTTCGAGCACTGCGACGACGAGGTCGCCCGGATCAGGGCCTTCGGCCGCAAGGGCTGGCTGCCGGCGTTCCGTGACGCCACCCTGTTCAAGACCGCTTACGCCTACGGGCTGCGGCGCAACGAGACGCGGATGCTTGACGCCGCCGACTTCGGCCGCAACCCGCACGGCGCCGAGTACGGGGAGTTCGGTCGCTGCCAGGTCCGGTTCGGCAAGGCCAAGAAGGGCTCACCGCCCAAGCGCCGTGGCGTGCTGACCGTGTTCGGCTGGACCCCTGACGTCCTGGACGAGTGGTTCACCGAGGTCCGCCCGCTGCTGGGCACTGACGGCAACCCGGCAGCCTGGCCGTCCGAACGCGGGATGCGGATTGGCTGCCAGCGCATCAACTCCCGCTTCATCACCTACCGCAAGGCCCTGGGCCTGGACGACGGGCTGGACTACCACTCCTTCCGAAGGTCCTACGTCACCCACCTCATCGAGGACGGCTGGGATCCCCGCTTCGTCCAGGAACAGGTCGGTCACGAGCACGCCAGCACCACGTCCATCTACACCTGTGTCTCCTCGGACTTCCGCACTCGCACCCTGCGTCGGCACCTGGACACCACCGTCGCCGCCGCCCTCCAGGCCCAGAACGGGAAGCAGGCATGAAGCGCAAGGTCGGCTACACCTGGCGGTTGCGTGAGGTGATGGCCCAGCACCGCATCTTCACCGCGACCGAGCTGGTCCCGCTGCTGCGCGAACGCGGCATCGACCTGTCCGCCTCCCAGGTCCACCGTCTGGTCTCCGGAACCCCGGAACGGCTGTCGCTGCAGGTTCTGTCCGCGCTCTGCGACATCCTCTCGTGCACCCCGGCCGACTTGGTGACCACCACCGCCGAGAACGCCGGTGTCCGCAAGACCGCCACCGGCAACCTGCCCGCCCCACCCGCGAACGTCGCGAAGCTCCGGCCTCGCGCGGCCCGCATCCTGCCCGACGCATGAGCCGCCCCTACGCCACCGACGAACAATACGAACGCTGGTTCATGGCCGAGTGCTGCCGTTGCGGCCAGCGCAGACACAAGGCCGGCACCTGGCCGGACGGATACGTCTGCCGGACCTGCTCGGACCGCGCGGTGCGAATGCGAGGCACCTGCGCAGGATGCGCCCAGGACCGTGCCCTCCCTGGGCGTCACCCCGTCGACGGCTCCGCGATCTGCACGACCTGCGCCGGCTTCTCCCAGACCTTCGACTGCTCGCGCTGCGGCTTCGAGGGCAAACTGCTGGGCGGCCGGCTCTGCGAGCGGTGCACGCTCCCTGACCGGCTGACCGCCCTCCTGGACGACGGCACCGGCCGCGTCCGGCCCGCGCTGACGCCCTTGTTCAACCTGCTGGTGGGGATGGACGAGCCCAGGAGCGGCCTGGCCTGGCTGGCGATGCGCCGCGGCCAGCCGGCAAACGCCTCCCAGATGTTGCGGCGACTCGGTATCGGACAGCTACCTCTGACCCACGACGCCTTCCACGAACTCCAACCCTGGCGGGCAGCGGCTCATCTGGAAGAGCTCCTGATGGCCAGCGGAGTCCTGCCCGCCGTCGACAAGTACATCTGCTCCTTCCAGCGATGGCTGCCCGGCCACCTGGCCGACATCGCCGATCCCGAACACGTCAAGACGATCAAGCTCTTCTCGACCTGGCACGTCCTTCCCCACCTACGGGAACGATCCGATCGGAGCCGGATCACGCCGAGCGTCCGCCGCTTCGCAGCCGAGCAGATCAAGTACGCGACCACCTTCCTGCGATGGCTCAGCGCCCGGGACAGATCCCTCTCATCCTGCAGCCAGCTCGACATCGACGCCTGGTTCGCGGAGAACACCGAACACGGCCGCACCTGCCTGAGGGCCTTCCTCAACTGGGCTAGCCAGAGCCGTCGTTGTCCACACTCCCTGTCCATCCCCGCTATGAAGATCTCCCGGCGACCCGCGCTGAGCGAGGCCCAGCGGCTGGCGGCTCTCGGCCGACTGCTGACCGACACAGACACACCGATGCGCCTCCGCGTCGCCGGCATCATCGTCCTTCTCTATGCGCAACCCCTGACCCGGATCGTCCAGCTGACGATCGACGACGTGCTCCACGACGGGAAGACCACGCTTCTGCGGCTCGGGGAGCCGGCCTCGCCCGTCCCCGCGCCAGTGGCAGCCCTGCTGCTGGCATACATCGCGGACCGCGACAACATGAACACCGCCACCAACCAGGCATCGAGCTGGCTCTTCCCCGGCCGCCGGGCCAGCCGGCCGGCCCGTCCCGACCACATGTCCGCACTCCTGGGCGAGATCGGTGTCCCCGTCGCAGCCGCCCGCGGCGCCGCCATCCGGCAACAGCTCCTCGAACTTCCCGCCCCCGTCGTCGCGGACGCCCTCGGTTACCACGACAAGACCACCAGCCGCCTCCTCAGAGAGACCGGCGGGACCTGGAGCCGATACGCCGCAGGCGACCACCTACGGTCACCATCCGGCTGAACTCCCCATCGACTCACCGACGGTTGAAGCTCAGATCACGTCCCGGACCGGTTGCGGGTAGCCGATCTCGGCGATGTCCTCGGCCAGGTCTACGACGGTGACCTCCGAGTTCAGCGATGAAACGAGCTTCTGGCTCAGCGGTCGCAAGGCATACACATCGCGCACCGCTTCCAGGTCCACGGGAACCTCGTAGTAGTCCTCGGCGAAGCGCTGGAACGCTTCCGGCGAGCGGTCGACCAAGAGCTCGAACAGCCCCGTTGCCCCGTCCGGGTCGGAACACCCGGCGGGGAAGTCGATCACGCCGTGCCGCCACCGATCATCCGTCGCCTCCCGCCACAGGCAGGCCGTCACGACGGGGACGTCGTCCTCGTCGGTGAACGCCGGCTCTTCGACGAAGGGCTTGAAGACCTCCGGAACCTCGTCGATCACTCCCGGCCAGGGCTCGCCATCGTTGCCATACGGGCTCATCGGTGCTTCGTGGTCGAAGCCCCGGACATAGGCCCCGGCCGCCGAGAACACAATGGAGTACTCATCCCCCGACCCGTTGCGCATCGACGCCATCTCCTCGCCATCGGCCCAGCCGGCGTCGAAGGAGTAGTACCGGCCTTCCCAGTCCGGGCTCAAGATCGCATCGAGCATCGCCAGTGAGCGGCACAGGTTCCGCAGGTCAGCGATGGAAGGGAGCCGACGAGCTACGTCATAGACAGTCACGTGCTCATCCAACCGGATGCCTCTGACACCCAGAATCCCCCCAAGGCTGTCACGCTCAGTAGCGGTTCCGGAGTCAGCTGGGTCAACTCGCGACAGTTGAATACGCGAGCCCACCAGTACCACGGCCGATGACCATCGCTCGCTCCGTTGCCCTGTTCGTCGTCGCCGCCCTCTTTGAGATCGGCGGTGCCTGGCTGGTCTGGCAGGGCATCCGCGAGCACAAGGGGTGGGTGTGGATCGGCGCCGGCGTCATCGCCCTCGGCTTGTACGGGGTGGTGGCGACCTTCCAGGCCGACGAGAATTTCGGGCGCATCCTCGCCGCGTACGGCGGGATCTTCGTCGCCGGGTCGATCGCCTGGGGCATGGTCGCCGACGGCTACCGGCCCGACCGCTGGGACATCATCGGCGCCCTGGTGTGCCTCGCCGGTATGGCCGTGATCATGTACGCCCCCCGCAGCCACTAACGGCTGGCCGCAGGCGCACGCTTCATACGGACACACCAGGAAGGCTCAGACCGTGGCAGCCGAGCACGGGCTGGCCCAGACCCAGCGGCGGCACTGGCAGGACACGCACGCCGCCCACCCGGGCATGTACGGCGAGAAGCCGTCCGATCCCGCGGTTCACGCCGCCTCGGCTTTCAGGGCCGACATGGCCAAGAAAGTGCTGGAGCTGGCCGCCGGGCACGGTCGCGACGCCCTCTTCTTCGCCCGCGCGGGTCTTTACAGTCCAGGCCACCGAGGCGTCCGGCAGCGGCTCGCTCGGGGTCACGTGAGGCGCTGTGGCTTGGTGGGGGTTCGTGCGACGAGGAGGGCGATGTCGTCGGCGTGGTCGGTGGCCATACCGGCGAGGAGCTCGTCGCAGAAGGTGTCGAGGTCTTCGCGGGCGAGGGCGGCGGCGTGTTGTCGTAGCCGGGTCATGCCGTGGGTGAGGTCTTCGCCACGGCGTTCGATGAGGCCGTCGGTGTACATGAGCAGGGTGGAACGGGCGGGCAGCGTTTCGGTGGCGTGGTGGCGCGGGAGGCTGGAATCGACCCCGAGCAGAAGGCCGCGGCCGCCTTTGAGGTACTGAGTGTCGCCTTCGTGGGTGACCAGCAGGGGTGGTGGGTGGCCGGCGCTGGAGTAGGTGAGCGTCCAGCCACCGTCGTCGTCCTGGTCGAGGAGGGCGTACAGGCACGTTGCTGTGGCCTGCGGATAGAGGATGCCGTGTGCGAGGTCGAGGCGGCGCAGGATGTGCCCGGGGGGCTCTTGGCGGTCGCAGCCGATGCCACGCAGCATGTTGCGCAGCTGGCTCATGGTGATGGCGGCGCGCAGGTCGTGGCCGGTGACGTCGCCCATGATCATGGTGGTGCTTCCGTTGGGCAAGGGGAAGCTGTCGTACCAGTCGCCCCCCACTTCGGCGGTGGCGGCGGCGGGTGCGTAGCGGGCGGCCATCTGCAATGGGCCGGTTTTGGGAAGGGTGGGCAAAAGGGAGCGCTGGAGGCGTTCGGCGATGTGCTGGGTCTCGCGGTGCAGCCGGGCGTTGTCCACGCCCAGAGCGATGCGGTGGGTCAGGTCCTCCACCATGGCGAGATCGTCGTCTGTGAGGGGGGCGCGGTCGGCGGAGCGGGCGATGGTCAGGGCACCGAGGACTTGCCGGCGGGCGCGTACGGGGGCGACCACAGCGGTGTGGGTGCCGAGCTGGTCGAACAACTCGAGCTGGCGAGCGTGCAGCGGATCCGCGGCCTTGTCGGGGCTGGGGATGTCGCCTGCGGTCAGCAGCAGGGGCCCGGCACCGATGAGCGCGCGTGCGAGCGGCCCGACCGGATCTTCCGGGATGTCGGGCAGCAGCCCGGTCAGCCCGCCGACCGGCAATATATCGGGATCACGGTGCACGACGCTGACCCTGCGGGGGCGGCCCTCGTCGTCGAGGAGGTCGACCGCGCACCAGTCGGCCAGCTGTGGCACCAGGATCCGGCACACCCGTCGCACCGCGGCATAGGAATCGAGCGTGCTGGTCATGGCGGTGGTGGTCTCCGCCAAGAGAGTCAACCGGTCCAGCGCCCGCTGGACCACCTGGTCCACCTCGAAATCGTCCATACCCTCTCCTTCCCACATGGCCCACGAAGGAGCACCGGATACGGCACGCCTGCCCCTCAAAGCGCCTGACAGCTCACACGTGGTGGCTGTGTCACTTTCCGTGGATGTCGTTTCGACGTGAGTTCGGGAGTTACTCCGGCCGCTCATGCATGATCAATGTCAGCGAGAAGTGATGTCGCTTGGAGGGTTCGGGGGCCTGGGTAAGCGGCGTGGCATGCTGCGCATGACCGTCGGCAGGGATAGACACAAGAGATGGGTGATCACGGGGCTGGTCGAGGTGTAGCCGCGCAGGACTGGTTCGCGGGTGCTCGCGTCCGCATCCTCGGAGCGCATCGGTCCTTCTCGATGGAGCCCCTCGTGCTCAGGGCCTTCCAGTTCGGTGAGGAGTTGGAGATGGTGCAGTGGGGCCGGTCGGGACAGCGGGTCGGCACGGGCATGTGGTGGACGAGTCAGGATCTCGACGCAGCGCACTCCATCCCTGCGCAGAAGGTGGAGGTCCTGGAAGTGCTCGAGGGACAGCTGCCGGAGCCGGACGGGTAGGTGTGGAGGCGCCTTGGGGTGACGCGCCGACACTACTGTTGAGCAGCACTTCATCCGCCGGACGGGCAGTGTTGACCCCGCCCGGCACGTGCACACCCGTCCTTCCCCCGAGCAACCGCATCACCAATGCCCGAAATCAGACGCTGTGAATAGTTGCGCAAAGGCTGCCGACGGCGTACCCACACGCCGGCCAGCCCCATCCCTGGCCCCGCCCCGTCCCCGATCGCCTGCGAGCCGGCCGGAGCAGGGTTGGCTGTGCGCGGGGGAGGACAGGCAACGGGGGGATGTGCCTGCCCGCCCCCGCACGAGACGCGCTCACGGGGGAAAGCGGGCCTCACGGGGTCGACCTCGCGACCCACTTGCTACAGCGCACCGTTAGTCTCGGGTGTCACACCCCCGGGGGATGCGGCTGGTCCAGCGGGTGGCTGCCCAGCAGCTGGGCCGCCTGCTGCTGCGCCTGCTCGGCAGCCGCCTGGGCGTCTGCCACGACGTCTCCACGCTCGCGCACCAGGTCCTCGTAGATCGGTGGGTTGTCCCCCTCGTTCAAGCTGCCTGTCACCGTGCTGGCCTTGCCATGTCGGGCACTTTGTGCCGTAGTGGTTCCGGCACGGCGCTCGGCTGTCACGAGGCCCCACAGAAGCACCACGTTCACGTCACATCAGGCTCGGTTGATCCGCGCGGCAATGCCGTGACCGATCAGCAGATAAATGACCGCCGGAAGTCCGTAATTGAGGACGATGCGTAGCCCCTCTGTGTCCATGGTGAAAATATCCTGCGCCCAGCCGGACAGCCAGTCCGCCGCTCCGTGCACGAATTCGACGAAGGGGTTCGCCTGGTTGGCGTCGAGCAGGTAGAGCACGATCCACAACCCCAGCAGACCGGCCGCGATGTCGGCGATCGTGCAGATGGTGAGGGCCGTTCGGCGTGCGGCGGCCTGGTTGCGGGCGGAGTGGTCGGGCGCTGGCGGCTGGTCGTAGCTCTGGTATCCGGAAGCCGGGCCGGTGTTGTTCATGGGGAATCCGCTCTGACGGGTTTGCTGCCTCCCTCTACAGCGCCCGGTATTCGCCGCCGCGTTACACCCGGCACCTGGAACACGACAATGTCGCGGCCTATTCGGTCACGTACGCAAAAGGTCACCCTGCGGGGTACATTCCGGGCACCGGAGAGCGATGTCTACTTGACGCTGATCAGCAGGCGGGCGGATCGTGGCCATCTGCCGCCGCTTTAAAGGCTGATTGCCTCACGCAGGGTGGAACGGCAGTCGATGACGTCGTCAATGCCGACGATCTGCAGGGTGCGCAGCACGGATTCGGACGGACCGGCCAGGCGCAGCCATCCTCCTGCTGCGGTGACGGCTTGGTGGGCGGTGATGAGGATGTTGATGCCGGTGGAGTCCAGGAAGGTCACCTGCCGCAGGTAGATGACGAAGCGGGGGCGGTAGGCGTCGGAGAAGTCCAGGGCCTGTCTGAGCTGGTCGCCGGCGTGGTGGTCGATCTCTCCGGCCAGGGTCAGTACGCGGATGCCGTCGGTGGCGGTGGACACCACCGACAGCCCGGCGGGCCGCGGTGTGTGCTCAGCTCGTTCGGTGTCCGCCATGTGTCCCTCTGCCGTGTCGGTGATTCTGGTACGCCAAGCTTTCGCCCGGAGTGCTGCTCTGCACGCCACGGGGCATGCCCTTGTGTGGTGGAGCCGACAGAGGGGCGCCGGGCCGGCACCGGGCACACGCCGCGGTGCCCTGCGTCTGCTCGCTGCTACAGCCGAACGTCGCCCGCGTCCGCGCCCCTTTCCCGGTCCTGGGCGGCCGGGCCGGCCTCGCCGCCGAGGCGAGCGTGTGCGCCATGCTCCTGCAGACCGTGAGCCGCGGAGACAACCTCGCCCTCCAAGGCCCGCTCCGTCACTGGTCCGGGGAACTGCGCCGCTGATCTGCTGGGCGGGGCAGCGTCTCGCTCCACGTTCGCGGTGAGGCGCAGATGGGCGGTGATCTGCTTTCCCGGGGGGCGGGATGCGAGGACGACTCTGTCGCTGACCGTGTGTACCAGGTGCAGTCCGTGACCGCCGACGCGGTGCCGGTCGCCTTGGTTCACCGTCGGTTCGGCGGTGGAGGTGTCCCACACGGTGATCGCCAGTTCGCGGTCACACAACTGCAGGATCAGCCCGCACGGGCCGGGAGCATGCCGGATGGCGTTCGTGACGAGCTCGCTGACGACGAGTTCCGCGTCCAGGGCCGGCAAGGCGGGCACGGGCGGGCGGCCGCTCAGCGGGACGCGGCCGAGAAAGGCGCGCAGAACGCGGCGCGCGTCAGCGGCGCGGGCCACGCCGCTGTCCCAGGCCACGCCGGAACGCAGCGTGGCGTGCTCACCCATGCCCTGCTCGTCTGCCGCCTGATGCCTAACGACGTTGTCGGCTATTGATGTTGAGGCGTGATGACCTGAGAGTTCGGCTGGTGGGCGATTTAACAGGTCATCGGGCTGACGGGCACGAGTTCGGTGCTCGGTTTGCGGCGGGTGGGCCGCAGGGCGGCTCGGTCGGAGACCAGGCCGGCGACGGCTCGGTGCGTGGCCGGGTAGTGCTCGCGGCGGCCGAGGAAGCGCTGAAGCGGGCGCCACTGCTTGTGCTCGGCGTTGGCGTGTTCGACGCAGATCCGCGCCGAGGACTGGCGGCGCCGTTGCTCACGCCAGGCGTACCGGTCACCGAGCGGGACGTCTTCCCTTGGCTTCTTCGGCGGCGCACTGACCTGTTCGGGGAACTCGTTCGCCAGACCCCGGTAGCCCTCATCCACCTCGGCTCTCACGTCTGGGTGGAGGCGGAACTGCTCGGCGATGCCCTCGGTGCGCATCGCAGTCTGATCGTGCATTCTTCCGGGCCGGTCGGCCCCGGACCACAGGGTGCGGCTTTGGCCATCGCTGATCGTGGTGGTCTTCATGGTGTTCTGCTTCTTTTTGCCGGAGACGAACGCGCAGCGGCCCGGGCGGTGGGCCTTCGGGCGGCGGACCTGGGTCTCGGTCCCGTCGATCCGCAAGGTCACCCCCTCCGCATCGGCGTAGGCGAACACGTCGGCCAATGTCCGCAGGCGCAGTCCGGGCTGGTTGGGGACGGCGAAGCCGCGGTCGGCGAGCAGCGGGCGGATCTCGCCGATGGCCTCGGTGACGGTGGAGCGGCCGACCCCGTACAGCTCGGCGAGCGCGGCGTGCGGAAGCTGAGTGCGCAAGTGGACCAGTGCGACCAGCACTCGGTCGGTGAACACCAGCTCGTGCTTGCGGCCCGCCCCGGCGGCACGGTGACGCTTCCCTCCCCGCCGCTGATGCAATGTCGATTCCCGTCGGGCCTGCCACGGCCCGGCCAACTCCTCGATCAAACCGCCGAGATGGGCACGCGAAACGCCTGTGAAGACAGGATGGGACAAGGCCGCACGGGCCCACTTCTTGGTCACACTCGAAGAACCCGTGCGACCGTCCACACGACACGGCCTGTGACCGTGCTCATGGTTGGCGGGCAGGACGGAAGTTCTCCTACAGGAACGCCGAAACCGCCTCGGTGAACGCCTCCGGCGCTGCGTGGTGGATCAGGTGTCCAACCGGGATGGTGACCACTCGCCCGCCGGGGATGCGGCGGGCCAGCTCGGCGACGCCGTCCTGGGGAACATGGCTGTGTGGGCCGCCTGCGAGCACGAGGGTCTTGGCGGTGATCTGGCTGAGTCGCTCCAGCCATCTGGGGTCAGGCACATCGATCTGCCGCCTGACGGCCAGCACCATCTCCCAGTCGAAGGTCAGGGCGCCGTCCGGCCTGGTCGGGGTGGTCTGCTCCCGGGGACGCGGGATTGGAACGTCCTCCAGGATGAGTCGGCTCACCCGCTGCGGATGGTGCTGTGCGAGCAGGTAGGCCACGATCCCGCCCATGGAGTGCCCGATCAGATCCACTGGGCCAAGTCCCAGTGCGTCCAGGAACCGGAGCACATCGACCTGCATGAGTTTGAGCGAGTAGTCCCCCGGCCAGTCGCTTCGGCCGTGCCCGCGAAGATCGAGGGCATACACCCGTCGACTCCGGGCGAGGGCGGGCACAACCGCCTCCCAGTCGGTGGCATCCTCGCCCAGCGCGTGCAACAGGACGAGCGGCGGAGCGTCCGGCGGACCCGAGATCTGATAGGCCAGCCGGACCCCGCCAACGTCGACCGAGCGTTGCTCAACCATGTCCGGAGGATATGCGGGCGGGTCCTGTCGGAGGATCGGCGTTCACCAGCGGCCGAACCACCATCCCCAGTCAGCACCTCGGGCCTTCAGCCACACGCTTCTCGCCCCGATCTTCAATAGCCGACAACGCCGTTATCGCGTGAGGGGTGACGCTGTCTCAGTTTTGTGAGTTCTTATCCGCTGGCCGGTGGGTGGTTGGTGTGCTCGGGGCTGTGGGTCAGGGAGAGCAGGACCCGGCCTCGGCGGGGACGGGTGGGGTTTCGCCGGCTGGTGCGTTGCGGGGGCCGGCGGTGCGCCGGTTGCTGGTCCTGCGGCGGGGTGGGGAAGCTCACCGCGGGGCAGGTGCGGTCGGCGGTGGACGTGCTGGGGGTGCGGGAGCGTGCGGTGTGGCGGTGGCCGGCCGCCGTCGGACAGGACGGGGCAGCGGCCCGGGCGCCGGGGGAGCGGGCAGGGCTTGCCGGTGGTGAGCGTGAGGCCCCAAAAGCCCTGCCGTTTCGGTCCTGCGTGATGCATCAGTGCTCGCCGGTTTCTTGCGACCTCGCGGGTCGAGCCGGCAGAAACCAACGTGAGTGCAGTGTTGCTTACCGATCCATGACGTTGATCAGCCGGGTGGGGACAAGCGGGCTGCCGGCGGGATGTACTGCCGTTGTTGCTGCGCACCGGGGAGCCCGGTGCGCTTTCTCTGCCCTGGGGGTTCATGATCATGGGTATCGTCCGGAAGCCGGCCGGGAGACGGGTGCGGCGCACCCTGGCGGTGTGTGCTGTGGCAGTGGTTGTCGGGACGCTGAGTGCGGCGCCGGCGAACGCCACGTCGTCCGGGAAGAAGGGGCCGTCCGTCTCGGCATCGACGGGGGCGTCGATGCCGGCTGGGGGGACATCCACACGGACGGAAACGGAGCCACAGCCCGGGACTCCGGGCACGCCCGAGTACCCGCGTATCTCCGACGGCCCATACGCGGGGTTCCAGTTCTGCTCCGTTGGGGCACCCGTCGTAAGGAGCGGGGCTTCTGCGACATTCGCCGCCGATGTCACTCCGAGCGCCGGCGATCCCTCGTACCCGTTCCCGGTCTACCCGGACATGAACGGTGAATTCGAGATCGCTCTCCCGGGGGCGGAGCACGAGCCGTTCGTGCGTGTGACCAAGCGGGTCGAGAATGGTCGCCTTTTCGTCCATCAGAACGCGGTTCTGCCGGAGGGGGAGTACCGCTGGCGGGTGCGGGCCGAGCATCACGGTCTTCACTCCCCATGGACCGCGTGGTGCGACTTCGTTGTCCGGCCGACGTCGTAACGGCCTCGGCTACGGCTGAGTGGAGCGGGTCTCCTCACGCGCAGCATGAGGAGACCCGCTCTGCGGGCTCGCGGTGCATACGACGACCACGGTCGTGAGCACGGCGACCGGCCTGTTCCCTCGGTGAGCAGGTCCTGCCTACGCGGAGCGACGCGGACGAGGTGCGGGATGACGCGGCCTCGTTCAGGGAAGGGAGGAGGGATCACGTCGACGTCCGGTTCCGTGAGATCCGCGGGTCCGCGGGGGAGGTCGTCACGGCAATCACCCACGAACTCGAACGGCGCATTTCGGACTCCGGTTCTTACGGAACACGGACGTCAGAAGCTGGAGGCAGGCCGGAAGCGGCCTGGCCAGGGGCCGTGGTGCGAAGCTGAACGCATGAAGCATCCGTACGAGCCGATGGGGGAAGCGCCCGCTGGGCCGCGGCCGGCCGAAGCGGCCCGGGTCCTGGTGGTGGAGGACGATCCCACCGTGGCCGAGGTCGTCTCGGGATACCTGGACCGCGCGGGCTACGAGGTGGACCCGGTCGGGGACGGGCCGACCGCGCTCACCCGTGCCGCCGCGCACTGGCCGGACCTGGTGGTGCTGGACCTGATGCTGCCCGGGATGGACGGCCTGGAGGTGTGCCGCCGGCTGCGCGCCCGCGGTCCCGTGCCGGTCATCATGCTCACCGCGCGCGGTGACGAGGACGACCGGATCCTGGGCCTGGAGGTGGGAGCCAACGACTACGTCACCAAGCCCTTCAGCCCCCGGGAACTCGTCTTGCGGGTGGAATCGGTGCTGCGCCGTACCCGGTCTGCCAGGCCCGGCATGCGAACGCCCCTGCACGCCGCAGGCCTCACGGTTGACGCCGCGGCCCGCCGCGCCACCAAGAGCGGGACCGAACTCGCCCTCACCCTCCGCGAGTTCGATCTCCTCGCTTTCTTCCTGCGCCACCCCGGCCGCGCGTACAGCCGCGAGGACCTGATGCGTGAGGTCTGGGGCTGGGACTTCGGCGACCTGTCGACCGTCACCGTCCACGTCCGCCGGCTGCGCGGCAAGGTCGAGGACGACCCCGCGCGACCCCGGCTGATCCAGACCGTGTGGGGCGTGGGCTACCGGTTCGACCCCACCGGCACATCCGGGCAGGGAGAGGAGTAACCGTGCGTGACACTCTCCTCATCGCCCTGTTCGCCTTCCTCGGCGCCGCCGCGGCCGGGCTGCTCGGCGCAGGCGTGCTGTGGCCGATCCGCCGCCGCTCGCTCACCGCGTCGCTCACGGTCGTCGCGGCCGTCGCGGTGAGCGCGATGCTCGCGGGCACGCTGGCCGTGGCACAGGCGATGTTCCTCTCCAGGCACGACCTGTCCGTCGTCACGACGGTCGTCGCGATGGCAGCCGTCGTGTCCCTGGCCACCGCGCTGCTGCTGGGCCGCTGGGTGGTCGCCCGCAGCCGCGCACTCGCCCTCGCCACCCGCTCCTTCGGCGACGGCGGCGACTTCACGGCCCCCGACGGCCCCGCCACCGCCGAACTTGCCGCACTCAGCCGCGAACTGGCAGCGACGAGCATGAAACTCGCCGCCTCCCGGGAGCGTGAGCGCGCCCTGGAGTCCTCCCGCCGCGAACTCGTCGCCTGGTTCTCGCACGACCTGCGCACCCCGCTCGCGGGCCTGCGCGCCATGTCCGAGGCGCTGGAGGACGGCGTCGCCGCCGACCCCGACCGCTACCTCCGGCAGATGCGCACGGAGGTCGAGCGCCTCAGCGACATGGTCGGCGACCTCTTCGAACTGTCCCGCATCCACGCCGGCACGCTGGCGCTCTCGCCGTCCCGGATCTCGGTGTACGACCTCGTCGGCGACGCCCTCGCCGGAGCGGACCCACTCGCCCGCGAACACGGCGTGCGGCTGGTCGGCGACCGCGTCGAAGCAGTACCGGTCACCGTGGACGGCAAGGAGATGAGCCGCGTCCTGGGCAACCTGCTGGTCAACGCGATCCGCCGGACACCTGCCGACGGCACGGTCGCGGTGACCGCCGAGCGTTCGCCGGACGGAGTCATCCTCTCGGTCACCGACGGCTGCGGAGGCATCCCCGAGGAGGACCTTCCCCGCGTCTTCGACACCGGCTGGCGCGGCGCCCACGCCCGCACCCCTCCCGCCGGTGCGGGACTGGGCCTGGCCATTGTCCGCGGCATCGTGGAGGCCCACCACGGGCGTGCCGCCGTACAGAACATTCCCGGCGGCTGCCGATTCGAGGTGACGCTTCCCACGACCGAGGCGTGAAATCGCCTCGACCAGGTGTGGGCCGCCCCGGTGCGGCGCGACGGCGTAAGGGTTCTGTCATCTCTTGCCGGCTATGGGACGGTCGCCCGTTCCGTTGAATGGGTGGCGACAGAAATTCTCAGGAGGTGGGGCACTGATGGAACGCGTGGGGAAGGCACTGACCAGGCCGTTGGTCATCGGAGCGCTGGTGGTGGCTGTCGCTGGAGCCGGCTTTGGGCTGTACTGGTTCCAGCCGTGGAAGCTGTGGCAGGACGAGACCGTCGAAGAGGCCCTGCCCAGGACGGTGGAGACCACCGCTCCTCCTACCACGGCGCCCTCCAAGGCGCCCTCTCCGGCGACCGAGCCGAAGACGCTGGCGAACGGTGAACTGATCAGCCACGAGCACGCGACGTCGGGCACGGTGAAGCTCGTACGGCTGGCCGACGGCTCCCACGTCGTCCGGCTGGAGAACCTCGACACCAGCAACGGCCCGGACCTGCGCGTGTGGCTGACCGATGCACCGGTGAAGAAGGGCAAGGCAGGCTGGCACGTCTTCGACGACGGGCAGTACGTCAGCCTCGGCAAGCTCAAGGGCAACAAGGGCAGCCAGAACTACGCCCTGCCCGATGACATCGACCCCGTCCGCTACACCAGCGTCAGCATCTGGTGCGACCGCTTCGACGTCTCCTTTGGCGCTGCCGAGCTCACCCGGGCCTGACGCCGGTGCATGGCCTCACCGCGTTCTTGCACGAAGCCGCTGCGGCTCCGACACGAAGGCGACGGCGTGCCACACGCCACCCCTGCTGCCGTCGCCGTGCTTGGAGCGCCGGACACTCCTCGCGATGGTGTTCAAGCTCGCCGAAACCGACAGCGGCAGGAGGCCAAGAGGTACGAAGCGATGCCGGCCGTACGCGAGAGGCCCGCGCCAGGCGCGCCCGCTGGCAGCCCCGCGTCCGCGCCCAGGCCCGCCGCCAGGCCGCCACCCGCACCGGCCTGGTCGTCGACACCCGGGCCCGGTTCGGCTTCACCGCCGCGTCCGGCACCACCGACGACGCCCGCATCCGCCACCTCACCCTCACCCTGCCCCCGCAGGACGCGGCCCGCCTCTTCGACGCCCAGGGCGCCGGTGCCACCGAGCAGCAGCTGCGCATCCTCATCGGGGAAGCTCTGGGTGAGGTCTACTTCCGTGACGGCGGCAGCCGCGCTCATGGCCTGGCGGTGGAGTTCACCGACGTGGAGCATGTGGAGTTCGACCTGTAGCCACGTCGAATCGCACGAGCGGGCCTGTACGACAGCCACGTCGTCACTGGGTCACTGGCGATGCAAGAAGCGACATCCGCACCGCCTTCTGACGGAAGGAAACAATCCATGCCTGCATCTGCCCGCCCATGGCGCGCGTACCGTGGCGGTATGACCCGCCAGGAGGTGCCGATGAGCGCGCAGCCCGACCACGCACCCGTCACCCCGTACGCCCCCGCCCCCGGGGCTCCGGCCGAACTGCTCGCGCAGCTGCGCGCCAGCGAYCGCGCGGACCGGTGGGTGCCGGCCTTCGTGCAGGAGTGGGCGGCGGCSCTGGAGGAGTCCCGCCGGACGTTCTCCCTCGCCGGGCTSTACGAGGTCGTCCAGGTCTGGCAGGCCCGCGTCGCCTCCGCCCCGGCAGTCGACACGTTTCTCGCCTCCGGCCGCGACGAGACCGGCTTCGTGGACCTGGAGGAGATCCGGAGCAGGCGCCGGTGAGCGGACAGCACCCCTACGCGGTGCGCATCTCCCCACCGGCCGCGAAGGTGCTCGCCGCCCTGCCCGAGCCCGCGGAACAGATGGTCTGGGACGTCCTGGACGCCGCGGCCGCGAACCCCTGAGGCTTCCCGCAGTGGGACACCGGCGACCCGGAGGGCGAGGACGTGCGCATCGCCTCCGTCGGCCGGCTCTCCGTCATCTACTTCGCCAACCGCGCCCTGCGCCACCTGTCCGTCCTGGACATCGTCTGGCTCGGATAGCCGACGGATACGTCAACGCCCCGTCTCTGGCATTGCAACTGCCGGGGCCGGGGCGTTTTGCATCGTAGCCACGGCTCAGGTCATTGAGGCGCGACTGTCATCCGTGCGTTGGTCGTCTAAGAGCTCGCGCAGGTAGGCGCGCGGTCATGGTCGGTGGGCGGGTCGGTTGTCCCAGCGGTGAGTGCTCCAGGCGCGGCGGATAAGGCTACGCACGGTGATGACGGTGTCGGCTATGGCTTCGTAGGAGCAGCCGAACCGCAGGAGTTGGAGCAGCTTGTCGAAGATGATCCGCCGGCGGTGGCGGCCCGGCGGATGGTCCGAATCGTAGATCGGTCGCTCCGGCAAGAGGGCCGAGAATTGGTCCCAGGGCGGGTCAATCAGCCATGCTGGCAGTGCAGGCACAGGTCTCCCCAGTGGTCACAGAGCGTCGCAACTCCATGATTACCAAGACCTGTGCCTGCGTCGCTGTCGGGGGCACCCACACCTGTCTGCGCGAGCTGCTTGACAACAAGCTCAGAGGTCGAGGAGGAAGGCGCGCAGGGCGGTGCCGATCTCGTGGGGCGAGTCCTCCTGGACGAAGTGGCTGCCGCGCACGGTGACCTCGCGCTGGTTCGGCCAGCYGCGGGCGAACTCCAGGGCGCTGCCCCGCAGCACGACGCCGGGGTCGCCGACCACCAGCAGCTTCGGCACCGGGCTCYGGGCGAGCCAGGCGCCGAAGGACTCGACGATCTCCACCACGTCCGCCGGGCTGCCGTCGATGGGCAGTTCGCGGGGCCACACCAGGGTCGGCATCCGGGACTCGGGGGTCGGGTACGGGGCCCGGTAGGTGTCCATCTCCTCGTCGGTGAGGGTCCGCAGCACGCTCATGGGCAGGACCTTCTCGATGAAGAGGTTCCCCTCCAGGACGATCTTCTCGCCCTCCGGGGAGCGGATGGCGCCGAACACCTCGGGGAAGTCGCTCAGGGTCATCGGCTGGACGTGCGTCTCCATGTAGGCGATCGCCTTGACCCGGTCGGGATGCCGCTGGGCCCAGTGGTGCCCGAGGTCGCCGCCCCAGTCGTGGACCACCAGGGTCACCTCGCGGTCCAGGCCCAGGGCGTCGAACCAGGCGTCGAGGTAGCGGACGTGGTCCGCAAAGCGGTATCCGCCGTCGGGGGCCGGCCCGGAGGCGCCCATGCCCACCAGGTCGGGGGCGAGGCAGCGGCCGATGTCGGAGACGTGCGGGATGATGTTGCGCCACAGGTACGACGAGGTGGGGTTGCCGTGCAGGAAGACGATCGGGTCGCCCGCGCCGGTGTCGACGTAGCTGATCTCGGTGCCGAGCACCGGGACGCGCCGGCGCGGGTGCGGGTCGGCGGCGGAGACGGGGGCATGGCTCATCGGGGAACCCTTTCGTGGTGCGGGTGGGGGAAGGGAGCGGGGTCAGCGCAGAACGGTCGAGAAGACGATCCGCCTGAACCGTTCCAGGGGTTCCGCGCTGCGTTCGACCTTCATGCGCAGGACCGCGCCGTGCCAGGAGGCGAGCAGGTAGTCGGCGAGCTCGGCTGCGGGCAGTGCGAGGCGGATCTGTCCGGCCGCGGCAGCCTCGTCGAGGCAGTCGGCGAACGGCTGCCGCCAGACGCGGAAGATGTCGGYGAGGCGCTCGCGCAGTGGTTCGCTCWCYTCGGCGGACTCCAGGCTGAGGTTGCCGATCAGGCACCCGTCGCGCCAGCCTCGTGCCTCCAGGCTGTCGGTGACGGCGTCGAAGTATGCCGACAGTCGCTGCAGCGGCGGYAGTTCCGTGTTGCGGAGCGTCGCGTCGACGATGGCACCGACATCCGTGAAGTAGCGGTCGAGGATCTCCAGCCCGAACGCCTCCTTCGAGGGGAAATGGTTGGAGAACGACCCCTGCGGCACTCCCGCCGCGCTGGTGATGTGGCGGACCCCCGAGGCGTGAAACCCGCGGCGGCGCACGACTTCGAGTCCTTCGCGCAGGATCTGTTCCTTGTTCGATGCTCTTGCCATACCTTCAATATGGACGAMCGTATTGGTTTGGTCAATTCGTCGAGCGCGGGTGAACTCCTGGACGGAGGGTTCGTGGCCCGGCGTTCCGCCGAGCACACCCGCAGTGAGGACGGTCGGATCACCCCCGGACCGGACCTGCCCAGGGGCGCCGGCCGGGCGTTGTCACGTTGTTGGGTGCGTGACCGGCTGATGGCGTGTCGGGGCGGGGTGGGCCCGCAGCCCGGGCCTGGGGTCAGGCCGTGGTGGGCAGGTTGGCAGCGCCGGTGATCTGGTCCCAGATCACGCAGCGGACGGTCATCTCGGTGCGGTAGCCGGGGGCGGTCATCCGGTGCCGGCGGGGCCGGAAGTGGGGTGAGATACCGCTGAACGCGGCCAGGAATCTCTGGGCTCCTCCGACGCTGCGGAAGCCCTTCATGGCGCGTTCGCGCTGCCTCGTCGGCTGGTGGCTGTTCTCGGCCCGGTTGTTCAGGCCCTTGTGCGAGCGGTGCTCGACCGAGGGCATCACCTCGCGGTGGGCCGCGCGGTAGGAACGGAGCCTGTCGGTGACGATCACCCTCGGCACGGCCCCGATTCCTTTGAGGAGCTTGCGGAAGAAGCGCCGGGCGGCGGCCTCGTCGCGCCGGTTCTGGACGAGGATGGCCAGCACGGTGCCGTCCTGGTCGACCGCGCGCCACMGGTAGTGCCGCATCCCGTTGATCTTCACGAAGACCTCGTCCAGGTGCCACTTGTCACCGGGGCGGGGACGTCGGCGGCGCAGCGCGTTGGCGTAGGACTGTCCGAATTTCAGACACCACCGGCGGAYCGTCTCGTGGGACACGATGACGCCGCGCTGCAGCATCAGCTCCTCCACCTCGCGGAATGACAACGGGAAGCGGAAGTACAGCCACACGCAGKGGGAGATCACCTCGGCCGGRTACCGGTGCCCCCTGTACGACGGCGGCGTACTGCCCACGGACAACCCCTCCACCATGATCAACCCGAAGATCATCCCACCCGGTCAACCAACGTGACAGCGCCTGGTCAAGGCCGGTATGACCGCCACCGGTCACAGCGCGGGCCCGGTCCGGCCTCCGCTCACCGATCTGACCCCGCAGGAGCTCGAAGAGCTCACGGCACTGATCGCCAAGCTGCCCGTCACCACAGCCTGACCGGTACGAAGTGCGGGTTGGCGACGTACGGTCCGACCGGGACGCCGTACTCCATCGGCTGCGCGCCGCGGATGTACCGGCGGTCGATGCCCCCGGGGAAGAGCACCTCCTCCTGGTCGGGGAAGGGCGAGGCGAGGCCCAGGGTGGCGTTCACGTCGATGCCACCGGGGACCTGCAGGTCGTAGCGCCAGCGGTAGCGGCGGTGCAGGGCGGAAGCGCCCATCGGGTTCGCGCGGGCGCTGTCGCGCACGTAGTCGCGGTTCGCGGTCGCGCTCGAGAAGACGGTGTGCGGGACCTGGGCGCTGCCACCGTAGACGTGGTCGATGATGTGCACGACGTCGGACCCGTACGGCTTGAGCCCGTCGCGGAAGATCTGCTCGGGCCCCTCGGGAGCGAAGCGGTACAGCGGGCCGTCGTGGTCGCGCCACAGCGCTTCGGGGAACGTGACGCCTGCCAGCAAGGCCGGGTCGGCCGCGACGGTGGCCGGGTCGGCCGGCGGAGTCAAGCTCACCGGACCGGTGGCGGGCCAGCCGACCGGTACGGGGGAGGGGTCCGGCTCGTCCGGGGTGAGCGACTCGGTCGAGAGGCGTGAGGAGGCGACGAGTCCGCGGCCAGGCAGATACCAGTCCCAGGCGGGTCCCTCGGAGTGCACCTGCCCGGTCATGTCGGTGACGCCTCCCGCGGAGGGGCCTTCGGGGTTGTACTCGCCGCGCAGTCCGAGCGACGGGATCTCGGCCACGAACACATGGAGATCCGGATCGTCCTGGCCGTAACCCCACACGGTGTGCCGGTCGGTGGAGACGGCCACCGGGAACTCCTCCAGGGTCTCCGCGAACCGCCTGTCGAACTGCCCGTCCGCCGAGTAGGGCAGGGTCTGCCCCGCCGGAGTCGCGCCGTCGGCGCTCGCTTCCGTGGCGGGCGCGGTCCAGCGCTGCCGCAGCCCCAGGCCGGGGCGGAGGGTGTCGGCCAGCTCCGCGGCGGACGCCGGTGCGGCCCCGGTGCCGGTGCCCCCGTCCAACAGGTGGCCGGCGACCCGGCGCACCGCGTCACGGAAGTCCTCACCGGCGTAACGGGAGTCGGCGAGCGCCGAGTGCGGCTCCGCCGGAAGCACCAGGGAGACGGCGGCGGCCCAGGCACGGGTGGTGTCGGCCTCGACCGTGCCCTCGGGAGCCGCGCCCGCGAAGTCGGCGTATGCCCGAGCCCACAGCCGCCGTGACGCGTTCGCGGCGGCTGTGTCCATCGTGTCCGTCCATGCGTCGGGGCGCGCCATCCGCACTCGGACCAGGTCCAGCGGCGACAGTTCGCCCGCGGGCAGTCGGTCGTCGCCACGCAGCACCATCTCGGTCCGCTGCCCCTGGGAGAGCGTGATGCCCACGGCGCCCAGCTCATTCAGGCCGACGGTCTCGCCCGCGGCGGGCCTCGGCGAGGTGGACGGCAGGTCGTCCTCGGTCAACTGCCCCGCGATCCACCGGCGTCGGCCGGCGTCCCTCGGGACGACCGGGGCCCCGTCACCCGCGCCGGGGCCATCGCCCCGCGCCGCGCCGAGCGCGTCCGGCGCGACGCCCAGGGTCCACAGTCTCACCTCGGCGTCCTCCAGCCGCGGGCGCACCTCGTCCACCCCGGCCCAGGCCTCCGCCACCGCCGTCTCGTCGCCGCTGCCCCGCTCCGTCGTCGCGGCTTCGGCAGCGGCCTCGCCCAGCTCGGTCAGCTCCCGCGCGTGCGCGTCCCACGCCGCGGCGAGGTCCGCGGCAGTGGCTGCCTCGTCGGGCTCGACGGTGGCGGTGCGGGATCCGGCAGGCGGGGACGCGAGCGAGGCGGCGTTGGCTGCCGCCACGGAGCGGGCCTCCCGCAGGGGTATGCGCAGGGCCGTGTCGTCGTCACCCTCCGGCACCAGGTAGAGGGCCGAGGAGTCCGCCACGACCCGGTGGGGCGCGGACTCCTGGCCGAGGTCCTCCATCAGGAGCGAGAGGGTGTCCATGTTGGCGACACGGCCGATCCAGCCGCTGTCGCCACGCAGGATCGTGCCCGTCGTCGCGTGGACGAAGTCGTGGCCGAACCGCGTCCACCCGGCCGGCGAGATCTCCTCCCCGCCGGGGAGCCTGATGTGCCCGGTGTCGGCGACCTCGTAACGGAAGGGCTCCGAGCGGGACCCGGCGGAACGCGTGTAGGGGAACCACCGGTTCGGCTGCGGGCCCACGGAGGCCGGCGGCTCGTCCTCGGTCGCGCGGGCCGGGTCCTTGCCCTTCGCGGTCCCGGTGTCCGAGGACGAGCCGGTCGCGGGTACGTCAGTGGCGGCGCGCACGTCGGCTGCGGACACGACGAAGTCCGGGTCGATGCCGCCGAAGCGGGGCCGCATGACGGTGATCGGGCGGCCGATCGGCCACTGCTCCGCGACCGGGTCGAGACCGTCGTCACGCGAGCCTCCCGGCAGACCCCCCGGCGGGGAGCCGCTCCCCGGACCCCGCGTGGCGACGTGCCGCGGCCCGCCTCGGTGGTCGTCGACCGTGATGTTCACGGTGGAAGCCGCCGAGTCGCCCGTGGATGTCCGACGGTCGCGCACCGAGACCGGCTCGACGGTGAACCGGTCGACGGTGAGGTGCGGCTGCGGCGTGCCGTCCTGGAGTTCCACGAGCGCTGCGGCGAGCTCCTGCCGGAACGAGGCCGCGACCGCCTCGGCACGCACCTTCGCGATGTCCCGGCCGACGAGGCGGCCGCTGCGACGGCCGGTGACCTGAACGTCCGGCAACGGCAGGCCGTTGGTCCCGTTCCACAGCGCCGCCCTGGCCACCACCTTGGCCAGGTACCGGAGGGAGTGCTTCGCGCTCTCGGGCGTCTGCCGGCCCCCCTTGTCGAAGGAGATGGCCACCGGTAGTGCCTGCTGGCCGCGGAGCACGACGGCGGTGAGTGGATTGGCCTCGGCGGAGGGCCCGTCACCCAGCAGTTCCGCGTTGGTGTCGTGGGCGGACTCGCCCGGACGCTGCGAGTACATCCGCATGTACCACTGGTCCTTGCCCGCGATGACCGGTTCGAGCTGACCGATGCGGAGTGCGGCGGCGCGGGTGGCACCCTCCAGCGTCTTCTCGGCCGCGGCACGCTCCGGCGAACCGGCGGGCGCCGAGTTCATCTCCGTCCGGGCCTGCTTCGCCCTGACCAGAGCGAGGGTCAGGTCGAGGTAGCCGCGCAGCTCCACGAGGTCCTTATCCGCACCCTCGTCCGGCTGCCCCTCGATCTCCCGGCGCAGTCGTGACGCGATCTCCCGCAGGTCCGCCAGGTCGTGGTTGCGCAGGTTCGCCTGGACCGCCCTGCGGTGCCGGTGGTTGCGTTGGGAGGCACGTGCGTGGTTCTCCAGGGAGATCTGATGGCTGCCGTCCTCGCTGGCCAGGATCACGGTGACGAAGTGGTAGCCGAAGTGCGCGCCGCCGGGACCCGCCTGCGGTTTGGCGTAGTTGTGCTCCAGGCTCGGCTGGCCCTGCTCGCCGGACGCCGCGACGGACTGCACGACGTAGCCCTCGCCGATGTCGGCCCACGCGTGCTCGTTGACCCCGATCCGGCCCGCGGCGTCGGACAGGGCGTCGCGCCGCGGGTCGTCCTCCTGGGCGAGGCTCAGCGCGCTGCCGTACGCGCGGCCGGGCAGCGGACCGCCGTCACCGCCGGTGGGACGGTCGTCCTGGCGGACGAGCGCCGCCGCCCACTCCGGATCCGCCGTGTCCGGACGCGTGTCGCCGTCCGCGAGGCGGCCCAGCGCGTCGGCGAGGTGGTGGGTGCCGGTGACCTCGGCCCCGTCGGAGGCGTTGACCGGCGCGGTGACCACCGGGCCGGCCCCGGGGGTGCGGAAGACCATGTGCGAGGTGCGGGAGGTGTCGGCGAGCATGTCGGCGAAGTCCCGGCAGACCTCCTCCGTGGGCTGGCCGGAGCGGGTCAGGAAGACGGGAGTCACCAGGAACAGCCGCCTGCTGCCGCCGCCTGGGGTGGGCAGGATGACGCTCAGGTCCTGGTCGGCCCGCAGACGCACCGCGGTGCCCGCACGCGACAGCTTGACCGAGGCGCGGGCGACGGCTTCCTCGGTCGCGAAGACCTGCTGGCCGTACATCCCGTTCTCGACCGCGAGCGTGCGGTCCGAGGAGATCCGCAGGACGGGCCGATCCGTGACGAGCGTCTCGTGGTAGTCCTGCACGGACATGGCGAGTTCGGGTGCGTCGTCCGTTCCCCTCAGGGCCCGCGGGGTCTGCCAGCTCCCCTGGGTCCCGCCGGGCCTGCGGAAGATCACGCCTGTGTCGCGGCCGTTCACGACGCCGTAGTGCGTCGTGGTCAGCGGCTCGGCCCGGCGTGCGTCGACTCCCTCGGCGTGGTCGGAGCCGCTCCCGTACAGGCCGAGGATGTCCGCGACGTCCCCGTCGCTGTCGGCGTCCTGACCCGGCTGGACGGAGGCCCACACCGTGCCGACGTCGCCGTCGCCGAGGGGACCCAGTGTGATGTGGTCGGTGCCGGTGCGCCAGTCCGTGGACGGACGGGGACCGTGCTCCGAGTACCAGACCCGGGAGCCGGTCAGGTCGGCGACGTGCTGTGCCAGGGACGCGATGTCTCCGTGGGGCACGACCAGCACGACATCGGCGCCGGCGGGACGCGCCGGGTCCCGCGCGACGATCCGGGCGAACTCCCCGGGGTCGTCCAGCGTGAACGTGCCGCGTGGCGTGTTCAGTTGGACCGAGTCGGCGTCCCCCTGGGCGAAGACCGTGTAGGGGGCCTGCCACGGGGCGGGCCACATGCTCAGCCGGCCGTCCTCGCCCTCCACCGTGTACGAGTCGAGGGGCGGCACCTCGGTCCCGGTGCCGGTCCAGTTCCGTCCGGTGCCGTGCTCCGACACGAGCCGGGTGCCCCGGCCCAGGGCTGCGTCATGGCTCGTCAGATACGCGGTGAGGGTGTCCTCGTCGGCCAGTTCGGCCGGGGAGGCGCTGAGGGCCAACGACCCGAGCAGCAGAAGGTGCTGCTCACTCACCTCGGCGTCCGGGGCGAGGGTCAGCACCCGCCTGGCCAGACCGTGCAGGGGATCGCCGGCGGCCACGGACGAGGGCTGCGGGTGCCTCTGGGCGAGTTCCCGCAGCGACAGGGCCGTGCCGACCAGCATCTCGGGCGCATGAGCGTCGCGGGCCGCGGGTCCGAAGAGGAGGTCGAGCCACACCTCGTGCGTGGTCTCCGGGGCGCCGTCCTCGCTGTCGGAGTCGCTGGTGTCGTCGGTGAAGCGGAACCGCGCCGGCGAACCGGCGTCGGAGTCGTCGGTGAAGCGGAACGCCGCGAACTCCTCGGCTTCGGCGCCGGACAGCGTACTCAGTTCGTACGCCTCCTCCTCACCCGTGAGCCCGGGGAGGTCGCTGCCGGCCGGGAACCCGGGTGACAGAGGCAGCGGAACAGCCGCCGGGTCCTGCGGCGACCCAGGACTCGTCCCGGAGAGGTCGCTGCCGGCCGGGAACCCGGGTGACAGAGGCAGCGGAACAGCCGCCGGGTCCTGCGGCGACCCAGGACTCGTCCCGGAGAGGTCGCTGCCGGCCGGGAACCCGGGTGACAGAGGCAGCGGAACAGCCGCCGGGTCCTGCGGCGACCCGGGACTCGTCGTATTCGTCGTGCTCGTCGTCCCCGGCTTGCTCCGTGTGTCCGGCGTGTCCGCCGACCTGGGTTCCGGTGCGGGGGTGCGGAGAAGCAGGGGGACGAAGTCGCCCCCACGGCGGCGGAGCCGGAGAGAGGGGCTGTCGGCGGAGGGGCCGGGGTAGGTGTGGGCGGTGCCGTTCTCCTCGATCAGGGTGACCGTGGTGCCGGTGGCGGCGGCCGCCCACTCGGCGACGGCCCGGTCGGCCTCGGGGCCCCAGGGGGCGGTGGCGAGATGGCGGCGCAGGTGGCCGTCCCGGGCTTCCGCGCTCGGGTTCGGCGCGCCCGGACGGGTGTTCATCGGCGGCGGCGTGAAGAGGGAATCACGCTTATCGGGGTCGCCGGGCAGACCGTTCAGGCGCATCAGCTGGGCGGGCGGCGCCCCGGCGCGGACGCGCAGCCGTGCCGCCTCGTGGCGGTCCGTCCCGGGCTGCGCTGCCGCCAGGCGCAGGGCCGTGGAGAGCGCGCCGAAGAAGCCGTTGCCGCGCCCGGAGGGGGTGCCCTGCGTGTAGGTGGAACCGTCGGGGGCGGTGAGGACCCCGTCCCGGTCGAGGCGGAAGCGCGGTCCGGTGTTGTCCGTGGGCGGCATCCAGGGCGGGGTGGCGTGGCTGCGGTGCGCCGGCGGCTGCTCGGATGCCGGGCGTGTGGTGCCCGTACCCGGGGTTCCCGCGGTCGCCGGGGCCGGCAGCGGCGTGACGACCGGAGCCGGGGCGCCCGGCGGGAGGGCGGCGTGGAAGAAGCCGCCGGCGGCGAAGAGGACCGGGTCGGCGGCCCGGTCCACGGCGGCCGGGTCGGTGCCGTGCGGGAGGAAGAGCTGTTCGCGGCCCTCGCCGGTGACCACGGTGAGCGGGGTGCCCAGGACCCGGGCGGCCAGTGCGGGCAGCAGGTCGGCGCCACCGTGATCGCCCGCGCGGCGCTCGGGCGGGGCCGGTTCGCCGTCCGTGCCCTCCTGGCGCGGTTCGCTCGCGAACGGGCGGGAGAGGGCCGCGCCCGCCAGTGCCACCCGCTGTGCGGGAGAGGGCCAGAGGGTCACCGGCAGACGTCCGAAGGCGTCGAACTCGGCCTGCTGGGCGGCAGTCAACTGCACTCCGGCGGCGTCGAGTTCGGCCTGGGTGAAGGTGTCCGCGACGTCCAGGGCGAGGGCGTCGAGCAGGTCCTCGTTGCCGTCCTGGCCGAGCGCCCAGGCCAGGCGGTCGCGAGCGGCGCCGATGGCCTCGGCCGTGACCGCCGGGTCGCCAGGAGCACCCGCGAACCGGCCGGCGAGGTCGGTACCGAGCAGGTGGGGCAGGCGGCCTCGGTCCTGGGCTGCGGCGAGCAGCGCGTGGAAGAACGAGGCGCCGTCGTGGGGCATGTCGTGCACCTCGCGCACCGTTGCGCCGTCCGGTGAGGTGATGGTGCGCGGGGCGGAGCCGGTGCCGTCGGTGATCTTGTACGGCTCCGGCGCCTCGGAGCGCCATCCCGGCGCGGCGTACTCCTGCGGGAGGTCCTTCACCGGGACCGAGGCCGAGCCCTGGTGGTGGGCGGTGAGGCGGGAGGCGGCGAGGTGCAGCCGGTGGTGGTCCGCGGCGGCGGTGTCGGTGCGCTCCTTCCAGCGGCGTACCTCCTCGCGGGCGGCCTGCCAGGCGGCGACGGCCGGGGAAGGGGTCACCGCCTGACCGGAGTCGTCGGCGTCCAGCGCGGTCTGTTCGTCCGTACTCAGACCGAGCCATGCCTCCCGGGCCCTCGCCCGGGCGTCGTAGTAGCCCTTCTCGGCCGTAGCGAGGTCGCCTGCCGCCTTGGCCTGGCCGTCCCAGGCCGCGAGGACCTCGTCGGTGAACGTGGAGTCGTCCAGGAGGCCGTAGTCGCGGGCGATGTCCTCGCGCAGCCAGACCAGCGCGGTGGTCTCGGCCTCGGCGGCGCGCGGCCCCCGCTTGGCCTTGCCGAGCGCGTGGAGCGGACGGCTGTCGGTGAACCGGTGGTCCACCTCGGCCACCGCCAGCCAGCTCACCGGAAGCGCGAAGAGCATGCTCCGGTCGGTGACGACCTTGATGTGGGTGCCCAGGGTGGTGTCCGCGGTGCCCTTGAGCGTGGTGCCGTCGTTCGTACCGCCGATGGGGACCGTGCCACCGGGGTTGGTGAGGCCCGCGTTGCTGGTGCCCGCCAGCGGCGCGGTGCCCACCATGCCCTCGACGTTGTCGGTGATACCGGCTTCCAGCGCGTCGGAGGTCTTCGCCCGCTGTATGGCCTCCATGCGCGGCTTGTTCTCCACGGCGAGCAGACGGGCCCCGCGGCGGTGCATCCTCGCGTAGAGACGGGAGTCGGCGGTGTGGGACTGGCCGAGGAGAAGGGCGGAGGCCTGGGTGGGCAGCGCTGCGCCGTTCGCGCCGAGGGCCTCGCGGAAGCCGGAAGTCAGACCGACTTGGGAGGTGGCCTCCTGCTGGGCCTGGGCCGGGGCGGTGCCGAGGCCGGTGAGCGGGGTGAGGCGAGCTGTGCGGACGCGTCCGTCGAGGGCCGTGCCGGTGTGCCGTCTGCCGAGGTCGGTGTCGCCGAGGCCGTCGGCGCGGGCGGTGGCCAGGGGCAGGGCGTCCCGCACGTTGGCGGCGCCCCGGATGTCCACGGCGAGGATGCCGGAACCGATCCGGTCGTCGAAGGGCAGGACGTCCGGATCGGCGTTGCCGGTGGTGTCCCCGGCGGATGTGCGCCAGGCGGCGATGCCCTCGGGGCGGGCCTGGTCGGCACTCAGCATCCGCACCGCGCGCTCGGGTTCCGGCACGTCCTGCTCGGTGAGCGCGCCGTCGGCGCCGTCGCCGTCCGGGGTGAGCAGGCTCGCCGGGAGGAACTCGTGGAGGCTGCCGACGGGTACGTCGGCGGCACCGGGGGCGAGCGGATCACCGGTGGCGTCCGTCATGGTGACGGTCAGGGTGTAGCTGGTGACGATCTCGGCGTGGGCCTGTGTGGTGGCGATGTTCGGCATCGCGGTGGTGCCGGAGGTCTGGGTCTGGTTGCTCAACCGCTTCTTGGCCGCGGTGCCCTGGAGCGAGGGATTGGCGACGAGAAGGCCGCTGTCCGCCGCGCGCTCGCCCCCGCTGAGTGTCACGTCGGCGCCGCGGTCCTGGGAGGTGCCGGCGGCGTCGTCGCGGGAGGTGGTGCGGTAGTCCTCCAGCTCGAAGCCGGTGCGCAGCCTCTCCACGGTGGTGGTGACCGGGGTCAGCTGGAACCTGACCTGTCCGGGGCTGCCGCCGACCGGCAGGTGGAACGGACTGGACCAGTCACGGTAGCGGACCGGCAGAGTCATCCCGTCGGTCGTCAGCTCGTGCAGGTGGACCGCGAGGAAGTCCGGGGAGAGCCGCTGCAGGACCTGCTCCCGGTCGTGCGAGGGCACTCCGGCCTTCTCCAGCTGTCCCATCAGCTGCTGTGCCACACGGCTTGCGTCGAGCCGGCCGCTGGGGTGGGTGGGGAAGCGGCGGCCGCGCAGGTAAGGGGGCACCCGGTATCCGCCACCGAGATTGTGTGGGGTGGTGGTGCCCAGGCCGTCCGGGGCGAGCCCGGCCTCGATGACGTCCTGCATCGGCAGGTGGAACATCACCGCGTCGCGGATGTGCTGGAGCGCGGCGGCGGCCCGGCGCGGGGCGAGCCTGTTGCCGAAGCCTTCGGAAAGCCGTCCGGCCACGGAGCTGATACGGTCCCCGGCGCGGGTGCCCACCGTCCCCATCGCGGCCGTCCAGCGGTCCCGTACCGCGATGGTCTCGGCGGTGTCGGCGACCACCAGGTACATGCGCCCGGCGTAGGTGAGGGTGGTGCTGCGTATCCGGGTGAGGGTCTGCGAGACGCCGCGGCCCTTGCCCCACGCGTACTGCAGGGCGGTCGAGTAGGAGCCGACCACCGCCGCTTGGCCGGGGGCCTGCTGCAGCGGCCTGTCGGCGCCCTGGAGGCCCAGGGTGGTGCGCGAGACGGTGCTGGCGCTGCCGTTGACCCGGTGCTCGTTGCCGACGGTGGCCTCGAGGCTGGCCGGCTTGGGGTCGCTCTTGACCCGGAAGTTGCTCAGTTCGCCGCGGACCGCTGCCTTGAGGTAGTGCGTCCGGAACGGTCCCGCACCGATGAGTCCGGTGATGCGGGAGCCGAACGGACCCAGATACTGACCGAGTTGTCCGGCCACACTGAGGTTCGCCATCGCCCGGCGCAGTGCGGTGCGCACCGGGGCGCCGGGCGCACTGACGTGCCAGGAGGTGCCCGAGGCGCGGTCGGCGGTGTCCTGCGCGAGCCGTTCGCGCTGCGGGCCGCCCTCGGTGCTCAGCACCACGTGTGGGGCGCTCAGCAGCTTCTCGGTGAGCTGCTGGTCGGACGAGTCCGTCCTCGGCAGCGGCTGAATGCCGTCGAGGAGTTGGTCCGCCTCGAGGGAGGAGAGCTGCCGCGGTACGGCCGTGGTCACCTGTGCCGGCCCGGCGGACGGCGGGTCGGCGGGGGGGTGGTGTTCGGAGCCGTGCGCGGCCGGCACGGCGAGCTCCACCCGGCCCACCGTCTCGTTGCCCCGGGTGAACAGGGGCCGTTCCTCGACCTTGCTGACGAAGACACCCGCGCCCAGCAGGCCGACCGATGCGAGCCGTGCCCAGCCGCGCGGGCGCCGGTGGCCCTCGAAGGTGGCACCCAACTCCACCTGGTAGCTGTAGAGATCGGCACCGTTCTGGTACGTCAGGTGGTCGTGGGTGGCCGCGACCGTGCTCCTGGTGGTCTTCTGGTCGGTCCGGGCGAGACGGGCCCCGACCGACGCACTGCCGGCCTGGCGGGGCAGTCCGGCCTCGGGCACCTTGTCGTGGTCGCGCGGCAAGATGCCCAGCTCCACACCGCCGGAGAGGGTGATGGCGGCCTGCTGACCCTGGCCGGAGAGTTCGGTACCGATCACCGCGTTGCGCAGCGAGCGCTCACTCATGGTGGTCTCGAACCTCCGGTCGGAGAGGCGCGCCCTGAGGATGAGCGTGTGGTGGCCGCGGCGCACCTTGCCGTCCTCGGTGAGGGCGACCGGCACTCCCGTGGTGGTCAGGTCGTCCAGGCTCTGCGCCAGGCTGGGCCGGTTCAGTGCCTCGCGCACCTGACGGTCGTTGTGCAGCGCGGTCCGCATCCGCCCGTCGCCGTACCAGAACTTGGCCAGCCGCGGGTGCCGCAGCATGAACGGCGGGACGAACAGTGACGGATACGCGTGGTGCAGTGTGTCCAGGACGGTGTCGGCGAAGGCCCGCATGGGGTCCTGGGGGGTGGGTTGCTGACTTTGCGTCGGCTGCTGGGTCTGCCCCTGCGGCTGCACCTGTGGCTGTGGCTGAGGCCGGCTGGGACGGAAGCCCTCGGCACGGACCTGGCCGCTCAGGTGGACCGGGTCCTCCCGGGTGAGGTACCAGGGCACGGGCGGCTCGGCGTCCGGGTCGGGGCCGGTCCGGCCGGGGGTGCGGCCGTCCCAGCCGGCGAGACGGCGCGCGTCCTGGGTGGAGATCCAGTCCAGGCTGACCACCCGGACCGGGCGGGCCGCCGATGGGAGATCGCCGGGCTTGCGCACCATCAGGGTGCGCTCGACCCGGTAGAGCGCGATCGGTTGGTTACGGAGGCGGCCCGTGGTTTTCCGGGCCGCGTCGGCGCCGAGATAGTGTCCGCGCCCGGTGGAGAGGTCCACGCGGACCAGCGGACCGCCCTGGAGCCGGACGTCGGTATCCGCACCGGGGAGCGTGTAGTTCGGCCCGGCGGTGACCTGGACGCCCAGTCGGGTGTCACGGACGTGGCCGCGCTCGTTCTGGTACGTGGTCTGGGTGAGGTCTCGCAGCTCCGCCTTGACCGATTCGGCGACCAGGGTGGCCCGGTGCGGTACCGACCGCTCCACGATCAGGTGCCCCAGCGGGTGCTGTCCGCTGCCCCGGGTCAGCTCCGGGCCGGTGACCGGCCCCGAGAACCGGCCGAACAACGCGAGGAGTCGGCCCGGCCGGACGTACGAGACCAGGGTCCGGTGCGCCGAACTCCCGGGCCGCGCACCGGAAAGGGCGAGGGCGATGTCCTCCGGCGGGTCCACCAGGTGCAGCCCGGTGGTGTCGGTCATCCGCGGCTCGATCCCGTCCGGGAAGGTGAGCGTCTTCGGTGCCTGCCGGGGCCCCTTGTAGGGCACGGTGAGATCGTCCGGGAGCCGCCAGCTGAGCCCGTCGCGCATCGCGAACTCAGCGGTGTGCACCTGGGTGCGCTGCCAATTCGGTTTCGGAATGGGCGGGTTGGTCTGTCCCGTGACGGCGTCGGACCGGGTGTCCGGCCCGATGGCCGTCGGCGCCTCGGTGACGCGGTCCACCCGCACCCGGTAGTGGACGTCGTCCAGGTGCAGGTGCGAGCCCTCGTGGGCGCGATACTCGGACTGGTTGTACGCCTGGGTGCCCTGCACGTAGTCGGTCCTGCGGGTCCAGCCAAGCGAGATGCCCAGTTTCAGAAGCCAGTTGAGCGGCGGCCCCATGCTCAGCCCGCCCGCGATCCGCCGTCCGGAGCCGACTCTGCGCCCGCCGCCCGTGCCTGCCTGGCCGCGTCGCATGGTGTCCAGCCGGACTGTGGCGCCGTCCACGTCGGAGAAGCGTTCCCAGCGGTGGTACGGGATGGCCTCGACCGTCATCTCGTGGCCGACCCCGGACTTCTCACGGCCCACGAAGCGCGCGCCGCGCGGGGCGGTGAAGGCACCGGGCTGATCCGTCAGCAGCCGCAGCAGGTCCGCCTCGTCGAACTGGGCGCGCAGCTTCGCCGGCAGCTTGCCCAGGATCTCCTCCGCCACCTGCTCGGGCGAGCGCAGGGTGGTCTTGCCGAGGCCGGTGAAGAGTCCGGTCCGGTGACTCCGTGTGGACCCGTCCGTCCGGCCGCCCTGCGTACCGTCGCCCGGGTCGGTGTCCGGGCTGAGCAGGACCGTGGGCAGTCGGCTGCCGTCCTCGAAGGTGACGGTGTCCGGCACCGGGCCTGGAGGCCGGGCGTCTGGGCCGGTCAGCAGCCGCGCCGGGCGATGCCGTTCGAGCTGGGTCTCCAGCGGAACCGGGTCGCCCCGGTCGGGGGCCTCGGTGTCGGGGTTGTCGAGGTCGGTGGTCCCACCTGTGTCGCGCGACGACTTCTCAGGGGGGCCGGAACCGGCCGGGTCCTGGGTGACAGTCGTGGTGCCCGGGTCCGGCGTGGTGCCCGGGTCCGGCATGGTGCCCGGGTCCGGCACGGCGCCCGGGTCCGGCACGGCGCCCGGGTCCGGCACGGCGCCCGGGTCCGGCACGGCGCCCGGGTCCGGCACGGCGCCCGGGTCCGGCACGGCGCCCGGGTCCGGCACGGCGCCCGGGTCCGGCACGGCGCCCGGGTCCGGCACGGCGCCCGGGTCCGGCACGGCGCCCGGGTCCGGCATCGTACCCGGACCAGAGGTGGCGTCCGGGCCAGGAGTGGTGTTCGGGTCCTGAGTGAGCTTCGGGTCCTGAGTGGTGTCCGAGTCCGCCAGGGGCGTGAGCGGGGCCGAGGCCGGGACCAGTGCGTCGAAGTGGTCGGTGCCGTTGTAGGCCAGATAAAGGGCGCCGCCCTGGCCGCCCGGATTGAGGGTGTTGACGAAAGTGCTCCCCGGGGACTGCCGGTCGGGCTGGACGAGCCGCAGGTCGAGGTCGAGCGTGTGTGCCAGCGCCTCCGGAAGCTGGTCGGCGAAGGGAGAGGCCCACAGCGCGGGGAGTTCGGCTGCCGAGGCGACGAGCTCCTTGGTGCCGAGCCGCCACGCCTCGGCCGGGGTGGGAGCCACGTCGGCGAGGTGTGGGTAGTCGCTCTCCCGGAGGATCCGCTGCCACGCGCCGACATCGCCGTCGGTGACGACATCCTGCGCGATCCGGTTCCAGAGCTCGGTGATCCGGTTCAGTTCGGCCGGGTCCCGCACCCCGGCGACGGCGCGCATCCGCAGGTCGTCCACGACGGCGAACACCGGGTCCGGGATCGCCACGGTCACCTCGTCGCCCAGTTCGGACCCGGTGATCCGGTCGCTCAGCATGCGGCGCAGGCCGGCGACGTTCCGCGCGGCCCACGCCGGTGGTATGTCCCAGCTGCGCGCGCTGTCGAGCAGTGACCGGAAGAGGCAGTTCCCGTCGCCCGGCGTGTCCAGCCGGCGGAAGGCCGATCCGTCCGCGTGCACGGTGTCCGCGGGACCGGGCGGGTCCTTGCTGAGGAGGGCCATGTCCTCGACGAGGCTCTCCGGGCGGCTCGGCTCGGGCGCCAGGTCCGGCCTGCGGCGGGCGAGTTCAGCGGTGTCCTCGGGGCTCAGGGCGAGCTCGGACAACGGCAGCGGGGTGCCGGCGAGCGACCAGGTGACGTGTGCGGTGGGCGCGTAGGCCAGGCCACGCACGTCCTCCGGCGAGACCAGGGTGGTCGGCGGGAGCACGGGCGGTGGCGGGGGCAGCAGGGCGTCGAGCGTGGTGTCGGGCCCGGCGGTGGAACGCAACTCGGCCGCGGCGCGCAGGAAATCGCCGTACTGCTCGACCGTGGGGCCCGCGGCCGGATCACCGGTGGTGGTGCCGGCGGCACCGCTGCGGTCGATGACCATCCGGCGCAGCAGGTCCGGGGTCATACGGCCGTCGCCGTAACGGGCCGCGGTGCCCGGGCTGTGCCAGCGCAGGCCGTCCACGAAGGCGAGCCCTGCGAGCAGTTCCCGGTTCTCAGGGCGCTGTTCGGCGTCCGGTCCGAGGGCTTCACGCAGCGTGCGGACCTGCTGGAGGGCACGGGCCAGGGCGAAGGCGTCGGCCGGCTCCGGACCCGTGTGCAGGCCCGCGTCACGCGCCAGACCGTCCAGGTCGGCACCGCTGGGCTCCGGGGTGAAGAGCCGCCACCGCCCCGGCCCGTCCGCACCCTCGGTGAGCACCGCGCGGACGTTGCCGTCCCCGTCCCTGGCCGTGCCCACCTCGGTGGTCGGCGCGTGGACCCGACGCCCGGTCCGGTTCGCCACGTGCTGGGCCACCGGCAGTCCCGCCACCTCGGGCTGCCGCCCGGTCTCGCAGGAGAACAGCACCAGCGGCCGGTCCTGAGCGCCGTCCTGTGCCCAGGACTTGAGCACCTCGCCGAGTTGCACACCGCTGACCTTCACGGTGGGCCGCGCCGCGTCCTCGGTACCGAGAGTGACGGTACGGGAGGTGCCGTGCCCCGCGAAGTAGTCGGCGCCGCGGTCGGTGCCCGAACCGGGGAGCGCGACCGGCGGGCCGGTGAAGACCGTACGGGGGGCGGGCGGGGCCGCGGTGGTCTCCGGGGCCGGGGCTTCGGAGGTGGTGCGCACGCCGCGGAACGTGTCCGCGCCGAGCAGCGCCCGGCGCCCCTCGGCGCGGGCCGTGCCGTCTTCCGCCGGGCTCTGGGAGATGGTCAACGACTGTATCGCACGGCCGGGTTGGGGCCTCGCGGCGGCGTCGGGAACCAAGCGCCGAAGCTGCGCGAAGGGCACCGTGTAGCCGTCCAGCGTGGTGACGGCCGGCTCCCTCGCGGGACGTGCCGAACCGTTGCCGCTGTCTGCAGTGGAGCCGCTGCCGCCCGGGCGTACGACGATCCGGCCCGGCGGTGGAGGCGCGACCGGGGACGGCGCGGGGCGGTTGTCCGGCGTGGTGGGCGGGGGTGGCGGCGGGGTGCCGTCGCTTCCTGCTCCTCGCCCGCCGCCGGCGCCGGGAGCCCGTCCGCCGGTTCCCGGGCCGCCGTCGCCGTCGCTGTCGCTGTCGCCGTCGCCAGCGCTGTCGCGGTGACCCGACTCCAGGTACACGTCCGTGGCCGTCTCGGTCCAGGGCCGGGACAGGGTGGCGAGCTTGGCCGGGGCGGGTGCGGTGGTGGCCGTGGCGTCCGGGCCGGCTGTGGCGCCGTGTACGGGGGCCGACTTCTCCGGGAGCACCGTCGGGGGCGTGGCCGAGGAGGTGACGACCGGAGTGCTTTGGGTCGTCACGCCGCTTTGGGTGGTGGGGCGGGGCATCGGGCCGAGGGCGTCGGCCAGCGGCATCAGCACGTCCGCGCCGGGGAACGCGGTGTCCGTGGCGCCGTCCGCCGTCGCGGCGGGTGCCGGGCCGGCGAGCGGACGGACCCGGACCGGTGCACCAGGCCCCTCACGGGTCAGCTCCGCCGACGCGCGTACCGGACGTCCCGCACCGTCCGGCGCGACCGCCGGCCCGAGCACGACGGCCCGGTCGGTCCCGGCGCCGTCCAGCAGCGCGATCGCCTCCGGCGATCCCTCCACCGGCGGCGGCACCTCCGACACCACGATCGTCAGCGGCGCCGCCTGCGCGGACTCCGGGCCCCCGGTGCGAGTGGGACCGGCCTTCACGTCGGCTGTGGTGCTGACATCCCCTGCGTCGCCGGTGCCGACGGACGAACCGACGGTGCCGGCCTTCGGCGGGATGGCGGGGATGTCGACGGCCGGACCGGTGGTGGTACCGGGTGCGGGAGTGACGACGTTCTCCGCTGATTCCGACGCGCCGTCGCTCCCGGTCGGGTCGACGGCATCCGCAGCGGCGGGGGCTTCGGGAGCGGGCTCGGTCGGCGAGGAATCGCCCGGCACCGTCCGTGCGCCCTCTCCCGGGGCTGTGGCGTCCGGGGTACGGGCGCCCTGGGGCGGGGTGGCGGAGGGGGCCGCCGGGGCACTGGTCGGGGCACCACCCGGCCGGGCGCCGCTGCCCGTGCCAGGTGTGGCGGAGGTGGTGGGGCCGCCCGTGGCAACGGGAGCGCCTGCCCCCTGATCCGGCGCCGCAGCCGTACGGCCGTCCTGCACGGCCGATTCGTCCGAAGAGCGCGGGATGTCGCCCTGCGGGCTCCCCTGAGGCGCCTCGGTCCGGACCCCCGGCGATGTCACGGCCGGGTTCTCGGGCGTCGTGGCTCCTGGGGTCTTTGGGCCGGTGGCTCCCGGGTTCTCCGACGTCGTCACAGCCGGATTCCCCGAAGCCGTCACAGCCGGATTCCCCGAAGCCGTCACAGCCGGGTTCCCCGGCACGTCCACGATCACGTTCTCCAGCGGCGACGCGTCGGGGGCGGCACCCTGCCGGTCGCTTCCCGCAGAGCCTCCGGCGGAGTCGGCCGTGGTCGTGGCCGTCAGGGGGCTGTTGCCATGGGTGTCCGGGGCGACCACGATCGGGGCGTCCACCGTGACCGGGGTGTCGAAGGCACCGAGGGCGCGGCGGACCTCGTCGGTGTCGATCCGGGCGGCAGGGCCGCTCCCGGCGGGCACCACCCGCACCTCGGGCAGTTGCGACAGGTTGCCCTGCAGGCCGTCGCGGACGCCGATCTCGGTACTGCCCGGCGGCTGGGCGCCGCGCAGGGCGGCAAGGTCACTCAGCGCCTGCCGGCGTGCCTCGGCGGGGCCGCTGTGCACCTGCTGCCACAGCTCGTTCTCGGCGGCGGTCACAGGCAGCGAGCCCGGGGTGTACGGCGGTGGGGCCCCGGTGGCGTACGGCGGCGGAGCCTGGGTGGTGTACGGGGCCTGGGTGGTGTACGGCGGGTCCGCGGCGTAGGGCGGTGGCGATGGGCTGCCGGTGGCATCCCCCTGTCCGGTCGTCTGCTGGACGACGGGCGGGGGCGAGGTGAGGGCGGGTCCGTCGCCGCCCGTGGTGTCCCCTCGTGAGGGACCGTCGGTGCGGTCGGAGCCGGTGCCGTCGCCGGCGCGCGAGGAACCGTCGGAGACTCCGTTACCGCCGGAGACGGTGGGCGGCTGATTGCGCATCCTGTCGATGACGTGGCGCAGTTCGGCGCCGCTGTTCAGGGCCGTGCCGGTGAGTGTGGACTCGGCATGGCTGCTGATGCCCGCGCCGACGAAGGTGGACCAACTGGTGGACCAGTCGCCGTCGAAGGCTCCCTTGATCAGGATCTCCGCGAGCGCCTCGCCGGAGCCGGCGGCGAGGAAGTCGGTCGTCGCCTTCAGTCCGTAGTGCCCGGCCAGCGCACCCGGCCGGTTGGCGTTGTTGCGCAGGATCTGGTTGTTCCGCCACAGGTTGAGGTTGTTCCGGAAGGAGAGCGGATCGTTCCGGAAGGTGACCGGCGGCTTACTCGAATGGCTGGGGCCGTTCCCGTACGGGGTGGGATCGGGGCGGCCCGGGTTCGGGGTGGCGTCCGGCTTGGGGTTCGGGGTGGCGTCCGGCTTGGGGTTCGGGGTGGCGTCCGGCTTGGGGTTCGGGGTGGGGTTCGGGCCGTTGTTCTTGAAGTCGAGGTCCGGGTTGTTCTTCGGGTTGGGGTTGTTCTTGAAGTCGAGGTCCGGACCGTTCTTGAGGAAGTTGCTGTCGAAGCTGTCGACGATGTTCTTCGCGAACCTGTTGAAGACGCTGGTGAGGCCACCGGCCGCGGCACCGAACGCGGCGGACTTGAGGATGTCGTTCCAGTCGATGCCGTCGGGGCGACGGCCGTGCGGGGCGAAGTTCATCATCGCCAGCCGAACCGCGAAGGTGGTGAACGCCTCGGCGAACGCCTCGGTCAGCGAGGGCGCCAGGTGCAGCCGCTGGAGCAGGTGGCTGAGCGTGGTGAGGATGAAGAACCGGCTGCGCAGCTTGGCCATCATGATCTGGCTGGCCGAGGCGCCACCGGTGAAGAAGGACAACGCCAGGTAGATGGCGATCTCGATGAGCAGCCTGATGATCTCGGCGATGACCTGCCACTTCGACTCCATGATGTCCATGGAGGTCTTGCGCCGGCCCTCGGCGATCCGGTCGAGCTGGTCGGCGAAGTCCTTCAGGTAGTTCTTGCCGCCGTCGTCGATGAGCATGCCCATCGCGTTCGCGTACGACTTGGAGAGGTCGTCCGGCATGGACTCGCCGATGTCGTGGATCGACTTGTCGATCAGCGAGGAAAGCCTCGACAGCTTGCGGCCCAGGCCGGAGTAAGGCAGACGGCTGTCGAAGGCCAGGTCCTCGTCGGCGTCGATGAGCTTCTCACCGGTGAGGATGAAGATCATCGTGTTGATCTCGGGCGGCACCTGGATGCTCATCGGGGGCCGCCCTGGCGCCCGCCCGGGCAGGACGGAGCGGCCGCTCCCGACGTGTTGCGGGAGCGGCCGGCGGTGCGGAGGTCAGCGGCGGCCATGCCCGCCCGAGCTGCCGCCCAGTCCATCGGTGTCGATGCGGCTGGTGCCCTTCTCGATTTGCTCGATGTTGTGGTCGCGGGTGTCCTTCATCATCCGGACCTGGCTGACCGTGGCGTCGGTGATGCTCACCAGCGCGTCGCGGATGGACATCATGGTGTCCTTGGTGGTCTGCCGTTCCTTCTGCTCCTGCGGTTTGGCCTTCTCCGCGAAGTCGCCCTCCGATCCCGGCCAGTTCACCGTGGGTGCCAGCTCGTCGAGGAACTCCTCGGTCATGCTCCTGGTCAGGGTGCCGATCTCCTCCAGCTGCCCGGCCAAGGCCTCGATGCGCTGCGGGTCTACGTAATACCGCTGTCCCATCGTCAGTCCTCTCCCTCTTCGCCGAGTGCGTCCCGCCAGGCGGGGGCGGTCCGGCCGCCACGTGCCGGGTCCTCGTCGTCCTCGCGCAGCACTTCAGGACCGAAGATGCGCTCCCAGTCCAGCTCGAAGCCCTTCAGCTCAGGCACGCCGCTGCTGGGCTCGGCGAAGGGCGCCATGGCCTTCATCACATGCCGGTTCATCTTCAGGCGCGCCGCGCTCGCAGCCTCCAGGACGCTGGCGGCCAACTCCTGCGGGGACATGTTCCGGTACTTGTCCTCCAGGAACTCGATCCCGGTCAGCTCGCCCTGGGGGCCCGCGGTGGCACGGACCGCACGGTCGGAGGACAGCGACGAGAACGACGCGGTCCGCAGCTCGCGCTCGGTGTGCGCGACTGCCTCCTGGGCCGCCTGCAGTTCGGCCATGGCCCTCTCCAGGCGCTTCTCCAGTGGTTCCGTCACGCCCGCTCCCCCCTTTTCCGTCGGTCTCTCCGCAGGTCCGGACATCCTGGTCCGTACATCCGCCCTGGTCCCCGGCCCGTCATCTGCTCCGCCCATCCTGCCTGGTGAAGGCGCTGGTACGGAAGCCGGAGCCGGGTGGGTTTCGTCTCCGCGTCATGGCCACCCGGGACCTGAGCGGCCGTCATCGCCCGATCACGGCCGGGGTGCCGCCCTCCTCGGTGCCCCACACGTCCGCGTCCCCCTCCAGGTAGTCGGCGGAACTGGTGGACCTGCGGCGCGGCTCCGCCTCCTCCTCGGGGGCGTCGCCGCCGGTGGTCGCCACCCGGGAGGCGGGGGCCAGGAAGGTGTCGCTGTCCTCCTGACGGTTCCACGGGCTGCGGCGCCGGCGGTTGCGGCGCTCGCTCTCCTCCGCCGCGTCGACCAGGACGGCGCGCACCCGCTCGCCGTTGCCCTTGTCACCGCCGCCCGCGCCCATGCCGCCCATGCCGCCGCCCATCGGCATGCCGGGGCTGCCGGGCATGCCCGGGGCGCCGGGGGCGCCGGGCTGGGCTGAGGTGGCGAGCGGGGTGCCCGTGCCGCCGGTGACGCCGTCCGAGAGGGGGTCGGCCGCGCCGAGGCCACCCGGGGAGAGGGAGCCCGCCTCGGAGAGCCCGCCGCCGAGGGCGCTGGTGCTCGCCTGGCTCCCGCCGACACCCAGGTCGGAGAACGGCACCTCCCTGGTGGTGGCGGTGGTGCCGCCGCCGGTCGCGTCGAGCCCTCCCAGGCCGCTCGACCCGCTCAGGCCCCCGAGGCCGCCGGACCCGCTCAGGCCGCCGAGGTCGCCGAGGTCGCCAAGTCCGTCGAGGACGCTCGAACTGTCTGTATCACCGCTCGAGTTGAGATCGTGCAGGTTCACCGTCTCGGTCTTGCCCTGCGGGTCGGTGACGGTGGCGATGCCGGTGTCCGGGTCGATGACCTGCCTACTGCCGTCCGGGAAAGTGTGGGTCAGCTGGCCGTTGTCCAGGGCGGTGGTGGAGCCGTCCGGGTTCGTCACCGTCGCCCCGTGGGTGAGGTCGGTGGTCACGGTGGAGCCGTCCGGGCCGGTCACGGTGAACGTCCCGATGTCCGGGTCGAAGACGCCCTTGCTGCCGTCCCCGAACGTGGTGGCGAAGTCGTCGTTGACGAGCGCGGTGCGCCCGCCGGTCGGAGTCTCCAGGCCGGACAGGTTGGTGTGGAGACTCCCGAGGTCGCCCAGGTCACCGATCGACTCGGTGGGCAGGCCGGCGTTGATGTCGCCGAGCCCCCCCAGGTCCGTGGGGCCCCCAAGGCCGTTCTGACCGTTCAGGTCGCCGAGACTGCCGAGGTTCTGGGTGACGGTGGCGCCGTCGGGGCCGGTGGAGACGGCCTGGCCGGTCGYGGGRTCGACGACCTGGGTGCTGCCGTCCGGGAAAGTGGTGGTCAGCTTGCCGTCGTCACCGAGGGAGGTGACCGACCCGTCCGGATTCGTCACCCCGGTTCCGTCGCCCAGGTTCCGCGTGGTGACGCTGCCGTCCGGGTGCGTGGTCGTGACCAGCCCGCTCTCCGGGTCGACGGTGCTGGTGCTGCCGTCCGGGAAGTCCGAGGTGAGCTTGCCGCCGTCGAGATAAGCGCTGCCGCCGGTAGGGGTGTCGATCGAGCCGCCGGCGCGGGTGTTCAGGTCGCCGAGACTGCCGAGGTTCTGGGTGACGGTGGCGCCGTCGGGGCCGGTGGAGATGGCCTGGCCGGTCGCGGGGTCGACGACCTGGGTGCTGCCGTCCGGGAAAGTGGTGGTCAGCTTGCCGTCGTCACCGAGGGAGGTGACCGACCCGTCCGGATTCGTCACCCCGGTTCCGTCGCCCAGGTTCCGCGTGGTGACGCTGCCGTCCGGGTGCGTGGTCGTGACCAGCCCGCTCTCCGGGTCGACGGTGCTGGTGCTGCCGTCCGGGAAGTCCGAGGTGAGCTTGCCGCCGTCGAGATAAGCGCTGCCGCCGGTAGGGGTGTCGATCGAGCCGCCGGCACTGGTGTTCAGGTCGCCGAGACTGCCGAGGTTCTGGGTGATGGCCGGGTTGGCGTCGTTGGCGGCCTTGTTGGTCCCGCCCGGACCGTTGTTGAGCGCACCGAGACCGCCCAGGGTCTGGGTTATCGGAGGCAGGGGGGCGGTGGACCCCTGTTGGTTCCCGTTCTCGCCACCCGGGCTGTTCAGATCGCCCAAACCGCCCAGGGTCTCGGTGACCGCACTGTTCACGTCACCGGGTCCGTTGCTGCCGGGGCCACCCGGGCTGTTCAGGTCGCCCAGGCCACCGAGGCTTTCGGTGACCGGTTTGTTCCCGTTCAGCAGGGCCTCGAGACCGCCGAGGTTCAGCTCCTTGCCGCCACCGGGACCGCCGGGACCGTTGATGTTGCCGAGGCTCTCCCCCAGCGCCTTCGCCTGGTCGTCGGCCTGACGCTTGGCCTCGTCCGCCGCTGCCTTCTGCTCCGCCCGCAGTTTCTCCGCGTATGCCTTGTCCTCCGCCCGCAGCTTCTCCTGCTCCGCCCGCAGCTTGTCCGCCTCGGCCTTGTCCTCCGCCCGCTGCTTCTCCGCCTCCGCCCGCAGCTTGTCCGCGTAGGCCTTGTCCTCCGCCCGCTGCTTCTCCTGCTCCGCCCGCAGCTTGTCCGCCTCGGCCTTGTCCTCCGCCCGCTGCTTCTCCGCCTCCGCCCGCACCTTCTCCGCGTATGCCTTGTCCTCCGCCCGCAGCTTCTCGTAGTACTCCTTGTCCTCCTTGGCTTTGCGGTCCGCCTCGTCCTGAGCGTCCTTGAGCTTCTTGTCCGTGTAGCCCTCGGAGGCCGTGCTGGTCGACTTCGGTTTGGGGATGTTGTCGGAGAAGTCCTTGCCCAGCTCGAGGAAGTGGTTGTTCAGGGCGGACTGCACCTTCGCGGCGGGCTTGCCGAGGTACTCGTCGATGCCCTGGAACCAGAGCTTGACCGCAGCGTCGCCGACCTTCGCCCAGTTCGCGATGTCGGTGAGGTCGCCGTACTCAGGATGCGCCTGCTTGAACCCCTCTTTCGGCCTGTGGGTGATGACCGTGCTGGCTGCGGGGTACATATAGGTGGACGACTGGATCTCCGTCTTGTCGATGTTCTCCCTGTCCACCCACCGACCGAGCTCGTCGAGGACGTAACGCAGCACTTCATGCGGGTCGTAGTACGGGGATTTGGCCCAGGTCAGCCAAGCGTCCAACAGTTTGTTGGCGGAGTCCTCCAGGTATGCGCGGCCCAGAGACAAGGCGCGTGAGTACACCGTGTTGCCGGTGCCGGCCTTGTCTCCGGTGCCCGACGTGGCGTTGAAGGTCTCGACGTAACTGTCGTAGTTCTCGCGGATCTTCTTCAGCAGGCTGCGGAAGACCTCCGCCGCCTCGCCCTTCCAACTCGCGTTGTCCCCGGCGAAGCGGTCCTCCCAGTCCTTCAGCACCCCGGCGTGATCCGTGAAGAACTTGGCCGCGAAGTCGAACGACCGCCCTGTGTCGTCGAACGAATCCAGGTCCACCACGTTGGCCGCCGGGACGCCCAGGTCGCTGAACCGGGCGTCCTTCGTGCTGCCGGTCAGCAGCTCGAGCAGCGCTGCCCGCGGCCCGTTCATGTACCGGGCGAGCGCCACGGTGCTCATCTTGTCCTTGTTGTAGTCCGTGAACTCGTTGCCTTCGCGGACCTGGGCATCGTGGACGTTGTCGGAGTCGGGACTGGCGAAGATGACCTCGTCACCGGCCTTCACACGGCCCTCGAAGACGATCCGGGCCTGCCGGATCGAGTGCGGCTTACCGCTGTCGAAGAACCAGATGTCGTAGTCCTCGCCCTTGTTCATCAGGAAGCCGGATTCCTGGACGAGCAAGCGGAGGGGCCTCTCCTGGATGTCCATCCGGAAGAGTTTGCCGCCGTGATCGGATCGGAGCGTGTCGAAGACGGTGCTCCGGTCCGGCACCGGATAGCCGGTGATGTGCGTGACCAGAGCGGCCCAGGTGTCATTCGGCGTGTCCGTGACCTTCGCGTACTTCGCGACATAGTCGTCGGAGTCCTCATCGTATCCTTTGGCCACTGTGCACTCTTTCTGGTCGGTTGTCCTTCGTGGCGGCACACCACGTCCTCGCGCGGGCGCACAGCCGGGCGTCTCTCACGCAGGCGAGCCGGGCGGCACGCGCCGCGCAGGACTCAGGTGCTCTTCTCGCCCGACGACCCGCTGGTGAGCGTGTCGACCTCTCCGAAGGTCTGCAGCAGCGTCTGCGCATCGATCGCGTCGATGTTCTTGTTCTTGGTCTTGTTGGCTTCGTCGATGGTCTCGGTGAGAGCCTCCTTCAACTCCTTGAAGAGGTCCATCTGGTCGCCCAGCAGCTTGTCGATGGCCGTGGCGGCGGCGCGGACCTCCGCCATCAGCTTCGGCCCCGAGACCAGTTTGTCGGTGGCCATCTTGCCGATACGCAGGAGCTGCTGGTCCTGGTCGAGGTTGTTCTCGGTGGTGTGTCCGTCGATGAGGTCGCCGAGCGGCCGCACGTCGGGCCCGTTGCCGTCGTTGCGGTGCTGCTTCGCGGCGGTGTACACCGGCTGCACCTCGTGGTCCCGGAAGTTCTCCATCTGTTTGAGGTCGAAATGCCTGACGTCGGCCTTCTCACCGGCCATGGGACGTCCTCCTGCCGTTTGGTGCCGGACGGGGATACGGGGCGGCCGGGCGGGCCTCTGTGCGAACGGCGACCCGACGGGCGGGCGTGCCGGCTGCGAACGCGGACGCCGGGGCCTAGCGGGCCCGCACACTCCCCCAGTTGTCGGCGCTCCTGCGCTCGTCACGGGAGTGGTTGTCGTGGATGGTCTGCACCAGCTCGCCGCTGTCGCCGAGGAGCAGGGCCATGTTCTTGGTGGCCTGGTCCCACTCGGCCTGGACCCCGCGGTACATCTGCTGGTCATCCCCCTCCCAGGAAGTCACGAGCGGCCTCAGCTCGTCCTCCAGGTTGTTGAGGGTCGTGATGATCTGCCGAGTCTGGTCCTTCAGCTCCTCGATCGCGTGCCGGACCGTCGAGTACTGCACATCGATGATGCCGTCGGCCATGACTGCTCCTCTCGGGTGGCCGGGCTCCGGGGCCCGGCGAACTCACGTGCTCCGGCCTCCGGGGGCCGGTGCCGCGGGGGTGGGTCAGCGCAGCGCTTCGAAGACGCCCTGGCTGGTCTTGCTGTTGAGTACCTCGGTCAGGTCCTGGTTCTCCTTCGCCAGGCGGTTGGCCGAGGTCACGTTCTCCTGGAGCGCGTCGACCATCTTGCTGATCTGGACGACGACCTTCTGCGCCTCGCCGTTCCAGCTTCGGAAGAGCTTCAACAGGGCCTGACCCTCGTCGCCGCCGACGCCCGAATGTGCCGCGATCTCCGCGACGTTGTTCTGAATCTTCTCGACCGCGCTCCGGGCCGACTCCAGGGAGGAGACTCCCCCCAAGCCCTTGGCATAGTCCGCTTTCCTCGCGCCAGTGTCCGCCACGTCGCGCTCCCTTCCTTCAGGCCAGTCTTGTTGCACCGTTGCCCCGCCGAGGCTAAAGAGAACCCAGCGTTCCGCGCAACGTGTGTGGGGAAGATTTGAGCATAGGTCAATTTAGCAGAATCCTTACATGGCAACGGAGTTGTCCCAATGTTTCCATGGGAGGAACCTGCCGCTCCCGAACGGCAGGACTACGGGACGGCAACCCTGCACCGGGCAACACGAAACGGACGGAAAACGGGCAGGCAAATCAGGAGAACGGTCATCCGGGCGGCCCGCTTTCCGGTCGATGCGCACGCACATGCGGGATTCCACGGGCGCGACCGCCCGAATACCTGAGCTTCATTTGAGGTTTCCCACTGCGGTCGGCTCGCGAGTAATCGACCTCCGCCGGTGCGGAGTTACCCGTCCGCCACATTTCCATTTCCTCGACAGCGCATGGGGGCATTTGCCTGGATCAGGTCGCGGAGTCCGCCGTGCCGGCTGCGTCGGGAGCATCCCCCGTGTCCGCCTTGTCCGCCTCGTCGTTGCCCTCCGTTGCTTCGGCGCCGCACTGCGGAGCCGTGACCCGGGTCTTCGCGGCACCCGAGGCGGCGGCCGGGTCGAGGTCCGCGCCGGTCGGGAGGGCGGCGAGCAGCGGTGCCGGGACCGAGTCGACGTCTCCGTCCGCGTACCCGAGCGCCGCCAGCGCGTCCTTGGCGGGGACGCGGTACTTCACGCCGTTCTCCGCCACCAGATAGGTCGTCCCGGCGTGCGCGGCACCGCTTGCGTGCAGGGCCCTGACCAGGGCGCCGCGTCCTGGCCGTACCACCGTGGCGTCCGTACGGACACAGGCCGGACTCAGCGGCTGAGCGGTGCCCTCCGACACCACGACCGGGGCGAGCCGGTTCAGTTGGACCAGCACCGACCTGATTTGGGTGCCGCCGTTGTCCCCGTCCACCTGCGCACAGAGCGCGGTGCCGCGCGGCGCGGACTGCGGTACCGGCGGCGTGTCCGGCAGCTCCGCGGATTCGGCGGGGGCCGAGCCCTTCGCCCGGTGCGTGCGCAGCGCGTCCGCGCCGACGGCGCGCGCCTCGGGCGACTGCCCCTGGTAGGCGTCCTTCTGCGTGGCCGGATCACCCAGCACCAGGGCGGCTCCGAGCCGGGTCAGCGGCACCAGCCCGTCCTTCTGCAACAGGTGGTAGGTGCTGCCGCCGCCGGGCACACTGACGTTGAACACCTGGCCGATCCGGCTGGCCTCGCCACCGAGAACCGGTCCTTCCTCACCGCGCCCCGGAACCGCGGGCGGCTTGAGGGCAGGGCCGGGGGCCAGCGCGTCCAGGAAGGCCGCCGAGACCGGCATCGGCGGCTCCGAGCCGTAGCCGAGGGCGTTGCGTGCGTCGGAGGCGCGGTCCAGCGGCAGCCTGCTGCCCCGCCACACCAGGTACTCGTTGTCGCCCGGGCCGCTCACGAGCACCCCGCGGTCGCCACCGACATTTCGGGAGTCCAGTGGCGCCCCGGCGACCACCGTGGTGGCGCCCGGCTTGTCCACCCCGGTATCCGCCACGGCACCGGAGGTGCTGGGCAGTGCCCCGTCCGGGCCGGTCACGCACATGTGCCAGGCGTCGTCGTCGAGCTCACCGGGTCCGGGCACGGTGTCCGGTGCGCCGGGTATGCCGGCCGGGGCCCCCACGGGGACGTCCCGCAGCGAGGCGGTGGCGACGTCCACGGTCGCGAGGTCCGAGCCGCCGATCAGCCTCGCCGAGGCGTAGTTGCGCACCGGGTGCAGTACGCCGTCGGTGCCGGTCCACAGGTACCGGGCGCCGGTGTCACGGTTGACGACCAGGTGCTCGCCGTCACGCCAGCCGTCGTTCCCGCCCGGGCGCAGCAGCCCGAAGACCGTGGCGCCCGCGCCGACCAGTACGGTCACCAGTACGCCGAAGACGACCCCGCGGGTGGTACGCCCGAGGGGGCTCTCCGGGGCATCCGGGTCGGCTGTCAGCAGGCCCGAGCTGAGCCTGCCCATCATGAAACTGTGGGCCTGTACCTGGTCGCGCTTGGACTGCACTGCCTCTCCTCACCAACTCGTTTCCCATGTCCCGGCGTGCGGGTGTACTCAGCCGAACAGGCCGCGCAGCCAGCCGAAGAGACCCGCGCCCCACAGGCTGAGCGGCAGCAGCGCGACGGCGAAGAGGGTGTGGGCCAGTTCGGCCGCGCGGCCCCAGTACGGCAGCACCCGGCGGCCGGGCACAGTCCAGGAGGCGGTCACGAGTCCGGCCGCCGCGGCGAGCAGCACCGCGAAGACCACCAGGCGCCCGTCGGTGTCGCTGTCCGCCGCCCAGGCGCGGGCGAGGAGCAGCAGTCCCCAGATTCCGGGCACCGCCAGGGCCAGCCGCTGCCCGATGTGCACCAGGCCCCGGGAGTGCAGGAGGAGCAGCAGGCTCAGCGCGAGCGCGGTCAGCACCTCGGGCAGGTCCGGGTGCTCGGCGAGGACGGTCAGGGCGGCCGCGGCGATGACACCGGTGGCGGCGAAGAGCGCGGCGACCCAGCGTCCGGCCAGTTCGGTGCGCTCGGCCACCTCGTCGCCGGAGTAGGGGTCGATGCCCTCCTGGAGTTGGTCGGCCGAGGACGGCAGGGCGGGCATCCGCATCCCGGCCAGCTTGAAGGCGAACGGCGCAACCGCCCCGGCGGCCAGCACGACCACCGTCGCCACCAGCGCCACCGCGGCCGGCGCACCCAGGCCCGTGTATCCCATCAGGGCCCCGGCCATGGCGGTGGCCACCGAGACGACCGCGGTGGCCAGCAGGGCCGGGGCGCCGACTGCGGTGGCGGCGAGCGCGATGACCGCGCCACCCGCGCCCGCGGCGCCCGCGGCGAGCAGTCGCGCTCCCACGACCTGCGTCGCGTCCGGGCCGGTCACGTCGCCACCGGGCAGCACCCAGCCGGCGATCGCCAGGCACGGAGCGACCATCAGACCGAGCGCGGTCGCGGAGAGGCGGTCGCCGACGGCGCGGCTGGCGGAGCCCGCGCCCGCGAGCAGCAGCAGCCCGGCGACGGCCGCGCAGGCCGCCCGGGAGGGGTCGGAGCCGGTCACTCCCGGCCAGAACACCAGTACGAGGGCCACCGCCACGGTCGCCACGGCGGTGCCCACCAGCAGGCCGCGGGCCGCCCCGGGGTGCCAGGTGTGCAGCCGCCGGCCCGCGGTGTCGGCTATCCCGTCCACCAGGTCGTCGAGTCGCACCTCGGGCAACGCCTCGGTGTGCGGGCGCAGATAGAGCACGGACCCGTCGGACAGCCCGGCGCCGGCCAGGGTGGTCTCCTCGTCGAGCGGGGCGTCGCCGAGCCGCTGGAGCGTCCAGCCGGCGTGGTCCAGTCCGGCCTCCTCGGCCTCTTGGCCGACGTAACGCAGCAGCGTGGGCAGCAGGTCGGCGACCGGGACGTCGGCGGGCACGGCCAGATCAACGGTGACGCTCGGCGCACGTACGGTCAGGCGGCACGACTCGGCCACCGCACTGTCGGTCATCAGCTGAACTCTCGGCTTCCGTGGAGGCTTTGACAGGAGGGCTCCCCCGGGAGGAGGGGATGTGCGAACTGTACGGAAGGTCCGTACGGCCGGGAACGGTTGCCCGGCAGGGAAAATTGCGTCGGCGCACACCGCGACGACAGCCCCCGCGTGGACAGTTCGCGTTCCGTGAATGCAGACTACTGCCTACGACCACCGGGTCGTATTGCGGATCGGACTCACTATCCGGTATGCAATTGGCCATCAAGGGAGTTGCTCCTCCCCCACTGTCCGCCCGAAACATTCATCCGGTGTTCACCGCGACACGCAGGACCCGGAGAATCAGCGCGGTGCGGTCTTTCCCACTACCGGGCGCACCGGTATTCGGTACGGGCCGGGAAGCCGTAAAACCGGAGGTTCTGTTCCTTGAGTGTGGTGCTGTTCCGCCGTCCGGCCCGCCGTCGCGGCCCGGAGATGCCCGAAGGGCAATTGACCCTCCAGGAGCCGCCGGTCCTCGCCGAGACCGTGCCGGACACTTCGGCGATATGGACCTATTTGCCGATGGCTCTCATGTCGGTGTCGATGATGCTGATGTTCCTGCGGCCCGGTGGCGGCAACGGCGTCTTCATGTATCTGGCGATGGGCGTGATGGCGCTCTCCGCCGGTGCCATGCTGCTGGGGCAGTTGATGCGCCGCTCCAGCGAGCGCAAGCAGCGCCTGAAGGGGGAACGCCGCGACTACCTCCGCTACCTGGCGCAGACCCGCAAGCGGGTCAGGACCGCCATCGCCGAACAGCAGCGGGCACTCGCCTGGCGCCACCCGGAGCCCAACTCGCTCCGTTCGCTGGCACGCACCTCCCGTCTCTGGGAACGCCGCCCGGCCGACGAGGACTTCGGCGAGGTCCGTCTCGCAGTCGGCGAGCAGCAGCTCGCCCTCACCCTGGAACCGGTCTCCACCCGCCCGGTGGAGGACCTCGAACCCCTTTGCGCACACGCCCTGCGTCGCTTCATCCGGGCCTACTCCACCATTCCGGAGCAGCCTCTCGGCCTCTATCTGCGCTCCTCGGCCCGGATCCTGCTGCGCCCCGAGGAGACACCGGACGAGGAGTCCGCCGAGCCGGGCACCCCGTCGCGCGGGGAGAACGGCGGGGCCGTCGACCCCGGCGCCGACGCCGTACGCGCCCTGGTGCGCGCCGTGCTCGGGCAGCTCGCGGTGTTCCACGCGCCGGAGGAGCTGTGGCTCGCCCTCTGCGTCAGCGACGAGCGGCGGCCCGACTGGGAATGGGTCAAGTGGCTGCCGCACGTGCTGCACCCGCACGAGGAGGACGGCGCCGGCCAGGTGCGCCGGATCACCGCCGACATCACCGAGCTGGACGACCTGCTCGGCGCCGAGTTCGCCGAACGCCCGGACTTCGACCCCGACGCCCGCCCCGGACGCGACGAGCCCTACACGGTCGTCGTCCTCGACGGCGTCACCGTCCCCGAGGGCCACCGCTGGGAGGGGCACGGCTACCGCAACGCCCTGGCCCTCGACGTCTCCGGGGCGCTGCGCTGGCGCCCCGGCCGCAACACGCTGCGGCTGACCGCCGGTCCCGGCCAGGTGAGCCTGGTACGCACGGACCGCAGCCGCAAGGAGCGCTCCGTGCCGCTCGGCCGGCCGGACCGGCTCGGTCCGCTCGGCGCGGAGTCCCTGGCCAGGCTGCTCACGTCCCGGCGGATGAGTCTGGGCACCGACATCGCGCAGCCGCTGGACTCCGACGTGGAGCTGACCACCCTCCTCGGCATCCCCGACCTGCACCGGCACGACCCGCAGACCCTCTTCGACCGGCACACCGGCTCCGCCCGGCTGCGGGTGCCGATCGCGGTGGGGGTGGACGGCCGCCCGGTGGAACTCGACATCAAGGAGTCCGCGCAGGGCGGCATGGGCCCGCACGGCATGCTCATCGGCGCCACCGGTTCCGGCAAGAGCGAACTCCTGCGCACCCTCGTCCTCGGCCTCGCCCTGACCAACTCCTCTGAGACCCTCAACTTCGTCCTGGTCGACTTCAAGGGCGGCGCCACCTTCCTCGGCCTGGAGGAGCTCCCGCACACCTCCGCCGTCATCACCAACCTCGCGAACGAGGTCGCCCTGGTGGAGCGTATGCAGGACGCCCTGCACGGCGAACTCATCCGCCGCCAGGAGCTGTTGCGCGCCGCCGGCAACTACACCTCCGCCTTGGAGTACGAGCGGGCCCGCGCCGCCGGGGCGGACCTCGCCCCGCTGCCCAGCCTGTTCGTGGTGGTCGACGAGTTCAGCGAACTGCTGTCCGCTCACCGGGAGTTCATGGACCTGTTCGTGATGATCGGCCGCCTGGGCCGTTCCCTCGGGGTGCATCTGCTGCTCGCCTCGCAACGCCTGGACGAGGGGCGCATGCACCAGTTGGAGAGTCACCTCTCGTACCGCATCGGCCTGCGCACCTTCTCCGCCATGGAGAGCCGCGGCGTGCTCGGCGTACCGGACGCCTACGAGCTGCCGGCCCAGCCCGGCAGCGGCTACCTGAAGTCCGGCGTGGGAGCCCTGACCCGGTTCCGTGCCGCCTACTCCTCCGGGACGTACCGGCGCCGTACGGGCGCGGTCGTGCAGGCCCGGGTGGCCAGCCAGGTGGTGCCGTGGACGAGTGGCTGGGTGGTGCCTCGCACCGTGGAGCCCTCGGCCGAACCGGAGCCGGAGACCGAGGAGAGCGGCGACGAGGAGGCTCTGCTCGACGTGGCCCTCGACCGGCTGCGCGATTCCGGCCCCGCCGCGCACCAGGTGTGGTTGCCGCCGCTGAAGGAGCCCTCCCCGCTGGACGCCCTGCTGCCCGGCATCGCCCCCGATCCGGAGCGCGGCCTCAGCGCCGCCGGCTGGCCCGGCACCGGCAGGCTGCGGGTCCCGGTCGGCCTCGTGGACAAGCCGTTCGAGCAGCGCCGCGACCCGCTGGTCGTGGACCTCTCCGGTGCCGGCGGCCACGTCGCCGTCGCGGGCGGCTCGCAGAGCGGCAAGTCCACCCTCACCCGCACACTGATCACCGCCCTCGCCCTCACCCACACCCCGGCCGAGGTCCAGTTCTACTGCCTGGACTTCGGCGGCGGCGGACTCTCACAGCTCGCCGCTCTCCCGCACGTCGGCGGCGTCGCCGCGCGGCTCAACCCGGAGCGGGTGCACCGGGCCGTCGCCGAGGTGATGACGCTGCTGGCACACCGTGAACAGTTCTTCGTGGACCACGCCCTGGACTCCATGCAGTCCTACCGCCGCCGGCGGGCCGCCGGGGAGTTCCCCGACGAGCCCTTCGGCGACGTGTTCCTGGTGGTCGACGGCTGGTCCACGGTCCGCCAGGACTACGACGGCCTGATCCCGAAGTTCAACGAACTCGCCGCCCGTGGCCTCAACTACGGCATCCACCTGCTCATCACCACCACCCGCTGGGTAGAGCTGTCCGCCCAGGTCCGTGACCAGGCCGCCACCCGTCTCGAACTGCGGATGGGTGACCCGATGGACTCCGAGATCGATACCCGCAAGGCCCGTTCGGTGCCGCGCAGCGGCGGCCGCGGCATCACCGCCGACAGCAAGATGCACTTCCTCGCCGCTCTGCCCCGCCTGGACGGCAGCGGTTCCCTCGACGACCTCGGCGAGGGCGTCGCCCACCTGGTGGCCGAAGTCTCCCGGCACTGGTCCGGCGCACCCGCCCCGCAGGTACGGATGCTGCCGCACCGCCTCCCGCTCGCCGAACTCCCCGCCCCCGAGGCCACCGAAGGCGGCGGCATGCGTCTCCCGCTCGGCATCGACCAGGAGTCGCTGGAGCCGGTCTGGCACGACTTCAGCCGTACGCCGCACCTGATCGCGGTCGGCGACACGGAGAGCGGCAAGACCAACCTGCTGCGCCTCGTGACCAAGGGCATCATCGCCCGCTACGCCCCGAACGAGGCGAAGATCATCGCGGTGGATTACCGCCGCACTCTGGTGGACGCCATCCCGGAGGAATACCGCATCGGGCATGTGATCTCCCTGGACAACCTCACGGAAACCGTCGACGGTGCGGCCCGCGCCCTGAAGACCCGTGTGCCCGGGGCGGACATCGCCCCCGCCCGTATGCGCCAGTGCGACTGGTGGACCGGCCCGCGTCTCTTCATCCTGGTCGACGACTACGACATGGTCTCCGGAAACTCCTTCCAGAGCCCCTTCGAGCCGCTCTTCGAGAGTCTGACCCTCGGCTTCGAAATGGGCCTGCACCTGGTCGTCGCCCGTAGCGCGATGGGAGCAGGGCGCGGCCTCAGCGATGCCCTCGTCCGCCGCCTCGACGAGGCCAACAACCCCGCCGTCCTGCTCTCCTGCCCGCCCACGGAAGGCCGTCTGTTCGGCAACGCGAAGCCCCTCAACCTCCCTCCCGGCCGGGCCCTGCACATCGCCCGCCGCAAGCCGCGCCTGATGCAGACGGCGCTGGTCGAGGAGAACCAGGGGCAGTAGGACCGGGCGAACGCGACAACGACGCCCTCCCGGAAGGACCTCGGGAGGGCGTCGTGTCGTTCGGTGCTCGGCGTGTCAGCTCATTCCGTTCCCGTTCCGCCCGCTCCCGCCGGACGCCAGCCCCGGGCGCGGGCCCGGGTGACGGCGAATCCTGCCCACAGGACGGCGAGGACGGCGGCGGAGCCGAGGAGGACGAGGAGGGTGGCACGGCTGGTGGCGCGGTCGGCGGCGGCCGTGTCGCGGACGGTCACGGGATCTGCGGCACGCTCGGCACCGGGGGGCGAAGCGGGGGCGCCGAGCACCGTGGTGACGGCGGCATAGGGATCCAGCTGGGGAATGTCGGCGGGGTAGGCGGTGGCGGTCAGACGGCGGATGACGTCATCGGGCGCCTCGCCGGGATGGGCGGCGCGAACCACGGCTGCGGCCCCGGCGGCGTAGGCGGTGGCCACCGAGGCGCCGGCGCCGAGGTAGTGGCCGTCGCCGCGCGGGCCGCCGGACACCACCCCGGCGCCGGGGGCCACCAGGTCGATGCCGTCGGTACGCGGGGAGCCTTCCGGACGGGCACCGGCGGGAAGCATGTCGGCGACCGAGAGGACGCCGGGTTCACCCGCCGGCCAGTAGGTGCGGGACGGGATCTCGTCGGTGCCGCTCCGGGGCGGGTCCGGGGTCGCTGCGGCCACGACGACCGCGCCCGCACGCCGGGCCTCGGCCACCGCGCGGTTCATCGCCGCGTCCCGGCGAGGCAGGGCCACCGCGACCGCAATCACGTCGGCCCGGGCGGCGGTCGCCTCGTTCAGCGCCTCCGCCACCAGCGCGGGACTTGCCTGACCGCGCGGGTCGGTGCCGCGCAGGGCCAGGATCTTCGCGTTCGGGGCGACCCCGGCCAGACGCGGGTTACCGCCCCCGTTCCCGGCGATCAGCCCGGCCAGGAACGTGCCGTGCCCGACGCAGTCGTCACCGGCCGCGCCCCGGGCTGACACCCGGCCGCTGAGCCCGGTGGCGTCGGGGGCGGCACCGGTGTCGATCAGCGCGACGGTGATGCCCTCACCGGTGCTGTGCTCGTGCAGCCGGTCCAGGTCGAGGCGCTGGCGCGACCAGTCCTGCTTCTTCGCCTTCTCCCGGGAGGCGGGTGTGCAGGCCACCTGATCGGCCTCCGGATCGAGTGCGGAGGGCATACCGGGCAGTTCCTGGCCCTTCTCCCCGTCGGCCGCCGGCATGCGCGAGGGGGGCGCCGCCTGGGCCGGCACGGCCGCGGGCAGCAGCAGGGCGGCGGCGAGACCGGCGCCGGACAGCAGGCGGGCGGCCCCGCGGGCGGGCGGCCTCACCGGGGAGCCGCCTTCGGTGCGGCGGCCGTGACGTCCTCGGGACGGAGGATGCGCAGGTCGTCCAGGGTGGGCGCGGCCAGCGAGCTGAGCCGTCCCGCCTGGCGGGTGACCATCGACTCGACCACCTGGCGGGCCAGCCGGGCGTTGCCGAAGGAACGGTCCCGGGGCAGCGAGTCGAAGTACTCCATGAGCAGAGGTCCGGTGCCGGGTCCGCACTCGTACCCCATGTTCGAGGCCTGGGTGCGCACGATGGTGACCAGTTCCTCGGAGGAGTAGTCGGCGAAGGCGATCCGGCGCGGGAAGCGGGAGGCCAGTCCCGGGTTGGAGGCGAGGAAGCGCTCCATCTCGTCGGTGTAGCCGGCGACGATGACGACCACGTCGTCGCGGTGGTCCTCCATCAGCTTCAGCAGGGTGTCCACCGCCTCCTGGCCGAAGTCGGCGCCGCCGCCGCGCGGGGTCAGGGTGTAGGCCTCGTCGATGAACAGCACACCGCCGCGGGCCCGTTCGAAGACCTCGCGGGTGAGCTGGGCGGTGTGGCCGATGTAGCGGCCGACCAGGTCGGCGCGGGCCGCCTCGACCAGCTGGCCCCGGTCGAGTATGCCGAGCTGGGTCAGGACCTCTCCGTAGAGGCGTGCGACGGTGGTCTTGCCGGTGCCGGGCGGGCCGGTGAAGACCAGGTGGTTGCTGAGCGAGGGGACCGGCAGCCCGGCCGCGGCCCGGTGGCGGGCCGTGGTGATGAGGTTGACCAGGTCCGCCACGTCGCGCTTCACCTCGGCCAGGCCGATCATGTCGCCGAGGCGGGTCAGTGGGTCGTCGTCCGGTGCGGCGGGCTCGCCGGCCTTCGCGGCGGCAGTGACGGAGACGTCCTCCGGCAGCAGCAGTCGCAGATCGCGCTCACCGACCTGTGCCTGCGTGGAGAGCCTGACGGCCTGCCGGTCGACCATCTCCTCGAACACTTGGCGCGCGGCACGGCCATTGCCGAAGCCCTCGTCCCTCGGCATCGCGCCGAAGTGGGTGGCCAGCGCCGCCGCGGTGCCCTCGCCCAGCTCGTACTGGTGCTGGGCGCACATGCTCTCCATGATCGCGACCAGGTCGGGCACCGAGTAGTTCTCGAACTCGACGGTCCGTGAGAAACGGGAGGCCAGACCCGGGTTGGAGCCGAGGAAGGAATCCATCTGGCGGGAGTAGCCGGCCGCGACCACCACCACGTCGTCGCGGTGGTCCTCCATCAGCTTCAGCAGGGTGTCCACCGCCTCGCGGCCGAAGTCGGCGCCGCCGTTGCCGCTGTCCGCGGTGAGCGTGTACGCCTCGTCGATGAACAGCACACCGCCGAGAGCCCGTTGGAAGGTCTCGGTGGTCTTGATCGCGGTGCCGCCGACGATCTGCGCGACCAGGTCGGCACGTGATACCTCCACCAGGTGCCCGCTGCGCAGCGAACCCAGCTCGGCCAGGATCGCCCCGTAGAGGCGTGCGACGGTGGTCTTGCCGGTGCCGGGCGGGCCGGCGAAGATCAGGTGCCTGCTCATCGGCGGTGCGGACATGCCGAGTTGTTCGCGGCGCTGGGCGAGCTGGGTCAGGTTGACCAGGGTGCCGACCTGTTGCTTGACGTTCTCCAGGCCTATCAGCGCGTTGAGGGCGCCGAGCGGGCCGTCCGCACGGTCCGGCGGTGGCGCGTCCGCAGCGCCGGAGCCGGCCGGGTCGGTGTTCTCCGCGCTGCCGGTGCCCCAGGCGTCACGCTTGCCGTTGCCGACGCTGTTCAGGCCCTCCACGGCGAGGCGGTCGCCGGGCGCGGTCTGCACCAGGCCGCCGCCCTCGTTCTCCCGGGCGAGGCAGTTGACGAGCGAGACCGGCGCGGTGGACTCCACCCGGAAGCCGTCCTGGGCGCCGCCGGTGGCCTCGCAGCCGCTGAGCGAGGCGAGCGCGCCCTCGAGGAGCAGGAAGGCGTGGCCCTTGGGGGCGTGCACCGCGGTGCGGTTGGCGGTCAGCTCGCCCCCCGCGGCGACCACGACGCCCTCCTCGCCGGACATCTCGACGCGGAAGTCGCGGACGGTGACGTTGCCCCCGTCCTCCACGACGAGGCCGCTGGTGGCGGTGTCGGAGACCCCGCCGCCGGCCAGGTAGAAGGTGCTGCCGGAGGCCACGCGCACACCCGCGCCCTTCGGCCGGACGATCTCGCAGTCCTCGGCACGGCCCCGGGCGTCCCTGGTGGCCGTGACGCCGTCGCCGGAGGGCTCCACCAGCCGGGCCCGGCGCAGCAGTGGGTTGGCGCCGCCGAGCACCGAGACCGCGGGTGAACCGCCGATCACCTCGAGCCGGTCCAGTTCCGGCGCGGAGTCCTCCTCCAGGAGCAGCCCCGCCCCGTCGCAGTCGCGGACCGTCAGTCCGGTCAGCGCCGGGGAGGCGGCCCCGGCGACCCGCACCGCCGCGCCCTGCGCGCCGTCCACCCAGCAGTCCTCGAAGGTGCCGCGCGCCCGGTCGGTGACCAGCATGCCGTGGCCGCGGGTGCGCGAGACGCGGCAGCGGCGCAGCACGGGGTCGGTGCCTGCGGCCAGCGTGATCCCGTTCCCCGAGGCACCGGTGACACGGACGTCCTCCAGCGTCGTACGGCCCGCGCTGCTCAGGTGCACACCGGTGCTGGTGTCGTGCACCACGGTGCGAACCACCGAGACGGCGCAGTTCTCCTCCAGCGCGATGGAGGGCTTGTCGGTGGAGGAGATGTCGCAGTCCTCGACGCTGCCGCGGGACTCGCCGTTGGCGAGCAGTCCGTTTCCGCGGGCGCCGCGCACCGTGCAGTCACGGACGCGTGCCTCGCCCAGCTCCGCGAGGACCAGGCCGCTGGTACCCAGGTGCTCGAACGTGCAGGATTCCACGGTGGTGGGCGCGTTCGAGGTCACCACGATGCCGGCCCCCTGCGGGTTGCTCACCCGGCAGTCGCGCAGCGCGAGGGAACCCGTGCCCCCGGCCAGCATCGCTGTCCAGGCGGCGCCGACGACCTCGCAGCCGTCGAGCGCGGCCTGACCGCGCCGTACGTCCACAGCCGGCAGCTCGGCGTCGCCGCCGCGCAAGGTCAGTTCGGAGAGCATCACGGCGTCGGCGCGCAGCGCGACCACGCTGCCCGAGCGCGGCCGGATCTCCACGGTGCCCCGTCCCTCGGCAGCGGTGAGGGTGACCCTGGTGTGGATCACGAGGTTCTCCGCGTACGTCCCGGGCCGGACGCTGATGAGCGCACCGGTACGGGCAGCGGCGAGTGCCTCCCCGATCGTCCGGTAGCGGTCCCGGCTATCGGGGCCGACCGACAGTACCTGGCGCGACACGCACCAACCTCCTTGCTACGGCAACGTCTTCAGCGAGCGTCCCCCTCTTCACCGGGAACGCGTGTCGGGGAGCCGACGGTGCCATCATTCCTCGCCTCCCGGAACGTGCGGGTTCAGGGAGCGGTGCTCCCTGTGTCGAGGCGTCGCGGTCAGGTGCTCCACTTCTGGGCGTCGGCACCGTTGCACGTCCACAGTTGCAGCGGGGCCCTGTTCTCGCGGTTGCTGGCCTTGATGTCGACGCACTTGCCGACGACGGTGTTGACCAGGTCGTGGCTGGCGTTGAGGGCGAACTTCTGGGCGGCGTTGCCGTTGCACCAGGCGATCTGGATGAGGGCGCCGTCGTTGAAGTCCGCGTTGGCCACGTCCAGACACTTGTCCTTGATGCGGATGGTGCCGTCGGAGGCGAACCGCCACTTCTGGGCGTCGGCATTGTTGCAGTCCCACATGAACAGCTTGACGCCGTCGCTGAAGTTGTGACCCGGTACGTCGATGCAGCGGCCCGAGAGATGGCTGCGGAAGGAGACGGGGTCACTGAGGCTCACGCCCGCAACGGCAGCCGCCGGCTGCTTCTGGGCGCTGCCGGACTTCTGCTCGCCGCTCTGCTTCTTCGGCGCGGCCGGCTGGTCGGCGTCGTCCTTCTTCTGCTCCTCCTCGGCCTTGTCCGTGTCCGGAGTCGGAGCCGGAGCTGACTTGGGCGCCTGCTGCACCGGCTTCGCGGGCTTCTCGGGCTTCTCGGACGTGTCGGGACCCTTCGTGCCGTCGCCCGGGGCACCGGCTTCGGTCGGGGTCACCGCGAACTCGCCCGGTGTCTCCTGCCCGCTGCCGCTGAGCACGGTTCCGGCCGCCACCGCCGACTGGTCGGGGTCCTTGTCGTCGTCCGTCGCGAGTACCAGGAACGGCACCGACACGAGCAGCGCCCCTGTTATCGCGGCCCCGGCCAGCACGGCCTTGCCCGGTCGCCCGACCGGCCCGGTCTGCTGCGGCCGGTCGATCGCGGTCGCGGTCATGGTGCGCACGAGCGCGGGCAGCCGGCTCTGTGCGGCGGCGGCACCGGAGTCGGGGTCGGCCTCGCACCGGGCGCCGGAGGAGGCCCCTGTCCCGGGCTCGGTCGCGGTCTCGGGCTCGGTGGTCGCGCCCACCCCGGTCTTCCTCTCGGCCTCGCCGGCTTGCACAGCGGGCTCCGGCTTTTCCTCCGCCTTGCCGGCCCCCGCTGCGGTCTCCGCTTCGGTGTCTGCGCCGGTCTTCGCCTGTGCCGACTCGGGTCCGGCTTCCGGCTCGGCCTTTGACTCGGGCTCGGACGTGACGGACTTCGCCTCCGACGTGGACTCGGTGAGGGCAGCCGCGGCCGTCTCCTCGCTCTCGGGACCGGACTCCGCGCGAGCCCGCGGGAAGGCGGGAGGTTGCTGAGCCGAACGCGTCACGGGGTTCTCCCTGTGGTGTGTGGCCAGGGTTCAGATGGGCTGTCGGCCCGGTCCGCGGAGGGATCCGCGGCCGAAGCACCGGTACGGAGCACCGCGCCGGAGAGGTTGACGGGCGCATCCTCTGCCGGTGCCTCCTCGTCGTCCACCCCGCGGTCGGGGCCGAGCAGGCTGTCCGCCGGGACGAGCAAGGGTGCCGCCGCGGCGGCGTTGACCATCAGCAGCGTGCCGGAACCGCTGAGTGAACGGGCCAGTTCCGCTGTCGGCAGCGTGTCATGGTGAAGTGCCGGGGACATGAACTCGTGGGCCGGCGAGGTGAACAACAGCACCACAGGGGCTCCGTCCCGCCCGGCGGCCATGAGAGGCCCGCCGTCGGGCCCGCGCACCACCGTGACGTCCGCCTCCGCGAGTGCCACGAGCGCCGCGTCCACGGAGCCGTAGCCGGTGGCGGCTCGCTGGGCCGCGGCGTCCACCGGGTCGGTGGGCTCCGGCCAGCCGAGCATCCGCGCCGAGGGCCGGTACGCGGGGTTGGCGCGGTACTCCCCCACGCCGCCCTCGTCGTCCGACTGCCACTCGCCCAGCACCGCCCACTCCGGCGGCGTCCGCCCCTCGGCCCACTCCGGGTCCACCACCCCGATCCAGTGCCCCGGCGCCTGGCGGGCAGCGGCCCTCACGGCTTCGGGTATCGCGGGCCGGTCGGCGACCTCGTTGGGGCCGGTAGTGAATGACTGAAGATCAGCGGCCGATTCGGAGGCACCCGGAACGACGGACAGGGCGCCCTGCCCGCCCTCTTGCCGTTCTCCGGGCCGCATCTGCACCTGAACCCTTGACTTCGTACGAATCCTTGAGTGCCAAACGACATGAGGGCTCGCCGACACTGATCAAACCGAGTCAACAGGATGTCACATCAGCCCCGTCCGTGGGCGTCCGCCAACGGCCCGTATCGCGTTCTGACGTGCCCGTCTGCTGCCCGAACAAGGAACGATCCGGGAGCAGCGAGGCACGGGCGGACAAAGCGACGGGGACATTCGGGGCGAGGAGGCATCCGTCGTTCCACGACGGACTACGTCGGGTACGCCTTCGGCCCCTTCGACGTACAGGGCCTTCCGACCCGAGGCGTATGGGATTACCTCGCAGCTCGGCAAGGCGTCGCATCAGCAGCCGGCCGCCACCGTGCCGGGTCGCGCGAAATCCGGTGTCGACGAGGACGGGGCCGGCCCAGACCCACTTCGACGCGGCACACTACAACACCCCTGGGCCACTCGGCGTTCATCCGACCCGACCACTGCCGGTCGCTGCCCACCACAGGCTCCGCCCGATGAGGAGTAACGACTCGGTCGGCGACAGCTGAGCGCGGCCCGGCCGTGAGGTGAAGACGGCCGCGCGGGTTCGCCGACGCCGACGCCGAGGGCGTGACCTTGCGGATCGACGGCATGGATACTCAGGTCCGCCGCCCCCGTGCCCGCGCCGGCCCGGCAGGAGCGCGTGCGTCTCCGGCAGGGAGAAGCAGAACACCATCAAGACCACCACCATCAGCGACGGGCAGGGTCGCGCCCTGTGGAACGGCGCCGACAGGCCAGGCAGAATGCACGACCGGACCGCCGTGCGCACCGAGGGCATCGCCGAGCCACTCCGCCTGTGCCCGACGGTGAAGGCCGAGGCCGACGAGGGCTACCGGGGGCTGGCCAACGAGTTCCCTGACCATGTCACCGCCCCGCCCAATAAGACCAAGGACGACGCGCCCGACGGCGAGAAGCGGGCCTGGTGCGAGATGCGCCGCCACCAGTCCTCCCGCCGCATCGCCGTCGAGCTCGCCGGCGCGGGCCATGAACGGCGGCCACCGAGCGTGGCTCACCCCCGCCCCTCCACCAACCCCGACTCCCAGGCCCAAGCCGCGATCTCCACGCGGTTGCGGGCGGACAGCTTCGTCTGAACATTTCCGAGGTGGGTCTTCACCGTGCCCACCGAGATGGTCAGCTCGTCGGCGATCTCGGCGTTCGTCAGGCCTCGGGCGACCAGGCGCACCAGGTCCTTCTCCCGCTCGGAGAGTGCGGTGTGCGGCTCGCGCGGAGCGGGCGCGGCACTGTTGAGCTGCCGCAGCAGTCGGACCGTGATCGCCGGGCTCACCAGGGCCTCGCCGGAGGCAGCCGCCCTGATGGCCTCGACGAGCAGGGCGGGGCCCGAGTCCTTGATGAGGAAGCCGGAGGCGCCTTGGGTCAGGGCGCGTTGTACGTACTCGTCGTCGTCGAACGTCGTGACCACCACGACCTTCGGTGGGTCCACCGTCCCGGGACGCGTCAGTCTGCGCAGCGCCTCCAGGCCGTCCATGCGCGGCATGCGGATGTCCATCAGGACGACGTCCGGGCGGTGGAGCTCGGCGAGTTCCACGGCGTGGACCCCGTCCGTGGCCTCCCCGACAACGTCGATGTCGTCCTCCGCCGCGAGGATCATCGCGAACCCGGCGCGCACCATGGCCTGGTCGTCGGCGATCAGTACCCGGATCGTCACGAAGCCGCCGCCCCTGCCGTGGCCGTCCCGGCCGCCGACACCCCGGCCGTCGACACCGGAAGCGTCGCCTCCACACCCCAGCCGCCGCCTGTCACCGGCCCCGCCTGCACGCTTCCGCCGATCAGGCCCACCCGCTCGACCAGCCCATGCAGCCCGAAGCCGCCATGCGAGACGTGACGCGGCCGTCCGTCGTCGCTGACCCGTACGGTCAGCCGGTCCTCCGAGCGGCTCACCCGTACCCGTACCTCCGTACAGGCTTGGGCGTGTTTGCGTACGTTGGTGAGGGCCTCCATCACCACCCGGTGCGCCGTGGTGGTCACCTCCACCGGCAGATCGTCGACGGCCCCCTCAAGGTCGAGCCTGGCCCGCGCGCCACCCACCGCCGAGAACTCCTCGACCAGCGACCGCATCTCGTCGATCCCCGCCAGCGGCGTCACCGCCACCTCCCCGTCGGCGTCGCGCAGCATCCCCACCATGTGCCGCATGGAGGTCAGCGCCTCCGAGCCGGCCTGTTCGATCCGCCGCAGCGCGGGCGGCACGAGTTCGGGGCGGCGGTCCGCGACCGCCTGGGCGCCCTGCGCCTGTACGACGATGCCGGTCACGTGGTGGGCGACGAAGTCGTGCAGGTCCCTGGCGAACTCCGTCCGCTGCTCGAGACGCAGCGCCGCCGCCTGCCGTCGCCGGTCCACCATGAGCAGCCGCGTCCCGAGGCCGACGCCCAGCGCCGTGACCGCGGCCAGCGCGAAGAGCAGCGCCATGATGATGGTGGACTGCCGCACCGAGACCGCCACCGGCCGCAGCACGATGGCCATGCACAGCACGGGCACGGCCGCCACCACCCACGAGGGCGTCCCCCGCCGGGCGACGACCAGCAGGAGCCACACCAGCGCCGCCGGTTCGGCGAACCCCATGGCCTGCGAACCGACCACCATCTCCATGTGCAGCCACACCGAGAGGCAGAGCGAGACGACCGCGAGCGCGCAGGCCGTCATCGGCAGCGCCCGGTCCCCGTCGAACCGAGGCGAAGCAATGGCCACTCCGACGGCCAGCAAGGCGCCGATCAGCTTGGCGGGGCCGTGGTCCTCGATCCAGTAGAAGCCGGCCAGCAGGTCGAGGAGGGCGAGGCCGGCCAGGGCCGCGACCAGCAGCACCCATGACGTGACGGGCAGCAGCCGCGTACGTCCGTTCCCCCGCGTGACCGCGGGTGCGGTCGCCCCGGTCGCCATCTCCGTCACGTCCTTCACCTCTCTCGGCTTGCTCGACATCCCGCCACGATCTCGCACACCCGAGATCTCTCGCACCGGCCGAAAGTCGGAGCCCGCCGCGCATGATCTGTCTTTCGCCCGATACCCCGCGGGCGGCGGCCGAGCAGAGTTGTGTCCACCGGAAGCGGCGTGACCCTCCCTGACACCTGACACGGAAGTACGTCGCCACCACGGCCAACGTCACCGTAGTGCGGACCCTCGAAGGTCCCCCACGCCCCCCACGTACAGGAGCCACCCACCCATGGACCACGCGACGATGCACCTGGGAAACGGACCGGGATCGCGGTGTCTCGCAAGTACGTCCCCGCAGTCCCCCGAGCCCGCGATCGAGGCCCACGGGCTCGGCAAGAAGTACCGGCGCGGCTGGGCCCTGCGCGACGTCTCCTTCCGGCTGCCGACCGGGCGGGTCTGCGGCCTCGTAGGACCCAACGGCGCCGGCAAGAGCACGCTGATGGGCCTGGCCACCGACATGATCCGCCCGACGGCCGGCGCGCTGCGGATCTTCGGCGCGGCCCCGGGTTCGACGGAGGCGGTCCTGCGCACCGCGTTCCTCACCCAGGAGAAGCCACTGTTCCGGCGCTTCACCGTGGCCGAGACGCTGCGGCTCGGCCACGAGCTGAACCCCCACTGGAACCAGGGGATCGCCGAGGGCATCGTCCGCGCGGGCCAGGTGCCGCTGGCGGCGAGGATCGGCACGCTGTCCGGCGGTCAGCGCACCCGCGTCGCCTTCGCCCTGGCCTTCGGAAAGTGCCCTGACCTGCTCATCCTCGACGAGCCGATGGCCCACCTCGACCCGCTGGTCCGCCGCGAGCTCATGGCCACGCTGACGGCGGCGGCAGCCGAACGCGGCACGACGGTACTGATCTCCTCGCACATGCTCGCCGAGCTGGAACACATCTGCGACTACCTCCTCGTCATCGCGAACGGCGGCCTGCGTCTCGCGGGCGAGGTGAACGAACTACGGGCGGCACACGCCCTGTTCGCGGTCCCGCCGGGCACCTCGTTCCCGGCCGGGAGCCCGCACCGGGTCATCGGTTCCAAGCCGCCCGGCGTCGAGGGCCGACCCGGCGTCCTCGTACGGCTCGGCGCCCCGATCCAGTACGGCGGACAGGCCGAGCCGCCCACTCTGGAGGAGCTGCTGCTCGCCTACCTGCGCTCACCCGACGCGCCCCCGCTGATCGCCCCCGGCGCCCAGGTCGGCGACATCCACGACATCCTCACCCGCGACCGGCAGAAGGCTGTGACCGCATGACCACGCTCACCCACGACCCGGCCCGTACGGCCCCCGACGCACGCCCTGCACGCAAGGGCCCCCGATTCGGCGGACCGATCTGGCTGGTCTGGCGCCAGCACCGTGCGGCGTTCTGGACCCTGCTCGCCCTGACGCTCCTGACGACGCTGGCCATGATCTACCTGCGCGGCCAGCTGACGGACCACCTCGCCACGTCCCCCCAGAAGAGCCTCCCGCCCGACATCGAGAAGTACACCGGCCGCCTGTTCAGCGCCGGAAGCCACCTGGGCTACGCCCCCATCCTGGCGGGCGTCCTGATCGGCGCCCCGCTGATCGCGGGCGACCTGGAGTCCGGCACCGCAAAGCTGGTGACCTCGCAGTCCGTCAGCCGCCTCCGCTGGCTCACCACGAAGCTCGCGATGCCCGCCGCGCTGATCGCCCTGTCCACCACCGCGCTGGGCGCCGTCTTCACCTGGTGGTGGAACCCGGTCAGGAGCCGTGCCGACAACCTGGAGTGGACGAGCAGCGCGTTCTTCGACGTCACGGGGGTCCTGCCGGCGGCCCACGCCCTGCTCACCTTCACCGTGGGTGCGGCGATCGGCATGCTCCTGCGACGCACGCTGGTGTCGATGGTGGTCACACTCGGCACAGTGGTGGCGATCGGCTTCATCTGGGACCGCTTCCGCCTGAACCTGGGCCATGTCCTGTCGGTCACCACCCACGAGGGCGTAGGCCCCGACGCCCGGCAGCCGGAACTGCCCGCCGGTGCGGTGCAACAGGGCCAAGGCACGTACTTCCTCACCGACTCGGGAGCCCGCCTGGACTGGACGACGTGCCTGGACAAGATGGAGAACACCGCCCGCACGTCCTGCCTGGAGTCGAAGCACGTCATCGGCTACGCGGCCGACTACCTCCCGGCCTCCCAGATGCAGCCGATGCAGTGGCTGGGGGCAGTCATCATGCTCACAGCCACCGCGGCCATCGTCACGTTCATCCTCGTGTGGGGACGGAAGCGGCTCTTGTGAACCGTGGGCCCTGCAGGCCCCGTCGCTGCCTCCTCGTCCGACTCCGAGTCCGATCTAGTGTCATGAGTCTTTATTACATCATAGAAGTAGGCTGGGTTCATGGCGCGTATGGGTCGGCCGACGGTCGAGGTGGTTCTGACGGACGAGGAGCGAGAGACGCTGCTGCGCTGGTCACGGCGGGCGACCTCCTCGCAGGCGCTGGCACTGCGCTGCCGGATCGTGCTCGCGTGCGCCGACGGCGGCTCGAACACCGCGGTAGGGGCGGAGCTTGGGGTCCATCCGGTCACGGTGGCCAAATGGCGCAAGCGGTTCGCGGCCGATCGGCTCCAGGGCCTGTCCGACGAGCCGCGGCCCGGTCCGCCGCGCACGGTGGACGACGAGAAGGTCGAGGAGGTGGTGGTGCGCACGCTGGAGACCACCCCGAAGAACGCCACGCACTGGTCGACCCGGGAGATGGCGGCGGCCAGCGGGCTGAGCCAGTCCACCATCTCGCGGATCTGGCGGACCTTCGGCCTCAAGCCGCACCTGGTGGACACCTTCAAGCTGTCCAGGGACCCACAGTTCATCGAGAAGGTCCGTGACGTCGTCGGCCTGTACCTGGATCCGCCGGAGCGGGCGATCGTCCTCTGCGTGGACGAGAAGTCGCAGATACAGGCACTGGACCGGTCCGCGCCGGTGCTGCCGATGATGCCCGGCATGCCCGAGCGCCGCACCCACGACTACCTGCGCGGCGGCGTGACCACCCTGTTCGCCGCCCTGAACACGGCCACCGGCGAGGTGATCAGCTCGCTCCACCGCCGGCACCGCGCGGCGGAGTTCAAGAAGTTCCTGGCCAAGCTGGACAAGGAGGTCCCTGCCGACCTCGATGTGCACCTGATCTGCGACAACTACGCCACCCACAAGACCCCCGCGATCCAGAAGTGGCTGCTGGCCCACCCTCGCTTCCACCTGCACTTCACCCCGACCAGCTCTTCCTGGCTGAACCAGGTCGAGCGCTGGTTCGCGCTGTTGACGGACAAGCAGATACGGCGTGGCGTCCACAAGAACGTCCAGGCCCTGGAGAAGGACATCCGGGCCTGGATCGCCGACTGGAACGACAACCCGAGGCCCTTCGTCTGGACGAAGACCGCTGATGAGATCTTCGAACGCCTCGCCGGATATCTGAACCGAATCAAGGACTCATGACGCTAGGAGAGTCCGTATGACCTCACCGATGCCGATGTACCCGAAGCTGCCGGAACGCTGCCTGGTGGTGCTCATCGGCGCGTCCGGTGCCGGCAAGTCCACGCTGGCCAGCACCTGGCTCACCTCGCAAGTCTTGTCGTTGGATGCCCTGCGCGGCGCGGTCAGTGACGACCCGGGCGACCAGGAGGCAACCACCGACGCGGTCGACGCCCTGCACCTGCTCCTGAAGCGCCGGATGGCGCGGCGCCTGTTCACTGTCGTTGACGCCACGAACGTCACCCGGTTGGCCAGGGAGCCGCTGGTCGCCGCTGCCAAGCAGCATCACATGCCCGTCATCGCCGTCCTAGTCTTCGCCCCGGCCTCTGTGTGCGTGGAACGCCAGGGCCCGCGGCCTGCAAACCGGACCGTGCCGGACGCCACGGTCCGCAAGCAGCACACGGCGATGCTCCACTCCCTCCCGACGCTGCTCAGCGAGGGCTTCAACGAAGTCGTCTTCGCGGACAGCCTCTACCGGCTGGAGCCGTTCCTGCAGCGGCTGTCCGAGGCCCGCGAGGCCGGCCTTGGGCGGGACTACAGCGAGAGCCTGGACGATCTGGCGCTGGTCCGGGGCTTCTTCGGGCCGGAGGTTTTGCCGCTGTGGCGGTGGAAGCCCGGCTCCGACCTGGCGTCGGGCAAGGACCGCATTGCAGAGATCCGCCTCAGGCGGCAGTACCTCACCCTCGCCTACCGCCACGACGCCGACGGTGAGGGCAACTTCGGCTTCGACGTCCTGCTGCCCTGCCCCTTCGATGCGGAGTGCACCGGGCAGGCGTGGGCGCCGGTCTACTCCGTCACCGACCTGTACCGGGCCCTGACCGGTGCCATGCACAACGACCCAGACCTCTTCTGCACCATCCACGACGGGGCCGACGACATCGACCAGAAACTCAACAACTACGACACCAGCCAGGACGCCCCCGCAGAGAACCCCCGCTCTGAGCCGTACGAGCTGGAGGCAGTCGGCGAATGACCAGCAAGTCCACCACGTGCGGCTGGGGCCAGGTCGTCTCCCGATGCGACCGGTGTGGCACCGAACACACTGGGTGCGTTTCAGAAGTGGATCTTGATGTGTCACGATCCACTTCGTGGGGCGGCATGATCTGACGAACGCACAGTGGGCAAAGCTGGAGCCCCTGCTCCCGGTGGGCAAGAAGCCTGGACGGCCACCGGTGCACACCAAGCGGCAGCTGACAGACGGCATACGCCGGCGCACCCGCGCCGGCGCTCCCTAGCGGGATGTGCCCGAGCGGTACGGCCCGTGGGAGACCGTCTATGGCACCTCCTGGCGGGTCGTACCGCCACGGTACGCGCGCCATGGGCGGGCAGATGCAGGCATGGATCGATTTCTTACGTCAGAAGGCGGCGCGGGTGTCGCTTCTTGCATCGCCAGTGACGACGTGGCTGTCGTACAGGCCCGCTCGTGCGATCCGGTGTGGCTACAGGTCGAACTCCACGTGCTCGACGTCCGTGAACTGCACCGCCAGGCCGGTCGCGCGGCGGCCCCCGTCGCGGAAGTAGACCTCGCCGAGCGCTTCGGCCGCCAGGTCACGCAGCTGCCGCTCGCCGGCACCGCGATCCTGGGCGTCGAAGAGGCGGGCCGCGTGCTGCGGGGGCAGGGCGAGGGTGGGGTGGCGGATGCGGGCGTCGTCGGTGGTGCCGGGCGCGGCGGTGAAGCCGATACGGGCCCGGGTGTCGACGACCAGGCCCGTGCTGGCGGCAGCCTGACGCCGGACGCGCTCACGAATACGGGGCTGCCGGCGGGCGCGCACCGCGTCCTGAAGGCGGTGGGCGAGGTCCGCGCGGGGCCGGCGGATCTGGTCCTTCACGTACCGCTCCACGGTGCGCTGCGAGACGCCGAGCGCGTCGGCCAGGCGCGGCTTGGCCTGCCCCGGCAGAACCGCCGCTGGCGCAGGTCGTAAGCCACCCCAAAGTTTCACCCGGCTTCCGCCCGGAGCCGGGGGAAACGACATTCCGGCAATGTCAGACCCTCCTGCGATCATCCGGGCATGCTCATCAGCCCACAGCTGGCCCGGGACATCCTGGCGGAACTGACCAAAGACTGCGGTCTGCCCCTCAACGCCGGTGAACTCATCCCCGACAAAGGCGAGTTCCTCAACCACGGCCATGTGTTCATCGGTGACGTCGCCGTACGCGGCTACAAGGACAAGGGCCGCTGGAAGTACGACGACCGGGAGATTCGCCGCGCCGCACAGGCCCTCGCCGCCATCCAGGTCGCCCAGGCCGATCTGGTGGAAGCCCAGGTCCCCAGCCGCCACTTCTTCGAGGACCGGGAGCGGGACTCGTTTGAGGACTGGAAGCGGGCCAACTGGCGCAGGACGGTGAATCGCTGGATGTACGACGCCACACGGCGCTCCCGCCGACACGACGACTTCGACGTCTACGACCCCGTCGACGACGACGTCTGGTCCAGCCGGTACGCAATCGGCGCCAACGGCTTGCCCGGTCAGCTCACCTTCGAGGAGCTTGTCTCGTTCTACGGTGAGCGCACCGTGGCCGGCACCCGACCGCTGCAGCTGTTGACCTGGTCCGGGACGCACTGGATGCTCCCGCGCACGTACGCCGACATGCTGGACCGCTGGCAAGAGCGGGACCAGGCGCTTTCGGAGCAGGCCCGGTTCTGCACCGGCTGTCGGCGCCGGGGCGGTCGCTGGGCGTGGCGCACTACGACCGCGAGCGGGTACGTCACACTGTGCCCGCCCTGCTCGGGGGAGGCCTTCCAGACGTACACGGGGCACCTGCGCGGCGTCGCCTACCGCTCGCTGCGCCGTACGTCCCGTGCTGATGAGTATCTGTGCTGCCTGTGCCACGAGAGCCGGGCGTCCATCTGGGACCACTGCCACGACCACGGCCTTGTCCGGGGGCCGGTGTGCGCGAGCTGCAACACCTTCGAAGGCAAGGGCGTGGCCTTCCTGCGCCGAGAGGGCAGCGCACGGCACCTCCTGGAATGTCGCGGGTGCCGGGAAGCGCGCACGCTGCCCCGCCGCTTCCACCTCGATGTCGCCCTCGATCACCTCGAGGAGGTCGAGCGGCACGGTCGCTGCCAGCGCCGTCCGCACGCCCACGGTTCAGAGTTCATGCACGGCGTGCACCGCATCACCTTCTACTGCCACGCCCACGCCTCAACGTCGACCTGGACGAAGGAAATGACCGCGGCCGGGGTCGCCGGCCTGGTCCGGGCCTTCGTGGACGGTGTCCTGTCCGGTGCAGCAGCCGGTTGACGCCCGTCTTGTCTGCCGCATTCGGCTGCGGGCCAACACTGACATCCCAGGTCGCGCCTCGCCACGATGCTCCTATAGACGTCAAGCCGCAGGAGCAAGGTCGTTTTGACTGGTTCGTTCGGTTGGTGTGCTGGTCAGCGCGCGGTAGACCTCGCGGGCGACGAATCGCTTGAGGCAGCGCATGATGTCCTTCTTGTTCAGCCCCTCCTTGGTGCGGCGCTCGACGTAGGCGCGGGTGCGTTCGTCGTAGCGCATGCGGACCAGCACGATGGTGTGCAGGGCGTTGTTCGCGGCCCGGTCGCCGCCGCGGTTGAGGCGGTGGCGGTGGGTGCGGCCGGAGGACGCCGGGATCGGCGCGACCCCGGCCAGGTGCGCGAACGCGCCCTCTGAGCGCATCCGCTGTGGGTTGTCCCCAGCGGAGGCCAGCAGCTGGCCGGCGGTCTCGGGGCCGACGCCGAACAGCTCCAGCAGCTTCGGGGCCGCCTGCTCGACCAGTGGGCCGATCTCAGCGTCCAGCTCGGCGATCTCGATGTCCAACGCCTGGTGGCGGCGGGCCAGATGCCGCAGTGAGGCCCGGGTGGCGGCCAGCGGGCGGGACAGGTCGTCGCCGGGCCGCAGCCGGGTCAGGACGCGTATCAGCGCGGCCCGGTCCAGGCCGGCGACCCGTTCGCGCAGCATCGCCGGTGCGGACACCAGCACGGTGCGGATCTGGTTCATCGCCTGAGTACGGGCCTTGACCGCGCTGCGGCGCGCGATCCGCAGGACGCGGACCGCTTCGACGACCCCGTCCCGGCTCTTGGGAACACCGGTGGCACGCCCGGACAGGACGGCCATCGCGGCGGCGTAGGCGTCGATCGGGTCCGACTTGCCCTTCGTCCGCCGGGTCTTGCGGTCCGGGCGGTCGACGTCGATGACCGTGACGCCGGCCGCGGTGAGCACCCGGGCCAGCTCGGCACCGTAGGCGCCGGTGCCCTCCACCCCGACCGCGACCAGGGTGCCGTGCGAGCGCATCCAGCCCAGCAGGTCCCGGTAGCCGCGGATGGTGGCGGGAAACTCCCGGTCGGCCAGGTGCCGGCCGACCGGGTCGATCACGGCRGCGTGGTGGGTCAGGCCGTGGGTGTCGACTCCGCCGGTGGTCTCCGGGGCGTCGTGCGTCCTGCTGGTCATGTCCGTCCATGTGGCGTGTCCGGTACGAGGGCGGCACGCGCCG
>NZ_QFRK01000134.1 GCF_003143855.1 Streptomyces sp. NWU339
GGCCGCGTTCGCGCAGGTGACGGAGGAACTGGGTCCAGAACACTTCGGTCTCGCTGTCGCCGACCATCACTCCCAGCACCTCCCGACCGCCGTCCTCGGTGATGCCGGTGGCGATCACCACGGCCCGCGAGACGATCTGATGCGCGACCCGCGCCTTGCAGTAGGTCGCATCGAGATAGACGTAGGGGAAGCGGATGTGGTCCAGGGGCCGGGTACGGAACGCGGTCAGCTGCGTGTCCAGGCCCGCGCAGATCCGCGAGACCTCGCTCTTGGAGATCCCGTTGTCCGCGCCCAGTGCCTTGACCAGGTCGTCGACCGAGCGGGTGGACACGCCGTGGACGTAGGCCTCCATGATGACGGCGAACAGGGCCTGGTCGATGCGGCGGCGCCGCTCCAGCAGGCTCGGGAAGAAGCTGCCCGAGCGCAGCTTGGGGATCGCAAGGTCCAGGTCGCCGGCCTGCGTGGTCAGCGTCTTGTCGCGGTGCCCGTTGCGCAACGCGGTACGTGTCTCGGTGTGTTCGTTCCACTCCGCGCCGATCCTCGCCGTCGCTTCGGCCTCGATCAGCTCCTGCAGCATCCGCTCGGCCACGGAACGGACGAGTTCGAGCCCGTCTGCCGAACGCAGTGACTCCAGCAGCCGGAGTAAGTCATGCTGGGACAGGGCCACCCTGCACCTCCTGGTTGAACTGGCCGTTTACCAGGGAGAGTTGCATGGTGGCCCACCTGTCGGGCAGGGAGCGAAATCCAGGTGACCGCACGCCCCGGCGTACGCCCCAACGTTGATCGCCTACACCACGTCGCGGGACGCCATCCCCGCTCGGGGTCCCACGTGGATTCGGACAGGAAGAACTGCAGCCGCTGCACCGCCGGATGCTGAGCCCCGGCCACCGGCTCGGCCCCGGCCAGGGCCGTGAGCGTCTTGTTCCGGTCCCGCGGCAGCAGCAGCCCGGTCAGGTACTCCCGGAAACCCCGCCGCTGGGCGAGCGACGAGAAGAGATCATCGAATTGGGCCGCATAGTCCTCCAGCGGGCCCGGGGCCGGCGGACACGGACGCCTCGCGGTCGCCATCAGGACCACCTCCGAGCAGGGAAAACCCCTCCCCACCGGCCTACTGCACCCTCCGCCCAAAGTCAACAAATCACCACTAGTAGGGCTTTGTTAGGTCCCCCGGCTGATCCTTGCCGGATAGGGTGTGATCTTCTTCCGGGTGTGACACCTGAGGAGATGGAGGCGGTCCGCCCGCGCCTGGAGGCGTTCGCGGCCCAGATGCTGGGCTCGCTGCCGCGGCGGGACCAGCGGGCCAAGGGCGAGCTGTACCTGCGCGGGCTGATGCTGGACGGTAAGCGCAAGTCGATGCAGCCGATGGCCGAGCGTCTGGGCGTGGACCACCAGCAGCTCCAGCAGTTCGTCTCCTCCTCCACGTGGGACTGGACCGCGGTCCGGGAGCGGATGGCCCGTTGGGCCGCCGCGCACATCTCGCCGGAGGCGTACGCCATCGATGACGTGGGCTTCCCCAAGGACGGCTACGACTCCCCGGGGGTGGCGCGGATGTACTGCGGCGCGTTGGGCAAGCGGGGCAACTGTCAGATCGGCGTGAGCCTCAACCTGGTGTCCGACCGCGCCTCGGCGGCCGTCGACTGGCGCCTGTTCTCCCCGTAGGGGCCGACCCCCTGCCCGACAGCTGGGACGATGCCACGGTCGGCGACGACAAGCTGCTGGCCGAGGCGATCCGCCGCCGCAGGCAGCGGGCCGGCATTCCCGAGGCCGAGCGGCACCGGGAGAAGTGGCGCCTGGCCCTGGACATGCTCGACGAGGCCCGCCAGGACTGGGAACTGCCCGATCTGCCGGTGGTCGCCGACGCCGGCTACGGGGATGCCACCGGCTTCCGCGAAGGGCTGACCGAACGCGGTCTGGCCTGCGCCGTCGCGGTCAAGGGCACCACCACCGCTTACCCGGGCGACGCGGTCCCCGAGCGGGTGCCGTACTCCGGCCGGGGGCGCCCGCCCGTCCCGGCCTACCCGCAGCCGCACACCACTCTGCGTCAACTCGCCCTGGATGCAGGGCGATCGACGGCACGGGCCGTGACCTGGCGCCAGGGCAGCAAGGCCACCAGGGGCAACCCCCGCGCCGCGATGCGCTCGCGCTTCCTGGCGCTGCGGGTCCGCCCGGCCAACCGCACCATCCGCCGAGCCGCCGACGGCTCGCTGCCCGAGTGCTGGCTGCTGGCCGAGTGGCCGCCCGGTGCCGCGGAGCCCACCGACTACTGGCTCTCGACGCTGCCCGCCGACACCCCGCTGCGCGACCTGGTCCGCACCGCCAAGATCCGCTGGCGAGTCGAGCACGACTACCGCGAGCTCAAGGACGGTCTGGGCCTGGACCACTTCGAGGGCCGCAACTATCCCGGCTGGCACCGGCACGTCACCCTCGCCTCCCTCGCCCAGGCCTTCTGCACCCTGCTGCGGCTCGACCCAAAAGTCCCTGCGCCGGCCTGACCCTCTACGCGGTCCTCCGCGCACTCCAGGCCCTCCTGGCCACCTGGACCGGCGCCTGCTCGATATGCGGCCAACCTGCACCGACCCCGGAACCACACCACAGGACCTAACAAAGCCCTACTAGTGTCTTGAGTCTTTGATTCGTTGCATAAGTATGCTGGGGTCATGGCGCGCATGGGACGGCCCACGGTCGAGGTGGTTCTCACCGACGACGAACGCGARACGCTGCAGCGCTGGGCGAGGCGCCGCACCTCTTCCCAGGCTCTCGCGCTGCGCTGCCGCATCGTGCTGGCTTGCGGAGACGGGGCATCAAACACYCGGATCGGCAAGGATCTTGGGGTTCACCCGGTCACGGTGGCCAAGTGGCGCAAGCGGTTCGCAGCCGACCGCCTGGAGGGGCTGGTCGACGAGCCGCGYCCCGGCGCGCCGCGCACCGTGACCGACGCGCGGGTCGAGGACGTGATCGTCCAGACCCTGGAGTCCACCCCGGCCGGCGCCACCCACTGGTCGACCCGGTCGATGGCCCAGGCCACCGGCCTGTCGCAGTCGACCGTCTCGCGCATCTGGCGCACRTTCGGCCTCAAACCGCACATGGTCGACACCTTCAAGCTGTCCACCGACCCGCAGTTCATCGACAAGGTCCGCGACATCGTGGGCCTCTACCTCGCCCCGCCCGAGCACGCCCTGGTGCTGTGCGTGGACGAGAAGTCCCAGATCCAGGCGCTGGACCGCTCGGCACCGGTGCTGCCCATGATGCCGGGCATGCCCGAGCGCCGCACCCACGACTACCTGCGCGGCGGCACCACCACCCTGTTCGCCGCGTTGAACGTGGCCACCGGGGAGGTGATCGGCCAGCTGCACCGCCGCCACCGGGCCACGGAGTTCAAGAAGTTCCTCGCCCGCATCGACAAGGAGGTGCCCGAGGGGCTGGAGGTGCACCTGATCTGCGATAACTACGCTACGCACAAGACACCGGCGATACAGCGCTGGCTCGCGGCGCACCCGCGCTTCCACATGCACTTCACCCCCACCTACTCCTCCTGGCTCAACCAGGTCGAGCGGTGGTTCGGACTGCTGACCGAGCGGCAGGTACGCCGCGGCGTCCACAAGAACGTCCAGGCCCTGGAACGCGACATCCGGGCCTGGACGTTCTTG
>NZ_QFRK01000123.1 GCF_003143855.1 Streptomyces sp. NWU339
GTCCGGCACGATCAACTCCAAGATCATCCCAGGCCGGTCAGCCCACGTGACAACGCCCGCCGAGGTCCTACCGGATGTCGATCGCTGCATCCCAGCGAAGCCGCCGCTCGCCTGGCCGCATCGATCGACTGATAGACAGCCGGCCGCGACATCCGCGCTGCCTGGGCCATGAGATCCATGGAGCTGCGCCGGTATCCGTACCCGCCGAAGACCCTGAACGCTGCCGAGAGGATGAAGCAGCCGCCGTGGACGGCGTTCGGATCCCCCGACGTTCGGGGCGGGGACGTGTCATGCCATCGCTGGCTGCGCGGGCCCCCCGGGCTCTGTCCGCTCGGTGGCGACCTGCCGGCCCTGGTCGCGTGCGGCGCGGTCCCGCTCGATGTGCTGGTGTTCGGCGCGCTGGCGTGCGGCCTGCTCGCGGGTGATCACTTCGGTGGCGGCGCCGACGGCGACCGCGATCGGCCACTCCACGGCCTCGACCACGGCCATGGCGCCGAGGAGGCCGTAGAAGGCCAGCTTGCGGGGCGAGGGGAGTGTGGACGTGGTCGTGCGGGCGGTGGAGAACATGTCGCCCGGGGTGACGTAGGGGATCGGAACCCGGGCGTGCGCGGTGTGCAGGTGCAGCAGCTTGCCGCCCGTCCGCTTCTCCTCGGGGGGCTCCGTCGGGGGCTGCTGTGGTTCCGGGGTGCGGGTCTCCTCGGTCTGGGTCCCGGCCTGGGGCGGGGCCGGCTGCTGCGGTGGCTGGGTCTGTGGACCTGGGGAAGTCATCTCCGTCCTCTCCTGCCGTGCGGCGTGAGTGGCGAGGGCTCTTCCTGGCCGCCTTCCATCAATGCACGCGAATAAACCCGTCTGAACGGATAATTCGGGCAGGCTGGTTCGGGGTCGCTCGGGCGCGTGCGGCCGCTCAGGCGTGTGCGGCCGCCGGGCGCCTGCTCGCGCCGAGGGCCCTTCCAGAGCTGGACGGCCAGCCGGACCGCGGCGGCCTCGAGCAGGGCGACCGCCGCCTGGGTCAGGATCGTGTTGAGGATGTGCGGCATGGTCCGCCGCCTTTCGTGTGAGTCGTGCCGGGGACGACTCCTTTGTCCGCTGCGAGGTCGTCCAGGCCGCGGGGCCCAGGGGCCGGCTGCCGAAGAAGTGGCTGAGCCCCGGCACGCTCACCACCACGCCCAGCACCACCAGGGACCCCACCGCGGCCGCGGCCGTGGTGACGGTGGCGGCCGCGGCCGGATGTGGCGGATCAGGGCCTTGCCGAGCGAGGCCTCCGGGCCCTCCGCGAGCAGCCGGTCGGCGGGCGGCCGGGCGGCGATGGCCATGGCGGGCAGCATGCCTGTGGGTGCTGTCACGGTGGCTGACCGGGTGGGATGATCTTCGGGTTGATCATGGTGGAGGGGGACCGTCCGTGGACAGCGCGCCGCCGTCGTATCCGGGGCACCGGTACCCGGTGGAGGTCATCTCCCACTGCGTGGGGCGGTCCGTCCGCTTTCCGCTCAGCTTCCGCGAGGCCGGGGAGCTGCTGCCCGGGCGCGGCGTCCTCGTCTCCCACGAGACGGTCCGCCGCTGGTGCGCCACGTTCGGTCGGGCCTGCGCCGACGGACTGCGCCGCCGACGGCCCCGGCCCGGCGACACGTGGCATCTCGACGAAGTGTTCGTCAAGATCAACGGTGTGCGGCAGTACCGGTGGCGGGCCGTCGACGCCGCCGGCACCGTGCCCGGCCTCCTGGCCGGGGCCGAAGGGCCACCGCCGCGGCCCGGCGGTTCTTCCGCAGGCTGCTGAAGAGGACCTGCTCGGTGCCGCGGGTGATCGTCACCGACCAGCTGCGCTCCTGCGGCGCGGCCCACCGCGGGGTCATGCCCTCCGCCGGGCACCGCCCGCACCGGGGCCGGAACCACCGGGCCGAGAACAGCCACCGGCCCACCCGGCAGCGCGAACGCGCCATGCAGGGCTTCCGCTCCGCCGGCGGGGCGCGGCGGTCCCTGGCCGCGGTCAGCGGGACCTTGCCGCACGTCCGGCCCCGCCGCCACCGGATGACCGCCCCCGACTACCGCGCCGAGACGACCCTCCGCTGCGCCCTCTGGGATCGGGTCACCGGCGGCGCGGCCGGCCCGTCGCGCCCTGAGCACGAAAGCCGGAACCCGGTCCCACCGCAGCCGACACCCCGTCAGGCACGCATACGCTGCACAACGTGCCAGCGCCCGCCGGCGGGCGGCCCGAGGCGGGCCCGCGGCCGGGTCACGGCGCCCGCAAAGAGTCCTTCCGCGCGCCGCAGCACATCCCGGCCCGCGGCGAGGTTGCCCTCCGGTCCCGGGCCGTCGGTGTTCCGTGCGGGGGGGCAGCGGGAACCGTCCGGTGGCGAAGGACGGTGCGCGGTAGGTGCCGGTGACGGGGACGCCGAGCGCTTCCCCGGCCATTCCTGGCTGGCGCGGCACGCCACCCAAGCATGCAATGCCAGACGTTGCATGTAACGGGAGGCGTTACTACCTTGGGTAGGTGCAATCGCACCCGTTACACCTGAGGAGACCAATCCGTGCCCAACTCGAACAAGGCGCCCTCCCCCGACGCCCGCCACAGCGACCCGCCCTCCCCCGACGAGCCGGCCTCGCTCACGCGCGGATGGAAGTGGGCGGTGGCCGGCGCGAACCTTCCGCTGCTCCTCGCCCCCGCGGTGTGCGTCGGCATCGGCATCCAGAACGCCTTCCAGGCCCGCGTCAACGTGCTACTCAGCGAGCGCGAGGCCGCTCAGGTCCACGTCCCAGGGATCGCAGGACAAGTCAGCGCCGTCACCGTCGAACTCGACTCCACCCAGTGGGAACGCCTCCTCCTCGCCCTCCCCGGCGTCTTCATCGGCGTCGCTCTCGCTCTCCTCGTCTGGGCGATCTGGGGAGTGAGGGCCCAAATGTACGCCCCCGAGCACCGGTTCACGGACAAGGACAACACCCGCCTGAAGATTGCATCCATCGCGACGCTCCCGCTCTGGATGGCTGCGTTCGGCGCCGAACTCGCCCTCCCGAACCTGCTGTCCACCGGCAGCGCCGACGTCACCGTGACCTGGGACGTGCCAGCCACCTTCCTCATGATCCCGGTCGCCCTCATCCTGTACGTCTTCGTCGACGTCTACCGCAAGGGCAAGGCGGCCTACGACCGCCAGGTCGATGTCGTATGACCAGCGCACACCAGGCCGCACCCGAGACGAACGCCGACGACGCGGCAGGTGGCCACGGCATCCACGTCACCCTCGACAAGGTGCTGGAGGATCGGGGCGTCACCGTTTCCGAGCTGTCGCGAAGGACCGGCATCAGCCGGGTCAACCTCACCAAGCTCAAGAACGGCAGGGCGTCCGGCATCATCTGGACCACCCTTGGCGCCATCTGCAAGGCGCTGGACTGTCAGCCGGGCGACCTGATGGCCTACACCCCAGAACCCCAGTGACTGCAACCCGTGATGGGCGGCGGGGCGGCAGGCGCCCATGCCGGCGAGCGGCAGCGACCCAGCGCCATACAGTCCGTACCGACACCCCCAAAGACACGGCGACCAGCCGGACATGATCAACGGTCAGCTCACCCCGGCGATCCAACGCCATCAACCGCGCCACCACACCCTCGCGGTCTCTCCCTGGACGCCACTCCGCCAAGGCCTCCTCCGACATCCCCGCCCCCAGTCCGCACGACAAAACCCAAGCCGCCGCGATATCCCGTAGCTGCTGCTCGCCGGCGCCGGTCTCCTGGGCGTCGAAGAGGCGGGCCGCGTGGTGGGGTGGCAGGGCGCGGGTGAGGTGGCGGAGGCGGGCGTCGTCGGTGGTGCCGGGTGCGGCGGTGAAGCCGAATCGGGCACGGGTGTTGATGAGAATTCCGGCAGTCGTGGCGGCGTGCAAACCGACGTAGATCATCAGCGGCGGGTTCAAGGAGCGTGGGCGCACCGGCGTCCTGCGCCGCCCCACGCGGCGCACCGGCCGGTTCGAGTACCGCGCCGTCCTGCCCAGCGAGAGCACCGCCGAAGGTGTCGAGGCGACGCTGAGCGAGGGTGTGCTGTGCGTCAAGGTGTTCAAGGCGGAAGCGGCAAAGCCGCGCCGTAGCGAGATCCAAGCCGGGGAGTGACACCCTGCCGGCGAGCAGCCCTGGAGCCCGGGTGAGGGTGAGGCTCCAGGGCCTGCTCATGATGCCCCCGTGCGCGGCCTGCAGGGGAAGGGGCTGTCTGCATTCACCTGTCGGCGGCGGCACGCTCACCCGCCTGGTTCACCGGGCGGTGCGTGCTTCGGCGGCGGAGACGACCTTCTGGCGCTGCCGGTGGCGCCGTTCGTACTCCTGGACCTGGCGGGCGATGCCGGCGGGGACGTTCCGCAACCGGGCGGTGAGCTCGTCCGGGCTCATGGTGTCGTAGCCGGGCCAGGGTTCGCGGCCGCGCAGCTGCTCGATGGCGTCCAGGACTCCGGGCCGCTTGGCGTGGGTGCGTTCGTATCCCTCGATGACCGTCAGGTCCGACTGGGAGAGTGTGCGCAGTTGCTGCTGGATTTCGTCGACGCCGAGCTGGCTGAAGCGGGGGATCGGCAATTCCTCCTCCCGGGTCACCGCACCCTGGACCTTTTCGGCCATGCGGATCGGCTCGGGCATCTCGCGCACCGCGCCCCCGGCCGCATCCCGGGCCCGCCGGCCGCCGGTCTGCGCGACGTCGTGCACCCGGTTGGCGGCGGTCCGCACGGCGCGGGCGGCCGCGTCGGCCCAGTTGCCGCCGTTCTCCTGGACGAAGCCGTTGGCCGCGGCCGCCACGGCCCGGGCGTTCTGGGCGATGCTGTCCTCCAGTTGTTCGAGCAGTTCCTCGTCCTGGCGGCGCAGTGCGGCGAGCAGGCCGGCGGTGGCCTGGTCGTGGGCCTCTTCGGCGATGCTCTGCCCGGCCCGGCAGGCCGCCAGCGCCCGGGCGGTGACCGCGTACTCGTCCTGGGCGTTTTTCAGCAGCCGCCGCTCGTCGGTGGGCCGCCGGCCGCGCAGCATGTCCGTCACGAGCGTGGAYCCGATGGTCAGCGGSAGCAGGACGGTGCGTACGGCGCTGTGCGAGAGGAACCGCGCGAGATCGGCGCGGTCCTCGCCCAGCCCGCTGGGGGGCCGCAGCTCGCGCGCGTGGTGCTCGATGCGTTGGAGGCTGTCCTGGACGTGGTCCGCCTGGCGCTCGAGCAGCTGCCGGTACGGGCCGGGCGGCGTGATGGTCGCATCCGCCCGCAATCGGTCGACGAGCGCCGCATGCGCCTGGCGGGTGTCCTCCAGCGCCGGTACGAGCGCGTCCGTCATCACTGCCATGGGGTGCTCCCTGGGGGTGGGGGTCAGGCGGCCGGCCAGAGGGCCGCGCAGGTGGAAACGGCTGCCTGCCGGGCCCGTCCGGGCGGCCGGGCAACCGGGAACCATCCTGAGGGACACCGAGCAAGATCGCCCGGAGGCTGGGCCCCGACCGGCTGGGACGTACCACCCCCGGACGCCTGTTGCCCCGTTGGGCCCAGGGCCTGT
>NZ_QFRK01000046.1 GCF_003143855.1 Streptomyces sp. NWU339
GCAGGTAGACCACGACCCGCGCGGGCAGCTTCCGCAGCCGCTGCTGGACCCCTCCGCACTCGGCAAGCCCGGCATCGACCAGCTCGAACGGAACGATCCGTGTCAACTCGCCCAAGTGACCCGGTGCATAAAGCCCTTCGGCCACCGTGACGACACGCGTGATGGCAGACTGTCCGGCCAGCGGAGCCTCCGGTGAGTGGACGGTTGTCTTGGTCGACTGCCAGTCCTACCGGGGCTCCGCTTCCCACGTCCGGCAAACCCACAGATCACAGCCGCCTGGACACCCGCACTCAAGCCGTAACTTCACGGCCTTGGGCCAAAGCCCTGCACTCCCATCATGAGGACCGCTGCACGGAGATCCTCACCGTTGTGGGAGCGCTCGGCGCTGCGACCACCTGGCAGGTGGCGGAGCGGCTCACCTGGTCCCGCGGCTGGGAAGCCGTCCACGGCATGATGCGCCGTGCGGCACTGGCCGAGACCCTTGCCCACCTGGCCCTGCTGGTCGAGCGCGGCCGACTCGCCCGGAAGCACGCCGGGGACGGGACAGGTGTGCTGTACATGTGTGCGTGACCACGCCGAGCGGTGCTCTGCGGCCTCCTTGCGCCCGAAAGAACCAGATGGGTGCCTCGCCCTGCCGCTGACGGCCGGTCAATCGTCGCGCGCATGCACCGCGGCGGCGCCTCATTCCTTCCGGGCCCTTTCCCGAGAGGGACGGGATGCGCCGTATTTCCCCGCCGCCCTGCGGCCGGAGGGGAAATACTGCGGCCTCGCCGGCTGCGCGTGCAGCCGGCGAGGCCGTCCCCTGAGGCACTGTCCACTCGAGAGTTCCAGCCTTGCCGACTGCCGCCGACCGGGCTCGGGCTCAGTTCTCGATCTCGATCACCAACGCGGGACACACCTCGGCTGCGGTGCCAACGCAGTTCGCGGAGCCGCAGCAGCGGTGCGCATACGTGATCACGCGCTTGTCGGAGCCTTGTCTCCATGGGTCGAGGCGGTGCGCACCGTGTGGGCGGCCGCCGGGAGGCCGCGCAGATGCGCCGTCTCGTTGATGCTGACGAGCCCACGCTTGCCCGGGCCTCCCGCGATGACCCGGCTGATCCCGGTGTACTCGGGGGCGTGGAACGCAAGCCGGTCCAGTCCGATGATCGTTCCCAGGAATACGTTGGCGACACCTCCGTGGGAGACAACCCCGACACGCTGACCGCGATGCCGCTCGATGATCCGGTCCATGGCTCCGACGGCCTCGGCGCGAAAGGTGGCCGCGTCAGTGCCCCAAGCGCTCAGGTCACCCCGTAGGAATGCGTGATAGCGGGGATCACCGGCTGCCTTCATGTCCTCGAAGTGCAGATACTCCGGGGCGTGCCGGTCGAACTCCGACAGGCCCTCGTCGACCACCGGTGTGAGCCCCAGCGCCTCGCCGATGTGGTCGGCGGTCTGCCTGGCCCGCAGCAGCGGAGAGCAGTACAGCGCCTGGTACGGGGCCTCTTCCTGCAGATAGCGGCCGGCCCGGATGGCCTGCTCGTGCCCACGGTCGCTCAGCCAAGGGTCCGCCCGGTCGGTACCTTCCAGACCCCGCTGGGGCTCCCCGTGACGCACGATGGTCAGCTCCACCTCAGGTCCTCCTCGAGTGATCGTCGGTCGTCATGAGGTCAGCAGCACCGCGTCCGGCTGGGCAGCGGCTTCCTCGGCGATCGCCTGGCGGGCGGCAGCGACGATCTCTGCGGGCGTCCCCTGGGCGTGCGGCACTCGTGCGCGTGCCCAGCCTGCGACGGTGGCGAGCGCGGGATTGTCCGACTCCGAGCACGGTGCGAGCGCGAGGGCGCCCTCGAACACCTCGCCCGTGGAGCCGTCGACGGTGACCTCGCGGCCGGCCAGGTCCTTCAGGGTTCCGCTCCCGCAGCCGACGACGCACGGTACGCCGAGCTCCCGGCTCACCACCGCCGCGTGCGAGGTGGAGCCGCCGATCTCGGTGAGGACGGCGGAGGAAACGATCATGCCGGAGACGTCGTCAGGGTCGGTCGTGGGTCGGGCCAGGACAACGTCCACACCCGAATCCGCCAGATCCTCCGCCTCTTCGACGTCGTGCACGACCCGTCCGACCCCCACTCCCGGACACGCCGGCTCACCACGCACCAGGAGGGGTGCGGATGCCTTCGCCTCCGGGGAGACGCGAGGCTTGCCCACCGCTTTCACCTGCTCCGGGGTCACCGTGCACAGCGCCTCGTCGGTGGTCAGCACGCCGTCGGCGTGCAGGGCGACGGCGAGTCGGAGGGCTGCGTCGGGCGAACGCTTGGCCGCCCGGCTCTGCAGCAGCCACAAGCTTCCCGACTCGACGGTGAACTCGATGTCCTGTACGTCCTTGCCGGTCGCTTCGAGGCGAACGGCCGCGTCCAGCAGGGCGCGGTGGACATCCGGCAGTTGCTCGGCGAGCGCGGCGAGCGGCAGCGGGTCGTACCGGCCCGACACCACGTCCTCGCCCTGGCCGCGGGGCAACCACTCACCGTAGGGAACCGGCTCTCCGGTCAGCGGGTTGCGGCTGAACAGGACCCCGGTACCGGAGGTCTCATCGAGATTTCCGAACACCATCGCCTGCACGGTCACCGAGGTGCCACCGTCGTCGGAGATGCCGTGGTGCTTGCGGTAGGTGACCGCTCGCGGTGACATCCAGGACCGGAACACGGCTCCGATCGCAGCGATGAGCTGCTCCCACGGGTCGGTCGGGGCGCCCGTCCCGACGACGCGTTCGAACTGCTCACCGAACCTGCGGTGGGTGTCTGCCGCGTAGTCCGCGTCGCCCGTGAGCGCACACAGCGCCCGCTCCACCTCGGCGTTGACGCCCAGGTTGAGGACCGTGTCCATCATGCCCGGCATGCTCCGCGCCGCACCGGACCGGACCGAGACGAGCAGCGGCCGCTCCGTTCCACCGAACCGGCGTCCGGTGCGCTCCTCCATGGACCGCACGGCATCGCGGACCATGGCTGTGGTCTCCGCATCCAGCTCGCCATCCGCAGCATAGAAGCGCCTGCAGACTTCCGTCGTCAGGACGAACGCGGGGGGCACCGGCAGCCCGAACGTGTGCATCCGGTTCAAACTGTGGGCCTTGCCGCCGACCAGTTCACGGTCGAGGTCTTCGTGCTCGCCCATCCACAACAGACTCAACGTCGACACTCCGTTCTGCGCCTCAGACCGCGCGTCCGGCCGCGGCCTCGTCGGCGCGGCTCAGTCCGAGCAGCCCGATGAGTTCCTCGTGCAGCTCGAACCACACGGTGTGGTAGCTGTCGGTGATCGGTCGTGCGACAAACGAGTGATCACCCTGCTGCACCTGGTCAATGGCATGCCCGAAGCGACCCGGGTAGGACGCCAGCCGGGGAGCTGCTGCCGCAATGCGTGCGAGCAGCGGCGCGAACCTCTCGTGCAGTGCGGCGAGCCGAGTGATGACGCCCTGGTCGTACGCACTGTCGGTGTGGTCGTTCGGCGTCTCGCCGTCTTTCATCTGCCAGGCCGTGACGATCGCCTTCAGCTCACTGTTGAAGTCGTCGAATTCGTGATAGGCCTGCTGCAGGGCGGTTTGGGCGATGGTGCTCCTCTCCTCGGAGAGGAGTTCGGCAAGCCGCTCCCGGCCCTCAGGGGTGATCCGGACCGATGCGCCGGCCTGCTTGACCCAGTCGGCGTCCAGCAGGGCGTCGATCCGGGTCTGGGCTTCCACAACGGGGATGGCTCCGTACGCGGCCACCACATCGGCGTTGATCCGCCCCTTGAGCCGCGCCGCCTGAAGCACGAGCAGTTCAGCCATGCGCCTGCCTCCCGCCTTTACTCTAGGTCGCAATGTTTGATGATTAGAGTATTGTTGTTGCTGCTGGATGTCCACCGTCTGAACAGTCCCGAGACGCACAGGGCCCGGGCGGAGGCGCCCTCCCCGTGATGGAGGTCCAGGGACGGCCCCGCTGAGGCTGTACCCGTCTCACGCGGACACGGTCCAGGTGTCATTGCCCCGCATCAGGGCCGTGATGTCCGCATCGGTGGGCGGGTTGCCGTGCTGTTGCTGCTCGATCTGGTCGCTGAGCTGCTGCTCGTAAGTCGGCCGGGCAACGGAGCGGTACACGCCCATGGGCGTACAGCCGGGCTCACCGGAGCTGAGCCGGGAGAGCGCGAAGGCGTAGGCGGGGTCGTCGCTGTGGGCGTCGTGGACGACCACTCGGGGATCCCCGGGGGCGACGTCCGTCTCGACACGCAGGGTTCCGGTGGCGGGGTCGCGGACCACGGCCCGCGATCCGTCGTGTCCGAAGCGCAGTGGCTGCCCGTGTTCGAGCATCACCATGGCGTCGCTGCGGGTCTCGCGATCCTTGAGGGTGTCGAAGGCGCCGTCGTTGAAGATGTTGCAGTTCTGGTAGATCTCCACCAGCGCAGTGCCCCGGTGCGCGGCCGCCGCCCGCAGCACCGACTGCAGGTGCTTCCGGTCGGAGTCGATGGTGCGGGCCACGAAGGACGCCTCGGCGCCGATCGCCACGGAGACGGGATTGAAGGGGTGCTCCAGCGATCCCTGAGGGGTCGACTTGGTGATCTTCCCTTGCTCGCTGGTGGGCGAGTACTGACCCTTGGTCAGCCCGTAGATCCGGTTGTTGAACAGCAGGATCTTCAGATTGACGTTCCGGCGCAGCGCGTGGATCAGGTGATTGCCGCCGATGGACAGCGCGTCGCCGTCGCCGGTGACCACCCACACCGACAGGTCGGGGCGGCCGGCGGCCAGGCCCGTGGCGATGGCCGGGGCGCGGCCGTGGATGGAGTGCATCCCGTAGGTGTTCATGTAGTACGGGAACCGGGAGGAGCAGCCGATGCCGGAGACGAAGACGATGTTCTCTCGGGCGACCCCGAGTTCGGGCATGAAGGACTGCACGGCGGCCAGGATGGCGTAGTCACCGCAGCCGGGGCACCAGCGGACCTCCTGGTCCGTCTTGAAGTCCTTGGGGGTCAGGGTGAGCCGCGTGCGGTTCGCCGGTACGACCATGTCAGTCATCGGTGATCACTCCTTGCAGTGCCTCGGCGAGGTCGGCGGCGCGGAACGGCAGGCCCCGCACCTGTGTGATGCTCAGGGCGTCGACCAGGTAGCGGGATCGGATCAGGCCGGCCAGCTGGCCGAGGTTCATCTCGGGGACGACGACCCGCTGATAACGGGCGAGGACTTCGCCGAGGTCGGCCGGAAACGGATTGAGGTGCCGCAGGTGTGCCTGCGCCACGGCGTGGCCGGCGCGTCGCAGGCGGCGCACGGCGGCGCCGATGGGCCCGTAGGTCGACCCCCAGCCCAGGACGAGGAGCGACGCGTCGCCGGTGGGGTCGTCCAGGTCGGTCGGGCCGACGGCGACGCCGTCAACCTTGGCCTGCCGGGTGCGGACCATGTGGTCGTGGTTGTCGGGGTCGTAGGAGATCTCACCGGTCCGGTCAGCCTTCTCGATGCCCCCGATGCGGTGCTCCAGGCCCGGGGTTCCCGGCACCGCCCACGGTCGCGCCAGGGTCTCGGGGTCGCGCAGATAGGGCAGAAACGATCCGTCCGGCCCGTTGGGTGTGGTGGCGAACTCGACGGCCAGGTCGGGCAGTTCCGCCAAGTCGGGGACGCGCCAGGGCTCGGACCCGTTGGCCAGGTAGCCGTCGGACAGCAGGAACACCGGCGTCCGGTACCGGGTGGCGATCCGAACGGCCTCGATCGCGGCGTCGAAGCAATCCGCCGGAGAGCGGGGCGCCACGACCGGCACCGGCGCCTCGCCGTTGCGGCCGTACAGAGCCTGCAGCAGGTCGGACTGCTCGGTCTTGGTCGGCAGCCCTGTCGAAGGGCCGCCGCGCTGCACGTCGACGATCACCAGGGGCAGCTCCAGGGAGACGGCCAGGCCGATGGTCTCGGATTTCAGCGCGATGCCCGGCCCGGAAGAGACCGTCACCCCCAGCGCCCCGCCGAAGGCGGCTCCCAGGGCTGCACCGACGGCTGCGATCTCGTCCTCGGCCTGGAAGGTCTTCACTCCGAGCCGCTGCTGCTTGGACAGCTCGTGCAGCACGTCGGAGGCGGGGGTGATCGGATAGGCCCCGAGGAACAGGGGCAGCCGGGCCCGCCACGCTCCGGCAACCAGTCCGCGGGCGAGGGCGGCGTTGCCGGTGATGTTGCGGTACGTGCCGGGCGGCAGCGCTGCCGGCTTGACCTCGTAGGCGACGCCGAACGCCTCGGTGGTCTCGCCGTAGTTCCAGCCGGCCCTGAAGGCGGCGATGTTCGCCTCGGCGATCTCCGGCTTGCCGGCGAACCGCTCGGCGAGGAAGTCCAGCGTCCCCTGGGTGGGGCGGGAGTACATCCACGACAGAAGGCCGAGCGCGAACATGTTCTTGCTCCGGCTCGCCTCCTTGCGCCCGAGCCGGGAGGACAGCTCGCCGGCCGCGAGGGCGTCGAGGGTCAACTGGGTGAGGTTCACCGCGTGCACGGTGAAGTGCTCCAACCGACCGTCGGTCAGGGGGTTGGTCGCCTGGCCCACCTTGGCCAGGGTCCGGTCGGTGAACTCGTGGGTGTCGACGATGAGCGTACCGCCTGCAGGCAGGTCTGCCAGGTTGGCCATGAGTGCCGCCGGGTTCATCGCCACCAGCACGTCGGGGCGGTCACCCGGGGTGAGGATGTCGTGGTCGGCGAAGTGCACCTGAAAGGAGGAGACCCCCGCCGCCGTTCCGGCGGGCGCCCGGATCTCGGCTGGGAAGTTCGGCAGCGTCGCCAGGTCGTTGCCGAACGCCGCGCTCTCTTGGGTGAACCGGTCACCGGTCAGCTGCATGCCGTCGCCGGAGTCGCCCGCGATGCGGATGACAACCCGGTCCAGGACCTTGGTCTCGGAGTTCATCGCTGTACCACCTGCTTCTTGTCACTTGTCACCTTGGCCGGTGCCGAAGCCTCGCTCCATGAGGCGCCCTCCATCAGCACCGACCGGAAAGGCGGCACCGGAAAGGCGGCACCGGATTGACGACGCCCCGGCCGATCACCGCCTGCGGCCGCGTGTCGAACTGGTCCGACCGGACACGGGGCAGCGCGTCGCAGACGGTCGGCGCACCGGTCAGCGTCTTGGCAGCGGCGGCCCGGTCGGCCGCGTTGGTCCAGTGCTCGGTCCGGATCCGCTCGCCGTAGCGGGGGTTGTGCCACCGGGCGACATCGCCGACGGCATACACCTCCTGCGGCCAACAGTCTTCACCTGCTCGTCGCACACCACGCCGTCGTCCGGCTCAAGCCCCTGACCCGGAGTGCCTGCGCTGTGTACCGGCCGCTCAGAAAGGCGCCGACGATGAGGATGTGCACCGGTGGGTGCCTTTCCGTTCATCTGCTCGTCCGATGCCGAGGCACCGGCCACTCGCGCTGCTCAGGAGTGCAGCTCGGCCCTGCCCTCGTCCAGGACGACACGGTGGTCCGCACCGTCCGGGCCGCTCGCCTCAACGCGGAACACCGCCGTCCTCGCACCCGTGCGCCAGATCCGGGTGTTCAGCCGCTCACCGGGGAAGACCGGAGAGGTGAACCGGGCCGCGATCACCGAGAGCTTCCCGGTGTCACCGTCGCACAGGCCCCGCACCAGCGCCCGACCCGCGATGCCGTACGTGCACAGGCCATGCATGATCGGCTTGGGGAACCCGGCCTTCTCCCGGGCGAACCACGGGTCGCTGTGCAGGGGGTTGCGGTCGCCGGAGAGGCGGTAGATCAGGGGGAGCCGTTCGTCGGTCGTCTCGATGATCTGGATGTCCGGGTCCCGGTCCGGAATACCCGGGTGGGCGGCCTTCTCTCCCGGCTGCCCCCCGAAGCCTCCTTGGCCGCGCAGCACGAGCGTCGTGACGGTCTCGGCGACCAACTCGCCGGTTTCCGGGTCGCTCCCACGACCCGTCAGGACGACGACGGCGTTTTTTCCCTCGCCCTTGTCCTGTAGACCGGTGATCTCGGACACCACGGAGAGCGCGCCGGAGGGCGGCAGCGGCCGGTGCACCCGGACCTCTTGGGCGCCGTGCAGCAGCTTGCCCCAGTTCACCTGCCCGACCTTGGGCAGCACGTCGAACCCCGCAGCGACGATGACCGCGAAGGTCGGCAGCACCTGCTGCGGCACGTCGTGCGAGTTCTCTGTGGTCAGGGACAGGTCCTCCACTCCAGCGCCCAGGCCGAGGGCGTAGAGCAGGGTGTCGCGATCGGTCCACGTGACGTGCTTGGGGCCGGAGGTGGCTCCGAGGCTGTCCGCGTCGATGGTCATCAGGGCTCCTGTTCAGGGAAACGAGTGGGACACCTGGTGTCAGATCTGGGTGGCTGCGCCGGAGGCAAGGAGTTCCTCGACCCCGTCCACGCCCCAGCGGTCGAACACCTCACGGGTGTGCTGGCCGCGTCGGACCGGCGGGATCTGAATGGAGGCCGGGGTGCGGTCGAACCTCGGGGCCGGTGCCGGCTGCCGTACTCCTGCCACTTCGACGAAGGTCTGCCGGGCCGCCAGGTGCGGGTGTTCGGTGGCCTCCTTGAGGCTGAGCACGGGCGCGACACAGGCATCACTGCCGGCGAACACCTCCTCCCACTCCTTGCGTGTGCGGCCGGCGAAAGCGGACGCGATCGCGGACCGCAACTGTGGCCAGGCCTCCGGCCCGGGGCGGCGAGCCAGATGTTCCGGCAGGCCCAGTCGGGCCGCGAACTCGGCGTAGAACTTGATCTCGAGGGGGCCGACGGACATCCAGCCACCATCCTCGGTCTGGTAGACGTCGTACCAGGGGCGGCCGGTGTCCAGGAGATTGACGCCGCGCTCATCGGTCCACGCGCCGGCCGCGAGCATGCCGTGCAGCATGGTGGTGAGTGAGGCCGCGCCGTCCACCACCGCGGCGTCGACCACTTGGCCGCGGCCTGAGCGGCCCGCTTCCCACAAAGCCGCCAGCACGCCGGAAACCAGGTAGAGGGAGCCTCCTCCGAAGTCGCCGAGCAGGTTGAGCGGCACCGCGGGCGGCTCCCCCTCCCGGCCGAGCGGGTGGAGGGCGCCGGCCAGCGCGATGTAGTTGATGTCGTGGCCTGCCATGGAGGCCCAGGGGCCGTCCTGGCCCCAGCCGGTCATCCGCCCGTACACCAGCGAGGGATTGCGCCGCAGACACGTCTCCGGTCCCGCACCGAGTCGCTCCATCACCCCCGGGCGGAACCCCTCGATGAGCACGTCGGCCCTCTCGACCAGCTCCATCAGGGCGGTGACCGCCTCCTCGCGCCTGAGGTCCAGAACGACCGAGCGGCGCCCGCGGTGCAGGACGTCGGCCACCGCCGTGCGCTCGTCCGTCACCGGCCCGGGCCGGTCGATTCGCACGACTTCCGCCCCCATGTCAGCGAGCAGCATCGCCGCGAAAGGGCCCGGCCCGATTCCGCCCATTTCAATCACCCGCAGGCCGTTCAACGGCCCTGTCGCGGCGCGGTCGCTCCCCTGCCCCTGCTGATCAGCCATGCACCATCAACCTTCCGAATCAGTCACTGCTGCCGACTGCACGCAGCACGGCGCGGAGCACGACTTCACGGTGCTCTACCTATAGACTATTTGTCAATCGAATGTTTTCGCCCGGTCGAGTCCGGCAGGAGCGGGACGGCCCGGCTGTCCTGTTGATGTCACGGGCGAACTCGTCGAAGGGCGTGTGCGCAGCCCGGATCCGCTGTGTGCGGTCCCGCAGATCCACCGGAGCATCGGCGAGGACGGATTCCGGCTCCAGCACCCTGGACCGTCCCGCACCTCGGTCGTCCAGGGCTGACCCGGCACGCACCCGACCGCTCTGCGGACTCCTCAGAGGCCTTGGAACCCTGGTCGTCGCAGCCGGTCAACAGCATCAGCCAGGCGCTCCCCCGCCACGTGCACTCGTGGGAGCCGGCGGTACCGTGATTCTCGGCTTCAGAGTGCGGTTCACCGCGGGGCCGGCAGACCGCACCGACCCGCTCTCTTCCACCTCGGCTGTCCTCGCGACCGCCCCGGCCACTCAGTCCAGCAGCAGGCGGCGCAGTCGTTCCACCTGCTCGTCGGAGAGGCCCAGGCCACGCCGCAGGTAGCCTTCGACGTCGCCGTAATCCGTCTCCATGCGGGCTGTGCCCGCCTCGAGATAGGCCATGTCGGCGATCATCCCGGGAACGAAGAAGTCGTCGGGCCGATCGCCGAAGAACTGCCGGGCGATCTCCAGGCTCGCGTTCGAGCCGCGCATCAGATCGTTGGTCAGGAGGAAGTCGGCGGCCACGTCTTCCTCTGCCACCCCGACGAGCCGCTGCAGCAGCATCGTCACCCAGCCGGTCCGGTCCTTGCCCTCCGAACAGTGGAAGAGCTGCGGCCCCTCCTGGTTCGCGATCGACGAGAGAACTGCCGCGAAGCCGGCCCGCTTGTCGGGGTCGGTCACGAAGCCTCGGTAGTGGTCGAGCATCGCCTCCCGCAGGTCTGCCGCGGTCCTCAGGGCCTTCATCACCTCCCTCGGCAGACCTGGCACCCATGTGTGACGCCAGGTTGCCCCGGGAAGCTCGGAGTCGGGGCGCAGTTCCACTTCCTGCGCTGTTCGCAGGTCGTAGATGGCCACGATGCCCAAGGGCGTCAGCGCCGCCATCTCCTCGGGGGAAACCAGGAAGGCGTTGGACCGGAACAAGCGGCCGGGTCGCATCGGACCATACGGAGTCGAGTAGCCCGGACCTGCGACATCGCGGAAGTTGGGTACCGACACCAACGACGGGGCAGTCCTCCCCGTCCCGACCCCTTCGGCGCTCAGCACACCAGCTCCTGAACCTTCTTGACCACGCGATCGACGGTCGGATGGTTCGTCAGAGCCTTCGAGAAGGGAACCGGTGTGAACTCCGCCCCGACCCGGCCCACGGGGGCCAGCAGCTCGCCCCACAGGTTCTCGTGAATCCGGGAGCTGATCTCCGACCCCGGGCCGAGGAACTGGGTGGCCTCGTGGACCACGACGCAGCGCCTGGTGCGCTCGACCGACTCGAACACGGTGCCGAAGTCCAGGGGCATGAGACTACGCAGGTCGATCACCTCGGCCTCGATCCCCGAACCGGTGAGCTCCTCAGCCGCCTCCAGCGACAGTCCCACCCCCGTGCCATAGGTCACGACGGTGATGTCCCTCCCGGAACGCACCGTCGCGGCCTTGCCCAGCGGCGTCGTGTAGTACTCCTCGGGCACGGGGCCCTTCCGGCTGTAGAGCAGAGCCGAGTGCTGGATGTACAGGCTGGGGTCGGGAGACGTCAGACAGGTCAGCAGCAGACCCTTGGCGTCCACCGGGTTGGACGGCATCACGACGTTGATGCCGGGGGTGTGCATGAACCACGCCTCCAGCGACTGCGCGTGCTGGGCACCGAAGTGGCTGGTTCCGATGGTGGTGGTCATCGTGATCGGCGCAGGAGTCGCACCGCCGCTCATGTAACGGAACTTCGCCGCATGGTTCAGGACCTGGTCCAGGGTCAGCGTCACGAAGTCGAAGAACATGATCTCCGCGACGGGCCGGTAGCCGCCCAGCGCCAACCCCACCGCGGCGCCGGCGATGGTTCCCTCGGCGATGGGCGTGGACCGTACGCGGCGTTCACCGAACCTGGTGGAAAGCCCCTTGCTGGTCTTGAACACCCCACCGATCGGCTCCGCTATGTCCTCACCGAGTACGACGATCTTGTCGTCGGCCTCCATCGCACAGTGGAACCCGGAGTTGATGGCGGCCGCCATCGTCATCGTGGTCTCAGGCATCACTCAGGCTCCTCACGAAGGTGGGGTCGGCGAACACGTCGGTGTACAGCTCCTCAGGTGCCGGGAAGGGACAGCTTTCCGCGTAGCTGAAGGCGTCCTCGACGTATGTCCGGACTTCGGACTCGATCGCCTCGACCTCAGGCTCGGAGAAGATCGACTGCTCCAGCAGCCACTTCCGGAAGGTTGGGGCCGGGTCCCGCTCCATCGCCTTGGCCAGTTCCTCCTTGGGCACGTAGCTGTAGTCCGCTGTGCCCGTGTGCCCGGTGAGCCGGTAGTGCACGAACTCCAGGAACGTGGGGCCTTCGTCACGCCTGGCCCGGTCCACCGCCGACTGGAGCGCGGCGAGGCAGGCCAACGGGTCGAAGCCGTCGACCTTCACGGTGGGCATGTTGTACGACGCCGCCCGTTGGGCCAGCTCCGTCGAGGGTGCGTACTGCGCGATCGGGGTGTGCTCGCCCCATTGGTTGTTCTGGCACACGAACACCACGGGCAGGTTCCACAGGGCGGCGAAGTTCATGGACTCGTGGTAGGCACCGATCGAGGTCGCCCCGTCGCCGAAGGTCACCACTGTGGCCGACCCGCCTCCGTCCAACTGCGCGGCCATGGCGAGCCCGACAGCGATCGGCATGCCTGAGCCGACGACGCCGGTGGTGGCGGTGAATCCGACAGACTGGTCCTGCAGGTGCATCGGACCGCCCTTGCCCCGCGAGGTCCCGTCGACGCGGCCGTAGAGCTCCGCCATGATCGATCGTAGCGGCACCCCCTTGGCCAGTGCGTCACCGAGGTTGCGGTACGTGGAGACCATCCGGTCCTCGCTGCGCAGGACCTCACCGAGGGCTGCGCACACCGCCTCCATCCCACGGACGGGATAGAAGGCCGCAGCGAGCCGGCCGGCCTTGGCCTCGGCACTGGACTTCTGGTCGGCGACGGCAGTCGTCAGCATCAGGCGGTACATCCGCTTCAGCGCCTCGTGCGAAGGCCCCGGCGTCTGGGTGCTCATGTCGTTCCCGTTCACTCGTCGAAAGAATCGAGGTCCAGTAGGTAGCTGGGGTCGCTGGTGTCCCTCGCCCCGGGAATGTCGTAGTGCGCGCGACCACCGTCCACCACCATGGTCGAAGGCTGGCACTGGTTCCATTCCACGGTGATCTTGCGTCGCCAGATCCGCCAGATGCCGTCCCGTTTCAGCAACTTGTCGAGATAGCGGCCGCCAGTGAAATACTCCTGCTCCTCGTCGATCCGGCCCTGCGCCTCGGCCCGGTCCGCGTATGCCTCTCCGAAGAACTTCTCGACCGACTCCCGCCCGCCGGGAACTCGGTGGTAGCCGAACAGGCAGGACTCCGCGATCGCCCGGTCGCCATCGATCTCGACCAGTTCGTTGGTGACATGGTGGATCCCGTAGCTGGTCTGTTCCTTCAGCCGCGGCACCATGAACTCCGCGAACTCGTGGGCGTTGCCGTCGAAGGATCCGTGGGCGTCTGTGGCGTCGTCGTGATAGACCGATTTGAGAAGCTCGACGTCGCATCGGTCGATCGCCCGGGCATATCGGTGCAGTACCTCGATGATCTGCTGACGGTCATAGACCAGTTGGAGCATCGCCTCACGATCGGCGGGCTCCGCGCGGGGCGCGAACAGCACTTGGCGTCCTCCTTCGCTCTGCGCGTTCATACCCGGGCCCCGGACACGTACTGGGCGGCCGCTTCGCCCGCCATCCGACCGACACCGGCCGCGCTCGCCAGGGAGCTTCCCGAGCCCGAGTACGTGGGTCCGACGATGCCCCCAGTGCACTCGCCAGCGGCGTACAGACCCTCGATCAGGTTCCCGTCCACACCGATGACCTGACCGCAGTCGTCGATGCGCATGCCGTAACCAGTGTGCGCGATCGCCGTGGGCCGGACCTCGACGGCATAGAAGGGCGCGGTCGAAATGAGGTTGAGGAACCGTGACGCCTTCCCGAAGTCCGTGTCCCGGCCGGCCTCGACGAGCTGGTTGTATCGGGCGATGGTGCCGCAGAAGTCGGCCGCCGGGATGCCGGTCGACTTCGCCAACTCCTCGAGCGATCCGGCTTTGTGGACCCGCTCGTGGTGCTCGTACTGCTTCATCACGTCAGCGGTGTAGTGCTTGGGCTTGAACTTGGCGTGGTTGGGCCAGACCTGCTTGTAGGCGTCCGCGTACCGCTCTGCCAGCTCGGCCGGTGGTCGCAGTGCCGCATCGTCGAAGACGACGTATCCGACGTTGTCCCTGGTTCTCAGCAGGCTGTCGAGGATCCCGTACGGTGCCGTCTCGTCGCAGAACCGGTGTCCACGCGTGTCGAGCAGCACGGTCCATCCGGGCAGGAAGGCTTCGTGCAGGGTGTCCACACCGGGGTTGAGCATGCGCAGGCCACGATTCTCCCCGGTGACCTGGGCTCCCACGTGGGCGGCGAACTTGAGGTGGTCGCCGCGGGCACCGTCGGCACCGATGTAGAAGGTCTCCCCCGGTACCCAGGCGATCGGGTAGTGCTCGGCGAGATACTCCGGATTGGCGCCGAAGCCTCCCGTTGCCACGATCACCGCGGCAGCGGTGAGATCCTCTCCCCCGGCGCGGACCCCGGTGACCCGGCCGTCGGTGTGGATCAGCTCGTCGACCCGATTACCGAGCACGAACTCGATGCCCGCCTTGCGGCACCGTGAGACCAGAGCGTCGATGATCGCCTGCCCCCCACCCTCGACGCAGTGCCCCCGGGGCCGCCGGTCGTCCCCGCTGAAGATCAGCCGCTCATAGAACGGAACACCCCGGTCCTGAAGCCAGTCGATGGTCTCGCCGCTACGAGCCGCCCAGCGCTCCACCGGACCGGCAGAGACGTCCCAGCCGTTGATCGCCATGTACTCGTTGAACATGTCGTCCTCGGCGTCCTCAACCTCAGCGGCACGCTGCAGCCGGCTCCGGCTGCCCATGACGACACCACCGCACAGCCGCGTCGAGCCACCGAGCACGCCCTCTGCCTCGACCACGAGCACGTCCGTGCAGCCGTGCTCAACGGCGGTGAGAGCAGACGCGAGACCCCCCAGGCCAGATCCGATGACGATGACTTCGAAGTCAGGTTTGGGCATGTCAGCTCCTGTCGATCAGCGCCGGCCAGGGTAGGCACGGGTGACTTGAGTCGTTCAGACACGTGGATTCCCGGTCGTTCCAGTGGCTCGCCGTCGCCTGGCCGGTACCAAGACGAGTCGGGCGGTGGAACACATCCCCCTCGGCGCCGAGGGAAGCGCCCGGGAAATTGGTACGAACCGTTCCGTGCGGCACGACGCCCACCGTCCAGAGCGGGCGGCGAGGGCGCCGTGCACGACGGTGGCGGCAGCCTGCCAGATGGTCGCGGCGTCGTTGCCGTCGGCGAAGACGTCCCGGCCCCGGAAGGCGGTCAACACCTGGTTGCCCGACTTCACGAGGTGCCCCCTGGGACGGCGGAGGCGATCGCGGTGGACGTCCGGGCGGCTCGCCTTCCGGCGTGACTGTCCACCTTCAGGACGATTCGGCCGAGCTTGCCCGCCAAGAGCGAACTCCACGATGCTCACCTCCTTGTCCGGCGTTGACGCAACGAAGAATACTCTACTACCCGACTATTGTGGTGGAGATTTCCTCAGCGGATGGCGTCACCGTCGATGCCCCGACAGCGCCGAGCGCTCACCCCGGCGGCGAGGGGGACGGCCCACCCGTCGACACACCGGCCCGCAGAGCGCGCCGCCCGAAGGTCACAGCCGGCTGACACGCCCCGGCTCGGTGCCGGACGCCGAGACCGCCCCACTTTCCCCCGCCCCGCGGATTGGGGCAATAGCCGGCGCCGCACCCGCTCCCTCTCATCGCATCACCCCGGCACGCCATCGCGCGGAGCACAGGCACCCCTCCCTGACACCGTGACCACGAGAGACGCTCCCGCGAATCAGGCCAGGCATCGACAGTCCACCCTTGGACAACTCTCAACAACACCGAGGGCGGCACCACTCAAGGCGAGGCTCGAACCTCGGGCATGGACACCACCTTGCACCCGAGTTACTCTGACGCAGAATGATCGATTGCTAGACCTTCTCAGGCGAGGGGTGAACGAAGATCACGATCCCTCACGGCAACGGCCGTCAACCAGCGACACAGTCAGCACAAGACCCGATTGCGACACACATGGCTCCCCTTGTCACCGAGCGCACGCTCCACCCCTTGGACGAGACGCTCATGCACCAGATCCCCTGGACCTTCGCGTACGCGGGCACGTCCGATCACCGCTTCTACGACCGGCACTGGCTCGCGTGTGTCGACGCGGAGGGCCGTGGTGCGTTCATCTCCGGCATCGCCTTCTACAAGAACATGGGAGTCGCCGATGGCTACTTCTGCGTCCAGCAGGGCGACCAGCAGCACAACACGCGCTTCTCCCGGCCCCTCAACGAGGACATGCAGAACCTCCGCATCTCGGACTTCGAGATCCGGATCGCCGAACCCTTCAAACGCCTTGAGATCTCGCTGACCGGGGACACGTCTCCCCTGTCGGCCGAACTGGCCTTCGAGGCGAACTTCGACCCTTACTGCGAGTCGCACTACGTGGACTCCCGCGGCGGGCGCATCGGGCAGGAGATCACACGGTACGACCAGAGCGGCCGCTGGTCCGGTTGGATCGACCTCGGATCCGGTCGACTCGACGTGCAGGACTGGTGGGGGTTTCGTGACCACTCGTGGGGCGTCCGGCCCGGCGTCGGCGGCTTCGACCGCTCGGTTGCCGACCCCAGGACCAAACTGTCGGCCACGCCGGCGACTCCGAGCCTTTCCATGCTGCACGTCATGATGACCTTCGAACTCGGCGACCGCTTCGTGACCGCCATGTGCCGCGAGGACGCGGCCGGCAACCCGACCTACGTCGACGGTGAGGTCATCACCAGGGACGGCCGTCACACGGGGGTGCGTTCCATGGAGTTCGAGGTCGAGTTCCATCCCGGCACCCGTGCTCACCGCAAGGTGTCCGCCCGCATCGTCGCCGACGACGGATCGGAGTTCGACGTCGAGGCAACGCCGTTCCTGCACCCATGGGCCTACGCGGGCACCGGATACGACGGTGGCTACCGCGACGGCCGCGGGCTCGGTGCGTGGCGCGGCACCGTGGTGGAACACGACGTCTACCAGTTCGTGGCCCCGGACGGCGTCTTGATGGACGGCAGGCCCACGCCGACCGGTCACCGCGAGCAGTTCGCCAAGATGGTGGTCAACGGCAGATCGATCACCGGATACTGCCCCGTCATGACCCGCGGCGCCCTGCCGAAGTACGGACTGACCGAAGAAGGGTGACAACCGGGCGACGATGATGACCGAACCGACAGTCCCCCCGAGAGGGAGCCGGCCCCTGGTGGCCGCTCAAGTGGTGCGCGTCCTCCGCCATGAGCTCGCACTGCTCGGCGACACCGCGCGCATGGACCAACTACTGAAGATCGCAGACCAGTTGCTGTCGCGGGCCGCGACCGACGACGAACTTCCCGTCCGCCGCGCCACCGGCCCGGCAGCCGACCTGACCGCGCTGGTGGCCCAGGAACTGGGAGAAGTGCACACGGACGACTCCGGCCACCCCCAGGAGGATCCCACCACCAGCTTCGAGTCCGCCCAGCCGCCCAGCGTCAGCGAGGCGGACCTCCTGACAGCCTTCCGCAGGCACGCCCCCCACACACGTCCCCGAGCGGTCCAGGACGTGCGTCGCCTCTCGGGTGGCTTCTCCAAGGAGACGGCACGCGCCCGCGTGATCGACGAGGAGGGCAACGGAACCGACGTCGTCATCCGCAAGATCGCGCCGGGCCGCCGCGCGGACGGGCTCCGGCCCGAGTACGACGTCGTGTCGTTCGTGGCGGGCTCCGGTATACCCGTCCCACACCCCCTGTGGTTCGACGAAGACGGCCTGGGAAGCCCCGCCTTCGCGACGACCGCCCTTCCGGGTCGCACGGTGGGCAACGTCTGGGGGTGGACACAGTCACCCTCACTCCGTTTGGTCCGGGACTTGGCTCGGGCGATGGGCACCCTGCACTCACTCGATCCCGGGGGTCTTGCCGACGCTCCGCTTCCGCCTCTGAGCAGCCAGGACGACCATCTCGCGGCCATCGACGAGCGCGAAGAGGTGCTCCAGACCATCTGGCTCACCGGCGACGCGTACCGTCCGGTCTTCGCACGCGTCCTGGACTGGCTGCGCAAGAACGCTCCGCAGGACGGCGCGGCCAGGGTCCTGATCCATGGTGACTTCGCCCTGCACAACGCACTGGTGGCCGACGACCGGCTGACCGGGCTGCTGGACTGGGAGCGGTCGCACATCGGCAACCCGTCGGAGGATCTCGCGTATCTCAAGCCGTCGATCGACCAGGCCGACGCCTGGGACGACTTCGTCGAGGAGTACCGCAAGGCCGGAGGTCCGCCGGTCAATACCCGTGACCTGGCGTACTTCACGGTGTGGCAGGACCTGTGGCGGGGCGTCTCCTCCTACCGGATCCGAGCCAAGTTCGTCGCCGAACCCACTCAGCTGTCCGATGCGATCGCCGGCCTCCTGATGAGCCCACGGTTCCTTGCGCGTGCCGCCCGCGGCCTGCCGCAGGGTACCCACACCACCTCGGATCGGAGACCTGCCGGATGCTGATCGGGCTGGACGAGACCCTCTACCACCAGACCCCGGACCCCTTCGCCGTGGTCGCCACCAGTGACCACCGGTTCTTCGACCGGTACTGGTTCTCCGGACTGTCGCCCGACGGCCGCACGGCCTTCTTCGCCGGCACCGGCCGCTACCCCAACATGGGCACACGCGACGCCTTCTTCAACGTGCTGCGCGACGACCGCCAGCACAACCTGCGCGTCGCTGCCCCGCTGGAGGATCCCGGCTCGGTCGACGTGCGGACCGCGTGCGTCGGCCCTTTCACGGTCACCGTCGTGGAACCGTTCCGCCGCCTCGTGCTCCGCAACAGCCGAGGGCCGTTGAGCACGGAGCTGGAGTTCACCACCGACGCCACACCCCACCTCGAGGCCAGGCACCGCGAGATGTCGGGCACGCGCGTGATTCAGGAACAGCATCGCTACGACCAGGTCGGACGCTGGAACGGCTGGCTCGAGGTCGATGGCGAGCGGATCGACGTGTGCGACTGGTGGGGCGACCGAGACCACTCCTGGGGCACCCGCGTCGATGTCGGCGGCCTGGAGCCCCGCGAACTGTTCCGGCGCACCCCGAGCTTCACCATTTGGTGCAACTTCTCCACCGACGAGGGCTGGGGACTGTTCCAGAGCCGCGAATACGCGGACGGGACGCCCCGGTATCTCGACGGCACGATCCACAGCCGAGCCGACACACACGCGCGAGTCGTCGACCTCGCCTATGAGATCACCTACGTCGAGGGCACCCGGACCTGGGCCCGGACAGAGTTCGACCTCTCCCTGAGCGACGGCCGGTCCGTGCGGGTCGAGGCGCAACCGCACACCGTGCGCCCGTGGGCGAGCCGCGGCGGCGGCTACAACCGCGGCTTCTCGGACGGCCTGGGCTTCGGAGCCCGGCGGGGAGAAGTCACCGAGTACGACGTCTACGAGCTGCCGGACGCGAGGCGGGTGTTCCTCGACGGCGTCGAGATCGACCCGGGGCACCGGGAGCAACTCGCGCGGATCACCGTGGACGGAGCCCCTGGCTGGGCACACCTGCCGATCATGCCCCGCAGTGGAGACATGACCGCGCAGGGTGCCTGAATCACCGCCGCGGTCCCGTGTAGGCGTCCTGTTGCCAGCTCAACTCGCGGCGCAGCTGGGCGGCCATGTGCTCGCGTCCCGCCACGCGTGCCGGGTGGTCTTCCGGCACGCGCTCGATGACCGCGACCAGCGCACCACGAAGTCGACGTGCGTCGTCCCGCAGGTCCGCAAGGCCGGGATGTACCGGAGCCGGCTCGGCACGCACCGCGCTCCGCACCGCCGCCCCGATCTCGTCAGGCAGGGCCGTGGTGTCGATCCCGCGGAGGATCCCGCGGAGTTCCGCGTTGCCGACGGCCAGCGCGGGCATCTCCTCCTGCATACGGGCGCGGACATGCCGCAGCATCTGTGCGGCGGTACGGCAGACGCTCGCAGCGTACTCCTCGCACCCGGGCGCGATCTCTTCCTCGATCGCTCCGATCACCGAGCCGAGCACGGCATCGTGGTCAGGATCTATCATGCGAACCCCTCCCTCATCAGGTCACCGGCGAAGTGCCGAGCGAGGCGGAGCTCGCTGCGGAAGCCGACCTCGGTAGCGGTCCAGACGAAACGTAGCGGCGCCCGGTCCACCCCGCGGACCATGGCGGCCACGTGCTGGGTGTAGGTGAACTGCAGCAGACCGTAGAGCTCGCGGTAGTAGGCGACCCGCTCAGAACTGACCTCCGTGCCGGTGCGCTCGGCGTAGTACGCCAGGGCTTCCGGCATGCCCCAGACCTGGCGGCCGTCACGGATGATCTCCGGAACAAGCTCCTGGCACTGGGCGAAGTCGTAGGCGGGGTCGCCGAGGACCGCCATCTCCCAGTCGCTCATGGCCACGATACGGCCGTCCCGCCAGACCTCCTCGCCCAGCCCGTTGGTGCCCTTGCACAGCACCACTCGGTCACAGTCCCGCGGAGCGCGGGCCCGGAGGGATGCCACGGCCTCGGCGAGTACCGGACTCGGTTCGACCCCGTAGCCGCTGATCTGCTCCACGCACTGATCGATCAGGTGCAGGGCACAGTCCGCCGGAGAGTCCGGCACCGGCAGCAACTCACCGAAGCCCCGTGCCTCCCAGTCGACGGCGTGGACCAGGGCCAGCTTGTCTAGTGTCTTGAGTCTTTGATTCATTGCATAAGTATGCTGGGGTCATGGCGCGAATGGGACGGCCCACGGTCGAGGTGGTTCTCACCGACGACGAACGCGAGACGCTGCAGCGCTGGGCGAGGCGCCGCACCTCTTCCCAGGCTCTCGCGCTGCGCTGCCGCATCGTGCTGGCTTGCGGAGACGGGGCATCAAACACTCGGATCGGCAAGGATCTTGGGGTTCACCCGGTCACGGTGGCCAAGTGGCGCAAGCGGTTCGCAGCCGATCGCCTGGAGGGGCTGGTCGACGAGCCGCGTCCCGGCGCGCCGCGCACCGTGACCGACGCGCGGGTCGAGGACGTGATCGTCCAGACCCTGGAGTCCACCCCGGCCGGCGCCACCCACTGGTCGACCCGGTCGATGGCCCAGGCCACCGGCCTGTCGCAGTCGACCGTCTCGCGCATCTGGCGCACRTTCGGCCTCAAACCKCACATGGTCGACACCTTCAAGCTGTCCACCGACCCGCAGTTCATCGACAAGGTCCGCGACATCGTGGGCCTCTACCTCGCCCCGCCCGAGCACGCCCTGGTGYTGTGCGTGGACGAGAAGTCCCAGATCCAGGCGCTGGACCGCTCGGCACCGGTGCTGCCCRTGATGCCGGGCATGCCCGAGCGCCGCACCCACGACTACCTBCGCAACGGCACCACCACMCTCTTCGCCGCGTTGAACGTGGCCACCGGGGAGGTGATCGGCCAGCTGCACCGCCGCCACCGGGCCACGGAGTTCAAGAAGTTCCTCGCCCGCATCGACAAGGAGGTGCCCGAGGGGCTGGAGGTACACCTGATCTGCGATAACTACGCTACGCACAAGACACCGGCGATACAGCGTTGGCTCGCGGAGCACCCGCGCTTCCACATGCACTTCACCCCCACCTACTCCTCCTGGCTCAACCAGGTCGAGCGGTGGTTCGGACTGCTGACCGAGCGGCAGATACGCCGCGGCGTCCACAAGAACGTCCAGGCTCTGGAACGCGACATCCGCGCCTGGATCAAACTGTGGAACGAAGATCCGCGGCCGTTCGCCTGGGTGAAGACCGCGGACGAGATCCTCGAACGCCTCGCCGGATATCTTCAGCGAATCAAAGACTCAAGACACTAGTCAGCCACTCCCGCACAGCGGGGGAAGCTCAGCCAGTGGCTCGGCTCGGGGCCTTGGCCTGTCCATTTCCCTTTGTCGCGTGGTCAGCCCGTTGGGGGACCGGCGATCTGAGTGACGAGGAAATCGAGCCGTTCCTCCTGGCCGTCCGGGGGGATGCGGCCGCTGTCGGACAGGACGGCCATGCCGTGCAACGCGCTCCAGGTGACTTCGGCGAACAGTTCGCGTCGCTCGTTGTCCGGGCGGAAGCAGCTGACGAACTCGTCGAAGGCGGCCCGTAGCGGGGGCGGTGTCTCGGCGCTCGCGAACTTCACGTCGGTGGGCAGGACGAACATGGCCTGGTACAGGGCAGGCCGCTCGGTCGCGAACTCCAGATAGGCGCGGCAGACGGCGCGCAGGGCCTGCTCCGGCTCCGGGGCGGCCTGCCGCGCGCGGCGCAGGTGGGCGGCGAGTTCGCTGAAGCCGTCGATGGCGACGGCGCGCACGATGGCGTCCTTGCCGTTGAAGTGGCTGTACAGCACCGGCTGGCTGTACTCGACGCGTTCAGCCAGCCGTCGTGTCGTCACCGCCTCCCAGCCTTCGGCCTCCGCGAGTTCGCGCGCGGCTGTGATGATCAGCTGATGACGGTGGGCGCGTTCACGTTCACGGCGCTCGTTGATGGCGGACATGACGACATTCTAGCAACGCTAGACATCCTGCCGAGGCTAGGTCTATCGTCGCTATCACTGCTAGCGCCGCTAGGAATCGCTGCGGGCGCTGCCACCGAGAGGGAAGGCAACCCATGCTCACCAACGTCGCCACCGTGCTCGCCGGACTGATCGGCGCAGGCATCATCTTCGTCGGCGCACGCGCCTTTTGGGCGCCGCAGGCCGCGGCCGGCTTCGGCATCCCCGGCACGCCGACCGAGGACCGGAACTTCCAGGCCTGGCTGTCCGTCAAGGCCGTGCGCGACATGGCTTCGGGGCTCTTCATCTTCATCCTGCTGGCTGGAGCGACACCCCACTTGCTGGGCTGGTTCATGCTGGCCGCCACCGGCATACCCGTCGGGGACGCGCTGATCGTGCTGCGCAGCAACGGGCCCAAGGCGGCCGTCTACGGCATCCACGGGACCACCGCCGTGGTGATGCTGGCGATCAGCGTGCTCCTGCTCGTCGCGTAACCGCCTGTCACGCCGCTTGGGCCGGGTCTTGCGTCCACTGACGATCCTGCTGGCTCATTCCGTGCCCGGTGTGGTTTTTCGGCGAGCCGGACCTCACCGCTCACCATGGTCCTGCGGAAGTGGTCCTCGTCCGGCTGGCCGGGCTGCCACCGGCCGGTGATGCCCTGGGCGAGCATCCGGCGGGCAGCGTCGTCACGCAGACGAACGAGAATGGCGAGGTCGGTGTCTTCGACGAGGCGGAAGTGCAGATCCGACCTTGGTACTGGTGGGGCCGGGTATTCAACTGTCGCCAATTCGCCATGGAAACAACCCTGTTGATGGCCGTGTGTGGTCGCCGGAGGCATGCTGGTTCCGGATTCCACCGAACTCGGATGCGAAGCGGGATGTGCGGACGCGGTGACAGACAGGGGTGGCGGCGTTGGCGGCCGGCTCCGCGACGACCAGTTCGGCACGCTCCGTGAGGTCCGGCGGGGCGCTCCAGGACCGCAGTTCGGTCATGGCGAGGAGCCGGGCGAGCCGGGCGCCGCGCCGCGTGGACGACAGCAGTTGCGTGAAGGTGCCGGTGGGGGAGCCGACTTGGGGCGTTGCGTGCTTCATGACGCCAGAGTGACGGTCGGGCACGGGCGGGGACGAGTACGGCACCCCGTACACCGAGTCAGCGTACGGGCGCAGAGAGCGGACGGTGCGTCGGGTCTTCCGTCGCGTTGTGCGGTGAGCACGGGTGTGACGTCGACCGATGGCGGGCCGTCTCGAGCCGTGGTCGGCCGTCGTCCCGTTTCGACTGCCCAGGGCAGGCCCAGGCGCCTGTCGGAGGCTCAGCTGCTCACCTCTTTCTGGTGACCCACGTCACACCCGGCTCCTGTCAGCAATCGGGGCGTCGTCTCGTTCAAGGGGCACGCGAACGAGACAGGAGCATCGCCATGAAGCACCGCATCGTCGTCCTCGGCTCCGGATACGCCGGGGCCTTCGCCGCCGGAAACCTGGCCCGCCGGCTCTCCCGCGCCGACACCGAGATCACCGTCGTCAACGCCGTGCCCGACTTCGTCGAGCGGATGCGGCTCCACCAGCTCGCGACCGGCCAGGACTTCGCGGTCCGCAAGCTCGCCGACGTGTTCGCGGACACCGGGGTGCGGCTGCGCCTGGCACGCGTCACCGGCGTCGACCCCGAGCGCAGGACCGTCGCCGTGACCGGCGAGGACGGCGACGGCGAGCTCGCGTACGACACGCTTCTCTACGCCCTCGGCAGCTCCGTCGCCGACCATGGTGTCCCCGGTGTGGCCGAGTACGCCTTCGACGTGACCGGCCGGTCCTCGGCGCTGCGTCTGCGCGAGCGCCTGGCCGGCCTGGGCGAGGGCGGCACCGTGCTGGTCGTCGGTGAGGGGCTGACCGGCATCGAGACCGCCACCGAGATCGCCGAGTCCCGGCCCGACCTCTCGGTCGCGCTCGCCGCCCGCGGCGAGCTGGGCGCCTGGCTCTCCCCGAAGGCCCGCCGCCACCTGCGCCAGGCCTTCGACCGGCTCGGCATCACCGTCCACGAGCACACCGGCATCGAAGCCGTCGAGCCGACACGGGCGATCGCCGCCGACGGCAGGTCCATCCCGGCCGACGTGACCGTGTGGTCGGCCGGGTTCGCCGTGCACCCCATCGCGGCCGCCGCCGGCCTGGAGGTCGCCGAGACCGGCCAGATCGTCGTCGACCGCACCATGCGCTCGGTCTCGCACCCGGACGTGTACGCCGCCGGTGACTGCGCCTACGCGATCGGCGAGAACGGCCGGCCGCTGCCGATGTCCTGCGCCTCGGCCGGCTTCACCAACATGCAGGCGACCGCCGCGATCATCGCGCGCCTGACCGGCAGCGAGGTTCCGACCACCGGGCTGAAGTACTACGGCAACCACATCAGCCTCGGGCGGCGGGACGCGGTCGTCCAGATGGTGGACGGGGACGCCCGGTCGAAGTCCTGGTACCTGGGCGGCCGGACCGCCGCGCGGTTCAAGGCGGCCGTGCTCAAGGGGTCCGGGTGGAGCATCGCCTACCCGACCTTCGGCATGCCGAAGCGCAAGCGCCGCCTGGCCCCCGCACCGGACCGGGCCGGTGTGAGGGCCGCCGCATAGCCTGTTCCGCATGGACAGCGCAGCCATCGATCGGTTCGAGGCCAGCCGGGGTCGGCTGGCCTCGCTCGCGTACCGTCTGCTCGGCTCGGCGGCCGACGCCGAGGACGCCGTGCAGGACGCGTTCCTGCGCTGGCAGGCCGCGGACCGCGAACGCATCGAGGTGCCGGAGGCGTGGCTGACCAAGGTCGTCACCCATCTCTGCCTCGACCGGCTCCGCTCGGCGCAGGCGCGCCACGAGCGAACGGCCGGTGCCTGGCTGCCCGAGCCGCTCCTCGAGGGCGACCCGATGCTCGGCCCGGCCGACACCTTCGAGCAGCGCGAATCGGTGTCCTTGGCCGTACTGATCCTCATGGAGCGCCTCTCGCCGGTCGAGCGGGCCGTCTACGTCCTGCGTGAGGCCTTCTCGTACCCCCACGCCGAGATCGCCCAGATCCTCGACATCACCGAGTCCGCGAGCCAGCAGCATGTCCACCGGGCCCGACGTCGGGTCACCACCGAGCGCCGCCGCGGCGACGGCGAGGTGGACCCGGCGTCCGCGCGCCGGGTCGTCGAGGAGTTCCTCGCCGCCGCCATGTCGGGGCGCACCGAACGGTTGGTGGAGCTGCTCACCGACGACGTGACGGCGGTCTCGGACGGTGCCGGACTGGGCAAGCGGCTGCTGCGGTACACGACGCGCGAGCGGGTCGCCTCCTTCGTGCGGGCCGGCTTCAAGCCCACACCGGCGAAGCGGCGGCTGGCCGGCGGCTCGCCCGCGATCCACATCGCGCTGGTCAACGGCTCCCCGGCCGTCCTCGCCGTGGTCGACGGCCGGGTCGTGGGCGCCGTGGCGTTCGAAGTCGGCGACGGCAAGGTCGCGTCCCTGCGCGGCATCGCCGCCGCGGACCGGCTCGGGCGCCTCAACGAGGCCTGGCAGCAGCACGAGCCCGACGCGCCGGTCATCAGCGCATGGTGACCGGAGCCACCGGAATCCGGTGGCGCGTCCGGACCACCGCGGGCACGGCCGCGGACGCGATGCCGTGCCGGGCGCGTGCGTGGCTCTCGCCCGGCGATGTCACTTATCGGGCCGCCGGTTCGTCATCCGGAGAACGGCTCTTACAACGGAGCGCCCGGCAACACAGTCCCTGCAGAGCGGAGAGAACGTGTTCGTTGCCTTCGCCACGGTCAGCATCCTCGGCGCGGTCTTCAACGGCGCCGCCGCCGTCACGTACCTGATCGGCCATGAATACCCCAAGAGCCAGGCGGACATGAAGGGCATTCCCCGGAAGTACGTACCGGTACTGGGCGCGTTACTGGCAGCGGGCACCGTGGGGCTGCTGGCCGGGCTCGCCGTGCCGGTTCTGGGAACCCTCGCCGCCTCCGGCCTCGTGCTGTACTTCATCGGCGCGATCATCGCCCACCTGCGGGTGGGCTCCCGCGACATCGTGGGCGGGATAGTGTTCCTGGCCACCGTGGTGGCCGCCCTCGTCCTGGGCCTGCTCCACCACGGCCCCTGGTGACGGATCGGAGAGCATGCGTCATCTTGTCGTGCGACTTCTCCCCCCCCGGCGCCCCTTCGCCGTGGGGCCCGGCGGGGTGAGGAGCCCGACCACGGCGAACGGGACTTCTCTGCGCAGCCGTTGAACCGGTTCGATGAGATGGCGGTCTTCTCCCGGGTGCAGAAGATCAACCGCACCGTTGCCGGCTCGCCACCCCCGGTGCGTCGGACGCCCCGAAACCCCAACGGCATGAACAACCTCAACCGGTCTGTGGAATCCGGCACTTGCCCGCTACCGGACTTCCTCAACAGGCAGGGTGTCCTGGTCGCCCCGTTCGGCGCACGCATGTCGCGGCGAAGGGTGCCACGCTCACGTGGAGCGAGCTGACCGTGCGTACCGGAATGCCACTGTATGACCTGCCGAACTCCAAGCGCCGGGAGCTGCCGGTCGCGGTGGACAAGCCGCGGGTTCCCGACCGCCCGCTGCTGAGCGTCCTGGTCGTCACCCACTTGGGCAGGCCCCTTCATTACCTGGACCAGGTGCTGAGCGGACTCGGGGCCGCCGAGCCGGCCTCGGAGTTCGCTCTGCGGCAGATATGGCGTTACCGGCGGTGAGCGGGTCGCGGTGCCGACGTCCGCGACGGGTGGGGGCGAAGCCGTGCGTGTCACGCGTCGGCTGGAGGGGGGTGCACGGGTGGGTGCGGATGGGGTGGCGGCGCGACGGGGGTTGCGGGAGTGCGAGGAAGCCGGCCCGGTTCCGGGACGGTCCGAAGTGTGACGAGTGACGTCCGGGTGCTGTGATGCGGAAGGACGAGAATGAACTGTTCTCGTCGGACGTCAGCCGTAGGCTGTCGTGGAAAAACTCAGGGGGGAAGATGATCGACTACCGCAAGGCGACCGTTCCGGTGTGGACGCTGGCGACGGGTGATGTGCAGGTGCCCGCGGTGGCCGGGGGCAAGCCGATGACAGCTGAGCGTCTGGCCGAACTGCGCGGTGTGCTGGCAGCGTTGGCCGACCGGCCGATCGCCACGCTCGAGGTGCATCCGCTGCCGGACAAGCTCGACCGCGGCCGGGGCATCTCGCTCGATGCCGCGAGTCCGCTGGCACAGCACCTGTCGCAGCTGATCACGCAGTCGGCGCGCGGTTCCGCCGCGGCAGCCAAGACGACGGCTGCCGGCGAGGGGCTGTACGTCATGGTGGTTCCGGCGAAGGTCGCCAAACAGTTGGGGCAGGGCATCGTCCGCTCGATGCCATCGAAGGCGGTGGCCGGTGGTATCCGCGGCCCCATCGTGGATTCGACGACGGGCAAGATCGTCGCCAACTCGACGTTCGTGCGGGTCGAAGGAGCGGCAGCGGCGGGCACGGTCGGCGGGGCCGGTGCGACCGCCGGTGCCGCGGCCGCCGGGGGCACGCTGCTCACCGTGGCCGCTCCGCTCGTGCTCATGGCCGTGGCGGTCGGGGTGAGCGCGCATGCCGACGCCAAGCGGCAGGAGGCCATCGCGCACATCACGGAACTGCTGGAGCAGCTTCAGGCGGACAAGCTCGACGACGAGCACAGCGCGCTCAACGGCTGCCGTCCCGCCATCGACAAGGCCACGGCCATCCTGCTCGACCAGGGCAAGCTCGGTGTCTCGCTGGGACTCGACTCGGCGGTGCACGCCATCGACACGGCACTGAGCAAGGCTGACATCCGCCTGGCCCGGTGGACGAGCGCGCTCGACCGGCTTCCCGACGGTGAGCCCGTCGAGATCGGCACGCTGACCGAGTCGTTCCCCGGCGTGGACGATCAGGGTGGCACGTTCCGCACCCACCTCGAACTGGCGGCCCTGGCCATCGCGTTGAAGCGGCGTGTCAACGTCCTCCAGGCGGTCGAGCAGGCCCAGAACGAGCCCGACAACCTGTTCGAGAACTTCACCCGCGCGCTGAGGAGCGACGAGCAGCGCCTCGACGAGCTGGAGAAGGGCCTTGCCGGTGTCCTGCTGCGCCTGTCGGCGTTGGAGCTGGCCCGCCCGAAGAGTGTGCGTCCCGTCTTGACGACCGGTGAGGTCGACCGGCTGATGCGCACGGCGTACCAGATCCGTGGGCTGGGCGACGGCGTCGCGGTCAACGGCCGCCCGACGGATGTGGCGATCGAGATCGCCCGCGAAAGGGACGGCTCGGTGGTCGTGTTCCCCGCCTTGTCCGCGGAGGCGTAGGCGCGCGGGCTTCCGTTCTCCTCGGGCGACGCCCTCACCCGTCGGCCGGTGTCGTCAGCACCGCCCGGACGGTCTTGCCGCCGGGCGGGTGGGGGACGCAGTCCCAGTGGTCGGCGAGGGCGGTGACGAGCGCCAGGCCGCGCCCGCCGAGGGGGAGCGTGTCGGGCCCGTCCTCCGCCGGGGCCGGCCACGGCCACAAGTCCCCGCGGGCGTCAGTGACTTTGACGCGCAGACGGTCCGCGGCGGGGTCGAGGGCGAGGGTCAGCCGGAAGCAGCGGCCGGGCACGCGGCCGTGCAGGACGGCGTTGGCGGCGAGTTCCGCGACGACGAGTTCGGCACGCTCCGTGAGCTCCCGCGAGGCGCCCCGGGAGCGCAGTTCGGTCACGGCGAGGAGCCGGGCGAGACGGGCGCCGCGCCGCGTGGACGACAGCAGCTGGGTGAAGGTGCCGACGGGGGCGCCCACTGGGGATGTCGCGTGGTTCATGCCGTCAGACTGGCGCTCGGGTGCGGGCAGGGGCGAGTGCCGCGCCCCGTACGCGGGGTGACCGTACGGCGGCGGAGAGGAGTCGGTGCGCTTGCGGAACGGGCATGTACGAGGCGTTGGGGACCGGGCCATGAACCGAGCGGGCCGCACCCCGGAGTGGGGTGCGGCCGGGTGTGCGCTTTTGGTGTCAGGTGGCCGAGGGCCCGGGGTTCCTCGGCTCTTGGCTGGGGACTGCGGTGTGCTCCGGGCTCTGGGCGGGGGCGGGGACGCGGTCCGTGGCGGAGGGCCTGGCGAAGATCTCGTCGAGGGTGGTGGCGTCGATGGCGCGGTCGAACCAGAGATCCAGGAGCGGCATGTCCGTGCAGGTGATGACGCGCTGTCGGGTCTCTTCCGTCATCGAGAAGCCGCGGCGCTCCATCAGGCGCAGTAGTTGCTCGGCCTTTCCGGCCACGCGTCCTTCCTCGCGTCCTTCCTTGAGTCCTTCTTCCTGTCCTGCGAGGCGGGCGTCGCCCACGATGGTGCCTTGCCTGGGGGTGAAGAGGGTTTCCATCAGGTTCCTCCAGATTTTCCGGGCGTGTTCGCTGCCCAAGCCGTCCTCGATCAGTCCCGCCAGGTCGTCCCGCGCTTCGCGGTCCGTGTCCTGGGCCAACGCCTCGCCCATTACCGTCAGTATGCCCTCGATGTCCGGGTCGTTGCTGTGGATCCACAGACAGAAGGCGGCGAAGTCCAGGTCGGCTGAGGCATCCTGGATCCGGCTGACACGCGGAACGTTGGCCGGGCCCAGCACGTGAGGCACTGTCATCTGGGTGGGGCGCCCCAGGCCGGTGCGCAGAGGTCTGGCCGCCCATGCTGCTGTTGCCGTGTCCACGCACAGGACCAGCAGGACGACCTCGAGTTTGTACCGGTCACGCAAGTGCGCGACGTAGTACGGCCACGAGGTCTCTTTCTTCGTTTCGATGCCGCTCTGTGCCTCGACCAGCAGGATGAACGGATCGCGCCCGTCGGGACGGACCACCCGCAGCACGGAGTCCATCTGCCGGGTGAACATCTTCGGGGCGCTGGATGCGTCCGTCGCAAGGGTCTCGGTGGTGACACCGGGCGGGATTCCGAGGTCCAGGAGGTCCAGCGCACGGTTCAGCGCTTTCGGACGTCCCGGCAGGAAGCCGTGCAGGGTGTCGTGACTGACGTTGGGCATGACGTGAAACTATGCGCGAAGCAAGAACATTCGTTGGCTTTTGAGGTGTGATCACCCGTTTGGTGGAAGTCTCCGGGGTCGGCGCCGAGGCGTGCGGTCAGGGCGGGGGCGAGTGCCGAGTCTGCTCTACGCGCACGGGCAGGACAGTCCGGGGACCGCGCGGTTGGGGGAGCACGTGACCACGGCCAGGGAGAGGTACGAGGGGCGTTCGAGGTAGTGGCCGTACGACACGTCGGCGCCCGAGCGCAGTCGTTCGGCGGCGGCGTCCACCAGCCGGGCCAGGCGCGCGGTGTCCCGGTCGCTCTCCGACGCGAACCGCGGGGTGTACTCGGCCAGCCGCTCACCGAGCCAGGCCGCCGCCTCCTTCGCCTCGTCCCAGGTGCCCCGCACCAGTGAGCGGGGCTTGACGAGCCAGTACGCCGTCTCCAGGGGCGGGAGGTCCGACGTTCGGAACTCCGCGGCCACCTGGCGGTAGCGCTCGATCAGTTCCGGCCTGCCTCCGGCCGGGGGCGGATCGGGGTGCGGGGGCCGCCGCAGGGCCTCGTCGTCGAAGCGTTCCTTCGGGCCGGTCCACAGATAAGCGTGGTGGTGCACGAGCTGTTCCCGTTTCGAGAAGCGCCGGCCGGACGCGGGGAGGGACCCGGTCCGGCCGGCGGCAGGGAGGGGAGGGGAAGGAGGGTCAGGCGCCGAGGCCGAAGCGCGCCGGGTCGATACCGGCGGCGTCCAGTTCCTCCGTGGTGAACCGCAGCGGCTGCGCGTCCGGCTGCTTGCTGTCGCCCAGGGCCCAGGCGTCCTCGCCGATCCGGGCCAGGGTCACGCACCCCTCGGTGCAGGGGCCGCCGCACGCCTTCGTGAACGAGGCCCCGCTGATGTCGAGCGCGTACAGGTTGGTTCCGTTCTGCATCTCTGCACCTTCCAGCTCGTCTGAACGCGGCCAGGACCGGCCGCCGCCGCCCGTGGCGGGCGGGAGTTCACGGGAGGGGAGACAGGTCGCCCGGGGTTTCCGCAGGTGACCGGCGGGCACGGGCGGTTTCTCCTCGCTTTCCGTGACCTCAGAGTGGCGGGCGGACGGGGCGGGGACGAGTGTGGCACCCCGTACGCTGAGTCAGCGTACGGACACGAAGAGTGGACGGTACGTCTGATTGTCCGTCAGGCTGGAGGCGAATGCGGGCGGCGTGAGGAGCCGTCGCGGTGCGGTACGGAGGAGAGGAAAGGGGCGGCGGATGGACGTGGTCGGAGTTGAGGGGGAGGCGGCCGGGAGCGCCGGTGCGCGGGTGGTTCCGGTGGGGGAGTGGGAGCGGGAGCCGCATCCGTCGGACAGCCTGCGGACGTTCGGCGCCGTCGTCCAGGCGCTGCGCGAGCACGCGGGGCTCAGCCGGGTCGACCTCGGCGCCCGGGTCCAGTACTCCAAGCACACCGTGGAGTCGGTGGAGTTGGGGCGGCGGATGCCGGACGAGGCGTTCGTGGAGCGGGCGGAGGAGGCCCTGGGCAACACGGGCGCGCTGCGGAAGGCCGCGCGGCATCTGACGCGGGGGGAGGCGGGGCTGGCGGCGTGGTTCCGGCGGTGGGCTCGGCTGGAGCGGGAGGCGGTGAGCCTGTGCACGTATGAGTGCCGGTTGGTGCCGGGGTTGTTGCAGTCGGAGGCGTATGCGCGGGCGGTGTTCGAGGGCACGATTCCGCTGCGGACCGACGAGGAGTTGGAAGTGCAGCTTGCCGCACGTATGGAGCGGCAGGCGATGATGCGGGAGCGGCCGACGGTGCCGTTCAGCTTCATCGTCGAGGAGCACGTGTTCCGGCGGGGGTTCGGGGACGCGGAGGCGATGTGCGGGCTGGTGGACCATGTCCTTGAACTCACCGCCCCGCGTAACGTGACGCTTCAGGTGGTGCCGGTGGAGGCTCGGTTGCACGCGTGCCTGGATGGCCCCCTGCAGATCCTGGAGACCTCGGAGGGGCGACGGCTCGGGTACTCCGAGGGGCAGCAGAACGGTCGGCTGATCTCCGACCCGAAAGAGATGATTCTGCTCTGCCAACGCTATGACACACTGCGCTCGCAGGCCCTGAACCCGACAGAATCCCGGGACCTGCTGGAGCGACTGCGAGGAGAGCTATGAACAGCGGTACGTCGGAACTCGCCTGGTTCAAGTCCAGCTACAGCGGCAGCCAGGGCGACAGCTGTGTGGAGATCGCGATCGCCGAACAGGCCGTCCACGTCCGGGACTCCAAGGACGTGGCCCGCCCGGCCTTCGCCGTCGGCCGCGAAGGCTGGGGGCAGTTCGTCCGGTTCGCGTCAGAGCGCTGAGAGATTGGCGGGCGTGCCGTCCGCTGGAGCAGCGGACGGCACGCCCTCGCCGCGTTCGGGAGCCCTTGGTCCCGCACACCACACGTCTCTTCATTGACGGTCCGATGAAGAGGGTCCTGAACATCGCCGCCGCGGTGCGGGACTCCCGGGGAACGCCGTACCTCGACGACGCGCTGCGGCGTTTCATCCGGACCATGCGTGCGACCGTCATGGCGGACCGGGTGTGCCCGCTCGTCACTGTGACCGCGCTGCTCGACCACGTCGCCGGTCTCTGCGCCGACGGCACGGAAACCCTGCCGCAGGAGTTCCGTCGGCTCCTGGAACGAGCCGACGCCGGAACGGACGCCGCCACTGTTTCCACAGCGGCGCCCGCCTGCGGAAACGAGGGTCCGCCGGACCCTGGCCCGGAGCGACGGCGACGCCCTGGACCGAACCGCGCACGGCCGGTTCCCGCGCCGGCGCACGGGCGCCCGCGGAACCCGTGACGCCACACGGTGACCCGCACACGGCGCACCGCCATCAGCCGGTTCCCACGCCTTCTCGACGTCGTGGCGCGTTCCGTACGCCCGCTCTGGGAGGGATGCTGTGGGCAGGTGGCCGCGTTCACCGGCCTCCTCGTGCGACGGGGCACGACAGGAAATGTGGCGGAGGGGCATCGGAGGTTGCTGGTGGCCGTGGGTACGACTTGGGCCCGGTGGTCCCGGCTGGCCCTCTATCCCGCCCGTGGCGTCGTCCTGGCCTTCGCGTTCGCCGTCGTGCTGGGTGCGGCCCTGCTGATGCTGCCGGCCGCCACCGAGCCCGGCAGGGAGACCAGCGTACTGACTGCCCTGTTCACCTCCACGGGAGCGGTCAGCGGCGGGTTTCCCCTCGTGGGGACCGGCAGCCACTGGAGCGCGTTCGGCGAGGGCGTGGTCCTGGCTCTGATCCAGATCGGCGGGTTCGGCATCATGACGCTCGCGTCGCTGCTGGCCCTGCTCGTCTCCGGTCGGCTGCGACTGCGGACACAGCTCGCCACACAGGCGGAGAGGAGCCTCAGCGTCGGTGACGTCCGTCGGGTGGTCCTGGGAGTCGCGGGCATCACGCTGGCCATCGAACTGGCCACGGCCGCCGTGCTCACGGTCCGTTTCCACATCGGCTATGGCCTGACGGCCGGAAACGCCGTCTACCACGGGATCTTCTACGGGATCTCCGCCTTCAGCAACGCCGGGTTCGGGCTGCGCGACGACAACCTCGTCGGCTATGCGCACGATCCCTGGATCGTCCTGCCGATCGCCGTCGCCTGTGTGCTCGGTGCCCTCGGCTTCCCCGTACTGTTCGAACTGCTGCGCAGCCGCCCGGGCGCCCGCGGCGGCACCCGGCACCGCTGGTCCCTGCACACCCGGCTCACCCTCCTCACCTCCGCGGTCCTGCTCACCGTCGGCACCGTCCTGACCTGCGCGCTGGAGTGGAGCAACCCGAGGACCCTCGGACCCCTGGAATGGGGGGACAAGCTGCTGGACGGGTTCTTCACCGCTGCCAGCTCGCGTACCGCCGGCTTCAACACCGTCGACACCGGTGCCATGGAACCGGCCACCCTCCTGGGCATCTGCGTGCTGATGTTCATCGGCGGCGGCAGCGCGGGTACCGCGGGCGGCATCAAGGTCACCACGTTCGCGGTTCTGGGAGCGGCGATCCTGGCCGAGGTCCGCGGGCGCACCGACGCGGACATCATGGGCCGCCGGCTCTCCCCGGCCACGCTGCGCCAGGCCCTCACCGTGGCGCTGCTGGGTGTGGGTCTCGTCATGGCGGGCACGTTGGTGCTGCTCGCCGCCACCAAGGAAAGAGCTGACGCGGTCCTGGCGATCCTGTTCGAGGCCGTCTCTGCCTTCGGCACGGTCGGCCTGAGTACCGGCATCACCGGGAGCCTTCCCGCAGCGGGCCAACTCACCCTCATCGTCATGATGTTCGTCGGGCGCGTCGGCCCGATCACTCTCGCCAGCGCGCTCGCACTGCGGCAGCGCGACCGCCGGTACACCCTGCCCGAGGAGCGACCCGTCATTGGCTGACCACTTCAAGTCACTGCGTCCACACCGACATCGGCGTTCCGCCGACCGTCGCCCGGCCCGCGATTCCAGAGTGGCGGTGATCGGTCTCGGCCGTTTCGGGCAGTCCGTGGCGGCGGAGCTGATGCGGCGTGGCTGGGACGTGCTCGGCATCGACGCCGACGTCGGCGTCGTCCAGAAGGTCGGCGAAGAGCTGACCCAGGTCGCCGCCGCGGACTGCACCGACCCCGCTGCGCTGGCGCAGCTCGGCGTCGGCGGGTTCTCCCGCGTGGTGGTCGGTATCGGCACCGACCTGGAGGCCAGCATCCTGACCACCTCCAACCTCGTCGACGCCGGCGTGGCCGCCATCTGGGTCCGGGCCACCACCCGGCAGCACGGCCAGATCCTGGAACGCATCGGTGCCCACCACATCGTCCTGCCCGAGCACGACATGGGCGAGCGCGTGGCCCACCTGGTCACCGGCCGGATGCTGGACTTCATCGCCTTCGACAGCGATTACGCGCTGATCAAGACGCTCGCCCCGAAGGTCGTCGGTGGGATCCCGCTGGGCGAGAGCCGGGTGCGCAGTACGTACGGCGTCACCGTCGTCGGCATCAAACGCCCCGGCGCCGACTTCACTCACGCCACCGCCGAGACGGTCGTCCACCCCGGCGACGTCATCATCGTCACGGGCAGGACCCGGGAGGTGGAGATGTTCGCGGAGCTGGACCGGTGAGACGCACCGTCAACGCAGGCACTACGGCCTCAGACACCAGGCGTACCGGATCTCGGAGAATCCGTGCGCGCCGGAGGTGATCACCGAGTTGACCGGGGTCGACAGTGCCTTGGTCGCGGCCGTGAAGATGAGCACCGTGGCCGGGGTGACGAGGAGGTAGCAGGCGGCCGGCTTGATCCCGCGGGTGCCGATCTTCTTGCCCGAATACTCGGAAGTGCGGCCGACCATGAGTCCCGCGATGAACATGACGATGACCGCAATGATCAGCATGTCGTAGAGGCCGGAGCCCGCACCGCCGTGCGCGCCAGGGAGTTTTGACGTTGGGCTGCGCTCGGCCGGCACCGGCGCGCTGCCGCCGTATCGCCGTAGACGAACTCGCCCGCGGGCCCCCCGACAAGGCCACCGCCAACGGCTTCGCCGGCCCCGCCGCGGCTGGGAACGCCTCTGCACCGGCCCGGTGAGCCGTGAGTCGCACCGACGACGATGGCGATGCCGCCGTCGCGCCACCTGCGGCAGGCGCCGCCCCATCGCTCACCGCTTACTGCACACCGTCTTCGGAGCCGCTCTGCTGGCGGCGCCTCGGGCGGGCTGAGCGTCCTGCATCCTCTGCACATCGTGGAGGACACCCTCGATGTCGGGGTCCTGGCCGGTGGCGACCCTTGCGATGGTCAGCAGGACGGCCTCGTAGAAGGCGTCCCGCACGGCGGGTGCCATGACGTCCGAGGCGTCCAGGCAGCGGGGGCCTTCACCGAGCCGTTGTGCGATCTTGCCTTCGACCGCGTCGTCCTGTGACTTTTCCAACTTCACCCGACGATTCGCCGAGAAGACGTCCGCAAGGCCGGCCCACCTCTGCTGACCCTCCCTGGAGGCCAGTCGGCGGATCAGTTCACGGGCCTGGGGGCGGTCGCTGAACAGCGCCGCGAAGTCGCCGGTCACCTCGTGGGCCCGGACCCGGCTGCCGCCTCCGGGCAGGAGCGGAGCGGAGTCCATCAGGTCTGCGTGCTCCGCGTCGTCCTTGTAGAAGGAGAGCGCGAAGGAGCCCTGGTGCTCCAGGGCGCACCTGCCCCGGTCGGCGAACAGCAGCCCGTTGTCGTCCGGGGCGCCGCGGTGGTCGGTGAGCAGAGCGTCCTCGGCCGCGTCCTCGTCCTGCTGGAGCAGCTCGGCCCACGCCTTCCAGGCCGTGCGCACCGGATCACTCCGCCACCACTCCACCTCGCCCGTGCCCAGCGCCCACTTCTCGTAGACGTCCGGGCCCTCGCGTTGCAGCACGAGGTCCTCGATCCAGTCGGTGCCGGGCCAGCCGGAGGCACCGTCGTCCCCCATGCCGATGCACCAACTCCTCAGTTGAGCAGGCTTATGGGCAGGCTTGTGACCCTGGCGGTACCAGACGATGCTCTTCAGGTCCGCCTTGACCGGGACCCAGTAGACGTGTTCGGAGGGCGAGCCGGTCGGCTTCCAGGGGGCACCGTACTCCTGCGGCTCGTAGAGCCGGTTCAGTGGTTTGAGGAGCTCCTGATCGGCGTATTCGGCGAGTTCGCCGAGGCCCGGCATGATCACGATGTCCGGGGGCTCCCCCGACTGCACCTTGGAGAGCAGCACATCCCGTTGGGCCGCGGTGCCCTGGTAGCGGAAGGGGATGCCGAAGCCGTGCAGCAGGGCTTCGAAGTGCTCCGCCTGCTTGGCCGTCCACGTTCCGAGGATGGTCACCGGCTCCTCGTCGTCGTGCTGCGACCAGACCACCACCATGCCGCCGGCGGTGATCAGCAGCATGACCATGATGAGGATCAGCATCTTGAACCGCCGGGTCACCGTCGCCTCCAGTAGTCGTTGTCGAGCCGGAGACCGAGCCCCAGCGCGGGCAGGACGACGGCCAGCAGGCTGCCGACGAAGGTGCCCTGGTACACCGGGGTGGTCCAGGCGTCATCGGCCGTCTTCTCCCGGACCTCCTCCGACGTCTTCGTGACGTCCTGCTGTGCGTCGGCCGGCTCCGTGTCGCTTTCCCGGGACACGTGGGTGATCTGCCGCAGATCCTTGATCGCCCCGTCGAGGTCGTCCTGGGTGGAGGACATCGCCGTCAGCGGGACCACCGCGAGCAGTACGGTGAGCACGAAGGCCGCGAGCAGGTACGGATTCCAGTCACGGCCGCAGCGGTCGCGCAGCACGAACAACGCCGAGAGCAGGGTCAACCCCACCAGGGCCAGGGCGAGTTCGGCGAGCCACCACCCGCCGCGCTGCCACTGCCCCATGGTGGCTGTGGCTTCGGCGTGCCTCAGCTGGACTTGCTGCAGTGCGTCCAGACGGGGTACGAGTCCCACCGAATCGCGGGTGAGCAGCGAGTGCGCTTCCTTGAGTTTCTGCTCCCGCATGAGGGACGGGCCAGGGTAAGGGGACGTGCCGAGGCCGAGCGAGTCGCTGTAGGTGGCGAGCAGGCCCTTGACCGTGCCGAGGTCCTGGTCCGTGCGGTCGGCGATCCGGGACAGGCCCTGGTCGGCGGCCGAGAGCTGGGACCGGTAGGCCTCGCCCGAGCCCGTGACGTCGATGAGGTCCATTTCCACCAGGATGCGGGCCTCCTGCTCGGCCCGCAGGGCCGCGAGCCGGGTGGCGGCGAGCCCCTGCACGGCCGGCGCCTCGCGGGACGCGAGCGCTTCGGCGCTGTGCTGGACCTGACGACAGGAGAGGAACAGGGCGGTCGACGCCACGGCCGTGAGCAGGAACAGAACCAGCAGATGCACCTCCAGCAGCCGGCGGGTCCGCCAGGGGCTCAGCCTCCGGCGCCAGAAAGCGGCGGGGGAGAACCGGTGCCAGGAGGCGGCGCGTCCGGTCGTCACAGCAGCTTCTCCCCGCATGCGATGCAGTAACGGGCCTCGCTCCCGGCCGGGGTGCCGCAGCCGCCGCAGCGCGGGCCCGGCCGCGTACCGACGGCGTCGGCCAGGGGCCCGCCGGGCCGGGACCCGGCGCGCAGGATCAGCGGGCCGAGGGCGCCGGCGTCGACGGCGCGCGGCCGGACCAGCCCCGCGGCCGCGTCCTCGATGTCGGCGACCGTGCGGATCTCCTCCAGCACCCAGTCCGTGCCGAATCGCGCCGCCAGCCGGGCGGCCTGGCCCAGGTGGTCCTCGGCGGTGTCCGGTCGGTGTTCCTGAAGAGCGGTGAGGCCCTGGCGGAGAGCCCTCCGCATCCTGGCGGTGGCGTTGAGATCACGCACGCTGTCGGTGCCCGTCGGGGCGTGGGGCGGGGACTGCTCGGGGAGGTGCCAGCGGGCGATGACGGGCGCGTGGACATCACCGATGGAGACCATGGCGAACTGCAGCTCGGTCTCCAGCGGGTCGGCGTCGGAGTCGGCGACCAGAGTGAGCAGGTAGTCGCGTCTGCCCTGCTGCCACTGGTAGGTCGGGAATTTCCAGCGGTGCGGCCGGCCGGGCTGGGGCAGCCTGCCGAGGCGGTGCGGCCGGGGCGCCTTCTCGCTGAGCGATACCTGGCGCACGGAGGGCCGCACGGTCACTTCGATCGGCAGTTGGGGGGTGTGCACCCGGCGCAGCCGGTGGATGGCGGCAGTGACCGCATGGCCGAGTCCGTCGTCCACGAACTCGGCCGTGCCGTGCAGCCGTTCGGCGAGGGTCAGCAGGGGGTCGGGAGCCCAGTCCGCGCCCACGGCGAACACATCACAGGTGAACTGCCCTGCGCACGCTTCCAGTTCCTCTTCCAGACGGGTCTCCCCGAAGGCGCTGCTGCCATCGGTGATCAGCACCAGGTGGCGTACGGACACCGGCCGGCCGGCGAGCAGGGCACGCGATCGGGCCACCCACGGGGCGTACCCGGCAGGGCGCGGCCCCTCCCGGTGCAGCGGGAGCGATCCCGTGACGAAGGCGGCCCGGCGCCTCTCCTCCCGGTCGGCGACGGCCCACTCGTCGTCCCCCCGCGGATAGCAGCGGACCGGCTCGGGACCGCTGCCGAGCACGGCGAAGGAGATGCGGTCGGGCAGGGCGCGCAGCGCCGACGGCAGGGCGTGCCGGACGGCTGCCCGGTTGCGTTCGGCGACGTCCACCGCGATGATCACGGCGAGTTGGACCGCGGGCAGGTCGGTGGGCGCACCGTCGGCGGCCACGTCGACCCGCAGGCGGGCCTCGATCTTCGCGCTCCGGTGCGGGCGCAGGTCGCCGCCGAGGTCGACGTGCAGTCGGATGCCCGGCTGCGGTGGCCGGGTGTGGCTGCTCATGTCGTACGTCACCGCTCCTTCGCCTTCGTCGCCGCGGCACACCGGGTGCCGGTTCGCTCTGTCGTGCCGTGCGGTCAGAACACGGTCTGGGGCCGTACCGCGTGCATGAGATCCACGAGGTGTTCATGGGTGGCCGGCTCATGGTGACGGGCCGCCAGTCGCCGGTAGTGCGCCTCCAGCTGCTTGCGCGACTCGCGCTCCGGCGTGCTCAGGCGTCTCAGACTGCGGGCGTCGAGCCGTCCGGCATCCCGTCCCGGCGAACCGGGCCGGTCGCTGAGGCTGTGCACCGCGTCCAGTTTCCATTCGTGGAGTTCGGTGCCCAGGCGCAGCGCCTCGTCCTCCGACAGGCGAGGCTCCCCGGCGCCCGGACTCCCGCCCTCGAGACCGCGCAGTTCGGCCAGCGCCGCGTCGACCTCGGCGGGCGCGGGCAGCGGATCACCGTCTCCGGGCAGCCGGGCCGCGCGGATGCGCAGGGAGGCGATCCGGGCGACGGTGTGGTCCAGAGTGCCCTGCCGGACCCGGCCGAGCACATCGATGGCCGCCCGGCGGTCGCGCGCGCGGAGCGCGATCCTGGCCAGGCCGAGGGCGGCGCCGCCGTGCGCGGGGTTGCGGGCGAACACCACCTCGTACAGTTCCTTGGCCGTGGGCTCGGACGTGTCGTCGTCGAGCCGCTCCGCGCAGTAGGCGAGGGCCAGTTTGGGCGCGTACTCGCCGGGCAGTTCGAGGTGGACCTGCGTGAAGTGTCTCCTGGCCTCGACGACCTGCCGCGGATCGTCGTCGAGGCCGGCGCTGCGCAGCGCGAGCAGGGCGCGATGCCACTCCAGCCGCCACCGGCGCACGGCGGGCGGCCCGGGAATGGAGTCGGCCGTGTCGAGCTCCTCCTGGGCCCGCTCCAGGTCCTCCCCGGTGTTCCGGTCCAGCAGAACGCGCACGTTGTGCAGACAGATCTCCACCGAGCGCGGCTTCTCGTCCTCCTGCTCGAGGAGCTGGCCCGGGGCGTAGCCGCTGCTCACCTCGAACCGCGCGGTCTGCGGATCGCCCGGATACGGCCTCGGCACCGGCAGACAGGCGGCGATCTCGGTGGGTGTGGGGGCGCCGAGGTCGAGGGCCGGCGCCACGGGCGGCTCGTACCGGTCGCGGCGGGGGCGGTCCAGCCAGTGTTCGATGTCCGGCACCGTGCCGAGCCGGGCGCCGAGCAACCGGGTGGACGGCCGGAAGTAGTCGGAGGGCTCGGGCGGGTCGCTCTTGCCGCGCAGCGCGCGGATCTCCCGCAGGGCGCCGCGCAGTTGGCCGACCATCTCACGGGCGTCGACGAAGCGCCGGTACGGGGAGGGCCGGACGGCACGATCGACGACCCGCTGGAAGGAGGCGGTACCGAGGCCGGGCACCTCGGCGACGGCCCAGCGGGCGAGTTCCCGCAAGGTGGCGCCGACGGTGTGCAGGTCGTGGGCGACGGTGGGCATGGCCGACGTCTCGGTCTCGGGTGCCGTGTAGTCGGCCGTGACATGGGCGGGCGGCTGGCTCTGGCCCTGTTCGCGCATGCCGCCGAGATCGATGACCTTGATGCCGTCCCTGTGGTGCACGACGTTGGAGGGCTTCATGTCCCCGTACACGAAGACCCGTTCGCCGTCGGCGTGCAGGTGGACGAAGGCTTCGAGGATCTGGCAGCCGTACGCCGCGACGTGCTCGATGTCGAGGACGGATTCACCGAGCCGGACGTCCTCGACGACTTTCGCGAGGGTGCCGTCACCGACGTCGTCCATGACGATGTAGCCGCCGGTGACCTGGCCGGTGTCGTCGCTCCGGGCGACGAAGTCGCGGATCTGCACGATGCGGGGGTGGCGGATGGCGACGAGGTTGCGGCGTTCGACGTCGGCGAGCCGGGCGCCGTCGTGCTCGTACCGGTTGAGCAGTCCCTTGACGGCGACGACGTCACCGAGATGGGTGTCCTCGGCGAGGTAGACCCAGCCCTGCCCGCCGTGCGCGATGGGTCCCATGATCCTGTACTGGTCGCGCAGCATGTCGCCCTTGGCGAGTTCGGGCTGGTACGAGTAGCGCTCGCCGCAGACCGGGCAGAATCCCTTGATCGGCACCGGGCCCTCGGTGTAGGGCGGGGCGAAGGTGATGCCGCAGCCGGTGGACGAGCAGTCCATGCGGATGCGCAGCGGCGCCTCGGGCCGGACGAGGCGTTCCTCGGCGGGGCGTGGCTCTCGCTCGGGGAGTGAGAGGAGCTCGCGGGGGCCGCGTTCCCGGGGGTCCTCGGGAAGGGCGGGCAGCCCGGGGCCGTTCTCCGCGCGGCCGCATGCGGCGCAGTGGCCGGTGGGCAGCACGGTGCCGCCGCAGGGGGCTCCGGTGAAGCGCCGGTGCGGGCAGATCGTCATCTTCGCGTGGTCCTCCTCCCTTGCCCGGGTCGGGCGGAGCACCGCATCACCGGTCTCCATGGCGGCTCAGGTCGGCGCGCAGGGTCCTGAGCAGTGCGCGCAGCCGGGTGAGTTGCTGCTGCGGGTCCCGCACCTCGTCGATCAGGCGGCGTGTGGCCCGGTGCCGGTCGGCCGTCTCGGTCACGGAGCCGAGGGAGGCGCTGTCGACGATGTCGCGGCGGATCGCCCGGCTGAACTCCACGCGCTGCAGACGGTCGAGCAGTGTGTTCGCGTGGCGGAGGAGCGCGGGCCGCAGGAGCCGGTCGCGGGACGCGGTCCAGCCGGGGCCGCCCTCGTGGCGGAAGACGAGCAGCAGCCGGAAGTCGAACACCCGTAACCGGGCCAGAAGTTCGATCAGGGGACCGGGCTGGGGCTCCTCGTCGAGACCGTCGACGAGGACCGTGACCGGCCGGACGGGGGCACGGTCGGCCGCCTGCGCGGGTGGGGGCTTGGCGCCGCGCAGCCAGTCCCAGTACGTCAGGTACTCGCCGGCCGGGAAGGTGACCTGGTCCAAGGCGTGGTCGATGAGGTCCGGCCTGCTGGCGCCGCCGCGATGGACGACGTGGGCGCGGTGCAGCAGATGGCGCAGCGAGCGGTCCTTTCCGCTGCCCGGAGGCACCACGGTGATCTTCACCGGGTCCTCGTCCGGGTCGTCGAACCACTGGGCCAACCGCTCCTCGAAGCCGTGGTCCCAGGCGTGCGGGCTGCTCAATTCCATAATGACCGGCGAGAGTTCGGCGATGCGTTCAATGGGGATCAGGTACGAGAAGGAGATCCGGTTGTCTTCGGGCAGCAGTTCGCCCAGGTCGCCGCGCCAGCTGACGACGAGGCCGACCACCCGGGTGGGACGACCTTCCTGAGGCCGGGTGCACACGGCTGCGCCGCTGAAGCCGGCGCGCACCACCTCCGTCTTGGTGACGGCGTCGAGCTGCACCCGCTCACCGCTGGCACCGCCGATGCGCCCCCACAGGCTCATGCCGTCGTCGAAGCCCGCCGCGTAACCGGTCGCGTACACCTCCATTCCGCCCCACAGCCTGGGTTCCAGCAGGGCGCGACGCGCCTGCGGGCGAGGGCTGTCCAGGCGCAGCACGGCGACGTCCTCGCCGCTCTCGCCCTCCGGCAGCCAGCCGCCGGGCAGGACGCGTGCGGAGACCGGCTCGAGCCCGCTGTTCTCGGCGAACTCCAGCCACATGACGGCGTCCGGATGGCGCACGACGTGTGCGCAGGTCAGCGCCGTGTACTGGTCGACGAGCACGCCGGCACCACAGATGGGGCCGTGCGCGTCCTCGCGCCGCAGCCTGAGCCTCCAGTCCGCACGCAGTTCCCCCATACCGCCTCACACTACGTGCAAAGCATGGTGCGTCCCTAGACTTGTGAGCAGAGTGGATCGGTCAACCAACGGAAGACGGGGGTGTGTTGACATGAGGGATATGGAACCGATCGGTCTTGCGGAGGCCATCGGCTCGGTCCGTGCGGAGCTGGCGCGGGCCCAGGCAGAAGGAGCGGAGAGCGACTGGCGGTTCACCGTGGAGCAGGTCAGCCTGGAGTTCTCGGTGCAGTTCCACCGGGCCGGTGAGGGCGGGGCGGGTCTGCGCCTGGGCGTGGTCGAGGCACGTCTGGGCGGCTCGGTGAGCCATGACTCCACGCACCGCATCGAGGTCGCCCTCAAGCCCCTTCCCCGCCCCGACGGCCGTCACCATGAGGTGAGCCGCGAGGACGCCGCCGCCCCCCACCGGCCAGGACCGCACGACGGCTCCCTCTTGCGGGGCTAGGGTGACGCGCCGGAGAACCGGAGCTTGAGTTCCTTGCCGGCCGGGGAGGCGCCGACCGCTTCCGCCGGACGGACGCGCCGGCCAGGAGCCGGAGAGACGCACAGGGCGAACAGCCCGCCCTGGTGACCGGCGCGGCCCGTCGCGACGGCGTTCCCGGCCTCGGGGGCGTGACTGGTCATGGGGCCCGGGGCGGGCTGGTGGCCTGTTGCAGTCGGTGCCGGGTCGGACGAGCTTGAAGACGAAGCGGGCGGCGTCGAGGATGCGCTGCCGCGACTCCACGCCGTTCGCGCGCTTCTTGCGCGTCGTCCGGGGCCTGGTCATGGGGTCTTCCCTCCCGTCGCACCGGCCCCTGACCGTATCCGGTGCCATGCTTGCCGTAGCGCTCATTCCAACTGGAGTGAACGCTCCATCAATGCGTGAGTCGCGACCCGGTGACAGCGAGGTGGGCCTGGTGGAAGAGATCCGAGCCGGGGGCGACACGTACGACGTGGCGGTCATCGGCTACGGGCCCACGGGGGTGACAGCGGCGAACCTGCTGGGCGCGATGGGCTTGAGGACCGTCGTCGTGGACCGCGACGCCGAGATCTTCTCGCGCGCCAGGGCCGTCTCCACCGACGAGGAGGTCATGCGGATCTGGCAGCGCGCGGGCCTGGCCGAACGACTCAAGCAGGACATGCTGACCGAGCGCCCCGTCGACTTCGTCGACGCGCACGGCCGCCCCTTCCTCAGCGCGCACCCCACGCCGCGCGGCCACGGCCATCCACCGCAGATGTTCATCTACCAGCCGGCGCTGGAGCAGGTCCTGCGCGGCGGTGTCGACCGCTATCCGAACGTGAAGGTCCTCCTGCGTCACGAGTGTCTGCGCCTGCGCCAGGACGCCGACGGGGTGGACCTGACGGTGGTCGGCACGGCCGACGACTCCGTCCACCGGCTGCGCGCTTCCTATGCGATCGCGGCCGACGGCGGCTCCAGCCTCATCCGAGCCCAGCTGAACATCGGCTACGAGGGCAAGACGTACGAGGACCGCTGGGTGGTCATCGACACGAAGATGCTCAAGCCCTGGCCGGACCACGACAAGCTGCGCTTCCACTGCGACCCGGCCCGTCCGGCCGTGGACTGCCCGACCCCGCTCGGCCACCACCGGTGGGAGTTCCCGATCCTGCCCGGCGACGACGAGGAACAGCTGACCACCGAGGAGGCCGTGTACCGGCTGGTGGCCCGGTACGGCATCTCCCGCGACAGCGTCGAGGTCCTGCGCGCCACCGTCTACAGCCACCACGTGCGCTTCGCCACCCGCTTCCGCATGGACCGGGTCTTCCTCGCCGGCGACGCTGCCCACGCCATGCCGCCGTGGATCGGACAGGGCATGGCCGCCGGCGTGCGCGATGTGGCCAACCTCTGCTGGAAACTCGACGCCGTCCTGCGCGGCGAACTGCCCGAGACGGTGCTCGACAGCTACGAGGCCGAGCGTAAACCGCACGTCAAGGAGGTCACGAAGCGGGCGGTGTTCGTCGGCCGGATCATCACCGAACGCCGCCTGCCGGTCGCGTGCGTCCGCAACGGCGCTCTGCGCGCCCTGGATCGCATACCGGGCTTTGGTGACTGGATGCAGGACTCGAACTGGATCCCCGTCGCCCGCTACCACGCCGGCCTGCAGGCCCCTTCCCGCACCAGGGCGACCGGCCGCCAGGTCCCCCAGCCGTGGGTCACCGGCCCCGACGGCACCCGCGTCCGCCTCGACGACGCGCTCGGCGGCCGATGGCTCCTCCTGCACGCGCGCACGGCCACGCCCCAGCCCGCCTGGAACCTTCCGGGCGTCCCTTCCCTGACCGCCACACCCGTCGGCTCCCGGCCGGCCGAGGGCACCCTCGTCGACAGCGACGGCGTCCTGCTGCCCTGGATGACCGAGCACGGCGCGTCCACGCTCGCCCTGCGCCCCGACGCCTACGTCTACGCGGCGGCTCCCGAGGGCGCCCCGCTCCCGCCGCCGCCCCGCGGCTTCACGCCGTCCACGACCTCCCGCCCGACCGCGTCCACCGCCCGGTGAGGACACCGGCATCATGACGACGACACCGACCGGCCTGCCGACGATGCAGGAGACGACGTACGACATCGGCGGAAGGAAGATCTTCGCCGCGGAGACCGGCGACGGCCCGCCGGTCCTGCTGCTGCACGGCGGCGGCCCCGGAGCCTCAGACGTCTCCGACTACGCCCGCAACATCGCGCAGCCGGCCAAGGGAGACCGGGTCGTCGTCCCCGACCTGCCCGGCTACGGACGCAGCACCAAGGGCGTCGACGGCACCGACCCCCTTCGGATACCTGGCCGACGGCATCACCCCCTCGGGTTTCGAGTGGGAAGTCGGCCGGAACCCCCTCGTCATCGACGAGACGACCCGGGAACCCACCACCCACCAGGGCAGCAGCATCTGGGGCCATCTTCCCGTCGGCCGGACCATCGTGGACAAGCCCGCCCGGTTCCGTGCCGGCGCCCGCTCCCTGACCCACCCGGAGAACACGGTGCCCGCACTCAGCGGTACCGGCATCGCTGACGACCGACGGACCGTATGCCGCCGTACGAACCGCACGCATCACTCCCTCCCGGAGGTACCCCGCATGTCTCCTCCGCACTGCCGCACCACCGCGCCGAGTGGGCCCGGGGGAGCGCCCCCGAGTCCTTCGACGCCGTGACGAAGGCGACCGCCGTCCTGGACGAGGCCGCCCGCACGGGAGTGCCCTGTCCGCCGGTGCGTTCACTCCTGCCCGAGCGCGACGTCGAGGCCGCCTACGCGGTGCAACGGTTGTACGTGAAGTGCCGGGCAATCCGCCGCCCGGCCCCCGGAGGCCGATGGCCTCTCGGCCCCCTCCCGAAGTCCCGGAGAAGTCCCACAGGCGCCGCCGGATTCCCCTCCTGGCTCGCATAAATGCGAGCCAGGAGGGAATCCGGCGGCGTTGTTGCTGAAGGCTTTCAGATGTCCCGGAAGGGACTAGGTGGCGCCGTGACCTGCGGCGATGGCCGGTTGCGGTCTGCTGACCCGCAGGAATGGCCTTTCGGCTGTTTCACATTCGTGCCCGTTGATACAGCTGGAAGTCCCAGAGAAGTCCCAGGAGACTCCCACCGCCTGCGGTCACTCTTTCGGCTCTGTGTAGCGTGTGGGAACCGGGTGAATGGTGCTTGGCGTATGCCTTGAGCCACCGAGGGGTCATGCCCCCTGTCGTGGTGCAGCTGATCAGGTGTCGGGCTCGTTCGGGGTGGTGGGCGGTACGCCGGTGCAGAGGCTGTCCATGCTTCCCTCGGACAGGTGGCGGCTGGGAAGGCGATCCACTCGTCGTGAAGTTCGGCCAGGACCGCGGTGGCCGTCGGCGTTGACGCCGACCGCGATCAGGGCGTGGACGTTGATGATCCGGCCGCCTTCGCGGACCTTCTGGGTGAGTGCGTCCACCCGGACGAACGCATCCGGCCCGGCGTCCAGGAGCCGGTTGCGGAAGGCCGCGACCTGCTCGTCCAGGTGCCGGGCCATCGCGCTGACCCGGGGGTTTCGAAAACTGGGTGACGTCGAGGGAGAGAGTGGTCGGCATCGCTGTGCAGGCAGGATCGCGTCGCCGTCCGTGATCCGACCCGCCGTCAGCGCATGCTGCGGTTCCGGGTCTCCGGGAGGGTGACGATGGCCGCGGACGAGATCAGCAGCAGTACGGCCGTATAGCCGGTGAAGTACGCGCCGCCGAGCTCGGCCCCCATCCAGGTCTGCAGATACGGGGCCGTGCCCCCGAACGCGGCGACGCACAACGCGTACGGAACGGCGACGCCGATCGTGCGGATCCGGGTCGGGAAGAGCTCGGCGTACACGGCCGGGACGATCGCGGCGCCGGCCGCGATGAAGATCATCGCGATGGCCATGGCGAGGCCGAGCTGCCAGGGCTCGCGCCCGATGAGGGAGTTCAGCGGGAAGATGACCGCGACCGTGCCGAGGCTGCAGACGAGCAGTACGGGCTTGCGGCCGATGCGGTCGGACAGCGCGCCCCACAGCGGCAGGGCCACCAGGAAGACGACGTTGGCGGCGAGCCCGGCCCACAGGGCACCCGCCGGGTCGAGGCCGTGGGAGCTGATGGCGTACTGCGGTGCGGAGACCGCCCAGGCGTAGTAGGCGACGGTGAGCCCGACGGTCATGCCGACGACCTGTAGGGCCTGCTTGCGGTGCTCGGCGAGCGTCCGCCACATCGACGGCCGGTCCCGGTCGCCGCCGTCCTTACCGGACTCCTCCTCGAAGGCCTCGGTCTCGGGCATCCGACGTCGCATGGCCAGGGCGTACAGGCCGAAGAGTCCGCCGAGCACGAACGGCACGCGCCAGCCCCACGCCCCCATCTGGCTGGAGCTGAGCACGGTTGCCATGACGGCGCCGAGCGCGGTGCCGGCCATGATGCCCACGGTGCCGGAGACGTAGATCAGGCTGGCCCACAGCCCGCGGTGGCGGTCCGGGGCGGCCTCGGCGATGTAGGTCTGCGCCGAGGGCAGTTCACCGCCGTGTGCCAGACCCTGCACGAGCCGGGCGAGAAGCAGCAGCAGCGACGCGAGGGCGCCCACCGCGCCGTAGGTCGGTGCGAGGCCGATGAGCAGGCTGCCCGCGGCCGCGCCGCCGACGGACAGGCTCATCGCGAAGCGGCGGCCCTTGCGGTCGGCGATCCAGCCGAAGACGAAGCCGCCGACGGGGCGGGCGGCGAAGCCCACGGCGAAGACGGCGAGGGTGGACAGCACGGCGGACAGCTGGTCGGAGCTGCTGAAGAACTGCGCCGCGAGATACGGCGCGAAGATCGCGTAGATGTTCCAGTCGAACCATTCGAGGGCGTTGCCGAGGCCCGTGCCGGTGAGGGTCTTCAGCCGGCCGGCGCGGGTCTTCGCCTCTTGCGCCTGAGGTGTGACGGTGTCGGTCATGTGCGGCTCCCTTTCGGCGGAGCGGTCAGCGGTGGTGCGACGGGGCCGTGCGGGGGAACTCCCCGAGCCGGCGCAGCGCCAGCTCGGCGTAGAGGGCGGCGCCGTCGGGGAGTACGGCGTCGTCGTACCGGGCGTACGGGGAGTGGTTGAACGGTGCGCGGGCCGGGTCGGCGCCGACGGGGACGGCGCCGAGGCCGACGAAGGCTCCGGGCACCGCGCCGAGGATGCGGGAGAAGTCCTCGGAGCCGCCGAGCGGATGCTCCAGGGTGCGGTAGCGGTCCTCGCCGAAGACCTCGCCGACGGTGCGGGCGACATGCGCGGTCTCGTCGGCGTCGGTGGTGGTGAGGGGATACTCCCCCGCGTACTCCACGTCCACTTCCACGCCGTGGGCGGCGGCGATGCCGCGCAGCACGCGCGGCGCGGCCTCCATGACCCGTTCGCGGGAGGCCGCCGAGAAGGTGCGCACGGTCGCCTCGAACGCGGCCGTCTCGGGGATGACGTTGCGCCGAGTGCCCGCGTGCAGGGAGCCGACGGTCACCACGACCGGGTCGAAGATGTCGAATTCGCGGGTCACCATCGTCTGCAGCCCCGTCACCATGGCGCTGACGGCCGGCACCGGGTCGGCGGCCAGGTGCGGTGTCGAGCCGTGGCCGCCGGCGCCGCGCACCGTGACGTGGAGGGCGTCCGAGGCCGACATGATCGTGCCGGGCCGGGAGACGAACCGCCCCCGCGGCACCAGACCGGAGAAGACGTGCAGGGCATACGCGGCGTCGACGGGCCGGCCGGCCGCCTCGAGGACCCCCTCGTCCAGCATGACGCCGGCTCCGTCCCAGCCCTCCTCGCCCGGCTGGAACATCAGCACGACGTCGCCGCGGAGCCTGTCGCGGTGCCGGGACAGCAGCCGGGCGGCGCCGACGAGCATCGCGGTGTGCAGATCATGACCGCAGGCGTGCATGGCACCCGCGGTCCGCGACGCGTACGGCACGTCGGCGGCCTCCTGCACGGGCAGCGCGTCCATGTCGCCGCGCAGCAGCACCACGGGCGGCTCACCGGGACCGTCGGGGGCCGCGGCGGTGCCCCGCAGGACCGCGGTGACCGAGGTCGTGCGCTTGCCGGTGCTGATCTCCAGCGGCAGGCCGTCCAGCGCGGCGAGCACCTTCTCCTGGGTGCGGGGCAGCTCCAGGCCGATCTCGGGATCGGCGTGCAGGGCGTGCCGCAGCTCGGTGAGTTCGCCGGCCATCGCCTGAGCATCTTCGAGTACCACGGTCACCTCGACGGCACCTCCGGGTGTGGTTCAGGTCATACCGCTGACAGGTGGTTGACAGTGTGGGGATTGTGATTGCCTGCACGCCGTGCATCGGCCGATTCGTGCACCAGAACGGCTCAGAAGGTGGTTTCTGTGACGGACACCCTCGTCGAGGAGGACCTGGCGCTCATCAACGCCCTGCAGGTCGCGCCACGCGTCAGCTGGGCGGAGGCCGCGCGCGTGCTCGGCTCGAAGCCGGCCACGCTCGCCGCGCGCTGGCGGCGGCTGCGGGAGGAGGGGCTGGCCTGGGTGACCGCGCATCCGGCCGGAACCCGGGACGTGGTGACCTCGTTCGTCGAGGTGGACTGCGCCCCGGGCGCGCGCGCAGACGTCGTACGAGCCCTGTGCCGGGACGCACGCGCCGTCACCGTCGAGGAATCCGCCCGCGGCCGCGATCTGCTGCTGACCGTCATGACGCCGGACCTGCCGGCACTGACGGCGTTCGTGCTGGACGACCTGCCGAAGGTGCGCGGCGTACAGGGCTACCGCACCTACCTGGGCAAGGACGTCCATCGGCAAGGCAGCGACTGGCGGCTGGGCGCGCTCGATCGCAAGCAGGTCGCCGCGCTGGAGTCGGCGGCCCGCCGCGACCGCCCCGAGCAGCGCGTGGAGCCCCCGTCCGGAGCCTGGCCGCTCATCGAGGCGCTCGCGGTGGACGGACGGCGCACCGCGGCCGATCTGGCCCGCATCACGGGACGCAATCCGGCGACCGTGCGCAGGCAGTTGGCACGGCTGCTCGCCTCACAGGTGCTGGCCTTCCGCTGCGAGGTGGCACAGGTCCAGTCGCACTGGCCGATCGCATGCACCTGGCTGGCACGCGTGCCAGCCCTCGAGCACGAGCGCACGGTGGCGGCACTGCGGACGCTGCCGGAGCTGCGGGTGTGCGTCTCCACGACCGGGGACACCAACATGATGTTCACGGTGTGGACACGCTCCCTGACCGAGGTGCTGCGCATCGAGCGGCTGCTGGGCGACCGGATGCCCTGGCTCAACCTCGTCGAGAGCGCGGTGACGCTGCGCATGGCCAAGCGGATGGGCTGGCTGCTGGACGCGGACGGGCGCAGCACGGGTGAGGTCGTGGCGCCAAGTGCTCTGAAACCGTAGCGATGTGTCGGTGGGCGGGTACGCCGTGGTAGCAGGCGTAGACGCAATTACCGGCTGAGGTCACGTCGTGCGGGCCGGTCGGCCGCCGCCACCTGGAAGGTCGCCGGCAGCCACTGCTCGGCGCGGCGTGCTGCTCGCAGCAGCCGTTCCCCGACGTCGCATGCGACCCGCGCGATGAGCGGGACGGGCAAGGGAGAGCCGTTGCCGACGAGGCAGGCGTTGCCGAGGACGCCCTCCGGACGGCGGGTCACCGGAGTGCGTGGCGGACCTCGGGCAGATGGGTGGTGAGCGCGGTCTGCAGGGGCCGCGGCTGTTCCACGGCGAGATGACCGCAGGCGATGACCTTCAGTACGGCGTTCGGGATACCCTCGGCCAGTTCCTGGGCGTGCTCCACCGGGGTGGCCGCGTCGTGGGCGCCCCCGACGACGAGTGTGGGGGCGGTGATCCCGGCCAGGTCGGATCGCAGATCGTACGCGGCGAGGGCGTCGCAGCAGGCGGCGTAGCCGACCGGGTCGGCCTCGGCGAGAGCGCCGAGCAGCCTGCGGCCGAAGGGAGAGTCGGCGAAGGACGCGTCGGCGAACCAGCGCCCCGGGCTGGTCTCCCGCAGGGGAGCGGTGCCCTTGAGCCGTACCAGGTCGGCACGCTCGTACCAGGGTTCTGCCGGCCCGAAGTGCGCGGAGGAGCAGATCAGGGCCAGGGACGCCACACGCTCGGGGCGGTGGGCCGCGAGGTGGGCCCCGACGGCTCCGCCCAGCGAGATGCCCGCGTAGTGGAAGCGGTCCCAGCCGTGGTGGTCGGCGAGATCGAGAACGAGCGACACGAGGTCCTCGACCGTTGTACGGCCGGGCTGGGCATCGCGCAGCAGATCGGCCCTGGAGCCGCCGTGTCCGGGCAGGTCGAAGCGCAGCACCCGGAAACGGCGGCTCAAGGAGGACAACTGAGGTTCCCAGACCGCCTTGGAGGTGCCGAGGGACGGGCCGAGGACCAGTGGTGGTGCGTCGGCCGGGCCGACTACGTGGTGATGCAATAGGGAAGGGGCGGACACGGCGGCTCCTGTGGGTGTATCCCTCAGCGTTCGAGGAGGAGGGCGAGGCCTTGGCTCACGCCGGTCGGGGTACAGAAGGCGGGGATGCCGGCGCCGCCGGCGCGCAGCCGCTCGGTCAGCGTGCCCTGGGGGATCAGCTCCACCTCCAGCTCGCCGGCCAGGTACTGCCGGGGGAACTCCCTGTTCGCGCCGGTGTAGGAGCCGGTCACCCGCGCGATCCGTCCGGCCGCGAGCAGCACCGCCAGGCCGGACTCCCTCGCACCGCAGTTGTCGGAGACCACCGACAGCCTGCCCACCCCGCGCTCGTACAGCGCCCGGATCAGCACGTTCGGCACACCGCTGAGCCCGAAACCGCCCACTGCCGGCGACGCGCCCTCCGGCACGTCGGCCACCGCCTCCAGGGCGGTGGCCACTACCTTGCTCCTCACGCCCCGACCTCACCGGCTGCCAGGTCGGACGGGTGCTGCGCCAGCGGGGTGACCTCGATCTTCATGTAGGGAAAGAGGGGCAGGTTCCACAGGATGCGGTGCAGCGCCTCGTTGTCGGCGACGTCGAAGACGCTGAGGTTGGCGTACTGCCCGACGCACCGCCAGATGTGCATCCACTCACCTGACTTCTGCAGCTCCTGGCAGTACGCCTTCTCACGTGCCACCAGGTCCCCGCGGACCTCGGGGTCGAGGTCGCGCGGGATGTCGACGTCCATTCGTACCGCGAACAGCACCGTGCATCACGCCTTGTCGAGCACGAAGTCATAGGTGACCTCCCGGCCGGAGCCGTCCTCCCCCAGTGCCTTAAGGGCCTGGGAGGTACCCCCAACCGGGGCCGGGTCCAGGATGAGCTCGGGCTTGACGGCGGAGGCGATGTCGTCGGAGACGTGGCTGCCGCCCTTGAAGTACAGCTGGGTGGTGATGAGCTGGTGACCCGGTGCCGACACCTTCAGGTGGAGGTGGGCGGGACGCCACGCGTGCCAGCCCGCGGCGGCGATGAGCCTGCCGCAGGAGCCGTCCGTCGGGATCTGGTACGGAGCCGGCTCCACGGTGTGGATCTTGAAATGGCCCTGCTCGTCAGCGATGACGGTGCCGCGCAGGTTCCACTCGGGCAGGTTGGGGGCGAACTGCGAGTAGTAGCCGTCGGCGTCGGCGTGCCAGATCTCCACGGTGGCGCCGGACAGCGGCGTGCCGTCCACGCCGGTCACCTGTCCCTGGAAGAGCAACGGGGTGCCCGCCTCGTCCTCGCGCATGGGCAGGGTCGCCTCGGCGGGCAGTCGGGGCGAGTCGGGGATGTAGTACGGGCCTTCGATGGTGCCCTTGCTGCCCTGCCGGTTCTCGCCTGCGACCTCCTCGACGACGTGCTCCAGCCACACGTCGAGGAAGAGCGGCCACTCGCCGTCCTCGCCGACCTGGATCAGCCAGGACTTCAGCGCGTCGTACTCGGCGTAGGTGACCTTGTGACGGCGGACGATGTCATGGGCGGCGGTGAGGAGTTCGGTGACCAGGGTGTCGACGCGCTTGGTGTCGACGTCCGCGGCCTCCGTGCGCTGCTTGGCGCGGAACTGCTCGGTGGCGGCGGCTCCGGACGCGGCGGCGGTGGCCTGCTCGGTGATGATGTCGGTCATGATCGTCCCGTCTTTCTGGAAGGCCTCAGAAGGCGTCGGAAGGGATCGGAAGGGGTCAGCGGTCCTGGCGGTAGCGGGCCAGCTTGTCGGGGTCGATGTCGATGCCGAGTCCGGCGCCCTCGCGGATGCGCAGGTGGCCGTTCTCGATGGTCAGCGGCTCGATGAGGAGGTCGTCGGTCATGTCGAGGAAGTTGGACAGCTCGCCGGCGTGCCGTGCGGTGGAGCGGTGGGCGGCGCCGAAGGCGACCGAGCACAAGGTGCCGATCTGGCCGTCGATCTGATTGCCCATCACTACTTCGACGCCCAGCCCCTCGCACTCGTGCAGCACTCGCTGGGAGGCGGTGAACCCGGTGCGGGCGGTCTTGATGCTGATGGCGGTGGCGGAGCCGCCGAGGAGTTCGCGCGTCACCTCGCCGGTGCGGGTGGCGCTCTCGTCGGCGATGAAGGGGACCGGGCTCTGCGCGACCAGCCAGCGGCGGCCGAGCACGTCGTCGGCGGGGCAGAGTTCCTCGGCGAAGGTCAGACCGAGGTCGGCCATCTCCCGCAGGGCGCGGGCGGACTCGGCCGCCGTCCAGCCGCGGTTGCCGTCGATGTACAGCTCGACGTCCGGGCCGAGGGCCTCGCGCAGTGCGCGGCAGGCGGCGACGTCCTCGGTGTAGGGCTGCCGGCCGACCTTCACCTTGAAGGTGGTGATGCCGTAGGTGTCGCGGATCCGCTCGGCCTCCGCCACCATCTCGTCGGCGGGGGCGAAGCCGACCATGTGACTCACCTGCATGCGGTCGGTGTAGCCGCCGAGCAGTCCGGACACCGGCATCCCGGCGGCCTGGCCGAGGATGTCCCACAGGGCCATGTCGATCGCCGCCTTGGCGGTGGGATTCCCCACGGTGCGGTCCAGCCGGGCGTGCACGGCCTCCCGCTCCAGCGCCGTCAGTCCCAGGATCTGCGGCGCGAGGATCTTGTCGATCACCGCGACGATCGACTCCTGGGTCTCGCCGTAGGTGTACGGGCGGGGCGGCGCCTCCGCGGTGCCCACCAGTCCTTCGTCGGTGTGCACCCGGACCAGGACGTGGTCGGCGGTGTGCACCTCACCGCTGGCGAATCTCAGCGGTTTCGCATAAGGAATGGCAAAGGGAATTGCCTCCATCCGTGCGATTTTCATGCCACTCCTTCGATAAATACGTCATGGCGCTCCAGCACCTCGAGGAGATTCCGCACCAACGGCGAGTCGTCCTCCGCGCGCCAGGCCAGGACCAACGGGACGGACAGCGCGTCCTCGATGTCCTTGCCCACCACGCCCTCGCGGGGCGCGGAGCGGATCGAGTCGGGCAGGACGGCGACGCCGAGCCCGGCGGCGACCAGTGCCAGGGCGGCCGAGGTCTCGGTGACCTCGTAGGCGCGGTGCGGGTAGAAGCCGGAGGCGAGGCAGCTGCGGACGACGGCGTCGTTGACGACGGAGCCGAGCGTGGCGCCGTACATGATGAAGTCCTCGTGGCGCAGCTGCTCGACGCGGACCGTGTCGGCCTCGGCGAGCCAGTGCTCCTCGGGCACGGCGACGACCAGCCGTTCGTCGGCCAGCGGGCGGTGGGTGATGCCCTCCTGACGGATCGGCGGGCGCAGGACGCCGACGTCGAGGTGCCGCTCGATCAGCCCGAGCTCCTGGGCGGGCGTGAGCATCTCGGTGTGCACCTCCATCATCACGTGCGGCATCTCGCGCTTGAGCAGCCGGGCGAGTGCGGGCAGTTGCCGGTACGAGGCGGAGCCCGTCAGGCCGACCCGCAGCACCCCTTCCAGCCCCGAGGCGAAGCGCCCGACCCTCACCACCGCCTCGTCGACGGCCTTGAGGATGCGCTCCACATCGGTGCGGAACACTTCGCCGGCGGCGGTCAGGGCGACCTGCCGGGTCGTGCGGGTGAACAGGTCCACGCCCAGTTCCGTCTCCAGGCGGCGGATGGCCTGGGAGAGCGGGGGCTGAGCCATGTGCAGGCGTTCCGCGGCCTTTCCGAAGTGACGTGTGTCGGCGACGGCCGCGAAATACCGAAGGTGCCTGAGTTCCATCGGGCTGCCCCTTTCCTTTCGGGGCCCTCGAATGCGCTTCAGCGTAGAGAGCGGATCCCATAGCCCACAAATATCTGGTTCGAGGGTATTGAGACGGTGCCGGTATCAATACCCCCCTGGGTCAACCCTGGGGGAATGTCTGGGGCCGACTCTTCACCGCGCTGTCATGGTGCTGCAAAGCAATGGAAACGAAGCCGCCGACCAGATCGGTCGGCTCGTTCGAGGTGAAAGGGACGGGAACATGGCCGACTTCAGCCGTCAGGGACTTTGCGTGTTGCGGTTCTGTCCGGTTGAGCACGTGAGTCCTGGTTGATCATGTCCATCCGAGTGTGGCCAGAGGGCGGCCTGGGTGGCGGGCATGGTGGCGGGTGGCGGCGGCAATGTTGGTCTCGCCGTCCTGCCGGCAGACGCTGATGGCGAGGTTGCGAAGGCTGGCCATCACGCGGGGCAGCCGGCCGGCGCGGATGGTGGAGGCGTCCTCGGCGAACGTGGTGTCACGGACATGGTGGAGCTGGTTCTCGATCTTCCAGTGGCCGCGGATCCAGGCCGCGATCCGGGCTCCGGACACCGCGCCGGGTGGGAGGCTGGTGACGAAGTACAGCCGCTCGATCGTGATCTTGTTGCTGGTCAGGTCCTTGCGCCAGCGCATGACGCGCAGGGCCTGACGGGCGCCGGGATAGTCAAGGTGCCGGAACGCGGCTGTCTTCAGGTGACGGACCTCGAGCCGGCCCCGGCCCCTGGTGCGGTCCTTGTGGTCCAGGGCGATGTCGGACCACGGCAGTTTCCTCAACTGCTTGAGCAGGCCGGGATGGTTGCCCTTCACGACAGCGATGTAGTGGGCGCCTTGCTCGCGCAGCCAGAGGCCGTTCGCGTGCTGGGTGTGGGCCGCGTCCGCGGTGACGACGGCGTTCTCCAGGGCCAGGCCGTCCAGAAGAGGGATGAACGCGGGTGTCTCGTTGCTTTTCGTGTCGATCTGTCGCTGTGCGAGGACCGTTCCGGCGTGGTCCATCGCGRCCAGCAGCCATACCGCTTTCCCGCCGGCCGCTCTTGATCCGCGCAGCTGTTTCCCGTCCACGGCGACCGCCCGCCACCGCGCTTTCCCTGCTTCCAGATCAGCGGCTCTGGCCTGCAGAAACGTGTTCACCGCGGCGTCGAAGGCGTCGCCGTCG
>NZ_QFRK01000169.1 GCF_003143855.1 Streptomyces sp. NWU339
GGGCGGGCAGGCCCACCGAGACGACCTTGCCGCCCCGGGCCACAGCGGTCAGGCACTGCGCCATCACCTCGGGGCTGCCCACCGCCTCCACGGCCAACTCACTTCCACCGCCCGTGAGTTCGCGAATCTCCTCGATCGCCTCGCCGGGAGCGCAGGCATGAGTCGCGCCCAGCTGCAGAGCCAGCTCGCGCTTCTCCCGGACCGGGTCGACCGCGATGATCGGGTACGCGCCCGCCGCACGGGCACCCAGCACCGCGGACAGGCCCACGCCGCCCAGGCCGTACACCACCGTCGACTGGCCGGGGCGCAGGGCCGCCGTGTTGATGACGGCTCCGGCGCCGGTCAGGACGGCGCAGCCGAACATCGACGCCACCGCGAACGGGATGTCCTTCGGGATCGGCACCACCGATTCCTGGGCCAGCACTGCGTGTTCGGAGAACGCGGAGACGCCCAGCTGGTGGTGGACCGGGGCTCCGGAGGCATCGGTCAGCAGCGACGAGCCGTGCAGCAGCGCACCCGATCCGTTCGCCGCGGCCGCCTGTGCGCACAGGGCGGGTCGGCCCGCCGCGCAGTCGGCGCAGAAGCCGCAGCTCGGCACGAAGACCAGAGCCACATGGTCACCGGGACGGACCCGGCTGACGCCCGGTCCGGTGTCCTGGACGACGCCCACCGCCTCATGGCCCAGCGCCATGGGCAGCGGGCGGACCCGGTCGCCGTTGACGACCGAAAGATCCGAATGACAGAGCGAGGCGGCCGCGATCCGCACCAGCACCTCGCCCTCGCGCGGGGCACCCAGCTCCAGCTCCTCCACCTCCACCGGACGGGTGTCGGAGTAGGGGCGGGCCGTCGACACGCCGCGCAGGACCACCGCACGGGTCTTCATGCCCTCACCTCCGGGCGCGGGGCGCGGCGCAGCACGTCACGGCTCTCCGACAGCGGGACCACCGTGCCGAGAACGGTGTCCTGAAAGTGCGGGGTGGCGCGGTGCGCGGTGAAGTCGGCCTCGGAGAAGTACTCCTCGTACAGCACGATCGTCCGCGGGTCCTCGGTGCCCTGGTGGACGCGGTGGGCGAGGTTGCCCGGCTCCTGGCCGGAGACGGCGGTCATGGTGTCGAGCAGGGGGAGGACGGTGTTCTCCTCCCCCTCCTCGGTGCGGTAGCGGGCGACGACGTATGACATGAGGGACTCACTCCCGGGATGGTGGGCGGACCTCTTCAGAGCGGCGGGCGGGACGGACGGTAGCTGGCCCCGGCGCAGGTGCCGGAGGCGGGGGTCGGACGTGGCGGCGACGGACCCGAGGGCCGGCGCGGTCGGGAACTGCCGCAGCGGCCGGGTGCCGACGACCGACGCGACGACCGGGGCCTCGGCGAGCGCGGACGCGAGCCGTGGGTCGAGTGCGGCACCGGATCGGGACGGGAAAGAGGTCATGGCAGAGGTCTGCCTGGGGATCAAGGGCCCGTCGGCACGTCCGATACTGCGTGGCTGCCGCGGGTTCCGCGCCTCCTGGCTCCGTCGACCGGGTGGAGCCAGGAGGTCGGACCGGATACGACGTCAGTGTTTGCGCAGCCGTGCGGTGACGGGGGCGCTTWCGCGGTCACCTCGGTGGAC
>NZ_QFRK01000163.1 GCF_003143855.1 Streptomyces sp. NWU339
CGCCAAGGACGCGTCAGCCGCGGAGGTCACCGCCTGGGAGGCGGCCCGCAAGAAGCAGTCCTCGGAGCGGATATGCGTCGAGCACGCCAATGCCGAGCACAAGCAGTGGCGGCCCCTCCAGCGGTACCTCGGCCGCCGCGAGTACTACACCGAGACCCATCTGGCCATCGCCGGCCTCGTCTCCGACCGCACCGCAGAGCGGTAATCACCTATCAGCCAACCCGCCAGGCCAACACGCCCCAACCTCAGTCGCGCACGACACCGTTACAGATCATCAATCCGCGAGGAGCCCGCGGGGCGGGCGATCAGCCCTTGGTGGCACCGGGGCAGAAACCGTCGGGGGCGATGGCGTTGTTGATGCGGCGGCCGATCTCCCGCAGCTGCTTCTGCTGAGCCCTGGTGAGCGGGTCGAACACCAGGCGGCGCACTTCGGCGACGTGGCCGGGGGCAGTCTCCACGACTTTGTCCCAGCCGGCGTCAGTGAGGACGGCCAGGGTGAAGCGGCCGTCCTCGGGATCCGGGGTGCGGTAGATCCACCCCTCCTTCTCCAGGCGCTTGGCCGTGTGGGAGAGCCGGGACAGCGAACCGTCGGCGAACTCGGCGAGCGTGCTCATCCGAAGGGTCCACGTGGGCTCCATGGAGAGCCCGGCGAGGACCTGGTACTCGAAGTGGCTGATGCCCGCGTCACGCTGGAGTTGGGCGTCCAGTGCGGCCGGGAGGCGCATCACGGTGCTGGCCAGCGCGATCCACGCCTCGTGCTCCTCTTCGTCCAGCCACCGCGTCTCATCTGCGCTCATGCCGTCACCCTAACGTGAGGCTTCAAGCCCAACGGTGCGGCGGGCACGCGTACGAAACTCGACCGGATCACTTGACCGTTCAAGTGATCCGGTCTACTTTTCGCTTGAAGATTCAAGTCATTGACCGAAAGAGCGGAAGAGCAGTTCTGATGAACGTCATCCTGTGGATCATCGCGGCCGTCCTCGCCCTGGCGTTCTTCGCGGCCGGCCTGATGAAGGCCGTCCAGCCCAAGGAGAAGTTGGCGGCCTCCGGCATGGGCTGGGTCGAGGACTTCTCGCCCGGCATGGTCAAGGCGATCGGCATCGTGGAGGTGCTGGGCGCCCTGGGACTGGTTCTGCCCGCCCTGCTCGACATCGCACCGGTCCTGGTGGGCTGGGCCGCCGTCGGGCTCGCCGTCACCATGCTCGCCGCGATCGGGGTGCACGCGCGCCGCAAGGAAACGAAGGCGATCCCGGTCAACGCCGTCCTGCTCGTCCTGGCAGCAGTTGCGGCCTGGGGACGACTGGGTCCGCACGCGTTCTGAGCGCTTCCCGTCGCACCCGCCCCGCCCGGGGCCCGGTCCCGCCCGGACCCCGTCCTTCCCACCCCACCTCGTCCGCCGTATCCCTGATTGGACCACCGTGCCCACTCCCTCCCCGACCGCCGCGACCTCACCCGCCGCGCCCCGGACCCCGCCGCTGCAGGTAACCGGCCTGCTGCTCGCTGCCCTCGTGGCCGCCAGCCTGGTGAACGCCCTGATCGCAGCCCTCGCCCTGGCGGCCGGAGCCTCGGACGACTTCATGCCGCTCCAGCCGGGCGCCTACATCGTCTTCACCATCGCCGGCGTACTGATCGGCGCCGGCGGCTGGGCCGTCATCCGACGCCGCGCGGGCGCCCAGAAACTGCTCAGGACTCTGGTCCCGGTCGTGGTGATCGTGTCCTTCATCCCCGACCTGGCGATGCTCGTCAGCGACTACCAACCCGGAGCCGACGTGACCGGAGTCGTCGCCCTGCTCCTCATGCACGTCGCCGTCGCCGCCATCGCCGTCCCCTCCTACCAGCGAGCCCTCCCGCTGCCCTCGGCCGAGTTCGATGACCGGGAAGAGCGGCGATGAGCGAGAACCGCGACCCGTTCAACCCGGCCGTGCCCGCCGGTGCCTACGACGACCTGCTCGCCCGGGTCCTTCCGCAGGCACGTCGGCAACGCCCCTGGGAGGAGGCCGACGGACCCCTGCCCGCGCTGTTCGTCAGCCACGGCGCGCCACCGACCCTCGACGACCCCCGGTGGCTGGACGACCTGTTCACCTGGGCCCAGAGCATGCCCAAGCCTCGAGCCGTCGTGGTGGTCTCCGCGCATTGGGAGGACGCCCCGCTCGCCCTCTCCAGCAGCGCGCCCGGCACCCCCCTCTACTACGACTTCGGCGGCTTCCACCCCCGCTACTACACTCTCAAGTACCCCACACCCGACGCCAGCGCCCTCGCCCGGCGCATGACCGCCACCCTCAGCAGGACCACCGTGCACCACACCGGCCGCGGCTTGGACCACGGCGCCTTCATCCCGCTGATGGCCATGTACCCCGCCGCCGACGTCCCCGTCGTCCAGCTCAGCATGCCCAGCCTCGATCCCCGCCTCCTGTTCGCCCTCGGCCAACAACTGCGCTCCCTGCGCGAGGAAGGCGTCCTGGTCATCGGGTCGGGCTTCATGACCCACAGCTTCGCGGCGATGCGGTCACCCAACGCCGCGGCGCACACCCGGGCGTTCGACGAATGGGCCGCGGACGCCCTCGGCCGCGGTGACGTCGACGCCGTGGCCGACTACCGCACCAAGGCACCCGGCGCCGCCGTCTCCCACCCCACCGCCGAGCACTTCGTCCCTCTGCTGCTCACCCTCGGAGCGGCCACCACGCCGGACCGACCCGCCACCACCGCCATCGACGGCACCAGGTACGGCAACTCCATCCGCTCCGTCCAGGTCACCTGACCGCACGGGCCGACCGCACCGGCCGCCAGGCATCGCCCGGACCGGTGGGGAGTGTCATGAATCAGGCTCTGTCTCCCATGCGGTGGTGACGGTAAGTAGTTGCCGTGGCTGGCAGTAACACTCCCAGACCAGCACGGGTGACGCGACCGTCGACACCGGGTCCGTCCCGCTCGACGGTGCGTCTGCGACTGCTCTCCTCGAAGCTCGGACCAGGCACATCAGCGATGGCGTTCTGTCACCACCGCATGGGAGACAGAGCCGTTAAGTTGGCCCTGTCTCACTTTCGGTGGTGACGGAGAGTCGTGAGGGTCGTTGACATTCGTGTGAAGAATGTCAACGAGCTTGTGCAGACGGTATTTTCGGGTCTGTCCCCGCTGGTCATCGAGGATGTGACCGACGAGGGCGAGCGGATCGCGGTGCGGGCACGGACTGCGCAGGACGCCGCGTTCTGCCCGGCGTGCGGGGCGCTGTCGGGACGGGTCCACGGCTATCAGCTGCGGACG
>NZ_QFRK01000052.1 GCF_003143855.1 Streptomyces sp. NWU339
GGATCAAGGACGGCGGACCGGGCCTCGCCGATCCACCCGGCATCCTCGACCTCTACACCTTCCGCCCCTCCCGCCGCGTCCAGGCCGAACTCCACGACGCATGACCCCGACGCCTGCCGCGTCTGTCGGCCATCGTCTGCCGACAGACGCGGCGGGCGTCCAATGAACCCGGACATTCCCGGGCACCGGGGCGGCGCCGACCTCATCAGATCCGATGGTGATCGATGACAGGGTTTGACGACAGATAGGGTCCGTTCCTCCACGCGGAGAGGGCCCCGATGGCGAACCTGATCTACAAGCGGGTCTCGACCGACCAGCAGTCGACCGCCTGGCAGAACCTCGTCCTGGACGAGGCCGGAATCGAAGACCCGGTCGTCCTCGAGGAAGGCACCGGCACCTCCAGCTGCCCCCACCCCCTCCAGCGCCCGAAGTTCAGTGCGCTCCTGGTCTACGCGTGGCCGGGCGACAGCATGTCGTTGATGGAAGTGGGCACGGGGCCGCTCCTGTGCTGCTGCAGGCGGGCGCACCATGCGCCCCTTTGGACGCTTGCCGGGTATCACCACGCCGAGCGCCGCAAGTAGCCGCGGCCCCGCGACTGTCCGGGCGGATGGGAGGCTCCGGCGCGGTGCGGGACCCCGCGCACCCCGGTCAGTCCACGCGAGTTTTGCGCGCGCCCTGCCCATCGCCCCGGGGGCTTGCCACCACCGCACGAGCCCAGCGCCACGGTAGCGCCGGGGGCTGTCGCGGCACACCGTGTGAACGCGTCGGTGAACCCGGCGGCGGATCGTGACGCTTTTCAGTCACGGCGGTGAGAGCTCGGGGCGGGCCGGTGTCCGGAGCGGTGCGGCGGATGAGCGGAGGCGTCCGTGCCCGGCGCGTGGTCCGAAGCGGTGGCTGCGGAATGAATTCCGGCCAGGGTGACCGTGACGAGACGGAGCACCGCGGCCCGGGACGGCAGGCCGCCGGCCGCGGTGAGGGCGTGCAGGCAGTAGCTTGCGAGCTCTCCGGGCGCGATGTCGCCGCGGACGCTGCCGTCGCGTGCGCCGTCGGCCAGCAACTCCTCGATCATGTTGTGGAGCTGCCCCTGGGCCTGGGCAACCTGCGGGTCGCGGTGCAGGAAGGCCGCCAGACCGCTTTCGTGGTGGCGACTCCTGGTGTCGTGCATGAGGAGGGCGAAGGCCCGCAGCACGGCTTCGAGCCGCTCACCGGCATCCGCGCTCCGGTCGCGGACCCGCACCAGGTGCTCGAGGTGGTGGCTGATCTGGCGCTCGTGCCAGGCGAGCAGGATCGACTCGACGTCCGGGAAGTACTTGTACAGCGTGGCGCGCCCGATTCCGGAGTCCTTGGCGATCCGCGACATCGTCACCGACGCGAGCCCGCGTTCTGCGACCAGCGCCGCGGTGGCGTCCAGCACGGCGGCGCGTACGGCGGCTCGGTGCGCGTCGATCGTCTCGGTCCACAGTTTGGGCACGGCCACAGCCTACATTCCGCTACATCCACGACACCATGTATTGACGAAGACACAATGTCTCGATAATCCTGGCGGCGGTGCGCTTCCGGCCACCGTCGCGGTGGAAGGGCGGTCATGCCCCACCCGACCGGTTCGCTTCCCTGATCCGTCCCTTTGCGAAGGAAACGTCATGCTGAGCGCCGAAGCCCGCGTCTCGACCGACCGCCCGAGCCGGTATCTCATCCAGCTCTGCAGGCACTTCTCCCGCACGGGCCGTCACCTCGGTCACCGGCCCCGCGCCCATCTCGGCGGTGACGCGCAGACGCTGAGCGCGATGCGGGCCGTGGCGGCACAGGCCCGGGTCGACTGGTTTGAGACCGAAGGCAGCGTCAGCCTCCCGTGGGGCACGATCGCTCTGCAGGCCGCACCGGGTGTCCTGATGCTTCGGGTCGAGGCCGCGGGCGAGGAGAATCTACGGCGGCTGCAGGCCCTGGTGGCCGGACACGTGGAGCGGTTCGGCCGACGCGACGGACTGCGGGTGAGCTGGCAGCGGGCTGCGCCGGTCGCCGCTTCGGACGGCTCCGGCACAGCCGGGGCAGCCGGCACGACCGGGGCATCGGCAGGGACGACCGCGGGCCGGAGCCGGCGGCTGAAGCTGCTGGGCTGCGCCGCCCTCGTCGTGTTCGTCCTCGCCGCCCACCTGGGCCTGGGCGGTGCCGTGGCGGCGAACTGGCGCTGGACCGGAGGGGCTGTGGGCGCGGTCCTCGCGGCCTTCCTGGTGAAGGCGGCAGTCCTGGGCGGCTTTGCTGCCCACCGCGGCCGGGCCGCCAAGCGCCGTTAGACGTTCCCTTCAGCGCATGGCTCTGGCCTGGACCGTGGGCGCGACGGCCTCGCGCCCGCCTTCCCCGAGGTGCGCTCCGGCGCCGCCCCGGCTGCCGGCGGGGGCCGGCGCTGGACGGAACGTCGGTGGTGTGGAGTCCGGCTGCAGCTGATCACCTGCGACGGCGCATACACCAAGAACGGCGGCGTGCAGGATCCGATAGCGCAGCTTTTTCGGCTCGGCGGTGGTCAACTCGCCCTCCGGCAGCCGGGTCTGGGTCCAGGCGAGCAGGTAGGTGGTGGTCAGGGTGAGCTGAAGCCGTGCTTGGTTGAGGGCGAAGTGGCGGGAGGGGAAGCGACCCAGGCCGGTGCTTTTGCCGCTGGGGGCACCCTTGGACGGAGTCTGGGGGAGGATGCGGTCCTCGACACGGGCGTGCCCGCGATGGCTACGAGGCCCCGATTGCGCCCTCCGGATCGCGGGTGCACTGGGCCATGACCGACGTCATGGCCCGCTGTCCGACCGGAACGTCGGCTCCGGCCTGGCGCGAGGCAGATTCTGCGCGGACATGACGATGCAACCACTGATCGACGGAATCGCCGAACACGAGCAGCCGTGCCTTTCGAAGGCCCAAGGGGACGTTGCCAGTGCGGCACACCCTCGTCCGTGGAGGCGGCGACAGGCGCCCTTGCGGATGCACCTTTCCGCGCTGCCGAACGCCACGACGTCGAGCGGCACGTCAGCCGCCCCTGCTCTCGCTGACCCACCGCTGCACGAGCGTCGCGGAGCAGCACCCGGGCGCCATGAGCGTCCACTCGTGACCAGCCTCAGCAGTTTCTCGAAGCCCTCGACGAGGATCCGCTGCCCAGCATGGCCGGGTGTTGTCGATCTGGGGCTGCCGGGGCTCCTGACCACTGGGGTGCCGGACGTCCGGACCGCCCGTCGCACACCAGAGAATGTGACGCCTGCTACATTCACCGATGTGGCGAACACGGAACCGACGGGCCGTTGGCTCATCCTCGTGATCAAGGTCCCCGCGGAGCCGTCCCGGCACCGTGTCGCGGTCTGGCGTGAGCTGCGCAAGACAGGTGCGCTCTCCCTCGGCCAGGGTGTGTGGGCCGTACCGGACGTGCCTGTCTTCGCGGACGGTGTCGCCCGGGCGATCGTTCTGACCGATCAGGCGGGCGGGCAGGCTGTCACCCTCAACGCCTCCGGGCGCGGTCCCGAGGACGCTGCTCGCTTCCAGGCGCTGTTCACCGCTGCCCGGTCCGAGGAATGGAAGGAGTTCCTCGCCGACTGCGGCAAGTTCGAGGCGGAGCTGGAGAAGGAGATCCGCATCGGCAAGTTCACCCTGGCCGAGCTGGAAGAGGAGGAGCAGTCGCTGGAGCGGCTGCGGCGCTGGCATCGTGACCTGACGGCCCGCGACGTGTTCGGGGCGCCGGAGGCGGCAAAGGCGGGCAAGCGGCTCAAGGAGTGCGCCGCGGCCTGCGAGGACTACGCGGAGCGCGTCTTCGCGGCTCTCCACGAGGCGGAGGCCGCCGACCGGTGAGCAGGACGACTTCGGCGGCCCCGGCCCGGCAGATGTGGCCGCTGTACGCGGCCGGGTTCACCACGGCCTTCGGCGCGCACGGCATCGCCGCGAACCTCGGCGGCTTCTCCACGGACGCGGTCACCTCGCTGCTGGTGCTGGGCGGGCTGCTCGCCCTGTACGACGGCGCCGAAGTACTCCTCAAGCCGGTCTTCGGCGCCCTCGCCGACCGGATCGGTGCCCGCCCGGTACTGCTGGGCGGTCTCGTCGCGTTCGCGGCGGCGTCCGCGCTGTACGTGGTGGCGGACAGTCCCGGCTGGCTGTGGGCGGCCCGACTTGGCCAGGGCGCCGCGGCCTCCGCCTTCTCGCCCTCCGCGTCCACGCTGGTGGCCCGGCTCAACCCGGCGGCCAAGCACGGCCGCGCCTTCGGCAGCTACGGCTTCTACAAGTCCATCGGCTACACGCTCGGCCCGCTGCTCGGTGGTGTCCTGGTCTGGGGCGGCGGTCTGCGGCTGTTGTTCGCCGTCCTCGCGGTGCTCGGCGCGGCGGTCACCGTCTGGGCCGCGCTCGCCGTTCCCGTCGTGCCGCCGCTGCCGAAGGCCCGGCAGACGGTGCTGGACCTGGCCCGGCGGCTCGCCGACCCGGCCTTCCTGGCCCCGACCGCTGCGCTCGCCGCGGCGACCGCCGCCCTCTCGGTCGGTGTGGGCTTCCTACCCGTCTCCGGCCGCGCTGCCGGGCTGGGCACGGTGGTCACCGGGGCCGTGGTGTCGGTGCTCGCCGCATGCGCCGCCGTCGTGCAGCCGCGCGCTGGGCGGGCCCTGGACGAGGGACGCCTCACGACCCGCTCCGGTCTCGCCGTGGGACTCTCGGCCACCACGGCCGGTCTGGCCTGTGCCATGCTGCCCGGCCTCACCGGTGTCCTGCTGGGGGCCGCCCTGATCGGCGCCGGCACGGGTCTGATCACCCCGCTGGGCTTTGCCGCCCTGGCCTCGTCGACCCCTCAGGAGCGCCTGGGCCAGACCATGGGTGCCGCAGAACTCGGACGCGAACTCGGCGACGCAGGTGGCCCGTTGCTGGTCGCCGCCGTTGCTTCCCTCGCCACGCTGACCTATGGCTTCGCCGCGCTCGGGCTTCTCATCGGGGCGGGTGCGGTGGTGGCGTTCGCCCACCGCCGCTCGGTGCCGGCCGAGCCCGTGGCCGGGACTGAGTAGCTGTTGTCGTACCGAACCTGAGGACGGCGTTTTCGCTGGTCAGGCATAGGGACGACGTTTTCGTGGGAGCCGCGGCCTGTCGTTTCGTTGCTCCCCGGGAGGTCGCGGATGCCGTCGGTTGTCGGACTGCTGGAACAGCACGAGCTCGCCGCTCGCCGTCGCGTGGACGGGCTGAGGGAGGAAGCCGACCGCATCCAGGCCGAGCTCGCCGTGGCCGAGCAGGAATGGCAGGAGTGGGCGATTGCCCGCAGGCGGGTCGATACGGTGCCGGCTCCGGACGGCGGCAACACCGCCGACACGGAGGTCACCCCGGATCCGCAGGACGCGGACGCGCAGGCGCCCCGGGATGCGGCGAAGCCGAAGTCGTAGGTGCCATTGTGGCGCCAGGGGCTGGCCTGGCCGATGCTGTCGGTGGACTACCAGCGCATCCTGCAGGTGCTCACGGACTGTGTTCGGCTCGGTCAAGGGCCGCTGACCTGCCCGGAGATGGCCGCCGCGTTCGGTATGGACGTGGTGTCGGCGCGGGTGGAGGCATTGCGGTCGAAGTCCACGGAGGGGCCAACCCCCAGAAACGCCTGGTCGCCTGCGGCTGGCCGAGCCGGCGCCGGGCCGGTTCATGCTCGCCCAGGGCGTGGCCGGGCCAGGCGACGTGTCATGAGCAGGGTCATCGATCAGTAGACCGTCGCCTCGGCGCTGGTGGCGCGCCGCTCCTAGAGATCGTCTTCAAAGGATCAGATCCAGAGGAGGATGGAGGCGATGGTGACGGTGGCCTGGTAGGACTCGCGGGTTTTGCCGTAGCGGGTGGCCAGGCCCCGCCATTGCTTGAGGCGACCGAAGCAGCGTTCGACGACGTTGCGGTGGCGGTAGGTGGTCCGGTCGAAGCCGTGTGGTCTGCCGCCGCGTTAGCCGCGTCGGTGACGGTTGGCGGTCTGATCGGCGCGTTCGGGGATGGTGTGCGGGATCCCGCGGCGGCGCGGGTAGGCGCAGATTTTGCGGGAGCCGTAACCCTTGTCGGCAATCACGTGGTCGGGGCGGGTGCGTGGCCGACCCGGGCCGGTGCGGGGAACGCGGATGGCGTCTATGACGTGCTCGAAGCAGGTGCAGTCGTCGGTGTTGCCGCCGGTCAGGACGAAGCCGAGGGGGCGTCCGCGTTCGTCGCAGGCGAGAAGGACCTTGGTGCTCAGTCCTCCACGGGATCGGCCGAGGGCGTGATCACCCGCTTCGCCCTGGTCGACTGCCCCCTTCTCCCACCCGTGGCGTGCTGGTGGGCCCGCACGATCGTGGAGTCGACCGACACCAGCCAGTCGATGTCTCCGTCCGCGTCCTTCTCCGCCTGGATCGCCCGAAGCATGCGCGAGAACGTGCCGTCCAGCACCCACCTGCGGAAACGGGTGTAGAGGGTCTGCCAGGAGCCGTACCGTTCCGGCACGTCCCGCCGGGCCGAACCGGTCCGCAGCTTCCACACGGTGCCGTTCAGCACTACCCGGTCATCCGACCGGGGACGGTCGGCAACCCTCGAACTCGGCAACAACCGTGACAGCACAGCCCACTCGGCATCCGACAACTCATGACGACGCACCACACCCGGCATGATCCCGCATCGCACGATCAGCTTTGAAGGTGATCTCCAGGGCGCAGCGGAGGGGACTCTGGTTCCCGATCAAGGTGCGGTCCGGGAGCTCGCGTCGGCAGGTCGCTAGCCGGCGCTCCATGAGGGAGTTACTCCGGGGCATCTGGATGCCTGTGGTGATCACCTTCGGGCCGGCGCCGGCCACCAGGGCGTCGAGGGCGGTCGTGCACTTCGCGCCGCAATCGCGGATCGGGAAGCCGGCCTCGCCGCCGGCATCCTCGAGGCCCCTGGGGAGGGGACGCCCGGGCTGCACGATCCACTGCGCGGTCGGGTGTGCGGTGGCGCCCGGGATTCGGACGCGCCTGGTCGCGTGCGCGAGGACGGCGAAGGCGTACAGCCGCGCCCCGGCCGGGGGCGGGCCTAGAAGAGAGCGCAGAGCAGTGCGCCGGCCCGGCTGCGCGGAAAGTCCGCCCGGGTCGTACTCTGCCGTTCGGGCGCGGGCGGGATGCCGTGCTTCTGGAGGATCTCCCAGACGGGGCAGACGGCGGAGTGGATCTCCATCGCGGTGTTCAGCACATTCGCCGCCAGGGCCAAAGCCCCCTCCCACAGGCCCGCTTCGGCACACGCGACGGCCTGCTGGCCCAATGCGGCCGGATCGCCGAGGTCCGCGTAGCGTACCTCGGCCAGACCCGCGCGCAGCTCCTCGAGGACCGCCTCCTGCTGCTGGATGAGGTAGGCGTAGCGCGCCGCACGGTCCGAGGTCTTGATCAGCGCGCGCAGATGCTCGGCGCTCGGCGCCCACATCAGTCCGATCCCGTCCGCGGTGCATATCTCGATCAGCTGGGACCACTCTGTCCTGCTGAAGCCGTGCAGGTTTGCCGGGAGCAGTTCCTCGGCCTGCTCCGGCACGCCCGGCGCCACGGGCCGACGCAGCCAGTCGAACAGGTCCGACCGAAACGATGCGACCGACGGGATGACGCCCTGCAGCACGGCGCTCCGGCCGAAGCCCGCCGCCAGGACCATGCTGCTGCCCGTGGGCACGGTGATGCTCTGCAGGACCTCTTTCCAGCCGAACGAGTTCATGCCCAGCGCGTCGCGGGCGATCGTCCCTGCTCAGGTGGCTCCCACTGTTGAGGAACCATCGAAGCCGACGCTCTTCAAGAACGCGTCACGCTGCCACACCTTCTGGCCGAGCGTCTGCCCGAGAGCGGCTCCGACAGCTCCTGTGGCCATGTCCTTGCGCTGCTGCGCCAGCATGGTGGCGATGACGGGCTTGGCGGTATACGCCGCCGACAAGGCCGACTGCTCGCGCAGCGTCTAGTGCACCGACGGCACAAGAACCGATGACTTCGGCCACCACGAGTCCAGCAATCCCTCGTGGGCCCACCATGAAGACGCCGTCTTCTTCCGCTTCCCCTCACTCATGTCCTAAGGATCTCCGACGGCTCCGACACCGCCGCACAGGTCGATAACGCTGACCTGGCCCAAGCCGGAGGCCATCCGCTCGTCTGTGCCGCGCGTAGCGAGCAGACCAATACTCATTTTCGAACTCAAGTTCCACTATGGGGAGGTGATCAACATCCCCGAACCGCAGCAGGCGCGCTCGTGGTGGCCCGAGAGCGGGCCTGCCCCGCTGAGCGGCGCGCGGGCTCGGGGGTGCGGCGTACGGTGCAGGTATGGCGCCGCCCCTGCCGGGCCCGCTGGCCCACGTCGCCCCGTTGCTCGGCCATTACGGGTACTGGGCCGTCGGCACCGTGGTCTTCGTGGAGGACTTCGGCGTTCCCGCCCCGGGCGAGACGATCCTGATCGCCGCGGGGACCTACGCCGGGGCCGGTCGGCTGGACATCGTTGCGGTCGCGGTGATCGCCTTCATCGCGGCCATCGTGGGCGACAACGTCGGCTACCTGATCGGCCGTTCCGGCGGACGGGCCCTCGTCCACCGCTGGGGCCGCTACGTCCTCCTCACCCCCGAGCGCTTCCACAAGACCGAGGAGCTCTTCACCCGCCACGGCGGCAAGATCGTCACCGTGGCCCGTTTCATCGAGGGGCTGCGCCAGGCCAACGGCATCATCGCCGGGACCAGCGGCATGCGCTGGCGCCGCTTCCTCGCCTTCAACGCACTCGGCGCCGCGCTGTGGGTGGGCCTGTGGGCGACTTTGGCCTACGCGGCCGGCACCCACATCACCACCCTCTACGAGGAGATCAGCCGCTACCAGCTCTACGTACTCATCGCCCTCGGCGCCCTGGCCGCAGCGCTCGTCGGCCGGCGTCTGCTGCGGCGCAGACACGAGAACTGACGCACCACGTGCGGCCGTTCACCGTTCCGTCTGCGGCCGGGGGACGGAGGACAGGGAACGACGGTGAAGGGACGCGGCCACCGCGACGGTCCCGGATGCTGCACACCCTGCACGAGACCAAGCACGACATCCTGCTCGCCCACGAACGCGCCCGCCTGGCGGCCCACCACTACGCCTGCGTCGCACTCGCCCAACTCGGCGCCGCCGCCGACCCTGTGCCGCTCGAAAGGTCGTCGGCGCAGGTGGGAGTGGTGCGGTTCGACCCCGGGAGCATGTCCGCGTGATCGTGTCCCTGCTGTACCAGGTGGCCCGGAGGCTGCCGTCCGTCCCGCCGGTGCTGCCGCGCCGCGCCACCACCCAGGACGCGGAACCGCTCGTGCCATGGCACGAGCACGCGGTCCTGCGCCGCCAACCGGCCGGCCCGCTCCGGGCCGGCCGACCGATTCCGGTGCGCCGCCCCGTCCGCGCCGATGCCCCGGCGACACCGGCGCGAGGTCTTCTCGGTCACCCCGCCACCCTGCCCGCCCGACACCCCAGGTTCATCGCCGCCCCGTGGGACTACACCGCACGCCGACGCACGGACGCCCACCCCAGCAGCGATCAGGACGCTCGTCCTGCGGCCGGCCCGGGACAACCCGCGGTGGGGGCACCGGCGCATCCCAGGGGGAGTAGGCCCGACTCGGGCATCGGATCGCCGCCGCGACGGCGGGGGAGATCCTCCACGCCGCGGGCACCGGCCCGGCGCCGCGTCGTGCCGGTCCGACCCGGCGCGCGTTCCCGGCCGCCCGGGCCGGGGCATCATCGCGGCGGCCTTCCTCCGCTCCGGCACCGCGCTCGGCAGGCGGCGCTATGCGCCGGCCTTCCCCGGGCACGGCACCCGGCGCCCGCACAGCACCGGCGTCACCGCCCACCCCATCCGGGAGTGGACGGTGCGGCAGGCGCGGAATTTCGCCGCCGGCCTCGGGATGTGCAGGGAGTCCTGCGGTTTCTGCTGCGGGGATCGAGACGGCACGTACGGCGGGGCGTTCGACGCGGTCCTCGAGGCCAAGGAACTGGACGTGATCAAGAGTGCGCCGCGGGTGCCTGGGAGGAACGCCCACGGCGAGAGCTTCCTCGGCAGCCTCCGCCGCGAGGTTTTCGCTCACGGCCTCGTCATGGGGGCGCCCTGCCCCGGCAGGTGCTTGCGGCCTGCCGGAGGCACCACCACGAGCATCGGCCCCCCGGCGCGCCGCCAGCCGATGGCCAGAGACAGCCCGCCGCGATAGGCAGCGGCGCCCGCAGGCTGCTGCGTACCCGGGTCCTCGGCGGCCTCATCAGCGAGTACGGATACGCCGCGTGACCAGCGGCGACGACTTTTCGAGCGGCACACCCTCTGCGGGGAGTATCTACCGGCCGCCGTCACCGCGGCGGACCGGCCTGCCCAGCTTCTCGTGGACCTGTGCCGCCGGCACCCCGAAGGCGGCGACCGCCCCCCGAGCTGCATCAACCGCCCATCCGTGAAGAGACGACGGAGATCATAAGTTCGGGCCCGGTCGGGAATATGAACGGTTCACGCACGGTCTACAATGATACCCCCCTAGGGTATAAGTCAGGGTGTCTCGGCCGCAGGGGCGCCCGGAGAGGAAGCGATGAGCATGCCCCACCACGAGCACGGATCGCACCCAGGCATACAAGGTGAGGGGCGGGATCACGCCCGGGAGGCCACGCATGGCCCGGTGCCTGAGCACGACCGGCACGGCGGGGTGGACACCGATGCCATGCATGAGCACGTCCACGACGGACACGGGGGTCAGGACCCGCACTCCGGTCACGACATGTCTCACACGGGTCACGGCGGTCACGGTGACCATGTCGGGCAGTTCCGCCGACTTTTCTGGATCATGCTCGCACTCGCAGTTCCCACCGTGCTGCTCAGCCCGATGTTCGCGACGGTCCTGGGCTACGACCTGCCGGACGTTCCCGGGCTCACGTGGGTCTCGCCGGTCCTGGGCACCGTGATCTACGTCTGGGGCGGCCGGCCGTTCCTGACCGGCGCCGTCAGTGAACTCACGGCCCGCAAGCCCGGGATGATGCTGCTGATCGGCATGGCCATCACCGTGGCCTTCCTCGCATCCTGGGGCGCCACGCTCGGCGTGCTGTCCCACGAGCTCGAGTTCTGGTGGGAGCTCGCCCTCCTGGTTGTGATCATGCTGCTCGGTCACTGGATCGAGATGCGCTCCCTCGCCCAGACCTCCTCCGCCCTGGACTCCCTCGCCGCACTCCTGCCCGATGAGGCGGAGAGGATCGATGGTGACACCGTCGTCGTTGTCGCCCCGTCGGAGCTCCAGCTTGGTGACGTCGTCATCGTCCGCCCCGGCGGCCGTGTCCCGGCCGATGGCGAGGTGGTCGACGGCGGGGCTGACGTCGACGAGTCGATGATCACCGGTGAGTCCAGGCCGGTGCGGCGCGGGGTCGGCGACCAGGTCGTCGCCGGCACGGTTGCGACCGACAGCGCGCTGCGGGTGCGGATCTCCGCCGTCGGGGACGACACGGCCCTCGCGGGCATCCAGCGCCTGGTCGCCGAGGCCCAGTCCTCCTCCACCCGCGCCCAGCGCCTGGCCGACAAGGCCGCCGGCTGGCTGTTCTGGTTCGCCCTCGGTGCCGCCGTGATCACCTTGGCCGCCTGGCTGCTGCTGAGTACGCCCGAGCAGGCCTGGATCCGCGTGATCACGGTGCTGGTCATCGCCTGCCCCCACGCCCTGGGTCTGGCGATCCCGCTGGTGGTCTCCATCGCCACGGAGCGCGCCGCCAAGGGCGGGGTGCTGGTCAAGGACCGCATGGCGCTGGAGCAGATGCGCACCGTCGACGCCGTCCTGTTCGACAAGACCGGCACCCTGACCAAGGGCGAGCCCACGGTGACCGGGATCGAACCCGCCGGCGGCCGTGGTGAGGACGACGTGCTGGCCCTGGCCGCCGCGGCGGAGAGCTACAGCGAGCACCCCCTGGCCACGGCCATCGTCGGGGCGGCACGGACGCGCGGGCTGGAGGTGCCCGGGTCCACCGACTTCTCCTCCTCCCCGGCCGTGGGGGTGCGGGCGGTGGTGGACGGCACCGTGATCGCCGTGGGCGGTCCCTACCTCCTCGAGGAGCACGGCCTCGACGAGTTGCCCGTCGCCGACGCGTGGCGGAAGGAGGGCGCGATCATTCTGCACGTCCTCGCCGACGGCCGGGTGATCGGTGCGCTGCGGCTGGCCGACGAGATCCGGCCGGAGTCCCGCGAGGCGGTGGACGCCCTGCACGCGGCGGGCACCCAGGTCGTGATGATCACCGGCGACGCCCGTGCGGTGGCCGCCACCGTCGCCGGGGAACTGGGCATCGACCGCGTGTTCGCCGGGGTGCGGCCCGAGGACAAGGCGGCCAAGGTCGCGGAGCTCCAGTCGGAGGGGCTGAAGGTCGCCATGGTCGGTGACGGGGTCAACGACGCCCCGGCCCTCGCCCAGGCGGACGTCGGCATCGCCATCGGCGCCGGCACGGATGTCGCGATCGCCTCCGCCGGAGTCATCCTCGCCTCCGACGATCCGCGGTCCGTGCTGTCGGTCATCCAGCTCTCCCGCGCCTCGTACCGCAAGATGAAGCAGAACCTGTGGTGGGCCGCCGGATACAACCTCATCTCCGTGCCGCTGGCCGTCGGCGTGCTCGCCCCGGTCGGTTTCGTCATGCCCATGGCCGTGGGTGCGTTGCTGATGTCGCTGTCCACCGTCGTGGTGGCGATGAACGCCCAGCTGCTCCGACGCCTCGCCCTCAGCCCTCGGGCCAGTGCCGGCGCCGTGCGCGGCGCTCCGCCCGTGCGCGGCGAGCGAATCGACCGGGGCGAAGCGGACCTCGTGCACCACTGAGCCCGAGGCGGCGTCCTGTCGGGCCGCGGATCAGGCGGGCGAGGATCGTGGCGCCCGAAGCGGTGGCCGCCCGGGCGAAGGCCCCCTTCATCGGATCGCCGGGCCTCCGGTCTCCTGCCGTTGGGCGGGGGCAGCGGCGGCCGGGATCACGCAGCAGCCCTTGCCCTGCCAGGCGTCGACGAGGTCGTTCAGGTTGCGGACGAGGTCGGTGTACCCGCCGTTGCGGTGCGGGAGGCGGCTGTCCTACGGCTTCTCGTCGGCGTCGTACCGCTGCGGCGAGCGGGGCAGAGGAGTGGCGACGAAGGCATCCCTGCCGTACGTGATCTCGACCGGCCCTTCGACGCACAGCACGCGCCGGACCGGACGGGCAGTCACGCAGACGCTCGGCTGGGACACCCCGGCCGAGCGCCTGCGCCAGTTCATGCGAATACCCCACTGAGCCAGCAGGTTCAGACATCAGGCACACCGGCCTCCGGGGTGGCGAACCCAGACTCCTCCACCTGCTTCCCGGCCGCAGACCGGTACTGGATCTTGTACGGGTGAGGGCGCTTCGACCACCGCGGCCGCGGATGCTCACACTCCTTGGGGAACGACCCTCTCCCAGGAACCAACGAACCAGAAGGCGCGGGCTGCTGACCCACGACGACCGATGCTGACAGTTTGCTGACCGTCGGTAGTCCTGAACGCCGCTGACCTGCGCTGATGTGCGCAGGGTTCGCTATGTTCTGGAACTGGATCGGCCGGACCCAGGAGGAGATCGAACAGGCCCCCCGGGACTGGATGGAAGGCACCCGCTTCGGCGAGGTGAAGGGCTACGACGGCGCCCCGCTGCCGGCCCTCGAGCTCCCGCCGGTACCGCTGAAGCCGCGAGGAAGGGCGCGCTGACCTGCGGTAATGCCTGATCCCTGGTGGCTGGTGGGCGGGCGGCGGTCGGGCGCTGCCTCCGGCTTTCCGGTCGCTCGCGGGAGGACGGCTGAGCGGGGTGCGGACCGGAGCCGGGATGGCGGGCGATTCCACGGTGTGGCCGTCTGTGAGCAGCTGTGGCAGGACTCTTGCTGACCTGATGCTGACTTCACTGACGCCTCGTCAGCTGCGATTGGGGCACTCCTTTCGCAGCTCCCTCGCGCGCGGTGGCCTTTGCGGACCCGGGGGCGGCCGGACGAATGCCGGCCCGGCGGGCGGCTGGGCCGGTGCCGGTGCGTGAACTCGGCACTTGCCCTGTCGTCTTGTGGAGAATCGACAAGATTCGGGGGCCGTGGATGCCTGCTGGTGAACGCTGCTTTCCTTGATCCGGTGAGAGAAGTGCTGTCCGAGCGCCGCCAGTGGGTTCGTCGTCTGCCGGTGGTACAGCAGTGGCACGTTGCTGAGCAGTGCGGAGAGCGCGGCTCGGCCCCCAGAGCGGTGCGCCGGTTCGGGAATGGTCCGGATCTTGGTCGAGGGATGCTGGTGGTGCGGGTGCCGACCGGTGGTGCTGCCGACGTCGTTGGGGTAGTCGCCGTGCGGACCACCGAAGTCGCGGTGAGTCGAAAGGCGGCGTGGTGTGCCCCTGTGAATTTCGTCCTCAAGTTGTCCACCCAGGGGCGTGGACCTGCGGCGATGCCGCTACCCCCTTAGCTGACCTGCGCAGATGAGTCTTTCAGCGTCTTTCATAGGCGTGTCGTCTTATGCGGCCGATCCTCCCCACGCGCTCCCCAGCGGCGCGGATACTCCCCAGATCCTCCCCAGGGAAGGACGCCGTCACTGACGGCTCGAGCTGCGAATACCATTGCTGCAGACACGCTGAGTGACTGCCGTGGACGAGGCGCTGCGCGTCAGTCAACTCTGCCGTGGTCAGTTGTCCCGGAAGAGACCAGCCAACGCTGTGACCTGCAGTGATGGGCGGTCACGGGTCGTTGACGTGCGCGAATGGTCTTTCGATTGTTTCACGCTCGTGCCCGCACCCGGCCCGAGCGTCGGGACCAAGCCATGCCCGCCCCGCGACCAGCAACCGACACCACCGGTCTGCCGCCATCAGCGCAGGAGTAATCGTCAAGACCTGTGGGTCAATTGATCTCAGTTTCGTCTGGGTGGGTTGATCGCGACGAGTTCGACTTCGAAGCCGTCGTCGTTCTCCAGGTAGGCGGCGTAGTGCTGTCCGCCGCCGGCGTATGGATGCCGCTCAGGGAACATCAGCTGCCAGCCGTGCTGAACGGCGTCGGCGGTCAGCTTCTCGACCATGGTGGCGTCTTCGACGTGGAAGGCCAGGTGGTTCAGCCCCGGGCGGCAGCGATCGTGCCGTTCGGCAGTGAGGGCCGGGGACTGCTCGATGACTAGGTAGGTCGGGCCGAGCCGCCAACTGCGGCCGCCGTCCCAGCTTTGGTGAACGGCGTAACCCAGCGCCTCCAGCAGCCAACCGAGCGAGACAAGTGCGCGATGGAGGTTGGGCACCCACAACTCGACGTGATGCAGTGTGCCGTGTGTGGGCCGGCTCATGCGGCCGCCTCCTCAGCATGCTCGACGAGGTGGCCGTTCTCGAAGCGGGCGCCGGAGCGGACGAGGGCGACGAGGCGGGGGGCGGTGACCGCGCGCCAGCGGGCCTGGGCGGCCTCGGCGAGCTTGAACACCATGGCGAGGGCGGCGGCCGGGCTGCCGGCACCGCGGGTGACCTTGGTCCGCAGCCTGATGGTGGCGAACGTGGACTCGATCGGGTTCGTGGTCCGCAGGTGGATCCAGTGCTCGGCCGGGAGGTCGTAGAACGCCAGGAGCTCGTCCAGGTCGCCGGTGATCTTCTCGGCGGCCTTGGGCCACTTCGCCCCGTAGTCCTTCGTGAACTGCTTCGCCGCCTGCTCGGCGTGGGCCCGGTCTTCGGCGCCTGTGATCTCCTGCAGGGCCTTCTTCGCTCCCGCGTGCACGGACTTCGGCAGTGCGTTGATCACATTGCGGGTCTTGTGAACCCAGCACCTTTGGTGCCTGGCCTGCGGAAACACCTCCGCCAGGGCCCGCCACAGGCCCATGGCCCCGTCGCCCACGACGAGCTCCGGATCGCGCATGCCGCGCCGCCGGCAGTCCCGCGGCAGGTCCGCCCAGGACTCGGTCGACTCCCGCAGCCCCTCGGCCAGGGCGATCAGCTCCTTGCTGCCGTCCGGGCGCACGCCCATCAGGACCAGGACGCAGGAGTGGGCCTGCCCGAGCCGGACCCTGGGGTGGACGCCGTCGGCCCACACGTAGACGTAGTCCGTCTCCGCCAGGTCGCGGCGCTGGAAGGCGGCGTGGTCGTCCTGCCACTGCCTGGTGAGCCGGTTCACCGTTGCCGCCGACAGGTCGGCCGCGGAGCCGAGGAACTGCTCGAGCGCGGGCACGAAGTCGCCCGACGACAGGCCGTGCAGGTAGAGCAGCGGGAGGACCTCGCTGATCTTCGGGGACTTGCGGCACCAGGGCGGCTGGGGGTACCTCCCGGCCGAAGGCTGGGGGAGATCTTCGACGAGAACCGCTGCCGTTCACCGGTCGTCTCGTCGACGCGGCGGTCGTTGACCCGCGGGGCGCGGACCTCGACCGGGCCGGCCGCGGTGGTCACGGTGCGGGGGTGGTGGTGACCGTTGCGCACCACCAGGCGCCGCCCGCGTTCGTCCCGCTCGGCCGCCAACTCGGCTATGTACTGGTCGACTTCGGCTTCCAGTGCGGCGGCGAGCATCCGCCGGGCGCCCTCCCGCACGATCTCGTCGATCAGGGAGCCAGTAGCGGTGGAGCCGTCTTCGTTGACTACGCTGAGCACGGGCGTGCCTTCCCGACCCGCGCTGCGAACGCGGGCCTACTCGATGACCATCAGTCGATCACTCGGGAAGGTACGCCCTTCGCGTGCCGCTCCGAGAGCCGATCCACAAGTCATGAGCATTGCTCGCCGGAGGCGGCAGCAAGGAAGTGCTCACCACGTCCGCTGCACAGCCCGTCAGAGGCCACAGTGGCTGAGCCCCGCGCCTTGGCCGCAAGGTAACGGGCCGTCCAGGGCGGGCGGCAGTTGGCCTCTTATGTGCGGTGCCGGGCGCGCATCAGGGTCGGGTCGGGCGCTCCGGCTCCCCGCCGCCGGCGTCGAACACCTTGGTGAAGGTGGCCCCGCACCGGCAGTGGGAGTGCTCGATCAGTTCCCCGTCTTCCGACACGCTCAGCCCCTGGCTGAGCCGCACGTGCACATGATCGCCCATGAGGAGCTGCTTTCCTTGACGTCCTTGAATCCCGCCATGGTGAAGGCCGGCTGCTCTGGCCGGCAATGCCGCAGATCACAACGTGACAGTCGATCTTGATGCCTGGTTGCCGCCGTCCCCCCTTACCCCATGGCGCGGGACGGCGAGCCGCCGTCCCGCGCCATGGCTGTCGTCCGGAGTGTTCCGGCGGGTGCGCGCTGCCTGAAGCCGGGGTGCGCGAGAAGAGTGGATCACCCGGACGGTTCGGTGGATGGCTGAGAGGATCGCGTGTCGGATTGAGGCTGCTGGTGACCGGCAGCGTGCAGCATCGGCGCGGCGTGACGCTCGGGGCGGTGGGGGCCCTCGGCCGGGACCTGACGACGGGGTGCGTCGACGTCCCCGGACAGCGGCACGGGGCGGCGTGCCACCAGGCGGCCGACCCAGCGTCGGCCGCAGTGTTCGCATGGCGGTGCACCCTTGGGGGTGTAGGGGGAGGGAACCGCCGTGTTGTCGCGGTAGAAGTACTCCCACTCGGCGTCGAGGGCGTCCCGGTAGCGCTGGACGTCGTAGTCCACGCTCCAGCGGTGCCAGCACGATCCGCAGGTGAACTCGACACGTTCGACCGCAAGTTCGGTGATCACTGCACTGCACCTTCTGCCCGGTCGGCGGACGTGGCTCGTGGCGCGGCGAGGGCCGCGTCGAGGGACGGATAAACGGGCAGGATTTGGGGGAGTCCGCTGCTGGTGAGGATCCGCTTCACCCGTCCTTCGGGGCACACCAGGCGCAGCTCCGCGCGGCCCTCGCCCAGCAGCGGGCGCAGGGATGTCAGGGAGCTGATGCCGTCGGCGTCGGCATCGGTCGCTTCGGTCAGGTCCACGATCAGGTGGAACAGGTGGCGGTGCTCCGCCGCGGCGGCCACGAAGTCACACAGCCCTCGGGCCGTAGCCGTGTCCAGAGCCCCTTTGATCTCCGTTACGGCCCAACCGCTCTCCCAGTGCGATGCGAGGAACTCTGCCATGGTCCTCACCCCCGGTTCCTGCTGCTGCGTGCGGGCCCTGGGGCGCCGCTCGCTCGACCGCCCACAGCGATCGTTCAGCTTCTTTTGCCTGCTGGACCGCCTGATGGCAGGTCCTTCGAGTCCGCGCTCCAGTAACCCGGACTTCCTCCGACAATCCCTCCTATACCCGCCCGGACTTGACAATGCAAGGCTCAAGTTTTATTTCAGGACGTAGGCAAGTTGGGTTCCGAAGCCGCAGCCCGCAGCGGTCGGGGAGGTGACCGGGATGCAGACGCGGGACCGGGGAGCGGACCTGTACGCGGTGCTGGGGGTGAAGCCCTCGGCCACGGCCGGGCTGATCACCTCCGCCTTCCGCGCCCGGGTGCGGGAGCTGCGCCCCGACACCCGGGTGGATGCCGCCACCGCGGAGCGGTTCGGCGAGGTGCGCGCGGCGGACGAGACGCTGCGCGACCCGGTGCGCCGCGCGGCCTACGACCAGACGTACGAGCGGACGGCGGAGCGGGCAGACGACCGCGGGCCCATCTTCGCGCGGCCGGTCAGTCCCGCGCGCCGGTACGTCGCGGTGCTCGGGGTCGCCCGCTCTGAGCCTCCGCTGCGCGCTGGCCCCGTCCGGTGGGAGCGGACGTCCCGATGAGTCCCCGAACAGAGACGTAACGCAGAGCATGGGTGAGGAGGGAGAGTTCAGATGGCGCGCTCGGTCGGTATCGATCTCGGTACGACGAACTCAGTGGTCTCGGTCCTGGAGGGCGGCGAGCCCACCGTCATCACCAACACGGAGGGAGCGCGGACCACGCCGTCGGTGGTCGCCTTCGCCAAGAACGGAGAGGTGCTGGTCGGCGAGGTCGCCAAGCGGCAGGCCGTCACCAACGTCGACAGGACCGTCCGGTCGGTCAAGCGCCACATGGGCGACGCCCAGTGGCGGTTCCCGGACACCGGGAGCATCGACGGCAAGCGATACACCGCGCAGGAGATCTCCGCCCGCGTGTTGCAAAAGCTGAAGCGGGACGCGGGAGCGTACCTCGGTGAGGACGTCACCGATGCGGTCATCACCGTCCCGGCGTACTTCAACGACGCCCAGCGCACCGCGACCAAGGAAGCCGGGGAGATCGCCGGGCTGAACGTCCTGCGGATCATCAACGAGCCCACCGCCGCAGCCCTGGCCTATGGCCTGGACAAGGAGAACGACCAGACCGTCCTGGTCTTCGACCTGGGCGGAGGCACGTTCGATGTGTCGCTGCTGGAGATCGGCGAGGGCGTGGTCGAGGTCAAGGCCACCAACGGCGACACGCACCTGGGTGGCGACGACTGGGACCAGCGGCTCGTCGACCACCTCGCCCAGCGGTTCAAGAACAACTACGGCGTGGACCTGTCCAAGGACAAGATGGCTGTCCAGCGGCTGCGGGAGGCCGCCGAGAAGGCCAAGATCGAGCTGTCCGCGTCCACCGAGACCACGATCAACCTCCCCTACATCACCGCCTCCGCCGAGGGCCCCCTGCACCTGGACGAGAAGCTGACCCGCGCCCAGTTCCAGCAGCTGACCGCGGACCTGCTGGAGCGGTGCAAGGGCCCGTTCCACAACGCGATCAAGGACGCCGGGATCAAGATGTCCGACATCGACCACGTCATCCTGGTCGGCGGCTCGACGCGTATGCCGGCGGTGACGGAGCTGGTGCGTGAGCTGACCGGCAAGGACCCGCACAAGGGCGTCAACCCCGACGAGGTCGTGGCCGTCGGCGCGAGCCTGCAGGCCGGTGTGCTCAAGGGCGAGGTCAAGGACGTCCTGCTGCTCGACGTCACCCCGCTGTCCCTCGGCATCGAGACCAAGGGCGGCATCATGACCAAGCTGATCGAGCGCAACACCACGATCCCGACCAAGCGCTCCGAGATCTTCACGACGGCCGAGGACAACCAGCCGTCGGTGCAGATCCAGGTCTACCAGGGCGAGCGCGAGATCGCGGCGTACAACAAGAAGCTCGGCATGTTCGAGCTGACCGGTCTGCCCCCGGCGCCGCGCGGCGTCCCGCAGATCGAGGTCTCCTTCGACATCGACGCCAACGGCATCATGCACGTCACGGCGAAGGACCTCGGCACCGGAAAGGAGCAGAAGATGACCGTCACCGGCGGCTCCTCGCTGCCGAAGCAGGACATCGACCGGATGATGCGCGAGGCCGAGCAGCACGCCGAGGAGGACCGGCGCCGCAGGGAGGCGGCCGAGACCCGCAACCAGGCCGAGCAGGTCGTCTACCAGACGGAGAAGCTGCTCACCGACAACACCGACAAGATCCCTACGGACGTGAAGGGAGAAGTCGAGACCGCTCTGTCCGAGCTCAAGGAGACCCTCAAGGCCCAGCCGGCCGACAGCGACAACACAGCAGCCCTGCGGCAGGCGACGGAGAAGGTGATGGCGGCGGCTCAGAAGGTGGGCACCGTCATGTATGCCCAAGCACAGCAGGCTCAAGGCCAGCAGGCCGCTGCCGACGGCGCGGGCGGTGGCGAGGCAGGCGCCGGGCAGGACGAGGATGTCGTCGATGCTGAAATCGTCGACGACGACAAGCGGCAGGAGGGTGCCGGATGACCCGCCCGAGCGACACACACCGCCCCGGCGAGCACCCACTGTCGATCATCCGCGACAACCGGCGGCGGGATCCGGGCACCAGCCTGGAGCCCCGCCGCCACGGCGACGTCGAGCCTGCCCGGCAGGCCGACGCCGTCGCGGGCGAGACCGACAGCCTGCGCGCCCAGCTGCGGGAACGCACCGCGGATCTGCAGCGCCTGAAATCCGAGTACGACAACTACCGCAAGCGGGTGAGCCGGGACCGCCGCACGGTCGGCGAGATAGCCGTGGCCAACGTACTCACCGGCCTCCTCCCTGTCCTCGACGCCATCGACCAGGCCCGCAAGCAAGGAGAGATCACCGGCGGCTTCCAGCGCGTCACCGACGTGCTGGAAGCCGAACTCGCCGCCCTGGGGCTGCAGTCCCTCGGCACAGCGGGCGACCCCTTCGACCCCGCCTGGCACGAGGCCGTCTCCTGCACCCGCTCCGACCACGTCGAACAGCCCACCTGCGCCACGATCCTGCGCCCCGGCTACCGCGTCGGCGACCAGCTCCTGCGCCCCGCCCAGGCGGAAGTCGCCGAACCGCCGGCCACGCGGTAAGAAACCTCATCTTCCCCAACGAAGGTTCCCTGCACAGCCGCCCGTGACCGTCCGTCTGCGAGACGGTCACGGTCACGGGTGGGCGCCGCAGCGGCGGCGAGGGCCCGTGGGGTCGTGTCGGCCGGCGACTCCTCGACGGGAGACGAGCAGGCGAATCCGGTGCCCGCCGTCGCACGAGGTGCAACCGGCAACACTGCGAATCCAGCAGGCCCGAGGGTGCAGATGTCATACCGGCACGCCAGGTGTGCGGCGGCCTGACGGGCCTTCGGGTAGGAAGCTCGTGCCACGTGCGGGGCTCACCCATCTTCAGTGCCGCCGGCCCGGCGGGGCCGCTTGGCTGCCTCCTTCTCCCGTCCTTCATCGCGGGCCTGGTTGGACGCGTCAGAGATCGTCTGGGCGGCACCGGACAGCGCCCCCTTCGCCTTGCCGCTCGCATCGGCCTGGGTCAGCTCTCCAGCCAAGTCCGGCAGGCCCGGGCTCTTCTTCGGCCCGGCCTCCAGGGCCAGCCGGCTGCACGCCTCTGCGAAGCGCAGATACGTGTCGACACTCGCCACCACTACCCGGGCGTCGACCTTCAAGATCTCGATGCCGACGAGCGAGACCCGGGCGAACGCGTCGATCACCAGCCCTCGGTCGAGAACCAGGTCCAAGACGTTGTAGAGACCACTGGCGTCACCAGCGCCACCTTGCTGTGTGACGGTCATACCTTTCAGCCCTCCTTGCCCTGCTAGTGTCCCGGTCTTGAGGTCTCTGGTCGCCTCGTGAATCGTGTTCTGTTTCAGATCTTGGGATCCGCCGGACGGGGCGTGTCGCGGCGCGCTGTGCTGTGGGCATGGGCGATACCAGGCTGGAACCGGTGGTGTTATCCGAGGCTGAGCGGCTGACGTTGCAGAACTGGGCCAAGCGGCGTTCCACGGCTCAGGGGTTGGCGAACCGGGCGCGGATCGTGCTCGCCTGTGCCGCGGGCGGGAACAACACGGCCGTTGCCGCACGGTTGGGAATGGATCGCAAGACGGTGGCACGGTGGCGTGTCAGGTTCTTACGCGACCGGCTGGAAGGGCTGTCCGACGAACCGCGTCCCGGGGTGCCGCGCACCATCACCGACGCCCAGGTGGAAGAGGTGGTGGTGCGCACGCTCGAAGAGGTCCCGGAGGGTGCCACCCACTGGTCGAAGCGGGAGCTGGCCCGGCGGGTGGGGATCTCGCCGACGAGCGTGCTGCGGATCTGGCGGGCCTTCGGACTGCAGCCCTGGCGCACGGAGACCTTCAAGATCTCTCCGGACCCGCTGCTGATCGACAAGATCCGTGACGTGGTCGGGCTGTATCTTGCCCCGCCGGCGAACGCGGCGGTCTTTGCCGTGGATGAGAAACCGCAGATCCAGGCCCTGGAGCGGACCGCTCCGGTGCTGCCGATGGTGCCCGGGATCCCTGAGCGCCGCAGTTTCGACTACGTGCGGCACGGCACCGTGGACCTGTTCGCCGCCTTGAACACCGCCACCGGCAAGGTGATCGGGAAGCTGTCCGCGCAGCACCGGGCGGTGGACTTCCGTGACTTCCTCGACGAGATCGACCGTCAGACCGAGTCCGGCCTGGCGGTCCACGTGATCTGCGACAACCTTTCCGCCCACAAGGCACCGGTGGTGCACCAATGGCTCCTTGCGCATCCCCGGTTCCAGCTGCACTTCACCCCGACCTATTCGTCCTGGACCAACCAGGTCGAGCGGTGGTTCGCCGGGCTGGAACGGCGCTGCCTCGAACGCGGCGTGTTCTGCTCACTCGACGAGCTGAAGACCGCGCTCGAAGAGTGGATCAAGACCTGGAACGAGCAGGCCCAGCCCTTCAAGTGGACCAAGACTGCAGACCAGATCATTGACCGCATCTGCCGCTACTGCGACAGGATCTCTGGACCGGGACACTAGCTGGGGATGGGCGGCCGTCACTGACGGCGACCCTGGTATGCGGCGCTACGTGCGGCCGGCTCTTCCCCGCTCAGAGCGGCGAACGCGCCGGTCGTATACGTCGAGGGCCACCTCGTAGGCCGCGAGCAGGTTCATCGTGTCGGGGACGCGTGGCAGCTCTACGACCCTCTAGTTCCAGCTTCCAGCCGTCGTCGGTGCGTTCCAAGACCGTCACCGACTCGGCCTGCACGCCGGCCCGCTCCGCGAACTGTGCGCGCGTTTGGCGCAGCTCCTCACCAGGCCCCGGCAGGTCGTCTTCTGCCCGCCCTGGGAATCATCGGCGTTCGCCCGGATTCCTTGAGTTTGCTCACCAGTAGCTGACGAACTCGCTCTTGCAGAACACCGTCGCGTCGAAGGGGCCTCGGGGAGTCCGCCCCCATCAGACGCCGAGATGCCGCAGGCTGACCATGAACGTCCCCGAGGCGGAGACGGCCAAGACCCTCGTCCTCTTGCAGTGCCGGCGCGTCGGCGGGCCCGCATGGTTCAGGGCATGCGGTGGCAGTCCGGGAAGTTGCCGGCCGGTCGTTCTCCCGCGGGTCCGTCGGTGACGGCCCTGATCAGCAGTTCACCGCCGACGAAGGCGCCGCGCCAGGAGTGGCCGAAGCCGCAGAAGAGTTCGTCGCGGTCGCCGCGGGAGCGGGGCGTGCCGTGGCCGGTCTTGAAGGCGCGGATCTGGGGACGAGGCGGTCGTAGGTGGCGGGGTCGTCGGTGGAGAGGGTGGGGCGCTGTCACGTTGTTGGGCGCCTGGGTCTCTGACGGTGCGTCGGGGCGTGGCGGGGGTCGGGTTTTGGGTCGGTGCTCAGGCCGCGGCGAGCCGGCCGGCGGCGCCGGTGATCTGGTCCCAGATGGCGAAGCGGACGGTCATCTCGGCGCGGTAGTGGGCGGCGGTCATCCGATGGCGGTAAGGGCGGAAGTGGGGTGAGATGCCGCTGAACGCGGCCAGGAACCGCTGGGCTGCGCCGACACTGCGGAAGCCCTTCATGGCCCGTTCGCGCTGCCGGGTGGGCTGGTGGCTGTTCTCGGCCCGGTTGTTCAGGCGTTTGTGGGAACGGTGCTCGACCGAGGGCATCAGCTGGCGGTGGGCGGTGCCGTAGGAGCGGAGCTTGTCGGTGACCATGACCCTGGGCACCCGCTGCTGCTTCTTCATGAGCTTGGCCAGGAACCGCCTGGCGGCCTTCGCGTCCCGCTTGGACTGCAGCAGGACGTCGAGGAGGTTGCCGTCCTGGTCGACGGCCCGCCACAGATACTGCCGCACACCGTTGATCCTGACGAACACCTCGTCGAGATGCCACGTGTCCCCCGGCCCGGGGCCGTCGGCGGCGCAGTCCGTCGGCATAGGCCTGGCCGAACGTGGCGCACCAACGACGCACGGTCTCGTGGGAGACGAGGATGCCGCGCTGAAGCATGAGTTCTTCGACCTCGCGGAAGCTGAGCGGGAAGCAGAAGTACAGCCACACGCAGTGGGAGATGACCTCCACCGGATACCGATGCCCTCTGTACGACGGCGGCGCGCTGCCCACGGACGGCTCCTCCTCGCATGACCAACCAGAAGATCCTCCCACCCGGTCAGCCAACGTGACAGCGCCCGATCAACTGCTCGTCCGTCGCCGTACTCGACGGCGCCTGGACCGGCTGCTCAGCGAGCTCAGGCTCAACGACGGTGTCGGTCATCTCTGGCGTCTCCTTGATCATCAGATCCGCCGTTGATCAGACACTCCCCACCACGACCACCGGTCCGCCCCGGTGGGCTGGCTGCAGCCGCGACGGCGTTTGCGCGCTGAGACGAAGGGGTCACGAGCATGGCGCGCGACCCGCTGTTTCTCACCTGGTGCGACGCCGCTGTCGAAGACCTGGTGGACTACACCACTGGGTTGCTTCTCGGCAGTCTCCGCCTCGGACACGGCCGGGCACTCGCGGCGGAACCACAGGCGCGTGCCCGGGCTGTGGTTTCGGGGCGGGGCGAAGGCGGCTCAGCCGGGGAGGCTGGTCCGTTCTTCGATTCGCTGCAGTGCGTGCTTGAGGTACTGCGCGAACCGCGGGTAGTTCTCGCTCATCGGGAAGTGGCCGATGTCCTTCATCTCGATGAATTCCGCGCCGCGGATCTGCTTGGCGGTGCGCTCGCCGTCCTCGGGGGTGGTGAGGTAGTCGTACTCGCCGGTGAGCATGATCACCGGGCAGGCGTCGCCGTCGATGTCGCCGAGGCGGTCACGCAGGTCGTGGTCGACCGAGTAGAAGTACAGGTCGCCCTTGAACGCCTCGGACCCCTGGCTGTAGTAGAACCATGTGGCCCAGCGGTCACGCTCCGGGGACTGTGGCGCCATGAGGTCCCACACACCGCTGGCACATACCTGGGCGGCGTTGGCGTGCGGGTGCTGCCACCAGTCGAGGTAGAAGCCGGGCGAGTAGTCGGCGCCCTCGACCGGGATGACGGCCTTGAAGCGGTCCGGGTGGCGCAGCGCCAGTTGCAGTGCGACGTTTCCGCCGAAGGAGGAGCCCATGAAGATCGGGTCTTCCAGTCCGAGAGCGTCGCAGAATGCGGTGATGAACGCCACGTAGTGGTCAGCGGTGAGCTTGTACTCTTCCTTCCACCAGTCCGTATTCCGTGGCGGGTCGGACTTTCCGTGACGGGCGAGGTCGTACGCGATGACGCGGTAATTGCTGGTGATCTCCTCGTCTTCCAGGAGATTGCGCCACTGGTGGTTGTGGGCGCCGGCGGTGTGCTGGCAGACGAGCGGCTGGCCCTCGCCGTTCTCCAGGTAGAACACCTTGTACTCGACGCCTTCGACGTCAATGGTGACGTAGTGGCCGGTGACCGGGGAGATACGGGAATTGTTGCTCATCGGGTTCCTATCGGCGGGGTGATCGGTCAGCCCAGCGGGCCGGTGACGCGCAGCAGTTCCAACTGCCGGGTCAGGCAGCGCAGGTTCTGCATGAGGACCAGCAGGTCCCCCTCGAGCCGCATGCCGCGCCGGAAGGTGGCCGCCCAGATGCCGTGGTACATGGGACCGGGCGTCGGCTGGCAGAATCCCTGCCAGGTCTCGGCGGTCGCGCGGATCGCGAAGTCGTAGGCCGCCAGCGGCTCCGGGTCGACGATCAGTTCTTCGATGCGCCCGTGGTGCACGCGGACGAGAAAGGAATGCGTCTCCATGTCGAGCAGGTAGCTGCACGAGAAATACTTCCCGTGCGCCTGAATTTCTGCGTCGCCGTCACTGAGCTGACGGAAACGATCCACTGGCTCCTGCGCCGTTGCTGTTGCCATTTACCTCTCCTCGGTAACGCCGGCGTTTCTGCAAAGGTAATGCGGTATGGCGAGGCGGTCTCACGCAATTCCGCCGCCGTTCGGTAATCTAGGGTTATTGATGGGGTTGCGGCATATTTCTATGCCGGCAGACGACCCGGCGGTATCGTTTCGGCCACGGAGTTAGGGCTGCGTCTGCTGAGGTACTTCACAGCCGTCCACCAGGGGCCTGCACTTCGGACGGGCAGCACGGCACCTGCACATCTCCCAGCCTGCGCTCAGCGTCCAGATCCGCAAGCTGGAGCAAATTTTCGACGCGGAGCTGTTCCGCTTGCCCTTGCCGAATACCTCATCCATGCAGGTGGGAGCGGGCCAGGGCTTCGGTGTAGTCGGCTGACGCCCGGTTGCTGACGTCTCGTCGCGTTGGGCGGGGTCCGATACAGCACAGGCACGGACGTCCGTGATCATGGAATCCTACCTTTCAAGCGTGGGTTTCCGCTGGTCATTCGTAAGATCGACGGGCCCGGGGGCTCCGGGTATGGCTGTCATGGAGGAGCCGATCGGATGGCTCAGAGAACATGGCCGCCCGGAGCCCCGCGACGACTCGACCGCCAATTGGGATGCGCGACTTGATCGCTCTGTAGGACTACGTCGGCGAGGTCGTCTGCGGGATGGACTGACGACGAGCTGACGTAGGTGGCCGTGCCCCAGATCTGGGCCGGGATGGACATCGGCAAGGAGCATCACCACTGCGTGGTGATCAACGAGCGGGGCGAACGGCTGCTCTCCCGCCGAGTCCTGAACGACGAGGCGGCCCTGCTGGAGCTGATCCGCGACGTCCTGGACATCGACCAGGACGTGCTGTGGGCGGTGGACGTCAACCACGGCGGCGCTGTGCTGTTGATCGGCCTGCTGCTCAACCACGGTCAGCCCATGGCCTACCTCACCGGCCTGGCCGTCCACCGCGCGTCCGGCACCTACCGCGGAAAGGGCAAGACCGACGCCAAGGACGCCTTCGTCATCGCCGACCAGGCCCGCATGCGCCGCGACCTGGGCCTGCTGCGGCCCGGCGACGAAATAGCCGTCGACCTGCGCATCCTCACCACCCGCCGCACCGACCTCGCAGGCGACCGCACCCGCCAGATCAACCGGCTCCGCGCCCAACTTCTGGAATTCTTCCCCGCGTTGGAACGCGCGCTGGACCTGACCAACAAGGGTCCCGTCATTCTCCTGACGGGATACCAGACACCGGCTGCCATCCGCCGCGCCGGCGCGAAGCGTATCGAGACCTGGCTGCGTAATCGCAAGGTCCGCGGTGCCGCGGCCCTGGCCAAGGCTGTCCTGGATGCGGCGCAGGCCCAGCACACCGCGCTGCCCGGCGAGACACTGGCCGCCGGCATGGCGGTCCGTCTCGCGAAGGCGGTGATGGCCCTCGACGAGGAGATCGCCGAGCTCGACGCACTCATCGAGGCCCGGTTTCGTGAGCACCCGCACGCCGACGTGATCTGCAGCCTGCCCGGAATGGGCACTCAACTCGGTGCCGAGTTCATCGCCGCCACCGGCGGCCACATGACCGCCTTCGCGAGCGCCGACCGTCTTGCCGGCTACGGAGGCGTGGCCCCCGCTGCCCGCGCCTCCGGCCGTATCAGCGGCAACCACCACCGCCCGCGGCGCTACCACCGCGGCCTGCTGCGGGTGTTCTACCTGTCGGCGATGGCGAGCCTGAAATCCTGCCCGGCCTCGCGGACCTACTACGACCGCAAGCGCGCCGAGGGCAAGGGACACAAGCAGGCCCTGATCGCGCTCGCACGGCGGAGAGTGAACGTCCTCTGGGCGATGATCCGTGACGGAGCGTGCTACCAATCCGCACCAAGTGTCGCACCCGCGGTTTGAGAAGCCGTTGTCTCTCCGGATGTGATCGCTGAGTTTCCGCTGGTCGGGGCGCTGTCACGTTGGCTGACCGGGTGAGAGGATCTTCTGGTTGGTCATGCGAGGAGGAGCCGTCCGTGGGCAGCGCGCCGCCGTCGTACAGAGGGCATCGGTATCCGGTGGAGGTCATCTCCCACTGCGTGTGGCTGTACTTCCGCTTCCCGCTCAGCTTCCGCGAGGTCGAAGAACTCATGCTTCAGCGCGGCATCCTCGTCTCCCACGAGACCGTGCGTCGTTGGTGCGCCACGTTCGGCCAGGCCTATGCCGACGGACTGCGCCGCCGGCAGCCTCGTCCTGGGGACACGTGGTACCTGGACGAGGTCTTCGTGAGGATCAACAGTGAGTTGACGTACCGGTGGCGGGCCCTCGACGCCGACGGCACCGTGCTCGACATCCTGATCCAGGACCGCCGAGACAAGGCCGCGGCCCGGGGCTTCTTCCGCACACTGCTCCAGAAGACCTACTCGGTGCCGCGGGGGGTGCCTCTATGTCTTTCGTCAAGGCGCCCAGGTTTGGTTTGGGGTGGTTTGACTTGCTGGGGTCATGCGGCGAGTTCGATGTCCTTGGGGACGCGGGGTTCGTAGAAGGTGCCGTCGCGGAGCATGGCGAACAGGACGCTGATGCGTTGACGGGCCAGGCGGAGAAGGGCCTGGGTGCGGGTCTTGCCGCGGGCTCGCTGGCGGTCGTAGTAGGTGCGGGAGGTTGGGTCGGCGTTCATGCAGGCGAAGGCGGAGAGGAACATGGCGCGTTTGAGCTGCCGGTTTCCGCCTCGGGGTGCGTGCTCGCCGTGGATCGAGGTCCCGGACGACTTCGTGGTCGGGGCCAGGCCGGCGTAGGAGGCCAGGTGGGCGGCGGTGGGAAAGCTGGTGCCGTCGCCGACGGTGACCAGCAGGACGGCGGCGGTCCTGACGCCGACGCCGGGCAGCGACGTCAGGACCGGGGAAAGAGGGTGCGCCTCCAGCAGGGTGTTGATCTGGGCCTCCAGGGCCCGGCACTGGGTGTGGACGGTGGCCAGAGAGGCGGCCAGGGTGGGGATCACGATGTCGAGGGTGCCGGTGCCCGGGACGACGACGGTCTGTTCGTCCAGGGCGCCGAAGACAGCATCGAGCAGCCGCTGGGCCATGCGCGGGGCCTTGGGCCGGAGCAGTTCGACGAGTCTGCGGCGGCCGGCTTTGCGCAGGGGGGCCGGGGAGCCGTGGCGTTCGAGCAGCCAGGTGACGGCCTGGTGATCGAGGCGGGGGCCCAGGACGCCTTCCAGGCTGGGGTGGAACTGGGTGAGCAGGCCGCGGATCCGGTTGCTGGTGCGGGTGGCCTCGGCGGCGAGGTCCCGGTCGAAGCCGACCAGCACGGTGAGCTCGGCGGTGATCTCGTCGGTCGGCTCCAGCGAGCGCAGGGTGTGCGGCATGGTGCGGGCCGCGTCCGCGATCACGGCCGCGTCCTTCGCGTCGGTCTTCGCCTCGCCCGGGTAGAGGTCGGCGATCCGGCGCATCGCGAGTCCGGGCAGGTAGGCGACCTGGCAGTCGGCGTCCCGGGCCACGGTCAGCGGCAGGGCGCCGATGGAGGCGGGCTGGTCCACGACCACCAGGACGGTGCCGAACTTCGCGGCCGGCTTGTCGAACACGGCCCGCAGCTTCGGTTCGCTGTTGGGCAGGGGCTTGTCGAAGACCTTCTTGCCGGCCGGGGTGAGTCCGTGGCCGTGGTGGGCGCTCTTGCCGACGTCCAGGCCGAGGAACACGCCCACGTCTTCGGTGTCGAACATAGCGCCCTTCCAGGGGTGTTGACGGTGCCGGCCTCGACGTCGGTGTCGTACTCGCGCATCCACGTTATGCAGACCTGCCATCCGCGAGCTGTCCGGCGTTGCGCCGGACCGGGTGGCGGCCGGACCTCTCATCAGCGTCTCCGACGGCACCTTCCGGGCCCGGTGACACCACCCCCCAGGTCATCCGTTCGACAGGGGGACACCGTCATGCCGGGCTCGGAGGCCAGCGGCCCTCTTGCAGGACCGCGGAAAACATAACTGGGGCGAAGGTCCCGGTGACGAGCGCGGGCGGCGCGGGCGGGGCGTAGTCGAGGGGCCCCCACCACAGCGCCTTCGCCCACTCCGTGGCCTGCCCGGGTGCCCGGGGCCGGCGCGCGGGGGATGCGCGAGCGGACACGCGGCGGTGACCATTCACCGGGTCCCGGCCGGGAAGAATATGACCGGACAACCCGGCCCGGAGGTACCGGGGAGCCGAGTCGGCAGTGGAGAAGCCGCCCGTGTTCTATTACCTGCTCAAGTACGTCTTTCCGGGGCCGTTGCTGCGGCTGCTGTTCCGGCCGCGGGTCGAGGGGCTCGAGCATGTTCCGCCGCAGGGCGCGGCGATCGTCGCCGGGAACCATCTGTCCTTCGTGGATCCCCTCCTCATGCCCGCGGTCCTGAAGCGGCGCATCACGTTCCTGGCCAAGGCGGAGTACTTCACGGCGCCGGGTCTCCGGGGTCGGCTGACCGCGCTCGTTCTCCGCGGTGCCGGGCAGATTTCGGTGGACCGGTCGGGCGGGGCCGCGGGGCAGGCGGCGCTCCGGAAGGGGCTGGGGGTGCTGGCGAAGGGGAAACTGCTCGCGATCTATCCGGAGGGCACGCGTTCGCCCGACGGCCGACTGTACAGGGGCAAGGTCGGGGTGGCGGTGCTGGCTCTGGGCGCGCAGGTTCCGGTGATTCCGTGCGCGATGGTGGGCACGTTCCAGATCCGGGCTCCGGGGCGTGTCCTGCCGAGACTTCCGGCGGTCACGATCCGTTTCGGCAAGCCGCTGGACTTCTCGCGCTGTGCGGGGATGGCGCACCGGAAGACGGTGCTGCGGGCGGTCACCGACGAGATCATGTACGCGATCCTGCGGCTGTCGGGCCAGGAGTACGTGGACCGGTATGCGGCCGATGTGAAGGCCGCACAGGCGATGGGGCGGCGGGACTGAGAGCCCGTGAACAAACTGATCGTCGAGGGCGGGTGGGAATCGGCGAAGTGACGTGCACGGCCAGGACCTCTTGGTAGCAACTGCGGTGTCGAAGCCCAGTCGCGCCAAGAGGTCCTGTCATGCCGTTGTACGCCCCTGCCGCCCCCGCTGTCGCCCCGAATGGGCAAGCTGACTGCCCGTGCCTGGCCTGCCGGTTCGGTCACGGCCGCCGTCACCCGGCCCGGCCCCGCTGCTACACCTTGGACACCACGGACGTGGAGTGGCAGGTCATCGCGGCGGTGCTGCCGTGGCCGGCATGGCTGGACGGCAACGGCGGGCGCCCGGAGGAGTACTGCCGCCGGCTGATCGTGGATGCGATCTTCTACGTCGCGGACAACGGCCAATGCCGTTGCTTGAGAGGTGCAGGTAGTTCCCCTCCCGGGCACGGTGACCGCCGGGGTGCTGGTTCGTTGACCGGACATGCATCCATGGATCGGGTTATCCGATGAGGTCCGGCTCGGGTTGCTCACCGAGTGGATCGTTCCTGAGCTGGTGGACGAGGTGCTGACCGCGTGTGGTCGGCGGGATGCCAAGCCCCGCCCCCTGTCGGGCCGGTTCATGGTCTACTTCGTGCTTGCCCTGGCGCTGTTCCAGCAGGACTCCTACGACGATGTCGCGGAGAACCTGGTCGGGGCCCTGGGCGAGATGGACCAGTCGGTGCCGAACAAGTCGTCGTTCACCAGGGCCCGGCAGCAGCTCGGGGCCGCACCGCTGGAAGGAGTGTTCCGCCGTGTGGCGGGGGCGATCGCTCCGCCCACACTCGAGGCGGCGTTCTGGCGCGGGATGAGAGTGGCCGCGGTCGACGGGTTCTTGCTGGACGTGCCGGAGAACGATACGACCCGTGCCGCTTTCGGTGGGCAGGTGGACAGTGCCGGCCGGCCCATCGGGTTCCCGCAGGCCAGGGTGGTGACGCTGACCGAGACCGGCACGCACGCGACGATCGACGCGCGGTTAGACAGCTTCAAGGGCGGTGGTGGCGAGCCCGCGCTGGCGGCAGGGATGGCCGGCAGTGCCGCCGGCATGCTGGTGATCATGGACCGGGCCTTCCCCGGTGTCGCACTGTGGAAGGCCTACACGCAGGCCGGAGCACACCTGCTGATCAGAGCCCGCACCTTCGTCGCCGCGAAGCCCATGGAGGTCTTGCCCGGCGGGACCTATCTGACCCGGATGAACCTCGCCGGGCAGCGGCGCTCCCATCCGGGCGGGTGACCGTGAGGGTGATCGACTACCGGGTCGACGGCGGCGAGACGGTCAGGCTGCTGACCGACCTGCTCGATCCCGAGGCCGGGCCCGCCGAGGAGCTGGCAGTCCTGTATCACGAGCGCTGGGAGGTCGAATCCGCCTACCGGCAGCTGAAGACCTATCAGTGGGGAAAGGCCGAGGTGCTGCGGTCGGTGTCGCCGGAACTGGTGCGGCAGGAGATCTGGGCCCACCTGACCCTCCACCACTGTCTGAACCGGATCATCATGCGGCTGGCCTGCGGCGAGGGTCTGGACCCCGACCGGATCTCGTTCGTCAGGGTCTTCAAGCACACACGACGCAGCGTCGTCCTCCAGGCAGGCCGGTCGGCCCGCCGACTGCGGCAGTTCACGACGCGGATGGCTGCGAAAGTCGTGCGTAAGCTCGACAACGGTCTCCGGCGGCTACGCGCGGCGGACCGCTACACCCGCCGTCCGGTCTCGCAGTACATCGTGCGCAGGAAGGGCCAGGTCAGGCGAGGCACCCGACGGGTTCCGGAGAAGGTCATCACCCTTGCGCCCGCGATACTTCAGTAACTCAAGCAACGGCATTGGGACAACGGCAACAAGTGGCGCAATCTGCCGGGCGACTTCCCGCACTGGCGCACGGTGCACACGATCTTCACCCGGTGGTGGCAGGACGGAAGCGTCGACGCCATCCACAATGACCTGCGCGACGAGGTCCGCCGGTCCGAGGGCCGGGACACCGACCCGACCGCCGCGATCATCGACTCGCAGTCGGTACGCGCCGCGGAGACGGTCGGTGCCGACAGCCGCGGGTACGACGCGGGCAAGAAGGTGGCGGGCCGCAAGCGCCACGTGATCGTGGACACGATCGGCCTGCTCCTGGTCGTCATGGTCACCAGCGCGAGCGTGCAGGACCGTGACGGAGCCCGTGCCGCACTGGCGCATCTGCGTGGCCTCTTCGAATCGATCAGGCTGGTCTGGGCCGACGGCGGCTACGCCGGGAAACTCGTCACCTGGGCCAGGAAGAAGCTCCGGCTCACGATCGAGATCGTCAAGCGCACCGACGACGTCAAGGGCTTCGTGGTACTGCCACGCAGGTGGGTGGTGGAGCGCACGCTGTCGTGGATCTTCCAGCGTCGCCGCTGCGTACGCGACTACGAACGGTTACCCGAGCACCACGAAGCCATGGTCAAGTGGTCCATGATCATGCTGATGTCACGGCGCCTGGCGGGCACGAAGGACGCCAAACACCGGAAATGATCAGTTTGTTCACGGGCTCTGAGGTTTTGCCGCCCTTGGGTGCGATCCAGTCCGGACGGCCGTCCCAGGCGAGAGTCATGCGACCACCACACCGGCCCCGAAGACCGCTTGTCCGCTCATGCCCACCAAGACAGTCCAGCAGAAAACCGCGCCGCACCTCCTGAAGATATGAGGCTCAAAGACGCCGGCGTGGTGTCCGCGCGCCCGCCCGGTGGTGGCTGCGATCTCCGTCGGCCACCCGTTCCTATGATGGCCACATGCACGGCCCGCGCGAGCTTGCGAAGGGCACACCGCCACGGCGGGAACGCTATGTCGACCTGCTGCGGGCGCTCGCCATCCTCCTCGTGGTGCTCGGCCACTGGATGGTCGTCGTGGTCACTGGCGGGGCCCGCGGTGTGGATGGCTTCAGCGCGCTGGAAGTGCTGCCGTGGGGCCGCCCGATTACCTGGCTGGCCCAGGTGATGCCGGTGTTCTTCATGGTGGGCGGGTTCGCCAACGCGGTCTCGCTGACCTCACACACCCGCGGGGGCGGCGACGTCGCGGACTGGCTGCTCGACCGCAGCGCGCGGCTCGTACGGCCGACGACCGTGTTCCTGCTGACGCTCGCCGTCGCCGCACTGATCGCCCGGCTGGCGGGCGTCGACCCCGTTCAGGTGGGCCGGGCCATGTGGCTGGCCTCGATCCCGCTGTGGTTCCTGCTGGTCTACCTCGTGGTGGTCTTCCTTACGCCGCTGATGCACCGCCTGCACCGGCGGGTGGGGCTGGCTGTGTCGCTGGTCCTGGTGGGGCTGCTCGCCGCAGGGGACGTCGCCCGACTGGCGTTCGACGCGCCGACGCTGCAGCTGGGCAACTACCTGTTCGCCTGGCTGGCGGTGCACCAGATCGGCTTCGCCTGGCAGGACGGGACGCTGCCGGTCCGGCCCAAAGTGGCCCTGCCGCTGCTGATGGGCGGTGCCGCGGCGGCGGTACTGCTCACGGTGGTCGGCCCCTACCCGGTCAGTATGGTGGACATTCCCGGCGCGCCGCTGCGCAACCTCTCGCCACCGACGCTCGCCCTGCTGGCGTTGGGCACGGCTCAGCTCGGGCTGGCACTGTTGCTGCGCAACGCGGGCGAACGGTGGCTGCAACGGCTCGGGCCGTGGATGGCTGTGATCGCCGTGAACTCGGTGATCCTGACCGTGCTGCTGTGGCACATGAGCGCGTTCGTGCTCGTCGCCGTGGCCGTGTATGCCTCCGGCCTGTTCCCACGGCCCCAACCTCCTACGGACACGGGAGCGTGGCTGCTGTGGAAGCTGCCGTGGCTGGCCGTGCTCTTTTCCGTGCTTGGCGCGCTCGTGGCGGTCTTCGGCCGGATCGAACGGCGCGGCCTGCGGCGCGGCGCCGTCACCTCGCGCAGTTGGTGGACGCCGGGGGCGCTCGGCCGTCCCAGGCCGCGCGCCACCGCGGCCACCGTCGGCTATGCCGCCTGCGTGCTCGGCCTGCTCGGGGTGGCCGACGCCGGTCCCGCCGACCACGGCCCGTTCGGGCTGCCGACCGCAGCCCTGGCCGGCTTCCTGGCCGGTGCGGCCCTGCTCCGCACGGCCCGCGCGGCAGCCGACCCCCGGGTCCGCTGAGCAGCTGCGCGTGCAGCTCGATGGAACCGGCCTGCGCCTGGTGGCGCCCCTATGGGCAGTGCGAGAGGCTGGGAGAGCAGGGCGCCGGGCCCTTGCCCGCGTCGACGCCGTGGCAAGGAGAGCGCAGCGTGTTGCCCAGGCCGGTCGTGGTGGGAGTGGACGGCTCCCCCTCCGCACTGTCCGCCGTGGAGGCCGCAGCACAGGAGGCCCGGATGAGGGGAGCCAAGCTGCACGTCGTGCATGCCTTTGTCTGGCCCGCTATGCATGTTCCGTCCGGCGGCTCGCCTCTGGGCCCGCCCGCGGGAAGCGTGCAGGAATCCGTCGAGTATCTGCTCGCCGAAGCCGTCGAACGGGCCCTGGCTACCGCGCCCGGGGTGGTGGCCGACCAGGCGGTCATCGCGGGAGAAGCGGTCACAGCCCTGGAAGCTCAGTCGAGGACGGCGCAGCTGATGGTGGTGGGCCATCGCGGCTCGGGCGGTTTCGCAGGGCTGCTGTTGGGATCGACGTCGGTCCATCTGGCCGCTCACAGCCACTGCCCGGTGATGGTGGTACGGGAGCGGATGGCGGATGACGGGCCGGTGCTGGTAGCGGTGGACGGTACACCCCAGAGCCGTGGGGCGATCGCGTGCGCCTTCGAGGAGGCATCGCTGCGAGGCGCAAACCTGGTGGCGCTGCACGTATGGGGGACGTGGAGCGACCACGGTGACATCCGCCCGGCGGACCTGGTGGACCTGATCGGTGACGTGGAGAGGCTTCAGGCATACGAGGAGCGACTCCTGGGCGAGGCCCTGTCCGGGCACCGGGAGGAGCATCCTGAAGTGACCGTGCATGCGCGTGTCGTGCGAGGCCGTACGCGGCCGACGCTGATAGAGGCGAGTCGTGACGCCCAGCTCATGGTGGTGGGTGCGCGCGGACGCGGCGGATTCACCGGACTGCTCCTGGGCTCGGTCAGCCAGGCCGTGCTCCATCACGCGCACTGCCCGGTCACCGTGGTGCGTTCCGACCTGAGGTGACACCCGTTCATATGGGTCCACTCACCTGCCTGTGCGGGAGAAACCCGTCTTCTGCGGCAGGCAGCCTGCACACCTCGGAAACCTGTGCCGTTCAGAAACGCGTTGCTGCAGCTCGCAGGGGGCCTGGCGATGCTCGAGGGCTCGCTGGGACCATGCCTGAGGTGGTTGTCTCGCTGGTGCATCAGGTGACACGGAAGCTGCTGTCGGTCCCGGCAGTGCTGCCGCGTCGGCAGGCGGCCAAGGACGCCGAGCTTCTTGCCCTGCGGCACGAGAACGCGGTGCTGCGCAGACAGCTCGCGCCTCCGGTGCGCTACGAACCGGTGGACCGCTTGTGGTGCGCGGCGCTGTCCTCGCTGATACCCCGGCAGCGGTGGGCGAACGGGTTCCCGGTGACGCCGGGGACTTTGCCCCCATGGCACCGAGGGCTTGTGGCGCGCAGGCGGGACTACAACAGGCGCCGGAGCAGGCCGGGTCGGCCACGGACCGCGCAGGCGGTCAAGGAACTGGTGCTGCGGCCGGCCGCAGCAAACCCTCGCCGGGGCTGCCGCAGGATCCAAGGCGAGCTCGCCCGGCCCGGGCATCAGGTCGGCGCCTCTACGGTATGGGAGATCTTGACCGCTGCCGGCGCAGGCCCCGCACCCCGCAGAGGCGGGCCCCGTGGCGAGAGTTCCTCACGGCGCAGGCCGACGGCATCATCGCCTGCGATTTCCTGCCCCTCGGCCTGGTGGATCTTTGCCGGGTCTACGCGCTGGTCTTCCTCGAGCACGGCACACGCCGCCCGCACATCGCCGGCCTCCCCGCTCACCCAACCACGCAGTGGACGGTGCGGCAGGCCCGCAACCTCGCCGTCGATCCGGGGGTGCGCCTGGAGTCCCTGCGCTTCTTGGTCCGGGGCCGGGACGGGTAGGTACGCCGACTCCTTCGACGCGGTCTTCGAGTCCGAGACCATCAAGGTCGTGGGGGCCGCGCCGCGGGCTCCCCGGATGACCGCGCACGGTGAACGGGTCGTCGGAACCCTGCGGCGTGAAGTCCTCGACCACCTGCTGATCTGGAACGAGACCCGTGCCCGCCAGGTCCTGGGCCCTGGACGCCTGCGCCCGACACGACAACTGCCATCGCCCGCATCGGGCTCGGGGACGGCTGCCGCCCCTCGCGCGGGAGCACCCGGCACCCAAGACCGACCTGACCGCGCACCGAGTCCTTTGCCGCCGAGTACCCGGCGGCGTCATCAACGAGGTCCAGTACGCCGCCTGATCAGCGGCGACGAGTTTCCGAACGGCACAGGCTCGGGGACCAACCCGGCTTACCCGCCCGGCCGAACGCCTCGTCCGAGAACAGTTCGCCCAGCCGGTCACGCACCTGCACCGGCAACGGAACCGCCCGCCGGCCCCGATAGATCGCCCGGATCGCCGCAGCCACCTGCGGACCCGGCTCCGGCCAAGGCTGCGGCTGCACCGACACCACACACTCCGATCCACGAGAAGCGAAAAGGCCGTCATGATCCCATCCACCGGCACTTGGCGACGGTCGACTCGCAGGCACGGAGACGCACTTCACATTAGCCACCAAGATCGGGCAGGCTCCGCGTCCTGTCGTCGTGGCCGCGGGGCTGAGCTACTTGGGATCGACGGTGGCAATGGGCTTCACCGACGCCGACGTGTGGATGCCCCGGCTGCTCAGTGGCGGGGAGGCTGCTGCCGGGCCATGGCATCGGCCGGCTGTCTGCGGGCTGCGTACAGCGCCGTGTCCAGTTGGTGGGTGTCGGTGAGCACACACAGTGTGTACGTCGCGTCCTCAAGCCGGCGTGCGGTCTTGGGCTCTGGCGTCGGACGCCAGGCGCCGCTGGAGCGTCTCGCACCTCTCGACCAGCCCCCGCAGAAGTGAAGGAGACGCCATCACCATGGTGCCGCCGCCGTCCTCACTCGTTCGGACCATCACGGTCGCAGCCGCCGACGCCACCTTCAAGGACAACCTGTTTGGCCGGTCGGCCGCAAGGCATGTGAGCTGCCGGGACGTCGGCACGGCCCCGATCACCTCACCCGGCGGCCCGGCTGCGTTCCCGCCCGGGCCGTCGGCGGGAATAACGGCCGCATTGATGCGCTTACCCCCCGGCTCGCGGTGGGCCTGAAAGTCCGGCAGATCGCCAAGAAAGCGGCGGATTGCCCGCTTGCTCCGGCAAGCGGCTCGTCGGGCGATCTTCGGCGATGTTGCGCAGCATGGGTTCCGGTTTGCCCGGCCGAGGCGATGGACGGCGGGCGGCCCTTCGTACGCGGCGCGGATGCCGCGACCGTCCCACGAGGAGCAGCTCATGGCAGCGATGACGGATGTGCTGGTACCGGCGTTGGAGGACGCTCGTGAGGCTCACGCCGCGGTCGTCGCCCGGTTTCGCACCGGTGCGAACTCCACGCCGCCCGGCGCCCGCCGCCAAAGACTTGAACGCCAGGTCGCCCAGGCTGAGGACCGCCTTGAGCGTATCGAGGACCGCGTACGCGAGATGCGGCCTGACCGGGGAGCGTTGTCCACTGCCGGGCAGTTCGTGCGGTCCGCGGCCCGCGGCGCCGTGCGGGCGACCATGCTGCCCATGGAGGTCGCTGTGGCGGCCATGACGGAGATGGCGGACGGCGAGAGGCTCGCCCGTGAGCGCCGCCTGCTGAAGAACACCGAAGCCGAGTACGTGGCGGCAGCCGGGGCTCTGGCGGCGTGCCGGGCAGGGGAGAACATCGCCGAACAGCTCCACGACCCAGAGACCGCCGATCTGCTCCGCATGCTGCGCCGCCAGGAAGAGGAACTGCTGGAGAGCCTGGAGGAGAACCTCGCCGAGCAGGCCAGGGCCGTGGCGGCGGCCACCGACGGCCGCCCTCCCGCCGAGGCCGAAGCCGCCGAAGGCGGCCTGCTGGACGCGGTCATGCGCACCGTACGCGCGGCCCTGAACCGGCTGCGGGCAGCGTTCCGAAGCAACACCAGGCGGGCGAGAGGCACGGCTGAGGGCGCCTGGCGGGAGATGCCCGACGCCACCCGCATGGCCGAGGGCGTCCAGGGCGCCGTCACCCGCGAGCAGGACCTGCCGATTTCCGGTTTCAGCCGGCTCGGGATCCCGGAGATCCAGCAGCGCCTGCGCGGCCTGTCCCAGACGGAGCTGACGGTCATCGAGGGCTACGAACGCGCACACACGGGCCGTCCCGGGGTGCTGAATACCATCGAGCGGCTCCGTGAGGCCGAGCCGTGGGCCGGCTACGACGCGATGGACCCGGAACGCATCAAGATGCACCTGCCGAACGTCTCGGACGGTGTGGTCCGGCAGGTAGTCGAGTACGAGCGCCGCCACCGCCAGCGCGACACGGTGATCGACGCTGCCGAGAGCGCGCTGCGGGCGGCATCCGAGGCCACCCACCGGGCCGGAGACCTGGACGCCATCGAGCAAGTACCTCGCAGTGAACCCTGAGCCGGGGTGCAGCCGTACAC
>NZ_QFRK01000106.1 GCF_003143855.1 Streptomyces sp. NWU339
CCGCCGGTCCAGCGACCCGGCGTTGACCCCGATCCGGATCGGCGTGCCGTGGTCGTTGGCCGCCTGCGCGATCTCCTTGACCTTGTCGTCGAACTGCTTGATGTTGCCGGGGTTCACGCGGACGGCGGCGCAGCCGGCCTCGATGGCCGCGAACACGTACTTGGGCTGGAAGTGGATGTCCGCGATCACCGGGATCTGCGACTTGCGGGCGATGACCGCCAGCGCGTCCGCGTCGTCCTGGGTGGGGCAGGCCACCCGCACGATCTGGCAGCCCGACGCGGTCAGCTCGGCGATCTGCTGCAGCGTCGCGCCGATGTCGGAGGTGCGCGTGGTGGTCATCGACTGCACCGACACCGGCGCGTCCCCGCCCACCGCCACCGACCCCACCTGGATCCGCCGCGACGCACGCCGCTCGGCGAGCAACGACGCGGGCGCCTCGGGCATCCCGAGCGATACGGCGGTCACGGCCTCACTCCCTGCTTCCCGGGTTTCCCGAGGGCCCCGAGACCGTGTCGCGCATGGCGCGCAGGGACTCCTTGAGCGACCCCATGGTGGCGAGGACGGCGGTGGGCTCGTATCCGCAGTGCGCCATGCAGTTGGCGCAGCGCGGGTCCTTGCCGCGGCCGTACTTGTCCCAGTCGGTCTCCTCGATCAGCTCCCGGTACGTCGGCACATAGCCGTCGCTCATCAGATAGCAGGGGCGCTGCCAGCCGAAGAGCGAGTAGTTCGGGATCGCCCACGCGGTGCACGGGAAGTCGATCCTGCCCTCGAGGAAGTCCAGGAACAGCGGGGAGTGGTTCAGCCGCCAGCGGCGCCGGTTGCCGCCGGCGAAGGCCTTCCTGAACAGCTCCCGGGTCTGCTCCACACCCAGGAAGTGCTCCTGGTCGGGGGCCTTCTCGTAGGCGTAGGCGGGCGAGATCATCATCTCGTCGACCTTGAGGTCGTCGTTGAGGTAGTTGAGCACCTCGACGACGGTCTGCGGGGTGTCGGTGTTGAAGAAGGTCGAGTTGGTGGTGACCCGGAAGCCGCGCCGCTTGGCCTCCTTGATGGCGGCCACGGCCTCGTCGAACACGCCCTCCTTCGCGACGGACTCGTCGTGCCGCTCGCGCAGCCCGTCGATGTGCACGGCGAACGCGAAGTAGGGCGACGGCGTGAACTTGTCCATCTTCTTGCGCAGCAGCATGGCGTTGGTGCACAGGAACACATACTTCCTCCTGGCCACCAACTGACGTGTGATCTCGTCGATCTGAGGGTGCATCAGCGGTTCACCGCCGGCGATCGACACCATCGGCGCACCGGACTCCAGCACCGCGCCCACGGCCTGGGCGACCGGCATGCGCTGCTTGAGCACCCCGGCCGGGTGCTGGATCTTCCCGCAGCCCTCGCACGCGAGATTGCAGGCGAAGAGCGGTTCCAGCTCGACGATGAGCGGAAACTTCTCGCGCCTGCGGAGCTTCTGTTCAGCCAAGTACGTAGCGACCTTGATGGACTGCCGCAGTGGCATGGCCATCTGGCTCACCTCCTGGGGAGCAGCAAGGAACGGTGCCATTCGAGATACGCGGGAAGAACGGAACGAAGAACGCGGAAAGCCGATATTCCACCGCGCACCGTGCCGATCCGGACCAGTTCATGTTCAGGAGCGTCCACGACCACCCGGACGGCCGCAACAGGGCGCGCACCCAACCGGACGGCGCTCAGGAGCGTGGCCGCGGACTCCATGTCCACGGCGATCGCGCCGGTGGCGAGCAGCTCGGACCGTTCGTGCCCGCGGACGACGTGCTCGGAACCGGTGAGCGGACCGGTGTGGACGGTGCGCCCCGGGGCGACCCGGCCCAGTTCCTTCACCAGCAGTTCGGTGCCGTCGCAGGGGACGCTGCCGCGCGGGTCCCGGGTCTCCTCGGCGACCACCAGGTCGCCGGGGTGCATCCCGGGGGCCAGCCCCGCGCAGAAGCCGGTGGCCAGCACGGCCGCGTCGCGCAGCACCCGTTCGGCGAGCATCCGGGTGACCGAGCGCTCGGCCGCCTCCGGCCCCATGCCCGTCCGCAGGACGGTGACCGGCCCGGCGGCCCCTGCCCGCACCCGCCTGTGCAGGGCGAGCTGCTCGATGCCGAGCGCGCAGGCGATCAGCAGCGGGGCCGGGGCCGGCCGGGCGCTCATCAGCTGCCCTTCGCCTCGGCGAGCCGCTGCTCCGGTCCGGGACCCGAGGCGCCGGCGTCCGACACGCCGACACCCGAAGCATCCGGTGCGCCCGCGCTCGCCGTGCCCGCACCCGGCTGTGCCGCGGCGGGCTTCCCGGCGAACGGTTCCCCGTTCACGTACCGGCCGAGCGCGGTGAGCGGGAAGACCTGCCGGTAGAGGTGGTAGTTGATGGAGAAGTCCCAGGGGAAACCGGTGCCGGTGAAGTGGGGCTCGTCCCAGGAGCCGTCCTCCCGCTGGGTGGCGGCCAGCCACGCGATGCCGCGCTCGACGGCCCCGGACTCCCTCTCGCCGGCCGCCAGCAGGGCCATCAGCGCCCACCCCGTCTGCGACGCGGTCGAGGCGCCCCGGCCACTCCACTCACGGGCGTGCCGGTAGGAGCGCAGGTCCTCGCCCCAGCCGCCGTCGTCGTTCTGGACCGACTCCAGCCAGGCGACGGCCCGCCGGATCGCCGGGTGCGAGCCGGGGAGCCCGGCGGCGACCAGCGCGGGCACCACGGACCCGGTGCCGTAGAGGTAGTTGACGCCCCAGCGGCCGAACCACGAGCCGTCCGGCTCCTGTTCGGCGAGCAGCCACCGGATGCCGCGCCGGGTGCGCGGGTCGTGGGCGAGTCCCTCGACGGCGAGCATCTCCACGACGTGGGCGGTGACATCGGCCGACGGCGGGTCGATGACCTCGCCGAAGTCGCAGAACGGCAGCCGGTTGGGGAACGGGCTGGTGTTGTCGACGTCGAACGCGCCCCAGGCACCGTTGCGGGACTGCATGCCGAGGTTCCAGCGCACTCCGCGGCCGATGGCGTTGTCGACCCGCTCCGGGTCGTGGTGCTTGACCCGGCGGAGTGCGAGGACCACCTCGGCGGTGTCGTCGATGTCGGGGTAGTTGTCGTTGTGGAACTCGAACGCCCAGCCACCGGGCGGCAGTCCGGGCCTGCGGACGGACCAGTCACCGGGTCTGACGACCTGTTCGCCGAGCATCCAGTCGGCGGCCCTGACCAGTTGCGGGTGGTCGGCGGGCAGACCGGCGTCGGCCAGGGCGATGGTGGCGAGACAGGTGTCCCACACCGGGGACTGGCAGGCCTCGATCATCCGGGCGCCGTCCTCGCGCCACACGGCGAACCGGTCCAGGGACTGGAGTCCCGCGCGCATCACCGGGTGGTTCAGGTCGTAGCCGAGCAGGTGCAGGGCGATGACCGAGTACACGGCGGGCGGCTGGATGCCACCCCAGCAGCCGTCGTTCTCCTGCCGCTCGATGATCCAGCGGGCCGCGGTGTGCATCGCCGCCCTGCGCAGCCCACGCGGGACGGCCCTGCGCAACGCGCGCAGGCCCTTGTCCAGCCGCTGGAAGGCGCCGTCCCAACTGGTCGCCGGAGCGAGCGGTACCGGAGGGTTGGGACGGACCGGGTCGGTGTGCAGTTCGTCCAGCGGGAACGGGGCGGGCCGTACCGGCCGCTTGGCGGAGACGATCGTCAGCGGGACGATGGTCTGCCGTGCCCAGCAGCCGAAGTCGTAGATGTTGAGCGGCACCCAGGACGGGAACCAGATCAGCTCGGGCGGGAGTTCCGGCAGGTCCTCCCACTTCCACCAGCCGAACAGGGCCAGCCAGATCCGGGTGAAGACCCGGGAGGCGGCGACCCCGCCGTGCGCGCGGACCCAGGCGGAGGCCCGCGCCATGTGCGGGGCGTCCGGCGAGTCACCGGCCAGCCGGAGGGCGACGTACGCCTCGATGGTGGTGGAGAGTTCGCCGGGGCCTTCGTGGAAGGTGGCCCAGGTGCCGTCCTCGCGCTGCTCGCCCCGGATGAACAGGGCGGCGGCATGGGTGGTCTTTTCGTCGAGAACCCCGAGGAACTGACGCAGCAGCAGGTCCTCGGCGTCCATCGTGACGTTGGTCTCGAGGTCTCCCTTCCACCAGCCCTGGTCGTCCTGGCGGGACAGCAGGAACTCGGTGGCGCGCCGCATGGCGCCGGCGGCGATGTCGGGTGCCCCGGCCGCCACGGGGATGTCGGTGTCGTTTTCGCTGGCCGCGGTCACTCGGGACGGCAGGGCCGCCCCGGTGCTTCCGTCGGTCGTCGCTGTCATGGCTTCCCCTTCGTGCAGTCCTGCAATGTGTGCGTCTGCTGTGGGTCCGCCGTCGGCCGGTGCCGTACTCCTCGTCACACCGGCCGGCGACTACGCGAGGGCTATTCGACCGATGGTGATCATCTCTTTCGTACGACGACGAAGTCCGCGAGCGCCGTGAACTGGTCCCGTACTCGGTCGGGCATGTCGACGGCGTCGAGGGCTTCGATGGCGGTGGTGTGCTGACGACGTGCTTCCTCGGCGGTCCACTCCCGTCCGCCGGCCTGCTCGATGAGGGCCGCGCGGGCCGCGAACTCCTCCTCGGAGAAGTTCGCGAAGTCGCTGCTCTCGGCGTCGGCGGCGAGGATGTGGGCGAGCTGTTCGGAGGCGGAGCCGCCCGCGGCGAGCGCCGCCACGACCGGGAGGGACTTCTTGCGCTGCCGCAGGTCGCTCCAGGTCTGCTTGCCGGTGGCAGCCGGGTCGCCCCAGATGCCGAGCAGGTCGTCGACGGCCTGGAAGGCCAGGCCGAGGTGGTAGCCGTAGGTCTCCAGGGTGTCGGCGGTGTGCTGGTCGGCACCGCCGAGGACGGCTCCGACGGAGCTGGCGCAGGCCAGCAGGGCGCCGGTCTTGTTGCCCTCCATCTCCAGGCACTCCTCGACGCCGACCCGTTCGCGGTGCTCGTAGGAGATGTCCTGCGCCTGGCCGTCGATGAGGGAGCGGCTGGCGGTGGTCAGCCGGCGGGCGGCCCGGGCGGCCTCGGCGGTGCCGAGTTCCAGCAGCACGTCGTAGGCGAGGGCGAACAGGGCGTCGCCGACCAGGATGGCCTGGGCGGGGCCGTGCACCTTCCAGACGGTGTCGCGGTGCCTGCGCTGTTCGTCGCCGTCCATCAGGTCGTCGTGCAGCAGGGAGAAGTTGTGCACGAGTTCAACGGCGACCGCGCCGGGGATGCCGACCTCGGGGGCGGCACCGGTGACTTCGGCGGACAGCACGGCGAGCGCGGGGCGTACGGCCTTGCCGCCGTCGCCGTCGGCGGGCCGGCCGTCGGCGTCGAGCCAGCCGAAGTGGTAGGCGGCGACGGTGTCCATGGGAGGCGCCAGGCGGTCGATGGCCGCCCGCAGTACCGGCATGGCCAGTGTCCGGCCGCGCTCCAGGAGCGCGGGCGCGTCCGCCGCGGTCCTTCCAGCGGCCGTCGAGGCCGGGGGCACAGTGGGCACAGTCTCTCCTCTTGTTGCGGTACCGAGGGTGCGCGGGCCTGCCGCGGCGGGTGCGTCGGCGGTCACCGGAGCCCACCTCGCACGACGGCGCCCGGAACGCCGCGGTCGGCCGCCTCCTCCTCTGCGAAGAGGTGGCGGGGGCGGGGCCGGCCCAGGGCGCCCAGCGCGGCGTCCGCCGCGTCGACGCCGCTGCGGACCGCACCCTCCATGGTCGCGGGCCACCCGGTGGCGGTCCACGCTCCGGCCAGATACAGGCCGGGGGCCTTGGTGCGGGCGCCGGGCCTGAGCCGTCCGACGCCGGGGGCGGGAACGAACGTGGCGGTGCGCTCCCGGGTGACGAAGAAGTCCCGTACGCCGGCTCCGCGGGTGCGCGGCAGCAGCCGTTCCAGTTCGGGCAGATAGCGTGCGCGCAGCGCGGCCACCGGCTCGTCGATCTCGTTCTGCGCGACCGACTGCGACACGGCCAGGTACTGCCCCTGCCGCAGGCCGGACGCCTCGGTGCGGTCGAAGACCCRCTGCACGGGGCTGCCGAGGGCCGCGAAGAAGGGCCGGGCGAGCACCKTGCGGTCGTAGACGACGTGGACGT
>NZ_QFRK01000062.1 GCF_003143855.1 Streptomyces sp. NWU339
GTGCGGGGCTGCTGCTGGGCTACTCCCGGGAGGCCGCGGCCCGGTACTCGTTCCTGCCGGCCATCCCCGCGGTCGTGGCCTCCGGCACCCTGGAACTGTTCAAGATCGGCGAAGGCCCGGCCCCGGCCTGGGACCCGACCCTGCCGGCCACCGGCATCGCCTTCGTGGTCGGCTACGCCGCCATCGCCTGGTTTTTGAAGTACATCTCGAACAACAGCTTCGCCCCCTTCGTGGTCTACCGCATCGTCCGCGGTGTGGTGATCGCGGTCCTGGTCACCGCCGGCGTGCCGGCCCCCGCCGCCGGCGCCGTCGAGTAGCCGCCCACCCCGTTCCCACCGACCCGCGCAGCACCCATCCGCCCCAGGAGCCCTCGCCCCATGACCACTCTCGCGCTCGGCCCCGCCTGGCTCGACCCCGACTACCTGATCTCGGCCTTCGGCCTGCTGGGCATCCTGGCGATCGTCTTCGCCGAGTCGGGCCTGCTGATCGGCTTCTTCCTGCCCGGCGACTCGCTGCTGTTCACCACCGGCCTGCTCGTGGCGGACCGGCAGTACCTCACACAGCCGCTGTGGCTGGTCTGCACGCTGGTCGTGGCGGCGGCCATCGCCGGCGACCAGGTGGGATACCTGTTCGGCCGCAAGGCCGGCCCCGCGCTGTTCCGCCGCCCCGACTCGAAGTTCTTCAAGCAGGAGAACGTGGCCAAGGCCCACGACTTCTTCGAGAAGTACGGGCCGCGCTCGATCGTGCTCGCCCGCTTCGTGCCCATCGTGCGCACCTTCACGCCGATCGTGGCCGGCGTGAGCCGCATGCACTACCGCACCTTCGTGGTCTACAACATCATCGGCGGCATCGCCTGGGGCTCGGGCGTCACCGTCCTCGGCTACTTCCTCGGGCAGGTCGCCTTCGTCAAGAACAACATCGAGGCGATCCTCGTCGGCATCGTCGTGGTCTCCGTCCTTCCGGTCGCGATCGAGCTGCTGAAGGCGCGGCGCAGTGCCCGCCGCGCGTCCTGACCGGCGGTCGGGGCCTGTATGGGGTTCATCGGGTGAGTCCAGCACGCCGACGTCAGCGCGGCGACGGCGTGCTGCACGCGTTCGCACTGGACCATCCCCTGTACGTGCGGGTGCTGCGGTTTCTGACCGATGTGGCCTGGGTTCCGATGATGCTGCGGCTGGTGGTCGCCGCCGTGGTCGTCGTGCTGCTGCGGCGCCGTGCTGTCCGGCGGCCGCGTGGGCGGCGGTCGCGATGACGGCGGTGGCGCTGACCTCGACGCTGCTGAAACTGGCGGTGGCCCGGCCGCGCCCGCAGCTGCCGGACCCGGTGGACCACGCCGCCGGCTATGCCTTCCCCTCGGGGCAGCGCTGACCGGGATGGTCGGATGCGGGGTGCTGCTCGTCCTGCTGCGGCCCGCGCTGCGCGGGGCCTGGCGAGCGGTGGCGTGGGGTGTGGCGGCGGTGACGGTGATCGGGGTGGGCTTCGCCCGCATCGCCTTGGGAGTGCACTGGGTCAGCGACGTGGTGGCCGGATGGCTGCTGGGCCTGGCGGTGCTGGCCACCACGGCCGCGGCCTTCCGTATCGGGTCCCCTGAGCGGGACTTGACCCGGGCTGCCGACACAGAGTGCGCGCGCTGACCGGCCGCCCCTTCCACGTCGGGCCGGTCGGCTTTGTGCCGGCCTACGCTGTCGCCTCTTTCAGGCGCATTCCGGCTGCCCTACCAGCGGGTTGGAACTCTGGACACCCGGGGCCGCTGGCCGCATCGTCCTCGGCGAGGATGCGATACACAGGGGCGACCGAGGGGTGTGCACCCTTGTTCTTACCCGAGGAGATGACCAACTTTGGGGCGAACTGCGGCTGGTGCGGCGGCGCCGGGCGTAGCCGACCAGCCCTCCGCCGACCGTGCCTCCTGCAAGACCGCCGGCGTTCCACTGCCCGAGGTGTCGTCGGCTGGTGTCGGATAGCGAGACTGTCTGCGGCTCGTGTGGGACACGCCTGGTCGACGGTGCCTGACCGCGCGGTGGCGTCTCACCCGCCAAGCTTCCGAGAGCCGATCAAGACTGCGGCGATGCCGACGAAGGCCAGGGTGGCCATCCGCTTGCGGTGCGGCTTCTCGCCCGGTGCGAGGCGGGTGGGTAAGGCGTTTGGCACGAGATCACCGACCACGCGCGTGGATGTGCTCGATGCGGGCGAGCTCACGTCCGTGAGCCGGCGGGCGCCTACGCGTGGCACACGCCGTGGTTGACCATCTGGGTGTGGCGTGCGACCACCGGGCGCGCGCTCTTGGCCAGGGACTTCACGAGCGGGTTGGTGCCCGAGGCGATCTGCTTGTCGATGAGCGCGAGGGTCTGCACGTGGGCGGGGTACTGGGCCTGGAGCCACGCGGCATCGTACGCGGACGTCCCGGCGAGGGCCTTGAGGGCGGCGGTCTGCCGCAGCTGCGCGCCCGTTTGCCCGTACGGCAGTGCCACGCCGAGTTGTGTCGCGGTCTTGACGACACCGGCATCAAGGGCGCGGTGGTCGCGGATGAAGTCGGCGCCGACCCGCTTGACGCAGGCGGTGGTCGCGGCGCTCTGAGCTTGCTGACTGGTCGTGATCTCCCACAGGTTTCCCTGGTGGGCTGCGGTCAGGAACTGCCTGTCCAGGGTGGAGACCGCCGACGGCGAGGATGACGACGAAGCGAGGGCCGGGGACGACGCGGCGCCCATGATGCACAGGGTGGCGGCGCAGACGGCGGCAAAACGGGCACGGGATCGAGTCGTGTACATGGGCCCTCCACAGGTCGCACGTGCAAGCCTCGGTGAAAACCCCATCCTCATTGCTCGAAGCGTGAGAAGCCGTACCTGTGCCATGGTCCACCCGGTCGAGGCCCTCGGCAACCGAGGACCCGGGCGCCTCTGTCAGCTTCGGTGGGTGGTCGGGCGTCGATCCTCGGCGGCCGACCGTACGACCTTCGGCACAGGCGAGCTGGGCTTCCACGGTGTCAGGGCGGGCGGGACCGATCCGGTTGGTGACGAGGACGCTGGCTCGGGGACGAGACCAAGGGCCGGGCCGCATTCGACGGGCGCGGAAGGAGCCGCTGCCGAACGGCAGACCGAGTGCGTAGTAGGCGTCGCCGTGGCCGTCGCCCCGCGGTTCGGCGGCTGGCTGGTGGCCGGCCGACTGGTCGGCATCATCGTCAACCTGCTGTCGATCCCCGATTACTACGACATCGCGCTGCGCGACTTCGGGCTTCTGCCCGGCGCGGTCGCCCTCGCGCGGCTCGCCCAGCGCTACCACGGCAAGCGGCAGCCGAGCTGAATTCCGCAGCGGACACATTGCGGCGAGGCGGGTGAGCGCCCGGGAGGCACCCGCCTCCCTTGCGTCCGTGACCTGCTGACGGCCGACGGACCGGTCGTGGCGTATCGGGCCTGGTGGGAGGGTGGTGTCATGGCAACCGTCAAGGGTTCGCCCCACACCGGCCGGCGTTCGTCGCCCGCCGCGGTGCCGCGGGCCGGCGGCTACGCGCCGCTGCGGGACTACGCGGTGATCGGCGACGGCCGCACCGCCGCCCTGGTCGCCCGCGACGGGTCGGTGGACTGGCTGGGATTGCCCGATCTGGATTCACCCGCCGTGTTCGCCGCGCTGGACGCCGCCCGAGGTGGCCGGTTCACCCTCGAACCCTCCGGGCCCTACCGGACGGAACGTCGCTACCTGCCCAGCACCAACGTGCTGGAGACGACCTTCGTCACCGGTCGCGGCACGGTGCGGGTCACCGACGCCCTCAGCTTGCACGACGACGCGGTACTCACGCCGATGAGAGAGCTGCTACGCCGCGTGGACGGGCTGTCCGAGACCGTGCCCATGAGGTGGAGCGTGCAGCCCCGCTTTGGCTACGGCACGCGGCGCACCCGGTTCACCCGGCGCGCCAGCGTCCCGGTGGCGACAGCTGGAAGGGACGCACTTGGAATCTGCGTCTGGGACGCGGGCAATCCTCAGTGCGACCGTGACGTCATCAGCGGCCACTTCGAGCTCGCCCAGGGCCGGCGGGCGATGATCGTGATGCCGTTCGCCGATCAGGAGCCGCTCGTCCTGCCCTCCCGCTCCGAGTGCGAGGCGCGCCTGGACAACACGTGTGCGGCCTGGCGGAGCTGGGCACATGACCGCCTGTACACGGGGCGGTGGCATCAGGCGGTGATGCGCAGCCTACTGGCGCTAAAACTGCTGGTCTACGCGCCCTCGGGTGCGGTCGCGGCCGCGGTGACGACCTCGTTGCCGGAGGAGATCGAGGGCGAGCGCAACTGGGACTACCGCTTCTCGTGGGCGCGCGATTCCGCCTTCGCCCTGGCCGCCTTCCTGCAGCTCGGCTGCCCCGCTGAGGCCCACGCCTACTTCTGGTGGCTGATGCACGCATCCCAGCTCACCCATCCCGACCTGCACGTGCTCTACCGCCTGGACGGCGGCCACCGCACCCCGGAGAGAACTCTGCCGTGGGAGGGCTGTCTCGGCTCGCGGCCGGTCCGGATCGGCAACGCCGCGGTCGGGCAGATCCAGCTGGACACCTACGGCGAGCTGCTGCAGACGGCCTGGCTGTATGCGCGGACCGCCGGGCATCTGGACGCCGACGTCGCGCGTCGTGTGGCGGAGCTGGCCGACTTGGTGTGCGCGACCTGGCAGCAACCGGACTCCGGGATCTGGGAGGTGCGCAGTCAGCCTGTCCATTTCACGCAGTCCAAGATGATGTGCTGGGTGGCGCTCGACAGGGCGGTGGATCTGGCCGAGCGGCGGCTGATCCCGGATCGGCACGCCGCTCGCTGGCGCGCCGGCCGGCGAGCGGTCCGCGAGTTCATCGACAGCCGCTGCTTTTCGCGGCCGCACGGCTGCTACATGCGGTCCGCCGAAAGCACGGACGTGGATGCTGCCGTGTTGCTCGGCCTGCTCTACGGCTACGGCGACGCAGGCGATCCGCGGCTGCGCGCCACGGTGGACGCCATCGATCGCAGGCTACGACATGGCCCGTACGTCATGAGGTATGCCGGTCACGACGGTGTCAGCGGCACGGAGGGGGCGTTTGTCGCCTGCTCGTTCTGGCTGGCGGAAGCCCTGGCCCGCACCGGACGGGTCGAGGATGCCACCCGGATGATGGACGACCTGGTCGGCCTCGCCAATGACGTCGGCCTTTACAGCGAAGAGATCGACCCAGCCACCGGCGCGTTCCTCGGCAACCTGCCCCAGGCATTGAGCCATCTCGCGCTCATCAGCGCCGCCTGCGCCATCGGCGCGGCCCGCACGGAGACGAACGCATGAACGCGGCAGGCATCGCCGCGGGCGGGTTCGTCGGGACGCTGCTGCGGCCCGGCGGTTCTTCCGCACACTGCTCAAGAAGACCCGCACGGTGCCGCGGGTGGTGGTCACCGACARGCTGCGCTCCTACGGCACGGCGCACCGCGAGGTGATGCCCTCGGTCGAGCACCGCTGTCACCAGGGCCTGAACAACCGGGCCGAGAACAGCCACCAGCCGACGAGGCAGCGCGAACGCRCCRTGAAGGGCTTCCGTTCCGTCGGCGGGGCCCAGCGGTTCCKGCCCGCGTTCAGCGGTATCTCGCCCCACTTCCGTCCTCACCGCCACCGGATGACCGCCTCCGACCACCGCGCCGAGATGACCGTCCGCTTCGCSATCTGGGAGCAGGTCACCGGCGTCGCCGGCCTGTCTGCCGCGGCCTGAGCACGGAGCGGAAGCTGGCCCCACCACACCCGACACACCGTCAGGCACTCACACCCAACAACGTGACAGCGCCCCGCTGACGCCGGACTCACGGACCGCCAACCAACTTGCGGAGCGGGTTTGGCCGGCGGTCTGCTTGCTCTGGGACCGAGCGGACTCAAAAGGTCCGCACTGCGTGTGAGCCGGCGGTAGCCAGAGGTTCCCGGCAAAGAGGTCGTGGAAGGCCGCCGAAGGCCCATGCCCCACTGTCTACCCGTCACGGTTTCCCTGCTGATCGGCTCCGGACGGGAACGGTAGTCGGCCAGTTTGACGTGACTGGTCGTCTTTTCCGCCGCCTCGCCGGCGGGCGAGGTACCAGCGTCGGCCGGTGGCAAAGGCGCGCCGTACCGTGCGTACCGCAGCGATCTGAGTGGCGAGATGGAGTTGATGGTGCCAGGGGTTCTGGCCACCGTGGCGTACCGACATGGCATGCGCGAACGCCACAGCCCCGCGGTCGACGTACTGGTCCAGGTGCTCGAACCACGCCATGCTCGTACGCGAGGCCGCCTGCACCGGATGGAGTTCCGCGCGGCGATGGCGGTCGTACTCCCGCAGCGCGTCCCCCACGTCAAGGTATTTCTGCAGGCTGTGTGCAAGGACGATCGCGTCGATGATCGCCAGTCTGGTGCCCGACCCCAGCGTGAAGTGGGTGGTGTGGGCAGCGTCGCCGACGAGCACCGTCGTGCCGTGGTACCAGGTCTTGTTGGTCACGTGCGCGAAGCGCTGCCAATGCGCCGGTGCACCCCGTGATCGGCTGATCAGGCGGTGGCCGTCGAGTGCGCGCTTGAAGATCTCCTCCAGCAGTCCCACTCCCTGGTCACGGCCGAGCACGTCGAGCCCCAGACCGTGCCAGGTCTGCGGTGAGCATTCGACGATGCAGGTGCTGATTCCCTCGACTGAGGGGTAGGCGTGAAACCAGATCCATCCGGCGGACGTCCGCTCGAAGCTGAACACGAAGCTGCGGAACGCCTGGTCCGTGCCGAGCCAGATGTAGGGATTGAGACCGACCTCGATGCGAGTTCCGAACGCTGGGCTCTGCCCCCGGATCCCGCTGTTCGCACCGTCGGCAGCAACGAGAAGGTCCGCTTCGGGAAGCGTCGAGAGATCTGCAACGCGGTGGCCGTACCGGACGTCGACGCCGAGCTGCACAGCACGCCGGGCCAGGACGTCGAGCAACGCAGATCGGCTCATGCTGTATCCGTACCCCCCGAAGTACGCCGTCTGCTCGCCGCCCGAGCCGTGCACACGCACCTCCTGGTCCTGCCACAGCACGGACCTGGCGGTGACCTCCCGGGCGCTTTCCGGATCGTTGCGATAGAGGACGTCCAACAGGTCGTCCCAGTACACGACGCCCCAGCCGTAGGTGGCCGCGGGCGGGTCACGGTCGTACACGGTGATCTCGTGCCCGGCATCGCGCAACTTGGCCGAGATCGCGAAGTACAGCCCTGCAGGCCCCGCACCGACGCACACGATCCTCACCGCTACACACCGCCCCGACTACCGGTCGGATGGGAGGCCCACCACTCCAGACGGGTCCGGATGCCCGAGATGTCCGGGCATCCGGATGCAGCACTCACAAAACTGCCGCAGGTTGGTCGCGAGCTCACTGCGCTGGAGCGTCAGTAGGCACGCCCGCCATCGCCGTGGTCACCACCGAAGCCGTGATCGAAGCCGTGGTCACCACCAAAGCCGTGATCGAAGCCATGGTCACCACCAAAGCCGTGATCGAAGCCGTGATCGAAGCCCCAGCCCCAGCCGGAGTGGCAGTGGTCTCCCCAACCCCAGCCCCAGCCGTCACCGAAGAAGCAGCGATCCCCCCGGGCCTTGCTGTCGTGGAAGGGAGCCGAAGCGACATGGGACGACGAGGGGGAAGCGGCCGCGCTGGCAGCGCCGGCTCCGGCCGCGATGGCAAGGATGGGTGCCGCGCAGACCGCAGCGGCTATTCGCCGCATCCTGCTCGTGGTTGCGCGCATGATGATGTCCCCCTTCCGGGGGTCGAAACAGGGATCTCGGGCACTCGGGGAGAACGCCCGTACGCGCCAGATCCTGCGCGCGGGTCTGACACGCGGTGACCCACCCGCCGGACGTACTGAAACATCGTCGCAGCAGTTTCCAGGCAGGCTTGCGGATCTTACCATTGACTACAAGGCGGGGCATACGGTACGAAACGCCCCGTTTCGATAAAAATAGAGCCATTTCCCGGGCAAAGTCAACGGGGTGCCAGTGGCTCACGAGGGAGGCATGCGGTGGACACTCCCAGGCCTCAGGACGGCCGTCAGAGCGCTCTGGCTCCTGAGTACGCCCGGCCCGACCGCATCACGCCCGACTCCCGGCGGCGCCGCCGGGAGTCCCACGAAGCCGTGCTCCGAGCCACGAAAGACCTCCTCGGCGAGGTCGGATACCAGCGGCTGGCCTTCGAAGGCGTCGCCCGGCGGGCCGGAGTCAGCAAGGCCACCATCTACCGGTGGTGGCCGAACAAGGCCGCACTCGTGATCGAGGCCCTCAGCGGGGAGGTCCCCCTGCCTCCCATCCACGAGACCGGCGACCTCGAAGCCGACCTGCGCACCGCCGTCCGTCTCACCATCGAGCTCGTCTCCGCCATGCCCACTTGCCTGATCCTCCCGGCGCTTCTCGCCGACGTGATCGAGGATCCCACCGGCACGGAAGCCTTCGCCGAGCTCATCGAACCCCGCCGCGCGTCGGTCGCGAACCTGCTGGAGCGGGCCCGCCTCGAAGGCCGGTTGCCGCCGGACACCGATACGTCACTGATGGTCGACATCTACTCCGGGACGGTCGTGTACCTGGCCGCGGTGAACCGCATACCGCCGGGCGAGGCGGTGGTGGACCAGCTCGTCACCCTCCTCCTGCACGGCCACCTCCCGGTCTCAAAAGGACCCGCCCCCGCAGACCGGGACGGATCGCCAGGCGGGTGAGCCGACCGCGCAGAAGTCGCCCCCTGCGGGGACGATCCCTGTCGATGGTGCCGTAGGCCGTACCGAGGACGCATGACGAGGGACGACGCCGCAGCATACGGGATGACCTCATCCAGCTCCCTGACCAGCCAAGGTATTACTGCATCAGCAGGGCTTGACCGAGTGAGGTTTTCTCAACGACATGATCTCGTGGGGTGACTCGGCCCAGAGGATCCCGCGAGCCGCGATGAGTCCTGCGGCGTCCGGCGGTCATCTTGTCGAACCCGGTACCGAGGAGGACTCCTGATGCGCAGCGTGACCTCTTCGATGAGCGTCTCGCTTGACGGCTACATCGTCGGGCCGGACGGCGGCTTCGACTGGACGGCGCCCGACGAGGAGGTCTTTCGCTTCTGGATCGACGAGATTCGACAGGTCGGCGTCCACCTGTTGGGACGACGGCTGTACGAGACGATGCTGTACTGGGAGACCGCCGACCAGGATCCAGCGCTCGACGACTCCATGCTCGAGTGGGCCTCACTCTGGAAGCCGCTGCCCAAGGTGGTGTTCTCCACCACGCTGTCGGCGGTGCGGGGCCATGCCCGCCTGGCCTCCGGCGGTCTGGCGGAGGAGATCGAGCGGTGGCGAGCCGAGCCGGGGGAGGACGAGATCGCGATCGGCGGCGCGACCCTCGCCGCCGAGGCGGCCGCATCGGGTCTGATCGACGAGTACCGGGCCATGGTCTACCCGGTGCTGGTGGGCGGTGGCATTCCGTTCTTTCCCCAGTGCGAGCGCCGGGCGGATCTCGAACTCGTCGAGACCCGCACCTTCGGCTCGAGAGTCGTCTACCTCCGCTACCGCGTGGCGCGTTAGCCGGCTCGTCCGCCGAGCCCTGGGAGGAACGGGCCGGCCAGTGACGTCTTCTCAGCGGTAATCACTTCCAGTGTCCGTTGAGGGCGAGGGCAGCGCGGGCAATGTCTCCGATCCGGCTGGGGCTGAGGGTGACGTGTTGCGGGGTGCGCCGGCGCTGCTTGAGCTCGGCTGCGGCGCGTTCGCCGAGAGCTCGGATGCCTCTGATCAGGTTGTTCGTGGTGCGTGTGTCGGTGTGCAGGGCCTGTTCGGACCGGCCCTTCGGGCGGCGGGCCGGGAGGAGGATGCCGATGCCAGCGCCGATGCGGCCCTTGTCGGCCAGGGTGGGCAGGCCGTCGGCCGCCGCCTTGTACAGCGTGGGGAGCGCGTGGAGGCGGGCGGCGGTGATGTCGGGGGCGGAGCCAGGGTCGACGTCAAAGGCCCGCAGCGGGGTGCCGTCGGGGCCGCCAGAGACTGCACGTTGCCGCCGAATGCCTTGTGTCTCTGGCTGAACCACCAGTCGTTGCCGTTGTCCCGGACGCCGGCGATGCGGTCCGTTTCGGTGAGCGTGCCGTCGAGGATCACGTGGGTCATGCCCGCGTCGGCAGTGGGCCAGGACCTCGTGCAGGTTGGAGGCCCGAGCGGCGAGGACGTCGATACCTTCGTGCAGGTAGCGGTAGCCGGTGGCCTGGGAGACGCCGGCGTCGCGGGCCAGGCAGTGGACGCAGTCGTGCTCGCGGAACCAGTGCAGGACCAGTACGGCCTGGCGGAACGGACCGAGCGCGCGGCTGCCGCGCGGGGTGCCGATTCAGCGGCGGCGCGCGGCCAGCAGACGCGAGAGGTGGTCCACGACGTGGCGCGGGACGTCGAGCGTGGCGTCATGGGTGACCAACGTGAAGCCTCTGGTGGTTACGGACATGATCTTGTGGTGAGACCTGTCCTACCAGGGGCTTTACGTCTGTCCGCAGCCAGGTACAGCCCGTCCGGCCCGCTCACGCACGGGATGGCTCGCACCCCTTCGCGTGGATCATTTCGCTGAGAAAACGTCACTCACCGTGCCCGCCGCAGCGAGCCGGACGAGCAGACATCCCAGGTCGCCCACCTGCGACACGGAATATCCTTGGGGGGATTCTGGGGAGGATGGGCGGCGCTGGGGAGCACGTGGGGAGAATCGACTGCGTAACGCAGCACAATCCTGAAAGACACTGAAAGACTCATCTGCCCAGCTCAGATACGGTATTGGGCACATCACCGCAGGTCAGCTTCATCAGGTAGACAACTTGAGGACGTAGGTGCGGAGGTCGTCGCCCTCGACCAGTCCCGGCAGCGAGCCGCCCTCGCGCAGGGGCGTGATGTAGCGCGTGGCGGTGACCTCGGTCAGTGTTTTCCCCACCTGACCAGGTGGGGCCGGGGCGTTTCGACCGGCGTGCCGGTCCCGCTGCCTTCCGAGCATCCCGTCGATGGTGGCGCGCCCCTCGCTTGTGGTCTCCGGCATGGAGTGAGCATAGTAACCGAGCGTGACAGTCGGCGCGGGCGGTGCTCGTCTCCGTGCGGCAGTACGGCAGTACGTCCCGTCACGCCGACAGCGAAACGACAGTTGTGCCTTACGCCCCTCCGACCGGGCGCGGGTCAAGCTCTCTGCACGGCCTGAACGACGTGGGCCCGCCGACCGTACCTCTTGCCAGATCACGCAACCTCCCCGGAAGGGACACACCCGCATGACCAGCGCATCGCATCAGCTCGCATCGGGGCCTGCCCGTCGTACCGTCGTGGCGGCGGCCGGAGCGGCGGGCCTCGCCGTCGCGCTGACCGCCTGCGGAGGCTCCGACGACGCCTCCGACTCGTCCGCGGGCTCCGGCGCGTCCAGCGGCCCTCAGGACAACAACGAGACGAGCAGCGGAGGTTCGGGCGGCGGCAACGCGGCCGGGGCCGAGCTCGCCGCGGTCGCCGACATCCCCGAGGGCGGCGGGAAGGTCTTCGCCGACAGCAAGGTGGTGGTGACCCAGCCGACGGCGGGCGAGTTCAAGGCGTTCTCGGCGACCTGCACCCACCAGGGGTGTGCGGTGAAGAGCGTCGCCGACGGAGTCATCAACTGCCCTTGCCACAACAGTAACTTCTCGATCACCGACGGCAGTGTGCAGGGCGGCCCGGCGACCGCGCCGCTGCCGTCCGTGGAGATCACCGTCAGCGGGGACTCGATCAGGCTCGCGTGAGCCTGGTCCATGTGAGAAAAGAGGGACCGCATGACCGCCACGCAGCGCCGGGGCCGGAAGATCATGATGACGCCGGGCGAGCTGGACGACTTCCTCACCGTTCAGCGCACCTGTCGGGTCGCCACGGTGTCGGCCGACGGCGCGCCGCATGTGAGCACGCTCTGGTTCGCCTGGGACGGCGTCTCACTGTGGCTGTACTCCGTGGTGCGCTCCAAGCGCTGGGCCGAGCTGCGCCGGGACCCGCGGGTGGCGATCGTGGTGGACACCGGCGAGGAGTACGACGAACTGCGCGGTGCGGAGCTGTCCGGGCGGATGGAGTTCGTGGGCGAGATACCGCGCACCGGCGAACTCCGCGCCGAACTCGACGTTCCCGAGACCCTGTTCGCGCGCAAGAACTTCGGCCTGGACGAGATGCCGCACGACGGTCGGCACGCCTGGATGCGACTGACCCCGGAGAAGATCGTGTCCTGGGACTTCCGCAAACTGGGCGCTCGCCAGGTGGGCTGACCTGAGGGGCCGTCCGTACGCGAGGTCCTGTACGAAAGGTCCTATACGTACGTCCTGGACTCCGGTGTGTCCGGTCCGATCGCCGCGGTGACCGCCTTGCTCAGGGGGCCGATCTCGTCCCCCGTGAGCGTCGACACGGTGATGCGGATGCCCGGCGGTGCGCTCATCCGGAAGCGGGCGCCGGGGGCCACCGCCCAGCCCGCGTGCAGCAGCCGTGCGACGGCGTCGGTCTCGTCCGGCACCGGCACCCACACGTTCATACCGCTGCGCCCGTGCGCCGTGACCCCCTGCCGGGCCAACGCCTCGATCAGGGCGTCCCGGCGCCGCCCGTACTCCGCCGCCACCGCGCCCGGGTCCACCGCGCCGCCGGTCCACAACCGGAGCACCGCGCGCTGGACGGTGCGGCTGACCCAGCCCGGCCCGAGCCGCTGCCGCCCGCGCACCCGGTCGAGGGTGACCGCGTCCCCGGTGAGCACGGCGAGCCGTAGGTCGGGGCCGTACGCCTTGGCCGCCGAACGCACGAAGGCCCAGCTACGGGTGGGGCCGGCGAGGGGGTGCAGGGGCAGGTCGACGATGTGGTGCCCGTGGTCGTCCTCGATCAGCAGCGTCTCCGGGTGGTCCGCGAGCACCGCCCGCAGGGCACGCGCGCGCGTTGCGCTCAGTGCGGCCCCGGTAGGGTTCTGCGCCCGGTCCGTCACGATCAGCGCACGCGCCCCGCCCGTCAGCGCACGCCGTACGTCATCAGGGAGCGGCCCCTCGTCGTCGACACCGACCGGGACGGTCCGCAGCCCGAGCGCCGGGACGAGGTCCAGCACGCTTCCCCATCCCGGGTCCTCCACGGCGACCGCGTCCCCCTGCTTGAGGTGGGCCGCGAGCACCCGCTCCACGGCGTCCAGGGCACCGGAGGCAACCGCGACGGGGCCGTCGGGAACGCCATCGGCGTCCAGCCAGGCGCGTGCGTGCCGCGTCAGTCCGGGCTCCACGGGAGCGTGCCCGTAGAGCACGGGCTCCCGGTCCCCCTGCCCGGCCGCGGCGGCGAAGGCCTCGGCCAGCGGGGGCAGCAGCGCGGGATCCGGGTTGCCGTCGGACACGTCCCGTACGCCCGGCGGCACCTCCACCCGGATGAAGTCGCGCGCCGTCGTGGCCGGTTTGGGCCGCACCCGGCTCCCCCGCCGGCCCGCGGTCTCGATCACCCCGCGCTCGCGCAGGGTCCGGTACGCGGACGCGACGGTATTGGGATTCACCCCGAGCCGTTCCGCCAACTCCCGCATCGGAGGCAGGAGTTCACCCGGCCTGAGGTCCCCTTCACCCACCGCGCGCTCAATGTTCGCCGAAATCTCCGCTGCGCGCCGCCCACTGATCCGATACTCTCCTAGCACAAAGTCTATTATGCACTAGTGCAATGGAGAACGCCATGCAGGGGCCCCGGCCGCCGCAGCAGCCCACCACCAGCTACCCACCCACCGAGCGCACCGTCCCCACCCGCTCCCCCCACCGCGCCGCGTACGACAAGGAGCTGGTGCACGCGATACTCGACGAGGGGTACGTCTGCCACCTCGGTTTCGTCCGCGACGGCGCGCCGGTGGTGCTGCCCACGCTGTACGCCCGGGTCGGCGAGCGGCTCTACGTGCACGGTTCGACGGGCTCCCGCCCGCTGCGCGCGGCGGGCGGGGCCGGGTCCGGCCTCCCGGTCTGTCTGACCGTCACCCATGTGGACGGGCTGGTGCTGGCCCGCTCCGCCTTCCACCACTCGCTCAACTACCGCTCCGTGGTGGTGCACGGCCTCGCGCACGACGTGACCGACCCCGAGGAGAAGCGGCGGTCGCTGGACGCCCTGGTCGATCAGGTCGTCCCCGGCCGTGCCGCCGACTCCCGCCCGGCCGACAAGAAGGAGCTGGCCGCCACCGCGGTGATCCGTCTCGACCTGACCGAGGTCTCCGCCAAGCTCCGCACCGGCGGCGTCAACGACGAGCCGGAGGACCTCGCTCTCCCCCACTGGGCGGGCATCGTCCCCCTGAGTCGCGGCTACGGCACCCCGCTCGCCGACCCCGGTCTGGCCCCCGGCACGGAGCTGCCGGAGTATCTGGCGGCCCTGTGACCCCGCGCCGCATGGGGACCCAGGGCCCCGCCGTCACGCCGGTACCGCGTCGTCCTCCGTCCTGCGGGCCCGGGCGAGCCGTGCCTCGCCCACCGCGAGCCCCGCGACCGCGCCCAGCATCAGCAGGGTGCCGACCAGCGTGGCCGGGGTGAACCGCTCCCCGAGCAGGGCGACGGCGAGCACCGCCGCGCTCACCGGCTCCAGCAGCATGATCACGGACACGGTGGCCGACCGTACGACGGCCGCGCCCGCGAAGTACAGGCCGTAGGCGAGAGCGGTCGGGACCGCTGCGCTGTATGCCACGAGGCACAGCAGCAGACCGGGGCCGCCCGTGTGCGGGACCAGCCCTTCGACCGCGGCGAACGGCAGCAGCAGCACACTCGTGACGGCGAACGCCCCGACCGTCGCGCCGGAGGCGTCCAACCCGCCGTCCCGCCCCCACCAGCGGGTGAGCAGCGTCATCGCGGAGTAGCCCGCCGCGGCCAGGAGCGCGAGCAGCACGCCCCACAGGTCCACGACCGCCTCCCCGCCGCCGAGGATGAGGACGACGAGCCCGGCGAGCGCCCCGGCGACGGCGGCGCTCCCGCCCCGGCCGAGCCGCTCCCCCAGGAGCAGCCGTGCGCCGAGCGCTATCAGAACGGGTCCCGCGCCGAGGGTGACGACGGTGGCCACGGCGAGTCCGGTGGCGGCGACGGCGGCGAAGTAGGCCGTCTGGAACACGCCGAGCGCGACCCCGGTGGCCACGGCCCGCCACACCCTGCGGCCCAGGGGCCCGGGCACGGTCCGGGTGCGCGGAAGCAGCGCCCGGGCCCCGAGCAGCAGTACGAGTCCGGCCGCACAGCGCCAGAAGGAGAGGGCGACCGGGCCCATGTCACTGACCCGGTAGACCAGCGACGCGGCAGCGCCGGCGGTGCCCCAGGCGACACCGGCGACGATCAGATAGAGCAGGCCTCGCCCGACGGGCAGGCCGGATACGGCGTTCGACACGTGTTCTCTCCGCAGGTGCACACAGATACGCGCGGGTACGCACCACTCAAGGCGGTGCACGCACTGCGCGAAAGGAAGGAAGGAAGCCCCAGATCAGGTCCGGGTCGAGCCGGGTCGACGGGGTCCGCGGACTGCGTCTGCGGGCAGCACCGCAAGGCCCGGCGGCGCGCCGGGCGAAGGGAGCTGTGGACCCGCCTCAGGCGGCGGGAGGCGGAAGAACGAGTGCGCGCGCATGCATGATCAGCACCTTAGGCGGCAGTTCCGGGCGTGGACAACTCCCTTTCGGGCCCTCCGCTCGCCACCGGTCCCTCGGAGTTCCTGGCCGGCGCGGAGGACTGGGCGATGAACGCGCCCGCCAGCACCACCGCACCGCCCACGAGCTGCGGCGCCGACAGGTGTTCGCCGAGGAGAACCCAGGCCAGCACGGTGGCGATGACCGCTTCGAGGCAGGCCACGACCCCCGCGACCTGCGGCGAGAGCCGCCGCACCGAGAGCACTCCGGTGCCGTACGCGACGACCGTGGCGACGAGGACGATCCAGGCCAGCAGCACGAAGGCCGCGACCGAGGTGCCGTCCATGCTCGCGTTGCCGCCGAGCACCGACCAGTCCATGGACCACGGACGGGCGACGAGGGTGAGTACGGCGGCGCCGACGAGCAGGCCGTAGGCGATCACCCCGAGCGGGTCCGGCGCCCGGTCGCCGTGGTCGCTGCCCTGGTCGGACAGGACGAAGTACCCGACCTGACAGCAGGCGGCGCCGAGCGCGAGCGCCAATCCGAGGACGTCGAAGCCGAGGCCCGACCACACCTCCACGACGCAGGCCAGTCCGCCCACCGCCAGGACCACACCGACCGCCGCCGCCCGGGTCACCGGCCGCCGCTGGACGAACCGCACCCAGCCGAGGACGAGCGCGGGCGCGAGATACTCGACGAGCAGTGCGACGCCGACGGGGATACGGGAGATGGCCGCGAAGTAGCAGGCCTGGACGCCGGCGACGGCGAACAGTCCGAACCCCGCGAGCAGCGCCGGATGGCTGCGCAGCAGCCCCCGGTGGCGCACCGCCAGCGGCAGCAGGACCAGGGCCGCGCCCGTCACCCGCAGCCAGACGACGTGCAGCGGGTCCAGTCCCGCCTCGATCAGCGGTTTGGCGGCGACACCGGATCCGCCGAAGGCCACCGCGGACAACAACGCGAGGCCGAGCCCCACGCCTTTCCCACGGGTGCCCAGGGTGTTCCGGGTGCTGACAGAGGTAGACACCGGCACATGATGTCAGGCGTCGACAGGAGCGTCATCCCCATGGCTCCTGTCTCACTTGCTGGACGGTGGCTCCCTCCGTTTTCAGTGAGCCGGGTCGCCGGTCCACGTCTCGAGCCGGGCGAGCAGGGCTCGGGAGTCGATCCCGGCGCGCTCGAGCACCTCGACGGCACGGGCCTGCGGGTCCACGATGATCGCCGCGAGCAGGTCCACGCCACATGGCGTCCCCTCGCGGCGTGCCGCACGTTCGCGGGCGTACGCCATACCGGCCGCGGCGAGCGGCGAGAAACCGGCGGCCTCCGTCACCACCGGGACCGCATCGGAGTCCTCGACGGCGCTCTGCCAGCGCAGGCCGTAGCCGATGCTGCGCTGGACCAGATAGCCGAGCAGCCGGGCGGTCTGCGGGCCCTCGCCGAAGACCGCGCGCACCTCGGCATCGGACTCCAGCAGCGAGTGCAGCAGATGGGCGGTGTCGATCTGCCGGTCCGCGTCCCTGAGCGCCCTGCGGCGGGCACCGGCGACCACCGCCGCCAGCTCCGCACCGGGTCCGGCGCCGTGGTCCGCGTGGCGAACGCCCTGCTCCTGGGCCTCGTGGGCCGACTGCCGGGGAATACGGGATTGCACATCCTCCACCCCATCAGCCCCGCAGGTCCGGGGCATCCCCGGCAGGGAGCATCTTCCTGTCCCACGGGAAGTGGACACGCCGGGCCTGACTCTCCTCCTTGAGAAGGAGAGTCAGGCTGTTCTCCTCAGGTTCCCTCAGTTTTCCTCAGGGCCGCGCCCTCGTCCTCAGTCGTCGTCGGCGAGGATCAGGTACAGCTTCTTGCGGGCTTCGTTGATGACGGTGAGCGCCTTCTCCCGCTGCTCCTTGCTGCCGGTCTTCCAGACCTGCCCGAAGGCCTCCATCAGACCGAACCCGGCCTGCCGGATCTCGCTCAGCGCCTCCCAGTCGACCCCGCGCGAGGCCTCTTCCCAAGGTGCCTCCGGGCCCTCCTCGGCCGCCGTGCGACCGGTGTCGGTGAGCGCGAACAGCTTCTTGCCGCCCTCGGACTCGCTGGCGATCAGCCCCTCGTCCTCCAGCAGCTGCAGGTTGGGGTACACCGAGCCGGGGCTGGGCTTCCACGCCCCGCCACTGCGCTCGGCGATCTCCTGGATCATCTCGTAGCCGTGCATCGGGCGATCCTTCAGCAGGGCGAGGATCGAGGCCCGCACGTCACCGCGCCGTGCCCTTCCCCGCGGCCCGCCACGCCCTCGGCCACCGCCCCAGGGGCCGTGCCCGAAACCCGGGCCGAAGCCGGGGCCACCGGGCCCCGAGGGACCGAAGGGCCCGAACGCGGCCCGCAGCCGCTCGAAGTCGCTCCGGACGTCCCGCGGACCGCCCTGGCCGTGCTCGCAACCATGGGTACGCATCGCAACCACTCTCCATTCCATCGTTGACCTGTCGCGATATCTCAACGATATATCGGTGAGTTTCGCTGGACAACCCCTCGACCGTCCGTTGTTGTCCCGTCTCACTCAATCGAGTCGTTTTCTCAACGAACCGAGTCGTTCGGGCTTCTGTCTCAGCGAACCTAGTCGCGCGGTTGAGCGCGCTGGGGGTGCTGGATGGCTGTACCGGCTGGGGTGGATCACGCGGGGCCGTGTGTCGATTTGTCGTACGTGGACGCGATGCACGGGCGTCGTCGCCGTCCGCTACGGGACTGCGTGACGGGCCGGTTCGAGGATGTCCCTCCCGTGCGCACATTTCGCTGGTCGCGCGGTGAGCGTCACTTCCCGGGCTGGTACTGGGCGGCGACGACCGGGCGGCACGTCGGCTTCGAATCGTGGCTGGAGCGGGACCGGCTGCTGCTGATGGATTTCGACCCGAGCGTGGTGGGAATTGGCTCGCAGCCGTTCTGGCTGCACTGGCATGACGGCGAACGGGAGCGTCGGCACGCCCCGGACTACTTCATCCGCCGCGCGGACGGCTCGGCGGTGGTCGTCGATATCCGCGCGGACGAGCGGATCGAGCCGCAGGACGCCGAAGCGTTCGAGGTGACGCGCCTGCTCTGCGCCCAGGCTGGGTGGAGATTCGAGCGGCTGGGGACACCGGACGCGGTGCTGCTCGCGAATGTCCGGTGGCTGTCGCGCTACCGGCACCCACGGTGTCTGCACGACCCGGCCGCGGCCCGGCTCCGGGAGGTCTTTGCAACCCCAAGACCACTCATGGTGGGGGCAGATGCGGCCGGGGATCGGTTGTCGATGCTGCCCGTGCTGTTCCACCTCCTCTGGCTCCAAGAACTGACCGCCGAGGACATGACGGCCGAGTTGCTGGGGCCGCGCACGATCGTGCACTTGGCCAGCGGAGTCGGTCGGTGACCGGGAAGAGGCGGGTGCCACCGACCTCCCGGATCGGGGAGTTCCCCGAGGCTGCCGCTGAACAGGCCCGCTGGTGGGAGAGGCACATCCTGGAGGTCTTGCACGGCCTGCCGCCCGATGCTCCGGAAGGGACCAAGCCGCGGCCGGAGTTCGATCCGAAACGCTGTTCGCTGGCCCAGCGCGAACGGGCCAAGGCTGCCGAGCTGACGGCGGCCGGGCATCAGGTATCGGCCAGCGGCATCAAGCAGCGGCGCCAGCGCTACCAACAAGATGGGCTGGTCGGGCTTGCGGATGGCCGGTCGGCCAAGCAGATGCAGGCCTTCGGCCAGGTCGACCCGGCTGTGGTGGAAGCCATGCGACAGGCGATCGCCGAGACCGCCGACGCGTCGTCGAGGACTATCGGCTTCATCATCTGGCGGACCAAGCAGCTCCTGTCCGATCGGGAGGAGACCGCCGAGGTTGAGCTGCCGTCTCGGGCCACGCTCTACCGGCTGTTCGACAGGCTCGCCGCCGGCACCCACGCCACTGGGTCGGCCCGCACCCGCCGCTCTGTCGGAGCGCGGCCCTCCGGGCCATTTGGCGAAGTGCCGGCCAGTGCGCCCGGCGAACTGATGCAAATCGACTCCACGCCGATGGACGTGCTGGTGCGGCTGGATGACGGCGTCGCCGAGAAGGTCGAGCTGACGGCCATGGTCGACATCGCCACCAGGTCGATCACCGCAGCGGTGCTGCGGCCCTCCACGAAGGCCGCGGACGCCTCCGCGTTGCTGGCTCGCAGTGTTACCCCGGAGGCGATGCGTCCAGGCTGGGCGGAAGCCCTACGGATGTCCCGGTCAGCATTGCCGCACCGGCGACTGCTGAGCATCGACGAGCGACTGGAACACGCGGCCGCCCGCCCGGTGATCGTGCCGGAGACGATCGTCTGCGACCACGGCAGCGTGTTCATCTCGCATGCTTTCAGGGCGTCCTGCCGATACCTGGGCATCAACCTTCAGCCGGCGCACAAGGCGACGCCGACCGACAAGGGCACGATCGAGAAGACCCTGGGCTCCGTGGCCACGCTGTTCGCCCAGTTCGTCGTGGGATACACCGGCTCGACGACGGACCGCCGCGGCCGTGGCCTGGAAGACGGGCCGCTGTGGTCGCTGCCCGAACTCCAGAACCTCCTCGACGAGTGGATCATCGCCGTTTGGCAGACCAGGCCCCACGACTCTCTGCGCGACCCTGACGCACCGGCGCGGGCGTTCTCACCGAACGAGAAGTACGCCACGCTGCTTGAATTCTGCGGATACGTCCCAGTGCCGCTCGGCGGCGAGGACTACGTCGAGCTGCTGCCCGAACGCTGGCAGGCGATCAACGCCTACGGCATCCGCATCAGGCACCGCACCTACGACAGCGCGGAGTTGAACCCGCTGCGCCGCCAGCGCTCGGGGGTGACGGCGAAGAAGGGCCTGTGGGAGGTCCACTATGACCCCTACGACGTGTCCCGGATCTGGGTACGCGACGCCCGCGCCGATCGGTGGATCACCGTGTTCTGGAAGCATCTCCACCGCGTCGGCGTCCCCTTCGGTGAGTTGGCCTGGGACCACGCTCGCGCCCAGGTTCCCGGTGGCACCGAGGAACAGATCGCGGATGCGGCCGCGGCTCTGCTGCGGCGGGCCCACGACGGTCCTGCTGCAGAACAGGACCGTCCGGCCAAGCGTTCGCGGCGTGACCGCCGCGTCGCCGCTCGTACTCGGGCCACGTCGACCAACCGCTCGGTCCCAGATCCACCCGTCATCGAGCCGCATTGCAATGACGCGCCTGACATCGAGCTTGCCGATGTCATCCCGCTGGGCCTGTTCGACCCGCTCGCCAACCCTTGGAGGCACACGTGACCCCCTCCTGCCCAGCGGCCGGCCCGACAACGGTGCGGCAGGCCGACGCCGAGGCCGACCGGCAGCTGACCACTCTGGTTGGCTGGCGGAGGTTCGTCGACGGCCCACCCCCACCCCCGAACCGGCTGTCCCCGGGCGAACTGCAGCGGTTGTCACTCACCGAGCGGGATCTCTACGACGAGGACCGCCTCCACCATCACGCTCGGATGCTCACGGTCTCCACATCGTTCGTTGAGAAGACGCGGATCTGTGGCCGTCGCCTGGTCCTGTTGAACAGGCATGCGATCAGTGCCCGCCGAGGACTGATGGTCTCGGGACTGCCCGGCACGGGCAAGACCAGTGCCATCGCGCAGCTCGGCCGTGCTCACGAGCTTCTCGACCGGGCCCGTCACCCGACGATTGCCGACCGTATTCCCGTGCTCTACATCACCGTTCCGCCAGCTGGGACCGCCCGCATGGTTGCAGCAGAGTTCGCCCGCTTCTTGGGCCTTCCGGTCCGTGGCCGCTCGAACATGACCGACATCATCGAGGCGGTGGTGGGTGTCTGCACCGACACGCGCACCGGGCTCGTCCTGGTCGACGAGATCCACAACATCTCGCAGAGGACCCAGGCCGGAGCCGAGGTTTCCGACACCTTGAAGTATTTCTCCGAGCGCATCCCCGCCACCTTCGTCTATGCGGGAATCGACCTGGAGTCCAGCGAACTATTGGTCGGCACTCGAGGCGCCCAGATCGCGGGCCGCTTCACTCTCGTTCCAACCGGCCCCTTCCCCTATGGCGAGGAGTGGAAGGGCCTGATCGCGACCATGGAAGAAACCCTGATCCTGCACGACCATCCGTCGCGCAGTCTGCTCAAACTCGACCGCTACCTCTACAACCGCACCGACGGGATGATCGGCGCGCTGTCCCACGTCATCCGGGGCGCCGCGATCGACGCGATCCTCAACGGCACCGAGCGTGTCACCAAAGAGGGGCTCGACGTCATCCCTCTGGACTATGCGGCAGAGTCCACGCGCCCCACACCGAAGCCTGCCAGGCAGCGATGATCGAGATCACACCCCCTCGTCTACCGATCTACGTTCGCCCCGCCGACGGCGGCACCTTCGACGCCTACATCCGGCGCCTTGCGGCAGCGAACCATATCCCGCCCGCCGAACTGCGCTCCCACCTCTGCGCTGCCGGCTCCTCGGGTCCTCCTCTCCTTGAAAGACTGGCCGCCGTGACCGGCCGCGCGCTCACTGACCTTCAGCGGGCTCTGGTCGACATGCAATGTGGCATCTGCCGCCAACCCCTTCCGGCCAGAACCAACAAGGGACGGCCAGCACAGTGGTGTTCCGGGAAGTGCCGCATCATCGCCTTCCGGAGACGAATCCCGCTCTCCCACGGCGGTGTCCTACGGCACGCTCGCTACACAGCGCCATGCATCCAGTGCGAAACCATCGTGGAACGCAACCGTCCGTTCCGTTGGTGCTCCGAACATTGCAGACAGGCTACCTACGAGACACGTTGGGCCAACGGACACTGCGGGCGCTGCGATCGAGTACTGAAAGGCAAGACCGACCGCCGGTCCGAACTCGGGCGCCCACGGCTCTGGTGCTCAGCAGCCTGCCGCGTCGCAGCCCACCGGGAACGCCTCAGAGTGCTCCCAGACCCCGGCCCTTCACACAAGCTCGATGCCTGATGCCGCCTCTTCCCCGCACCATCCTGCTCTTTCACGACGAGACCCCGGACTCCTTCCTCAGCCGCCTTGCCACCGCCCCACAAGGTCACGCGGAGTCCTCCGACTCACCGTCATCATCCGCCGAGGGGCGAAGACGGCGACGCGCCGCTTCCAGGCGCTCCGAGTAGTCCGCTGCAAAGATTCCGGGAAGCGCCTTGTCCAGTGTTCCCGCGAGCCGGTGGATCGGAGCCCACACCGCTGCATCGTCCACAAGACGGCTGAGGTCCGTCATCTGCACCCGCTCCAGCCAGTCCGACAGGACCAGGGCCTCATCCGGAGTGAGCTTGATGGTGATCTGCTCGTCGTCCACAGCCCGACCATAGTTCCAGCCATGCCGCCCTGGCGCTGGAAATCCCATGGCCCTCGACTGTCAGATCAGCCAAGGTGCAGTGGTGAGCACCGAAGAGAGTCCCGTCGAACACGAGGACCGATGGGTCCTGAACCTTCGTGCGATGAGCGTCACCAAGATCACCGTGGACTTTCGGCTCGTGCTGGCCCTCGACTCGGACTGGGAAGTCGCATTGGAAGCACCCGTCGACCTCTCGCACGGGACAGCCCGCGCCAACCCGTCCGTGCTCCTGAATCCGGAATCGCAGGACGTCGCGGGGGCACTCGCACTCTTTGGAGCGAATGTCCTGTCGGCGGTCGCGTTCAAGTCCGGCACCCTGCGTCTCGTTTTCGACACAGGCCACCATCTGACCTGCTCGTCCGATCCGTCCTTCGAAGCGTGGCAGGTCACGGGCCCAAGGGGGTGGCGCTTTGCATCACTGCCTGGAGGCGACCTCGCCGTCTGGACTGGCTCAGGAACGAGCGAGTCGTAACTTCGAAACACGCGATGCGGCGGGCACGAGACTTGCGGTCTGTCTCAACGAACCGAGTCCACGCGTCTCACTCAATCCAGTCCACGCAGGTCAGCGAGATGCGGACGACTAACTTCGCTGAGACAGGACAGCCGGGCAGAGGGACCCGTACGGCCGGTCCAACGCGCCTGAATTGGCCTTGGCCCGCGACTTTGCTCGGCCCGTACCGTCAGGGCATGCGCATTCGAATCGTCGACGCCTTCACCGACCGGCCCTTCTCCGGCAATCCCGCCGGGGTCCTGCTTCTGGACACGGAGGCGTTCCCGGACGACACCTGGCTCCAGAACGTCGCCCTGGAGGTCAACCACGCCGAAACCGCCTTCGCGCACCCGCTGCCCGCGGGCGGCACGGCCGACTGGGCGCTGCGCTGGTTCACCCCCGCCACCGAGGTCGCGATGTGCGGCCACGCGACCCTGGCCACCGCGCACGTCCTGCACACCACCGGCACCCACGAGGGGCCCGTCCGGTTCGCCACCCTCAGCGGTGTCCTCGTCGCGACGCCGTCCGAGGACGGCTCCGTGACCCTCGACTTCCCCACGGCGCCGCTCACCCGGCTCGACATCCCCGAGGGAGTCGCCGACGCACTGGGCACCGAACCGCTCACGGCCTTCGACACCGGCCCGAACGTCGGAGACCTGCTGGTCGAGGTCGCCGACGAGCGGACCGTCCACGCCCTGCGGCCCGACCTGAAGGCCCTCGGCGCCCACTCCGAGCGCGGCGTCATCGCCACCGCCCGCGCAGCGGACCCGTCCGGGGACTACGACTTCGTCTCCCGCTGCTTCTTCCCGAACGTCGGCATCGACGAGGACCCCGTCACCGGAAGCGCCCACACCGCGCTGGCCCCCTACTGGTCCGAGCGTCTCGGGCGCCCCGGCCTCACCGGCCTCCAGGCCTCGCCCCGCTCCGGCCGCGTCCGTACGGAGCTGTGCGGCGAGCGCACCTTGCTGGGCGGGCGGGCGGTGACGGTCATCGAGGGCGAGCTCCTGGCCTGACCGGGCGCCGGAACGGCGAAGGGGCGTAACGGCACGGCCGGTACGCCCCTTCCCGGTCTCCGGGTCGTTCAGGCCGTGGGCAGCCAGCCCACCTTGCCCGCGAGCAGCGCGTACCCCACGAACGCACCGATGTCGAGCAGCGTGTGCGCGACCACCAGGGGCCCCACCCGGCCCCAGCGGCGGTAGAGGTACACGAACACCACGCCCATGACCATGTTGCCGACGAAACCGCCGATGCCCTGGTAGAGGTGGTACGAACCGCGCAGCACCGAACTCGCCGCCATCGCGGCGCCCGGTGTCCAGCCCAACTGCTCGAGCCGGCGCAGCAGGTACGCGAGGACGATGACCTCCTCGAGGATCGAGTTCTGCAGTGCCGAGAGGATCAGCACGGGGAACTTCCACCACACCTCGGGCAGCGCCTCGGGCACCACGGTGAGGTTGAAGCCGAGCCCGCGCGCGGCCAGGTAGAAGGCGATGCCGCTGCTGCCGATGACCGCCGCGACCACCGCCCCGCGGGCGAGGTCGGACCAGGGCCGGGTGCGGTCGAACCCGAGGACGCGCAGTCCCGCGCCTTCGCGCAGCAGGAAGTGGGCGACGAGCGCGACGGGAACGAGCGCGGTGGTGATCCCGAAGAGCTGCCAGGCCAGGTCGAGCCAGGGACGGCCCGGTGCGGCCGAGGCGTTGAGGGTGGCCGCCTGGTCCTTCAGGCCGCCCGGGCGGGTGACCGAACCGATGAAACTGATCAGCGCGGACACTCCGCTCGCGCCGAGCGACACCGCGAGCACGAGCAGCGTCTCGTCGCGGAGCATCGTCCGCGTGAGCCGCCGCTGAGGATACTCATCGGCCCGCGGGCCCGCCTCCGCCTGCACAGCTGCCTCCACATCACCGATCCGTCCGATCAGTATGAGGGCAGCGTCCGAAGGCCCGACGGGCGGTCCTCGGCGGTCCCGCCCCGGTGTCAGGTCGCAGGTACCGGGTCCGGGAGGCCAACGGGCCAGGTGTGGACCGGATCGCCCTTCAGCATCAGCTCGCGGTAGCGCCGGGTGGTGGCGGCCAGCGCCGCCTCCCGGGTCAGGCCGCCGTCCAGGGCCCGGTGGAAGGTCGCGGCCTGCCAGCTCGCGCCGTTCTGCCGGCGTCGGCAACGCTCCTCGATCACGCCCAGGTACAGGTCCCGGTCCGCGGGCTCGATGCCCCACGCGTCCAGTCCCGCCTCGGCCAGCGGCAGCAGCTCGTCGCGTACGAGGCTGACCGCGTCCACTTCGGCCGTACCGCCGTAGCGCCCGCGCCGGGGCCAGGTGAGGCGGGCTTCGATGCCGTGCCTGCAGGCGGCGTCGAAGTTGGCGGCGGCGGCCTCGAAGGGCAGCCGGGTCCACACTGGGCGGCCGTCCTCCGCGAGGGCGCGGACCAGGCCGTAGTAGAACGCCGCGTTGGCGACGACGTCGACGACGGTGGGCCCGGCGGGCAGGACCCGGTTCTCCACCCGCAGGTGGGGGACGCCGTCGGCGACGCCGTAGACCGGACGGTTCCAGCGGTAGACCGTGCCGTTGTGCAGGACGAGTTCGGCGAGCGTGGGGGTGCCGTCCTTGTCCAGCACGTCGAGCGGGTCCTCGTCGTCGCAGATGGGCAGGAGAGCCGGGTAGTAGCGCAGATTCTCCTCGAAGAGGTCGAACGCCGAGGTGACCCAGCGCTCTCCGAACCAGGTGCGCGGCCGCACGCCCTGTGCCTGCAGCTCGGGCGGCCGGGTGTCGGTGGACTGCTGGAACAGCGGTGGCCTGGACTCGCGCCACAGCTCGCGGCCGAACAGGAAGGGCGAGTTGGCGCCGACGGCGATCTGGGCGGCGGCGACCGCCTGGGCCGCGTTCCACACGTCGGCGAAGCGGGCCGGAGTGACCTGGAGGTGCAGCTGCACCGAGGTGCAGGCGGCCTCGGGCGCGATGGACTTGGAGGTGCAGCTGAGGCGTTCCACCCCGTCGATGTCGAGGCTGAAGTCCTCCCCCCGGGCGGCCACGATCTGGTCGTTGAGCAGGGTGTAGCGGTCGACTTCGGAGAGATTCGAGGAGACGAGGTCGTCACGGTCCAGCGTCGGCAGAATACCGATCATCACGATCTCGGCGTCCACCTCGGCGGCTTTCCGGTCGGCGTACGCGAGTGAGGTGCGCAGTTCCTCAGCGAGCCGGTCGAATACCCGCCCGTCCAAACGATGTGGAGCTATGTTGACTTCCAGGTTGAACATGGCGAGCTCTGTCTGGAAGTCCCGGCTCGCGATCCGTTCGAGGACTTGTCCGTTCAACATTTTGGGCATGCCGTCGGCGCTCGTGAGATTCAATTCGATCTCCAGCCCCACGAGGTTCTTGGGGCGGTCGAACCGCTTCTCCGCCAGGAGTCGCTCCAAGCCTGTCAGGCACCTGCGGAGCTTGTCGCGGTAGCGCTGGCGATCGGACAGGTCGAACCCGCCTGCCACCACCTTCTCCCCCATCGAAGCGTCCCTCCTCGGCTGGGCGGTCCGATGATCGGCCGCCGGGGTCCCGGTCCACAGGGGAGGATGCCCCGTGGATGCGATCGATAACGCCCCGAACCGGTCTGTCGACCGCTACGCTGGTCGAATGTGACCACTGGCACATTCACGCGGCATGGCCGGCATGGCACGTAACGACGCGACGGGCTCGTGAAAAACGCCGACGACAATAGGCCTACCGCTTAACGACCGTTTATCGAGGTCATCGCTGCGCACCCGGTTCGGAATCGGGATGATTCCCCCGTTTCATCGACCAGAAGCACCCTTGTTCAACGGGTCGAAAACAGCTAGTGGAAACACAGCCCGAACACGCGTCGTATAAACTCCGTGGACAGGGCAGAAGGTTGGCGCCCACGGTCGAGTGATCCAGCCTCGAGGTGACGTGCGGCAGTCCTCACCCCCACCTCTCGCGCTCAGACCCTCGGCCCCTGCCTTCCGGCCCTTCGTGAGCTGACAGCGTCGTCCGCCCCGCCCTCGTGCCACCGTGCCTTCGAATGAGAGGCGACCCACCATGCCCCTGCATGTCCCCCCGGCCCCCGCGCCCGCACTGCGTTCCGTCCTGACCGCGCTCTCCTCCCCCACCGCGGTCAGCGAGGCCCGAACCCCCTCCCTCCTCGGTGCCCAGGGACCGGTCTCGCCCGAACTGCCGCTGCCCGTGCATGTCCTGGACCGGATCACCGCCGAGGGCGTGTCCGCGACGCGACTGGCCGGCTGGCGCTTCCTGATCCGCTGCGGCGACCGGGCGGTGGCCGCGGCCGACACCGTACTCACCCCCGACGGCTGGACCTTCTCCCGCTTCTTCGAGGGCCCGTACATCGCCTCCACCGAACTGGCCCTGCGCCAGGCCGAGTCCCTGCCACAGCCGTACCAGCCCCGGCTGCTGTCGGTGCCCGGCCTCTACATGCTGACCCTCTGGCTGCACGGCGACCGCACCGCGGACGGCGCCGCCGGCCACCCCGCCGCCACCGACCTGCTCGTCCCGCTCGCCCCCGCGCCGCCCGGCATCGCGGCCCACCGCCCGCACCTGGTCGCGGAACTCCTCCCGGTGCTGACCCACCGGGTGACGCCCGACCGCCTGCTCGGCTCACCCGCCTGACCGACGCGCGTCACGCGCGTCACGCCCCGCCGCTCCCGCACGCCCACCCCCGTGCCCCGCCGCCCGATCCCCGCGGCGGGGCACGCTCGTGCGCCGAGCCCCCGGCCCGAACGGGCCCGAGCACTCCGAACCCTCGGACTAGCCTCATCCGGCCATGCGGAACCACCCGAAGTGACAGTGCAGTTGAGGTGAACCGTCCGCGCGGGTGACGCGTCATCGACCTGTGAGGGGCGGTGCCGCGAAATCCCTGCGGATCGCCGTCCGGAGGGCAACACTTGTTTCCGACCGACCTATGACAACGGGGGGCGGCCATGAACGAGGTTTCACGCCGCGCAACAGAGACAACAGCCAACCCACAGGTCACAATAGAGCGAAAGATCCCATCCATGTGCCAGCATCCGTCACCATGCCCCTCAGCCGAATCCGCCGACCGGGAGTCCGCCCGTCTCGTGGCGCACCACCCGGAGCAGGGCTGGAGCCTGCTGTGCAACGGTGTCGTGCTCTTCGAGGACACCGGTGAACTCCTGCCCGACGGCAGGAGCATCGCCCCGCAGCGTCCCGGGGGCACCGCGGTGATGACCACCGCCTGAGCTCCACCGGGCGGTTCCGTGCCCGCCCGAGGAGGAAAACCCCGCCCGAGGTCCGCCCGGCGACGAGCAGCCGGACTCGCCCCGCACGAAGCCGGGCACGGGCCTGGTCGTACGGGCGAGCAGGGCGGTTCCCGCGCAGCGCCTCTGAGCCCCGCCGGCACCCACCGAGGACGGCGGTCTCACGTCACATCCGCTGGTGGCCCCGCCCCGTCCGGCTCCGCTCGCCGCCTATCGTGATCGGCATGCAGTCCTACACGATCGGCCAGGCAGCGCGGCTGCTCGGCGTCAGCCCGGACACCGCCCGACGCTGGGCGGACGCGGGCCGGCTCACCACCCATCGCGACGAAGGCGGACGGCGGCTCATCGACGGGCGGGACCTGGCCGCGTTCTCCGTCGACCTCGCGAAGGCCGGCGCCACCGAGGAGGGCAGGCCGTACACCTCGGCCCGCAACGCCTTCCCCGGCATCGTCACCGCGATCAAACTCGGCGACGTGGCGGCCCAGGTCGAGATCCAGGCGGGCCCGCACCGTCTGGTCTCGCTGCTGACCCGCGAGGCCGTCGAGGAGCTCGGACTGGAGGTCGGCATGGAAGCCACCGCCCGCGTGAAGTCGACAAACGTCCATATCGACCGTGCCTGACGGAAGCGGCACGTGGAAGGGCTCTGCTTCGGCCGTACGGCCGAAGCAGAGCCCTTCCACTCCTCGGTCCCGGTGGCCGGGCCCTCCGCGTCAGTCGTCGTACGCGTCCAGCGGCGGGCAGGAGCACACCAGGTTGCGGTCGCCGAAGGCCTGGTCGACACGGCGCACCGGCGGCCAGTACTTGTCGGCCGCGCTCACACCGGTCGGGAAGACGGCCTCCTCACGGCTGTACGGGTGCTTCCACTCCGTGCCGAGCGCGGCGGCGGTGTGCGGGGCGTTGCGCAGCGGGTTGTCGTCCACGGGCCACTCGCCGGAACCGACCTTCTCGATCTCCGCGCGAATCGCGATCATCGTCTCGCAGAACCGGTCGAGTTCGGCCAGGTCCTCGGACTCGGTCGGCTCGATCATCAGCGTTCCCGCCACCGGGAACGACATCGTCGGCGCGTGGAAGCCGTAGTCGATCAGCCGCTTGGCCACGTCGTCCACGCTCACGCCGGTCGCCTTGGTCAGCGGGCGCAGGTCGATGATGCACTCGTGCGCGACCAGCCCGCCGGGGCCGGTGTAGAGCACCGGGTAGTGCGGCTCGAGGCGCTTGGCGATGTAGTTGGCGCTGAGCACCGCCACCTGGGTGGCCCGCTTGAGCCCCTCGCCGCCCATGAGCCGGACGTACGCCCACGAGATGGGCAGGATGCCCGCGGAGCCCCACGGGGCGGCCGAGACCGGACCGATCCCCGTCTCCGGCCCGGCCCCGGGCTGGAGCGGGTGGTTCGGCAGGTACGGCGCCAGGTGCGACCGCACCCCGACCGGGCCGACGCCGGGACCGCCGCCGCCGTGCGGGATGCAGAAGGTCTTGTGCAGGTTCAGGTGCGAGACGTCGCCGCCGAAGTGTCCGGGCTTGGCCAGCCCGACCAGCGCGTTGAGGTTCGCGCCGTCCACGTACACCTGGCCGCCGGCCTCGTGCACCGCCGCGCAGATGTCGGCGACGTGCTCCTCGAACACACCGTGCGTCGACGGGTAGGTGATCATCAGCACCGACAGCTCGTCGCGGTACTGCTCGATCTTCGCCCGCAGGTCGTCGATGTCGACCTCGCCGTCCTCGGCGGTCTTCACGACAACAACCTTCATCCCGGCCATGACGGCGCTGGCCGCGTTGGTGCCGTGCGCGGAGGACGGGATGAGGCAGACGGTGCGCTGTTCGTCGCCGTTGGCCCGGTGGTAGCCGCGCACGGCGAGCAGCCCGGCCAGTTCGCCCTGGGAACCCGCGTTGGGCTGGAGGCTCACCTTGTCGTAGCCGGTGACCTCGGCGAGACGCTCCTCCAGTTCGTGGATGAGCGTGAGGTAGCCCTGGGCCTGCTCGGCCGGCGCGAAGGGGTGCAGCTGCCCGAACTCGGGCCAGGTGATCGGCTCCATCTCCGTGGTCGCGTTGAGCTTCATGGTGCAGGAGCCCAGCGGAATCATCCCGCGGTCCAGCGCGTAGTCACGGTCGGCGAGCCGCCGCAGGTAGCGCAGCATCGCGGTCTCGGAGCGGTGCTGGTGGAAGACGGGGTGCGTCAGGTACTCGTCGGTGCGCAGCAGGGCGTCCGGCAGGGTGTCGGGCGCTGCCGCGTCCAGGCTCTCGATGTCGGCCTCGACCCCGAAGGCGTTCCACACGGCGGCGAGCCGGGCCCGTGTGGTGGTCTCGTCGCAGGCGATCGAGACGTGGTCGGCGTCGACGAGGAGCAGGTTGACGCCGTTGTCCCGCGCGGCGGCGACGACCTCGGCACCCCGACCCGGGACCCGCACGGTCAGCGTGTCGAAGTAGGAGCCGTGGACGATCTCCACGCCGCCGGCCCGGAGCCCTTCGGCGAGGACGGTCGCGTAACGGTGGGTGCGCCACGCGATGGTCCGCAGTCCTTCGGGACCGTGGTAGACGGCGTACATCCCGGCCATCACGGCGAGCAGCACCTGAGCGGTACAGATGTTGCTGGTGGCCTTCTCACGGCGGATGTGCTGCTCACGGGTCTGGAGCGCGAGCCGGTAGGCCTGGTGGCCGTCCGCGTCGACGGAGACACCGACGAGCCGTCCGGGCAGGCTGCGCGCCATCTTCTCGTGCACGGCCATGTATCCGGCGTGCGGCCCGCCGAAGCCCATGGGCACACCGAAGCGCTGTGTCGTGCCGACCGCGATGTCCGCGCCGAGTTCGCCGGGCGACGTGAGCAGCGTGAGGGCGAGCAGATCGGCGGCGACGGTGACCAGCGCGCCCAGCTCGTGCGCCCGGTCGATCACCGGCTTGATGTCGCGTACGGCTCCGGAGGCGCCCGGGTACTGGATCAGCACGCCGTTGATCCCGCGCTCGGCGATCTCGGCGGGGATGCCCTCGCTCAGGTCGGCGACGACGACCTCGACACCGGTCGGCTCGGCACGGGTCTCGATCACGGCGATCGTCTGCGGCAGTGCGTCCGCGTCGACCAGGAACAGACCGTTCTTGTTCTTGCCCATGCGACGCGACAGCGCCATCGCCTCGGCGGCGGCCGTGCCCTCGTCGAGCAGTGAGGCCCCGGAGGTCGGCAGGCCGGTCAGTTCGGCGACCATGGTCTGGAAGTTCAGCAGTGCCTCGAGCCGCCCCTGCGAGATCTCCGGCTGGTACGGCGTGTAGGCCGTGTACCAGGCGGGGTTCTCCATCACGTTGCGCAGGATGACGGGGGGCGTGAAGGTCCCGTAGTACCCGAGCCCGATCATGGAGCCGAGCACCTCGTTGCGGTCGGCCAGCGACCGGAGCTCGGCCAGCACCTCGGGCTCGGTCCGGGCGCCCGGCAGGTCGAGCGCGTCGGCGTTCTTGATCACATCCGGGACCGCCGCGGCCGTCAGCTCGTCGAGCGAGCCATAGCCGACCTGCGCGAGCATTTTGGCGCGGGCCTCGTGGTCGGGGCCGATGTGGCGCTGCTCGAAGGGCGTTCCCTGTTCGAGCTCGGAGAGGGGAATGCGGTGGGCGGTCATTGCGGAGGCCTCCTGGTCTGACGACCTTCGAGGGGCACCATGACGGGTGCCCGGACGGCCTCCCCCTCTGTCATCTCAACCTGAGAGCTTCACCGGACCGCCGCAGGGCGCCCGGCTTTCACCGTCGGTGAGAGCGGGAGCCGTCGACACCCGCCCTGCTTTCCAGAGTGACCTCGTCCATGCGGTACGTGGGCCTGAGAGTTTCCGGGGAGGATTTGCTCCTTCGGCGCCCTCCGATGGTGTCCGGAGGACTCTCCCGCACGGGGTCAGCAGCCGCTGTCAGCGTACCAGCGAGGGCAACCCCCGGACCTTCGAGTGGCCGCCGGACCAATTGTGCCGTTTCGTAGTGCTGACGAATGATTGCGGAGTGCGACCAGTGGAGGGCCCGTGCAGACCGACATCGATCCGCGCAACCTGATCGGCCGCAAGGCGTTCGACCGCAACGGAACCCGGATCGGCACCATCGACGAGGTCTATCTCGACGACGCCACCGGCGTACCCGAGTGGGCGGCGATACGCACCGGCTTGTTCAGCAGGGACGCCTTCGTCCCCCTGGAGCCGAGCGAACTGATCGACGGCAGCCTCCACATACCCTTCGAACGCGCCCTGATCAAGGACGCTCCCGACTTCGGCGTGGGCCGCCACCTCTCCCCGGAGCAGGAGCTCCAGCTCTACCACCACTACGGTCTGGACATCTCCGCGCCTCCCCCGCTTCCGGACCACGACTTCGGCAAACTCGCCGACCGCGACGACCGCCCGGCCTGACGGCCCCGGAGCCGGGAGCACGAAGCCCACTCACACCTGCGAGGGCCCCGGGCCCATGACACCGGGACTCGCCCCCGAACCGTCGCCCGTCTCCGCGCCGGCCCGCGGTCTCTCGCCCTCCCCGGGGCTTGGATCCACCAGCGGCAGCGGATCCGCCGGTTGCAGGGCCGGGTCGTCGGTGCGGAAGGTCTTCACCCGTCCCACCGCCGAGCCGGGCGTCTCGAACCGGACCGTGACCCGACCCAGGCCGCTGCCCTGTACCCACCCGTGCCCGTACTCGGTGTGCCGTACGTCGTGTCCGGCCGGCCAGCGCCGCTCCGTGCTCGTCTGCTGCTCTTCCCCCATGGGTGCGGTCACCTGGTCCTCCTCGCCCGGCGACTCCTCCGCCCGGCCCCCCGCTGCCTGTGCGAACAAGTCCTCCTGGGTGTAGTCCGCGAGTCCGCTGACCCCGACGCCCAGCAGCCGTACTCCGCCTGTCGTGTCGACCGATTCCAGCAGCCGTGCCGCCGCCTCCCGCACCACCGCCGGATCGTCCGTGGGCCCCCGCAGCGTCTCGGACCGGGTGAGCGTCGAGAAGTCGTAGCGCCGCACCTTCAGCACGATGGTCCGTCCCGCCAGCCCCGCTCCCCGCAGCCTGCGCACACAGCGATCGGCGAGCCGCCGCACCTCCGTACCGACTCGCACCCGGTCGTGGATGTCCACGTCATACGTGTCCTCGACCGACACCGACTTCGTCTCCCGCTCGGCCACCACGGGCCGTTCGTCCCGCGCCAGGGCCATGGCGTACAGCGCGTGTCCGTGTGCTTTGCCGAGCAACCGCACCAGCTCGTCCTCCCCCGCCTCGGCGAGCTCGTCGACCGTGTGGATCCCGGCCCTGCGCAGGTGGTCACCGGTGGCGGGCCCCACTCCCGGCAGCGTCCGGACCGGGAGCGGCGCCAGCAGGGCCCGCTCCCTCCCCGGCTCGATGAGCACCAGCCCGTCGGGCTTCGCCTGCTCCGAGGCGATCTTCGCCAGCATCTTGGAGGCGGCGAGCCCGACGGACCCGGTGAGCCCGGTGACCTCCCGTATGTCCGCGCGCAGTTTCGCCCCGGCCAGCCGGGCCGACCGCTCGTCCCAGGCCGCCCCGCCGGCCTCCAGGTCCACGAACGCCTCGTCCAGGCTCAATGGCTCCACCAGCGGCGACAGCGCCCGCAGCAGCCCCATCACCTGGTCGCTGATCGACCGGTAGAACGCGAAGCGCGGCACGAGATACGCCGCGTTCGGCGCGAGCCGCCGCGCCTGCGCCATGGGCAGCGCGGAACGCACGCCGAAGATCCGGGCCTCGTACGAGGCGGTGGCGACCACTCCACGCGGCCCGAGCCCGCCCACGATCACGGCTTTCCCTCGCAGGCTCGGCTTGGACGCCTGCTCCACCGAGGCGAAGAAGGCATCCATGTCGAGATGCAGGATGGTAGGCGCGGATCTCACATCTCCGATGCTGCCCTACGCCACTGACAATGCCCTGCCGCACGGGCCGTCCACCGACCACCCCTGAACCACACGGGCCGCTCAGCCGGCCCCGACGGCTCAGACCGCGCGGTTCCGCCGCCGCGCCAGCTCATCCGTCGGGTTGGGCCCGATCAGCGTCTCCCCGGTGTCGACACGCTCCCCGTGCAACTGTGACAGCGCGCTCTCGACATCCCGCCACACCACACCGACGGCGATCCCGAAGATCCCCTGGCCGCCCTGGAGCAGGGCATGGACCTCATCCGGCGTGTCGCACTCGTAGACCGTGGCTCCGTCGCTCATCAGCGTCATGCGCTCCAGGTCACGAAAGCCTCGCTCCCGCAGATGCTGGACGGTGGTGCGGATGTTCTGCAGCGACACGCCGGTGTCCAGGAACCGCTTGACGATCTTCAGGACGACGACGTCCCGGAAGCTGTACAGCCGCTGTGTCCCGGAGCCGTGCGCGGGCCGCACACTTGGCTCGACCAGCCCCGTGCGGGCCCAGTAATCCAGTTGCCGATAGGTGATGCCGGCAGCCGCGCAGGCCGTGGGGCCGCGATAGCCGATCTCCTCGGACACCATGGACGTCGCCGCCCCTCCGCTGCTCGGCACGGCGGCCGGCCGCTGCGGAGCATGATCGGCCGCACTGCCGTGATGGGCATACGCCCCGCTCGCGCGGAGCTGAGGGCCTGGGTGAGGGTACCGACCGCTCGCCCCGAGACCGCGTCCGGGGGCACCCCCGGCCGTACCGTCGCCGGTGCTTCTCACGCCGACCTCCGTCCTCGACCTGCCTCCTCGACGGTAGGCAGTCACCAAGGGTGCGTCAACGATCGCCACACTCGGCACGCCGAGTGATAATCACCCTAAGAGTGGTTTCCCGTGCCCCACCGCGGGGAAAGGCTAGCCGAATGCCTTCCGCGCGGGCCGTGCGACGCCCTCGCGCACCGCCGACCCGAGCGGAAATCCGGCGGGACGGTCACCGCCGCTCACTGACTGCTGGAGCCGAAATCCTCCGGCGAGATCTGGTCGAGGAACTCGCGGAACTTCTCCACCTCGTCCTCCTGCTCGTCCGGGATGGCGATCCCCGCGTCGTCGAGGACTGTGTCACTGCCGTAGATCGGCGTCCCCGTGCGCAGCGCCAGCGCTATGGCGTCGGACGGCCGGGCACTCACCTCCACGCCGCTGGCGAAGACCAGCTCCGCGTAGAAGACCCCCTCGCGCAAATCCGTGATGCGCACTTCCGTGAGCTCTTGGCCAACGGCTTCCAGCACGTCCTTGAAGAGGTCGTGGGTCAGCGGGCGCGCCGGAGCCATGCCCTGCTGGGCGAAGGCGATGGCCGTCGCCTCCCCCGGCCCGATCCAGATGGGGAGGTACCGGTCGCCTCCCACTTCGCGCAGCAGCACGATCGGTTGGTTCGAGGGCATTTCGACCCGGACACCTACGACATCGAGCTCGTTCACACAGCAACCCTAGGCCGTGCCCGGGACGTTTGGGTAGTCGGGCCGGGATCAGGTGGCCGATCCGGTCCCCCGATCCGCGCCCCTCAGGGCAGCCGCACCCCGAGTGCCGAGCTCACCAGCGCGGCGTGCAGCTTCACCGTGAGACCGGCGAGCTCCTTCGCACGCGCCTCCGCATGAGCCCTGGTCTGCGGGTTGCGGTGGCGTTTGAGCGGGGCGACGACCTGGTCCACCAGCCCGGCTTCCCGCTCCGCGGCGGCCTTCATCGCCCTCAGGTGTCTCGGCTCGATCCCGAACCGCCCCAACTCGGTGATGAGACCGGCGACGGTGACCGCCTCGGCGTCGTACACCTCGTCCTCGACGGGAGCGAGCAGCCCGTACGACTCCCACTCCGCGAGCTGCTCCTGGTCGATGTCGGCGGCCGCCAGCAGCTGCGCCCGCCCGATCCGGGCCGCCGTGGCGGCAGGATCGGCGGACGGCTCGGGGCCGGCTTCCCCGTCCCGCTGCCGGGACAGCACCGGTAGCGGGAGGGCCTCGCCGCGCTCCATCGCCGCCAAGTGCTCGCGGATCACCTTGAGCGGCAGATAGTGGTCCCGCTGCATCCGCAGAACATGCCCGAGCCGCTCGACGTCCGCCGCGCTGAACTTGCGATACCCCGAGGGGGTCCGCTGCGGCTCGATGAGCCCCTCCGACTCCAGGAAGCGGATCTTGGAGATGGTGACTTCGGGGAACTCCTCGCGCAGCACGTTCAGCACCGTGCCGATGCTCATCAGTCCAGTTTCCGCGGCGGCGGTGCCGGGCACGGCACCGCCGCTCGGTGTGTGAAGCATGGACCTTCCCTGGGGTCAGGGTGCCCCGGACGGAACCCGGGGAGGATCAGTAGCCCCGCTGGCTCGCGTAGAACACCAGCCGGTACTTGCCGATCTGCACCTCGTCACCGTTCGACAGACCGACCTGGTCGATCCGCTCACGGTTGACGTACGTGCCGTTCAGACTGCCCACGTCGGCCACCGTGAAGGAACCGTCCTGGCCGCGGCGGAACTCCACGTGCCGACGCGAGACCGTCACGTCGTCCAGGAAGATGTCGCTCTGCGGGTGCCGGCCGGCCGTCGTCAGGTCACCGTCCAGCAGGAAGCGGCTGCCCGAGTTCGGCCCGCGGCGCACGACCAGGAGTGCCGAACCCACCGGCAGCGCATCGACGGCCGCCTGCGCCTCGGGCGACAGCATCGGCATCTGCGTTTGGCCGGTGACCTCCGCGTCGTAGGCCTCAAGACCGGAGATGGAGATGGTGGAGGTCGTCTCGGAGGGACGCTCCGGGGCGACTCCGGGCCGGAGCGGAGCTCCACAGTTGGAGCAGAACCGGCTGTTCTCCGGGTTGCGGTTACCGCACCTCGCACATACCAGGACCGACATGGACGGATCCTCCTGCCCACCGGGGGCTTGGGACGCGTACGGGTCGGAGAACCCTCCACCCGTACCTGAGGTTGACGGTTGCCCGAAACCTATGCCGCTCGACTGCGCAGGGTCAACCGACGGCGCGCCCTGACCTCCCGCAACGCCCTCGCCCTGACCGCCCACCTGGTCCCGGAACAGCGGACGTGAACCTTCCGCCTCCGGCTGTGCGCGATGCCGGGCAGTCTCGCTGTCGCGGCCTTCTCGTGCGCTCTTGCCGAACAACTTCCCAAACAACTTCACGGGCGATTCCCCTTGACCGAAACAGACCCGCCCGTGGGGCAGGACGAACCCTGACTGAACACATTGGCCGACCCGGACATCCTCACAACGTCCGTATCCACCAGACAGTTTCCACCACGCACCACCCATTCGGTGCGCCGACCCCCCGCAACCTCATGCCCTCGCCGATCACCCTCCATGCACCCCCGGTTCACTGGGAGGACGACCGAGCGTAGTCAGGCTGCTTCGCCGGCCGCAAGGCATCCACGACGATCTTGGCCGACCGCTCCACGGAGGCGGTGGCCTGTTCCTTCTCGAGAGTCTGCACCACACCTCCTGGGATGTTGAGCGCCGGCTCGAGGTCCTGCGGCTTGCCGATGACCTTGAAACGATAGGGAGCAGTGATCTTGTTCCCGTCGACGCTCACCCCATTGCCGGAATCGGCCAGATAGGTGCCCGCCACGACCCGCACGCCGTCCAACTGAATGGCCTCGGCGCCGGCCGCGCGCAGCTCCTGGACGGCGTCGAGCAGCATGTTCGCCTTCACCATCCCCTTCGTGTCCTCGATGACCAACGTGATGCCGGGCCCCTGCGCGGCCACGGTTCCCGCCAGGATGCCGAGTTGCCGTTCCTTCTCGGCCGTCTGTCTCCGGGCCTCCTCGGCCTGGTCGGAGCTGTTCTCCAACTCGTCACGCTGCTTCTCGAGCCCTTGCTTCTCATCCTCAAGACGCTCTGTGCGGTCGTCGAGTTCATCGAGGATACGAACAAGATCTTCCTGGCGAGCACCGCGCAGGGCACTGTCACCCTCGCTGTTCGAGGCGACCTGGACGGCCAGGCCGAAACCCAGGCCGAACAGCAGCACGGCGACAATGAGTTGAGCTCGGGTGATCCGTGGCGGCCACAGCCCCTTCACCAGCCGCTGCCGTCCGGTCAGACCGGATCCGGGCGGCTCCGGCGGTGTCTGCCCGTCCTCGACCGCGGGCGCGGGCGCGGACACCTCGTCGGGCAGCTCCTTGCGGAGACTGCCACCGGATGCCGGGCGTGGTCCGGGTACCGGGCGTGCTCCGGCTGTCGGCTCGGGCGTCGTCCTGTCGTGCTCGTGATCGCTCATCGGCCTCACGCCCGAAACACGTGCCGGCGGATCGCCGCGGCGTTGGAGAAGATCCGGATGCCGAGGACGACCACGACCCCGGTGGACAGCTGGGCCCCCACGCCCAGCTTGTCGCCGAGGAAGACGATCAGTGCGGCCACCACCACGTTCGACAGGAACGACACCACGAAGACCTTGTCGTCGAAGATGCCGTCGAGCATGGCCCGCAGCCCGCCGAAGACGGCGTCGAGCGCCGCCACGACGGCGATCGGCAGATAAGGCTCGACGACCGCCGGAACCTCGGGCCGGACCAACAGGCCGGCCACGACTCCCACGACGAGGCCCAGTACGGCGATCACGATATGCCCTTCTCAGTTGCAGGTGTCGTCTCGGTTATCGGTTGTGCGGTTCGTACGATCACACTCGGCGCGGCGGGCAGCCGGAGGTCGTCCTCCACCGAAAGTTCGGTGCGGATGTCGTAGCTCTCCTCCAGGGCCTGCAGATACAGCCCGTCCGCACTGTTCTGGAACCGGCTGCTGAGTTGTCGACCGTCCCCCACCGCGAGCACCGTGTACGGCGGTACCAGCGGCCTGTTGTCGACCAGTATCGCGTCTCCCGCGGCCCTGATCGCAGACAGAGCGGTCAGCCGCTGCCCATTGATCGAGACGGCCTCGGCGCCGGACTCCCACAGGCCGTTGACCACGCGTTGCATATCACGGTCGCGGACCCGCCCGGTGTCGGAGAACCCGGAGGTGGACCGCGCGTCGCCGTCCCCGCCGACGCTCGTGTCCTTGGCGTCGTTCACCACGAGCTTCACTCCGGGCCCGTGCACCGCGACGGCACCCGCCAGGACGCCCACCAGCTCGGTACGGTCGCCCTCACCGCTGTGCTTGAGCGCCTCGCGCTGCCGTGCGCCCACATCGTCACGGAGTGCGTCGACGCCGTCCTTGAGCTTGTCCGCCGCCTCGGTCTCGCGGTCGATCCTGTCGATCAGTTCCTCGCGCTCCTTGGCGACGACGGGGGCCGCCACCCTGGCCTGCGCGGCTCCCACGGTCACGACCAGGGCGGCGAGCACCAGACCACCGGCGAGCCCCAGTTTCGCCCTGAGGGTCTTCGGCATACCGCCGCTGCCGTCGGCCTGCTTCCGCGCGGCGGCCTCGGCGTATCCCTCGTCGAGGCTGTGGTCCATCACATTGGTGAGCAACGACATGGACGCGTCCGGGCGCGGAGGCCGCTGGGGTGTGCTCCGAACGGGGGGTTGCTGCGGCATGCCGCACATCGTCGCACGCCACGGCCACTACCTCCGAACGGACCCTACCGGCGTGCCGGACAGGCCCCGTTGGGGACACTTGTCCGGCACGCACGTGTACCGCTGGTTCTGCCGTCCCGCCTATCGTCCCGCGCTGTCCACGACGGCCGCCCACTCGTCGAGCAGGGCCTGGGCGGAGGCGTCGTCGGGTCCCTCCGCCCACAGGTGGGTGACCGCCTCGGCCGGATCGGGCAGCACCATCACCCAGCGACCGTCGGGCTCCACCACGCGTACACCGTCTGTGGTGTCCACGAAGCGTTCACCGGCCTCCTCGACGACCCGCCGCATCACCAGTCCCTTGACGGCCCACGGAGTCGCCAGATCGCGCTTGATCACGTGCGCGCGCGGGATCCGCGCGTCGATCTGGCTGAGCGTGAGCTGCGTCCTCGCCACCAGACCGATGAGCCGGACGAAGGCCGCGGTGCCGTCGTAGACCCGGCTGAACTCCGGAACGATGAAACCGCCCTTGCCGTCACCGCCGAAGATCGTCCCCTCCTCCCCGCCCACGCGCGTCAGGTCGTCGGGCGAGGTGGTCGTCCACTCCACCTGCGTGCCGTGATAAGCAGCCACCTGTTCGGCGATCCTGGTGGTGGTCACGGGAAGCGCGACCCTGCCGCTGCGCCGCTCGGCCGCGATGAGGTCGAGCAGGACGAGCAGTGCCCGGTCGTCCTCGATGATCCTTCCCTTCTCGTCGACCAGGGACAGCCGCTCGCCGACGGGGTCGAATCGCACACCGAACGCGGCACCGGAGGACGCCACCATCTCACCGAGCCGCACCAGCCCCGAGCGCCGCATATCGGCCGTCTCGGTCGGCCTGGACTCGTTCAGGCCGGGGTTGATGGTCAGCGAGTCGACACCGAGTTTGCCGAGCAGACTCGGCAGAACGAGCCCCGCACTGCCGTTCGACGCGTCCACGACGACCTTCAGCCCGGACTCCGCGATTCCCGTGATGTCGACGTTCCGCAGCAGTGACCCGGTGTACGAGTCGAAGACACTCGCCGGGAAGTGCAGATCGCCGATCTCTCCCGGGAACGCGCGCCGGTACTCCTGCCGCGCGAACACCCGGTCCAGTTTGCGCTGGCTGCCTTGCGAGAGGTCGGCGCCCTGCCCGTCGAAGAACATGATGTCGACCGAGTCGGGCACGCCGAGTGTGGTGCGGATCATGATGCCGCCCGCGCTGCCCCGCGCGGTCTGCTGCCGGGCCACGGGCAACGGTACGTTCTCCAGGTCCCGTACGTCGATGGCGCTGGCCTGCAACGCGGAGATGACCGCACGCTTCAGGGCACGGGCACCACGGGAGTGGTCCCGGGCCGTGGTGACCGTCGACCCCTTCTTCAGCGTCGTCGCGTAGGCGCCGGCCAGCCGCACGGCGAGTTCCGGGGTGATCTCGACGTTCAGGATTCCCGAGACCCCGCGGGCTCCAAAGAGATGCGCCTGTCCTCTGGACTCCCAGATGACCGAGGTGTTGACGAAGGCTCCCGCCTCGATCGTCTTGAACGGGTAGACCCGCACATTTCCTTGGACGATCGATTCCTCGCCGATCAGGCATTCGTCGCCGATGACGGCGCCGTCCTCGATCCGCGCCGCGCGCATGACGTCGGTGTTCCTGCCGAGGACACAGCCCCGCAGGTTGCTGTGCGGACCGACGTACACATTGTCGTGGACGACGGCCCTGTGCAGGAAGGCCCCGCTCTTCACGACGACATTGGACCCCACGATCGTGTGCTCGCGGATCTCGGCGCCGGCCTCGACCTTGGCGTAGTCACCGATGTAGAGCGGACCGCGCAAGACGGCATCGGGATGCACTTCGGCGCCCTCGGCCACCCATACGCCCGGCGAGATCTCGAAACCGTCGATATCGACGTCGACCTTGCCCTCCAGGACGTCGGCCTGCGCCTTCACGTAGCTCTCATGGGTGCCGACATCTTCCCAGTAGCCTTCGGCGACAAAGCCGTAGACGGGTTTGCCCTCCTTCATCAACTGTGGGAAGACGTCACCGGACCAGTCGACGGGCACATCCGGCTCGACATAGTCGAAGACCTCGGGCTCCATGACGTAGATCCCGGTGTTCACCGTGTCGGAGAAGACCTGCCCCCAGGTCGGCTTCTCCAGGAAACGCTCGACCTTTCCCTGCTCGTCCACGATGGTGATACCGAATTCCAGCGGATTGGGCACCCGGGTCAGACAGACCGTGACCAGGGCGCCCTTTTCCTTGTGGAAATTGATCAGCTCGGTGAGGTCGAAATCTGTCAGAGCATCGCCGGAGATGACAAGGAAGGTGTCGTCCTTCAATGCTTCCTCGGCGTTCTTGACGCTTCCCGCGGTACCGAGTGGCTTCTCCTCATTGGCATAGGTGAGCTCCATTCCGAGCTCTTCGCCGTCACCGAAATAGTTCTTGACGAGCGATGCCAGGAACTGGACGGTCACAACCGTTTCGTTGAGCCCATGCTTTTTGAGCAGCCGCAGAACGTGCTCCATGATCGGCTGATTGGCCACTGGCAGGAGCGGCTTGGGCATGCTTGAGGTCATGGGGCGAAGGCGTGTGCCTTCGCCTCCGGCCATCACTACGGCCTTCATGTCGGAAGCGCCCTCCTCTAAGAGACGACGGTCTAGCCGACTTCACCCACCAAGATTGTCCCGCACGTTTCCACTGCGGGCCATCGCGCCACTCTGCGCGTGCCAGTCAGCGAGTTCAGCCGGCCATGGCGTCCGCACGCACCAAGCGGCGGACTTGGACCACATAGAGGACTCCTGCCCACCAGTACAGCGTTGTACCCCATCCAGCGAACGCCCATCCGAAAACAGCAGCAAGTGACGAGATCCAACCGCTACCGTCGCTGAGCAGCAGCAGAGGGAAGGCATACATCAGGTTGAAGGTGGCCGCCTTCCCGAGGAAGTTCACCTGCGGCGGCGGATAGCCGTGCCGCCGGAGGACACCCACCATCACCAGCAGAACCAGCTCACGTGCCAGTAGTACGGCCGTCAACCAGAGCGGAAGAATCTCGCGCCAGGTGAGTCCGAGCAGAGTCGACAGAATGTAGAGCCGGTCGGCCGCGGGATCAAGAAGCCGACCGAGGCTGCTGATCTGATTCCACCGTCGCGCGAGTTTGCCGTCCAGGTAGTCACTGACACCGCTCAGAGCGAGCACCAGAAGCGCCCAGCCGTCACTCTTCGGGCCGCCGAACTCAGGCCTGAGGATCAACCACAGGAAGAGAGGCACGCCGAGAAGCCGCGCCATGCTGAGGATGTTCGGGATGGTGAGGACACGGTCCGTCTGGACGCGAGTCTCCTGGACCTCCACCCGGGGGCCTCCTGTGGGAAACGTACCAATGATGCTCACTGACCCTACCTCAACACAAAAAAGCTCTGGCTCTCGGGTTGCATGCCCGAGAGCCAGAGCTCTAAAAGAAGTTCGGCGGCGTCCTACTCTCCCACAGGGTCCCCCCTGCAGTACCATCGGCGCTCTGGGGCTTAGCTTCCGGGTTCGGAATGTAACCGGGCGTTTCCCCCACGCTATGACCACCGAAACACTATGAAACACTCAACCGCACCACGCTGAATCAACGCGGGGTCGTTCGTGGTTTCAGAACCAACACAGTGGACGCGAGCAACTGAGGACAAGCCCTCGGCCTATTAGTACCGGTCACCTCCACACCTTGCGGTGCTTCCAGACCCGGCCTATCAACCCAGTCGTCTGCTGGGAGCCTTACCCCATCAAGTGGGTGGGAGTCCTCATCTCGAAGCAGGCTTCCCGCTTAGATGCTTTCAGCGGTTATCCCTCCCGAACGTAGCCAACCAGCCATGCCCTTGGCAGGACAACTGGCACACCAGAGGTTCGTCCGTCCCGGTCCTCTCGTACTAGGGACAGCCCTTCTCAAGACTCCTGCGCGCGCAGCGGATAGGGACCGAACTGTCTCACGACGTTCTAAACCCAGCTCGCGTACCGCTTTAATGGGCGAACAGCCCAACCCTTGGGACCGACTCCAGCCCCAGGATGCGACGAGCCGACATCGAGGTGCCAAACCATCCCGTCGATATGGACTCTTGGGGAAGATCAGCCTGTTATCCCCGGGGTACCTTTTATCCGTTGAGCGACGGCGCTTCCACAAGCCACCGCCGGATCACTAGTCCCGACTTTCGTCCCTGCTCGACCCGTCGGTCTCACAGTCAAGCTCCCTTGTGCACTTACACTCACCACCTGATTGCCAACCAGGCTGAGGGAACCTTTGGGCGCCTCCGTTACCCTTTAGGAGGCAACCGCCCCAGTTAAACTACCC
>NZ_QFRK01000017.1 GCF_003143855.1 Streptomyces sp. NWU339
GCGTTATCGTAACAGGAGCCCGTTCTTCCCATGCTCTGTCTCAGCTTCAACTCCCTTATGAGCTTGCGGTATTCACCGGACGTATATTCACTGCCGCGATCGGAGTGCGCGATGCAGCCCTCTTTCAGCGCGTCGACCACGAGCTCGGCCCGGTGGTGGGCGGCCATCGCGTACCCGACCACCTCGCGCGTGGCCAGGTCGATGACCGTGGCCAGGTACCACCAGCCGGCGAGCGTGGGCAGGTAGGTGATGTCGGAGACCAGCTTCGTGCCGGTCTCGGCGGCGGTGAAGTCCCGCCCGACGAGGTCCGGTGACGGTGCGGCCTTGGTGTCCGCTTTCGTCAGGCTGCGACGCTTGCGGCGGGTAATCCCGCGGATGTCGCGCTCCCGCATGATCCGCTCGACCTTCTTTCGGTTGATCCGTCGCCCCTTGCGCCGCAGTGTGGCCGTCACACGCGGGGCGCCGTAGGCACCCCGGGAACACGTGTGGATCTTCCGGATCTCGTCGGCCAGCTCGTCCTCCTCCGCCTGCCTCGCCTCGGCCGCAGGCTTCGCCGCGAGATAGGCGTAGTACGCCGAGCGCGTGACCTTCAGCACCCGGCACAAGAACGCGACCGGCCAGCCGCCGGGGTTGGCCTCGGACGCCTTCTCCGCATCGATGAACGCGYAGCGCGCGGCTACGTCTACTTCGTCTTGTGGTTCGCGAAGAAGGCGGTCGCTTTTCCCAGCACCTCGATCGTCTGCTCCTGCTCGCGCACCTTTCGGCGCAGCCGGACCAGCTCCTCGCGCTCGGCCGTGGTCAGCGCGCCGGCCGGGCCCTCACCCCGGTCGATCGCGGCCTGCTTCACCCAGCCCCGCAGGCCCTCGGCGCTGACCCCGAGCTCCCGGGCCACCTCCGTCACCGTCCGCCCGGAGGAACGGACCAACTCGACGGCATCCTTCTTGAACTCGGCCGTGTACCGCTTGCGCGTGTTGCTCTTCTTACTCACTACCTGGACTGCTTCCTCCGGGACCCATACGTCCCAGTATCAAGCTGTCCCGACCGCGGGGGGAACTTCACGGCCGCCGGTGCGGGTCAGTGGGCGCCGGTGCCGGTCAGCGACCGGACCTCCAGCTCCGCGTACTTCTTGGCGTCCGGTTCCTCCTTGGACAGGACGGTGCCCAGCCAGCCCATCAGGAAACCGAACGGGATGGAGATGAGTCCCGGGTTCTTCAGCGGGAACCAGGAGAAGTCGACGTCGGGGAACATCGCGGTCGGGTCGCCGGAGACGACGGGCGAGAACAGCACCAGGCCGACGGCGACGATGAGACCGCCGTAGATCGACCACAGGGCGCCCTGGGTGGTGAACCGCTTCCAGAACAGGCTGTAGAGGATCGTCGGCAGGTTGGCGGACGCGGCGACCGCGAAGGCCAGCGCGACCAGACCGGCCACGTTCAGGTCGCGGGCGAGGGCGCCGAGCGCGATGGAGACGACGCCGATGAGGACGGTCGCCCAGCGGGCCGCCCTCATCTCCTCCTTCTCCGTGGCCTTCCCCTTGCGGATGACGTTGGCGTAGATGTCGTGCGCGAAGGAGGAGGACGAGGCGAGGGTGAGACCGGCGACCACGGCGAGGATCGTGGCGAAGGCGACCGCCGAGATGGTGGCGAGCAGGATCGCGCCCCAGGTCGAGTCGGTGCCGCCCAGGTGCAGGGCGAGCAGCGGCGCGGCCGTGTTGCCGGACGGGTTGGAGGCGATGATCTCGTCCCGCGAGATCAGCGCGGCGGCGCCGAAGCCGAGGGCGATGGTCATCAGGTAGAAGCCGCCGATGATGCCGATGGCCCAGTTCACGGACTTACGGGCGGCCTTGGCGTTGGGCACCGTGTAGAAGCGGATCAGGATGTGCGGCAGGCCGGCGGTGCCGAGCACCAGGGCGATGCCGAGGGAGATGAAGTCCAGCTTGGTGGTGCCGCTGGCGCCGTACTGCAGGCCGGGCTCCAGGAAGGCCGCGCCCGCGCCGCTGTTGTCGGCGGCCTTGCCCAGCAGGTCGGAGATGTTGAAGTTGAACTTCAGCAGCACCAGGAAGGTGATCAGGATGGTGCCGCCGATGAGCAGCACGGCCTTGATCATCTGCACCCAGGTGGTGCCCTTCATGCCGCCGATGGAGACGTAGACGATCATCAGGACGCCGACCAGGGCGACGATGAGGACCTTGCCGGCGTCGGAGGTGATGCCGAGCAGCAGCGAGACGAGGACGCCGGCGCCCGCCATCTGGGCCAGCAGGTAGAAGATCGACACCACGATGGTGGAGGTACCGGCCGCGGTGCGCACGGGCCGCTGGCGCATGCGGTAGGCGAGGACGTCGCCCATCGTGTAGCGGCCGGAGTTCCGCAGTGGCTCGGCGACCAGCAGGAGGGCGACCAGCCAGGCGACCAGGAAGCCGATGGAGTAGAGGAAGCCGTCGTAGCCGAAGAGGGCGATGGCGCCCGCGATGCCGAGGAAGGACGCGGCCGACATGTAGTCACCGGAGACCGCGAGTCCGTTCTGGAAGGCGCTGAACTGCCGTCCGCCCGCGTAGAAGTCGGCGGCGTCCTTGGTCTGCCGGCCCGCCCAGACGGTGATGCCGAGCGTCGCGACGACGAACAGCGCGAACAGCGTGATGATCAGCGCGCGGTGCTCGCTCGCCTCGTTCGCGGCGAGGGTGACGTGGGTGATCGCGGGGCTCATGCGCCGCCCTCCATACGGGTCTTGATGGCCTCGGCCTTGGGGTCGAGGTTGGTGGCGGCGTGCCGGGAGTACCACCACGCGATGAGGAACGTGGTGACGAACTGCAGGACACCGAAGACGAGGGCGACGTTGATGTTGCCGAACAGCTCCGTGCCCATGAAGCCGCCCGCGTAGTTCGAGAGCAGCACGTACAGCAGGTACCAGAGGATGAAGCCGACGGTCAGGGGGAAGGCGAAGGAGCGGTGGGAGCGGCGCAGTTCACCGAACTCAGCGCTCTCCTGCACCGCGGTGAACTCCTCGGGTGTGGGGAGTTTGTGTTCCTCTGCTGAGGGGGATGGCGCTTCGGCGGCCACGGAGACTCCTCGCGTTGCGGGTGCGGTTACTACGGAACGACGGAACTACTGCGGGAACGGGGGCGAGTGTCCTCGCGCTCCCTGCACAACGTCACGGCGCCACGCGAGCACCGGTTCAACGGTCCGCGCTTTCTTTTCGGGGGACGTTTTCCGAAGTCGTTACGGCAAAACGTTGTTGCCCGGAGAGGGCACGGGATAACTTCACCCTGCACACCCCGTCATGTACCTGCCCGAACGTCACTTGTGCCTCGGGCAGGTTTGTTTCCGGATGATGTGGAGATCCCATGGCTCATCTGCGTTCCAGACGCCGCCTCGCCCTCGCCGTGCCTGTCGCGCTGTCCCTGACCGCCTCGCTCGGCTTCCTGCCGGCGGCGGCGTCGGCGGCTCCGCAGGCGGCGCCGACGGCGAAGCAGGCGACGGACGCGCCCGCCTTGGCGTATGTCGTCAACACCAAGGCGGACCACCGCACCATCGCGTCGGTGAAGAAGGCGATCGCCGCGGCCGACGGGACCGTCGTGGTCACGTACGACAAGATCGGTGTGATCGTCGTCCACTCGGCGAACCCGGACTTCGGCAAGGAGATCCGCGTCGCGCGGGATGTGCAGTCCGCCGGAGCCACCCGTACCGCGCCGCTGGCCCCGGCCGGGACGACCGACGTGGGCGCCGCCGACTACGTGACGGCCGCCGAGGCCGCGAAGACGAAGGCCGCCTCGGACAAGGTCCCCGGCAGCGAGCCCCTCGAGGCCGACCAGTGGGACCTGCGGGCGATCGGCGCCGACAAGGCCGCGCGGATCAACCCCGGCAGCCAGAAGGTGACCGTCGCCGTGATCGACACCGGCGTCGACGACACCCACGACGACCTCAGGGCGAACTTCTCCGCCGCCCAGTCGGCCAACTGCGTCGGCGGCAAGGCGGACACCAGCGAGGGCGCCTGGCGTCCGTACACGGCCGACGACTACCACGGCACCCACGTGGCCGGTGAGATCGCCGCGGCCCGCAACGGCATCGGCGTCGCCGGTGTGGCGCCCGGCGTGAAGGTGTCCAGCATCAAGGTGAGCGACCCGGACAACGGTCTCTTCTACCCGGAGAACGTCGTCTGCGCCTTCGTGTTCGCCGCCGACCACGGCGTCGAGATCACGAACAACAGCTACTACGTGGACCCGTGGCTGTACAACTGCAAGGACGACCCCGACCAGAAGGCGATCGTCGACGCGGTCAACCGGGCCCAGCTGTACGCCCAGAAGAAGGGCACCCTGCACGTCGCGGCGGCCGGCAACTCCAACCACGACCTGGCCTCGGACGCCATCGACGACGCCTCCAGCCCGAACGACACCACGCCGGTCGAGCGCACCATCGACCCGTCCGAGTGCCTGGACCTGCCGACCCAGCTGCCGGGTGTGGTCACGGTCAGCGCTACCGGTGTGCAGAACGTCAAGTCGTACTTCTCCACGTACGGCAATCACGTCGTCGATGTCGCGGCACCGGGCGGCGACCGCCGCTATCAGCTGCCGGACACGCCGTCGAAGGACGGCCGCATCCTGTCCACCATGCCGAACAACCAGTACGCCTTCCTCCAGGGCACCTCGATGGCCTCACCGCACGCCGCCGGTGTGGCCGCGTTGCTGAAGTCCAAGCACCCGCAGGCGACCCCGGCGATGCTGCAGGCGCTGCTGAAGGCGCAGGCGGACAACCCGGGCTGCCCGGCCTCCTACGACCAGGACGGCGACGGAGTGCAGGACGCGACCTGCGAGGGCGGCAAGCGGGTCAACGGCTTCTACGGCTTCGGCATCGTCGACGCGCTGGACGCGGTGAAGCGGTAAGCGAAGCAGTAGCAGTGCAGTAGCAGTGGCAGTACCGCGCGGCCGTACCGCGTGACTTGTGAGAGTGGAAGGGCCGGGCGATCGCCCGGCCCTTCCGGTGTCCCGGGGTCCCCACGGGTGGATCGTGGGCGGGGCGTCAACGGGTGCCTGAGTGTGATGATCGGCTCATGCCGCATGGGCGGCCGGTGCGGCACAGTGCCCCCATGACCGACACCGAATCCCGCGTCGGCCTCGCGGCCGCGTGGTCCTCGCTGGGCGGCGATCCCGCCCTCCTCACCCGCGTGTCGACCGTCGAGCGACCCGAAGTTCTTCCCGCGCGGCTGCCGGTACGGGAGCTGGCACGCGCCTGTGTGGGAGCGTGCGCGCTGGCCGCGGCCGAACTGGGCGCGCGGCGGGCGGCGCGTACGGCTTCGGGGCGCTCTCGCACGGGGCGTGTTCCCGCGGGGCGTCCCGAGGTCTCCGGGACGCCCGCGGTGCGGGTGGACGACGGAGCGGTGGCCGCGGCGTTCGTCAGCGAACGGCATCTGCTGGTCGACGGGCGGGCCCCGGTGGCCTTCGCGCCGCTGTCGCGTTTCTGGCGCACGGCCGACGGATGGGTGCGCACCCACGCCAACTACCCCCACCACCGGGCCCGGCTGCTCGCCGCGCTGGGGACGCCCGAGGACACGCGGGCGGTGGCGGCGGCGCTCGCCGAGCGGTCGGCCGTCGAGGTGGAGGAGGCCGTGTACGCCTCCGGCGGGCTCGCCGTCGCGCTGCGGACGCCCGCGCAGTGGGCGGCGCACGAGCAGGCCGCGGCGGTGGCGGAGCGTCCGCTGGTGGAGCGCGGGCGGCTGGACGTCGCACCCGTGCGCGTGCTCACCCCCGTGGACCGCGATCCGCTGCTGCCCGCGGCGGGGCTGCGGGTGCTGGACCTGACACGGGTCATCGCGGGGCCGGTCGCCACCCGCACGTTGGCCCTGCTCGGCGCGGACGTGCTGCGCCTGGACTCCCCGCGGCTGCCCGAACTCCCCGACCAGCACACCGACACGGGGTTCGGGAAGCGCTCGGCCCTGCTGGATCTGACGGCCGACCGGGATGCCTTCGAGGAACTGCTCGCGGCCGCGGACGTGGTGGTCACCGGGTACCGGCCGGGGTCCTTGGACCGACTCGGGCTGAGCCCCGGGGCACTGGCCGAGCGCCGGCCCGGGGTGGTCGTGGCGCAGTTGTCGGCGTGGGGTGCGTACGGGCCGTGGGGCGACCGGCGCGGCTTCGACAGCCTGGTGCAGGTGGCCACGGGGATCGCGGCGAGCGAGGGTTCACCGGAGCGGCCGGGGGCGCTCCCGGCGCAGGCCCTCGACCACGGCACGGGGTATCTGCTGGCGGCGGCGGTGCTGCGGGCGCTGACCGAGCAGGCGGACGAGGGGGGCAGCCGGTTCGTGCGGCTGGCGCTGGCGCGGACGGCGGGCTGGCTGCTGGAAGGAGCCGCGCACACGCGTGCGCCAGCCGAAGGGGAGGCGGCCGCTTCCGTCCCGGCCGCGGGCGGGTCCGCCGACGCCTGGCTCACGGAGGCGGACGGTGCGCAGGGGAGGCTGCGGTACGTCCGGCCCCCGGTGTCGTTCGCCGGAGGGCCCCGTGACTGGGCCCGCCCGCCCGGACCGTGGGGGGCGGACACCGCGCGGTGGGGGTGAGGGGGGACGGCGGGGACGGCGCCGGGAAGGACGGACCGCGGCCGGTGCCGGCAGGCCGCACGAGCACGGCCGGGGCGTCAAATCCGACCTTGGCGCGAACTGTCCCCTGCCTCCCCACCCCACGCTTGCCCGTTCTGTGAGCGCTTGTGAAGATCCTGGGGTGACTCTGACAAATCCCAGGCCCGGGGCGGCCGGTGCGCACAGGGGCGCACCGCGTTCCGGCACCGGCCCGGCCGTCGCCGTACTCGTGCTGGTGGCGCTGGCGGCACTGATACCCCTCCTCGGCCCGCCCCCCGCCCTGCGCGGCACCGGTGAGGCCCCGGCGCCCGGCACCGGCGGCATAGCCCTGCTGCGGACGGTGCTGTTCGCGGCTCTGGCGATACCCGTCGGCGAGCTTTTCGTGAAACGGCTCCTGCGTTCCGTGCCCGACGCGCCCCCGGCCGTGCCCCGCGGCTGGTCCACCGCCGCGAACGCCGTCGGCTTCGCGGCCGCCATCGGACTCGCCTCCGTCGTGGCCACCGGCAACCTGGTTCCCGAAAGCCTCGCCGCCATCGACGTGGGCGGCCTGTACGACTCCCGGGACGGCAAGCTGGCCCTCCTGGAGGTCAACGCGTTCCTCCTCGCGGCCCTGTGTGCCGCCTCCGGCCGTCCGGGCACCCAGGCCTGGCCGCTGGCCGCGATCATCGTCGCCGAAGCCCTGCGCGCGCACCCGAAGACCGAGTACACCCCGCTGCTCGGCTCCGGCCTGACGCTGATTCACCTGACCTGCGCCTCGCTCTGGGTGGGCGGCCTGCTGTACGCGCTGCGCACCATGCGTGCGTGGCGGGACTCGGAAGCGGGGGGCGTGCTGCTGGGGCTGTACGCGCGCGTGGCGGCCGTTCTGCTGGCCGCCATCACCGCGACCGGGGTGTGCAGTTCACTGCGCCGGATGCCGCCGGGGACGATCCTGGAGCAGTTGACGGACACCGCGTACGGGCGCGTCCTGCTCGCGAAGGTGATCCTGATGGCCGGTGTCGCGGCCCTCGCCCTGTGGGCCCGGGTCCGGCTGGCCCGCGCGGCCGATCCGCTGAGCGCCCGCGGCCCCGCGTGGGCGGAGGCGTACCTGCTGGCCCTGGTGGTGGCGGTGTCGGGCCTCCTGACGGCGCTTCCGGTACCGATCCGCTGGTGAGGCCGGGCGGCGGGGCCCGTACGGCACCTGACGGGCAGGGCTGTCAGTCGTGGCCCGTATCCTCATGAACCATGCTCGAAGACCTCACGACCGCAGCGTCCTCCGCCACCGCCTGGCCGGCCTCGTATCCGCGGGGGTACGCGGTCGTCGACGTGGAGACCACGGGGCTCGCCCGGGACGACCGCATCGTCTCCGCGGGCGTCTACCAGCTGGACGCGCGCGGCGAGGTCGAGGACCACTGGTACACGGTGGTCAATCCGGAGCGGGACCCCGGTCCGGTGTGGATCCACGGCCTGACGAGCGAGGTGCTCGAAGGGGCGCCCCTCTTCGGTGACATCGCCGGAGAGTTCGCCACCCGGCTGGAGGGGCGGGTGCTCGTCGCGCACAACGCCGTCTTCGACTGGCAGATGATCGCCCGCGAGTACGCCCGCGCCGGCGCGCAGGCTCCGGTGAGGCAGCGGTTGTGCACGATCGTCCTCTCCAAGGAGCTCCGGCTGCCGCTGCCCAACCACAAGCTGGAGTCGCTCGCCGCGCATTTCGGTGTGGTGCAGCGGCGCGCGCACCACGCGCTGGACGACGCGCGGGTGCTGGCGGAGGTGTTCCGGCCCAGCCTGCGGGCCGCGGCGGTGGGCGGGATGCGGCTGCCGCTGCACGAGTGCCTGCCACTGACGGAGTGGACCGACCGGCCCAGGGTCGCCCAGCAGGCCGGGTACGGCGGCGGCCACCGGTCCGCCGGTTGGCGCCCCTCCCGCAAGCGCCCCGCGTGCCCCTACCCCAACCCGGGACGGTACGAACCGGGCAAGCCGCTCAAGCAGGGCATGCGGGTCGCGTTCTCCGGTGACACCTCCGTGGAGCGGGACCTGCTGGAGGACCGGGCGACCGAGGCCGGGCTGCACGTCGCCACCAGCCTGTCCCGGCTGACCAGCCTCCTCGTCACCAATGATCCGGACTCGGGCACGTCCAAGGTGGTCAAGGCCCGGCAGTACGGCACCCCGGTCGTGGACGAGGCGGCCTTCGGCCAGCTGCTCGGTGACGTCGCACCCGCGTCGGAGGGCTGACCGCGCCGACGGCGAGCGGGGCGCCGACGGCACGGTCAGCCCGTCGGGGGTCCGAGGACCGTGCGGACGGGTGATTGCCGGGCGACTCGCCCGCCGCCCGCTCGCCCGCACCGGACCTACGGCCCACCCTGTGGCCCATGGCGACATGTGAAGTGTGCGGCAACAGTTACGGAATGACCTTCGAGGTGCACGCGCAGGGCGCGGTGCACGTCTTCGACTGCTTCTCCTGCGCGATCCACCGGATGGCCCCGATCTGCGAGCACTGCCGGGTGCAGATCATCGGCCAGGGCGTGGAGGCCGAGGGCCACTGGTACTGCGGCGCCCACTGCGCCCGCGCGGAGGGAAGGACGGGGATCGTCGACCGGGTGTGAGGACGCACCCGCCTGAACGCACCCCACGGTCCTGGTTGTACGGTCGTGGGGTGTACCGCTTCCTGTTGTCCCGCCAGTGGGTGATCCTCACCCTCCTGGCACTCGTGCTCATCCCGACGATGATCGAGCTGGGCTTCTGGCAGTTGCACCGTCATGAGCGCCGGGTCGCCCTGAACCAGGTGATCGCCAACTCCCTGGCGGCCGAGCCGGTGCCCGTCGAGTCCCTGACCTCGCCCGGAGCGAAGGTCGAGCACGAGCACCTGTACCGCAGGGTGACGGCGAAGGGGAGCTTCGACACCGCCGACGAGGTCGTCGTGCGCCGCCGTACCAACGCGGACGACGAGGTCGGCTACCACGTGCTGACCCCGTTCGTCCTCGAGGACGGCAGGATCCTGCTGGTCAACCGGGGCTGGGTTCCCGCGGACGGTCCGAGCCAGAGCGCGTTCCCCGAGATCCCGGCGCCGCCCGGGGGCGAGATCACCGTCACCGGGCGGCTGATGCAGGACCAGACGACCGAGGACAGCGGCATCAAGAACCTCGAGGGCCTGCCCGACCGGCAGATCATGCTGATCAACAGCGAGCTGGAGGCCGAGCGGCTCGGCAGGGAGGTCCTCGGCGGCTACGTCGATCTGACGGAGCCCGAGCCGAGCGGTGGCGCCCCGGAGCTGATCTCCGAGCCCGTGCACGACGAGATCGGCCCGCACATGGCGTACGCCGTCCAGTGGTGGCTGTTCGCCGCAGGCGTCCCCGTCGGCTGGGTGATCCTGGTCCGCCGCGAGGCACGGGAGCGGGCGGAGCAGGCGGCTGCCGGGACGGCGGACGCGGAGGAGACCGAACCCGCGGCGGTCTAGGGCCTGCCCGGCGGATCGTGCCGCAGACGCGGAGTCCGGCACGCCCGGTGACGGTACGGCCGTCCGCGCCGTCGCCGCCACCGCGACGGCCGTCGCTCCTTGTCGTTCCCCTCTCACTCCCCGGCGCCGCCCCTGATTGCCGCCCCGGCGGCCGGGCATCCGCACCTCGTGCACCGTATCGAGGACTACGCGCTCATCGGCGACGAACAGACCGCTGCCCTGGTGGGCGCGGACGGGTCCGTCGACTGGCTCTGCCTGCCCCGCTTCGACTCCGGCGCCTGCTTCGCCCGGCTGCTCGGCGATGAGGACAACGGTCACTGGCGCATCGCGCCGCTGGGCGCCGAGCGGTACACGCGCCGCTCCTACCGCCGGGACACCCTCGTCCTGGACACCGAGTGGGAGACCGACGAGGGCGCGGTGCGCGTCACCGACCTGATGCCGCAGCGCGACCGCGCCCCCGACCTGGTGCGCGTCGTCGAGGGCGTACGCGGCGAGGTGACCGTCCGCAGCACGCTGCGGCTGCGTTTCGACTACGGCTCGGTGGTGCCCTGGGTGCGCAAGACCGACGGCCACCGGGTGGCGGTCGCGGGGCCGGACTCGGCGTGGCTGCGCAGTGTGCCGGAGGTGCCCACCTGGGGCGAGGACCGCGGCACGCACTCCGAGTTCACGGTCGGGCCGGGCGAGCGGGTCGCGTTCGTCCTCACCTGGCACCCCTCCCACGAGCCGCGCCCGCCGCTGGTCGACCCGTACTCCTCGCTGCGGCAGAGCGTCGCCGACTGGCGCGCGTGGACGTCCCGGTGCCGTTACACCGGCCCGCACCGGGACGCGGTGGTGCGGTCCCTGATCACGCTCAAGGCGCTCACCTACTCCCCCACCGGTGGCATCGTCGCCGCGCCCACCACCTCGCTGCCGGAGGAGCCGGGCGGGGTGCGCAACTGGGACTACCGCTTCTGCTGGCTGCGCGACTCCACGCTGACCCTGAACGCGCTGCTGGCGGCCGGGTACCAGGAGGAGGCGGAGGCCTGGCGCAACTGGCTGCTGCGCGCGGTCGCGGGCGACCCGGCGGATCTGCAGATCATGTACGGGCTGGCGGGCGAGCGGCGGCTGCCCGAGTCCGAGCTGCCGTGGCTGTCCGGCTTCGGCGGCGCCACCCCGGTACGGGTCGGCAACGACGCCGTCAACCAGCTCCAGCTCGACGTGTACGGCGAGGTCGTGGACTCGCTGGCGCTGGCCCGGCGCTCGGGTCTGTCCCCGCACCCGGACGTGTGGGCCCTGCAGACCGTCCTGCTGGAATTCCTGCGCACGGCCTGGCGGCAGCCGGACGAGGGGCTGTGGGAGGTGCGTGGCGGACGCCGCCACTTCGTGCATTCCAAGGTGATGGTGTGGGTGGCCGCGGACCGTGCGGTGCGCCTCCTGGAGGAGAGCCCGGACCTCGAGGGCGACGTCGACGGCTGGCGCGCGTTGCGCGACGAGGTGCACCGTGACGTGTGCGAGAAGGGGTACGACCCCGAACGGAACACGTTCACGCAGTCCTACGGTTCGCGCGAACTGGACGCCGCGCTGCTGCTGATCCCCCGGGTGGGTTTCCTGCCGCCCGACGATCCCCGGGTGCTCGGCACGATCGACGCGATCCGCGCGGAGCTGGGCCAGGACGGGTTCGTACGCCGCTACACCCCGGACGCCGCACCCGTCGACGGCCTGCCCGGTGAGGAGGGCACGTTCCTGGTGTGCTCGTTCTGGCTCGCGGACGCCCTGCACATGGCGGGCCGGACGGATCAGGCACGCGAGCTGTTCGAGCGGCTGCTGGAGCTGGCCAACGACGTGGGTCTGCTGGCGGAGGAGTACGACGCGGTGGGCGGGCGGCTGCTGGGCAACTTCCCGCAGGCGTTCAGTCATATCGGCCTGGTGAACACCGCCCTCGCCCTGTTCGGGGGCGAGGAGGCAGGATAGGGCCATGGATCTTGGACTGAAGGACCGGGTGTACGTCGTCACCGGGGCGACCCGCGGGCTGGGCAACGCCACCGCGCGCGAGCTGGTCGCGGACGGTGCGAAGGTGGTCGTCACGGGCCGGGAGGAGCAGAGCGTCGCCGAGGCGGTCGCCGGTCTCGGGCCGAACGCGGTCGGCGTGGCGGTCGACAACGCCGACCCCCAGGCGCCGGCGCGGCTGATCGCGACCGCGCGGGAGCGGTTCCACCGTTTTGACGGCATCCTCGTCAGCGTGGGCGGACCGCCGCCCGGGTTCGTCGCCGACGCCACCGACGAACAGTGGCAGTCGGCGTTCGAGTCGGTGTTCCTGGGCGCGGTACGACTGGCCCGTGCCGCCGCCGCGGAGCTGGGTGAGGGCGGGGTCATCGGCTTCGTACTGTCCGGCTCGGTGTACGAGCCGCTCCCCGGCCTGACCATCTCCAACGGCCTGCGCCCCGGACTCGCCGGCTTCGCCAAGTCCCTCGCGGACGAGCTGGGCCCGCGCGGCATCCGCGTCGTGGGTGTGCTCCCCGGGCGGATCGACACGGACCGGGTCCGTGAACTCGACGCCCTCTCCGCCGACCCGGAGGCCACCCGCCAGGCGGCCCGATCCCGCATCCCCCTGCGCCGCTACGGCACCCCGGCCGAGTTCGGCCGCACCGCCGCCTTCCTCCTCTCCCCGGCCGCCTCCTACGTCACCGGCGTCATGGTCCCGGTGGACGGCGGGGTACGGCACGGGTTCTAGGGCCGCGTCCGGCACTGGGACCCGTCCGGTTCCGGGCCGGGGCCGGGGTCAGCTGACGCGTTCCGCGCGGTGTTTGACCGCTCGCAGGCGGACCTCGGCCGGGAGGGTGGCCAGGCCCGCCGCCTCGCGGGCATGGGTGAGGGCTCCGGTGGTGAGGGTGTCCAGCGCGGTGCCGGGGTCCACATGGGGCTCCAGGAGGAGGCGGACGCGGGTCCGCGGGGCACCGCGGCGGCCGGTCAGCCGGACGTGGGCCTGGTCGACGCCGTCCAGCCGGCCCGCCTCCTCGGTGAGTGCGGCCTCCAGGGCTCGGCCGCGCAGGATCGCTCCGTCGCCGTCGCCGGTGTCGACGAACACCTCGGCCGTCCGGTGCCGGCGCACGATCGCGACCAGCCACCAGAGCAGGAGCAGGACGAGGACCGCGAGTGCGGCGATCACGACGGGCCACCACCAGCCCTGGTCCCGCCACCGGGTCCGCTCGGCGTCGCTCAGCAGTACGTCGTGCCGTCCCCGGTGCAGCCACCAGGAGGGCATCGGCGCCCCCAGCCCGATGGCCAGCACGGACCCGCCGAGGGCCACCAGGAGCAGGCCCGTGAGCCCGAGCAGTACACGGTTGACACCCCTGATCACCGGCCTCACCCCTTCCGTCCGGGACGCCGCACCCGTACCGACAGGGCGGGCGGCCGGGACAGTCCCAGGCCCTCGACGGCGTCGGCCAGTACCGCGTCCAGGTCGGCCCGTACGTCGTCCAGTTCACGGAAGTGCGACACCGCGCGGACGTCGGCCCGCTTGCGGGCCACCCGTACCCGGACCGTCTGCACCCCGGCGATCTCCATGGCCCGGTCCCGCAGCACCATCGCCGCCGCGTTCCGGTCGAGTCCGGCGCGTACCTCGGGGTGGGTGCGGCGCATCGGGAGCAGGGCCCGCAGCCCGGGGGTGAGGGCCAGCAGGAGCAGCCAGAGTCCGAGGGCGGCGGCGATCCCGGCACCCAGCAGCACCCAGACGTCGTCCAGGGGCCGTTCGGCCAGTTGGCGGGCCAGCTCCCGGCGCCAGCTCATCGCGGGCCGGCCGGCGCGCACCGCGGCGATGTCGTACAGGAACGCCACCGCGACCACCAGGAGCAGCAGTGCGAGCAGGCCCGCGGGGACCTTGCGCGCCGACCAGAAGCGCCGGGGGCCCGGGGCCGCGGCGCCGTCCGGCGCGGGCGGCGGTGTCTTCTCCAGGACGGTGCCCGCGGGCTGCTCGACGGCTCCGGGTTCGCTCATCGGACCCTCCCCCGTGCCGCTGCCGCCAGGTGCAGCCGTTCCACCTGGACGACGACCTCCGGCACCTGCATGCCCGCCAGCACGGACACCCGTTCGACCACCTGGCGGCGTACCTGCCCGCACCGGCCGCCGATGTCGCCGGGGTAGCCGAGTTCGACGTGGACGCGGACCCGTGCGGTGTCGTCGCGGTGGACGACGACCGTGGCGTGCGGCGGCTCGGCGTCCGGGGGCAGCGGTCCGAGCGCCTCACGGGCCGCCTGGGAGGCGATCTTCGCGACCACCCGGTCGGCGATCCTGGTCGCACCGCGCTCGCTCGGCGGCACGACGACGCGGACTCCCTCGGACACGCTTTCCCCCGTGCTCACCGGTGTCACCTCCGACGATCGCTACGGGGGCGGAAGAAGTCACCGAGCTCCAGGTCCCCCTGGAGGAACCGCCCGGCGACGAAACCGATGGCCCCCAACGCGGCCACCAGCACGAAAGCCCCGAATCCGCCGAAGTATCCGGCGAAGCCCAGCGCCATGCCGGCGATCATGCCGGCCACGGCCATGTTCATGGTGCGCTCCTCAGCTGCTCAGCTCCGCGACTCCACGACTCCCCGACTCCTTGTTTCCTCAAGGGTTGCCTCACTGGAGACGGGTCTCCGACTCCTCTTCCTCCTCCTCCGGCAGCTTCACGTCGCTCACCGCGATGTTGACCTCTACCACCTCGAGGCCGGTCATCCGCTCGACCGCCGCGACGACGTTCTCCCGCACGTCCCTGGCGACATCGCTGATGGACACGCCGTATTCGACGACGATCTCCAGATCCAGCGCGGTCTGTACCTCGCCGACCTCGGCCTTCACTCCACGCGTCACCGATTTCGACCCGCCCGGTACCCGGTCGCGCACGGCCCCGAAGGTCCGGGACAGGCCGCTGCCCATGGTGTGCACGCCGAGCACGTCCCGCGCGGCGAGACCGGCGATCTTCTCCACGACGCCGTCGGCGATCGTGGTGCGGCCACGGGTGGCGGGTTCGCCTCCGCCGCGCCGGGTGCCCGGCCCCTTGCGCGTAGAGGTGTCCGGCACGGTCTTCTCGATGTCGGTGGCCCTCGTCGAGCCGCCCTCCGTCATGTCGGTCATCGGCGCACGCCCCTTCCGGTCGTCGTCCACGTGCCCACCGTATGCGCGGTTGCGTGATAGCGCGCCGTGGATGCGGCAGGCTGGAGGAATGACGGCGGACCGGTGGGCTCGGACAGTGCGACAGCAGTTGGGGCTGGGCAGACTTCTGCCCCTGGGCGGAGCGCGGGACGGCGCGTGGATTTCCGAAGCGGCCGCCGGGGACGCCCTGCGGCGCGCGGTGGAGCGGGACGAACCGGGCGTTCGTGTGGACGGACTGCGGATCGCGCTCGCCGACCCTCAGGAGACCGGTGAACCGGTGGTGCCGCCCCCGCCGAGCGCCCTGCCACCGGGCGCGCTGCGGGTGACGGCCCGGTTCGCGGCCACGGCGGCAGAGCCGCTGCCGGTGACGGCGGACCGTCTGCGGGCGGTGCTGTCGCGGGCCGCGGCGGAGCGGATCGGGCTGGTGGTGGCGGAGGTGGACCTGCGGGTGACCGAACTGCTGGACCCGCAGGCCGGGCCGCCTCCGGGTCCGGTGTCAGGTGCGGGGTCGGCGGGCGGGTCCGCGGACGGGTCGGCCGACGCCTCGCCGTTCGGCGCGCCGGAGCCCGATGACTCCGACGGGAGCCGGGTGGCCGCCGCGGCGCTCGCCGTCCCGGGGGTGTCCCGGCTGACGGGCACCCTGGGCCGCCCGGTGCACCTGACGGCTCACCAGCAACCCGGTGAAGCCTCCCTGGCCCGCCGCCACGCGCGCGTGGACCTCGCCGCCCTGGCGGACCACCGGACGGTGGACGTGGCCCGAGCGGTCCGCTCGGCGGTGTCGGCCGCCCTGCCGGATCATCCGACGGTGGCGGTACTGGTCACGGCGCTCGACTGACACTCCCCCGCGGCTCCCCCGCGCCCCACCGGCGCCTCACCGGTTCTTCATCGGTGAGGCGCCGGTTCCTCACTCGCCGAGACCGGCCAGATCCCGCAGCCTGCGGCCCTGGGCCGCGCGCTCGGCGATCCGCTGCTCCTCGTACGTACGCTCCTGAGCGCCGCTCAGGAGCGCCTTCGTCTCGATCACGGCGTCGCGGGGCGCGGCCAGCAGCGCCGCCGCGAGGTCGCGCACCGCCGAGTCCAGTTCGTCGCCCGGCACGGCGAGGTTGGCCAGTCCGGTGCTCACGGCCTCCTCGGCCGTGACGAACCGCCCGGTCACGCAGATCTCCAGTGCGCGGGCGTACCCGACGAGCCCGACCAGCGGATGCGTGCCGGTCAGGTCCGGTACCAGCCCCAGGCTGGTCTCGCGCATGGCGAACTGGACGTCGTCCGCGACGATCCGCAGGTCGCAGGCGAGGGCCAGCTGGAAACCGGCCCCGATGGCGTGCCCCTGCACGGCTGCGACGGACACGAGGTCGCTGCGCCGCCACCAGGTGAACGCCTCCTGGTACCCGGCGATGGTCGCGTCGAGCTCGGCCTCCCCGCCGCGCGCGAGGTCGACGAAGGAGGGCTCGCCCTCGATCCCCTCGGGCGTGAGCATCCGCCGGTCGAGCCCGGCGGAGAAGGACTTGCCCTCACCCCGGAGCACCACGACCCGGACGGAGCCCGGCAGCAGCCGGCCCGCCTCGGTCAGCGCGCGCCACAGAGCGGGGCTCTGCGCGTTGCGCTTGGCCGGGTTGGTCAGCGTCACCGTGGCGATCGCGCCGTCGACGGTGAGCCGTACGCCGTCCTTGTCGAGTACCGGACCTAGGTCCTGGGCGGACGAAGCCATGGGGCGCCTCCGATGGGTGCGGTCGTCTTCCGCGCCGCACGACGGCGTCGAGCCGTCCTGCGGCACAGCCAAGTGACTGCACAGTAACCACCCGGCCGGCCAGTCGGCCGACCGGGTGGCCACCATCGGGTCGAGGGGCGGCGCCCGGAATCAGGCCGAAGGGGCCTTCTTGCCTCGCGTCGCCCCGCCACGCCCTCGGAGCGTGACGCCCGACTCGCTGAGCATGCGGTGCACAAAGCCATACGAGCGGCCGGTTTCCTCGGCCAACGCCCGGATGCTCGCACCGGCGTCGTACTTCTTCTTCAGGTCTGCCGCGAGCTTGTCGCGCGCGGCGCCGGTCACCCGGCTGCCCTTCTTCAGAGTCTCGGCCACCCGTGCCTCCTCATGGGAAGTGCGCTCTGGTCTCCTCATGATCACCCCTCCCGGGCCCGATGGCCACCCATTCGGCAAGGTCCGTGCGACAAGGTTGTGACGACAGGAGCGCATCCCCACAAACGGAGTAGAAGATTCCATCGGATGCCGACGGCACCACCGAACGGGTTGCCCCGCGAATTCCCAGGTCAGAAAGGCGTCGCGGCCGAGCCCCGGTGGATCAGGGGCTCGGCCGCGAAACGCGTGGAGGACACACTTCGGTACGAGGAGATCTCACACGAATGATGGATCACCGATGGGCCGAATGATCCATGCGCGGTGGATCACGCCGCCGATCACGTCAGGAGTCACTCCCGCGGTCGCACCTGCCGTCACGCGCGCGGCGGCCCGAGGCCGCTCAGGCGAGGGCGACGAGGTCCGCGTAGTCGGCGCCCCACAGGTCCTCGACGCCGTCCGGCAGCAGGATGATCCGCTCCGGCTGGAGCGCCTCGACGGCACCCTCGTCGTGGGTGACCAGGACGACCGCGCCCTTGTAGGTGCGCAGCGCGCCGAGGATCTCCTCGCGGCTGGCCGGGTCGAGGTTGTTGGTGGGTTCGTCGAGGAGGAGCACGTTCGCCGAGGAGACCACGAGGGTCGCGAGCGCGAGCCGGGTCTTCTCGCCGCCGGAGAGGACGCCGGCGGGCTTGTCGACGTCGTCGCCGGAGAACAGGAACGAGCCGAGCACCTTGCGGACCTCGACGAGGTCCATGTCGGGCGCGGCGGAGCGCATGTTCTCCAGCACCGTGCGGTCCTGGTCGAGGGTCTCGTGCTCCTGGGCGTAGTAGCCGACCTTGAGCCCGTGGCCGGGCACGACCATGCCGGTGTCGGGCTGTTCCACTCCGGCGAGGAGGCGCAGCAGGGTGGTCTTGCCCGCACCGTTGAGGCCGAGGATGACGACCCGGGAGCCCTTGTCGATGGCCAGGCCGACGTCGGTGAAGATCTCCAGGGAGCCGTACGACTTCGACAGGCCCTCGGCGGTCAGCGGGGTCTTGCCGCAGGGCGCCGGGTCGGGGAAGCGCAGCTTGGCGACCTTGTCCGACTGGCGGACGTCCTCGAGGCCGGACAGCAGGCGCTCCGCGCGGCGGGCCATGTTCTGCGCGGCGACCGTCTTGGTGGCCTTGGCGCGCATCTTGTCGGCCTGGGCGTTGAGGGCCGCGGCCTTCTTCTCGGCGTTCTGCCGCTCGCGCCTGCGGCGCTTCTCGTCGGCCTCGCGCTGCTGCTGGTAGAGCTTCCAGCCCATGTTGTAGATGTCGATGGTGGAGCGGTTGGCGTCCAGGTAGAACACCTTGTTGACGACCGTCTCGACCAGGTCGACGTCGTGGGAGATGACGATGAAGCCGCCGCGGTAGGTCTTGAGGTAGTCGCGCAGCCAGACGATCGAGTCGGCGTCGAGGTGGTTGGTCGGCTCGTCGAGCAGCAGGGTGTCCGCGTCGGAGAACAGGATGCGGGCCAGTTCGACACGGCGGCGCTGACCGCCGGAGAGCGTGTGCAGCGGCTGGCCCAGGACCCGGTCGGGCAGGTTCAGCGCGGCGGCGATGGTGGCGGCCTCGGCCTCGGCGGCGTATCCGCCCTTGGTGAGGAACTCCGTCTCCTGGCGCTCGTACTGCCTGAGTGCCTTCTCGCGGGTGGCGCCCTGGCCGTTCGCGATGCGCTGCTCGTTCTCGCGCATCTTGCGGATCAGGACGTCCAGGCCGCGGGCGGAGAGGATGCGGTCGCGGGCGAACACGTCGAGGTCGCCGGTGCGGGGGTCCTGGGGGAGGTAGCCGACCTCGCCGGAGCGGGTGACGTTGCCGGCGGCGGGGATGCCCTGGCCGGCGAGGACCTTGGTGAGCGTGGTCTTGCCGGCGCCGTTGCGGCCGACCAGGCCGATGCGGTCGCCCTTGGTGACGCGGAAGGTGGCGCTTTCGATGAGGACACGGGCACCGGCGCGCAGCTCGATGCCGGAGGCGGAGATCACGGGTCAGACTCCAGGCGTTGGGATCCCCTGCTCGAACGGAGCCCGGGGAAGTCGGCGGTGGTCGGCTGAGGGCGTTCCCGCCGTCTAATGCACAAGGAGAATGGCCATGCGAGCCATTCTAACGGGGTCGCGCAACCACTTTTCCGGTGTGCGGGTGTGCGATGCCCCGCGCCCGGCCGGGTCACGGGGCGTTGTCAGTGGTCGGTGCCAGACTGGCGGCAGGTCGGGTTTCCGGTGATTTTCCCGTCGCGGGGCATCCGGCGCGGGAGGTGAGGAGTGGGGGCCATGGCGGGTGCGGGTGGCGGGCGTCCGAGCATCTTCCCGACGCTGCTGTACGCGGACGCGAAGGCGGCGATCCGGCAGCTCACGGAAGCCTTCGGCTTCACGGAGCTGTCGGTGTACGAGGGTGAGGACGGCTCGGTGACGCACGCCGAGCTGGTGCAGGGCAACGGCGCGGTGATGCTGGGGTCCCAGGGCCGCGGCGGCGTGTTCGACACGGCGATGAAGGGTGCGGGGCCGTCCGGGGTGTACGTCCTCGTGGACGACGTCGACGCACACCACCGGCGGGCGGTGGAACAGGGCGCGGAGATCCTGATGCCCCCGACGGACCAGGACCACGGCTCGCGGGACTACCTGGCCCGGGACCTCGAGGGCAACATCTGGAGCTTCGGTACGTACGCGCCCGAGACCGGGGCCTGAGCCCGGTCCCGGGCCGCGGAGCCGGGATGCCGCCCCCGCGGGCCGGTGGGATCTCGCGGGACCCTGCGGGACGGCGGCGGTGGTGTCAGCCTCCGGTGTGCACCTGGAAGGCCGCCCGCCGGACGGCCTTGGCCAGGGCCGGGTCGGGGTGCGCGGCGGCGAGCGCGACCAGTACCTGCACGGTGCGCGGGTGTCCGACCGCGCGCACCTCGTTCAGCAGCGCGGGGACGGTCGGCTGGACCGCGGACTCCAGGTGCCGCACCAGCAACGGGGCCTCACCGTGGTCGGCGACCGCGGCGGCGGTGTCCACCCACAGCCAGGTGGCCTCGTCCCGGGTGAGGACCTGGTGGGCGTCCTCGGGGTCGGCGCCGTCGTGCTCGGCGAGCCACAGCAGGGCGTAGGGCCGCAGCGTCGGCTCGTCGTGCACGGCGCGGACCTCGGGTTCGGCGGGGGCGCCGACCACGCGCAGCGCCTCGAAGGCGAGGCCGCGCAGCAGGGCGTCCTCGCCCCGGGCGGCGTCGAGCAGTTCGGTGACGGCGCCGGCGACCGGCCGGGCGGCGAGCCAGGCGCGGTACTCGGCGCGGGCCGCGTTGGGGCGCAGCTGGGCGCAGCCGCGGAGCATGTCCTCGGCACTCTGCTCGATGTTCCCGGCGGGGCTCTGCGCGGCGACGCAGATCTGCTCCAGCTTGACCCAGACCGCCCAGCTGCCGAGCGGGGTGAGCGTGGCCTGTCCCTCGCCGTAGGTGAGGGCGCCCACCGCGGCGAGGGCGCGCAGGGCCCATTCGAGGAGCGGGGCGAGCGGGGCGTCGGCGGCGCCCGGCTCGACGGGCGCGGGCGCGGGGCTGGGGCGGGCGGTGTCGGCGGAGTGGGGCGTGTACTCGACCTCGCAGCGCTCCGTGCGCAGTTCGGTGACCCGTTGCTGCAGGAGGTCGAGGAGCTGGGGCACGGGGACGGGCCCGGCCGAGAGCTGGAGGAAGGAGAGCACCTGCGGCATGGCCGAGACGACCTCGCCGACGGTGGCGGGTTCGTTGCCCTCGGGTTCCGGGTGGGCCAGCGACCAGGCGTCGAAGAGGGCGACCCAGCCCCGCAGCACGGCACTGTCGTCGCGGTCCCAGGCGCGCAGCCGCCAGCCGGGACGGGCCGTGTCGCCGTGCACCTCGACCAGACCGGCGAGCCGGGCCGTGTCCCAGTCGGCCCGGACCTGAGCCGGGGTCAGGCCCAGGTCCTCGGCCGCCCATTCGGCGGTCGCGGCGGAGAGGATCGCCTTGCCGGCAGCGGTGGCGCTGCCCCGGCCGGGGCCGAGGGCGGCATCGGCCCAGCGGGCGACGCGGGCCGCGCCGGCCAGACCGGAGCGTGCCATCCTGGCCAGCTCCGCGGGGGCCGGTGTGCCTTCCGGAGGGCGCGGCGCAGGGCGGCGCGAGCGCTGCTGGTTCATCGCCCTGGGGGCGGCGGCCAGGGGTCGCGGGCGGACAAGTCGAAGCCTGGAGTCGCGCGGGATACGGGACGTCACGGGTGCAGTCTTGCGGTTGACGGTCCGAAAACCCAAACGGAATGTCACGGGCGGCGACGGAGAGGGCCAACGCACCGGGTCGCGCGGGCGGTCACGGGGCGGGAACAAGCCGGTGCCACGCCCCCCGAGCGGAATCCCCGACGAGGCCCCGCGCCACCGGCCGCCCGGCCGCCCGGCGGGGCGTCCGGCGGGACGTCCGCCGGGACGTCCGCCGGGACGTCCGCCGGGACGTCCGCCGGGGCAGAGAAGGCGGGCGCAGCGGCCATACGGAGGGGTGCGGCGGTCACACGAGAGGGGTGAGGAAGCGGCGCAGGGCCTCTTCGTAGGCGTCCGGGTCGGCGTTCCACATGGCGCCGTGCGGAGCGTCCTCGACCGTGAGCAGGGTGATCATGTTGGGCTGGGCCGCGGCCAGGCGGCGGGAGAGCCCCCAGGGGGCCACCACGTCGCCGGGGCCGTGGATGATCAGGGTGGGGACGTCGACGCGTTCCGCCCCCGCGGTGCCGGGGCGGCGGTCACCGCGGCGGCCGGTGCGGCCCTGGGCGGCGCGGACCGCCAGCGGCAGCAGCGCGCCCGGGGTGTGGCGGGCGGCGGCGAGGGCGCGCAGGGTCGATTCCCAGCTGAGCACCGGGGAGTCGAGGACGAGCCCGGCGATGCGGTCGCGCAGGGTGGAACGGGCTGCGGCACGCAGCGCCATGGTCGCGCCGGTGGACCAGCCGAGCAGGACGACCTGCCGGGCGCCGGCGTCCAGCGCGTGGCGGATCGCCGCGTCGAGGTCGCGCCACTCGGTCTCGCCGAAGTGGTTGAGGCCGTCGAGCGAGCGCGGCGCGCCCGGATCGCCCCGATATGAGGGGGCGAGTACCGGGAAGTAGCGGCGGTGCAGGAACTCCATGACGTTCATGGGGTGTTCCCGGGTGGCGCCGAGGCCGTGCACCGCGAGTACCCAGGTGTCCCGGGCCCCCGGCAGGAACCAGGCGGGAAGGGGGCCGAGTTCGCCGGGGACGTCGACGTCGGTGTGGTCCAGGCCCAGTGCGGTGCCCGGGTCTCCCACGTACAGGTTCGGGGTGAGCCACGCCCGGTCGCCGGGCTTCAGGCTGCCCCGCACGACGCGTTCGAGACGGCGTACGACGGTGTCGGCGGAGTCCGACAGGCCTTCCAGCACGGGGCCGACGATCGCGTGGGAATCGTCACCGGTGAGGCCGTAGCGGCCGGGGCGCAGCGCGGCGAGGTCCCGGGTGAGGCTGACCTGGCCGGCGGCGGTGGCGTGCACGGTGAGCCGGGGCTCGGTGGGCAGCGGTCTGCCCGGCGGCGCCTTGAGGGCCGCGTCGCTGGCGAGCCGGCCGGCCGCCACCGCGGCGGCTCCGGCACCTATCACGGCGGTGACGGCAGCGGCCGTCGCTCTGACAGTGCGCACGGAACCCAGTGTCCCGGCGGAGCGGTCACCCGGCCAGTGGACGTCCCGCCCGAAGTGGGACTCAGTCGCGCTGCCCGTAGCCCCGCAGGCGGTCCGAGACCTCCGCCAGCTGGTCGGGCGACAGGAGGGCCGGGGAGCGGCCCGGGACGGACGAGGCGGTCAGCCAGAGCCTGCACATCCACTCCAGCTGGGCGGTGCGGTCGTAGGCCTGGTCGAGGGTGGTGCCGTGGGTGAGGGTGCCGTGGTTCCGAAGGAGGCAGCCGGTGCGGCCGTCGAGGGCGCGCAGCACGTGTTCGGCCAACTCCTCGGTGCCGTACGTCGCGTACGGGGCGACCCGGACGGGCCCGCCGAGCGCGGCGGCCATGTAGTGGACGAGCGGGAGTTCGTCGACGAGCGTGGAGACCGCCGTCGCGTGCACGGCGTGCGTGTGCACCACGGCGCGGGCGCCGGTCGCGCGGTACACCGCGAGGTGCATGGGCAGCTCGCTGGTCGGGACCAGGGTGCCGAGGACCTGCCGGCCGGTGAGGTCGACACCGGTCACGTCGTGCGGGGTCAGCCGGTCGTAGGGCACTCCCGACGGTGTGACCAGCACGGTCGAACCGACCCGCACCGAGACGTTTCCGGAGGTGCCGACGACGAGCCCCTCGGAGACGGTCCGGCGGGCGGCCTCGACGAGGCCGGTCCAGGCGCGCGTCTCCTCGTCACTCACGTCTCGTCGCTGCTCGGCCATGCCGTGATCCTGCCGGGTGACGAAGGTCTCTTCAACGGCTCCGCGGTCGGCCGCGAACGCCCGTCGACGGAGCACGGCCCTTCATCCGCACCGCCACGGGCGGGCCGTGGTGGACGTACGGCCGTCCGACGGAGCGGCCGCACCCATCACGGTCATCCTGACGCCCATCCCAGTTCATCTTCTGTTCACTCAGGTTACCTACGTTCAACGCGCCAATGACTTCGAACGATTGCCTGGGTAAATGGAAAGCTTCTCGCTGATCCTCGCGATTGTGGTGGTAACCGCACTCGCGTTCGATTTCACGAACGGTTTCCACGACACCGCGAACGCGATGGCGACAACCATTTCGACCGGTGCTCTCAAGCCCAAGGTCGCGGTGGCCATGTCCGCCGTGCTGAACCTGGTGGGCGCCTTCCTCTCCGTGGAGGTCGCCAACACGATCTCCAAAGGCCTCGTCGACGAGGCCGGCATCCGTCCCGAGGTCATCTTCGCCGCACTGGTCGGCGCGATCCTCTGGAACCTCCTGACCTGGCTGGTCGGTCTGCCGTCCAGCTCCTCGCACGCCCTGATGGGCGGCCTGATCGGCGCCACCGTCGCCTCGGCGGGCTTCGGCGCGGTGCACGGTGACGTCCTGGTCACCAAGGTGCTGATCCCCGCGATCGCCGCGCCGCTGGTCGCCGGCCTCGCCGCGATGTTCGCGACGCGGCTGACCTACCGTCTGGGCAAGAAGGCCGACGGCAAGGCGTCCGAGAAAGGCTACCGGGCGGGTCAGATCGCCTCCGCCGGCCTCGTCTCCGTGGCCCACGGCACCAACGACGCGCAGAAGACGATGGGCATCATCACCCTGGCCCTGGTCGCCGGCGGCGCCCTCGCCCCGGACTCCGACCCGCCCCTGTGGGTCATCGTCTCCGCGGGCGTCGCCATCGCGCTCGGCACCTACCTCGGCGGCTGGCGCATCATCCGCACGATGGGCAAGGGCCTGACGGACCTCCAGCCGCAGCAGGGCTTCGCCGCCCAGACCAGCGCCGCGACGGTCATCCTGGCCTCCTCCCACCTCGGTTTCTCCCTCTCCACCACGCACTCGGTCTCCGGTGCCGTGATGGGTGCGGGCCTGGGCCGCAAGGGCGGTGTCGTCCGCTGGTCGACGGCCACCCGGATGTTCGTCGCCTGGGGCCTGACGCTGCCGGCGGCGGCCCTGGTCGGGGCCATCGCCGAGCTGGTCTGCCGGGCCGGCAGCTGGGGCACCGCCGTCGTCGCCGTCTTCCTGGTCGCCTCCAGCGCGGCGATCTGGAAGATCTCCCGGCGTGAGGTCGTCGACCACACCAACGTCAACGACACCGACGGCACCGACGGCACCGACACCACCGCCGAGGAGCCCGCCGGTGTGGTGACTGCCGCCATGGCCGCGGTGACCCCGCCCCCGGCCGGCAGCCCGGTCGAGGAGCTCTCGGCCACCATCCCGGCTCCGGCCCCCACCGATCCGGCCGCCAAGACCACCGTCTGACCGCGCCCCGGTACGAAGGAAGAAGAGCACCATGCAGATCGACTGGGCGGCCCTCGGTTCCGTCTTCGGCGTCAGCCTCGTGGTCACCGTGGCCCTGGTGGCCCTGTTCACCCTCGGCATCGTCGGCCTGTCCCGCCATGAGCGGGCCGCTGCCCAGGGCGGGTCCGCGGCCCTGGCGGTCGCCGGCGCCTACGCCTGCTTCGCGGCCTGCACGGCGGCGGTGGCGTACGGGATCTATCTGATCATGGCCTGATCTGACCCGAGCTGACCTGATCACGGCCTGATCAGAGTCGTCTCCGTCCGACGGGCGGTGCGGGGCTTCGCGCCCCGCACCGCCCGTTCGCGTTCCCCCACCGGAACCCCTCTGTGGGCCTCAGCACACTTCAGCCTCGCAGGTCAAAGGCAGGTTGACGGTTCTTCCGGACCGTGGTGGACTGCCGGATGCCAATGCGGCGGCAGGAGAGGAAGCCGGTGGAAGTCCGGCGCGGTCCCGCCACTGTCACCGGGGTGAACACCCCGGGAGCCAGGAACTCTCACCGCCGGTCTCGTCGAACCAGGGCGTGGACACCCTGAGTGAGGACATATCGCCATGCCCGGCTGCCCGTCGAGGTCGACCAGCGACACCCCACCCCGGATCGGGGCGGTCCCTTCCACCGGATCCCCCACCGGCTGAACCCGTGGGTGCCGATCGCGAGTTCGCGTACGGCGCCGCCGCCGGCCTCCTCGGCGACCTGCTCCTCGGCGATCCCCGCCGGGGACATCCGGTCGCCGCTTTCGGGCGGGCCGCGGCTGCCGTGGAACGGATGCTGTGGCGGGACGACCGCGGCCGGGGCGCGTTGCACACCGCCGTCTGCGTCGGCGGGGCCGTCGCCCTGGGGAGCCTTGCCGCCCGGTGCGTACGGTCCTCCCCCGCCGCCTCGATCGCCCTGACCGGCGCCGCCACCTGGGCCGTCGTCGGCGGGACGTCGCTGGCCCGGGAGGCCCGTGCCATCGGACGGTCCCTGGAGACCGGGACCGCCGAGGGCATCGAGGCCGCGCGGGCACGGCTGCCGCACCTGTGCGGGCGGGACCCGCAGGCGCTGGACGCCGACGGGATCGCCCGCGCGGTGGTGGAGTCCGTCGCCGAGAACACCTCCGACGCCGTGGTGGGCGCCCTGGTGTGGGGTGCCGTCGCCGGAGTGCCGGGACTGCTCGGGTTCCGGGCCGTCAACACCCTGGACGCCATGGTCGGCCACAAGTCCCCCCGGTACCGGCGCTACGGCTGGGCCTCCGCCCGCCTCGACGACGTCGCCGGGTGGCCCGGGGCGCGGCTGACCGCCGTACTCGCCGCGGTCGCCGGGCCGGACCCGCGGGGCGCCGTCCGGGCGTGGCGCGCGGATGCCGCGAAGCACCCCAGTCCCAACGCCGGCCCCGTGGAGGCGTCCTTCGCGGGCGCGCTCGGCGTACGGCTCGGCGGAACGCTGTCCTACGCCGGGCGGGTCGAACACCGGCCCGTCCTCAACGGCACCGGCCGTTCCGTGGCCGTGGCGGACATCGACCGGGCGGTACGGCTCTCGCGGCGCGTCGGCTGGCTGGCGCTCGGCGCCGGTGCCGCCGCGCGGATCGTCGCCGCGCGGATCGTCGCCGCGCGGATCGTCGGGAAGGGACGTAGGTCATGAGCGGTGGGGGTCTGCTGGTCGCCGGTACCACCTCGGACGCCGGCAAGAGCGTCGTGACCGCCGGGATCTGCCGGTGGCTGGCACGGCAGGGCGTCAAGGTCGCGCCGTTCAAGGCGCAGAACATGTCGCTGAACTCGTTCGTGACGCGCGAGGGCGCCGAGATCGGGCGGGCGCAGGCCATGCAGGCCCAGGCCTGCCGGGTCGAGCCGACCGCACTGATGAACCCCGTGCTGCTCAAGCCGGGCGGCGAGCGGAGCAGCCAGGTGGTGCTGCTGGGCAAGCCGGTCGGCGAGCTGAGCGCGCGCGGCTACCACGGCGGACGGCAACAGCAGTTGCTGGGCACGGTGCTGGACTGCCTCGCACAGTTGCGGGACACGTATGACGCGGTGATCTGTGAGGGGGCCGGCAGCCCGGCCGAGATCAACCTGCGGCGCACCGACATCGTGAACATGGGGATCGCCAGGAACGCCGGGCTCCCCGTCCTCGTCGTCGGCGACATCGACCGCGGCGGGGTCTTCGCCTCCTTCTTCGGCACCGTCGCCCTGCTCTCCCCCGAGGACCAGGCGCTGGTCGCCGGGTTCCTGGTGAACAAGTTCCGGGGCGACGTGACGCTGCTGGAGCCGGGCCTCGACATGCTGCACGGCCTGACCGGGCGGCACACGTACGGCGTACTGCCCTTCCGGCACGGGCTCGGCATCGACGAGGAGGACGGGCTGGCCGTGTCCCTGCGCGGTGCCGTGCGGGAGTCGGCCGTCGCCCCGCCGGTCGGCGAGGACGTGCTGCGGGTCGCCGTGTGCGCGGTGCCGCTGATGTCCAACTTCACGGACGTGGACGCGCTGGCCGCCGAACCGGGCGTCGTCGTGCGGTTCGTGGACCGGCCCGAGGAACTGGCCGACGCCGACCTCGTCGTCCTGCCGGGGACCCGCGGGACCGTGCGGGCCCTTCAGTGGCTGCGCGAGCGGGGGCTGGCGGACGCCCTGAAGCGACGGGCCGCCGAGGGGCGGCCCGTGCTGGGGATCTGCGGGGGCTACCAGATCCTCGGCGAGCACATCGAGGACGAGGTCGAAAGCCGCGCCGGGCACGTCGACGGGCTCGGACTGCTGCCCGTGCGGGTGCGGTTCGCGCGGGAGAAGACGCTGACCCGTCCCGCCGGGGAAGCCCTCGGGGAGCCCGTCGAGGGGTACGAGATCCATCACGGGGTCGCCGACGTACGGGGAGGCGTGGCGTTCATCTTTGATGACAGTGGACACAGCCTGGACGGCTGCCGGGTCGGCCAGACCTGGGGCACGCACTGGCACGGCTCGCTGGAGTCCGACGGCTTCCGCCGGGCCTTCCTGCGGGAGGTGGCCGCCGCCGCGGGGCGCCGTTTCGTGCCGGCCCCCGACACCTCGTTCGCCGCGCTGCGCGAGGAGCAGCTCGACCGGCTCGGCGACCTGATCGAACAGCACGCGGACACGGACGCGCTCTGGCGGCTCATCGAGTCGGGCGCGCCGCAAGGACTGCCTTTCATTCCACCGGGAGCGCCCGCATGAGCACAGTGTTGTTGTTGTCGACCGCCGACACGGACCTGCTGGCGGCCCGTGCCGCCACCGGCGTCTCCTACCGGATCGGCAACCCGACCCGCGTGGACGTGGCGGCCGAACTGCCCGCGCTGCTCGACGGCGCGGACCTCGTCGTCGTACGGCTGCTGGGCGGCAAGCGTGCCTGGGAGGACGGGCTCGCGGCGCTCCGGGCGTCCGGCGTCCCGACGGTGCTGCTCGGCGGCGAGGCGGTGCCGGACGCGGAGCTGATGGCCGAGTCGTCGGTGCCCGCGGGTGTCGTGGCGGAGGCACTGAAGTACCTGGTGGAGGGCGGCCCGGACAACCTGGCCGAGCTGGCCCGGTTCCTGTCCGACACCGTGCTGCTCACCGGCGAGGGCTTCGAGGAGCCGCGCAGGATGCCGGAGTACGGGGTGCACGGCTCCCGTACCGTGTCGCCGGACCGTCCGACCGTCGGCGTGCTCTTCTACCGCGCCCACGAACTGAGCGGCAACACCGCCTTCGTGGACACGCTCTGCGAGGCGATCGAGGCACACGGCGCCAACGCCCTGCCGGTGTACTGCGGTTCGCTGCGCGGCGCCGACCCCGGACTGTACGAGATCCTCGGGCGGGCGGACACCCTGGTCGCCACCGTGCTCGCGGCCGGCGGCACGCACGCCTCCCCGGCGTCGGCGGGCGGGGAGGACGAGGCCTGGGACATCGGGGCGCTCGCCGACCTGGACGTCCCGGTGCTGCAGGGGCTGTGCCTGACCTCGTCACGCGCCACCTGGGAGGAGTCGGACGCCGCCCTCTCCCCCATGGACGCGGCGATGCAGGTCGCCATCCCGGAGTTCGACGGACGGCTGATCACGGTCCCGTTCTCCTTCAAGGAGCAGGGTCCCGACGACGTCCCGGTCTACGTCGCCGACCCGGGGCGGGCCGCGCGCGTCGCCGGGATCGCCGTACGGCACGCCCGGCTGAAGCACCTGGACAACGCGGAGAAGAAGCTCGCACTGGTCTTCACCGCCTACCCGACCAAGCACTCCCGCGTCGGCAACGCGGTGGGGCTCGACACCCCCGCCTCGGCGGTACGGGTACTGGACGCGCTGCGGGACGCGGGGTACGGGGTGCACGGGTACCCCGACAACGGCGACGAGTTGATCCACCGGCTCATCGAGGCGGGCGGCCACGACGTGGAGTGGCTGACGGAGGACCAGCTGGCCGCCGCGCCCGCACGGGTGCCGCTCGCGGACTACCGGGCCTGGTTCGAGAAGCTGGACCCGGCGCTGCGGGACGCGATGACCGAGGCGTGGGGCGAGCCGCCGGGCTCGCTGTACGTCGACGGCGACGACATCGTGCTGGCCTCCCTCCAGTTCGGGAACGTCGTGGTCATGATCCAGCCGCCGCGCGGCTTCGGCGAGAACCCCATCGCCATCTACCACGACCCCGACATGCCGCCGTCGCACCACTACATGGCCGCCTACCGGTGGCTGGAGGCTGCGACATCGGAGGGGGGTTTCGGCGCCGACGCGATCGTGCACATGGGCAAGCACGGCACCATGGAGTGGCTGCCGGGCAAGGGCCTCGGGCTGAGCGCGGGCTGCGCGCCGGACGCCGTCCTGGGCGACCTCCCGCTGATCTACCCGTTCATCGTCAACGACCCCGGTGAGGGCACCCAGGCCAAGCGGCGCGGGCACGCGACGGTGGTCGATCACCTCGTCCCGCCGATGGCCCGCGCCGACACGTACGGCGACCTGGCGAAGCTGGAGCAACTCCTCGACGAGTACGCGCTCGTCTCCGACCTGGACCCGGACAAGGCCCCGGCGGTACGGGCGCAGATCTGGACCCTCGTCAAGGCCGCCGAGCTCCACCACGACCTGCACGTGGACGACCAGCCGGACGACGACGACTTCGACTCGTTCGTCATGCACATCGACGGCTATCTGTGCGAGATCAAGGACGTGCAGATCCGCGACGGGCTGCACATCCTGGGCGGTGGCCCGGTCGGTGAGCCGCGCGTCAACCTGGTGCTCGCGGTGCTGCGCGCCTCGCAGGTGTGGGGCGGACAGGCGAACGCGCTGCCGGGCCTGCGGGCCTCGCTGGCCGAGCACTTCGGGCTGGTGGAGAAGGAACTGCTGGCCGAGCCCGGTGCCCCGCTGAAGGTGCCGGCGGAGCTGACGGACCTGGTGGACGGTCCGGCGCGGTCGGCCTCCGACGCGATCGACCTGCTGGAGCAGCTGTGCCGGCGGATCGCGGAAGGCATGGAGGAGCGCGGCTGGGCGGTCGAGCAGAGCGCGCCGCTGGTGCGCGAGGTGCTCGGCGCCGAACTCCCGGACGCGGTGGCCGTGGTGGAGTTCGCCTGCACCGAGGTCGTGCCCCGGCTGGCCCGGACCACGGACGAGATCGGGCACATCCTGCGGGCGCTGAACGGCGGTTACGTCCCGGCGGGGCCTTCGGGTTCACCGACACGCGGGCTGGTCAACGTGCTCCCGACCGGCCGGAACTTCTACTCCGTCGACCCCAAGGCGATCCCGTCCCGGCTGAGTTGGGAGGTCGGGCAGTCGCTGGCGGACTCGCTGGTGCAGCGGTACCTGCAGGACACGGGGGAGTACCCGAAGTCCGTCGGCCTGACGGTGTGGGGCACGTCCGCGATGCGTACCCAGGGCGACGACATCGCCGAGATCCTGGCGCTGCTGGGCTGCCGCCCGGTGTGGGACGACGCCTCGCGCCGGGTGACCGGCTTCGAGGTGGTCGGGCTGGAGGAGCTGGGCCGACCGCGCATCGACGTCACGGTGCGCATCTCCGGCTTCTTCCGGGACGCGTTCCCGCACGTGGTGGGGCTGATCGACGACGCGGTACGGGCGGTGGCGGAACTGGACGAGCCCGCCGAGCAGAACTACGTCCGTGCCCACGCCGACGAGGACACCGCCGAGCACGGCGACCGGCGCCGGGCCACGGCCCGCATCTTCGGCTCCAAGCCCGGCGCGTACGGCGCCGGTCTGCTGCCGCTGATCGACGCCCGCAACTGGCGCTCCGACGCCGACCTCGCCGAGGTGTACGCGGTCTGGGGCGGCTACGCCTACGGGCGCGGGCTCGACGGTCGGGCGGCGCGCGGCGACATGGAGACGGCGTTCCGGCGGATCGCGGTGGCGGCGAAAAATGTCGACACACGCGAGCACGACCTCGTCGACGCGGACGATTACTTCCAGTACCACGGCGGCATGGTCGCCATGGTGCGGCACCTGACGGGGGCCAGCCCGGAGGCATACGTCGGGGACTCGGCGACACCGGACCAGGTGAAGACGCGCACGCTGGGCGAGGAGACGCACCGCGTTTTCCGAGCGCGAGTGGTCAACCCCCGCTGGATGGCCGCGATGCGCAGGCACGGCTACAAGGGTGCCTTCGAGATGGCGGCCACCGTCGACTACCTGTTCGGCTACGACGCCACGGCCGGGGTCGTGGACGACTGGATGTACGAGAAGCTCAGCACCGAGTACGTCTTCGACGCCGAGAACCGGGACTTCATGCGGAAGTCGAATCCCTGGGCTTTGAGAGGCATCACCGAACGCTTGCTGGAGGCGGCGGACCGCGGTCTGTGGGCGGAGCCGGACGCAGAGACACTCGAGCGGCTGCGTGCCACCTATCTGGAGCTCGAAGGCGACCTGGAGGGCGACGACAAGTGACCACCCCGTTCCCGTTCACGGCCGTTGTCGGTCAGGACGACCTGCGGCTCGCGCTGCTGCTCAACGCGGTGTCACCGCAGGTCGGTGGCGTACTGGTCCGCGGGGAGAAAGGCACCGCCAAGTCCACGGCCGTGCGCGCCCTTTCGGCGCTCCTGCCGACGGTGGACGTCGTCTCCGGGTGCCGTTTCTCCTGCGACCCCGGCTCCCCCGACCCCGCATGCCCGGACAGGCCGCACGAACCAGGGGCGTTCGAGGCGCGGTCGGCGCGGATGGTCGAGCTGCCCGTCGGTGCCTCCGAGGACCGGCTGGTGGGTGCGCTCGACATCGAGCGGGCGCTCTCCGAGGGCGTCAAGGCTTTCGAACCGGGCCTGCTGGCCGACGCGCACCGCGGGATCCTGTACGTCGACGAGGTCAACCTGCTCCATGACCATCTGGTCGACCTGTTGTTGGACGCGGCTGCAATGGGTGCCTCGTACGTCGAGCGTGAGGGTGTCTCCGTGCGGCACGCGGCGCGCTTCCTGCTCGTCGGGACCATGAATCCCGAGGAGGGCGAGCTGAGGCCCCAGCTCCTCGACCGGTTCGGACTGACCGTCGAGGTCGCCGCCTCGCGGGAGCCGGACCAGCGGGTCGAGGTTGTCCGGCGGCGGCTGGCGTACGACGACGATCCGGCCGCCTTCGCCGCGCGCTGGGCCGACGAGGAGGCCGCCGTACGGGCGCGGATCGTGGCGGCGCGGGAGCTGTTGCCGTCGGTGCGCCTCGGTGACGGGGCGTTGCGGCAGATCGCGGCGACCTGCGCGGCTTTCGAGGTCGACGGCATGCGCGCCGACATCGTGATGGCGCGCACCGCGACCGCGCTGGCGGCCTGGGCCGGGCGCACCGACGTGCTCGCCGAGGACGTGCGGCAGGCCGCGCTGCTGGCACTGCCGCACCGCAGGCGTCGTTCGCCGTTCGACGCGCCCGGACTCGACGAGGACAAGCTCGACGAGACGCTGGAGGAGTTCGGCGGCCCTGGTGAGGACGGGGGCGAGGACGACCCCGACCCGGGACCCGGCGGTGGCCCGGGCGGGCAGCCGGCGCCCGATGAGGGTCCTCAGGGCGACGGTGACACCGCTGCCCGGCCCGAGGCCGGTGAGGGCGGGGAACCGCAGGCAGGCCCCGGTGCCGGGGAGCAGTCCGCCGTACGGGCCGGGGAGCCGTTCCGGACGAAGGTGCTGAACGTGCCGGGCATCGGCCAGGGAGCCGCCGGACGGCGTTCCCGCGCCCGGACCGAGCAGGGGCGGACCACCGGGGCCCGGCGGCCGCAGGGAGCGCTGACCAAGTTGCACCTCTCGGCGACCGTGCAGGCGGCGGCCCCGCATCAGCGGGCGCGGGGGCGCAGTGGCCCGGGGCTCGTGGTGCGGCGGGACGATCTGCGGCAGGCGACGCGGGAGGGGCGCGAGTCCAATCTCGTCCTTTTCGTCGTCGACGCCTCCGGGTCGATGGCAGCGCGGCAGCGGATGAGCGCCGTGAAGGGCGCCGTGCTGTCGCTGCTCCTGGACGCCTATCAGCGGCGGGACAAGGTGGGGCTGGTCACCTTCCGGGGGTCGGCCGCCGAGGTGGCGCTGCCTCCGACCTCGTCGGTGGACGCGGCGGCGGCCCGGCTGGAGTCGCTGCCGACGGGTGGGCGTACGCCGCTGGCGGCCGGGCTGCTCAAGGCGCACGACGTGCTGCGGGTGGAGCGGTTGCGGGACCCGGCGCGGCGGGCGCTGGTGGTCGTGGTGACGGACGGGCGGGCCACCGGCGGCCTCGAGCCGGTGGCCCTCGCCGGGCGGGCGGCGCGGCTGTTCGCCGCCGACGGGACCGCGTCCGTGGTCGTGGACTGCGAGTCGGGGCCGGTGCGGCTGGGGCTCGCCGGACAGCTCGCGGGTGAGCTGGGCGGTACGGCGGTGACGCTGGACGAACTGCGGGCGGACTCCATCGCCGGGCTGGTCAGGAACGTACAGGGGACTTCGAGGAGGGCCGCGTAATGCCGAAGGGGCAGCCGAGTGTCGTACCGGACGACGGACTGACGACGCGTCAGCGGCGCAACCGGCCGCTGGTCGTGGTGCACACGGGCATCGGCAAGGGCAAGTCGACCGCCGCGTTCGGGCTGGCGCTGCGGGCCTGGAACCAGGGGTGGCCGATCGGGGTGTTCCAGTTCGTCAAGTCGGCGAAGTGGAAGGTCGGCGAGGAGAACGCGCTGCGGGTGCTCGGCGCCTCCGGTGAGGGCGGCAGCGTCGACTGGCACAAGATGGGCGAGGGCTGGTCCTGGGTCCAGCGGGACGCGCAGATGGACAACGAGGAGAAGGCCCGCGAGGGCTGGGAACAGGTCAAGCGCGACCTGGCCGCCGAGACGTACAAGCTGTACGTGCTGGACGAGTTCGCGTACCCGATGCACTGGGGATGGATCGACACCGACGAGGTCGTGTCGGTGCTGCGGGACCGGCCGGGGACGCAGCACGTGGTGATCACCGGGCGGAACGCGCCCGACGAGCTCGTGGAGTTCGCCGACCTGGTGACCGACATGTCCAAGGTCAAGCACCCCATGGACGCCGGGCAGAAGGGGCAGAGGGGCATCGAGTGGTGACCTCCGTACCCCGGTTGGTGATTGCCGCGCCCGCTTCGGGCAGCGGCAAGACCACCGTCGCCACGGGGGTGATGGCCGCGCTCACCGCGCGGGGGCTCGCGGTGTCCCCGCACAAGGTCGGGCCGGACTACATCGACCCCGGGTACCACGCGCTGGCCACGGGACGGGTGGGGCGCAACCTCGACGCGTACCTGTGCGGTCCGGAGCTGGTCGGTTCCCTGTTCGCGCACGGTGCGCGCGGGTGTGACATCGCGGTCGCCGAGGGCGTGATGGGGCTGTACGACGGGGCTGCGGGGGAAGGAGAGTCGGCGTCCACGGCCCATGTGGCGAAGCTGCTGCGGGCGCCGGTGGTCCTGGTCGTCGACGCCTCGTCGCAGTCGCGGTCGGTGGCGGCGCTGGTGCACGGCTTCGTGACGTGGGATCCGGAGGTGCGGGTCGGGGGCGTGATCCTGAACAAGGTCGCGTCGGACCGGCACGAGGCGCTGCTGCGGGAGGCACTGGACTCCGTCGGCGTGCCCGTGCTGGGTGTGCTGCGGCGGGCCGCTCAGGCCGAGACGCCGTCGCGGCATCTGGGGCTGGTGCCGGTCGCCGAGCGGGGGGCCGCGGCGGTCGGGGCGGTTGCGGCCATGGCCGCGCAGGTGGAGGCGGGGTGCGATCTGGAGGGGCTGGTCGCGCTGGCGCGGGGTGCGGGTGCCTTGCCGTGTGCTGCGTGGGATGCGGCTGAGGTCTTGGGTTCCTCGCCCCAGGGGGCCGCCCCTGCGGACCCGCTGGTTCGGGTCGCCGTCGCCGGTGGGGCCGCGTTCACGTTTTCCTATGCCGAGCACTCCGAGTTGCTCGCCGCCGCCGGAGCCGAGGTCGTGGTCTTCGATCCCCTGCGGGACGAAAAACTGCCCGACGGGACCCGTGGGTTGGTGATCGGTGGCGGGTTTCCCGAGGTGTACGCCTCCGAGCTGTCCGCCAACGAGCCGCTGCGCGAGGCCGTTGCCGAACTGGCGTCGAGCGGTGCGCCGGTCGCCGCCGAGTGTGCGGGGCTGCTGTATCTGTGCCGGGAGTTGGACGGGCTGCCCATGTGCGGGGTGCTGGGCGCCTCCGCACGGATGGGCGAGCGGCTGACCCTGGGCTACCGGGACGCCGTGGCCGTGACCGACAGTGCGCTGGCCGCCGCCGGGACGCGGATGCGGGGGCACGAGTTCCACCGGACGCTCGTGGAACCGGGGGCGGGGGCCGCCCCCGCGTGGGGGATGCGTGCGCCCGAGCGGCGCGTCGAGGGTTTTGTACAGCGAGGTGTGCACGCGAGCTTCCTGCACACGCACTGGGCGTCCGAGCCCGGTGTCGCCCGTCGGTTCGTGGAGAGGTGCCGGACGTCATGAGCAGCAGGCTGATCGGAGTCGGGGTGGGTCCCGGGGACCCCGAGCTGGTGACCGTCAAGGGGGTCAACGCCCTGCGCGCCGCGGACGTCGTCGTCGTACCGGTGATGGCCGCACCCGATGGGAAGGACGGCGGGGAGCCGGGGCGGGCCGAGGCGACCGTGCTGCACTACGTGCCCGAGGAGAAGGTCGTCCGGGTGGTGTTCGCGCTGAACGAGCGCACCGACCGGGCGCGGCGCGAGGCGGCCTGGGACGCTGCCGGGGAGCGGGTGGCCGGGTTGCTGCGGGAGCGGGGCCATGTCGCGTTCGCGACCATCGGCGACCCCAACGTGTACTCGACGTTCACGTATCTCGCCCAGACCGTCGCGGAGTCGGTGCCGGGGACGGTGGTCGAGACCGTGCCGGGGATCACCGCGATGCAGGATCTGGCGGCGCGTTCCGGGGCCGTGCTCACCGAGGGGACCGAACCGCTCACCCTGGTGCCGGTGACCGCCGGGGCCGCCGTGCTCAAGGAGGCGCTGGCCGGGCCCGGAACGGTCGTCGCCTACAAGTTCGGGCGGCGGGCGGGCGAGGTGGCCGAGGCGCTGCGGGAGAGCGGGCGGCTCGGTGACGCCGTGTGGGGGTCGGCGCTCGGGCTGCCGGAGGAGTTCGTCCGGCCGGCCGCCGAGCTGGACGGGTCGCCCCTGCCCTATCTGTCGACGCTCATCGCGCCGCCCCGGCGTGACGGCGGGCGGGGCGGCAAGCTGTGAGCGGACAGCCGGGCGAGGGCGTCCGGCCACCCGGCCCCTCCGCAGACATCACACGAACCGCAGGAACCACAAGAACCGCAGGAACCGCAGGAACCGCAGGAGAGGATCGTTTCCCCATGGCCGATGCCCCCACCGGCAAGGTGACCTTCGTCGGTGCCGGCCCCGGCGCCGCCGATCTGCTGACGTTGCGCGCCGCACGCGCGATCGCCGAGGCCGACATCGTGATCTGGGCCGCCAGCCTGGTCCAGGCGGAGGTCCTCGAGCACGCGCGGGAGGGCGCCGAGGTCCTCGACTCGGCGACGATGTCGCTGGAGGACGTCGTGGCCGTGTACGAGCGGGCCCGCGCTCAGGGGCTGAGGGTGGCCAGGATCCATTCCGGGGACCCGGCGCTCTGGGGCGGCACGCAGGAGCAGCTCGACCGGTGCGTGGAGCTCGGCATCGCGACCGAGATCGTGCCGGGTGTGTCGTCCTTCTCCGCCGTCGCGGCGCTGGCACAGCGGGAGTTGACCATTCCCGAGGTGGCGCAGTCCGTGGTGCTGACCCGGCTCGGCGGCGGCAAGACGCCGATGCCGCCCGGGGAGGAGGTCCGCGAGTTCGCGCGGCACGGCACCACCATGGCGATCTTCCTGTCGGCCGCGCGCAGCGGGCAGCTGGTGCGGGAGCTGCTGGAGGGCGGCTATCCGACGGGCACGCCGGTGGTGGTCGCGTACCAGGCGACCTGGCCGGAGGAGCTGGTCGTGAAGTGCACGATCGGCACGCTGGAGGAGACGGTCAAGGAGCACAAGCTCTGGAAGCACACGCTGTTCCTGGTCGGCCCCGCCCTCGACGCGCGCGGCACCCGTTCGCACCTGTACCACCCGGGTCACTTCCACGGCTACCGCAAGGCCGACCCTGAGGCCCGCAGGGCGCTGCGCACCCGGGGTGCGAGCACGTGATCACGGTCGTCGGCACGGGGACCGGGGCGCCGGTCGAGGAGGCCGTGCTCGCCGGGGCGGAGCTCGTCGTGGGCGGGCGGCGGCACCTGGACGCCGTTCGGCTGCCCGAGGGAGCCGAGCGGGTCGTCCTCGGGGCGCTGGCTCCCGCGCTGGACACCGTCGGGAAGTACGTCGCCGAGGAGCGTCCGGTCGTCGTGCTGGCCTCCGGTGACCCGGGGTTCTTCGGGATCGTGCGGGCGCTGGCCGAGCGGTTCGGGTCCGAGCGGCTGGACGTGCGGCCGGGCGTCTCCTCCGTCGCCACCGCCTTCGCCCGGGTCGGGTTGCCCTGGGACGACGCCGTGGTGGTCAGCGCGCACGGCCGGGATCCGCGGACGGCCGTCAACCTGTGCCGGGCTCACCCGAAGGTCGCCGTGCTGACGGGACCGGGGGCCGGTCCGGCGGAGCTGGGGGCGGCGCTGGCCCGGCACTCCCCCGGCCGGGTCCTGGTCGTCGCCTCCGCGCTGGGCGATCCCGGGCGGGAGCGGGTGGAGCGGGTCACGCCCGCCGTCGCGGCGGCACGGGACTGGGGCCCGGCGGTCAGCGTCGTGCTGTGCCTGGACGAGTCGCGGGGTCTCGGCCCCGTACGGACCGTCGCGGGCTCCTGCGCGCCGCCCGCCGGTTGGGCGCTGGACGAGGCCGGGTTCGCCCACCGGGACTCGATGATCACCAAGTTCGAGGTGCGGGCGCTGGCCCTGGCCCGGCTCGGGCCGCGCCCCGGCGAACTGGTGTGGGACATCGGCGCGGGTTCGGGGTCCGTGGCCGTGGAGTGCGCCCGGCTGGGCGCCGCCGTCACCGCGGTGGAGAAGACCGCGGACGGGGTGGGGCGGATCCGCGCCAACGCCCTCGCGCACGGGGTGGACGTACGCGTGGTGCACGGGGCGGCGCCGACCGTGCTGTCCGATCTCGACGACCCCGACGCCGTGTTCGTCGGCGGGGGCGGGCGGGAGCTGCCCGCCATCGTCACCGCGTGCGCGCGGCGGGCGCGGCGCACGGTCGTCGTCGCCCTGGCCGCCCTGGACCGGGTGCCGGCCGTGCGCGAGGCGCTGGCCGGTGCAGGCTTCACCTGCGACGGGGTGCTGTTGCAGTCGTCGCGGCTGGCGCCGCTGCCCGGGGACGTGACCCGGCTGGCGGCGGCCAATCCCGTTTTCCTGCTGTGGGGTTCCAGACCCCCGGCACGTACCGACATCGAAGGAGCCGCCCTGTGATCGGCCTCATCTCCGCCACCGCGGCGGGAGCCGCCGCGCGGGACCGACTGGCCGCCGCGTGGCCGGACCGTACGCGGGTGTACGAGGGTCCCGTCGGGGACGCCGTGCGGACCGCGTTCGCGCAGTGCGAGCAGCTCGTGTGCTTTCTGGCCACGGGTGCCGTGGTGCGGCTGGTGGCACCGCTGCTGGACGACAAGGCGAGCGACCCGGGCGTGGTCTGCGTCGACGAGGGTGGCCGGTTCGCGGTCTCCCTGGCGGGCGGACACGGCGGCGGGGCGAACGATCTCGCACATGAGGTCGCCGAGGTGCTGGGCGCCGAACCGGTGGTGACCACGGCGACCGATGCGGCGGGGCTGCCCGGTCTGGACACGCTGGGCCTCCCGGTGGAGGGCGACGTGGCCGCCGTGTCGCGCGCCCTGCTGGACGGTGAGCCGGTGGCGCTGCGCACCGATGTGGCCTGGCCGTTGCCCCCGCTGCCGGTCGCGGACGAGGGCGCGTACACGATCCGTCTCACGGACCGGCTGGTCGAGGCGGGGCGGCGGGAGGCCGTCCTCCGGCCGCCCACCCTCGTGGTCGGGGTGGGTGCCTCGAAGGGCGCCCCCGTCGACGAGGTCCTCGCGCTGGTCGAGGGCACCCTGCGGGAGGCCGGGCTGTCGGCCGCGTCGCTCGCCGAACTGGCCACCGTGGACGCGAAGTCCGACGAGCCCGGCATCGTGGAGGCGGCCCGGCGCCTGGACGTGCCACTGGTGGCGTACACCGCCGGGGAGCTGGCGCGCATCGAGGTGCCGAACCCCTCCGAGGCGCCGCTCGCCGCCGTGGGCACCCCGTCGGTCGCGGAGGCCGCGGCGCTGGTGCGCGGGGGCGAACTCCTCGTGCCCAAGCGGAAGTCGGAACGTGCGGACGGGCAGCCGGCGATGGCGACCTGTGCCGTCGTGCGGCGGCCGGGGCGCGGACGGCTCGCGGTGGTCGGACTCGGGCCGGGTGCCCGGGACCTGCTCACCCCGCGGGCGAAGGCGGAACTGCGGCGCGCCTCCGTGCTGGTGGGGCTCGACCAGTACGTCGACCAGATCCGCGATCTGCTGCGGCCCGGTACCCGGATCCTGGAGTCCGGGCTCGGTGCGGAGGAGGAGCGGGCGCGCACGGCCGTCGAGGAGGCCCGCCGGGGGCAGGCGGTCGCGCTGATCGGAAGTGGGGACGCGGGCGTGTACGCCATGGCCTCCCCGGCGCTCGCCGAGGCGTCCGACGACATCGACGTGGTCGGGGTGCCCGGGGTGACGGCGGCGCTGGCGGCCGGGGCGATCCTGGGCGCGCCGCTGGGCCACGACCACGTGTCGATCAGTCTGTCCGACCTGCACACGCCGTGGGAGGTCATCGAGCGGCGGGTGCGGGCGGCGGCCGAGGCGGACATCGTGGTGACGTTCTACAACCCGCGCAGCCGGGGCCGTGACTGGCAGCTGCCGAAGGCGCTGGCGATCCTCGCCGAGCACCGGGAGCCGACGACGCCGGTGGGTGTCGTACGGAACGCGTCCCGCGCCGACGAGTCCAGTCGCCTGAGCACGCTCGCCGCGCTCGACCCGGCGACGGTCGACATGATGACGGTCGTGACCGTGGGCAACACGGCGACCCGTGAGATCGCGGGGCGCATGGTCACCCCGCGCGGCTACCGCTGGCAGGAGGAGTCCCGGTGAAGCGTGTGGTCCATCCCATCGAGCAGGAGTCCTTCCGCCGGTTGCGCGCCCGTCTGGACACCGGGCACTTCCCGCCGCTGACCCGGGCGGTCGTGGAGCGGGTCATCCACTCCTCGGCCGATCTGGCGTACGCGGACGATCTCGTCATGGACGAGGACGAGCTGGCGAAGGCGCACGCGGTGCTGCACGCCGGGGCGCCCGTGGTGGTGGACGTGGAGATGGTCGCGGCCGGGATCACCCGGCGCGGGACCGTCTGCCGTCTCAAGGACGCCGAGGCCGGGCCCGAACTCACGCGTTCGGCGCACGCGATGCGCCTGGCGTACGAGGAGGTCGGCCCCGGTGCCCTCTGGGTGATCGGCTGCGCGCCGACCGCCCTGGAGGAGCTGCTGACCCTGGACGCCTCCCCCGCGCTCGTCATCGGGCTGCCCGTCGGTTTCGTCGGAGCGGCCGAGTCCAAGGCCGCGTTGCGCGAGAGCGGGTTGCCCGCGGTGAGCAACGTGTCCGAGAAGGGCGGTTCGGCGGTCGCCGCGGCCGCGCTCAACGCCCTGCTGTACCACCCCACTTCGCTTGAGGAGACCTTGTGACCACCCCGCCCGCCCTGCTCATCGCCGGACACGGCACCCGGGACGACGCCGGAGCGCAGGCGTTCCGCGACTTCGTAGGGGAGTTGGGGCGCCGTCACCCCGAACTGCCCGTCGCGGGCGGTTTCATCGAGCTGTCCCCGCCGCCGCTGGGCGAGGCCGTCGCCGAGCTGGTCGGCCGGGGGGTGCGGCGGTTCGCCGCCGTGCCGCTGATGCTGGTGTCCGCCGGGCACGCCAAGGGCGACATCCCGGCGGCGCTGGCCCGTGAGAAGGAGCGCCACCCCGGGATCTCGTACACCTACGGCCGTCCGCTGGGCCCGCACCCCGCCCTGCTGAGCGTGCTGGAGCGGCGGCTTCGGCAGGCGGTGGACCCGTCCTGGGACCCCGCCGAGGTGACGGTGCTGCTGGTGGGGCGCGGTTCGACGGACCCGGACGCCAACGCCGAGGTGTGCAAGGCGGCGCGGCTGCTGTGGGAGGGGCGCGGCTACGGGGCCGTGGAGACGGCGTTCGTGTCGCTGGCGGCGCCGGACGTGCCGAGCGGGCTCGACCGGTGCGCGCGGCTCGGCGCCCGGCGGATCGTCGTCCTGCCGTACTTCCTGTTCACCGGCATCCTGCCGGACCGGGTGCGGCACCAGACCGAGCAGTGGGCGGCGGCGCACCCGGAGACGGAGGTGCGGTCGGCGGACGTCATCGGGCCGGAGCCGGAGCTGCTGGACCTGGTGATGGAGCGGTACGCGGAGGCCGTGCAGGGCGATCTGCGGATGAACTGCGACAGCTGCGTGTACCGGATCGCGCTGCCGGGCTTCGAGGACAAGGTCGGGGCGCCGCAGCAGCCGCACTTCCACCCGGACGACGACGGCCACCACCATCACGGCCACCACGGGCACGGTCACGCGCACTCCCATGCGCACTGAGCCGGAAGCCGCCGCAGCAATGGCGGTGCACGACCTGCGGCACCACGGGGACGCCGAGGTCCGTGACGACGGCGCCGCTCTGGTCGACCTCGCCGTGAACGTCCGCGCGGACACGCCCCCGGCGTGGCTGCGGGAGCACATCGCCGCGTCCCTCACCGGCCTCGCCGCCTACCCGGACGGGCGGGCGGCGCGGGCGGCGGTGGCGGCGCGGCACGGGCTGCCGGTGGAGCGGGTGCTGCTGACGGCGGGGGCGGCGGAGGCGTTCGTGCTGCTGGCGCGGGCGCTGACGGTGCGCCGGCCGGTGGTGGTGCATCCGCAGTTCACGGAGCCGGAGGCGGCGCTGCGGGACGCGGGGCACACCGTCGAACGGGTGCTGCTCCGCGCGGAGGACGGTTTCCGGCTGGACCCCGCGGCGGTCCCCGAGGACGCGGACCTGGTGGTGATCGGCAACCCGACGAATCCGACGTCGGTGCTGCACCCGGCCGCGGCGATCGCCCGACTGGCCCGTCCCGGGCGGACGTTGGTCGTGGACGAGGCGTTCCTGGACGCGGTGCCGGACGAGCGGGAGGCGCTGGCCGGCCGGACGGACGTACCGGGCCTGGTGGTCCTGCGCAGCCTCACCAAGACGTGGGGGCTGGCGGGGCTGCGCATCGGTTACGTCCTGGCCGCGCCGGAGACCGTCACGGTGCTGGAGCGGGCACAGCCCCTGTGGCCGGTGTCCACCCCCGCGCTGGCGGCGGCCGAGGCGTGCGTGGGGGGCAGGGCGCTGGCGGAGGCGGCCGGGGCGGCCCACCGCATCGCCGCGGACCGGGACCATCTGCTCGCGGGACTGGAGAAGTTCGCCGCGCGCGGTCTGAGCGTCGTGCGTCCCGCCGAGGCCCCGTTCGTCCTGCTCCGGCTGGAGCACGCGACCGCCGTACGCCGCCGGCTCCGCGACCTCGGCTTCGCGGTGCGCCGCGGAGACACCTTCCCGGGGCTGGACGAGCGGTGGCTGCGCCTCGCGGTACGCGACCGGCAGACGACGGACGCGTTCCTGGGGGCCCTGGAGTGGGCGCTGGACGCAGGCTGACCTGCCCTGCCTGCCCTGCACGCCTGCGGGGAGGGGCCGGCCGTCGGTGTCCCGGCGAGTACGGCGGGGACCGGCGGTGGGAGCGCCGGTCCCCGTCGATGTGGTCGATGTACCCGGTGTACGGCGTCAGTTGCGGCGGCCCCGGCGGGAGAGGGCGACTCCCGCGCCGCCCGCCGCGAGGAGCGCGACGGCGGCGCCCGCGATGTACGGGGTCCTCGAGTCGCCGCCCGTCTCGGCCAGGTCCGCCCCGGTCGGCTGCTCGGCCCGCGCGCCCTGGGGTTGCACGTCGGCGGTCCTGGACTCCTCGGACTCCGCCGGGGCCGCCTGCTCCTCGGCCGGGGCGACGGGGGCCTCGCACTTCGCTTCGGCCAGGGTGACGGTGCCGTTGACCTCGGCGACGTTCAGCTTCGACGGGTTGACGGCGACCTTGAGATGGAGCGCGGTGGCGGCGGCGGTGCGGGACGTGGTCTCCGTCCTGGACAGGTCCAGGCGGACCTCGCCGACGCCCGGCACCGTGACCTCGGTGGTGCCGTCGGAGGTCAGCGTGACGCGTTTGCCGAGCACGGTCACCGAGCCGGGCAGGGTGGCCGAGGCGAGCGGGGTCCGGCCGGTCTCGCAGACGGCCTTGGAGGTGACCTTCTCGAGCTCGATCAGCGACAGCAGCGGCAGTCCGGGCACATGGACCCGGGCCTTGGCGAGGGTGGTGGAGGACTCGGCCCGCTCCCCCTCCACCGTCGCCTTCGCGTCGGCCACCTCCGCGCGCAGCACGCTGAAGGGCCGGCCCTCGTCGACGCCCTCCAGGTCCGCGGTGAGGAGGGTCTTCTGCGCGCTCTGCGGCGCGTGGACCTCGTTGAGGGAGACGGTGAGCGGGGCGTTCACGCTCTTGTCGAGCAGGGCCACGTCGAGCCCGGTGCGCAGGACGGCCGCGCTCGCGCTGCCGTGCTCCCCGGTGGCCTGCGCGGAGCCCGCTCCGGCCAGCGCCGCGGGACCCGCGGCGAGGGCGGTGGCCGCGGCGACGACAGCCAGACGGCGTGCGGGCATGCGGAAGTTGGTGCTGTTCAAGGTGGTGGGACCCCCATGAGACTTGAGTGGGACCCGGAAAGAATGACCGCCCCGGGAGACGACCGTCAGCGATCCGAGGACACTTCACTCCTTCGTGGAAGGCCCGCCGACACATTCGAATCCCGGGGCACGACTGTTCCCCGCCGCCGCCCGCGCGTCACCCGGTGGGCGGGTTTCGCCCGCCGGGCAGCGGTTCCTAGCCGACCACGCGCCCGTTCAGTACCACCCGGCGCGGGTCGGTGAGCACCCGTACGTCCGCGCGCGGGTCGGACGCGTAGACCACGAGGTCGGCCGGGGCGCCCTCCTCCAGGCCGGGGCGGCCGAGCCAGGCCCGGGCGGCCCAGGTGCCGGCCGCGAGGGCGTCGACGGGCGGGATGCCGGCGGTGACCAGTTCGGCGACCTCGGCCGCCGCCAGGCCGTGCGGGAGGGTGCCGCCCGCGTCCGTACCGACGAAGACGGGGATGCCGGCGTCGTAGGCGGAGCGCACGGTGTCGTAGCGGCGCTCGTGGAGCCGGCGCATATGGGCCGACCAGCGCGGGAACCTGGACTCGCCGCCATCGGCCAGTTCGGGGAAGGTGGCGATGTTGACGAGGGTCGGGACGATCGCCACGCCCCGTTCGGCGAACAGCGGGATGGTGTCGTCGGTCAGGCCCGTCGCGTGCTCGACGCAGTCGATGCCGGCCTCGACCAGGTCCCGCAGGGAGTCCTCGGCGAAGCAGTGCGCGGTGACGCGGGCGCCCAGCCGGTGCGCCTCGGCGATCGCCGCCTCGACGGCGCCGCGCGGCCAGCAGGCCGACAGGTCGCCCAGGTCGCGGTCGATCCAGTCGCCGACGAGTTTGACCCAGCCGTCGCCGCGCCGGGCCTCCCGGGCGACAAGGGCGACGAGGTCGTCGGGTTCGACCTCCCAGGCGTAGTTGCGGATGTAGCGGCGGGTGCGGGCGATGTGCCGGCCGGCCCGGATGATCTTCGGGAGGTCGTCGCGGTCGTCGATCCAGCGGGTGTCGGAGGGTGAGCCCGCGTCCCGCAGCAGCAGGGCGCCGGCGTCGCGGTCGGTGAGCGCCTGCTTCTCCGCGACCTCGGCGGGGACCGCGCCGTGCCGGTCGAGGCCCACGTGGCAGTGGGCGTCGACCAGGCCGGGCAGCACCCAGCCCTCGACGGTCCGGACGTCACGGGCGGTGCCGGGGCGGTCGTAGGAGATCCGCCCGTCGACCACCCACAGCTCGTCGCGGACCTGGTCCTCGTCCGGTCCGACGAGGATCCGGCCCTTCACGTGCAGCACCGCGCGTTCGCTCATACACCGCACCCTAGTGAGCCGCCACCCGGGCGGGGCCACCCGGTCCGGGGTCTCCGCCTCCCCGTCCGGCCGGGGAATCCGGCGTCGGACAGGCTCCCGTACGCTCGCACCTGTACCCCCACGACCTCGTGCGGGCACGCCCTCGTGAAGCCGCGATCTGGAGAGAGCACCGCCGTGAGCACCCACCCCTTCCTCGGTCTGGCCCCGCTGAGCGCCACGCACTTCGCCTCGATCGAGGACCGCGTGGCACGGCTGCTGCGCACCACGCAGGACGTCGTGATCATGCAGGGTGAGGCGCTGCTGCCACTGGAGGGCGCGATCCGCGCGGTCGCGGATCCCGGCACGACCGCCCTGAACGTCGTCACGGGCCCCTACGGGCAGACCTTCGGGGACTGGCTGCGGGACTGCGGCGCCACAGTGATCGACCTGGCGGTGCCGTTCCACACGGCGGTGACGGCCGGGCAGATCCGCGAGGCCTTCGCCGGGCATCCGGAGATCGACTTCGTCTCCCTGGTGCACGCGGAGGCGGCCACCGGGAACACCAACCCGGTCGCGGAGATCGGCGAGGCGGTGCGGGAGCACGGGGCGCTGTTCTATCTGGACGCGGTGGCGTCGATCGGGGCGGAACCGGTGCTGCCGGACGCGTGGGGCGTGGACCTGTGCGTGATCGGGGCGCAGAAGGCGATGGGCGGTCCGGCGGGTGTGTCGGCGGTGTCGGTGAGCGAGCGGGCGTGGGCCCGGATGGCGGCGAACCCGCGGGCGCCGCGCCGCTCGTACCTGTCGCTGCTGGACTGGAAGGAGCGCTGGATCGACGGGGGCCGTACGGCGCTGCCGCACGCGCCGGCACAGCTGGAGATGCTGGCGCTTCAGGCGTGTGTGGAGCACATCGAGGCGGTGGGCCTGGACACGGTGACAGCGCGGCACGCGACGGCCGCCGCGGCGACGCGGGCTGGGGCGCTCGCGCTGGGCGGCGGCTTGGCGCCGTACGTCCACGAGGCGTCCGAGGCGGCTCCGGTCGCCACGACCCTGCGGGCCCCGTCGGGCACGGTGGCCGCGGAGCTGGTGGCCCACGCCCTGGCCGTGGACCCGGCGCTCCCGCTGGCCGCGGGGGGCGGGGCACTGGCCAAGGAGATGATCCGCGTCAACCACTACGGCTCCGACGCGACCCGGGGCGCGGTACGGGCGAGCCTGGCGGCCCTGGGCACCGCGCTGGCGGAGCAGGGCCTGACGGTGGACGTGCGGGGCGCCCTGAGCGCGGCCGACGACGCCTGGCGGTAAGCCCGCGCAAGACGGCTCCGAAGCCGGGCGGGAGTGTGTCGGCGGCACGGCGGGGGCATGAGGGGCCGACCGGCCACGGGCGACCGAAATCATGAATTCCATAGGATTACCAGAAGCAATCAGGGGCATTCTTACCCAGCATTCTCCCGCTTATTTCAATACAACCTTCTAGGGCAGCTTCCCACTTCCTTCTGCCCGCTTTCTTCGGACCTAAACGCAACGATTCAGCGGGGCGGGAAGCGACGCATCCGGGGCTCTCTCGCGGGAGTTATGCACTTGTGACCGGTCCCACAGCGCGACCGATTTGCGCCTTGTATTCACTGCAAAACTGGGCATCTCGCCTGCCTTCCGCTTGCGGCTTCACGCCCGCGCGATAACATAGTTCAAGCCACCAGGTAACCCCGGCAGCCGATGCAATTTTGCATTTACCTGGGTAAGTTCAATTCACATGAGTGCCGCTCAAGCAGACCCGCACATGGATCGCCCCGCCCCGGCGGACGGAGCCGCGCTGTGGCGGATAGCGAGGGACTCGAAAACCCTCGACCTGAACTCGTCGTACAGCTATCTCCTGTGGTGCCGGGACTTCGCCGCCACATCGGCCGTCGCACGCGACGCCGACGGGGAGCCGATCGGCTTCGTCACCGGCTACGTACGGCCGGACAGCCTGCACACCCTGCTCGTCTGGCAGGTCGCGGTGGACGAGGCGCACCGCGGCCGCGGTCTGGCCGCCGCTCTGCTCGACGGTCTGGTCGCACGGACCGCCGCGGAACACGGAGTGAACACCGTGGAGACCACCATCACCCCGGGGAACACCGCCTCCGAGCGCCTGTTCACCGCGTTCGCCGAGCGCCACGGCGCCCGGCTGGAGCGCGAGGTGCTGTTCGAGGCCGACCAGTTCCCCGACGGACCGCACGACCCCGAGGTCCTGTACCGCATCGGTCCCCTCGCCCCCTGACCTTCGGTCCCCCCCCGCACGAAGAAGTGCGTCACTCCGCCGATCCCCGACTCCCTCCGACCTCCCACGCCAACGAGGAGCGATTCGTCGTGACCATCACCCAGCCCGATCTGAGCGTCTTCGAGACCCTTGAGTCCGAGGTGCGCAGCTACTGCCGTGGCTGGCCCACCATCTTCGACCGCGCGCACGGCAGCCGCATGTACGACGAGGACGGCCACGAGTACCTCGACTTCTTCGCCGGAGCCGGTTCACTCAACTACGGCCACAACAACCCCGTACTGAAACGGGCGCTGATCGACTATCTGGAGCGGGACGGCGTCACCCACGGGCTCGACATGTCGACGACGGCCAAACGCGCGTTCCTGGAGTCCTTCCAGAACTGGATCCTGCGCCCGCGCGACCTGCCGTACAAGGTCATGTTCCCGGGCCCGACGGGCACCAACGCCGTCGAGTCGGCGCTGAAGCTGGCGCGGAAGGTGAAGGGGCGCGAGTCGATCGTGTCGTTCACCAACGCCTTCCACGGCATGTCGCTGGGCTCGCTCGCCGTGACCGGCAACGCCTTCAAGCGGGCCGGGGCCGGCATCCCGCTGGTGCACGGCACGCCCATGCCGTTCGACAACTACTTCGACGGCACGGTCGAGGACTTCCTGTGGTTCGAGCGGCTGCTGGAGGACCAGGGCTCCGGCCTCAACAAGCCGGCCGCCGTGATCGTCGAGACCGTGCAGGGCGAGGGCGGCATCAACGTCGCCCGGCCCCAGTGGCTGCGCGCCCTGTCCGAGCTGTGCGCACGCCAGGACATGCTGCTCATCGTCGACGACATCCAGATGGGCTGCGGCCGTACCGGCGCCTTCTTCTCCTTCGAGGAGGCGGGCATCACGCCGGACATCGTCACCGTGTCCAAGTCGATCAGCGGCTACGGCCTGCCCATGGCGCTGACCCTGTTCAAGCCCGAACTGGACGTCTGGGAGCCGGGGGAGCACAACGGCACCTTCCGCGGCAACAACCCGGCCTTCGTCACGGCGACCGCCACCCTGGAGGCCTACTGGGCCGACGGGTCGGCGATGGAGAAGCAGACCCGTTCGCGCGGCGAGCAGGTCGAGCAGTCGCTGATCGCCATCGCCGAGGAGAACCTCACCGACGTGAAGGAGTACCGCGGCCGCGGGCTGGTGTGGGGCCTGGAGTTCCACGACAAGGAGCGCGCGGGGCGGATCGCCGAACGCGCCTTCCAGCTCGGGCTGCTGATCGAGACCTCCGGCCCCGAGAGCGAGGTCGTCAAACTCCTCCCGGCCCTGACCATCACCCCGGACGAGCTGGACGAGGGGCTGCGGACGCTGGCCCGCGCCGTCCGCGAGACCGCCTGAACCACCTGAACCACCTGCTGAACCGTCCGGGCCCGGGGCCCGGACGGCCCGCAGGCACCATCACCACCATCACCACCATCACCACCATCACCAAGGAGGCGTCGCAGCACCGTGATTGTCCGTTCCTTCAAGGAGCTCGAGGGCACCGACCGGCATGTGAAGTCCGCGTCGGGCACCTGGGAGAGCAAGCGCATCGTCCTCGCCAAGGAGAACGTCGGGTTCTCCTTGCACGAGACCATCCTGTACACCGGTACGGAGACGTCGATGTGGTACGCCAACCACATCGAGGCCGTCGTCTGTGTGGAGGGAGAGGCAGAGCTCACCGACCACGATTCCGGGCTGACGCACACGATCACACCCGGGACCATGTACCTCCTCGACGGGCACGAGAAGCACACACTGCGGGTGAAGAAGGACTTCCGCTGCATCTGCGTCTTCAACCCGCCCGTGACCGGACGGGAGGACCACGACGAGAACGGCGTATACCCGCTGCTCACCGAGGAGGTGTGAGGTTCCATGACCACCGTGACCCCCAGCACCGAGACGCACGTCCCCGACCTCTATCCCACCCGCGGCTCCGCCGAGGTCATCACCCCGCGGCAGGACCCGGTCGTCTGGGGCGCCCCGGACGCGCCCGGCCCGATCTCTCCGGCCGACCTCGGGGCGTTCGAGCGTGACGGCTTCCTCGCCGTCGATCAGCTGATCACCGAGGACGAGGTCGCCGTCTACCGGGACGAACTGAACCGGCTGGTCGCCGACCCGGCGATCCGGGCCGACGAGCGGTCGATCGTCGAACCGCGGTCCAAGGAGATCCGCTCGGTCTTCGAGGTCCACCGGATCAGTGAGGTGTTCGCGCGGCTGGTGCGCGACGAGCGGGTGGTCGGCCGGGCCCGGCAGATCCTCGGCTCGGACGTGTACGTCCACCAGTCCCGGATCAACGTCAAGCCGGGCTTCGGGGCCAGTGGCTTCTACTGGCACTCGGACTTCGAGACCTGGCACGCCGAGGACGGTCTGCCGCGGATGCGGACGGTGTCCGTGTCGATCGCGCTGACCGAGAACTTCGACACCAACGGCGGACTCATGATCATGCCGGGGTCGCACAAGACGTTCCTCGGGTGTGCGGGGGCCACACCGAAGGACAACTACAAGAAGTCGCTGCAGATGCAGGACGCGGGCACGCCCTCCGACGAGGGGCTGACCGCGCTGGCGTCCGAGTACGGCATCAAGCTGTTCACCGGCGCGGCCGGCTCGGCGACGTGGTTCGACTGCAACGCCATGCACGGCTCCGGGGACAACATCACGCCGTTCCCGCGCAGCAACGTGTTCATCGTGTTCAACAGCGTCGACAACACGGCCGTCGAGCCGTTCGCGGCGCCGGTCCGGCGTCCCGAGTACATCGGGGCACGGGACTTCACACCGGTGACGTGAGCGCGGTACCCGGAACGGGTGTCGCGAACGCGTGACGTGCGCGCGACGGTGACTGCGGGCCGGGCCTCCTCGTGTGGGACGGGAGGCACCGGCCCGCTGCCGTGCGCGTGACCGGGCCGGCGTGGGCCCCGGCCTCCTCAGCCGGACAGGGCGTCCAGCAGCCGGTCCACGTCGGACGGTGTGTTGTAGAGGTGGAAGGACGCCCGCAGATGGCCGGCCCGGTTGGACAGAGCGAGGCCGGCCCGGTCCAACTCGGGCTGGAGACGGCCCAGTTCCGGCACGGAGACGATGGCCGAGCCGGGTGCGGGCACGGGCTCGTGGCCCAGCGTGGCGAGCCCCGCCCGGAAGCGGTCGGCGAGGGCGAGATCATGGGCGTGGATCGTCTCCACACCGATCTCCTCGACGAGTTCGAGGGAGGCGCGCAGTCCCGCGTAGGTGAACAGGGCAGGGCTCACATCGAACCGGCGCGCCGAGTGGGCGAGTTCGGTGACGGGTCCGTAGCAGCTGTCCCAGGGCCTCTCCCCCGCGACCCACCCCGCCTGCACCGGGGTCAGCCCACCGAAGTCCTCCGGCACCACGAGGAAGGCCGCCCCGTGCGGGCCGAGCAGCCACTTGTAGGTGATGGCGACGTAGTAGTCGTGGGCGTCGGCGTCGACCGGCAGCCAGCCGGCCGCCTGGGAGAAGTCGACGTAGGTGCGCGCGCCGTGCTCCCCGGCCGCTTCCCGCAGCGCGGGCAGATCGGCGATCCGGCCGTCGGCGGACTGCACGGCGCTCACGGCGACCAGGGCGGTGTCCGGACGGACGGACTCGGGGAGCCGCTCCAGGGGCACGGCCCGCACCTTGAGGTCACCGCGTACGTGGAACGGGTTGAGCACCGAGGTGAAGTCGCCCTCGACGGTGAGGACTTCGGCACCCGGCGGCAGTGCGGCCGCGATCAGGGCGGTGCAGAGAGCGGCGGTGGCGCCGGCCGCCACGCGCTCGACGGGGACGCCGGCCAGCCGGGCGTAGGCGGCCCGGCACGCCTCGACATCGTCGAACAGCGGATCCAGCGGGCCGCCCTCGGCCCTCAGCCGCACGGCCTCTTCGAGGGCGGTCACCGTACGCGCGGGCAGCAGGCCACTGCTCGCGGTGTTGAGGAAGGTGTTCTTCGGGGTGAACTCGGCACGGACGAGGTTCGCGAAGGTCTCCATGAGACCACTCTGCGGTCCCGGGATCTCCCCGTCCATCGGCTTTCAGGCCCGTACGGCGGAGTCAGCCCTGCGGGACCGCGCAGCCGTCGGGGCCGCAGGCCTCCGCGTCGCCGTCGACGATCTTCAGCGGCGACCGCTCGCCCCACGCCTGGGTCAGCGCCCGGGTGAACACCTCGGCGGGCTGGGCGCCGGAGACGCCGTACTTGCGGTCGAGGACGAAGAAGGGCACGCCCCGCGCGCCGAGTTCCGCGGCTTCCCGCTGGTCCTCGCGCACCTCGGCGGCGTACGCGTCCGGGTCGGCCAGGACCGCGTGGGCGGCGTCGGTGTCGAGGCCGGCGGCGGTGGCGAGTTCGAGGAGGCGTTCGTCGTCGCCGAAGACGGACCGCTCCTCGGCGAAGTTCGCCCGGTAGAGGAGGTCGAGCAGCTCCACCTGGCGGCCCTGGGTGCGGGCGAAGTGCAACAGGCGGTGCATGTCGAAGGTGGCGCCGTGGTCACGGCCCCGGGTGCGGTACGGCAGTCCCTCGGCCGCGGCCTGGGCGCCGAGGTTGTCCTCACCGGCCTCGGCCTGTGCCTGGCTCATGCCGTACTTCTTGGTCAGCATCGTGAGCACGGGCTGGATGTCGTCCTTGGCCCGGCCGGGGTCCAGCTCGAAGGAGCGGTGCACCACCTCGACGTCGTCACGGTGCGGGAACTCGCCGAGCGCCTTCTCGAACCGCGCCTTGCCGACATAGCACCAGGGGCACGCGATGTCCGACCAGATTTCGACACGCATCGTTGAGGCACTCTCCCAGGGGTGAGGACACGGAGACTCCCTCCGCTGCCTGCGTGAACGTTCAACCAGTGGGGTTCATTCCCCCGGCACGGCGAAGCACAGATGGAGGTGGTGGTCGTCCTCGGCGGGCGGATGTCCCGGGTCCGGGATCCAGCCGTGGCGGGCGTAGAAGGCCTGGGCCCGCCGGTTGCCGCTGTGCACCTCGAGCACGGCGGTCCGTCGGCCGTTCGCCCGCCACTCCTCGACGCAGGCGGTGTGCAGGGCCGTGCCGACGCCTGCGCGCCAGTGCCCCGGGTCGACGTGGAACTGGAACAGCTTGACCGTGTCGGCGAGGGCGCCCGGCGGGGTGCGGAACGAGGCGATGCCGACCAGGCGGCCGTCCCGCACCGCGCACAGCACCTGCACGTCGGGGTGCTCGACGGCCTCCTGCCAGCGCGCCCGCCAGTCGGTGCCGTCGTCGGGGAGGCCCTCCGGGTAGTACGTGGAGCGGGCGCGCAGGTGCAGCGCGGCGATGTCCGCGGCCTCGGCCGCCAGGGCGGTCCTGATCACTAAGGAGTCCATGGTCCGGTGCGATTCGATCATGCACTGCAGGACGTTCCCCGGCGGGCGGTGGTTCCCGGTGTGCCGGCCTCCGTCGCGTTCCGCCGCGCGGGGCCCGTCCGGCGGATCCTGCCGGACGGGCCCCGCGTGCCGTGCGGTGCCGGGCGCGCTCAGCGCTCCAGGCCGCCGTTGAAGCGGCGCGGCAGTTTCTGCGGATTGTCGTCGCGCAGTTCCGGCGGCAGGAGGGCGGCCGGGCTGTTCTGGTAGGCGACGGGACGCAGCCAGCGCTCGATGGCGGTGCCGCCGACCGAGGTGGAGGTGGAGGTCGTCGCCGGGTACGGGCCGCCGTGGTGCTGGGCCGGGGCGACCGCGACACCGGTCGGCCAGGCGTTGACGAGGACCCGGCCGGCGAGCGGGGTCAGTTCGGCGAGGATCTCCGCGCCCCGGCCCCGGCCGGCGCCCTCCTCCTCGGACAGGTGGACGGTGGCGGTGAGGTTGCCGGGCAGGCGGGAGAGGACGGAGCGGACCTCGGCGTCGTCCTCGTAGCGGGCCACGACGGTGACCGGGCCGAAGCACTCCTCCAGCAGCAGGTCGTGCTCGCCGTCCGTGGTGAGCCTGCTCGCCGGGACGGTGAGGAAGCCGGCGCTGACCGTGTGCTCGCCGCCCGGGCCCGGGGCCACCGGGGATTCCACATCGGGCAGTTGGGCGCGCTCGGCGACCCCGGCGACGAAGTTGTCGCGCATGCGGTGGTCGAGCAGGACACCGGCGTCGGTGTCGCTGACGGCGTCGGTCAGGGACTTGACGAGGCGGTCGCCGGCCGCGCCCGCCGGGGCGAGGACGAGGCCCGGCTTCACACAGAACTGGCCGACGCCCAGCGTCATCGAACCGGCGAGACCGGCACCGATCGCCTCGGCGCGCTCGGCGGCGGCGGCCTCGGTGACGAGGACCGGGTTCAGCGAGCCCAGCTCGCCGTGGAACGGGATCGGGACCGGGCGGGCGGCCGCCGCGTCGAAGAGGGCGCGTCCGCCGCGCACCGAGCCGGTGAAGCCGGCCGCCGCGACCAGCGGGTGCCGGACCAGTTCGACGCCGGCCTCGAAGCCGTGCACCAGGCCGAGCACGCCCTCGGGGATGTCGTGCCGGGCCGCCGCGCGGCGCAGCACCCTGGCGACCAGCTCGGACAGGCCCGGGTGGTCGGGGTGGGCCTTGACGACCACCGGGCAGCCGGCCGCCAGCGCGCTCGCGGTGTCGCCGCCGGGGACGGAGAAGGCGAAGGGGAAGTTGGAGGCCGAGTAGACGGCGACGACGCCCAGCGGGACCTTGTAGCGGCGCAGGTCCGGGACGGGCGGGGTGGCGGTGTCGTCGGGGTGGTTGATGACGACGTCGAGGAAGGCGCCCTCGTCGACGATGTCGGCGAAGGCCCGCAGCTGGTAGCAGGTGCGGGCGAGTTCGCCGGTCAGCCGGACCGGGCCGAGGGCGGTCTCGGCGTCGGCGGCCTCGACGAGCCGGTCCCGGGCCGCCTCGAGCTCGTCGGCGGCCGAACGCAGGAAGGCCGCACGGACGGTGCGGTCGGCCAGGGCGCCCCGCGCGTCGTGCGCGGCCCGGACGGCGGCGTCCACCTCCTGGGCCGTGGCCTCCACCGCGACCTGTTCCCGCTGCCTCCCGGTTCGGGGGTCGACGCTCCAGACTGGTGCTGCTGCCACCGCGAGTCCCTCCACTTGACTGCCGCCCTCAATGCCGCAGTATGTACGTCATCCATCGGCGGCGTTCGATATACTGAACGCTGTCTCTGATGATGAATGTGCTGCTGGAGACTATAACTTCAGCTTCTCGTCGAACGAAGGGTCAAGGGGATGTCAGCTGGCGAGACGGGCGGCGGCGCGCAGGTCAAGTCCGCGGTGCGGACCGTTGAACTGCTCGAGTACTTCGCCGGGCGCCCCGGTATGCACTCCCTGGCGGCGGTCCAGGAGGCCGTCGGCTACCCCAAGTCCAGTCTCTACATGCTGCTGCGCACCCTCGTCGACCTCGGCTGGGTGGAGACGGACGCGACGGGCACGCGGTACGGCATCGGCGTGCGGGCGCTGCTCGTGGGCACGTCCTACATCGACGGCGACGAGGTGGTGGCGGCGGCCCGTCCCACCCTGGACCGGCTCTCGGACGACACCACGGAGACCATCCACCTGGCCCGGCTCGACGGCACCAACGTCGTCTATCTGGCCACCCGGCAGTCGCAGCACTACCTGCGCCCCTTCACCCGGGTCGGCCGCCGGCTGCCCGCGCACTCGACGTCGCTCGGCAAGGCGCTGCTGAGCACGTACACGGACGAGCAGGTGCGCAAGATGCTCCCGCAGACCCTGCCCGCCCTCACCGAGCACACCATCACGGACCGGGAGAAGCTCATCGAGGAGCTGCACCAGGTGCGCGAGCAGGGCTTCGCCGTGGACCGCGAGGAGAACACGCTCGGGCTGCGCTGCTTCGGGGTGGCGATCCCCTACCGCACGCCCGCGCGGGACGCGATCAGCTGCTCGGTGCCGGTCGCCCGGCTCACCCCCGCGCACGAACAGATGGTCAAGGACGCCTTGTTCGACGCGCGCGACCGGCTGACCCTGGCCACCCGGAGGCTCTGACCGCGCGGACCGCCCGCGCGCGGTGCACCACGGCGACGCGGCGGTGCACGGGGACCGGGCGGACCGGGGACGGGGGCCACGTGCCGGTCCGGGGGTGCCAGTCGCCGAGGTGGCTCTCGCGGGTGTGGGCGGCGGCCTGGGCCCGGGTGAGCCGGGGCCGGTTCTCGGGGACGGTGACCACGGCGCCGGGACCGGAGTTGCGGTACTCGGCGAAGCGCTGGTCCTGCCAGGGGTGGCCGCTCGCCATGTCGGTGTACGGCGCGACGGCGTCGATGCCGGGGCCGAGGTGGGTGTCGCGGACGGTGAGCATCGGGCGGGCGGTGGGGTCGGAGCTGGGCACCCAGGGGCGGGCCAGTTTGTAGGAGCCGTCGGGTGCCTCGCTGCTGATCCTGCTCCTCGTGACGAGGTACCCGCGCGGGTTGGCGCCGGCCGTGGAGGGCGCGAAGACGAAGCCGTACGGGGCGCCGGTCAGATCCGGGCGGATCAGGGTGCGGAAGTGGCAGTGCTCGAAGACGGCGGTCGCCCGGCCGAACACGAAGTCGACGTCGCCCTCGGCGTAGCAGTGGGAGAAGTACTGGCGGGCGAAGGTGCCGAGCGCCGCGGAGTCGGCGTACAGGGTGTCCTGGTGGCCGAGGAACCGGCAGTGCGTGAAGGCGCTGCGGTCGCCCTGCACCTTGAGGGCGACGGCCTGGGTGCCGCTGGTGCCGGGGAGGTCGGTGCGCAGCCAGTCGTTGGCGAAGGTGATCCAGCGGGCGGTGAAGCCGTCGGGGCGCACGGTGGTGGTGGCGGAGCCGGAGGTGCCGTGGTTTCCGGAGCCGTCCGGCTTCGGGGTGCCCGCCGCGTTGTCGTACACGATCACGACGTCACGGGGGTTGCGCGAGGCGCCGATCCAGGTCATGTCGGTGCGGTCGGCGGCCACGGACACCGTCTCCCGGTAGGTGCCCGGGGCCGGGCCGCCGTGACCGACGCGTCCGGTGCCGGTCGCGGCGGTCACGGCCGCCTGGACGGAGGTGAAGTCACCGGCGCCGCCGGGGTGGACGTACAGGGTCCCGGGGGTCAGGCGGTCGGCCGGCGAACCGTACCGGCCGAACGGGCGGCGCGGGTGGTGGGCCGCCCGGGCGGGTGCCTCGGCCGCCCGGGCGAGCGCGGTGGCGGCCGAGGCGCCCGCCAGCAGCAGACTCCTTCCGGACACGGGCAGCGAGGAGGGCATGCGGGGCTCCTTCGGTACGGGGAGGACCGGGGCGGGCGCGCGCCACAGTGGGGGTGGAGCGCGCCCGCCCCGGCGAACGGGGGTGCGGGGGTGTCAGGGGGTGTCAGCGGACGCGGCCCGCTCCCGCGCCGTGCTCGACCAGTGCCGGGACCGCCTGCGCCGGGTGGACGGCGGTGCGCAGGGCGGGGGTCCAGCCGGCGCCGGAGCGGAGGGTCCCCTCGGGGTTCTCCGCGTTGTGCACGGCGATCAGGTCGACCCGCTTGCCGTTGACGCGGTTGTCCCGGGCGGTGAGCGGCGAGTCGTTCCACCGCTTGAGGATCTTCGCCGGGCTGACGCCCTTGGCCAGCGTGAACGCGTTGTGCTCGGCGACGAGCTGGGACTCCTTGCCGACGCCGAAGCTGTAGCCGTAGCCCTGGCCGGCCACGAAGTGGTTGTTGTAGACGTCGACCTGCCCGAAGCGGACGCGCGGCGCGCGCTCGACCAGCTTCGAGAACAGGTTGTGGTGGAAGGTCACCTTCAGTCTGCCCCGGTCGCCGACGGCCGTGGACTCGCCGTCGCTGTTGCCGATCAGGATCGTCTTGTCGTGCTCGGTGAAGACGTTCCAGGAGGCGGTGACGTAGTCGGCGCCCCGGACGATGTCCAGCTCGCCGTCGTGCTGCTGGTACAGCATCCCGAAGTGGGTGGGGGCCTCGCTGTCGGGGTGGTCGCCGTCGGTGAAGGTGTTGTGGTCCAGCCAGACATGGGTGGAGCCGTACACGACGGCGGTGTCGTACTCGGAGTTCCAGTTGCCCCGGTCGCCGTCGGTCGGGTCCCACTGCGGGAAGCAGTCCACCGGGCTCTCGAGGGTGAGGTTGCGGACGATGATGTTGTCCACACCCTTGATCTGCAGGCTGGCGCCCTTGAACCCGGCGTCGCGGCCGACGCCGATGATCGTGGTGTTGGCGGGGATGTTCACCTTGATGGCGGTGTCCTGGTTGGCGGCCGAGGCCCTGCGCAGGCCCTCGGGGCTGTCGTCGGGCTCGTCGGTCAGGTCCTGTTCCAGGCCCCAGGTCTCGGGCGCGTACGTCGCGAGGTAGTCGTCGAAGTCGTAGCCGGGGGCGGCGAGCGCGTCGCAGCCGTCGGAGACCGCGTCGATCGTCCCCCGCACCTTGATGATCTTCGGGGCGCTGCCGCCGTCCGCCAGGGCCGCCTTGAACCCGGCCCAGTCGCTGACGGTGCGGACGTGCTCGGCGGTGGCGTCGGCGCCTCCGGTGGTGCCGGTTCCGTGGGACGCCCAGCCGTCGTTCGCGCCGAGCGTCTGCCGGGCGACGTCGCGGGGGTGGCCGGGGTGAGGGCCGGAGTGGGCCTGGACGCCGGTGCCGGTCAGGACCAGCACGAGGGCGGTGCAGCCGGCCAGCGAGGCGGCTCTCGTTATGGCATGCCCCTGCCATGTCGGTCTGTTCATGATGCTGCTCTCCCTTGTTTCTTGCGCTTCTCGTGTTTCTCGCTCTTCTCGTTCTTCTCGTTCGACCGGTCAGCCGACCGTGACGGCGTCCGGCCAGGTGATCCAGGACTCGGGAATCGTCTCGTCCAGCCGGCGCACGTCCCGCGGCGCGAGCACCCGGGTGCGCAGCAGCTCCCGGGCGACCAGCCGGGCCACGGCGATCGCGCCGGGCAGGTTGAAGTGCGTGTTGTCCTGCTCGGTCGCCGTCCAGTTGAAGTACTTCTTGGTCTCCTCGACGCCCAGCTCCTGCCACAGCGCCAGCGACAGGGCCTGGATGTCGAGCAGCGCGACCCGCTCCTCGTCGGCCAGCGCCCGCATCGCCGCCGGGTACGCGCCGTGGCTCGGCACGGCGTCGCCGGCCGTGTCGAACCTCCGGCGCTCCACGGCGGTGGCCAGCACGGGCCGCGCCCCGCGGGCCCTGGCCCCGGCGACGTACAGCCGCAGGTACTCCCGGTACGTCGTCCAGGGCTCGGTGTAGCGGCTCGGGTCGGTGGCCTTCTCGTCGTTGTGCGCGAACTGGATCAGCAGGAGGTCATCGGGCCGGATGGCGTCGAGGACGGCGTCGAGCCGCCCCTCGTCGACGAAGCTCTTCGAACTCCGTCCGTTCACGGCGCGGTTGGCGACCACGAGGTCATGGCGGAGCAGGAAGGGAAGCGCCGTGCCCCACCCGGTCTCCGGGGCCGCGTCGGCGTACTTCTGGGCCGCGGTGGAGTCCCCGGCGATGTGGAGGGTGCGGGGCCGGGGCCGCCGGGGCGCGGCCCGGGCGGTGCCGGTCACCGTGAGGGCGAGGGGGAGGCCGAGACCGGCGGCGGAAACCTGTCTGCGCGTGAGCGACACAAGCCTGTGCCTTTCAGCAAGGGTCCGGGAAAGCGCCTCTCGGGGGCGCGGGACTGTACCTGTGTGCGGGCGGCCGCGGCGCGGGGGCGCGGCCGGGCGCGGGGACGGCCGCGGCCCGGAGCGAACGGGCCGGCGGCCACCCCGCGGTGACAGCGGGAACCGCTCAGGCCATCTGCTCCTGCCACTCGGCCTGGGCCTCGTTCAGCTGCTCGGCCAGGTTGTCGAGGAAGTCCTTCGCGCTCATGTCCCCGAGCAGCACCTTCTGGAAGTTCGGCTCGTTGTCGGCCTTGGAGACGGTGTTCCAGTCCGGCAGGTAGTACGGCAGCTGGACGATGGTCGTCGACCCGTCGCTCAGCGCGTCCGCGGCCAGCTTGGTCGGCTCCGCCTCGGCGATCCAGTCGTCCTTGGCGGCGTCCAGGTTCGAGGGCACCTGGCCGGCGGACTCGTTGAACTTCGAGTTCGCCTCGGCCGAGACGGCGTACTCGATGAACTTCCAGGCGGCGTCCTTGTTCTTGGAGCTCTGGAACACGCCGAGGCCGTCGACCGGGTTGGAGACCTGGACCCGGTTGCCGTCGGGGCCGGTGGGCTGCGGGATGCCCCGGAACTTGTCGGCGCCGAGCGCCTTCACGTGGTCCTGGTACGACCCGAGGTTGTGGTTGAGCATGCCGATCGTGCCGGAGTCCCACTGCGCGACCATCTTGGTGAAGTCGTTGTTCAGGTCGGCGGCGGGGGTGACCTTCTTGAACAGGCCCGCGTACTTCTCGAGGGCGTCGACGTTCTTCGGGTCGTTGACCGTGGTCTTCTCACCGGTGGAGTCCCAGAACGTGGTGATGCCGGACTGGCCGTACATCGCGTCCAGGGCCTGGGCGATGGAGCCGGCGCCACCGCGGATGGTGTAGCCGAACTCGTTCTTGCCCTTGTCGCTGAGCTTCTCCGCGGCCTTGAAGAAGCGCTCCCAGCTGGTCGGTTCCTCGAGACCCGCCTTCTCGAACAGGTCGGTGCGGTAGTAGAGGACGCCGTTGTTCGCGGAGGTCGGGACCGAGTACAGCCGGTCGTCACCGCCGCCGGCGGCGCGCAGCGACTCGATCATGTCCTTGTTGAGCTTGCCGTCGAGGGACGACTTGCCCAGCCGGTCGTCCAGCGGGGCGAGCGCCTTCTGGGCGGAGAAGCCCGCGAGCATCGAGGCGCTGATCCCGCCGACGTCCGGCAGGCCGCCGCCCTGGATGGCGGTGTCGACCTTGGACTGGTACTCGGTGGCGGCGATCCCGACGTACTCGACCTCGATCTCCGGGTTGGCCTTCTCGAAGTCGGCGATGATCTCCTTCCAGATCGCGGTGCGGACACCGCCGTTGTTGTCCCAGAAGGTGATCTTGCCCGTACCGCTGCCCTCGGCACCCTTGTCGCCGCCGGCTCCGCTGCCGTCGTCGCCGCAGGCGGTGACGGTCAGCGCGAGCACGGCGCCCAGGGCGACGGCGGCCGACGTCCGGCGCCTGCCTGTGCTGCTTCTGCGATTGCTGATCTTCATTGGTCGGCTCTCTTCTTCTGGTTCCGACGGGATGTGCGGGTGTGGGGGCGTCTCGCGGTCGTCCGGTGACGCTCAGCCACGTGGGGGCGGTGTCGGCAAGCGCTTGCCGTGGAGGTGCGTCATTGCGGCTCCCGACAGGCTTGACGGAGGAGGGGGGTTACGCGGCGCTGATCCTGAACTGCGTGAAGGTCGCCGCCCCGGCGTGCCCCCGGCCCGTCGGGGCGAGGGCGACCAGGCCGAGCAGGGCGCCGACCCAGCGCCACGGAGTGGCGGCGAAGACCTGCCCGGAGGAGCGGAAGCCGTCCCCGGTGTCGTACGAGAAGCGGCAGCGGGCTCCGGCACCGGCCTCGATCCGCAGCCTCGCCCGGCCCCCGGGGGCGAGCCGCGGGTGGTCGGCGTCCCGTTCCCTCTCGGCTGTCGTCTCGGCGAACCGGTGCACCAGATGCGCGGTGCCGTCCGGTCCCCGCTGGAGTCCGATCCAGCGGTAGGCGTCGCCGAGGACCGCGAGGCCGGCCCGTGCCCCGGGCTCCTGGCTGTCGAGCCGCAGTTCCACGTCGACGGTGCACGGGGTGCCGGGCAGCCGCTGGGTGAGCACGTTCGCCAGTCTGCGCAGGTCGTGCGCGTCGGCGGTGCGCACGCAGGTCAGCCGGAGCCCGTCGGTGGAGTGCTGGGTGGCCCAGCCCTCGTGGGGGTCCCCCCTGCTCGAGCAGAGCCGAGAGCTTGGGGGAGGGTTGGCGGTCCACTGCCACTGGCGGCCGTAGCGGCCTCCGGGGAAGTCGTCGTCGGTGGCGGGCGCGCCGGCCGGCTGCGCGGGCAGGTCCGGCCGGCGGTGCCCGGCGACCGGCGCGCCGGCGTCACCCAGCACCGGCCAGCCGCCCGCGGCCTCCCAGCGCATCGGCTGGAGATGCACGACCCTGCCGTACGCCCCGCGCTGCTGGAAGTGCAGGAACCAGTCCTCGCCGCTCGGGGTGCGCACCCAGCCGCCCTGGTGGGGGCCGTTGACGTCGGTGTCCCGCTGTTCCAGGACGACCTTCTCCTCGTACGGTCCGAAGAACTCACGCGACCGGAAGGCGCCCTGCCAGCCGGTCTCCACTCCCCCGGCGGGCGCCAGGATCCAGAACCAGCCGTCGTGCCGGTGGAGCTTGGGGCCCTCCAGGGTGAACCAGCCGGGTATGCGGTCGGCGTCGACGATCACCTTGCCCTCGTCGAGGAGTCCGGTGCCGTGGGGGTGCATGCGGTGACCGGTGAGCCGGTTGTTGACGCCGCTGCGGGACCTGGCCCAGGCGTGCACGAGATACGCCTCGCCGCTCTCCTCGTCCCACAGCGGGCACGGGTCGATCAGGCCCCTGCCGGCCTTCACCAGGTGGGGGCGGGTCCAGGGCCCCCGGATCTGCGGGGCGTTGACCTGGAAGATGCCCTGGTCGGGGTCGCCCCAGAAGATCCAGAACCGGTCGTCGTGGTGGCGCAGGGACGGCGCCCAGACCCCGCGGTCGTGCCGGGGGGCCGCGAACTCGCTCTCGGGTTCCAGTCGTTCGAGGGCATGGCCGACGAGCGTCCAGTTGACCAGGTCGCGGGAGTGCAGCAGCGGCAGTCCGGGGACGCGGCCGAAACTGGAGGCGGTCAGGTAGAAGTCGTCGCCGACGCGGATCACGTCGGGGTCGGACCAGTCGGCGTTCAGGACCGGGTTCCGGTAGGTGGTGTCCGTCGGCGCGGCGCTCATGGGCTCACCGCCTTGCGGACCAGGGCGGCGGCGTCGTCCCGGCCGAGCCGGCCGTCGGCGACGACGGTGACGACACGGCGGACCACCGTCTCCCCGGGCGGGATCGGCAGCCGTTCGTCGTGGGCGAGGGAGGAGCCGACGCCGGGGTACTCGGCGGTGCGCACGAACCAGGGGTCGCGGCGGGTCGGTCCGGTGGCCCCGGCGAAGACCAGCGTCCAGCGGGCGCCGGCCAGGGCGAGCCAGTCGGCCCGTCGGCCGTGCGCCGCGGCCTCGCCCTCGGTGGAGGCGGTGAAGACGTCCGGTGCCGTCGCCTCCTTGCGGGCCCGCCAGAAGAAGCCGCCGTAGGCCGCGCCGGGGCGGCCGTTGGTGGCCGGACTGCCGATGGAGAGCGGCAGCCCGGTGGCGTTGGTGAGGGAGAAGGTGAAGTCCAGCGCCCAGGCGGTGTCGGTGAGTTCGGTGGCGGTGACCGTACGGCGCTCCCGCAGCAGCTCGCCCGGAGCGGCGATCCAGCGCAGTTCCTCCACGAAGCCGTCGGGGTCCCGCAGCTGGAAGGAGGTGTGCCGCTGGGAGCCGTGGTTGTCCAGTTCGGTCGGGCCCCGGTCGCGGACGTAGGTGCGTCCGCCCCAGAAGTTGTGCCCCTCGACGTCGGGAACGGCGACACCGACGCCGAGGTGGTGGGTGTGGTCCGCGGGGGACAGTTCGGTGACCGCCGTGCCGGCCAGGGTGGTGACGGGGTGCAGATAGGGGCGCGGGGAGAGCCTGCGGGGCAGCTCGGGCCGGGAGACGTACCGGCCGACCGGCCGCCCGGCGACGCGCAGGACCGTGGAGTCGTCGCTGGTCATCGGGTGTTCACCTCTTTCGGCGGGTGCTGCGCGGAGCGCTGGGCGGGCGGCGCCCAGGGGGCGCCGAGTTCGGAGTAGAGGGACAGGGTGTCGGCGGCGGCCTCGACGAGCCGGTCGATGCCGGGTACGACACGGCGGTTCTCGCCGGGAACGCGGTGCCAGGCGCCGTCGGGCAGCGGGGCGGGGTCGGGCGCCTGCCGGATCGCCTCGACGACCTTCATGAAGGCGCCGGTCGCCTCCGGGGGGACCAGCAGGGGGGTGCGGGTGGTGAGGTGCGCGACGAGGTTCTCCAGCAGGTCGGTGCGGCCGAAGTGGAGTTCCTCGGGACCGTGGCCCGCGCGCTGGACCAGGACGCGGTCCTGCTTGTACCAGAAGGTGATCCGGCCGCTGGTGCCGTGCACCATGACGTACGGCTCGTCGGCCCGCTCCGCGCACAGGGTCGCGGCGACGGTGACCGGCCGGCCCTGTGCGGTGGTGACCCGGACGCAGGAGGTGTCGTCGGACTCGATGTCGTTGGCGCGCAGCAGTTCGGTCTCGATGCCGGTGACGTCCTCGGCGCGGGTGCTGCCGCCCAGCGCCAGCGCGGTGGCGACGGCGTGGGCGAGCGGGTTGGTCAGCGCCCCGTCGACCACGTCGACGCCGTTCAGCCGGCGCCGGCCCGCCCAGGGCGCCCGCCGGAAGTAGTCCTCGGCGCGCACCCAGGCCCCGGCGCCGCCGATCCCGGTGACCCGGCCGATCGCACCCTCGGCGACCAGTTCGCGGATCGCGGGCACGGCGTGCGAGCCCAGCGACTGGAAACCGATCTGGCAGGTGACACCGGCCGCGGCGACCCCGTCGGCCATCCGGCGGAACTCGGCGTAGGACGGCGCGGGCGGCTTCTCCAGCAGGAGGTGCGCGCCCCGTTCGGCGGCGGCGAGGGCGAGGTCGGTGTGGGTGGGGATCGGGGTGCAGACGACGGCGATCCGGGCTCCGGTGGACTCCAGCAGGGCACCGAAGTCGGCGGACTGCTCGGGCGGTTCGCCCCCGGACTCGCCCTCGAACTCGTCCTCGGTGAGCGGGGTGAGCTCGCAGACGCCGGCCAGCCGGACGAGTCCCGCCTCCTGGAGCCGGCGGATGTTCGCCAGGTGCCAGCGGCCGTGGCCGCGGGCACCGGCGAGCACGACGGGGATCGGCCGGGACACGGACCGGGGCGCGGACCGGGGCGCGGACTGGGGCGCGGTCATCCCTTCACCGCCCCCGCGCTGAAGCCGGTGATCAGCCACTTCTGGATGAAGGCGAACACGATCACGACGGGCACGGCCGCGATGATGCCGCCCGCGGCGAGGGCGCCGAGGTCGACGCTGTCCGCACTCATCAGGGTGTTGAGGCCGACCGGGATGGTCTGCTTCTCCTGGTTGTTGAGGAACATCAGGGCGAACAGGAAGTGGTTCCAGGAGTGGACGAAGGCGAACGAGCCGACGGCGATCAGACCGGGCCGCAGCAGCGGCAGGACGACCACCCGGAACGCCCGCATCCTGCTGCACCCGTCGACCCAGGCGGCCTCCTCCAGGGAGTACGGCACGTTCTTGATGAAGTTGCTGATGAGGATGATCGACAGCGGCAGCTGGAAGACCGTCTCGGCGATGATGACGCTGCCCAGCGAGTTGATCATCTGCAGCCCGGCGAAGATCTCGAACAGCGGGACCAGGAGCAGCGCGCCGGGCACGAACTGGGAGCACAGCAGGGCGAGCATGAAGACCCGCTTGACGCGGAAGTCGAACCGGGCGAGCGCGTAGCCGCCGGCCAGCGCGACGAGCGTCGTCGCGAGCAGGGTGGCGACTCCCACGAGCACGCTGTTCTGGAAGAAGGTGCCGAAGGCGCGGTCCGTCCAGACCTTCTCGAAGTGGACCGTGGTCATCGGCCAGGGCACCAGCGAGGTCGAGCCGGCCGGGCGCAGGGCGAAGAGCAGGATCCAGTAGAAGGGGATGAGCGTGAACAGCAGGTAGATGCCCAGCGGGAGGTAGATGTGCCAGCGGGGCACCTCGTCCCAGGCGCGGTGCTTCTTCCTCGCGGGGCGGCTCGGCGGCTCGGCGGCGGAGCGCGCGGGGGCGGGGGCGGCCGGGGCCGCCTCTTTGGTGATCACTTGCTTTCGCCTCCGAACTTGCTCAGCCGCAGGTAGACGATCGAGCAGAAGAGCAGAATCACGAACGCGACCGTGGTGAGCGCCGAGGCGTAACCGAAGTCGTGGGCGTCGACGCTGGTGTTGGCGATGTAGAGCGGGAGCGTCGTGGTCACGCCGGCCGGCCCGCCGCCGGTCAGGGTGTAGAGCAGGTCGACGTTGTTGAACTCCCACACCGCGCGCAGCAGCGTGGACAGGATGATGGCGTCCTTGAGGTGGGGCAGGGTGATGTGCGTGAACTGCTGGAAGCGGCTGGCCCCGTCGACCTCGGCGGCCTCGTACAGGTCCTTGGAGACGGACTGGAGGTCGGCCAGGATGAGGATGGCGAAGAAGGGGACCCCGCGCCACAGGTCGGCGACGACCACCGCCGAGAAGACGGTGGAGGTGTCCGACAGCCAGCTGGTGCCGTAGTCGCCGATGCCCATGTCGGCGAGGTAACGGGTGATGCCGGTCTGGGAGTTGTAGAGGAGCACCCAGATCGCCGAGGTCAGTACGCCGGAGACGGCCCACGGGGAGAAGACCAGGGCGCGGCCGATGCCCCGGCCGACGAAGGTCTGGTTGACGATGAGCGCCAGGGCGAGCCCGAACATCAGCTGCAGGCCGACCTCGACGAAGACCCACTTGGCGCTGAAGACCAGGGTGTCCCAGAACAGCGGGTCCTCGGTGAAGAGGTGGACGAAGTTGTCGAAGCCCGCGAAGCCGTTCCGCCACGGTTTGGTCGGGTTGTAGTGCTGCAGGCTGTAGTAGAAGACGCTGATGACGGGGTAGGCGATGAAGCCCAGCATGAGCAGCCCTGCCGGGGCGATCAGCAGGTACGGCAGTCTGCGCGGCGTGGCAGAGGCACGGCGCCGCCTCGGTGGCGTGGGCGGTTTCGCCACGGCTGCGGCTTGGGCCATGACTGTTCTCCGTTTCTCGGTACGTCGTGCTGTGCGGTGCGTTCCCGGTGCGGTGCGTTCTCGCTGCGGTGCGTTCCCGCTGCGGGGTGAAGCGCTTTCTACATGGGTGTGCGGACAGGCCCGCGTCCCGGCGGATCAGCCCGCGTAAGGGTCCTGCACCTCGCCCGGCCGGGCGAGGAACTCGAAGTCGCAGCCGGTGTCGGCCTGGGTGATCTGCTCGTTGTAGAGCGCGCCGTAACCGCGCTCGTAGCGCACGGGCGGCGGCGTCCACTCGGCCCTGCGCCGCTCCAACTCTTCTTCGTCCACGTTGAGTTGCAGCTTCCGCTGCTCGACGTCGAGGGTGATCGAGTCACCGGTGCGTACCAGCGCCAGCGGCCCGCCGACGTACGACTCGGGGGCGACGTGCAGCACGCAGGTGCCGTAACTCGTGCCGCTCATCCGGGCGTCGGAGATCCGCACCATGTCCCGCACCCCCTGCTCGAGCAGGTGGTCGGGGAGGGGCAGCATGCCGTACTCGGGCATCCCGGGCCCGCCCTTGGGGCCGGAGTTGCGCAGCACCAGCACATGGTCGGCGGTGATGTTCAGCGCCGGGTCGTTGATGGTGCGCTGCATGGTCCGGTAGTCGTCGAAGACGACCGCGGGTCCGGTGTGCCGCAGCAGGTGCGGCTCGGCGGCGATGTGCTTGATGACGGCGCCGTCCGGGCAGAGGTTGCCGCGCAGCACGGCGAGCCCGCCCTCCTCGGCGACCGGCTTGTCCCGGGGCCGGATGACGTCGTCGTGGTGCACCTGCGCGCCGGCGATCTGTTCGCGCAGGGTGTCGTGACAGACGGTGGGCCGGTCCAGGTGGAGCAGGTCCGGTATCCGGGAGAGGAAGCCGGGCAGGCCGCCCGCGAAGTGGAAGTCCTCCATCAGGTACGTCTGGCCGCCGGGCCGTACGTTGGCCAGCACCGGGACGGTGCGGGCGATGCGGTCGAAGTCGTCGAGGGTGAGCCCGACGCCCGCGCGGCCGGCCATCGCGATCAGATGGATCACGGCGTTGGTGGAGCCGCCCAGGCCCAGGACGGTCGTCACCGCGTCCTCGAAGGCCTCCGTGGTGAGGATGTCGCTCAGCTTCCGGTCCCGGTGGACCAGTTCGACGACGCGCAGGCCGGCCGCGGCGGCCATCCTGTCGTGCCCGGAGTCGACGGCGGGGATGCTGGAGGCGCCCGGGACCGTGACGCCGAGGGCCTCGGCGGCGGCGGTCAGCGTGGAGGCCGTCCCCATGGTCATGCAGTGACCGGGCGAGCGGGCCAGGCCGCTCTCGATCTCCTGCATCTCGCAGTCGCCGATGACGCCGGCCCGCTTGTCGTCCCAGTACTTCCACATGTCGGTGCCGGAACCGAGCGTCTTGCCGCGCCAGTGGCCCGGCAGCATGGGCCCGGCCGGGACGAAGACCGTCGGCAGGTCGGCGCTGGCCGCGCCCATGAGCAGGGCGGGCGTGGACTTGTCGCAGCCGCCCATCAGCACGGCGCCGTCGACCGGGTAGGACCGCAGCAGTTCCTCGGTCTCCAGGGCGAGGAGGTTGCGGTAGAGCATCGGGGTCGGCTTCTGGAAGGTCTCGCTGAGCGTGGAGACCGGGAACTCGAGCGGGAAGCCGCCGGCCTGCCAGACACCCCTTTTGACCGCCTGCGCGCGGTCGCGCAGGTGGCTGTGGCAGGGGTTGATGTCGGACCAGGTGTTGAGCACGGCGATGACGGGCTTGCCCAGGTGCTCCTCGGGCAGGTAGCCGAGCTGGCGGGTGCGGGCGCGGTGGCTGAAGGAGCGCAGCCCGTCCGTGCCGTACCACTGGTGGCTGCGCAGTTCCTCGGGCCGCTTCCTCGGGGCGTTCCTCGAGGTGTTCACCGGTGTGCTCACACGGACCACCCCGCGGCTATCGCGGCGACCTCGGCCCGCTCGTGCTCGGCCAGCTGCCTGCTCGGCGGGCGGACCTCGCGGCGGCACAGACCGAGGGAGGCGAGGGCCTCCTTGACGACGGTGACGTTGTCGGCGGAGCCGTTGGCGCCGCGCAGTTCCTCGAAACGGCGGATCTGCTCCCAGACCTTCATGGCGGTCGCGTAGTCACCCGACCGGAGCGCCCCGATCATGTTCAGCGACACCGACGGGGCGACGTTGACCAGGCCGGAGGTGAAGCCGGTGGCGCCCGCCGAGAAGTAGGAGGGGGCGTACGGCTCGGCCAGCCCGGCGACCCACACGAACCGCTCGATGCCCGCGTCCCGCGCGAAGGCGGCGAACTTCGCCGCGTCCGGCACGGAGTACTTCACGCCGATGACGTTGGGGCAGGTGTCGGCGAGTTCGGCGAGGCGGGCGCCGGTGAGCCGGGCGTTGCGGATGTAGGGGACGACGCCCAGTTCCGGCACGGCCTCGGCGACGGCACGGTGGTAGTCGACCCAGCCGCTCTGGGAGACGTAGGGGTGGACGGGTTGGTGCACCATCACCATCCGCGCACCGAGGTCACGGGCGTGCCGTGCGGAGGCGACCGCGGTCGGTACGTCGTGGCCCACGCCGACCAGGACGGACGAGCCGTCACCGGTCTCCTGCAGGGTCAGCTCGGCGACGGTGCGCCGCTCCTCGGGCGTCAGGGCGTAGAACTCGCCGGTGTTGCCGTTGGGGGTCAGGGTGGTGATGCCGGCGTCGAGGAGGCGGCGCAGCAGGGCCCGGTAGCCGGCCGGGTCGACGGAGCCGTCCTCGGCGAACGGGGTCACCGGGATCGCCACCACGTCGGCCAGGGCCGCCCGTTGGGTCTCGAACGTCGTCGTCATGCCTGGCCGTCCTCGCTTTTCTGGTTCTGGGCTTCCGGTACTTCCCGGGGTTCCTGGGCTGCCCGGGGCGCCCGGGTCTCGAGGTCCGCGTCGAGGCCCGCGTCGGGAAAGGCCCGGCGCACGAAGGACGCGATGTGCGCGTGCAGGGCGCGTGCCGCGCCGTCCGCGTCCTCGGCGAGGGCGAGCCGCAGGATCTCGCGGTGCTCGCTCGCCTCCCGCTCCCAGGAGGGGTCGGCGGCCCAGGCCACGGCGGAGACGAGTGCCGCCTGGTCGCGGACCTCGTCGAGCATCCGGCCGAGCAGCGGGTTGCCGCACGGCATGTACAGCGCGCGGTGGAACTCGCGGTTGCTCAGGGAGCGCTCGGCGGTGTCGGTGGCCTCGTCGGCCCGGGCCAGCGCGTCGCGCGCGGCGTCCAGGGAGGCACCGCGCCGGACGGTGCGCCGGAGCGCCTCGGGTTCGAGGAGGAGGCGCACGTCCTGGACCTCGCGCGCCATGTCCGCGTCGACCATGCGCACCGTGACGCCCTTGTACTGGCTCATCACGACCAGCCCGGTACCGGCCAGGGTCTTGAGGGCCTCGCGCACCGGGGTCTTGGACACCCCGAACTGCGCGGCGAGGTCGGTCTCGACCAGGGCCTGGCCCGGTGTCAGCCGACCGGTGAGGATGCGTCGTTTGATCTCCTCCAGCACGTACTGCGTGCGGGAGGGGATCGGCGTGGGCACAGAGGTCATGCGCGCCTCTCGGATCTCACATATCGCGTCTCATATATGACGTACGAAGTACGACGCGATGAAACTAGAAGCGGCCCGGGGTTTCGTCAATGCTTCTGACAAAGGAAGTTCTGGTGGCCGTTCCGCACTCCGGGATGGGCTGTCCACGCCACTCCCGGCCTCCCCCGTGGCCGGATTCGCGGCCGAACCAGTGTGCTTCCGCAACCTCGCGAACGCGGCGCGGCCGGGTGCCCGTCACTCGGAGGTGACGGGCACCCGGCCGCTCGGAGGGTCCCTGGGGCTTCCCTGATCAGGCCTTTCGCGTCCACCCCGGATCGCGGCCGCTCAGTCCCACGGTCCGGTCCAGCAGCGGGGCGTCGGACGGCACCGGCACCACGGGGCCGAAGACGCCCCCGCCGCCGTCCCGGCCGGGTTCCGCCGCGGCGGCGAGGAGGAAGGCGTGCGCGGCATCGAGGGCGGCGGGGTCGGGGGCGTAGTCCTGGCCGGTGGCGCGGGCCAGGTCCCAGCCGTGGATCACCAGTTCGTCGGCTGCCACCGCTCCAGCCACCTCGCCCGGCAGGTTCACTCCCCCGGCCCTGGTCAGGCCGGTCCAGGCCCCGGGGTCCCGCCAGGCGTCGGCGAGTTCGCCGAGCACCCGGGGCAGTTCCTCACGCCAGTCGGGCCCTAGGTGCGGCACGGCGGCGTCCGGGCTGGTGTCGGTGGTGGCGCCGAGGTCCTTGCGCCCGGCGTCGCGGAAGGCGACGGCCAGTCCCACGAGGTGGCCCAGGATGTCGCGCACCGCGTACCGCGGACAGGGCGTTCCGTCCGCGAGCTGCGCCTCGGCGACCCCCTCGGCGAGTCGCGCCACGACCCGCGCCTGCGGTCCGAGGTCGAGGATCGGGTCGGTCATGGGCTGCTCCTCCGTGGCCGTGGTGGATGTGCCTCCTGGGAAGGAGACCTATGCCGCACCCGGAACTCATCGCTCCTCCCTCCCCGTTCTACGGCACCTGCCCGATCCCCACGGCCGGTCCTCAGCCCCACGATGACCGGGTATGACGACGAACAGGACGACGGGCGGGCCGCCGAACGACACGACGTGGGCGCTGGTGCGCGTGCTCCGGGACCCCAATGCCGGGCTCCTTCTCGCCGGGGTCGTGGTCTCCGGCTTCGGCACCTCCGCGCTGTGGCTCGCCTCCGGGATCTGGGCCAAGGACCTCACCGGCTCGGACGGCCTCGCCGCCCTGTGCCTGCTGGCCATGTGGGCGCCCACCCTGGCCGGCCCGCTGCTGGGCACGCTCGCCGACCGGGTCCCCCGCAAGCCCCTGCTGATCGGCACGAGTCTGCTGATGGCCGCGCTCCTGCTCACCCTCGTCACCGTCGACTCGCCGCAGGCCCTGTGGCTCCTCTTCGCCGTCCTGTTCGTGTACGGCGCGGCAGGCGTCGTGAACGACGCGGCCGAGTCGGCGCTGGCCGCCACCGCCGTGGACCGGTCGCTCCTCGGTGACCTGGGCGGACTGCGCATGACCGCCACCGAGGGCATGAAACTGCTGGCCCCCCTGGCGGGCGCGGGCCTCTACACGGCCCACGGCGGACCGGCGGTCGCCTTTCTGGACGCGGTCACGTTCGCCCTCGCGGCGGTGCTGTACCTGTTTCTGCACGTCCGCGAGAGGCGTCCCGCGCCGCCGGCCGACGGCCGACGTGGCCGGACCGCCGAGGGCGTCCGCTTCCTCCGCGCGCACCCTGTCCTGTGGCCCCTGGTCCTGGCGGGTGGCGCCACGATGCTGTGCGCGGGGCTGAACGGTGCGCTGGTCTACGCCGTCGTCGACGGCCTCGGCCACTCCCCCGCGTACTCCGGTGTGCTGTACGCCGTCCAGGGCGCCGGGTCGGTGGCCCTCGGCCTGTGCGCGGGGCCCGCGCTGCGCCGTCTGGGCGAGCGGCGGTTCGCGGCGTACGGCATCGTCCTGCTGGCCGGTGGGGTGGCGCTGCGGGCGGTGCCGTCCGATCCGGTGGCGTGGGCGTGCAGCGCGGCGATCGGTGCGGGGCTGCCCGCCCTGCTGATCGCCGCGCTGACCGCCGTGCAGCGCGAGACCCCGGGCCCGCTGGTGGGCCGGGTCACCGCCACCGCCAACACCCTGGTGTTCACCCCGAACGTGATCGGGCTGGCGGCCGGCGCGGCGCTGGTGGAACTGTTCGACCACCGGCCCGTGCTGGCCGTCCTCGGACTCGTCCTGCTGGTGCCGGCGGCGGGGCTGTTTCAGAGCACGGCGAGCGCCGAGCGTACCGCCTCCAGGTCGCCGTCCGATGCCAACCCGGCGTGATAGAGCCGTAGTTCCGTCGCGCCGAGTCGGCGGGCCTCGGTCGCGTCCGCGGTGAGGGTGCCGGGGCTGCCGCCCATGCCGGAGACCACGGTGAAGTTGGCGGCGAGGACGCCGTCCGGGTGGTTCTCCTGTGCGAACGGCGTCAGCAGGCCGGGGCCCCCGGTGCAGGGGACGACCACGCCGTCGGCGACGGAGAGGATGTGCGCGGGGTCGACGCCGGCGTTGGCGCCGCAGTGGTACGACACCGGGTCCGCGTGCAGCAGGACCTGGAAGCCCTCGGGCGCCGCGTCACGTACCGCCCGGACCGCCGCCTCCTGGAGCGTGCGGGCCGTTTCCTCGCGCCACGCGCGCGTGGCGGCCGCCGTCTTCGCGCCGAGGAGCTTCTCGACGCCCGTCCAGCCTCCCCCGCCGGAGGCCGCCCCCCGCCACACCGGCTCCAGCGCGGTCCGCACGGACGCGGCCAGTTCACCGGCGTCCAGGCCCTGGGCCCCGTAGCCCTCGCGGCAGGACGGGCAGAAGCACAGGGACATCAGGTACTGCCCCGCGTCCCCGAGGCCGACCCCGGCGGTCTTGTCGTGGGCGTGCAGATGGGCCAGCCCGTACCAGCCGAGGGACTCCAGTTCGGTGCCGCACGCTCCGGGCCGCACCGCCGCCTCGGCGGCCAGGTCGGTCAGGTAAGCGCGCGTGGCGGGCTGCGCGATGCACGGTGCCCAGGGATAGCGGTCGCCGTAGGCGTTGACGACCGAGGTGTCGGGGTGTTCGGCGCCGAGCCGCGAGTTGTGCGCGAGCACGACCCAGGTGTGCACCTCCAGGCCCGCCTCCGCGAGCGCCGTCGCGGCCTCGCCGAAGGCGTCGCCGGGGGCCCAGTCCCCGGCCGGATGGGGACGCGGGACGCGGCCCGACCAGTGGGCGCCGGCCGGGTAGAGCACGGCCGCGTGCTCGGCGGTGACGACGCGGTGGCGCGGGTGGCGGGGGGTCAGCGCGCGGGTGGAGTGGTAGGCGGAGGCGAGCGTCACCTGCGCCACGCCGAGCGCGGCGATCCGCGCGGGGGCCTCCGGGTCCCCGTTGACGTCCCAGGGGTAGACGAACGCCGATGCCTTCATCGGGCCTCCTCGAGCAGCGCGAGCCCTCGCTCGATCAGCCGAGCGAGTTGTTCGACATGATCCCCGGACGGCTCGTGCAGCGGCGGCCGCACCTCGCCCACGTCGAGCCCGCGCAGCCGCACCCCGGCCTTGACCAGGGAGACGGCGTACCCGGGGCCCTGGTCGCGCAGTTCGACGAAGGGCCGGTAGAAGCCGTCCAGCAGGCGGTCCACGGTGGCCCGGTCGCCGGTGCGCAGGGCCTGGTGGCAGGCGAGGGCGACCTCGGGCAGGAAACAGAACACCGCGGACGAGTAGAGGGTGACGCCGATGCCCCGGTAGGCGAGCTGGGTCAGTTCGGCGGTGGGCAGCCCGTTGAAGTAGAGGAGGTCGCCGGGAGCCTCGGTGCGTACGGCGCTGACGGTCCGCTGCAGGAGGTCGAGGTCGCCGTGGCCGTCCTTGAGGCCGATGATCCCGTCGGTGCGGGCCAGTTCGACCACGCTCGCGGGGGTGAACACGGCGTTGTCGCGCTGGTAGACGATCACCGGCAGGGCGGTCGCCGCGGCGAGCTCCCGGTAGTGCCGCAGCAGCCCCTCCTGGCCGGCCCGGACCAGGTAGGGCGGCATGGCGAGCAGCCCGTCCGCCCCGGCGCGTCGGGCGAGTTCGGCCCAGTGCACCGCGAGCTTGGTGCCGTAGCCGGCGCCCGCGACGACCGGGACGCGTCCCTCGGCCGCTTCGACGGCGGCCCGCACACAGGCCTCGAACTCCTCGGGCGTCAGAGCGTGGAACTCCCCGGTCCCACAGCAGGCGAAGACGGCCGCGGCCCCGGCCTCGACCCCGCGCCGTACATGGAGCCGGTAGGTGTCGAGGTCGATGGTGCCGTCGGTTCCGTAGGCGGTGACCGGGAAGAACAGCGGTCCGCTGGGGTTGCCGAGTCGGGTGGCGAGAGGGGCTGGCGTCACAAACTCTCCCATGTCCATATCCATGATTGACGTCTACATCCCTGAATCGTGTCACGCTAAGGCGCCCCGGGGACGCCGGTCAAGCACGCCGCCCCGGCAGGCACCAGCCGATTCCCCGACCCACGGGAAGACGCGGGATACTTGACGGGTCACGGCCCATCTCCTTAGCGTGTCCACGAATATGAATACCGTGCGCACACATGCACGGCCGGTGATGCAAGGAGATCCCTGGATGCCCGCTCCCCGCACCGTTCTGCTCACCGGCGCCGCCGGCGGCCTCGGCACCCTGATGCGGGGCCTGCTCCCGGACTACGGCTACCGGTTGCGCCTGCTCGACCTGCACCCGGTCGAGGGCGAGCCGGACGCGATCGTCGCGGACCTGGCCGACAAGGAGGCCGTGCGCGAGGCGGTCCGCGGTGTCGACGCGATCATCCACCTCGCGGGCATCTCCCTCGAGGCCTCCTTCGAGAAGATCCTCGCGGCGAACATCGAGGGCACCTACCACCTGTACGAGGCCGCACGCGAGGAGGGCGTCGGGCGCATCGTCTTCGCCTCCTCCAACCACGCCGTCGGCTACACCCCCCGCCCTCCGGCCGGCGACCCGCTCGTCCCCGTCGACACCCCGCACCGCCCGGACACCTTCTACGGCCTGTCCAAGTGCTTCGGCGAGGACCTCGCCCAGCTCTACTGGGACAAGCACGGCCTGGAGACCGTCTCCGTACGCATCGGATCCTGTTTTCCCGAACCGACCAGTGTGCGGATGCTCTCGATCTGGATGAGCCCCGCCGACGGCGCCCGCCTCCTGCACGCGGCCCTGACCGCCGAGCACGTCGGGCACACGGTCGTCCACGGCTCGTCCGCCAACACACGCCTGTGGTGGGACCTCACCTCCGCGCGTGCGCTCGGTTACGACCCGCAGGACGACTCCGAGCCGTTCGCCGCGAAGCTCGTCGCCGAGCAGGGCGAGCTGGACCCGGACAACGAGGCGCACGCGCGCATCGGCGGCCACTTCGTGACCGACCCGCCGATCTGGCCGTACTGAGGCCACGGGCCCGACGCGCCGCCGAAGCCGCGGGCCCGGCGCCGGCACCGGCACCGGCACCGGCGCATCGACGGCACGCGCGGGCGTGGCCGCGGCGGAACTCCGACGCCCCCACCGGCGGGCGGGCACCGAACGGGCCCGCCCGCCGCCGCATTCGGGCACGCGCGACGCCCGTTTCCGCACCCCGGCCCGCCCCCATGCAGGTCCGAGCCGGGCACAGCCGGAGGTGAACGGGCGGAAGCGGGCAATACCGGTTCCACAACAGACCTGGTCAGCCGCGCGGACCACCTGTACAACTGCCTGCAAGGACCCCACCGGGCCCGAACGGGCAGCGAGATCAGGAAGCAGGTGTTCGGCCATGCGCGACAGGACGGCCGAAGAGCGCCAGCGGGAGATCGTGCGGGTGGCGCGCGCCACCGGCTCGGTCGACGTCACGGCGCTCGCCACCGATCTGGGCGTGGCCAAGGAGACCGTGCGACGGGACCTGCGCGCCCTGGAGGACCACGGCCTGGTGCGCCGCACCCACGGCGGCGCCTATCCCGTGGAGAGCGCCGCCTTCGAGACCACGCTCGCCTTCCGTGCCACCAGCCATGTGGCCGAGAAGCGCAGGGTCGCGAACGCCGCGGCCGAGTTGCTCGGCGACGCGGAGACGGTCTTCGTCGACGAGGGCTTCACCCCGCAGCTCATCGCCGAGGCACTGCCCCGGGACCGGCCGCTCACCGTGGTCACCGCCTCCCTCCCGGTCGCGGGCGCGCTCGCCGAGACCGGCACCGTGTCCGTGCTGCTGCTCGGCGGCCGGGTCCGCCCCGGCACCCTCGCCACCGTCGACCACTGGACGACGAAGATGCTCTCCGGCTTCGTCGTCGACCTGGCGTTCATCGGCGCCAATGGCATCTCCCGCGAGCACGGTCTGACCACGCCCGACCCGGCGGTCAGCGAGGTCAAGACGCAGGCGGTCCGGGCCGCGCGCCGGGTGGTGTTCGCGGGCGTCCACACCAAGTTCGGAGCGGTCAGCTTCTGCCGGTTCGCCGAGGTCGGCGCGTTGGAGGCGATCGTCACCAGCACGCTGCTCCCGGCGGCCGAGGCCCATCGCTACTCCCTGCTGGGGCCCCAGGTCATCCGGGTCTGACCCGGCAGAACCGCACCACGGCACACCCCGCGCGCCCCGCACCACGGCGCACCACGACGCGCGACGCACCGCGCGCCGTTTCCACCACACGCAGTTCCACTCCCCCGCGGGCCGAGCCGTCCAGGCGACGTCTATACCTCCCTGAACCTCCCTATACGTGCAGGAGCGATCCATGCGAACCCAGAGCCGACGGAGGCCGCCGCGAGCCGCACTCGCCGCGGCCGCCGCAGGGACGCTGCTCGCCCCGCTGCTCTCCGGCTGCTGGGTCGGGGCGGGCGGGGCCGGATCCGGCGGTGACGCCGTCAACGTCCTGATGGTCAACAACCCGCAGATGGTGGCGTTGCAGAAGCTGACCGCCGCGCACTTCACCAAGGACACCGGCATCAAGGTGAACTTCACCGTGCTGCCGGAGAACGACGTCCGCGACAAGATCAGCCAGGACTTCGCCAACCAGGCCGGCCAGTACGACGTCGCCACCCTGTCCAACTACGAGATCCCGATCTACGCCCGCAACGGCTGGCTCCGGGAGATGGACTCCTACGTCGACGAGGACACCGCCTACGACGAGCAGGACATCCTGGGGCCGATGCGCCAGTCCCTCAGCGGGGACGACGGCAAGCTCTACGGCCAGCCCTTCTACGGCGAGTCCTCGTTCTTGATGTACCGCAAGGACATCCTCGAGCGGGAGGGCCTGACGATGCCGGCCGCCCCCACCTGGGAGCAGGTGGCCGACATCGCCGCGGAACTCGACGGGGCCGAGCCCGGCATGAAGGGCATCTGCCTGCGCGGTCTGCCCGGCTGGGGCGAGGTCATGGCCCCGCTGACGACCGTGGTGAACACCTTCGGCGGCACCTGGTTCGACGAGGACTGGAACGCCCGCCTCGACTCCCCCGAGTGGCAGCGGGCGACGAAGTTCTACGTCGACCTGGTTCGCGAGCACGGCCAGGCCGGCGCCGCCCAGTCCGGCTTCGCCGAGTGCCTGAACAACACCACCCAGGGCAAGACCGCCATGTGGTACGACGCCACCTCCGCGGCCGGCTCCCTGGAGTCCGCCGACTCTCCCGTCAAGGGCAAGATGGGCTACGCCCCCGCCCCCGTCGAGAAGACGGAGTCGGCCGGCTGGCTCTACACCTGGGCCTGGGGCATCCAGGACGCCTCCCGGAACCCGGACAACGCCTGGAAGTTCGTCTCGTGGGCCTCCGGCAAGGAGTACGAGCAGCTGGTCGGCGACGAGATCGGCTGGTCCGACGTCCCGGCCGGCAAGCGCGCCTCCACTTATGCCGACCCGGACTACCGCGCACAGGCCGCGGCCTTCCAGGAGATGACCAGGAAGGCCATCGAGCAGGCCCGCCCGGACGACCCGGGTGTGCAGCCGCGGCCCGCGCCCGGCATCCAGTTCGTCGGCATCCCCGAGTTCACGGACCTCGGCACCCGGGTCTCCCAGGAGATCAGCGCGGCCATCGCCGGACGCCAGTCCGTCGAGTCGGCCCTGAAGAAGTCCCAGCAGCTCGCCGAAGAGATCTCCGAGGAGTACGAGGGACGATGACCGCCACGACGACGGCCCCCGCGGCCGCCCCGGACATCCGCCCGAGCGGTGGCCGGCGCTCCGACCGGCTGCGCGGCTGGGCCACCAGGGCCCCGCTGCTGCCCGCCCTGATCTTCATGATCGCGGTCACCCAGCTGCCCTTCGTGGCCACGCTGGTGATCTCCTTCTTCGACTGGAACTCCCTCTACCCCGACGCCCGGAAGTTCGCCGGCTTCGAGAACTACGGAGAGGTCCTCGGCGACCCCGACCTTCGCCGGTCGGTCTGGACGACGATCCTGCTGACGGTGGCGGTCGTCCTCACCAGCCTGGTCCTCGGGCTGCTGCTCGCCCTGCTGCTCGACCGGAGGTTCCGCGGCCGGGGCATCGTCCGCACCCTGCTCATCGCCCCGTTCCTGGTGGTTCCGGTGGCGGCGGCCCTGCTGTGGAAGCACGTCCTCTACAACCCCGAGTACGGCCTGCTCAACGGCCTGCTGCACTACGTCGGCGGGCCGCAGCCGGACTGGGTCTCGGGCGCCCCGCTCCTGGCGGTTCAGGCCGCGCTGGTGTGGCAGTGGACACCGTTCATGATGCTGATCCTGCTCGCCGGGCTGCAGAGCCGGGACCAGGAGCAGATCGAGGCGGCCCGGGTCGACGGCGCGAGCGACTGGCAGATCTTCCGCCACCTCACGCTGCCCCACCTGCGCCGCTACCTCGAACTGGGCGCCCTGCTCGGCTCGATCTACATCGTGCAGAACTTCGACGCGGTCTTCACGATCACGTCCGGCGGTCTGGGCACCGCCAACCTCCCCTACACCGTCTACCAGACCTTCTACCAGGCCCATGAGAACGGCCTGGCCTCGGCCGCCGGCGTCCTGGTCGTCATCGGCTCGATCATCATCGCGACCTTCGCCCTGCGCGTCGTGTCGTCCCTGTTCCGCGAGGAGGTGTCCCACGCATGAGCACCGTCGCCGTACGCACCCGCGGCCGGATCCGCAGGGGAGCGGGTCTTGGCCTGGTGGCCTGGCTGGCCGGGATCGTCTTCTTCCTGCCCATCGCCTGGATGGCGCTGACGTCCTTCCACTCCGAGCAGGACGCGGCCACCAACCCGCCGTCCTTCACCGCCGCCCTCACTCTGGACGGCTACCGCGAGTTCTTCGGCGTGGGCGGCGGCGCGAGCCCCTGGCCGTCCCTGATCAACTCGACGGTGGCGTCCGTGGCCTCGGTGGTCCTGGTCCTGCTGCTCGCACTCCCGGCGGCGTACGCCCTGTCCGTCCGTCCGGTGAAGCGGTGGACGGACGTCCTGTTCTTCTTCCTCTCCACCAAGATGCTGCCGGTCGTGGCCGGCCTGCTGCCGGTCTACCTGCTCGCCAAGAACGCCGGGATGCTCGACAACGTCTGGCTGCTGGTCCTGCTCTACACCTCCATGAACCTGCCGATCGCCGTGTGGATGATGCACTCCTTCCTCTCGGAGATCCCCGTCGCGGTGATCGAGGCCGCCCAGATCGACGGAGCCCGGCTGCCGACGGTGCTGGCGCGCGTGGTCGCCCCGATGGCGCTGCCCGGCATCGCGGCGACGGCCCTGATCTGCTTCATCTTCAGCTGGAACGAACTGCTGTTCGCCCGGGTGCTGACGGGCGTGGTCGCCGAGACCGCCCCCGTCTTCCTGACCGGCTTCATCACCAGCCAGGGCCTCTTCCTGGCCAAGGTGTGCGCCGCGTCGCTCGTCATCTCCCTGCCGGTGCTCGCCGCGGGGTTCGCCGCTCAGGACAAACTCGTCCAGGGCCTGTCGTTGGGAGCCGTGAAATGAAGGCCGCCGTCATCGAGTCCGTGGGCCGCGCAGTCGTCACCGAGGTCCCGGACCCGACGCCAGGGCCCCGCGAGGTCGTCGTCGAGGTCGCGCGGCCTGCGGGCTGTGCGGCACGGACCTGCACATCCTCCAGGGCGAGTTCGCGCCCACCCTGCCGATCGTGCCTGGGCACGATTTCGCGGGCGAGGTCGTCGGCGTCGGCTCCCAGGTCACCAAGGTGTCGCTCGGCGACCAGGTCGCCGTGGGCCCCTCCCTGTATTGCTACGAGCGCCGCCACCTGGAGGCGCTGGAGCGGTTCGCGCGGGGTGTGGGGAGGAAGACCGTGGTGGTGCCGTAGGCGCAGGGCGGCGGGGGCGAAATCCACTGGGCGAGCCGCCCCCGCCGTCGTAGCATCCGCGCATGCCCCGACCCCACGGCTTCGCCTACGAGGCCCACCCCAACGGCACCGTGCACATCACCCACCACAACCGCCCCGCGACCACCCTGAACGGTGACCCTGCGGCCCGTTTCCTCACCGAGGTCACCAGCAGCGACCCCCAGCTCGTCATGGCCCGCTGGACCGGCAACTACAAGCGCGGCAACGAGCGCACCGCTCGCAACCACCCCCGCAACCGGCGCTGAGAACCTCTGCCCCATTCGGGCCACAAGTAAGGGAACGGTAAATCGCCTCCGCTCGTTCACCCGGCATGACAGCTATGACCCCCGGCTCGAACATCCCCCTCCCCACCGCCCGTGTGACGGTGGACGTCGCCGCCCCGGTGCGGCTCGACGTATCGGGCCTGCTGCTCACCGCCGACGGCAAGGTGCGCTCCGACGACGACTTCATCTTCTACAACCAGCCCGCGGGTCCCGGTGTGACCTACCGTTCCGGCGGCGGCACGGCCCCCGACGCCATCACCGTCGACACCGCGGCGGTCCCGCCCGGCATCGAGAAGATCGTCGTCACCGCGAGCCCCGACGCCCAGGGCCAGACGTTCCAGGGCATCGAACCGACGGCCACCATCCGGAGCGCCGACGACAACGCGGTCCTGGCCACCTTCACGCCCCCGCGCCTCGGCACCGAGACCGCCCTGGTGGTCGTCGAGATCTACCTGCGCAACGGCGCCTGGAAGGCCCGCGCGGTCGGCCAGGGCTACGCCAACGGCCTGGCCGGCATCGCCACCGACTTCGGAGTCACGGTCGAGGAACCGGCCGCTCCCGCCCAGCCGGTCGCCCCCGCCCAGCCCGCCACTCCGCCCCCGCCCGCCATGCAGCCGCCGGTGAGCCCGCCGACGCCCGCCGCTCCCCCGGCGCCGCCCGCCGCCGCGCCCGGCACCGGGAAGATCAACCTGGACAAGGGCCGGGTCAGCCTCCAGAAGAACCAGACCGTCTCCCTGATGAAGGGCGGCCGCCCGCTGCTCTCGCGGGTTCGGATGGGCCTCGGCTGGGAGCCCGCGTACCGGGGCAAGGACATCGACCTCGACGCCTCGGTCATCGCCTACGGCCCGCAGCGCAACCACGTCGACAGCTGCTACTTCGGCAAGCTCCAGATCGTGGGAGGCGCGATCCAGCACTCCGGCGACAACCTCACGGGCGAGGGCGCCGGGGACGACGAGACGATCACGGTGGACCTCGGCCGCCTCCCCCAGGACGTCACCGGTCTGGTCTTCACGGTCAACTCGTTCTCCGGCCAGAAGTTCACCCAGGTGGCCAAGGCGTACTGCCGTCTCCTGGACGCCACCACCGGTGAGGAACTGGTCCGCTTCGACCTCACCTCCGCCGAGCCGCAGACGGGCGTGATGATGGCGAAGCTGATCCGCCAGTTCTCCGGCGAGTGGGAGATGACCGCGATGGGCGAGTTCGTGAAGTCCCGCACGGTGAGGGGCATGGTCAAGCCCGCCGCCCAGTCGCTGTAGCCACGCCCACGAGCCCGCGGGCGCCCCGGCCACGGGGCGCCCGCTCAGAACCGGCTGCTCACCGGCCGCTCAGAACAGCGCGCTGTATGCGTTCAGCGCGGGCTGCCCGCCCAGGTGGGCGTAGAGCACGGTGGACTCGCGGCCGATCTCGCCGCGGGACACCAGGTCGATCAGTCCGGCCATCGACTTGCCCTCGTACACAGGGTCGGTGACCATCCCCTCGGTGCGGGCCGCGAGCCGCATCGCGTCCAGCGTGGTGTCGTCGGGGATCCCGTAGGTGCCCGCGTGGTACCGCTCGTCCAGTTCGACGTCGTCCTCGGTCAACTCGGCCTTGACCCCGACGAGCCGGCCGGTGTTCCGCGCGATCCGCGTGATCTGCTCGCGGGTGCGGACGGGCGCCGCCGACGCGTCGATCCCGATCACCCGCCGGGTCCGCCCGCCCGCCTCCTCCAGGGCGCGGAACCCGGCGACCATCCCGGCCTGGGTGGACCCGGTGACCGAGCACACGATCACGGTGTCGAAGAAGACGCCCAGCTCCCGCTCCTGCTCGGCGACCTCCTGCGCCCAGTTGGCGAAGCCGAGCCCGCCGAGCGGATGGTCGGAGGCGCCGGCCGGGACGGCGTAGGGCTTGCCGCCCGCCTCCTCGACCTCCCTGAGCGCCTGCTCCCAGCTCTCCTTGAAGCCGATCCCGAAGCCGGCCCGCACCAGGCGCACATCGGCGCCGGCGAGCCGGCTGATCAGGATGTTGCCGACCTTGTCGTACACGGCGTCCGGCCACTCCACCCAGCTCTCCTGCACCAGTACGCACCCCAGCCCGGCGCGGGCGGCGACGGCGGCGACCTGGCGGGTGTGGTTGGACTGCACCCCGCCGATGGAGACCAGGGTGTCGCAGCCCTGCGCGAGCGCGTCGGCGACCAGGTACTCGAGCTTGCGGGTCTTGTTCCCGCCGTAGGCCACACCGGAGTTGCAGTCCTCGCGCTTGGCCCACAGGGCGGCACCCCCGAGGTGCGCGGTCAGCCGCTCCAGCGGATGCACGGGCGAGGGTCCGAAGAGCAGCGGGTAACGCTCGAAGTCAGAGAGGGACATGGGCGATCCTTCCGTCAGGGAACGTCGGAAACCTCGGGAACGTCGGCGAGCTCTTCCAGGCCCCGCCAGATCTCCGCCGTGACCCGGACCGCTTCGTCCGGGTCTCCGGCCGCGCAGGCCTCGATCAGCCGTTCGTGCAGCCCGGCGGAACGGCAGGTGCCGCCCTCGCCGAAGCGCTGCCGTTCCAGCCGGCGGATGAGGGGTGTGTAGCGGGCGGCGGTCGCGGCGGCGGCGCGGTTGCCGCTCACCCGTACGAGGACGTCGTGCAGCTCGTCGTCGGCGCGCAGCGCGCCGTCCACGTCACCGGCCCGTACGGCGGCGGCGAACCGCTCGTTGGCGGCGCGCATGAGGTCCACGTCGGCCTCGCGCAGCCGCGGTACGGCGACGCGGGTGACCAGTTCGTGCATGGCGCCGACGACGGCCGCCGCGTCCCGGACGTCACCGGCCACCAGGGGGGTCACCCGGGTGTAGCTCTGCGGCTTGCTCTCCAGCAGCCCCTCGTCGACCAGCCGCGAGAACGCCTCGCGCACCGGCGCGCGGGACAGCCCGAGCCGCTCGGCGAGCTCGGCGTCCCGCACCACCGCCCCGGGTTCGATCTCCCCGGCCACGATGGCATCCCTGATCGCTTCGTAGGCACGCTCCCTGAGCAGGGTGCGCCGTACGGGTCGTATGGCCTCCACGACTGAAATGTTAGATGTCAGTGACGGACGGAACAAGGCCGCGGTCATCCGCCACCGCGGTGGCGGATGACCGCGGGCGACGGGTTCAGCCGCGCTTCTGGCGCTTCCAGGGGCCGGTGACGGCGAGCATGATGCCCGGTTCCTGGATGTTGGCGTACAGGGTCTTTCCGTCGGGCGAGAAGGTGACGCCGGTGAACTCGCTGAACTCCGGCTCCTGTTCGGTGCCGATGTTCAGCTCGTTGCGGGCGATGGGGTAGGTGCGTCCGCTGTCGGTGGCGCCGAACAGGTGCTGCACGCCGTCGCCGTCCTCGGCGATGACCAGCCCGCCGTACGGGGAGACGGTGATGTTGTCGGGGCCGTCGAAGGCGCCGTCCCTGCCGGGGCGGGGGTTCACGCCGAGCAGGACCTTGAGGGTCATGGTGCGGCGCCTGGGGTCGTAGAACCAGACCTGGCCGTCGTGCTGAACGGGGCTCTCCTCACGGGCGTACGAGGAGACGAAGTACGCCCCGCCGTCGCCCCACCACATGCCCTCCAGCTTGCGGCCCCGGGTGATCTCGCCGGGCCCGAACTGCTCGCGCACGGAGACGGTCCGCGCGTCGCGGTCCGGTACGTCGACCCAGTCGACGCCGTACACCGTGCCGGTCCTCGTGGCGCGGGAGAGGTCGTCGACGAACCGGCCGCCGGAGTCGTAGCACTTGGGCGCCTGGAGGACGCCCGCGTCGTCGGCGAGGGCGCGGAACCTGCCGGGGCCGTGGCGGAAGTCCTCGGGCGGGGTCCAGCGGAAGAACAGGCCGTTGGGCTCGTCGGCGTCCTCGGTGAGGTAGGCGTGGCCGCGCTTGGGGTCGATGACGACGGCCTCGTGGTCGTAACGGCCGAAGAACTTCAGCGGCTTGGGGTCGCGGTTGGCGCGCCGGTCGGCCGGGTCGACCTCGAAGACGTAGCCGTGGTCCTTGGTCATGCCGTTCTCGCCGGCCCGGTCGGAGTTCTCCTCGCAGGTGAGCCAGGTGCCCCAGGGGGTGCTGCCGCCCGCGCAGTTGTCGGCGGTGCCGGCGATGCCGACCCACTCGGCGACGCTGCCGTCGGGGCGCACCTCGACGACCGTGCAGCCGCCGGGGGCGGCCGGGTCGTAGACGAGGCCCTCGGCGAGCGGGACCGGGTGCTCCACCTCGTCGCGCGGGCCGTCGATCTCGTGGTTGTTGACCAGGAGGGTGGTGCCGCGGGGGCCGTCGAAGGCGGCGGTGCCGTCGTGGTCGGACGGGGTGAACTCGCCGGACTCGAGCCTGGTCCTGCCCGTGTACGTGAGGATGCGGTACGAGAAGCCGGCGGGCAGGGCGAGGATGCCGTCGGGGTCGGGGACCAGGGGGCCGTAGCCGACCGCGGGGTGGCGGTGCCGGTCCTGTTCCCGCTCCTCCTCCGCGCTCTCGGCGTCGTGGGACGCGAGGGCGTTGGGTGCGGAGGCGAGGGCGCCGACACTGCCCACCAGTGCGACACCGGCACCGGCGACCGCGGATGTTCTGGCGAAGTCCCTGCGGGTGAGCGACATGGAGTCTCCTGTGGCGGTGAGTTGCCGTGGGGGCCGACCTCGTACGCCGCCACGCTTCCGCCCATGCCTGAACACCGGTTGAACGCCGCGGGGCACCCCGGCGGCCGCTTCGGTGAACCGCACGGGGTCACCCGGCCCCGTGCGTGGGGTTCAGGGCTTGCCCCGAGCGGAGAGGGCCCCTCAACCCCCGTGCTGCGACCGGGCCTTGAAGGCCGCCTTGCGGGCCTCCTTGGCGATCTTCTTGTCCGGGTGCAGCCGGCCCATCGCCTCCAGCACGTCCGCCGTGGCCGGGTGCTCCACCCGCCAGGCCGTGGCGAAGAAGCCGCTGTGCTGACGGGCCAGTCCCTCCACCAGGGCCCGCAGTTCCTCGGAGTTGCCCTCGGCGGCGAGCTGCGCGGCGACCGTGTCGACGGTCAGCCAGAAGATCATCGCCTCGGAGGGCGGCGGGACGTCGGTGGCCCCGTGCTCGGTCAGCCACACCCGGGCCAGCCCGCCGAGTTCCGCGTCGTCGAGCACCTCCCGCAGGGCGGGCTCGGCCGAGAGGCCGACCAGCGACAGCGCCTGCTGGCACTGCAGCCGCCGCAGCGGGGCGCTCTTGTCGCTCCCGCGCGCCGCGGCCAGCAACTCGCGTGCCGCAGCGAGGGGTTCACGCCGGGCGAGCCACTGTTCGGTCTCCGCGTGGGCCGCCGCCGGCGGGAACACGGCCGTGCCGTCGAGCAGCGCGTCGGCGCCCTTGTCCGTGAGGTCCCCGACCGCCGGCGCCTCGAACCCGGCCGCCAGCAGCCGGGCGCGCAGCCCGTACAGCCCGAGCGGGGTCAGCCGCACCACGCCGTAGCGGGAGACATCGGTCTCGTCCTGCGGCTCCGCGGGCTCCTCGTCGCTTTCGACGTCCCCTTCGACCAGCAGCGCCTCGTCGACCGGCTGGTACTCCACCAGTCCGACCGGCTCCAGCATGCGGAACTGGTCGTCCAGCCGCATCATCGCCTCGGACACCTGGTGCAGGACGTCGTCGGTGGGCTCCGGCATGTCGTCGGGGACGAGCACGGACGCGGCCAGCGCGGGCAGCGGTACCGGTGCCCCGGCGGGGCCTTCCTCGCCGGCGGTCAGCAGGTAGAGGTTGCGGAGCACGCCGTCCAGGAACTCCGCCTCGGCCTCGGGGTCCCAGTCGAGCGAGGAGAGGTCGAGTTCGCCGGATCCGTCCCCGGCGGCGATGGCGTCGACGAGCCCGTCCAGGTCGGGCACGCTCGCGTCGGCGAGCACCGTCTCCAGGGCGGCGAGCCAGATCGTGAGGACGTCCTGCGGCGAGCCTCCGGTGAGCAGCGCGAGGTCGGCACCAGCGGTGACGGTGCCCTCCTCCTCGTCGACCACGTCGACGAGTCCGGCGTCCACCGCGACGCGCCATGCCTCACCGGCGTCGGCGGCGGCCTCCTCCCCGCCCAGGCCGAGCGCCTCGGCCGCCGCGGGCAGCTGCTCGTCGACGAGCCCGCCCCCGGCGTCGACCCGGGTCGCGGGTCCGGCCCAGCGGGCGAGCCGGACGGCCCGGGACAGCAACGGCGTGGACAGTGCTTCACGCGCCAGCTCCGCGTCGGGGTGCAGCCGCGCCGGCGGCAGGGGGGAGCTGTCTGACATCGGCTGTTTCTCCTAGGTGCTGTCCTCGGCGCCTCTTGTGACTCAACCGCTCAGCCTAGACGGATTTCCACCCAAGCCGCCCGCTTCACCTCTCCTTCAGCCGCCGTACATGGCTGGAACCTTGACAAGTGGCCTGGCCAGGCTGGAGATTGACGCGCGTAGAAAACGGCGGACGGTTGTTCACCGGACCCGTACGGGCCCATCCCGTCCCGCACGCCCCGCACGTCGCACCTGCCACCCTCGCCCCGGCACTCATCACGTTTCCCGGAGGGAATCCGTTGCCGAGCAAGTCGTCCACGCGCCTCGCCGCGCTCACCGTCGCCGCCGTGTGCGCGGCGTCCACCGTCACCCTCGCTTCGCCCGCGCACGCGGAGTCCGTGCGCATCCATGACATCCAGGGCGACACCCGGATATCGCCGTACGCCGGACAGCAGGTCACCGACGTGACCGGAATCGTCACCGGCATCCGCACCTACGGCTCGTCCCGCGGCTTCTGGATCCAGGACCCCAACCCGGACGCCGACCCGGCCACCAGCGAAGGCGTCTTCGTCTTCACCGGTTCGACCCCCCAGGGGGTCGCCGTCGGCGACGCCGTCACGGTCTCCGGCACGGTCACGGAGTACGTCCCCGGCGGCACGTCCTCCGGCAACCAGTCACTGACGCAGATCACCCGCCCCGCGGTCACCGTCGTCTCCCGCGGCAATCCGGTCCCGGCCGCGACCAGGATCGACGCGCGGTCCGTCCCCGCCGCCTACGCCCCGGCCGGCGACCCCGCCGCGAACGGCTCGGTCAACGCGCTCCCGCTGCGCCCCGAGCGGTACGCCCTGGACCGCTACGAGTCCTTGGAGGGCATGAACGTCCAGGTCTCAAACGCCCGTGTGGTCGGCGCCACCGACCCGTACACCGAGCTCTGGGTCACCGTGAAGCCGTGGGAGAACCGCAACCTCCGCGGCGGCACGGTCTACGGCTCCTACGACGACCGGAACACCGGCCGGCTGCAGATCCAGTCCCTGGGCCGGGCCGCGGACTTCCCCGACGCGAACGTCGGCGACACCCTCACCGGCACCACCGCGGGCCCGCTGGACTTCAACCAGTTCGGCGGCTACACGCTCGTGGCGAGCGAACTCGGCACGCTGAAGGGCAAGGACCAGCAGCGCGAGTCCACCCGCCGGCAGCACACCGGTGAACTGGCGGTCGCCACCTACAACGTGGAGAACCTCGACCCGTCCGACGACACCTTCGCCGCGCACGCCGACGCGATCGTGCACAATCTGAAGTCGCCCGACATCGTGTCCCTGGAGGAGATCCAGGACAACAACGGCTCCACCGACGACGGCACGGTCGCCGCCGACGAGACGATGGCCGAGCTGATCGACGCGATCGAGGCGGCCGGCGGCCCGCGCTACGACTGGCGTTCCGTCGACCCGGTGGACAAGGCCGACGGCGGCGAACCGGGCGGCAACATCCGTCAGGTGTTCCTCTTCGACCCGCAGCGGGTCTCCTTCACCGACCGCGCGGGCGGCGACGCCACGACACCCGTCGACGTCGCCAAGGTGCGCGGCAAGGCGGCCCTGACACACTCCCCCGGCCGGATCGACCCCACGTCCAAGGCCTTCGAGAACAGCCGCAAGCCGCTGGCCGGCGAGTTCGTCTTCCGTGGCCGCACGGTCATCGTGATCGCCAACCACTTCGCCTCCAAGGGCGGCGACCAGAGCCTGACCTCGCAGTACCAGCCGCCGTCGCGCAGCTCCGAGACCCAGCGCCACCTCCAGGCGAAGGCGGTCCACGACTTCACCGCGAAGATCCTCAAGACGCAGAAGAACGCGGCCGTCGTCGCCCTGGGCGACATCAACGACTTCGAGTTCTCCCGGACGACGAAGATCCTCGAGGGCGACGGCACCCTCTGGTCGGCCGTCAAGTCCCTGCCGAGGAGCGAGCGTTACTCCTACGTCTACCAGGGCAACAGCCAGGTCCTCGACCAGATCCTGATCAGCCCGTCGATCCGCCGCGGCGCTTTCTCGTACGACAGCGTGCACATCAACGCCGAGTTCCACGACCAGATCAGCGACCACGACCCGCAGATCCTGCGCTTCCGCCCGTAGGGCGTACACCGCCGCACCGGGGGCCGGCCGGACATCCCGTCCGGCCGGCCCCCGGCCGCACCCACCCGGCCCGGTCGGTCGGCTCTCAGTGCGTCCCGCGCCGCCGCAGCACCTCCATCCCGGCTGTCGCCGCCAGCCCGGCCACCGCCCCGCCGGCGATCATCACCGGCCACGGCTTCCGCGTCCCCGCCCGTCGGGCCTGCGTGGCGCTGCTCCGCAGCTGTACGGTCATCGCCCCGGCCCGGTCGCGCAGGTCCTCCACGCGGGCCCTCGCCTGCCCCTTGACGTCCATCTTCCCGGCCAACTGCTCCACCGTGTCCCCGAGTTCGTGACGGGTCCGTTCGATCTCCTGCCGCAGCTCGTCCGGCCCCTTGACCCCGCGGGCGGCATCCTGACGGCCCCCGGGCTCGATGTGCGACCCGGAACCGATTGCTCCGGAACCCTCCACCTGCGCAGGCGCGTTCACGCCCTCCACGTCCCGCGTCATCGGTGTGCCCTTCCCTTGATCTCCTCCACGTCGGCCTTCACGCTGTCCAGCGTCCGCTCCGGCGTCGCGGGTACGGCCTTCCGCAGCTGTCCCCGGCCGAGCACGGCCAGCACGCCGGCGATCACGAACAGCACGGCCGTGATGATCAGCGCCGCCGCCCACACCGGCAGGACCAGCGCGAGCGCTGCCGCACCGGTGGCGGCCGCCCCGAGCAGTCCCGCGTACGCGAAGGCGCCCGCGGCGCCCAGCATGCCGCCGCCGCGCCCGGCACGGCGGCCCTTCTCGGCCAGCTCCACCTTGGCCAGGGCCACTTCCTGCCGTACCAGCCGGGAGACCTGCTCGGTGGCCTGCCCGACGAGCTCGCCCACGCTGTGCTCGTCACGGCTTTCCGTGGCGCGGACCGGCCGTCGCTCGATGGTTGCGGTCACGGTGCTCCGCCTCCTCTCGGTCGGGACCACCCAAGTACCCACCCCGCACGACAGCTATCAAGCCCGCCCATTCATCACCAATGCTTAACAGTGCTCTGTAGCAATTTTAAGTAGTGCTACACGATCGCTCGGGCGGACACTACCGCCATGACCCCACCGACACCCCCGCAGCCCTTCGGCCGCACCCTCTGCGCCATGATCACCCCCTTCACCCCCACGGGCGCCCTTGACCTGGGGGGCGCCGGACGGCTGGCCGACCACCTGGTGGCCCACGGCTGCGACGGCCTGGTGCTCTCCGGCACGACGGGCGAGTCCCCGACCACCACGGACGCGGAGAAGTCGGCCCTCATCGCGGCGGTACGGGAGGCCGTGGGCAACCGCGCCTCGATCGTCGCCGGCGTCGGCACCGCCGACACCGCGCACACCACCGAACTCGCCCGCGGGGCCGAGAAGGCCGGCGCGGACGGCCTCCTGGTCGCCGCCCCGTACTACAGCAGGCCCCCGCAGGATGCGATCGAGGAGCACTTCCGCATGATCGCGGACGCCACGGCCCTCCCCGTCGCCCTGTACGACATCCCGGTCCGGACCGGCACCCGCATCGAACCCGACACCATGCTCCGGCTCGCCGAGCACCCCGGGATCGTGGCGGTCAAGGACTGCTCGTACGACTTCCTGGCCGCCCAGAAGATCCTCGCCCGCACCGACCTCGCCTACTACGCGGGCTGCGACGAACACGTCCTGGCTCTCTACGCGGTCGGCGGCTCCGGCTACGTCAGTACGGTCGCGAACGTGGTCCCGGACCACCTGCGCGCCGTCCTGGACGCGTTCGACGCGGGCGACACGGCCCGCGCGGCCGACCTCCAGCAGCGGGCCACCGCCCTCATCGAGGCGATGACGGCGAACGGCCTCCCCGGCACGGTCACCGCCAAGGCCCTCCTCACCACCCTGAACCTCCCCGCAGGCCCGGTCCGCCCACCCCTGCGCCCCGCGCCCCCCGAGACGACCGCCACCCTCAGGTCCCTTTACGAGACCCTGACCACAGCCTGACCGCCACCACCGGCGCAGCTCCCGCCCAGAGTTCAGTCCCGCGTCGGACGCAGGATGAGGCAGACGAAGCCCAGCACGTCCCGGTAGACACGCAACCATTGGTCGCGGTGGGTGGTGGCCGCCTCGAGCGCCTGGGCGCTGTCCGGATCGTCGGGATGGTCCAGGGCCCATGAGGCCAGCGACCCCGTCCAGGCCCACTCGTAGTCGTCGAGCTCCTGGCGGGTGCTGATATGCCCCTGGACAGGCGTCCACCCGTCCGCGACGACCCGATCCAGCGTGGTCGGCAGGTCGGCGAGGTCCCCGAGCAGCTCGACAGCCTCGGGAGAGGGCCCCCGGTCCCAGAATCCGTCACCGACCAGAACGCACCCCCCAGGGGCCAGGTGCTCACGCGCCGCCGCAAGAGTGGGGAGCAGGCCGCCGAAAGCGTGCGTGGCCCCCACACAGAGCACCAGGTCGAAGGCGTGAGTGGCGGTGAAATGCGCAGCGTCCTGATGGTGGAGGACCAGGCGGTCCTCCACGCCGAGCCGACGCGCGGCCTGACGCGCGTGTGCCAACGAGCTCTTGGAGATATCGACGCCCTCGGCCCGCAGCTGCGACCGCGTGGTCAGGGCACGCAGGAGCCACTCCCCGCCGCCGCAGCCGAGGTCGAGTACGCGCTCGCCACCGCGCGAGAGACCGCGTTCCAGCAGTCGGCGCACCGAGCCGTCGTCGAGCGGGGCTGCGATCGGATGGTCCGCATGAGCACGCCTGGAGATCTGTTCCCGGTCCACGGGCGGAGCCTGACATGCCCGGCGATTCACACGCACCTGATTTCCGGTCGGCCACCCGGGCCGGAAACCGGATTCGACCCTTCTCACAGGCGAGGCGGGCGGCCGAGGTCAGTCGGTGGTGAGGCCGTCGATCAGGCGGTTGAGGAATCGGGTGAAGGTGGCTTCGGGGGCGAGTGGGCGGCCGGGGGAGGAGAGGGCTTCGGCGAGTTCCGGGTGGCGGCCGTCCGCGGCGACGGCGGCGAGGTAGCGGGCTTCGGCTGCCGCTCGGTCGGGCGACCGCGAGGCCGTGGCCTGCGCGATCTCGTGAGCGGTGTGCCCGGCCACGAATGCCGTGAGCTGGGCGAAGACCTCCAGCTTCGCCGCACCGTCCAGTCCGGTGGGCCGCAGGGCGGTGAGCGCCCGCTCCAGGAAGGCCAGGGTGTGGGGGCCGGGGGTGCGGTGGGTGGACAGGGCGGCGGGCAGCCAGGGGTGTCGCAGCATCAGGGCGCGCTGGAGGTGGGCGACGGCCTTCAGGTCGGCGCGCCAGTCGCCGGTGAGCGTGTCCGTGGTCGGCAGTTCGCCGCTGACGTGGTCGACCATCAGGTTCAGCAACGTCTCCTTGTCGGGGGCGTAGCTGTAAAGCGACATGACACCGGCTCCGACCTGCGCGGCGACCTTCCGCATGGTGACCGCTTCGAGCCCCTCCGCGTCCGCCAGGGCGACGGCCGCCGCGGTGATCGCCTCCCGGCTGTAGGCCGGCTTGCGGCCCCTGCGGGGCCGGTCAGAGCCGAGCCAGAACTGCTGGGGGTCGACGCCCGGAGCGTCGGCCTCTCCGTCACGGGGCATGACCCACGCTCCTTTCCCTGATCGCGGTTGCCCTTGCGGGCCTCAGTCAAGCATCCTCTATTCTCGTACAGCGTACGTAAATCGAGGAGGGGACGATGACAGCACGCACACACGGTCCTGTGCCGAGGCCCACCTGGGCTCCGCCTTCCGGGGAACCCCCGCTGGCCTCACGGATGATGAGGGCGACGTGGCGCCGGCTCCCGGCGAAACGGCACGATGCCGGGTGGGAGCCGGGGCTGGCGGTTCCGGCCGCCGACGGCAGCCCGCTGCTCACCGACCACTACTTCCCGCGCGCCGAGGGCGACTTCCCCACCCTCCTGGTCCGCTCGCCGTACGGCAGGGGCCTGCCGTGGTCCCCCATGTACGGCCTGCTCTTCGCCGAACAGGGCTTTCACGTGGTCCTGCAGAGCTGCCGCGGCACCGGCGGTTCGGGGGGCGCGTTCGACCTGTGGCGCAACGAGGCCGCCGACGGGCAGGCCACGGTGTCCTGGCTGCGCGAGCAGCCCTGGTTCAACGGCACACTCGGGACCGTCGGCCCCAGTTACCTGGGCTACGTGCAATGGGCCCTCGCCCTGGACCCGCCGCCGGAACTGAAGGCGATGGTGGTGCAGGTGGGCCTGCACGATCCCCACGCCCTGTTCCACACGCACGGCGCGCTGCGCCTGGAGAACGCCCTCGCCGTCGGGGTGGGCATGACCTACCAGCACCAGGGCATGGCACCGTTCCTGAGGGCGACCCTGCGCCTGCAGCGCCGTCTGCGCGACGTCACCACCGCGCAGCCCCTGCGCGGGGCGTACGCAACGGCCCTCGGGGGCGAGCTGCCCTGGCTGGACGACGTCATGACGCACCCGGACCCCGAGGACCCGTACTGGTGCGGCGCGTCGCTGACGCAGGCGGCGGAGCGGCTCGGCGTGCCCACGAGTCTGATCACCGGATGGCACGACGCGCTGGCCGACCAGACCTTCGAGCAGTACGACCGGCTGCGGCGGGCCGGCTGCGAGACTGCCCTGCTCGTCGGCCCCTGGACCCACACCTCCGCCCTGCAGCAGGGCTGGCCCGAGGTGTTCGCCGAGAGCCTCGCCTGGCTGCGCGCCCACCTGTACGCCGACCCCTCCGGCCTGCGCCCCACCGCCGTGCGCGTGCACATCGGCGGTGAAAACGCCTGGCGGGACCTCGACGACTGGCCGCCGGCCACGGCCGTCACCCCGTGGTTTCCCACTGCGCAGGGGCACCTCACCCGGCAGCCCCCCACGGACTCCGCACCACTGACGTCGTTCCGCTACGACCCGGCCGACCCCACCCCGTCCCTGGGCGGCCCTCTGCTCTCCCGTACCGCCGGCCCACGCGACAACCGCACCCTGGAAGCCCGGGACGACGTACTGACGTTCACCGGCCCCCCGCTGACCGAGCCCGTGGACCTCCTCGGTCCGGTCTCCGCCCGGTTGCGCCTCTCCACGAACACCGGCCACGCCGACGTCTTCACCCGCCTGTGCGACGTGGATCCACAAGGCCGCTCCGTCAACATCTGCGACGGACTGGGCCGGATCCGAACGACCGGGCATGTGCCCGCGCAGATCACCGTGGCGATGAGCTCCACCGCCCACCGCTTCGCCGTCGGCCACCGCATCCGCTGGCAGATCAGCGGCGGCGCCCACCCCCGCTATGCCCGCAACCCCGGCACCGGGCAATCACCGCTGGACGCCACCACCTTCACCCCGGTGCACATCACACTCCACACGGACTCGGCGCTCATGCTTGCGATGCAGGCCGATGGCCAGAAGGGCTGAACCGGTGCTCACCCGACCACGCACTCGCCGCCGAGCGGGGTGCCCCCGCCCGTCTCGGCGCCTACCAGGCAGCCATCTGCTCAACGAACGACGACGCCCCACCACCCGGTGAACGGTGGGCTGTTCATGCACCCGTGGAACGGGCCTGTTTCGGAAGCCGTGGAGAATGTCGGCTCTGAAGGGAGGCGTTCGTCGTAGGGTGAGAGGCGGCCGAAGGAGGCCACCGGCCGAGGGAGCCATGGATGACGCGGTACCTGATCTCGTTCGATGACGGCGCGATGACCTTCCCCGAGGAGGAGTTGCCCGAGGTGGCCGAGGCCTCGCACGAGGTGGTGCGTCAGGCTCGGGACGCCGGTGTGTGGGTCTTCGGCGGTGGACTGGAGAGGCAGCAGGCGAGCGTCGTGGCCACCGACGGGACCGTCACCGACGGCCCGTACCCGGAGACCAAGGCGGTCCTTGGGGGGTTCTCGATCATCGATGTGCCCTCACGCGAGGGCGCGCTGGAGTGGGCTGCCAAGATCGCCGCGGCGTGCCGCTGCGCGCAAGAGGTCCGGGAGATCATGCCCGACCCGACCGTCTGATCGAATACGAAGCCACCGCCCTCACCGCAGCCGTCAACGAGTGGCTGTGGCCCACGGCCGTCATGCGGCGGGATCCACGTTCCACACCTCAGGCAGCTCGCTGCCGCAGAAGACGCAGACGAAGTCCTCCTCGCGCACGATGTTGTGCTCCTGGCAGTCAGGGCACCGCCGGAACACCACCCCATGGGTGAAACCGGACGGACGCCCGAGCTCTACGTCGTCCAGAGCACGGGCGACCGCCGACCAGGAGCTGACGTCCGGGCAGTACCCGGTGGAGTGGTTGCTGACGTCGCCCACGGCCCACCGGCCTGCCTCGCGCAAGAAGCCGATCTCGCCGGCGCTCAGAACCATTGCTCCGCCGGCACAGGCCACGTGCTCGCTTCGCCGCGGCGCCAGCCGAAGCACACCGTCCGTTCCGACCACGAAGGTGAACGGTTCGGCCAGTTCCGCGGCCGATCGCTCAGCGACCCAGCTTCCGAAGTCAGCCGCCGAACTGATCCGGCATCCGCCGCTGCCAGGCAGAACCGCAGCCTTCAGCTCGACCGGTCCGACATACCGGTAACTCCGCCCCCACGCACTCACATGAGCCAACCTAGCGACCTGAGTCGGAGATTCGTCGCCCACTGTCGGCGAATCTCCGGCTCAGGTCACCAGGAAGCGGGGCCGGGTCCCCGACGGACACGGCCCCGCTGACCCGACGGAGCGTCAGCCCGCCCAGACCTCGGCCTCGTCGGCCGGGACGGTGGTGGCCAGGCCCAGCTCCTTGCGGGCGGTGACCGACTCGTTCGGGTCGATGTCGGTGAACGCCGGGTCGTAGGCGGTGTAGAACGCGTCGACGTCGGCGGCGTTCGCGGCCTTCTTCCAGTTCCCGGCCGCCTTCGTCAGCGTCGCGCGGAGCTTGCCGACCTCGGCGCCCTCGATGCCGCCCAGGCCCTCGACGTGTGCGTCGAGGGCGGCCGCGACGGCCTTGGCCTGCGCCTTGTAGCCGGCCAGGTCCTCCTCGACGTCCTCCTCGGGCTGGTTCGCCCACAGGGCCTCGTAGACCGCGTTCGACCCCTTCAGGTACGTGGTCTGCTCGGGCTTGAGGGACTTCGCGGTGTCCAGCGAGCCCTCGAACGTGCCCTTCTCCGCGGTGTAGGTGCAGCTCACCGCGCGGTCACCCGTCGCCCAGCTCTCCTTGGTCGGGGTGTAGTAGTAGAGGTCGACGCCCTTGGGGAGCGCCCAGCTGTCCGGGGCGTACTTCTGCGCCTCGACCGGGCAGCGGTCGTCCGCGATCGTGGCGACCTCGTCGTCGCCGGGGTACTCCTTGCCCTCGTCGATCGCGAACTCGCCGACGACCTGGCCCTCGTGCGCCTCGTCGCAGGGCACGATCTCGACGGCGTACGCCTCCCCCTCGGCCTTGCCGTTCGGGTTGTAGCAGTCGCCGAGGTCCAGCGAGAACACCGAGCGCTGGCGAGCCACCTTCTTCGCGCCGTCCTTGGCGCTGTCGACGGCGTCGGAGACGTCCGAGCATCCCACCGCGCCGATCGCGAGCAGGGCGACAACGGCGGATATGCCGCGAAGGGAACGATACGGAGCACGGATTGTCATGACGTGTACATCCTCTTATGTGATCTTCATGAGGGGAACGGGCATCGTATGCCATTCCTGTGGCCCGGCTACACGAAGGCCCTCACCTCATCGCAACGTCTCTGACTCGCGACGGGCCGCGAGGGTTGTATCCGGGCTGCTCACAGGCGGGAGTCGGGAGGACCCTGTGACACACTTCTGCGGAGCCGGACGCTGCTGGACGTGGAGCCGGTCGAGCCGGCGACGACCGGACTGAGGCGCCCGGGGGTGGGCATGGGGGACAGCGTGGCAATGGAAGTGCGCCGGGAGCGTGCGTGTGCCGAGCGGCTGACCGAAGGACTGGCCGTCGCCGTGGCGTCGGTCCTCTCGTTCGGTCTGCTGGCCTACCCGGCGGCCGTTCTCGGCGCAGCCGTCCGGCATCTGGTCACCGACACCGGCACCACCGTGTTCAGCCGGCTCTCGGCGCTGCTGGTCTTCCTCGCCCTCGTGGCGCTGCCGCTCGTCCTGGCCCGCGTGGCGTTCCGTTCGGGCCGGCGCAAGGGCTACGAGCGGCTGACGGCGGCGGTGCCGGCAGCGCTGACGCTGCTCGGCTCGTCCGTCGTGTCGCTCGCGGCTCTGCCCCTGATCATCGTGTACGCGGGCTGACCTCCGGCTCCCGCACCGGCGGGACGACGAGTGCCGGCACGGGCAGCGACGTCGGGAGAACCCCGTTCACGCACGAGCGCCCTCCCGGACCGTTCTGGGGCCGTGGAAGGGCGCTCGGTGCTGACCGGTGCCGACAGTCGCCGTCGGGTCAGGTGGCTTGCCGGTGATCAGTTGTGGCTGTGCAGGACGTCGTTGAGGCCGCCCCAGACCGCGTTGTTCGGGCGGGCCTCGACCGTGCCGGTGAGCGAGTTGCGGCGGAAGAGGATGTTGGAGGCGCCGGACAGCGCGCGGGCCTTGACGACCTCACCGTCGGGCATGGTCACGCGGGTGCCCGCGGTGACGTACAGGCCGGCCTCGACCACGCACTCGTCGCCGAGCGGGATGCCCACGCCCGCCTCGGCGCCGATCAGGCAGCGCTCTCCGATGGAGATGATCACGTTGCCGCCGCCGGACAGCGTGCCCATGGTGGAGGCGCCGCCGCCGATGTCCGAGCCGTCGCCGATGACGACGCCCGCGGAGATGCGGCCCTCGATCATCGAGGTGCCGAGGGTGCCCGCGTTGAAGTTGACGAAGCCCTCGTGCATGACCGTGGTGCCCTCGGCGAGGTGGGCGCCCAAGCGGACCCGGTCCGCGTCGGCGATGCGGACGCCCTTGGGAGTGACGTAGTCCGTCATCCGGGGGAACTTGTCGATGGACGTCACGGTCAGGTGCAGACCCTCGGCGCGGGCGTTCAGCCGCACCTTCTCGACGTCGTCGACGGCGACCGGGCCGAGCGAGGTCCAGGCGACGTTGGCGAGGAAGCCGAAGATGCCCTCCAGGTTCTGGCCGTGCGGCTTCACCAGGCGGTGCGAGAGCAGGTGGAGGCGCAGGTAGGCGTCGTGGGCGTCGACCGGCTTCTCGTCGAGCGAGGAGATGACCGTGCGGACCGCGACCACCTCGACGCCCCGGCGGGCGTCCGGCCCGATCGCCGCGGTCGCGCCGCCGCCGAGCAGCTCGGCGGCGCGCTCGGCGGACAGCCGCTCGGTGCCGGACGGGCCGGGCGCGTCGGAGAGTTCGGGGGCGGGGAACCAGGTGTCGAGGACGGTGCCGTCGGCGGCGAGGGTGGCGAGGCCGGCGGCCACCGCGCCGGTGGTGCTCTGAGCAGTCGTGTCGGTCATGAGGGCAACCTAACCAGGGGGGGCCCGGCGATGCGAACCGGCGTCGTGCCGTCTCAGGTACCGGAAATGACCCGGTCCAGCATCCCCCGCGCATACGCCTCGTCGTACGGCGTGTCGGTCAGCAGTACCTGGAGGCAGATGCCGTCCATCAGGGCGACCAGGGCGCGGGCCGTGACCGGGTCCGTGCGGCGCGACAGCAGTGCGGTGACGTCCTCGCACCATTCGGCCGCCACGGGGCGCAGCGCGGGTCGGCGCAGGGCGGCCAGATACAGCTCGTACTCCAGCTCGACGCCGGTGCGCTCGCCGGCGAGCCATTCGCCGAGCAGCCCGGCGAGCTCGGTCGCCAGGTCGGTGCGCGTGTCCTCCAGGCCGCCGCGTGAGGCGACGGCCTTGGCGAAGCCCTCGTTCGCCTGGCGCAGCGCGGCGACCATCAGCTCGTCGAGGGTCTTGAAGTGGTACGTCGTGGAGCCGAGCGGCACGTCGGCCTCGGCGGCGACGCTGCGGTGGCTGAGCCCAGCGATGCCGCTCCTGCCGATCACCCGGATCGCCGCGTCGATGATCCGCCGGCGCCGCTCGGGGTCGTACCGCCGGGCCATCAGTGCGCGCCGCCGAGGTTGAGCACGACCACGCCCACGATGATCAGCGCGATGCCGAGGGCCTTGACCGCGGTGAGCCCCTCCCCCATGAACATGACGCCGATCGCGGCGATGGCGGCGGTGCCCACCCCGGCCCAGATGGCGTACGCGGTGCCGATGGACAGGGTCCGCAGCGTCTGCGCGAGCAGGGTGAAGGAGATCACGTACCCGATCAACGTCAGCAGCGAGGGCCAGAGTCTGCTGAAGCCGTCGCTGTACTTCATTGCGGTGGTGGCGCCCACCTCTGCGGCGATCGCCCCGGCGAGCAGCAGGTATCCCATGTGTACGAGCGTACACAACGGACGGCCGCACAAGCACGGAGGAAGGAAAAGAGGAACGGCGGGTGATCCCCTGTGGGGATCACCCGCCGTTTCTCCGACGTGCGTGCGACCGACCGCCCGTGCCTCGTCTCAGACGTTGAAGCCGAGCGCCCTCAGCTGCTCGCGGCCGTCGTCCGTGATCTTGTCGGGGCCCCACGGGGGCATCCAGACCCAGTTGATGCGCAGCTCGTTGACCAGTCCGTCCGTCGCGGACTTGGCCTGGTCCTCGATGACGTCCGTCAGCGGGCAGGCCGCGGACGTGAGGGTCATGTCGACGGTCGCCACATTGCCGTCGTCGACGTGGACGCCGTAGATCAGGCCGAGATTGACGACGTCGATGCCCAGTTCGGGGTCGACGACGTCCATCAGTGCCTCGCGGACCTCCTCCTCGGAGGCCGGTTTCATCTCCACGGTCTCGCTCATGCCGTTGTCCTTTCGGCGTCGGTGCCCAGCGCCTGGGCCGTCGCGTCCTTCCACGCCATCCAGCTGAGGAGGGCGCACTTGACCCGGGCCGGGTACTTGGAGACCCCGGCGAACGCGACCGCGTCCTCCAGGATCTCCTCCATCGCGTCGTCGGGCTCGATCTTCCCCTTGGACTGCATCAGTTCCAGGAAGGTCTCCTGGATCGTCTGCGCCCTGGCGAGCTCTTCTCCGACCAGCAGCTCGTTCAGCACGGAGGCGGAGGCCTGGCTGATGGAGCAGCCCTGCCCCTCGTAGGAGACGTCTCTGATCGTCGTGCCGTCGTACTTCACGCGCAGCGTGATCTCGTCGCCGCACGTCGGGTTGACGTGGTGCACCTCGGCGTCGCCATCCCGCAAGCCCCGCCCGTGCGGGTTCTTGTAGTGGTCCAGGATGACTTCCTGGTACATCGAATCCAGCTTCATGCGATCGCTCGCCAGCCCCTCAGCCGAAGAAGTTCCGTACGTGCTCCAGTCCGTCGACCAGAGCGTCGATCTCGGCCGGCGTGGAGTACAGATAGAACGACGCTCGCGTGGTTGCTGGAATTCCGTACCGGAGGCAGACCGGCCGCGCGCAGTGGTGGCCGACCCGGACCGCGATGCCCTGCTCGTCGAGGACCTGGCCCACGTCGTGCGGGTGGATGTCCCCCAGCACGAAGGAGATCGCGGCGCCGCGCTCCTCGGCCGTGGCGGGGCCGATGATGCGCAGGTCCGGGACCTCGGACAGGCGCTTGACGGCGTACTCGGTGATGGCGTGCTCGTGGGCGAGGATCTTGTCCATGCCGATGGCGCTCAGGTAGTCGATCGCCGCGCCCATGCCGACCGCCTGCGCGACCGGCGGGGTGCCCGCCTCGAACTTGTGCGGGGCCGGGGCGTACGTCGAGGAGCTCATCGACACGGTCTCGATCATCTCGCCGCCGCCGAGGAACGGCGGCAGGTCCTCGAGCAGCTCCTGACGGCCCCACAGGACGCCGATGCCGGTCGGAGCGCACATCTTGTGGCCGGTGAAGGCCACGAAGTCGGCCTGGAGGGCCTGGACGTCCAGCGGCATGTGCGGCGCGGCCTGGGAGGCGTCGATGCACACCAGGGCGCCGACCTCCTGGGCGCGGCGCACGATCGCCTCGACCGGGTTGACCGTGCCCAGGATGTTGGACACCAGCACGAAGGAGACGACCTTCGTCCTCTCGGTGATGACCTCGTCGATGTTGGACAGGTCGAGCCGGCCGTCGTCGGTGAGGCCGAACCACTTCAGCTTGGCGCCGGTACGCTGCGCGAGCAGCTGCCACGGCACGATGTTGGAGTGGTGCTCCATCTCCGTGATGACGATCTCGGTCTCGTGGTCCACCCGGTAGGGCTCGTCGGCCCAGCCGAGCATGTTCGCCACGAGGTTGAGCGACTCGGAGGCGTTCTTGGTGAAGATCACCTCGTCGCGGCTGGGCGCGTTGATGAACGCGGCGACCTTGTCGCGCGCGCCCTCGTACAGCGCCGTGGCCTCCTCGGCGAGGACGTGCACGCCACGATGGACGTTGGCGTTGTGGCGCTCGTAGTACTCGCTGAGCGCGTCCAGTACCTGACGGGGTTTCTGGCTGGTCGCCGCGTTGTCCAGGTAGACCAGTTTCCGCCCGTCGTGGAGCTGGCGGTCCAGGATCGGGAAGTCCTTGCGGATCGCCTCGGTGTCGAGGAGGCCCGGCAGCTGTGTCACTCGGATGCGCCACCCTTCACGTAAGCCTCGTAGCCCTCGTTCTCCAGCTTGTCCGCGAGCTCGGCGCCGCCGGACTCGGCGATCCGGCCGTCGGCGAACACGTGGACGTAGTCGGGCTTGATGTAGCGCAGGATGCGCGTGTAGTGCGTGATCAGCAGGGTGCCGACCTCGCCGGACTCGCGGATCCGGTTGACGCCCTCGGAGACGATGCGCAGCGCGTCGACGTCCAGGCCGGAGTCGGTCTCGTCGAGGATCGCGACCTTGGGCTTGAGCAGCTCCAGCTGGAGGATCTCGTGGCGCTTCTTCTCACCGCCGGAGAAGCCCTCGTTGACGTTGCGCTCGGCGAAGGCGGGGTCCATGTGGAGGCGCTCCATGGTCTCCTTGACCTCCTTCACCCAGTGGCGCAGCTTGGGCGCCTCACCGCGGATGGCGGTGGCGGAGGTGCGCAGGAAGTTGGAGACGGAGACACCGGGGACCTCGACCGGGTACTGCATGGCGAGGAACAGTCCGGCGCGGGCGCGCTCGTCGACGGACATCTCCAGGACGTCCTCGCCGTCGAGGGTGACGCTGCCGCCGGAGACGGTGTACTTGGGGTGACCGGCCAGGGCGTAGGCGAGGGTCGACTTGCCGGAGCCGTTGGGGCCCATGATGGCGTGCGTCTCGCCCTGCTTCACGGTGAGGTCGACGCCCTTGAGGATCTCCTTCGTGGCGTTGTCGGCCTCGACGGTGACGTGCAGGTCTCGGATTTCAAGCGTTGCCATGGGTGCCTCAGGACTCCTGGGTGAGGGAGGCGCGTACGTCAACAAGGACGCTGCCCCCTTCGATCTTTACGGGGTATACGGGGACGGGGCGCGTGGCCGGAAGACTGTCGGGCTTGCCCGAGCGGAGGTCGAAGCGCGAGCCGTGCAGCCAGCACTCGATGTGGCAGTCGTCGACCTCGCCCTCCGAGAGGGAGACGTTGGCGTGCGAGCAGATGTCGTTGATCGCGAACACCTCGCCCTCGGTGTGCACGATGGAGACCGGCGTGCCGTCGAGCTCCACCCTTTTCGGGGTGTCCTCCTCCAGCTCGCTCAGCCCGCAGGCGCGTTGGAAGGTCATGCGACCGCCGCCTCCAGCTCCTCCTCGATCTTGGCGATCAGGCGCTCCTCGATGTCCGGGACGCCGATCTGCTGGACGAGCTCGGCGAAGAAGCCGCGGACCACCAAGCGGCGGGCGTCCTTCTCGTGGATGCCGCGGGCCATCAGGTAGAAGAGCTGCTCGTCGTCGAAGCGGCCGGTCGCGGAGGCGTGGCCGGCGCCGACGATCTCACCGGTCTCGATCTCCAGGTTGGGCACGGAGTCGACGCGGGCGCCGTCGGTCAGCACCAGGTTGCGGTTCATCTCGTAGGTGTCGGTGCCCTCGGCCTTGGCCTCGATGAGCACGTCACCGATCCACACGGCGTGCGCGTCGTCGCCCTGGAGCGCGCCCTTGTAGGCGACGTTCGACTTGCAGTGCGGAACGTTGTGGTCGACCAGGAGGCGGTGCTCCTGGTGCTGGCCGGCGTCGGTGAAGTACAGGCCGAACAGCTCGGCCTCACCGCCGGTGCCCGCGTAGGCCACCCGGGGGTGCAGCCGGACCAGGTCGCCGCCGAAGGTGACGACGACCGACTTGAAGGAGGCGTCGCGGCCGACGAGGGCGTTGTGCTGGGCGACGTGCACGGCCTTCTCGTCCCAGTCCTGGATGGAGACGACGGTGAGCTTGGCGCCGTCGCCGAGGACGTACTCGACGTTCGCGGCGAGCACCGCGTCACCGGTGTGGTCGATGACGACGACCGCCTCGGCGAAGGCGCCGAGCTCGATCACCTGGTGCCCGTAGGCGGCGCCGCCCTCGCCGTGCACCGCGATGCGGATCGGCTCGGTGAGGACGGCCTCCTTCGGCACGGTCACGACCGAGGCCTGCTCGAAGGCGGAGTACGCCTGGGCGGCGACGCGGTCGACCGGCTTGCCCGCCCGGCCGAGCCGCGCGTCGTCGCGGCCGACGGTCTCGACGCGGACGCCCTCGGGCACGTCGATGGCGACCTTGACGCCGTCACCGGTGGCGGCGGCGGTGCCGTCGTGCAGACCGCGCAGCCGCTCCAGCGGGGTGAACCGCCACTCCTCCTCACGGCCGTGGGGGACGGGGAAGTCCGCCACGTCGAAGGACGGGGGCGCGCTCATGCGGGTGGCGACGGTCGACTCGGCGGCCACCGCGATCGAGCCGGCGGTGGTGGAACCCACCGGGATGTTCTGAGCCTCAGCCATGGCTGTCGTAGTGCTCGCTTTCCTTTGCGTAAGGGGCTTGACGGAACGGCGTGGGGTGTTAGCCGACCGCGCCTTCCATCTGCAGCTCGATCAGCCGGTTGAGCTCGAGCGCGTACTCCATGGGCAGTTCCTTGGCGATCGGCTCGACGAAGCCGCGCACGATCATCGCCATCGCCTCGAACTCGGACAGACCGCGGCTCATCAGGTAGAAGAGCTGGTCCTCGGAGACCTTGGAGACGGTCGCCTCGTGGCCCATGGACACGTCGTCCTCGCGGACGTCGACGTAGGGGTAGGTGTCGGAGCGGGAGATGGTGTCCACGAGCAGCGCGTCGCACAGCACGTTGGACTTGGCGCCGGGAGCGCCCTCGCCGATCTCGATCAGACCGCGGTAGGAGGTACGGCCGCCGCCGCGCGCCACCGACTTGGAGACGATGTTCGACGAGGTGTTCGGGGCCATGTGGACCATCTTGGCGCCGGCGTCCTGGTGCTGGCCCTCGCCGGCGAAGGCGATGGACAGGGTCTCGCCCTTGGCGTGCTCGCCCATGAGGTAGACGGCCGGGTACTTCATCGTCACCTTGGAGCCGATGTTGCCGTCGACCCACTCCATGGTCGCGCCCTCGTAGGCCACGGCGCGCTTGGTGACCAGGTTGTAGACGTTGTTCGACCAGTTCTGGATCGTCGTGTAGCGGCAGCGGCCGCCCTTCTTGACGATGATCTCGACGACGGCGCTGTGCAGCGAGTCCGAGGTGTAGATCGGGGCGGTGCAGCCCTCGACGTAGTGGACGTAGGCGTCCTCGTCGACGATGATCAGCGTCCGCTCGAACTGGCCCATGTTCTCCGTGTTGATGCGGAAGTAGGCCTGCAGCGGGATGTCCACGTGGACGCCCTTGGGGACGTAGATGAACGACCCGCCGGACCACACGGCCGAGTTCAGCGACGCGAACTTGTTGTCGCCGACCGGGATGACGGTGCCGAAGTACTCCTGGAAGAGCTCCGGGTGCTCCTTCAGCGCGGTGTCGGTGTCGAGGAAGATGACGCCCTGCTCCTCCAGGTCCTCGCGGATCTGGTGGTAGACGACCTCGGACTCGTACTGCGCGGCGACACCGGCGACCAGGCGCTGCTTCTCCGCCTCGGGGATGCCGAGCCGGTCGTAGGTGTTCTTGATGTCCTCGGGCAGGTCCTCCCAGGAGGCCGCCTGCTGCTCGGTGGAGCGCACGAAGTACTTGATGTTGTCGAAGTCGATGCCCGACAGGTCCGAGCCCCAGTTCGGCATGGGCTTCTTGTCGAACAGCCGCAGACCCTTCAGCCGCAGCTTCAGCATCCACTCCGGCTCGTTCTTCTTCCCGGAGATGTCGCGGACGACGTCCTCGTTCAGACCGCGCTTGGCCGCGGCGCCTGCCTCGTCGGAGTCGGCCCAGCCGAATTCGTACGTACCCAGGCCCTCGAGTTCGGGGTGGGCAGTCTCCGTGGGGAGAGTCATGCGGGGTTCCTCCCGGCCGTGCTTGCAGATGCGTTGTGGGTGTGCGGCGAAGTCTTCTTCGCAGAAGTCTTCGAAGTCTCTGAGGTGTGTGCGGTCCTGGCGGACCGCGGCGCGGGCGTCGCCGCCTGCGCACCCTTCGGGATGAAGGTGGTGCAGACACCGTCACCGTGCGCGATGGTGGCCAGCCGCTGCACATGAGTACCGAGCAGCTCGGCGAAAAATTCCGTCTCCGCCTCGCACAGCTGCGGGAACCGCTCGGCCGCGTGGGCGACCGGGCAGTGGTGCTGGCACAGCTGCTCGCCCTGCTGCGGGTCGGGGGCGCTGCGCGCCGTGGCAGCGTACCCGTCCGCGCTGAGCGCCTTGGCCAGCGCCCGGGTCCGCTCCTCGGGGTCCGCGGCCTCGACCGCCTCCCGGTACGCGCCCGCCTGGGCGGCGATCCGGGCGCGGGCGAACGCCGCGATCGCCTCGTCGCCGCCCCCCTGCTCACCGATCCAGTGCAGGGCGTCCACGGCCAGCTTGTCGTACGACTGGTCGAAGGCGTCCCGCCCGCAGTCCGTGAGGGCGAAGACCTTGGCCGGGCGTCCGCGGGTGCGTGCCCCGTAGACCCGCCGTTCGCGCGCCTCCACGATTCCGTCGGTGGCCAGGGCGTCGAGGTGGCGGCGGACGGCCGCCTGGGTCAGCCCGAGCCGCTCGGCGAGTTCGGAGACGGTCGACGGGCCGTGGTCCAGCACGGACCGAGCGACCCGGTTGCGGGTGGACCGCTCACCGGTCGCAAGTTCCTCCTGGGGAGCCTCGCCAACCTTTTTCACAACGCCATTGTTGCGTAATTCATCGGGGGCGGGCAAGCCGTGCCCGATCACCCCCCGGGTGCGCTGCATCACTTAGGTAAACCTAATCCGACCTGCGGAAACGATCTTTGACCGATCGGATCAGCGGCTCCCGGCGCCGCTTCCGGAACCCTGCCCGGCATGCCCGCACCCGCCCCCGGCGTCCGGGGGCCCCGGCGCGTCCCTAGAATCGTGACCCATGCGAAGTGAGCCCGTGGTCCAGGTGCAGGCCCTGGTGAAGCGGTACGGCACGAAGACCGCGGTGGACGGCCTCGACCTGGTGGCACGGCAGGGCGTGACGGCCGTGCTCGGACCCAACGGGGCGGGCAAGACGACCACGGTCGAGACCTGCGAGGGATACCGGCGGCCGGACTCCGGCACGGTGCGCGTCCTGGGCCTGGACCCGGTCCGGCAGTCGGCCGCGCTCAGGCCCCGGGTCGGCGTGATGCTCCAGTCCGGCGGCGTCTACTCGGGCGCGCGGGCCGACGAGATGCTCCGCCACATGGCGAAACTGCACGCCCACCCCCTGGACGTGGACGCGCTGATCGAACGCCTCGGGCTCGGCTCCTGCGGCCGTACGACGTACCGGCGGCTCTCCGGCGGCCAGCAGCAGCGGCTCGCGCTGGCGATGGCCGTGGTCGGGCGCCCGGAGCTGGTGTTCCTGGACGAGCCGACCGCCGGACTCGACCCGCAGGCCCGCCGCGCCACCTGGGACCTCGTACGGGATCTGCGCGCCGACGGGGTCTCCGTCATCCTCACCACGCACCACATGGACGAGGCCGAGCAGCTCGCCGACGACGTCGCGATCATCGACGCCGGGCGGGTGGTGGTCCAGGGCAGCCCCGAGGAGCTGTGCCGGGGCGGCGCCGAGAACACCCTGCGCTTCTCGGGCCGGCCGGGGCTGGACGTGGCCTCCCTGCTCAAGGCCCTGCCGCCCGGCTCCCAGGCCGCCGAAACGACCCCCGGCTCGTACCGGGTCGTCGGCGAGGTGGACCCGCAGCTGCTCGCCACGGTCACGTCCTGGTGCGCACAGCACGGCGTGCTGCCGGACCGGATCTCGGTCGAACGGCACACCCTCGAGGACGTCTTCCTGGAGCTGACGGGCAAGGAGCTGCGTTCGTGAATCGGGCATACACCAGGACCGGCCGGGGGTCCGGGGGTCGCCCCCCGGGACGGCACAGCCTGGAGCTGACGGGCAAGGAGCTGCGTTCGTGAATCCGGTGAATCAGGCCGATCAGGTGACTCCGGCGGCCACGGGGACCGGCGCCCACGCGCCGCGGCCGGGCGCGGCGCCGCTCCCCCGCATGATCGCGGCGCAGGCCCTGCTCGAGACGAAGATGCTGCTGCGCAACGGTGAGCAGCTGCTGCTCACCGTGGTCATCCCCACCCTGCTGCTGGTGCTGTTCAGCACCGTGGACATCGTGGACACCGGCGAGGGCGAGGCCGTGGACTTCCTCGCCCCCGGGGTCCTCGCCCTGGCGGTGATGTCGACGGCGTTCACCGGGCAGGCCATCGCCACCGGCTTCGAGCGCCGGTACGGGGTGCTGAAGCGGCTGGCGTCCTCACCGCTGCCGCGGTGGGCGCTGATGACCGCGAAGACCTTGTCGGTGCTGGTCACCGAGGTGCTCCAGATCGTCCTGCTCACGGTGATCGCGTTCGCGCTGGGCTGGTCGCCGCAGGGCAACCCGCTCGCCGTGCTTCTGCTGCTGGTGCTGGGCACGGCCGCCTTCTCGGGGCTCGGCCTGCTGATGGCGGGCACCCTGAAGGCCGAGGCGACGCTCGCCGCCGCCAACCTGGTGTTCCTGCTGCTGCTCGTCGGCGGCGGGGTCGTCGTGCCGCTGGACACCTTCCCGGAGTCCGCGCAGAACGTCCTCGGCCTGCTGCCCATCGCGGCCCTGTCGGAGGGCCTGCGGGACGTGCTCCAGCACGGGGCGGGGCTGCCCTGGGGCGACCTGGGGATCCTCGCCGTGTGGGCAGGGGCGGGGCTCGCGGCGGCCGGTCGCTTCTTCCGCTGGGAGTGAGGAGGCTCCCCGGTACTGCCGGCCTGCCGACCGGGACCCTCGTGAAAGCGTGCACAAGCGGCGCCCTACGATGGGACGCGTGCCAAACGTGACCCGCGCCGACGCCCAGGCGGTCCTGCGCAACCCGCTCGCCTTCATCGCCGCACGCTGGACCCCGGACCCCCGGACGGTCCGGCGGGCGGCCCTCGCCGCGCTCGTCATGGCGGTGGTCATCGTGGTCACCGGTGGAGCCGTGCGGCTGACCGGCTCCGGTCTGGGCTGCCCCACCTGGCCCAAGTGCACCGACGACTCGCTCGTCTCCACCCGGGAGATGGGCCTGCACGGGGTCATCGAGTTCGGCAACCGCCTGCTGACGTACGTGCTGTGCGCCGCCGTCGGCTGGGCGATCGTCGCCGCGCGCTCCCAGAAGCCGTACCGGCGCAGCCTGACCCGGCTGGGCTGGGCGCAGTTCTGGATCGTGATGGGCAACGCGGTCCTCGGCGGCATCGTGGTCCTCGTCGGCCTCAACCCGTACACGGTCGCGGCGCACTTCCTGCTCTCCTCGGCGCTGATCGCGGTGGCCACGGTGATGTGGCAGCGCGTCCGCGAGGGCGACGGGGAGCCCCGGCCGCTGGTCGGCGCAGCCGTGCGGCAGCTGGTGTGGTTCCTGGTGGTGGCGTCCGTCCTGCTCATCGCGGTCGGCACGGTGGTGACCGGATCGGGACCGCACGCGGGTGACTCCAGTGAGGTCGCGCGGATGCCGCTGGACTCGGCGATGGTCAGCAAGGTGCACGCCGTGCTGGCGTGGATCGTGGCGACGCTGACGTTCGCCCTGTGGTTCGTGCTCAAGGCGGTCGACGCCCCCAAGAGCCCGCTGCACCGCACCCGCGAACTGTTCCTGATCATCCTCGCGCAGGGAGCGGTGGGTTACATCCAATACTTCACCGACCTCCCCGAGATCCTGGTCGGTCTGCACATGTTCGGTTCCTGCGTCATGTGGATCTGGGTGGTTCGGGTACTGCTGTCGCTGCGTGAACGCCCGATCGGGGATCCTTCCCTTCCGGCTCCGGGTCCCGCTGACCGGCTCGAGTCCGCTTCCGGCTGACCACGGCGTGCGCCGCACGGGGTGGGGAACGAACTCGCCCATGGCGTGATCGGGTACGTGCAGTACGGACCATCCCCACAGGCGGCGCACGCCGCCTGTTCAACGAGCCGCCCGTGCTTCAGTCACCCAGTCCGTACACCCGGCCCGCGTTCCCCGACGCGATCATCCCGGCCACCCGCTGCGCGTCCTCCGGGGACCAGGCCCCCTCGGCCACCCAGGTGCCGAGCACCCGGCCGAGCGCCTCCTGGAACAGCCGGGCGCCCACGACGTGCAGTTCGGGCAGTCCCCGGGCGCCGCTGGAGAAGAGGATCTTGCCGAAGGGGGCGAGTTCCAGGACCTCCTCGAGGACGGTCGCCGCGCGGGCGCCGGTGCGGGCCAGGGCGGCGCCGGAGTCGACGTAGACGTGCGGGTGGACGCCGGCCAGGTGGGCGGCGTGGCGGTGGTCCGGGTAGCCGTGCAGCAGGACGAGGTCGGTGCCGAGCCCGGCGGTGGCCCGGACGAACCCGTCGAGGAACCCCGGGTCGGTGCCCTGCGCCCGGGAGCTGCCGGCTGCGCCGAGCCCCGCGTGCAGTTGCAGGGGCCGGCCCGAGGCGACGGCGATCCACAGCAGGTGCCGCAGCAGCACCGGGTCGCTCGGCTCGTCCCCGACCCGGCGTGCGGCCAGCCACCGCGCGGCCGCGCCGCGCACCTCTCCGGGCCCCGGCGGCTCGGGCGCGAGCGCCGTCCCGTGCCGGGTGCCGGCGACGGAGGCGAAGGCGACGGTGTGCGCGGCGGCTCCGTGCACGGACTCGGCGAGGTTGGCGAGGAAGGACTCCACGGTGCCGGAGGTGTCGGCGACCTGCTGGGCCAGCTGTTCCAGGCGCACGATCTCGTGGGCCTCGGCGGCGCCGGCCGTGGCCAGCTCGGCCGTGCCGGTGAGGTCGCCGGGCAGTCCGGTGTCGACCAGGTAGGTGGTGATGCCGCTGGCCCGCAGCAGCCGGCGGGCCGTCTCGGCCACGCCCAGTTCGCGGCGCCGGGCGAGGTAGCGGGCGGGCGGGCAGTGCGGCTCCAGGCCGAGCAGGGGCGGGCACCAGCGGCGTACGGCGAAGCCGGTCTGGGTGTCGAACAGGGTGGTCCCCGGGGCGGGCGGGCCCTCGGTGCGGACCAGCTGGGCCTCGAAGGTGCCGAGGCCCAGCTCGGTGCGCAGGACGCCGTGGCAGTACTGGTCCACGAGGGACGGCGTGTCGATCATCCGGGCTCCCACGAAAGACGCTGTGTCTGCTCTCACAGGTCTCTAACGGGTGAACCGGGGTCGAGGTGTTGCGGCGCGTCCGACACGGTGCCTGCCGCGGACGGCCGGTGGGCCGATCGGTGGGCCGGCGGGCCCGGGGTCAGCCGTTGGCCGGGCCGCCGATCTGGCTGCCCGCCATCCGGGTCCACTCGTACGGGCCGGTCCTGACCTTGGCCGCGAACTCGCCGTCGAAGTCCTCGTGGAGGGTGATCCCCGCCCTCTCGGCCGCCTTCTCGGCGATCGCGTAGGAGTGGGCGACCAGGTCGCCCCAGTTGCCGTCCTCACCGACGAGCACGATCCGGGCGCCGCGCTGCCCCAGGTAGGCGATCTGCCCCTCGGCGCCGCCGTGGGCCGTGGCGAAGCCGTTGATCCGCTTGGTGAGCCGGGCCACCTTCCGCTCGGCCTTGCGTTCTGTCTTCTGTTCGGCCCGCTGCCCGCTGTTCTGCTCGGCCGCCGGGCCCGCCTGCTGCTTGTCTGCCATGAACAGGATGCTACCGACGGGTAGATCGAACGGCGAGGGGCGGGGTCCGTGGCCTGGGCCACGGACCCCGCCCCTCGGAACGTCTCTGAGGTCGCCTACCGCAGGAAGGGGTCCACCGCGACGGCCACGAAGAGCAGCGACACATAGGTGATGGACCAGTGGAACAGGCGCATCTCCTTGAGCTTGCTGCCGGTCACCTCGGACTTGGCACGGTTGAGGAGCGCGTGCGCCTCCCACAGCCACCAGCCGCCCGCGGCCAGCGCGACCGCGGTGTAGAACCAGCCGGTGTAGCCGAGCGGGGTGAGCAGCAGCGACACCGCGACCATGACCCAGCTGTAGAGCACGATCTGCTTGGCGACGGCCTTGTTGCCGGCGACCACCGGGAGCATCGGCACGCCCACGCGCGCGTAGTCCTCCTTCACCTTCATGGACAGCGGCCAGTAGTGCGGCGGCGTCCAGAAGAAGATGACGAGGAAGAGGATGACCGGTGCCCAGGACATCGAGTTGGTGACCGCGGACCAGCCGATCAGCACCGGCATGCAGCCGGCGATGCCGCCCCACACGATGTTCTGCGCCGTACGCCGTTTGAGGATCATCGTGTAGACGACGACGTAGAAGAGGAGCGCCCCGAGGGAGAGCCAGGCGGACAGCCAGTTGACGGTGAGGCCGAACAGCAGCGTCGAGACGACGGCCAGGGTGATGCCGAAGGCCAGGCACTCGCGCGGGCTGACCATGCCGGTGACCAGGGGGCGCTGCGAGGTGCGGTCCATCAGCGCGTCGATGTCGCGGTCGAGGTACATGTTGAGCGCGTTGGCGCCGCCCGCCGACAGGTAGCCGCCGACGCAGGTCAGCAGCACCAGTCCCAGGTCGGGCACACCCTGCTGCGCCAGGAACATCACCGGGACCGTGGTGATGAGCAGCAGTTCGATGATCCGCGGCTTGGTCAGCGCCACGAACGCCCCGACACGGGCCCCGAACGGCCGGTGACTCGGGCTCTGGCTGGTCCCGACAATCCCCGCAGGACGGGATTCAACGGCCGTCACTCGCACCCCTGACAGAGTTCCCAGCAAGCCCTCCCGTATGAGGTGTCGGTAAAGGCTCGCGCGTACCACGCCACCTTAGACGTTGCCCAGACCCGGACAATCGCGGGGGTCCGGTCGTGTTGGCGGCGACCGCTCACAACGGAGTTCCGAGCTCGATTGAGCAACCGGATGAGCGGCTCCGTATTCATCTGCCGAACAGGAAGACTTCCCGGTCAGGAGGCGGATCGCCGGGACTCCCGGCAGTCTGGAACGGCTCGGGGGATGCACGTCCTACGGGGGTAGGCTCGACCTCGCCGGTGAGTACTCATCCGGCATCCGAAAACATGTGGAGAGGAGCCCTGACTCAGGGTGAGCACCAAGCCGACCACCACAGACCTCGAGTGGACCGAACTGGACCAGCGGGCCGTGGACACCGCCCGCGTCCTGGCCGCCGATGCCGTACAGAGGGTCGGCAACGGCCATCCCGGTACGGCGATGAGCCTGGCGCCCGCCGCATACACCCTCTTCCAGAAGGTGATGCGGCACGACCCCTCGGACGCCGACTGGGTCGGGCGGGACCGTTTCGTCCTGTCCGCCGGCCATTCGTCCCTGACTCTCTACACCCAGCTGTACCTGGCCGGTTTCGGCCTGGAGCTGGACGACCTGAAGGCGTTCCGCACCTGGGGTTCGAAGACGCCGGGCCACCCGGAGTACGGGCACACCACCGGTGTGGAGACGACGACCGGGCCGCTGGGCCAGGGCGTCGCCAACGCGGTCGGCATGGCCATGGCCGCCCGCTACGAGCGCGGGCTGTTCGACCCGGAGGCCGCCCCGGGCGAGTCCCCGTTCGACCACTTCGTCTACTGCATCGCCGGTGACGGCTGCCTGCAGGAGGGCATCTCCGCGGAGGCGTCCTCGCTGGCCGGCCACCAGAAGCTCGGCAACCTGGTCCTGCTGTGGGACGACAACCACATCTCGATCGAGGGCGACACCGAGACGGCCGTCTCCGAGGACGTCACCAAGCGGTACGAGGCCTACGGCTGGCACGTGCAGCGGGTGGCCCCGAAGCCGGACGGCGACCTGGACCCGAACGCGATCTACGACGCCGTCCAGGAAGCCAAGAAGGTCACCGACCGGCCGTCGTTCATCGCGATGCGCTCGATCATCGCCTGGCCGGCCCCGAACGCGCAGAACACCGAGGCCTCCCACGGTTCGGCGCTCGGCGACGAGGAGGTGGCGGCCACCAAGCGGGTGCTGGGCTTCGACCCGGAGCAGACCTTCGAGGTGACCGACGAGGTCCTCGGCCACACCCGTGGCGCGCTGGAGCGCGGCAAGCAGGCGCGGGCCGAGTGGGAGAAGTCGTTCCAGGAGTGGCGGAGCAACAACGCGGAGCGCGCGGCCGAGTTCGACCGGATCGCGGCCGGTGAGCTGCCCAAGGGCTGGGAGGACACGCTTCCCGTCTTCGAGCCGGGCAAGGCGGTCGCCACCCGTGCCGCCTCCGGCAAGGTGCTCCAGGCGCTCGGCGCGGTCGTCCCGGAGCTGTGGGGCGGCTCGGCCGACCTGGCGGGCTCCAACAACACGACGATCGACAAGACGTCCTCGTTCCTCCCGGTCGGCAACCCGCTGCCCGAGGCGAACCCGTACGGCCGCACCATCCACTTCGGTATCCGCGAGCACGCCATGGCCGCGGAGATGAACGGCATCGCGCTGCACGGCAACACCCGGATCTACGGCGGCACCTTCCTGGTGTTCTCCGACTACATGCGCAACGCGGTGCGGCTGTCGGCCCTGATGCACCTGCCGGTGACGTACGTGTGGACGCACGACTCCATCGGTCTGGGCGAGGACGGCCCGACCCACCAGCCGGTCGAGCACCTGGCCTCGCTGCGCGCCATCCCCGGTCTGAACGTCGTCCGCCCGGCGGACGCCAACGAGACCGCGATCGCCTGGCGGGAGATCCTCAAGCGCTGGACCAAGGAGTTCGGCAAGGGCCAGCCGCACGGCCTGGCTCTCACCCGGCAGGGCGTGCCGACGTACGAGTCCAACGAGGACGCGGCGCGCGGCGGCTACGTGCTGTTCGAGGCGGAAGAGGCCTCCGGGCAGAGCACGGAGCCGCAGGTCGTGCTGATCGCCACCGGTTCCGAGGTGCACGTCGCCGTCGAGGCCCGTGAGCGGCTCCAGGCCGACGGGGTGCCGACGCGCGTGGTGTCCATGCCGTCGGTGGAGTGGTTCGAGGAGCAGGACCAGGGGTACCGGGACAGCGTCCTGCCGCCCTCCGTGAAGGCGCGCGTCGCGGTGGAGGCCGGTATCGGTCTGACGTGGCACAAGTACGTCGGGGACGCCGGGCGCATCGTGTCCCTGGAGCACTTCGGCGCGTCCGCCGACGGCAAGGTGCTGTTCAAGGAGTTCGGCTTCACCGCCGAGAACGTGGCGGCCGCGGCCCGGGACTCACTCGCCGCAGCCCAGCGCTGACGCTCACATACGACACGTAGTAGGAGATGGAATTTCCATGACAGACGCACTGAAGCGCCTTTCCGACGAGGGCGTCGCGATCTGGCTGGACGACCTGTCGCGCAAGCGGATCACGTCCGGCAACCTCGCCGAGCTGATCGACCAGCAGCACGTCGTGGGCGTCACCACCAACCCGTCGATCTTCCAGAAGGCGATCTCCGAGGGCGACGGCTACGAGCAGCAGCTCGCCGACCTCGCCGCCCGCAGGGTCACGGTCGAAGAGGCCATCCGGATGATCACCACGGCGGACGTCCGGGACGCCGCCGACATCCTGCGCCCGGTCTTCGACGCCACCGACGGCAAGGACGGCCGGGTCTCCATCGAGGTCGACCCGCGTCTGGCGCACGAGACGCGCGCCACCGTCGCCGAGGCCAAGCAGCTGGCCTGGCTGGTGGACCGGCCCAACACCCTGATCAAGATCCCGGCGACCGAGGCGGGCATCCCGGCGATCGCCGAGGTCATCGGCCTGGGCATCAGCGTCAACGTCACGCTGATCTTCTCCCTGGAGCGGTACCGCAAGGTCATGGACGCGTTCCTGACCGGCCTGGAGAAGGCCAAGGAGCGCGGCCTGGACCTGTCGAAGATCCACTCGGTGGCGTCGTTCTTCGTGTCCCGCGTGGACACCGAGATCGACAAGCGGATCGACGCGCTCGGCACCGACGAGGCGAAGGCGCTGCGCGGCAAGGCCGCCGTCGCCAACGCGCGCCTGGCCTACCAGGCGTACGAGGAGGTCTTCGCCACCGACCGCTGGAGCGCGCTGGAGCGTGAGGGCGCCAACAGGCAGCGTCCGCTGTGGGCCTCCACCGGTGTGAAGGACAAGGCGTACAAGACCACGATGTACGTCGACGACCTGGTGGCGCCGAACACGGTGAACACCATGCCGGAGGCGACGCTGTTCGCCACCGAGGAGCAGGGCGAGATCAAGGGCAACGCCGTCGCCGGCACCTACGAGCAGGCCCGCGCCGACCTCGACGCCGTGGAGCGGCTGGGGATCTCGTACGACGACGTGGTGCAGCTGCTGGAGGAGGAGGGCGTCGAGAAGTTCGAGGCGTCCTGGAACGACCTGCTGAAGTCGACCGAGGCGGAGCTCGCGCGCCTCGCCCCTTCGGAGGGCTGACACCTTGTCGAGCAGCAACCCGCTGCGTGACCCCGCGGACCGACGGCTCCCGCGTATCGCGGGGCCGTCGGGCCTGGTCATCTTCGGCGTCACGGGCGACCTCTCGCGCAAGAAGCTGATGCCGGCCGTGTACGACCTCGCCAACCGGGGTCTGCTGCCGCCGGGCTTCTCGCTGGTCGGGTTCGCCCGCCGCGAGTGGGCGAACGAGGACTTCGCGCAGGTGGTGCACGACGCGGTCAAGGAGCACGCCCGCACTCCGTTCCGCGAGGAGGTCTGGCAGCAGCTCATCCAGGGCATGCGCTTCGTCCAGGGCACCTTCGACGACGACGACGCCTTCGAGCGGCTGCGCGGCACCATCGAGGAACTGGACAAGGCACAGGGCACGGGCGGCAACTTCGCGTTCTACCTGTCGGTGCCGCCGCGGTCCTTCCCGGTGGTCATCCAGCAGCTGAAGAAGCACGGGCTGGCCGACCAGAGCAGCGGTTCCTGGCGGCGCGCGGTGATCGAGAAGCCCTTCGGCCACGACCTGAAGTCGGCCGAGGAGCTCAACGCGATCGTCCACGAGGTGTTCGCCCCGGACCAGGTCTTCCGGATCGACCACTACCTGGGCAAGGAGACCGTCCAGAACATCCTGGCGCTCCGCTTCGCCAACACGATGTTCGAGCCGATCTGGAACCGGTCCTTCGTGGACCACGTGCAGATCACCATGGCCGAGGACATCGGCATCGGCGGCCGGGCCGGCTACTACGACGGCATCGGCGCCGCCCGTGACGTCATCCAGAACCACCTGCTCCAGCTGATGGCGCTCACCGCCATGGAGGAGCCGGCCTCCTTCGACGCGGACGCGCTGGCCGCGGAGAAGACCAAGGTGCTCGGCGCCGTGCGGCTGCCGAAGGACCTGGGCCGGGACACCGTGCGCGGGCAGTACGCGGCGGGCTGGCAGGGCGGCGCGAAGGCGGTCGGGTACCTGGAGGAGGAGGGCATCGACGCCTCCTCGAGGACCGACACGTACGCCGCGATCAAGCTGGGGGTGGACAACCGCCGCTGGGCGGGTGTCCCCTTCTACCTGCGCACCGGAAAGCGGCTGGGCCGCCGGGTCACCGAGATCGCGGTGGTGTTCCAGCGGGCGCCGCACTCGCCGTTCGACACGACGGCCACCGAGGAACTGGGCTCCAACGCGATCGTGATCCGCGTCCAGCCGGACGAGGGTGTCACGGTGCGGTTCGGTTCCAAGGTGCCGGGCACGTCCATGGAGATCCGGGACGTGTCGATGGACTTCGCCTACGGCGAGTCGTTCACCGAGTCCAGCCCGGAGGCGTACGAGCGGCTCATCCTGGATGTCCTGCTCGGTGACTCCAATCTCTTCCCGCGCACCGAGGAGGTCGAGCTGTCCTGGAAGATCCTCGACCCGATCGAGGAGTACTGGGACAACCACGGACGGCCGGCCCAGTACCCGGCCGGCACCTGGGGGCCCGTGGAGGCGGACCACATGCTCGAGCGAGACGGACGGAGCTGGCGGCGGCCATGAAGATAGACCTCACGGACACCACGGCCGGCGAGATCAACAAGGCGCTGGTGCGGGCCCGCCGGGCCATCGGCACTCCGGCGGTCGGCATGGTGCTCACCCTGGTCATCGTGACCGACGAGGAGAACGCCTACGACGCCCTGAAGTCCGCCGGCGACGCCTCGCGTGAGCATCCCTCGCGCACCCTGGTCGTCATCAAGCGGGTGTCCCGCTCCCCCCGCGACCGTACGCAGTCCCGGCTGGACGCCGAGGTGCGGGTCGGCGCGGACGCGGGCACCGGTGAGACGGTGGTGCTCCGGCTGTACGGCGAGGTCGCCGACCACGCCCAGTCGGTGGTGCTGCCGCTGCTGCTGCCGGACGCCCCGGTGGTGGTCTGGTGGCCGGTCAACGCCCCGCTGGACCCGGCCGGCGACCCACTGGGCGCGCTGGCCCAGCGCCGGGTGACCGACACCTACGCCTGCGAGCAGCCGGTGCGGGAGCTCGCGGCCCGCGCCGAGGCCTACACCCCGGGCGACACGGACCTGTCCTGGACCCGGATCACGCCCTGGCGTTCGATGCTGGCCGCGGCTCTGGACCAGGTGTCCTGCGAGGTGCAGGGCGTGGAGGTCGAGGGCGAGGAGTTCAACCCGAGCTGCGAGCTGCTGGCCATGTGGCTCGCGGACCGGCTGGGCGTGCCCGTGAAGCGTTCGCTGTCGAGCGGCCCGGGGCTCACCGCGGTCCGGCTGTCGACCGACTGCGGCCCGATCGTGCTGGACCGTGCCGACGGTTCGCTCGCCACGCTGTCCATCCAGGGCCAGCCGAAGCGGGCGGTGGCGCTCAAGCGCCGGGACACCGCGGAGCTGATCGCGGAGGAGCTGCGCCGGCTGGACCCGGACGACACGTACGCGTCGGCCCTGCGGTACGGGGTCGAGCGGCTGAGGAGTCCGGCGACGGGGGCGGGCGCGACGAAGGCGTCGTCCGGTGCGCTGGACGAGGTGTCGCGCGGGCTGAGCGAGGCGACGACCGCGCTCGACGAGGTGTCGCGTGCGCTGGACGAGACGTCGGGTGGCTCCGGGAAGCCGGCGGGTGAGCCGCCGGCCAAAGGAGCGTCGGGCACCGCTGCCGGCGGACCGGCTGCGAAAGGTTCCGCGGTCGAGGCACCGGCGCAGGCACCGCTGAGGAAGGTGGAGGCGAAGTGAGTACGGCACCGCAGCTGGTCGTGCACCGCGACAAGGATCTGATGGCGCAGGCCGCGGCGGCCCGGCTGATCACCAGGGTCGTGGACGCGCAGGCCTCGCGGGGTTCGGCGTCCGTGGTGCTGACCGGCGGCCGCAACGGCAACGGTCTGCTGGCCGCGCTCGCGGCCGCGCCCGCCCGGGACGCGGTCGACTGGAGCCGGATCGACCTGTGGTGGGGCGACGAGCGGTTCCTGCCGGACGGCGACCCGGAGCGCAATGTCACCCAGGCCCGTGAGGCGCTGCTCGACACGGTGCCGCTGGACCCGAAGCGCGTGCACGCCATGCCCGCGTCCGACGGACCGCACGGCGCCGACGTGGACGCGGCGGCGGCCGCGTACGCCGAGGAGCTGGCCCGTGCCGCGGGTCCGGAGAACCACGGCGCGGTGCCGACGTTCGACGTGCTGATGCTGGGTGTCGGCCCGGACACGCATGTGGCGTCCCTCTTCCCGGAGTTGCCCGCGGTGCGGGAGACGGAGCGCACGGTGGTCGGCGTCCACGGGGCGCCCAAGCCGCCGCCGACCCGGGTGACGCTCACCCTCCCGGCGATCCGTGCGGCCCGGGAGGTGTGGCTGCTGGCGGCCGGCGAGGACAAGGCGGAGGCCGCGGCGATCGCCCTGTCGGGCGCGGGCGAGATCCAGGCCCCGGCGGCGGGCGCGTACGGCAGGGCCCGCACCCTGTGGCTCCTGGACGCGGCGGCGGCCTCGCAGCTGCCGCGGGCGCTGTATCCGCCTGCTTCCGCGTGACCGCGTGAACACGCACGGACCCCCGCCTGGTGAGGAGGCGGGGGTCCGTGCGTTTCCGGGTGGGACGGTGGCCGTCACTTCACCGATCCCGCCATCACCCCCTGCACGAAGTGCCGCTGGAAGGCGAAGAACACGGCCACCGGCACCACCAGCGACAGGAACGCCCCCGGCGCGAGCACATCGATGTTGCTGCCGAACTGGCGGATCTGCGACTGGAGTTCCACCGTCAGCGGCTGCGAGGAGCTGTCCGCGAACAACAGCGCCACCAGCATGTCGTTCCAGACCCACAGGAACTGGAAGATGGCCAGGCTGGCGATCGCCGGCCGCCCGACGGGCAGGATCAGCCGGGTGAAGATGCGCCACTCGCTGCCGCCGTCCATGCGGGCGGCCTCCAGCATCTCCTTGGGCATCTCGGCGAAGTAGTTCCGCAGCAGGAACACCGCGAACGGCAGTCCGTACGCCACGTGGAACAGCACGACCCCGGGGATGGTGCCGAACAGGCCCAGCTGGCCGAAGAGTTTGGCCACCGGCAGCAGCCCGATCTGCACGGGCACCACCAGCAGGGCGACCACGACGAGGAAGATCGTGTCCCGGCCGGGGAAGTCCAGCCAGGCGAAGGCGTATCCGGCGAGCGCCGCGACGATCACCACCAGCACCGTGGTCGGCACCGAGATCAGCACGGTGTTCCAGAACGCCTGGGTCATCCCCGAGTTCTTCAGCAGGGCCGCGTAGTTGTCGAAGGACAGCTGCCCGGGGCTGGTGAACACCGTCCACCAGCCGCCCTTGGCCGTGTCCTCGGCGGAGCGCATCGAGGACAGGAACAGGCCGGCCAGCGGGGTCATCCACACCAGCCCGATCACGACCAGGAAGGCCTGCACGACCGCGTTGCCCAGGCCGCGCCGGATCGCGTTCATCGCTGGCTCCTTCTGAAACGGCGGATGTTGAAGGCCATGGCGGGGACGACCAGCAGCAGGAGCAGCACACCGAGCGCGCTGCCCAGTCCCTGGTCGTTGCCGCCGCCGAACGACACCAGCCACATCTGGGTCGCGAGCACGGTCGCGTCCTCCTGCACGGGTCCGGGCGCGATGATGTAGACGAGGTCGAAGACCTTCATCACGTTGATCACCAGGGTCACGAAGACGACGGTGAGGACCGGTGCGAGCAGCGGGACGGTGATCCGGCGGAAGATCTGCCACTCGTTCGCGCCGTCCATCCGCGCCGCCTCCAGCGCGTCCCGCGGCAGGGCCGAGAGTCCCGCGCCGATCAGCACCATCGCGAACCCGGTCCAGATCCACAGGTAGGCCCCGATGATGGCCGGAGTGACGAGCGTCGGTCCGAGCCAGGAGACGCCCTGGTAGGGGGGCGCGAAGTTCTCGGCGGGCAGTTTCAGCGCGTAGGGGCCGTCGTCCAGGCCGGTGAAGCGGAACGAGCCGTCGGACCCGGTCGTCGTGCTCGCGACCGTGCGTCCGTCGCGGAGCGCCTCGACCTTCATCCCGGGCAGTCCGCTCTCCCCCTCGTCGACCCGGCCCGGCTCTCCTCCCCCACCGGGGGTGAAGTCCAGGTACACCACGCCGCCGACCTCGTCGGAGGCCGCCTCGCGGGAGGCCGCCGGGGAGGCGGGTGCCGCCTCGCCGGGCAGGTCCTTGGGTGCCACGCCGACCAGGCCCAGCGCCGCCGTGCCGCCCGGCGACACGTCTGCCCCGGTCACGTACGAGCCGTCCGCCTCCTTGGTCAGGCCCGCCCCGTCGCCCTCGCGGGCGCGGGCCGTCGGGTAGGAGGAGCTGCCCTTGAAGGTGTCGTGGACCGAGACGACGGCCGCGTTCAGCACGCCCTTGTCCGGGTCCTCGTCGTAGGCGAGCCGGAAGACGATGCCGGCCGCCAGGAAGGACACCGCCATCGGCATGAACAGCAGCAGTTTGAAGGCGGTGGCCCAGCGGATCTTCTCCACCAGCACGGCCAGGATCAGGCCCAGGCCGGTGAGCAGGGTGGGGGCGATGACGACCCAGATCGCGGTGTTCCGGACGGCCTTGAGGGTGACCGGGTCGCGGAACATCTCGAGGTAGTTCTCGCCGCCCACGAACCGGGTGCCGGAGGCGTCGAAGAGGCTGCGTCCGACGGAGAACAGCACCGGGTAGACGACCAGCGCGCCCAGCAGGAGCAGGGCGGGCAGCACGAACAGCACGGCGACGATCCGCCCCCGCCGGCGCAGGCGCCGGCGGGGGGCACGATCGGGGTGCGAAGGAGCCGGAGGGCTCGCCTCTTTCACCAGGGTGGCGGTCATGACCGTCAGTTCCCGTAGGCCTTGGCCGCCGCGTTCTCCAGCTCGGCCGCGGTCTTCTTCGGGTCGGACGGGTCACGCAGGAAGTCCTGGAGGATCTTCCACTCGCCCTTGCCCTGGGTGCCGCCGAAGGCCGCCGGGGCCTGGTCCGACATGTCGAAGCGGACCGAGTCGCCGGCCTCGATCAGGGACTCGGCGGTGGCGCGGGTGACGTCGTCGCCGTAGGAGGAGAGGTCCAGCTCCTTGTTCGGGGAGAGGAAGCCTCCGGCCTCGGCCCACACGGCGGCGGCCTCCGGCGTGGCGAGGTACTCGAGGAGCGCCATGCCGGCCTCGGCGTTCTTGCCGTCCTTGAGCACCACGGCCGCGTCGCCGCCGCTGACCACCGGGGCCTCGCCGTCGCCGACCGGCGGGAACGGGAAGAAGTTCGCGTCGGTGCCGATGTTCTTGCCGAACTGGTCCTTGGCGACGCCGGCCACGAAGTCGCCCTCGTAGACCATGGCGGCGTCCGGCTCGGGACCGAAGACCTTCTCCACCGAACCGGGGAAGTCGGTGTTCAGGGCTTCCTTCTGGCCGCCCGAGACGAGCTGCTTGTCCTTGAAGAGTTCGCCGAGCGTGGTGAGCGCCTCGACCACCGTCGGGTCGGTCCACTTGATCTCGTGCGCGGCGAGGGCGTCGTACTTCTCGGGCCCGGCCTGGGAGAGGTAGACGTTCTCGAACCAGTCGGTCAGCGTCCAGCCGTCCTGTCCGGCGACCGAGAAGGCGGCGAGGCCGGAGTCGGAGATCGTGCGTCCGTCCTTCAGCATGGCGTCGTAGGTCTTCGGCGGGGTGATGCCCGCCTGCTCCAGGGCCTCGGGGCTGTACCAGACGGTCGACTTGTGGGCGGCCTTGAAGTAGAGGCCGTACAGCGTGCCGTCGACGCTGCCGTAGTTCTGCCACACCTCGGCGAAGTTGTTCTTTACGGTGCCCTGGACCTTCTTGTCCAGCGGCTTGAGCCAGCCCGCCTCGGCGAACTGCTTCAACACGCCGACCTGGGGGACCATCACGACGTCGGGGGCGTTGCCGCCCTCGATCTTGCTGCCGACGACGGTGGAGACGTTGTCGCCGGTGGAGACGAATTCCGTCTTGGCGCCGGTCTTCTCGGTGAAGGCGTCGAGCACCTTCTGGAAGTTCTTCTGCTCGCTGCCGGACCAGACACCGGCGACGGAGACGGTCTGGCCGCCGAGCGCCTTGTCGCCGTCACCGCCGCCGGCCGAGACGGGCTCGCCGGAGCCGCAGGCGGTGGCGCCGAGGGCGAGCACGAGGGCGGTGCAGCCGGTGAGCAGGGTGGTACGTCGTCGCATCATCGTTGATGTCCCTTCAGAAGCGTTCGAGGTTGCGTTCGGAAGACTTTCGGGTGCGTGAAGTGTCGGGTGCGTGAAGTGAGCGGGTTTCAGGAGCCGTCGATCCACCAGGCGGCCGTGGAACCGGGGAGGACTCCGTCCGGGCACGGGCCGCTGGCCAGCAGCGGGGTGCCGGAGACCGGCGCGGGTACGGGGGTGGTGCCGAAGTTGACGGCGCACACCAGGTCGTCGGCGCGGGCGAAGGCCAGGACGTCCGGCTCGGTCTCCAGCCAGCGCAGTGTGCCCTCGCCCAACTGGGGCAGCGCGGCGCGCAGTTGCAGACCGTCGCGGTACAGGTGCCAGAAGGAGCGGGTGTCGGCGAGGGCACGGTCGGTGGCGTGTTCGGCGAACCAGTCGGGCTGCGGCAGCCAGGGTTCGGCCCCCTCGGCACCGGAGGTGAAGCCGAACGGGGAGGCCTGCCCCGACCAGGGCAGCGGCACCCGGCAGCCGTCGCGGATCCGGGCCCGGCTGCCGGTGCGGCGGAAGATCGGGTCGGTGAGCACGTCGTCGGGGAGGTCGACGACCTCGGGCAGGCCCAGCTCCTCGCCCTGGTAGACGTACGCGGCGCCGGGCAGCGCCAGCATCAGCAGCGCGGCGGCGCGGGCCCGGGCGGCGCCGAGGCCGCTGCCCTGGGGCGCGGGTTCGCCGTAGCGGGTGACGGTGCGGACCTGGTCGTGGTTGTTGAGGACCCAGGTGACGGTCGATCCGGTGCCGGCGATGTCCTGCATGGCCTCGGAGATGACCTTGCGGAAGGCGTCGGCGTCCCAGGGGGCGCCGAGCAGGTCGAAGAAGAAGGCCTGGTGGAGCTCGTCGGGGCGGACGTAGCGGGCGTGTTCGCGGGCTGTCGGCACGGAGACCTCGCCGACCAGGAGCCGTTCGCGGCCGTCGCGGGCGGTGTACTCCTCGCACACCGCGCGCCAGTGCCGCCACACGTCGTGCACCTCGGGCTGGTTCCAGGCCAGCGGGTTGACCGAGTCCCGGGTGCGGGCGTCGGCCTCCGGGTCCGGGGAGTCGGGCAGTTCCGGGTGCTTGAACAGGCCGGCGGCGACATCGATGCGGAAGCCGTCGACGCCCCGGTCCAGCCAGAACCGCAGGGTCCGGTCGAAGTCGGCGGCGATCTCGGGGTTGCGCCAGTTCCAGTCGGGCTGTTCGGGCGTGAACATGTGCAGGTACCACTGGCCGGGTCGGCCGTCCGGCTCGGTGACGCGGCTCCAGGCGGGCCCGCCGAACATGGCGTGCCAGTTGTTGGGCGGCTCGGCGCCGTCGGGGCCGCGGCCGTCGGTGAAGTGGAAGCGGGCGCGCTGCGGGCTGCCGGGGGCCGCGGCGAGTGCCTCGCGGAACCAGGGGTGTTCGCTGGAGCAGTGGTTGGGGACGACGTCCAGCAGCACCTTGATCCCGAGCCGCCGGGCGGCCCCGATGAGCAGGTCGAACTCGGCGAGGTCGCCGAAGACCGGGTCGACGTCGCGGTAGTCGGCCACGTCGTAGCCGTGGTCGTGCTGCGGCGAGGGGTAGAAGGGGCTCAGCCAGATCCCGTCCACGCCGAGCTTCTTCAGGTAGGGCAGGCCCGCCCTGACTCCGGCGAGATCGCCGATGCCGTCACCGGTGCTGTCCAGGAAGCTGCGGACGTACACCTGGTAGATCACTGCGTCGCGCCACCAGCGGTGGGTGTCGATGTGCTTGGAGCTCACCACGTCGACCTGTCTGTGCGTGCGGAGACCCGGGACTCCCGGGCCGACGGCGCCGTCGCCGTTATGCATGCATGTTAGGTAGACGTGTCGTGAGGGTGTCAATGAACGAACGCAATCTGCTGGGCACTTACCATCAACAAATGAGCTCTTACTTGCCCATACCGGGCACAGTTGAGACATCCGCGTTACTTAACATGTAACTAGAGGTGTCCGGTCGGGGTGCCCGGTCCGGAAAAGCCCCGACCGGGGAGAAGCCCCAAGCCGCCCTCCGGGGCACAGCCCGGAGGGCGTCCCGGACCCTGCGGTCCGAGGCCCCCCGGTCCCGAGGGGGGCCGGGGAGAGGGACCCCGGCCGCCGGCTAACGCGCGGAGACGGCGGCGAGTTCGCGCGCCAGCCGCCGCACCGCCGCACCGGGCGTCTGCCGCCCGGCCATCGCGTCGTGCACCACCGCCTGCACGACCAGGCTCACCTGGTCGTAGTGCGGGCTCTTGGGGCGCGGGGCGGCGGCGAGCACGCTCTCGCGCAGCGTCGGCAGATAGGGGAACCGCCGGATCAGTTCCGGATCGTCGTACAGCGCGGCCCGTACGGGCGGCAGCGCGCCCCGGGTGAGGACCTGGCGCTGGACGCCCTCGCTGGTGAGGTACGCGATCAGCCGTGCGGCGGAGTCGGGGTGCCGCGCATGGGTGGCGACGGCGAGGTTGGAGCCTCCCAGGACGCTCGTCCCCGGCCCGTCCGGTCCCGGCAGCGGTACGGCGCCGACCTTCCCGGCGACCGCGGAGTCCTCGGCGGACGCGGCGACGTAGGCGTAGGGCCAGTTGCGCAGGAAGAGCAGCCGGCCGTCCTGGAAGGCCTGCTTGGACTCCTCCTCCTTGTACGTCAGCGCTTCCTCCGGGATCCAGCCCTCGCGGACCCCGCGGGCGAGGAACCCGATGCCCTCGCGGGCCGCCCGGGAGTTCACCGTGACGCGCTCGCCCTCGTCGCCGAGGATGGTGCCGCCCGCCGAGTAGACGGCCTCGGCCGCGTTGACGGTCAGGCCCTCGTAGGGCAGGAACTGGCCCGCGTAGCCGTCGAGGCCGTGCCGCGGGGCGAGGGTCTTCGCGGCCCGCTCCAGTTCGGCCCAGGTGCGCGGAGGCGCCACGCCCTCCGCGTCGAGGACGTCCTCGCGGTACAGCAGCAGACCGGCGTTGGTCACGTACGGGACGGCGTACAGCCGGTCGTCGTAGGTCGCGGTGTCCACCACGCGCGGCAGGAACGTGTCCAGCGGGAAGCGGTCGCGCGGCAGCGGGCGGATCCAGCCGGCCGCGGCGAACTCCGAGGTCCAGCTGACGTCGATGTTGAGCACGTCGAAGCGGCCCCGGCCGGCGCCGCGCAGCTCGGTGATCATCTGCGCGCGGGTCTCGTCGGCCGAGTCGGGCAGTTCGACGAGGGTGACCTCCTCGCCGGGGTGGGTGCGGTTCCAGCCCTCGAGCAGCGGACCGAGATAACCGGTGAGGTCCCCGGCGGTGGCCAGGGTGAGCGGACCGCGACCGCCGGCGGGAGCGGCCTGCTCGGCCCGCGCACCGGAGGCCACGCCCACGGTCAGGAGCACGGCGAGGACGAGGAGGCCCCTACCCGCGGCATGGATCCACCGCATAGGTTCCTCCCTGTGCACCGGCACCCGGGCACCCTTGCCGGGGTCAGAGGCCATGTATACCTGTTAGGTATGGGCGATACTAGGGCCCGCGACACATTGCGCCGGGTGAGACCTCTCGCCGGGCGGGACGCCCGGCATCAGGCACGTGGCACACGGCACGAAGGACGCGGGGAGGAGAGCACGAGTGCGGCAGTCCCTCCTGGCCCTGCTCGCCCGCGGCCCGGCCCACGGCTACGAGCTCAAGCAGGACCTTGAGCAACTGCTGGGCTCCGCGTACCCTCAGCCGAACGTCGGCCAGATCTACGTCACCCTGGGCCGCCTCGAGAAGTCGGGGCTGATCGAGGGCGAGGACGTCGAGCAGTCCAGCCGGCCCAACAAGAAGGTCTACCACCTCACCGACGCCGGGCGGGAGGCGCTGCGCGCCTGGTTCGAGGAGACCGCGGACGAACCGCGGGTGCGGGACGAGTTCTTCATGAAGCTGGCCCTCGCACCGCAGAGCGGGCTCGCCGACCAGATCACCCTGATCAACCGGCAGCGGCGCCAGTACCTGAACACCATGCGGCAGTTGTCGAAGCTGGCCGCCGCCGAAGACCGGGACAACCGGGTCGCCCAACTGCTGATCGAGGGCGCGATGCTGCACCTGCAGGCCGACCTCGACTGGCTGGAGCGGTGCCAGGAAGAGCTGGAGGAGCTGGAGTGAGCGAGAGTACCGCTCCCGTGCTGCGCGCCGAAGGCCTCGTCAAGACGCACCACGGCGAGGGAGCCCCGGCGCACGCGGTGCGCGGGGTCGACCTGCGGGTGACGCGCGGCGAGTTCGTGGCGGTGACCGGGCCCTCCGGCGCCGGCAAGTCGACCCTGCTGCATCTGCTCGGCGGGCTCCAGCGGCCCGACTCCGGCAGCATCTGGCTGGACGGCGAGCGCACCGACGCCTACAGCGAGGCACGCTGGGCGGTGGAGCGCAGGAAGCGCATCGGGATCGTCTTCCAGTTCTTCAACCTCGTCTCCGACCTGTCGGTCGCCGACAACGTGGAACTGCCGGCCCTGCTCGCCGGGACGCCGCCGAAGAAGGCCCGCGCCGAGCGGGAGGAACTGCTGGCCGAGCTGGGCCTGACCGGCAAGGAGCGGAGCATGCCCGGCGAGCTGTCCGGCGGTGAGCAGCAGCGGGTCGCGCTGGCCCGTGCCCTGGTCAACCATCCGCCACTGCTGCTCGCCGACGAACCCGCGGGCAGCCTGGACAGCAAGGGCACCCGCGAGGTGATGCGGCTGCTGTCCCGCTTCCACCGGCGAGGCCAGACGATCCTGCTGGTCACCCATGACGCCCGGCTGGCGAGTGCCGCCGACCGGGTGATCAGTTTCTTCGACGGGCGGATCGCCGACGACGCGGAACTCGACGGAGCGCCCTCACGCGGCCGGGGCATCTCCGGGGTGCTGGAGCTCAAGGACTGACATGCGGGTGTACGACGGTCCGGGCGTCCGGCGTGAGCGAAGGGGCTGACACCAGTGCGAGCGACCCTGCGCTGGGCGCACTCCGATCTGCGCACGCACCGCGGTGAGGCGCTGTTCCTGGTCCTCGCCACCGCGGGCGTCGTCGCCTCCCTGCTGCTGGCCACGGCCCTGTTCGGGTACGCGACCAATCCCTGGCAGCGGCTCTTCACCCAGGCGCGCGGCGCCCACGTCACGCTGCACACCACCGCTCCGGCCGACGCCGCGAAGCTGGCCGGCCTGGACGGCGTGGAGTCCGTCGCCGGCCCCTACCCCACCGCCGCCGTCACCCTCGCCGCCCGCGGCAGCCGTGCCTCCGCCGAACTGCGCGGCACCGCCGAACAGCCCGGCACCGGCCGCCCGCTGATCACCTCGGGGCGCTGGCTGGACCCCGGCACCCCCGACGGCGTGGTCCTGGAGAGCAGTCTCGCCCGTGCCCTGCTCACCACGCCGGGTGACACCCTCACCGTGCCCGGCACCGCGCGGACCCTGACCGTGGTGGGCGTGGCCGACAGCGCCGAGCCGCGCTACCGGCCGGGGGAACAGCCCGGCCTGGTGTGGGCGCTGCCGTCGGCCGTGACCGACCCCGACGGGCAGGTGGCCGGGCTGCGGCTGACCGACCCCGCCGACACCGGGTACGCGGTGCAGCGGGCGGTGACGGTACTGGGCGCGGGCGCCATCGGCGAGGTCTCCACCTGGCAGCAGGCACGGGCCGAGGCGCAGGGCGACAACCGGCTGCTCGGCCAGGTGCTGGGGCTGTTCGGTCTGGGCGCGCTGGTCGCCGCCGGTTTCGCCGTGCACGGGGCGATCAGCACCCGGATCCGGGGGCACCTGCGGGACATCTCCGTCCTCAAGGCGATCGGCTTCACCCCGGGACAGGTCGTCCGCGTCTTCCTGCTCCAGCATCTCGGCTACGCCCTGCTGGGTGCCGTGGCCGCCGCCGCGCTGACCGAGGCGCTGGGCAGCGGCATACCCGGGCGGCTCGGGGAAGCGGTCGGCGTGTGGCAGGGGCTGCCCGGACACACCCTGGCGCTGTTCGTGGTGCCCGTGGGGGCGGTGCTGTTCATCGGCGCCACCACCGGGCTCGCGGCGTGGCGGGCGGGCCGGGTGCCGCCGGTACCGGTGCCGAGGCCGGCGGCGCCCGAGGCGGGCGGGCTGACGGGCGTGGCGCGACGGGCGCTCGGGGCGCGGGTGCCGCCCGCGCTGGTCCTCGGCTGGCACAAGGCGTTCACCCGCCGCCGGCGTGCGCTGGGCACGGTGGCCAGGCTGACCCTGCCGCTGCTGCTGATCGTGGTGGCGCTGAGCGCGTGGACCACCATCGACCGCTTCCAGGGCAGCCCGGAGCGGATGGGGCTGCCCACCGCGCTCAGTGTCCGTGCGGACGCCTCGCTCAGTGACGGGGAGGCCCGCGCCCTGCTGGAGCGCGATCCGCAGGTCGCCGCCGCCCACCCGGGCGTCGAGGTGGCCGCCCTGGTGCCCGGCCAGACCGCCACGATCGCCCTGCGCGGGTACGGCACCCACCAGGAGCCGTACCCGTTCGCCCTGGCCGAGGGCCGCGCGGCGCGCGGACCCGACGAGGCGGTGGCCGGGCAGGGGCTGCTCGACCTGTTGCACGTCCAGGTCGGCGACTGGGTGCGCATGACCGTCGGCGACCGGCCGCAGATCCTGCACATCGTCGGTCGCAGCATCGAACCGGAGAACGCCGGCCGGACCATCTCCACCTCGCTCGACACCCTCCGCGGCAACGACCCCGACCTGCGGCCGACCCTCTACCAGCTCCGGCTGGACCCCGGCGCGGACCCGCGGGCCGTCGCCGACCGGCTGACCGGGGCCGGGGACGGCCTGCTCGACGTGCACACCGTGACCAACCCGGCCGACGGGCTGTCCCCGTTGCGCGCGGTCGTCCTCGGTCTGATCGCCGTACTCGCCCTGATCGGGCTGATCGAACTGCTCACCGCGATCGGCGGCACGGTCCGCGAGGGCGAACGGGACCTGCTCGCGCTCAAGGCCATCGGCCTCTCCCCGCGGCAGATCACCGCGATCACGGTCACCGCCACCGCCGGTACGGCGCTGGCCGCCGTGCTCGTCGCCCTGGCCCTGGGGCTGCCGCTGGCGCACTGGCTGATCGACGAACAGGGGAGGTCGAGCGGCATCGGCGCCGGAATCGCCCAGGGGCCCTCCCCCGCGCTCCTGCTGCTGCTGGGCGCCGCCGCCGTGCTGGGCGCCGCCGCCCTGGCCGCCCTCCCCGCCGCCCGCGCGGCCCGCCGCCGCCTCGCGGACACGCTGAGCGCGGTCGCCTGACGCCGGTGCCGGGACGCCCCGGCCGGTCAGCCTCCGTGGGGGTGACGCCGCGGGGGGTACGGCGGCGGCGGGGCGTACGGGTGCCGCGGGCCGGGCGCGTACGGGTTGCCGCCCGGCGCGGGCGGGTGCGGGTGGCGGTAGGGGTTCCCCTGGGGCGGTACGTGCGGCAGCCCGGCCGGCGGCGGCGGCATCGGCGGGGTGGTGCCGGGGGCGGGCGGAAGGCCTGCCGGATGGGTGCCGAGCCGGATGCCGTAGCGCCGCCTGAGCCGGCTCGTCTCCAGCAGCGCGATGGCCGTGACGGTGACCGGGGCGCCCAGGATGAAGACGACGCCCATGGTGAGGCTGAGCCCGTGCAGATCACCGGTGACCAGGTCGGGGACGGCCATCAGCCAGCTGGTGACGGTGGCGAGCAGGGCCGGCAGCGAACGGTGCACGGCGGCCGTGCCGAAGAAGTTGCCGGAGACCCGCACGGCTCCCCAGACCACGAAGACGACCATCCACAGCAGCACCCCGGCGGTGACCAGGGACAGCAGCACGCCCCCCGACGTGCCCGACCTCTGCGTCAGCAGGACCAGCGCCATCACGCAGCCGATGAACAGCAGGAGCAGCTTGAGGGAGTTGAGCAGCGGGGCCCGCAACTGCCGTACGGTACCGGTGCGCCGCCAGACGAGGAGCATCACGCCGACCGTGAGCGGGGTGAGGACCAGCAGGACCGCGGAGGCGGTCATCGTGTTCTCCAGCAGCTCCGTGAAGTCGAAACCGCCCTGGACGAAGGTGTAGACACCGAGCGACGCGACCACCCCGGCGACGACCCGCATGCGTTTGAGCCGCTCGATGGACGGATCGAGCGAGTCCGGTATCCACGCGGGGTGGAACAGCACCCGGGCGATCTTGTGGGGCTTCAGGAAGGACCCGGCCGTCAGCCCGCCGCCCGTCCAACTACCGCTTGTCCGTGCCACTTCGTGTTCCCCCGCGAGTACCCGCCTGCATGATCGCCGGGGATTCTACGGGAAGCGGACGGCGCCCTGCCGTCCGCTTCCCGCACCGCGCTCACCGCCGTCCGCGCAGCTCCCGGTAGGTGGCGACCAAGGCCTGGGTGGAGGCATCCAGGCCCGGCACGTCGGCGCCCTCGGTGAGCGCGGGCTCGACGCGCTTGGCGAGCACCTTGCCCAGCTCGACGCCCCACTGGTCGAAGGAGTCGATGTTCCAGATCGCGCCCTGCACGAACACCTTGTGCTCGTAGAGGGCGACGAGCTGACCGAGGACGGACGGCGTCAGCTCACGCGCGAGGATGGTGGTCGTGGGGTGGTCGCCCTTGAAGGTCTTGTGCGGCACCAGTTCCTCGGGCACGCCCTCGCTCCGCACCTCGTCCGGGGTCTTGCCGAACGCCAGGGCCTGCGTCTGGGCGAAGAAGTTGGCCATCAGCAGGTCGTGCTGCGCCTTCAGGTCGTCGCTCAGCTCGGCGACCGGCTCGGCGAAGCCGATGAAGTCCGCCGGGATCAGCTTCGTGCCCTGGTGGATCAGCTGGTAGTAGGCGTGCTGCCCGTTGGTGCCGGGCGTGCCCCAGACGACGGGGCCGGTCTGCCACTGGACCTCGTGCCCGTCCCGGTCGACGTACTTGCCGTTGGACTCCATGTCGAGCTGCTGGAGGTAGGCGGTGAACTTCGACAGGTAGTGCGAGTACGGCAGCACCGCGTGCGACTGGGCACCCAGGAAGTTGCCGTACCAGACCCCCAACAGGCCCAGCAGGAGGGGCACGTTGGACTCCGCGGGAGCCGTCCGGAAGTGCTCGTCGACGAGCCGGAACCCGTCGAGCATCTCCCGGAAGCGGTCCGGTCCGATGGCGATCATCAGGGACAGGCCGATCGCCGAGTCGTACGAGTAGCGCCCGCCGACCCAGTCCCAGAACTCGAACATGTTGGCCGTGTCGATGCCGAAGTCGGCGACCTTCTCCGCGTTCGTCGACAGGGCGACGAAGTGCTTGGCGACGGCGGCCTCGTCCCCGCCCAGCGCGTTCAGCAGCCAGGTCCGGGCGGAGGTGGCGTTGGTGACCGTCTCGATGGTGGTGAAGGTCTTGGACGCGATGATGAACAGCGTCTCGGCCGGGTCCAGGTCGCGGGTGGCCTCGTGCAGGTCGGCGCCGTCCACGTTGGACACGAAGCGGACCGTGAGGTCGCGGTCGGTGTAGGCGCGCAGCGCCTCGTACGCCATCGCGGGGCCGAGGTCCGAGCCGCCGATGCCGATGTTGACCACGGTGCGGATGCGCTTGCCGGTGTGTCCGGTCCACTCCCCGGAGCGGACCCGGTCCGCGAAGTCGGCCATCTTGTCGAGGACCTCGTGCACACCCGGTACGACGTTCTCCCCGTCGACCTCTATCACCGCGTCCCGCGGCGCCCGGAGCGCGGTGTGCAGCACGGCCCGGTCCTCGGTGGTGTTGATCCGCTCACCGCGGAACATGGCGTCGCGCAGTCCGAACACATCGGTGGCCGAGGCCAGTTCGCGCAACAGCCGGAGGGTCTCGTCGGTGACGAGGTGTTTGGAGTAATCGATGTACAGGTCACCGACCCGGAGGGTGTACGCGGTGCCGCGGTCGGGACCGGCGGCGAACACCTCGCGCAACCGCACGTCCCCGAGCTGCTCCCGGTGCTTGGCCAGTGCGGTCCACTCGGGGGTCTGGTCGAGCCTGGTACGGCCGTCTGCGTTCATCTCGGACTCAGCCTTCTTCCTTGCTGCCTGTGCTGCGTATCCGCCCCGCTGCCGGTTCCAACCTAATGGAGCAGCGGTGGACGTGACCTGTCGTGCCGCCGTCGTGGGGCACGACAACAGATACGGCCGTCCGGCCTCCGGGTATCAGCACGGCGACGGGCGGGACGGCGGGCGGGGGTGCGGGCAGGAGGAAGAAGCCGGCCGTGAACGGCGCGACCGACCGTCGGTGCGACTGCGGTGACTACCGCAACTGTCAGATCTCGCCCCGCAGTTTGGCGAGCGCCTCGGCGAGGATCGCCTCGCCGTCCGCGTCGCTGCGCCGCTCGCGCACATAGGCGAGGTGCGTCTTGTACGGCTCGGTGCGGGGCGGGTCCGGGGGGTTCTCACGGTCCTGACCGGCCGGAAAGCCACAGCGGGGGCAGTCCCAGGTATCGGGCACCTGCGCGTCGCTCGCGAAGCTCGGCTGGGTCTCGTGCCCGTTGGAGCACCAGAAGGAGATGCGCAGCCGCGGCGCGGACTCGCCGCGCTCGGCCTCGCCCATCGGCCCCGCCCCGACCCGGCTTCCCCGGATCGCGTTGCCACTTGCCACGGTCGTAACTCCCTGCGTGATGGTGCGGCGAAACGAGTCGGCGTTCCGCTTCGCTGCGAGCGCCTCAGTCTACGTAAGGCCCAACGCGCGTCCAGTCATTGGAGTTACCGCTCCCCCATCCAGACGCAAGCCCCATGATAGGCCGCGCTGTGCTGCGCGTACCGGACATGGGGCCTTACGTATGGAATGCGTACCCGATGCGTACGGATTGTTCTCCCGGGTCAGCTGTTCGTCTTCATCATGATGCCCAGCACGATGATGCACGCGACCCAGAGCAGACCCACCACGAGGGTGATCCGGTCGAGGTTGCGCTCGGCGACCGAGGAGCCGCCGACGGAGGACTGCATGCCGCCACCGAACATGTCGGAGAGGCCGCCGCCCTTTCCCTTGTGCATCAGCACCAGCAGCATCAGCAACAGGCTGAAGACGATCAGGGCGATCGAGAACCCCAGAACCACGGCTGGACCAACTTCCTCGGATTCGGATGGACGACGCGGGGTCCAGTACAGGACTGGACCCCGCAAGGGTACGACGGATCGCCGCTAGCGCATACTCACTGCCCGGCTCACTGGTCGCGGAACCGGACGATCTTGACGAACTCGTCCGCGTCCAGCGAGGCACCGCCGACCAGGGCGCCGTCGATGTCGGCCTGCGCCATGATCTCGGCGACGTTGCCGGACTTGACCGAGCCGCCGTACTGGATGCGGACCTGGTCGGCGACGTCCTGCGAGTACAGCTCGGCGAGCTTGCCGCGGATGGCGGCGCAGACCTCCTGGGCGTCCCCGGCGCCGCAGACCTTGCCGGTTCCGATGGCCCAGACGGGCTCGTAGGCGATCACGACGGACTCGGCCTGCTCGGCGGGGAGGTCCTTCAGACCGCCCTCGACCTGGGCGAGGGTGTGGGCGACGTGGTTGCCGGCCTCGCGGACGGACAGTTCCTCGCCGACGCACAGGATCGGGGTGATGCCGTGCTTGAACGCGGCCTTGACCTTGGCGTTCACCAGTTCGTCGGTCTCGCCGTGGTACTGCCTGCGCTCGGAGTGCCCGACCGCCACGTACGTGCACTTCAGCTTGGACAGCATCGGGCCGGAGATCTCGCCGGTGTAGGCGCCGCCGTCGTGCGCCGAGATGTCCTGGGCGCCGTACTTGATCTTCAGCTTGTCGCCGTCGACGAGGGTCTGGACGGAGCGCAGGTCGGTGAAGGGCGGCAGGACGGCGACCTCGACGGCCTCGTAGTCCGTGTCGGCCAGGGCGAAGGCGAGCTTCTGGACGTGGGCGATGGCCTCGAGGTGGTTGAGGTTCATCTTCCAGTTGCCCGCCATCAGCGGCGTGCGGCCTTTTTCAGCAGCGGTCATTGAGGGTCAGTCCTCCAGTGCGGCGAGGCCGGGGAGCGTCTTGCCCTCGAGGTATTCGAGGGAGGCGCCGCCTCCGGTCGAGATGTGGCCGAATGCCTTTTCGTCGAAGCCCAGGATGCGTACGGCCGCGGCGGAGTCGCCGCCGCCGACCACGGTGAAGCCCGGGGAGTCGAGAAGGGCCTGGGCGACCGCCTTGGTGCCCTCGGCGTAGTCGGGGTGCTCGAAGACGCCCATGGGGCCGTTCCAGAAGACGGTGGCCGCGTCGGCGAGCTTCGAGGCGTACAGGGTGCGGGTCTCGGGGCCGATGTCCAGGCCCTCCTGGTCGGCCGGGATGGCGTCCGCGGCGACGGTGGTGGGGTGGGCCGGCGCCTTGGTCTTCAGGTCCGGGAACTCCCCGGCGACCAGCGTGTCGACCGGCAGGACCAGCTCGACGCCGGTCTTCTCGGCGCGCTCCAGGTACTCCCGGACGGCCGGGATCTGGTCCTCCTGCAGCAGCGACTTGCCGATCTCGTGGCCCTTGGCCTTGAGGAAGGTGTACGCCATGCCGCCGCCGATGAGGATGCGGTCGGCCTTGCCGAGCAGTTCGTCGATGACGGCGAGCTTGTCGGAGACCTTGGCACCGCCGAGGGCCACCACGTAGGGCCGCTCGACCTCGTCGGTGAGCTTCTTCAGGACGCCGACCTCGGTGGCGATGAGGAAGCCCGCGGCGTGCGGCAGGCGCGCCGGGAGGTCGTACACGGACGCGTGCTTGCGGTGCACCGCGCCGAAGCCGTCGCCCACGTAGAGGTCGGCGAGCGCGGCGAGCCGGTCGGCGAAGGCCCCGCGCTCGGCGTCGTCCTTGGCGGTCTCGCCGGCGTTGAAGCGCAGGTTCTCGAGGACCGCGACCTGTCCGTCGGCGAGGCCCGCGACGGTGGCGGTGGCGGAGTCGCCGACCGTGTCCGTCGCGAACGCCACGTCGGCGCCGAGGAGCTCACCGAGGCGCGCGGCGGCCGGGGCGAGCGAGAAGGCGGGATCCGGGGCGCCCTTGGGGCGGCCCAGGTGCGAGGCGACGACCACGCGGGCGCCCGCGTCGGCGAGTGCCTCGACGGTGGGCAGCACGGCGCGGATGCGGCCGTCGTCGGTGATGGTGGTGCCGTCCAGCGGCACGTTGAGGTCGGCGCGGACGAAGACCCGCCTGCCCGCGACCCCTTCGGAGAGGAGTTCGTCGATCGTCTTCATGAGGGGACTCCTGGAAGAGAGCTTGTGTTCGCTCGTGATCGCTCGTGTTCGGAAGAGGTCGACCCCTCCGATACGTGCGTCAGGGCTCGGACAGCGCTGTGGCGCGCCGGCCGAGCCCTGCACTCATATCAGGCGGTCTGCTCCACGATCAGAGCTGGTTGCCGACGAAGACCGTGAGGTCGACGAGGCGGTTGGAGTAGCCCCACTCGTTGTCGTACCAGCCGATGATCTTCACGCTCTTGCCGTCCTGGACCATGGTCAGGGACGAGTCGAACGTGCAGGACACCGGGGCGTTGACGATGTCGGAGGAGACGATCGGGTCCTCGGTGTACTCGAGGAGGCCCTTGAGCTCGCCCTCCGCGGCCTTCTGGAAGGCGGCGTTGACCTCTTCCTTGGTGACCTCGCGGCTGAGCTCGACGACCAGGTCGGTGACCGAGCCGGTCGGGACCGGGACGCGCATCGCGATGCCGTCCAGCTTGCCCTTGAGCTGCGGCAGCACCAGGGCGGTGGCCTTCGCGGCGCCGGTGGTCGTCGGGATGATGTTCTCGGCGGCGGCACGGGCGCGGCGCAGGTCCTTGTGCGGGAAGTCCAGGATGCGCTGGTCGTTCGTGTACGCGTGCACCGTCGTCATCAGGCCCTTGACGATGCCGAAGTTCTCGTCGAGCACCTTCGCCATCGGCGCCACGCAGTTGGTGGTGCAGGAGGCGTTGGAGATGACGTGGTGGTTCGCCGGGTCGTACTTGTCCTGGTTGACGCCCATCACGATGGTGACGTCCTCATCCTTGGCCGGAGCCGAGATGATGACCTTCTTGGCGCCGCCGGCGATGTGCTTCTCGGCGTCCGCCTTCTTGGTGAAGATGCCGGTCGACTCGATGACGACGTCGACGCCCAGCTCGCCCCACGGGATGTCCGCGGGGTTGCGCTCCGAGAGCACCTTGATCGTCTTGCCGTCCACGGTGATCGTGTCGGCGGTGTGGGAGACCTCCTGCTTGAGGCGCCCCAGGATGGTGTCGTACTTCAGCAGGTGGGCAGTGGTCGCGGTGTCACCCAGGTCATTGACCGCCACGATCTCGATGTCTGCGCCCTGCTCGAGCAATGCGCGGAAGTAGTTCCGACCGATGCGGCCAAACCCGTTGATGCCTACGCGGATCGTCACGAACCGATCTCCTCGTTGGTGCGCCGGCTCAAGTCGCCGGCGAGCTGTATGGGATGTCCCCGACCACCCCCGACCCTACCTCTCCGGGGCCCCGGCCGTGACATTGAGTCGACGCATACCCGGCACGACGCCCTTTACCCGTCAGTAGTGCACGGACCGCCCAGTCCGATGCGCCTCGTCGGACCCGCCACCGGGGGCCCCGCGGCCCCTTCCGGCTCGACCGGAAACCTCCGGGCCCCCTTGACGACCGCCGACCGGCCGTGCATATGTCCGGTGACCGGTCGGCCGATCGGTCGGGGGGAGGAGGTCAGCCGACGAGGTTGTCGGCGAGCTCCTCGCCGATGTTGGCCTCCGTGCCCGGGATGCCGAGGTCGGCGGCGCGCTTGTCGGCCATGGCGAGCAGCCGGCGGATCCGCCCGGCGACGGCGTCCTTGGTCAGCGGCGGGTCGGCGAGCGCGCCCAGTTCCTCCAGGGATGCCTGCTTGTGGTCCATGCGCAGCCGGCCGGCCGCGGCGAGGTGCTCCGGGACGTCGTCGGCGAGGATCTCCAGGGCGCGCTGCACCCGGGCACCGGCGGCGACGGCCGCGCGGGCCGAGCGGCGCAGGTTGGCGTCGTCGAAGTTGGCCAGCCGGTTCGCCGTGGCGCGCACCTCGCGGCGCATCCGGCGCTCCTCCCAGGCCAGCACCGAGTCGTGGGCGCCGAGCCGGGTGAGCAGGGCACCGATCGCGTCGCCGTCACGGACCACGACCCGGTCCACGCCGCGCACCTCGCGGGCCTTGGCCCCGATCGACAGCCGGCGGGCGGCGCCGACCAGGGCGAGCGCCGCCTCGGGGCCGGGGCAGGTCACCTCCAGGGAGGAGGAGCGGCCCGGCTCGGTGAGGGAGCCGTGCGCCAGGAAGGCCCCGCGCCAGGCCGCCTCGGCGTCGCAGGTGGCCCCCGAGACCACCTGCGGGGGCAGGCCGCGGATCGGGCGGCCCCGGCCGTCCACCAGACCGGTCTGGCGGGCCAGCTGGTCGCCGCCCGCGACCACCCGGACGACGTAGCGCGAACCGCGGCGCAGCCCGCCCGGTGCCATCACGATCAGTTCGGAGCTGTGCCCGAAGATCTCCAGCACGTCCCGCTTGAGGCGGCGGGCGGCCATCGCCGTGTCCAGCTCCGCCTCGATCACGATGCGCCCGCTCACCAGGTGAAGGCCGCCGGCGAACCGCAGCATGGCGGAGACCTCCGCCTTCCTGCAGCAGGTCCGGGTGACGGGGAGCCGGGAAACCTCGTCCTTCACCGCTGCCGTCATCGCCATGGGCCGATCCTTCCATGCATCCGAAAAATACGGTCGTACGCGGCGGCCAGCAGCTCCGGGTCGTGCCTGGGGCTTCCGTCGGGCCGGGCCACCGGTGCCAGCTCGACCGCTGCGCCGCCGAACCCCTTCGCGGCCTCGGTCAGCACATCGCGGTCGGGTACGGCGGCCTCGTCGGCCAGCACCACGTCCAGGGCGAGTTTAGGGGCGTGTCGCCCCAAAACCTCCAAATGACGCTGCGGGGAGAAGCCCTCGGTTTCTCCGGGCTGCGGGGCGAGGTTCAGGGAGAGCACCCGGCGCGCCTTCGTCTCGACGAGCGCCTCCAGCAGTTCGGGCACCAGGAGGTGCGGGATGACCGAGGAGAACCAGGAACCGGGGCCGAGCACCACCCAGTCGGCGTCGAGGACCGCCGCGACCGCCTCGGGGACGGCGGGCGGGTCGTTCGGCACGAGGTGCACGGACTGCACCTCGCCGGGGGTGAGGGCGACGGTCGCCTGGCCCCGGACGGTGTCCACGGCGTCCGGACGCTCGGGGTCGTGCCCCTTGACCAGCGCCTGGAGCTCCAGCGGCACGGCGGACATGGGCAGCACGCGCCCGTGCGCGCCGAGCAGCCGGCCGACCAGGTCCAGGGCCTGGACGTGGTCGCCGAGCTGCTCCCACAGGGCGACGATCAGCAGGTTGCCGACCGCGTGCTCGTGCAGGTCGCCCTTGGACTGGAAGCGGTGCTGGATGACCCGGGCCCAGGTCTGGCCCCAGTCGTCGTCGCCGCACAGCGCGGCCAGCGCCTTGCGCAGATCGCCGGGCGGCAGCACGCCCAGTTCGTCGCGCAGCCGCCCGCTGGATCCGCCGTCGTCGGCCACGGTGACGACGGCGGTGAGGTCGCCGGTGATCCGGCGCAGCGCGGCGAGCGAGGCGGACAGTCCCATGCCGCCGCCGAGGGCCACCACCTTGGGCTGGGTGCCACGGCGTCGCGGCTTGGCCCCACGCGCCTCGACCGGCCGGCCGGGGCGACCTTCGGGCTGCGCCCGGCGCAGCCGGTGCAGCCGCGGAGTACGTGCTGTCATTCCCGGCCCATGTCCCGGTGGACGACCACCGTCTCCACGCCCTCCGCGGCGAGGCGGGCGGCGAGCTTCTCCGACATGGCGACCGAACGGTGCTTGCCGCCGGTGCAGCCGACGGCGATGGTCACGTAGCGCTTGCCCTCACGGCGGTAGCCCGCGGCGATCAGCCGCAGCAGCTCGGCGTACCGGTCGAGGAACTCCTTGGCGCCGGGCTGGTTGAAGACGTACGCGGCCACCTCCTCGTTCCGGCCGGTGAAGGGGCGCAGCTCGGGGACCCAGTGCGGGTTGGGCAGGAACCGCATGTCCACCACCAGGTCGGCGTCGACCGGGAGGCCGTACTTGAAGCCGAAGGACATCACGGTGGCCCGCAGCTCGGGCTCCTCGTCACCGGCGAACTGGGCGTCCATCTTGGCGCGCAGCTCGTGCACGTTGAGGCTGGAGGTGTCGATCACCAGGTCGGCGTCGCCGCGCAGTTCGCGCAGCAGTTCCCGCTCGGCGGCGATGCCGTCGACGATGCGGCCGTCGCCCTGGAGGGGGTGCGGGCGGCGCACCGACTCGAAGCGGCGCACCAGGGCTTCCTCGGAGGACTCCAGGAACACGATCCGCCGGGTGACGCCCCGGGTGTCGAGGTCGGCGAGCGACTCGCGGAGGTTGTCGAAGAAGCGCCGGCCGCGGACGTCGACGACGACCGCGATCCGGGCCACATTGCCCTGGGAACGGGCGCCGAGCTCCACCATGGTGGGGATCAGCGCGGGCGGGAGGTTGTCGACGACGAACCAGCCCAGGTCCTCCAGACACTTCGCGGCCGTGGAACGGCCGGCCCCGGACATGCCGGAGATGATCACCAGCTCGGGGATCGCCGTCTCGGAGGCCCCGGCCTTTTCCTTGCCCGTACTCACCTGTGCTCCGTCGTCCTGACGCGTCTCGTCGTGTGTGCCCCGGCCCGCGTCCTGTGCGGCGTCACGGGGTGTGTCATGGCCTGTGTTCCGGCGTGTCTCGTGCTCGGTCATCTCTCCAGCCCCCGTCGGTCGTCCGGGGCGCCCGCGGGCACGGGCTCCCCGGGGGAACCCGGCGTCTTCCCGGGTTCTTCCACGTCATCCATGATCTCGCCCGTCGCAGTGTTCACGGCGGGGGCGGCCGGGGCCGCCCCGGCGAGGGCCGCGGCGATCACCTCGGCCGTTTTGCGACCTATACCCGGAACTTCACATATCTGCTCGATCGTCGCCGAGCGAAGCTTCTTCACCGACCCGAAGTGCTTGACCAGTGCCTGCTTGCGGGTGTCGCCGAGGCCCGGCACATCGTCCAGCGGACCGGACCGGAAGCGTTTGGCCCGCTTGACCCGCTGATAACCGATGGCGAAGCGGTGGGCCTCGTCACGGACGCGCTGGAGCAGGTAGAGGCCCTCACTGGTGCGGGGCAGCACCACCGGGTCGTCGTCGTCCGGCAGCCACACCTCCTCCAGCCGCTTGGCGAGGCCGCATACGGCGATGTCGTCGATGCCGAGCTCGTCCAGGGCCCTGCGGGCCGCCGCCACCTGGGGGGCGCCGCCGTCGACGACCACGAGCTGGGGCGGGTAGGCGAAGCGCTTGGGGCGGCCGTCGTCCTCGGTGAGCGTGCTCGCGGACGGTTCACCGGGGCCGGCGGCGGGGGTGCCGTCCGCTCCGTCGGTCACGCCGGTGGCCGCCCCGGTGCCGTCGGTGACCCCGGTGCCGTCGGCCATGCCGGCGGTCGCCTCGGTGCCGTCGGTCCACTCGCCGGTCCTCTCCTTGTCGGCGAGGTAGCGCCGGAAGCGGCGGGTGATCACCTCGTGCATGGAGCGGACGTCGTCCTGTCCGGCGAAGCTCTTGATCTGGAAGCGGCGGTACTCGCTCTTGCGGGCCAGCCCGTCCTCGAAGACGACCATGGAGGCCACGACGTCGTCGCCCTGGAGGTGCGAGATGTCGTAGCACTCGATCCGCAGCGGGGCACTGTCCAGGCCGAGGGCGTCGGCGATCTCCTCCAGCGCGCGCGAGCGCGTGGTGAGGTCGGAGGCGCGCCTGGTCTTGTGCAGGGCGAGGGCCTGCTGGGCGTTGCGCTGCACGGTCTCCATCAGGGCCCGCTTGTCCCCGCGCTGCGGGATCCGCAGGGAGACGCCCGACCCGCGCCGCCCGGTGAGCCACTCCTGGACCGGCTCCACCGGGTCGGGCAGCGCGGGGACCAGGACCTCCCGCGGCACGGCGTCGCCGGTCTCCTCGCCGTACAGCTGCTGCAGGGCGTGTTCCACGAGGGCGCCGGTGGTGATCTCCTCCACCTTGTCGGTGACCCAGCCGCGCTGGCCTCGCACGCGTCCGCCGCGGACGTGGAAGATCTGGACGGCCGCCTCCAGCTCGTCCTCGGCGACCGCGATCAGGTCGGCGTCGGTCGCGTCGGCGAGCACGACGGCGCTCTTCTCCATGGCCTTCTTCAGGGCGCCTATGTCGTCACGCAGCCGGGCGGCCCGCTCGTACTCCATGTCCTCGGCCGCCTCGGTCATCCGCTGCTCCAGACGGCGCAGATGGGTGCCGGTGCGGCCGGCCATGAAGTCGCAGAACTCCCCGGCGAGCTCGCGGTGCTCCTCGGCGGAGACCCGGCCCACGCAGGGCGCCGAGCACTTGCCGATGTAGCCGAGCAGGCAGGGGCGGCCGGTGCGGGCGGCGTTCCTGAACACACCGGCCGAGCAGGTGCGCACCGGGAAGACCCGCAGCAGCAGGTCCACGGTGTCACGGATCGCCCACGCGTGCCCGTACGGGCCGAAGTACCGGACGCCCTTCTTCTTGTGACCCCGCATCACCTGCACGCGCGGGAACTCCTCGTTCATCGTCACCGCGAGGTACGGGTAGCTCTTGTCGTCGCGGTACTTGACGTTGAACCGGGGGTCGTACTCCTTGATCCAGGAGTACTCCAGCTGGAGCGCCTCGACCTCCGTGGACACCACCGTCCACTCCACGGAGGCGGCCGTGGTGACCATGGTGCGGGTGCGCGGGTGGAGTCCGGCGAGGTCCTGGAAGTAGTTCGCCAGGCGTTGGCGCAGGCTCTTCGCCTTTCCGACGTAGATCACCCGGCGGTGCTCGTCGCGGAACCGGTAGACCCCCGGCGAGTCGGGGATCTCACCCGGTTTGGGGCGGTAGCTGGAGGGGTCGGCCATGTCTCACACCCTACTGGCGGAGACCGACACCGGGGCGGGGCCGCGGAACCACCGGCCGGGCGTCGCTCCGGAAGGTTACGCCCGCCGGGAAGCGGGAAGGGGGGAGGTCCGGCCTGATGACAGGCCGCAGGACGGGACGCGGTCACGAGTCGGAGGCTGGTCGAATGCGGCAGACGCGACGGACACAGATCGAGAAACGACGGTTGCCGGCCCGCGCGCGCCGGTACGCGGATGAGACGGCTCCATTTCTCGGTTCCTTCGACCCCTTCGACTCCCTCGGCCCCTTCGACCCGCGCGATCCCGCCATCGTGCGCGCCAAGCGCCTGCGCGCGCGCCTTGCGGACGACCACGGACGAACCGGCCGCTCCTAGGGGGCTCGGCCGCGGCAGAGCCGCAGCTCAGGGGCCGTACCGACCTTCGGGTCCGGTACGGCCCCTGAGCTGTGTGCTCCGCGCGTACATACCGTGCGAGTGCGCCTCTGTTGGGCATCAGGTGTTGTCGGGAATTGGTCAACACGCTTCAATGCGGGGGAACTCGGGGCCCTGAACGACGGCGTACGGATGTGCACGCTCCGCCGCGCCGACGGGGGCGGACCCGGGGTGCCCCGAGCGAACGGTCTGACCAGCCGTTGTGGACATTCAGAGAAAGGCCCCTGCATGCCGCACGCCACACCGCACACGGACACCACCACCGCGGAACTGGACTCGGTCCTGCGTGGCGGGCCCTTCCATGTCGCCCTGCGGGCCGCGATAGCCGCCCGCGGACTGCCACTGCAACGCGTGCAGCACCACCTGTCGCGCCACGGCGTGAAGGTGGGCGTCACCAGCCTCAGTTACTGGCAGCAGGGCGCCCGCCGCCCGCAGCGCCCCGAATCGCTGCGCGCCGTACGGGCCCTGGAGGAGATTCTGCAGTTGCCGGAGGAGTCGCTGATCCGCCTGCTCGCGGATTCCGGCGACCAGGCGGCGGACCGCAGCCCGGCGGGCCGCTCCTACCGCTCGCTGGTGGAGGCCTCGGGCGTCCTGGCGGGGCTGCTGGCCGAGCTCGGCGTCACGCGGGACAACGGGCTGCACACCCTGGCGCACCACGAGCGGGTCCTGATCGGGGCACACCGCGAGCTCGCGGAGCGCGAGTCGCACCACATCGTGCGCGCCCACCGGGACGGCGTCGACCGCTTCGTGGCCGTCCACCACGGCGACCCCGGTTCCGCGCCGGCCCGGATGACCGTGCACGCCCTGGAGAACTGCCGCACCGGCCGGATCCGCCTCCAGCAGGACACCGGCGTGCTCGCGGCCGAGCTGCTCTTCGACACCCGGCTGCGGGCCGGTGACACGTTCCTCTTCCGCTACGCCGTCGAGGACGGCACGGCCGGCGTCTCACGGGAGTACGTGCACGGGGCGGACTCCCCCGGCGGCCAGTACGCGCTCCAGGTGTGCTTCGACGCCGGGGTACTGCCCGCGCGCTGCCACCGGTTCACCCAGTACTCCGCGGCGGCACCGCGCGGCGGTCACCAGGAGCTGGCGGTGAGCGACCTGCACCGTTCGGTGCACCTGGTCGAACCGCGGCTGCGGTCGGGGTACGTGGGGATCGGCTGGGACTGGGACTGAGGCCGGGCGGGGGCCGGGACCGGGCCGGGCGGCTCGGTCAGGTCTGCGGGCCGGCGACGATCGTGCCGTTCCGCACGTCCACGGAGAGCGGTGTCAGCGGCGCCACCGCGGGCTCGCGCAGCACCTTGCCGGTGGTGGCGTCGAACTCGCTGCCGTGGCAGGGGCAGACCAGCTTCGTCCCCTCCAGCTTGCCGATGGCGCAACTCGCGTGCGTGCAGACGGTGCTGTAGGCCGTGAAGGAGTCGTCCGCGCCCCGGCTGACGACGATGTTGTGGTCCCGGAACAGCTTGGTGCTCCCCGGAGCGATCTCGCTCTCCGCGCCGAGCTCGACGGGCCCGGTCGGCGGTGCGGGCCTCTCCTCGGGGGCCCCGCAGGCGGTGAGGCCGAGTCCGGCGACTGAAGTGAGGGCCACGCCTCTGAGAACGGTACGACGGCTCGCGGCGGGTCGGCCGGGCATGGGAACTCCACTGGTCGGACGGTTGTACGAGGCCGACCATACCGGGGGCGGTCGTTCCGGTTTCCGGGCGGGAGCGGGTGAGCCGTCCGGCGAGCGGGCTCCCGCCGCCGGACGTAAACGCTTGCGCAAACGTTTACGTCCGCCGTCGGATGGGATACCTTCCTCGTCACGGCGCCGCGGGGACGGACGGCAGCCGGTACACGGAACGGAAAGGGGCGGGCGATGGCGACCATGACGGACGTGGCGCGGAGCGCCGGTGTCTCGGTCGCGACCGTCTCGCACGTCCTGAACGGCACCCGGCCGGTGCTCCCGCACACGCGACAGGCGGTCCTGGACGCCGTGGAGGAGCTCGGCTACACCCCGAACACCCTGGCCCGCTCGCTGGTCACCTCCCGCACCCGCTCGATCGGGCTCGCGGTGTCGGCGATCAGCAACCCGTACTTCACCGAGATCCTCCAGGGTGTCGAGGCGGCTGTCCTGGAGCGCGGCTACAGCCTGCTCATCGCCGACCCGCACGACGACCCGGAGCACGAGCGCAAGGTCGTCCAGCTGCTGCACGAGCGCCGGGTGGAAGGCATGATCGTCGCGCCTTCCGCGCATCCGCGCGAGCTCCTCGCCTACCTCGGGCGTCACCGGGTGCCGGCCGTGTTCCTCGACCGGGTGGTCGAGGACCCGGGGGACGGCGGTCCGCGCTTCGACCAGGTCTGCGCCGAGAGCGCGGAGCCCGTGGCCCGTCTGGTCACGCACCTCGCCGGGCTCGGTCACCGCCGGATCGCCCTGGTGGCGGGGCTGCCGGGGCTCAGCACCACGTCCGAGCGGATCAGCGGGTACCGGCACGGCCTCGAGGGCGCGGGGCTGCCGTTCGACGAACGGCTCCTGGTGCACGGCGACTCCGAGTCGGACGGCGCCGAACGGGCCACCGGTGCCCTGCTGTCCCTCGACGCTCCCCCGACCGCGCTGGTCACCGCCAACAACGCCATGACGATCGGCACGCTGCGCGCCCTGCGCGCCCACGGTCTCTCGGTGCCCGAGGACATCGCGCTGTGCTGCTTCGACGACTTCGCCTGGGCGGACCTGTTCTCGCCCCGGCTCACCGCGATCGCCCAGCCCAGCAGGGAGATCGGCGCCCGGGCCGTCCAGGTGCTCCTGGAGCGTCTCGCCGCGCCGGACCGACCCGCGCGGACGGTACGGCTGCCCTGCGCCTTCGTGCACCGCACCTCCTGCGGCTGCCCGGACCGGCCGGAGGAGCAGCGCGCACGGCCCCCGCAGCCGCCACGGGCACGGCGGCCCGAGCAGAAGACCCAGCAGTCCGAGAACCAGCGGCCCGAGAAAGGGAGCCCTCGTGATCGTCGTAGCCGGTGAGGCACTGATCGACCTGGTACCGCGGGGCGCGGGCGCGCTCGCGGCACTGACCCCGGCGCTCGGCGGCGGCCCCTTCAACACGGCGGTGGCGCTGGGCCGTCTCGGCTCGCCCGCCGCGTTCTGCTCCCGGGTGTCCCGCGACGCCTTCGGCGAGGCGCTGCTGGACCGGCTGCGCGGGACCGGCGTGGCGGTCTCGGCGGTGCAGCGGGGCGACGAACCGACGACGCTCGCCGTCGCCACGGTCGGCGCGGACGGCTCCGCGGTCTACTCCTTCTACGTGGAGGGGACCGCGGACCGGCTGTTCACGGCGCCCCGGGCGTTGCCGCCCGGTACCCGCGCGGTGTCCTTCGGCACCTGCTCGCTCGTGCTGGAGCCGGGGGCGAGCGCGTACGAGGAGCTGATGCGCGCCGCTCACGCGCGCGGCGTGTTCACGGCGCTGGATCCCAACATCCGGCCGGGGCTGGTTCCGGACGCCGACGCCTACCGGGCCCGGTTCAGGAGGTGGCTGCCGTCGGTGTCGCTGCTGAAGCTGTCGGAGGAGGACGCCCGGTGGCTCGGCGGCACTCCCGAGGAGTGGCTGGCGGCCGGTCCGGCGGCGGTCGTGGTCACCCGGGGCGGTGACGGGCTGACCGCCTTCACCCGGGACGGCGGCGAGCACTCCGTGCCGGGTGAGCCGGTCGAGGTGGTGGACACGATCGGCGCGGGCGACACGGTCAACGCGGCGCTGCTGCACGGCCTGGCGACCCGGGACGCGCTCAGCGAGCGGGGGACGTCCGCTCTGGGCGCGGACGGATGGGGGGACGTGCTCGGTTTCGCGGCCCGCGCGGCGGCGATCACCTGCTCACGCGCGGGCGCGGAACCCCCGTACGCCCACGAGCTGGCGGGCTGAGCGCACCGTCCGAGCCGTCGGTCCGAGCCGTCGCGCGGTGCCCGGCGGGAACGTCCCGCCGGGCACCGCGCGGGCACCACGGGGTCAGGCCTTGGCCGCCCGGGGCGTTCCCTTGGCGCCGGCTTTGGCGGTCGCCGCGGTCTTCCGGGTGGTGGCCTTGGCGGCGGCCGTCTTCTTCGCCGCGGTCTTCGCCGTCGTCTTGCGGGGGGCGGGCACCGAGGCGGCGTCGCTGGTCCTCTCCGGTCCCAGGACCTCGCGAAGGAACTTGCCGGTGTGGCTGGTCGAGACGGCCGCGACCTGCTCGGGGGTGCCCTCCGCGACGACCAGGCCGCCACCGGCACCGCCCTCGGGGCCCATGTCGACGACCCAGTCGGCGGTCTTGATCACGTCGAGGTTGTGCTCGATGACGATGACCGTGTTGCCCTTGTCGACCAGGCCGGAGAGGACCGCCAGCAGCTTGCTGATGTCCTCGAAGTGCAGGCCCGTGGTCGGCTCGTCCAGGACGTAGACCGTGCGGCCGGTGGAGCGCTTCTGCAGTTCGCTCGCGAGCTTCACCCGCTGCGCCTCACCGCCTGACAGGGTGGTGGCGGCCTGGCCCAGCCGGACGTACCCGAGTCCGACGTCGTGGAGCGTCTTCATGTGGCGGGAGATCGCCGGGACGGCCTCGAAGAAGTGCATGGCCTCTTCGATCGGCATGTTCAGGACGTCGGCGATGGACTTGCCCTTGTAGTGGACCTCCAGGGTCTCCCGGTTGTAGCGGGCGCCGTGGCAGACCTCGCACGGGACGTACACGTCCGGGAGGAAGTTCATCTCGATCTTGATGGTGCCGTCGCCCGCGCAGTTCTCGCAGCGTCCGCCCTTGACGTTGAAGGAGAAGCGGCCGGGCAGGTAGCCGCGGACCTTGGCCTCGGTCGTCTCGGCGAACAGCTTGCGGACGTGGTCGAAGACGCCGGTGTACGTCGCCGGGTTGGAACGCGGGGTGCGGCCGATGGGCGACTGGTCGACATGCACGACCTTGTCGACGAGATCGTCGCCGTCCACCCGCGTGTGCCGGCCGGGGACGCTGCGGGCGCCGTTCAGCTCGCGGGCCAGATGGGTGTACAGGATGTCGTTGACCAGGGTGGACTTGCCGGAGCCGGAGACTCCGGTGACCGCGGTGAACACCCCCAGCGGGAAGGACACGTCGATGTCCTGGAGGTTGTTCTCGCGGGCGCCGTGCACCGTGAGCCGGCGTGCCGGGTCGTGCGAGCGGCGGACGTCCGGCAGCGGGATGGCCTTCTTGCCGGACAGGTACTGGCCGGTCTGCGACTCCGCGTTGTCCAGCAGCTCCTTCAGGGCGCCGCTGTGCACGACCTTGCCGCCGTGCTCACCGGCGCCCGGACCGATGTCGACGATCCAGTCGGCGACCTTGATGGTGTCCTCGTCGTGCTCGACGACGATGAGCGTGTTGCCCATGTCGCGCAGCCTGACCAGGGTCTCGATCAGCCGGTGGTTGTCGCGCTGGTGCAGGCCGATGGACGGCTCGTCGAGGACGTACAGGACGCCCACCAGGCCGGAGCCGATCTGGGTGGCCAGGCGGATGCGCTGGGCCTCGCCACCGGAGAGCGTGCCCGCGGCGCGGTTCAGTGAGAGGTAGTCGAGGCCGACGTCGACCAGGAAGCGCAGCCGCTCGTTGACCTCCTTCAGCACGCGCTCGGCGATCTTCTTGTCGCGGGCGGTGAGCTTCAGGGCGCCGAGGAAGTTCGCGCACTCGCTGATCGACATGGCCGAGACCTCGGCGATCGACTTCTCCATGACGGTGACGGCGAGAACGATGGGCTTGAGGCGGGTGCCCGCGCAGGAGGGGCAGGCCACCTCGCGCATGTAGCCCTCGAAGCGCTCACGGCTGGAGTCGCTCTCGGCCTCGCTGTGCCGGCGCTTGACGAAGGGGATCGCGCCCTCGAAGGCCGTCGTGTACCGGCGCTCCCTCCCGTACCGGTTGCGGTAGCGGACCTCGACCTGGGTCTTGTGGCCGTTGAGCAGGGCCTTCTTCGCGCGCTGCGGCAGACCGGCGAAGGGGATGTCCGTGCGGAAGCCCAGCGCGTCGGCGAGGGCGCCGATCAGACGGGCGAAGTAGTCCTTGGTGTGGCCGTGCGACCAGGGGTGGATGGCGCCCTCGTCGAGGCTCTTCTCCTCGTCGGGGACGATCAGCTCCGGGTCGACCTCCATGCGCGTGCCGATGCCGGTGCACTCGGGGCAGGCGCCGAAGGGCGAGTTGAAGGAGAAGGAGCGGGGCTCCAGCTCCTCGAAGGACAGGTCGTCGTACGGGCAGTACAGGTGCTCGGAGAACATGCGCTCGCGCTCGGGGTCGTCCTCCGGGAGGTCGACGAAGTCGAGCACGACCATGCCGCCGGACAGGCCGAGCGCGGTCTCGACGGAGTCGGTGAGGCGGCGCTTGGCGCTGTCCTTCACCGTGAGGCGGTCGACGACCACCTCGATGGTGTGCTTCTCCTGCTTCTTCAGCGTGGGCGGGTGGGAGAGCTGGACGGTCTCGCCGTCCACCCGCGCGCGGGAGTAGCCCTTGGTCTGGAGGTCGGCGAAGAGGTCGGCGAACTCGCCCTTGCGCTCGCGCACCAGCGGGGAGAGCACCTGGAAGCGGCTGCCCTCCGGCAGCTCCAGCACCCGGTCGACGATGGCCTGCGGCGACTGGCGTGAGATGGGCCGGGCGCACTCGGGGCAGTGCGGCTTGCCGATGCGAGCGAAGAGCAGCCGCAGGTAGTCGTAGACCTCGGTGATGGTGCCGACCGTGGAGCGCGGGTTGCGCGAGGTCGACTTCTGGTCGATGGAGACCGCCGGGGACAGGCCCTCGATGAAGTCGACGTCCGGCTTGTCCATCTGGCCGAGGAACTGCCGGGCGTACGAGGAGAGCGACTCCACATAGCGCCGCTGGCCCTCGGCGAAGATCGTGTCGAAGGCCAGCGAGGACTTGCCCGACCCCGACAGACCCGTGAAGACGATGAGCGAGTCGCGGGGGAGGTCGAGCGAGACGTTCTTGAGGTTGTGCTCGCGCGCTCCACGGACGATGAGACGGTCGGCCACGCCGGTCCGCACCTTTCTTGAGAGAAGTGACAGGGGCGGGACCCCCGTGCTTTCTCACACTAGGGCGAGCCACTGACAACGCCGGTCGGATTCACGGGTTGACAACAATCCCCGGCTCTCCAGCATGCCCGACGCCGGACACGACCTTATAGCACGTGCATTCGATTTACGGTCCTTCTTCGCCACCTTCACCCGAAGGTGTGACGGGACTAGGGTCGACCCCATGACCGATCACGCTCATGACCTGGCGTCTGTACATGACGCGACCGAACGGCTGCTCAACGCGTTCGGCGCACTGGACAACGCCGCTGTGACCCAGTCGTCACGGCTTCCCGGCTGGACGCGTGGACATGTGCTGGCTCACCTGGCCCGCAACGCGGACGCCCTCGTGAACGTCCTGGAGGGGCGTCCGATGTACCCCTCCGCCGAAGCCCGGGAGGCCGACATCGAGCGGGACGCCCCGCGCCCCCTCGACGTCCAGCTGGCGGACCTGCGGGCCACCGGCGCCCGCTTCCAGGAGGTGGGTGCGGCGCCTGCGGACTGGTCCCGCACCGTGGCACTGCGCAACGGGGTCACGGACCGGGCGGCCCGGGTGCCGTTCCGGCGCCTGATCGAGGTGGAGCTGCACCACGTGGACCTCGGCATCGGCTACGAGCTGGAGGATCTTTCGGCGGAGTTCACCGAACGGGAGGTCCGCTTCCTGGTGGCGCGGTTCAAGGGCCACCGGGACGTGCCCACGACGCGGCTGACCACGAGTGACGGCCGGGCCTGGACCACCGGCGGCGGGGCGCCGGACGGCCCGGTCGAGGTGGAGGGCCCGGCCGCCGACCTGCTCGGCTGGCTCGCCGGACGCCGCGACGGCTCCGGCCTGACGGTGAAGAACGGCCCGCTGCCCGCCCTTCCTCCGATATAGGCTGGCCGCCATGACCTACAGCGGGCAGGTGACGGTCGGCGGACCGGCCGACGTGCACGAACTCAAGGACCTGATGATCACCAAGGTCGCGGTCGGGCCCATGGACAACAACGCCTATCTGCTGCGTTGCCGGGCCACCGACGAGCAGTTGCTGATCGACGCGGCCAACGACGCGGGCACCCTGCTGGGCTCGATCGGTGACGACGGCATCGCGTCCGTCGTCACCACCCACCGGCACGGCGACCACTGGCAGGCGCTCGCCCAGGTCGTGGCGGCCACCGGCGCGCGCACCCACGCGGGCCGGGACGACGCCGAGGGCATCCCGGTGCCGACGGACGTCCTGGTCGACGACGGCGACACGATCCGGGTGGGGCGAGTGGAGCTCACCGCGCGCCATCTCGTCGGCCACACGCCCGGCTCGATCGCCCTCGTCTACGACGATCCGCACGGGCACCCCCATGTGTTCACGGGGGACTGCCTGTTCCCGGGCGGTGTGGGCAACACCCACAAGGACCCGAAGGCGTTCGCCAGCCTGATCCACGACGTGGAGACCAAGATCTTCGACGTGCTCCCGGACGAGACCTGGGTCTACCCCGGACACGGCGACGACACCACGCTGGGCGCGGAACGTCCGCATCTGCCGGAGTGGCGCGCCCGGGGCTGGTGAGCGCCACCGGGCGACGCGGCGGACGGGCGGTACGGGTTGCGGGGCCGGCGCGGGTGAGGGACGCCCTCCGGGCGATCGGGGCCTACGCCGGTGCCCTGCCCGGGCCGGCCAGCGCGGCGATGCGCTCCACGGCGAACACATAGCCCTGCACCCCGCACCCCGCGATGACCCCGTCGGCCCGCAGCGAGACGTAGGAGTGGTGCCGGAAGGACTCGCGCCGGTGGATGTTGGAGACGTGGACCTCCACCACGGGCAGGCCGTCACAGGTGTTGAGGGCGTCGAGGATCGCGACGGAGGTGTGCGAGTAGGCACCGGGGTTGATCACGATGCCGCAGTGGTTCAGCCGCGCCTCGTGGATCCAGTCCACCAACTGGCCCTCGTGGTTGGACTGCCGCAGGTCCACCGCGCCCCCGTGCGCGCCCGCCGCCTCGACGCACAGCGCCTCGACGTCGGTGAGCGTCTCGGAGCCGTAGATCTCCGGCTGGCGCTGCCCGAGCAGGTTCAGATTGGGGCCGTTGAGAATCATGATCGGGGCATCGGCCAGGTTGCGGCGCACAGTTCCTCCGGTCCGGAAGGTTCGCGATGAAACGGGCATGAAATATTCATGAACCGGCGTGAAGCCGGTCGCAGCGGCCGGTCGTCGCCGGAACGCTGCTCGGACCGGTCTATCACGGTGCCCCTGGCGTATGCCGGGCCCCCGGGGTGCCGACGGAACCGCCTCCGGGTGGGGGTGCGCCCGCGCGTGTGCCGCGGGGCGCGCGCCCGCCCGGAGGCGGTTCTGCGATCGGTGTCACGGGTTGGATCGGTGTCACGGGTCGGATCGGTGTTACGGGTTGAGCGCCAGTTCGAGATAGGCGGCCAGGATCACCAGGTGCACCCCGCCCTGGAGCGGTGTGGCCCGGCCGGGGCGTACGGTCAGGACGCCGACCATCACGGTCAGGGCGAGCAGCACCATGTGGGTGTTGCCGAGGCCCAGAACGAGCGGACCGGAGAGCCAGAAGGACGCGATCGCGACCGCGGGGATGCTCAGTCCGATACTGGCCATCGCCGAACCGAGCGCCAGATTGACACTGGTCTGCACGCGATTGCGCCGCGCGGCCCGCACGGCCGCGATGGTCTCGGGAAGCAGGACCAGCAGCGCGATGATCACACCGACGACGGCATGGGGCAGCCCGGCAGCCGATACGCCGGACTCGATGGCGGGCGAGACTCCTTTGGCAAGGCCGACCACTCCGACCAGGGCCAGGCCGAGCAGACCGAGGCTGATCAGCGCGGTGCGGTTGGAGGGCGCGACGGCGTGCTCGTCCTCGTCCTCGACCTTCGTGACCGGCATGCCCTGCCTGCCCAGCTTCTGTACGGGCAGGAAGTAGTCACGATGTCGAACGGTCTGGGTGGCGACGAACAAGCCGTAGAGGATCAGTGAGGTGACCGCGGCGAAGGTGAGTTGCACCGCGGAGAACTCCGGCCCGGGCTTGCTGGTGGTGAACGTCGGCAGCACGAGGGTGAGCCCCGCCAGCGTCGCCACCGTGGCGAGCGCCGCGCTGGCGCCTTCCGGATTGAAGACGGCCGTGCCGTGACGCAGTGAGCCGACCAGAAGACTCAGGCCGAGAATGCCGTTACAGGTGATCATCACGGCTGCGAAGACGGTGTCCCTGGCCAGGGACGCGGTCTCGGGCCCCCCGTCGATCATCAAGGTGACGATCAGCGCGACCTCGATGATCGTGACGGCGACCGCGAGGACCAGCGAACCGAAGGGTTCACCGACCCGGTGGGCCACCACCTCCGCATGGTGCACGGCGGCCAGCACCGCTGCCGCCAGCACGACGACCGCCACGGCGACGACCGCTCCGGGCAGTTCGCGTCCCCAGGTGAACAGCAGGAGCACCCCGGCGAGCACCGGCACCACGGTCGTCCACCGGTCCGTCAGCCCTTTGACCCACCTGCTCATGAAGCAAGGCTCTCGGAGGTGGACGAGCGTCGCATTCCGGTCTCTCCGAGCTCTGACGGCCCGCTCGCCACACGGGCTGCTCCGACGTCCGTGCTGCCGGCGGGTCTCGGGCAGTACGGCCGGCCCCGCCGGTGTCCGGCGGGCCCCATCGCTTCCACGTTCCTCGTCGTTCTGGGGTGGTCGTTGTCGCGCATGATCTCCTCTACTGCTGGAGGGATGGTCGGTGACGGGCGGCAGCGAGTGTGGCCGCGATTCCTTCCGCTGAGGTCTTCTGTCGTGATCCGGCAGGAGACAGGCAGACACCGGGAGCGGTGCTCGGCTGTGGGCCGCGCCCCGCTCCCGGAGATGTCCTGTCCGGTTACGGACTGGGTCAGACGTCGATGCTGTTCTTGTCGGCGGAGTCCTCGGCCCGGGCCTGCTTCTTGGAGGCCCGCAGGCTGGTGATCGTGGTGACGATCAGGACGGAGCAGATCACGCCCAGCGACACCGGGATGCTGATCACGGGAACGTGCACCCCGGACTCGTGCAGCGCGTGCAGCACCAGCTTCACGCCGATGAAGCCGAGGATGATCGACAGGCCGTAGGCCAGGTGGACCAGCTTGCTCAGCAGGCCGCCGAGGAGGAAGTACAGCTGCCTGAGGCCCATCAGGGCGAACGCGTTCGCGGTGAACACGATGTACGGGTCCTGGGTCAGGCCGAAGATCGCGGGGATCGAGTCGAGCGCGAAGAGCACGTCGGTGGTGCCGATGGCGAGCATCACGACCAGCATCGGGGTCATGACCCGCTTGCCGTTCTGCTCGATCCACAGCTTGGTGCCGTGGTACCGGTCGGCCACGCCGAACCGGCGCTCGGCGGCCTTGAGGAGCTTGTTCTCCTCGAACTCCTCCTCCTCTTCGGGAGCGCGGGCCTCCTTGATGAGCTTCCACGCGGTCCAGATGAGGAAGGCGCCGAAGATGTAGAAGATCCACGAGAAGTTGGCGATGATCGCGGCGCCCGCGGCGATGAAGACGGCCCGCAGCACCAGGGCGATGAGCACACCGACGAGGAGCACCCGCTGCTGGTACTGCGAGGGCACCGCGAATTTCGTCATGATCAGGACGAAGACGAAGAGGTTGTCGACGCTCAGCGACTTCTCGGTGATGAAGCCGGCGAAGAACTCACCGGCGGGCTGGCCACCGCCGAAGACCAGCAGGCCGAGCCCGAAGAGTGCGGCCAGGACGATCCAGACGATGGTCCAGATCCCGGCTTCCTTGATCGATACGTCGTGGGGCTTGCGGCCGATGAAGAAGTCGATCGAGATGAGGGCGGCAAGGCCCACGATGGTCAGGACCCACAGGGTCAGGGAAACATCCACTACGCCTCCGGCAGATACGTCTCACGGCAAAAGTCAGCGTCGTCGCTGCCGGAGGTCTCTTCCACCCGGGTTCCGGCATTCGAAAGCAGCGCCGGACAACACCTCGGGCCGACGCCCCGGGATCAGGTCGGTCTGATCCGTATTGACGGGGTCGCCGCACAGGCAGGGAGTACTCCCCTCCGTGCGGAAAACTTTACCCCCAGGACCAAGGATTGGTAAAGAGGTAGGTAAAAGAAAGACCAAAGTGCCAGATGGGACGTGGTGCCATGGGCACTCGTTCCAAGGGGCGGGACACGCCCGCCCGGGCGGACCGGGGCGCGGTCAGGGCCCCCAGGTGCGGCGGGCCTCGGCGACCCGGGTGAGCACCTGCTGGAGGACCTGGCTGCCGGGCGGCACCAACGGGGGCTCGTACGTCCAGGCGTGCCCGACCCAGGGGTCGGCCAGATGGCTGTCGGCGACCGGTGTCAGCCGCAGCAGCGCACGCCACAGCGGGTCGAGCAGCGGGCCGTAGCCGGCGGACTCCTCACGGTCGGCGACCATCATCAGGTGGACGCCGACGGACGGGCCCTCGTCGGCGAGGTACCGCAGCTGGTTCACGGCACGGTCGTCGAAGCCGTGCGGGAAGTCGTTGACGATCAGCAGGTGCTGGGAGGTGTCGAAGCCGGGCGGCAGCGAGTCGGCCGCTCCGCCGCGCAGTGCCATCTGCACCAGGTCGACCCGCTGGGTGAGCCGGCCCAGGACCTCCGCGACGCCCCCGGCGCCCCGGGCGGGCGGGGCCGCCAGCACACCCGCCCGGGTCAGCGGTGCCAGCGGCTGCGCGCCCGATCCGGCCGGGTCGATGACGTGCACGGTGAACTCGCCCGCCGGATGGACGGCGAGCAGCCGGGCCGCGTGGGACACGGCCGTCTCCACGGCGAGGCGTCGCATCTCGTGGGGGTCGGTGAACGACTCGTCCGGCGCGTCGGCCCGTCCGCTGTCGATCCACAGACCGCGTTCCAGCGGCAGCCGGAGCAGCATCGGGATGCGGAGGCGGTCGGCCTCGGGCAGCCGGAGGTCGCCCAGGCGCAGCGCCATGGGGATCTCCATCGGCACCCGGTAGGCGTGCCAGACGGGGTTGTCCCAGCGCGCGTAGGCCGGCGGGAGGGCGGGCTCGACGACCTCGGCCTCGGCGACGAGCTGGGCGAGGTCCCGGTCGAAGACCTCCCTCGCCTGGTCGACGAGCCGGGCCTGCCGTGCCCTGGCCGCCTCGCGCGCGGCGTCGCCCTGGCTCCCGATCCGGCTGCGCGGGTCGGACAGGACCTGTTCCAGCTCCTTGTCCATGCGTGACTCGGCGAAGTCGACGGCGCTGCGGTAGGCGGCGGTGGTACGGGCCAGGTCCTCGAACATGCCCCAGACCTGGTTGTAGAGGCGCTCGTCCATGGACCAGCCGGTCGCGTCACCGGCGACGGGCCGGGCGGGCTGTCCCGGCTGGGCCGGGGGCGCGGCCGGCGGGGGCGGCGGGGGCGGCGGCGGTGCGGCGTTCCGCCGGCGGGGGTGGCTGTAGTCGATCGGGCCGCCGGTGGTCGCCGCGGACGGGTCGGCGGCTCCCCCGGGGTACGCCGGCTGCGGTCCGCCCTGTCCCGGCAGGTCGGCCGGCTGACCGCCGTACGCGGGCGGCACGGGGTCGGGGGTGCCCTGTGGTGTGGTGCCGGCGGCCTGGTCGGGGTGGCGGGCCGGGGCGGTCGTCTGCCGGGAACGGTCGCCGTCGGACGGGCGGGACGGGGGTGCCTGGACGGAGCGGGCGAGGCCCCGCGCGACCGCTTCGTCGATGTCGCCCGCGAGCTGCCGCGCCTGGGGCAGGCCCTGGTCGGTGAGGAGTTCGGTCAGGCCCCCGGCGTAGCCCTGGCCGACCGCACGGACCTTCCAGGCGCCCTGGCGCCGGTAGAGCTCCAGGGCGACGACGGCCGACTCGGTGTCCAGGCCGGTGACGGTGTAGCTGGCCACTTCGGTGCCGTCCGGTCCGGTGACCGCGACGAAGGGGGCGGCGACGGCGCCGAAGCGGGCGGGGCCCCGGCCGTCGGCCGCGGCGGGCAGGGCGAGCAGCACGCTGACGCGGTGGACCGCGTCCGCCAGCGCGTCCAGGTCCACCGCGAGCCGGTGGTCGGCCGCGGCCTGCCGCGACACCTCCAGGCCGGGCCGGGTGGGCGCGCCCGGGTGGGCCACCCACTCCACCCCGTGGATCCGGCCGCTCTCGTCGCCGAGCGCGGCCGCGGTCACGATCGGCGTACCGGCCGAGACCCGGATCTCGAGACGGGACCGGGAGAGCGGGTGGTTCTGCCCCCGCACCAGCTCAGCCGTCATTGCCCTCGTCCCCCTGGGTCGCGTGCGGTGCGGTGGTCGCGTGCGGTGCTGGTCAGAGCACCGGCAGGATCGCCGGCATCAGGTCCTGGAAGGTGCGGCCGTTGGCCGGGTTGCCGAGGGCCGTCATCGTCCAGCCCGTGCCCGAGCGGTGCACCTTGGCCATGAGCTGGGCCGTGTAGGCGCCGCCGCCGGCCAGCGTGTAGCGGGCCAGTTCCTGGCCGTTGGTCTCGTCGACGAGCCGGCAGAACGCGTTCTGCACCTCCTGGAAGGTCTGGCCCGTGAAGGAGTTCACGGTGAAGACGATCTGGTCGATGTGGACCGGGACACGGGACAGGTCGACGAGGATGGCCTCGTCGTCGCCGCCCTGGCCGACGCCGCCGACGAGGTTGTCGCCGGTGTGGCGCACGGAGCCGTCGTCGCTCACCAGGTGGCGGAAGAAGACGACGTCGACCGGCTGCTTGTCGGCGAACAGGACGGCGGAGGCGTCCAGGTCGATCTCCCGGGTACGCGAGCCGAACAGGCCGCGGCGGGGGGCCGCCTGCCAGCCGAGACCCATACGAACCGCGGTCAGGCTGCCGCCGTCGTTCTTCTGCAGACTGATGGCCTGGCCCTTGGTCATGTTGACGGTCACGCGCTGATTCCCCTCTCGGACTTCCCCTGTTGCCGCGAAACCGCGGTTGCCCAGAACCCTACGCAGGGGCACCGACGGCGACGCACCCCGGTCCGCACTTTGTGTCGGTCTTGCAACACAGTCCGTGCGGGGCGGAGAACCGCGCGTGCCCGGCGCCGTCAGGACAGGCCGGCCTCGCGCATCTGGCGCAGTTCCTTCTTCATCTCGGAGACCTCGTCGCGCAGCCGGGCCGCGATCTCGAACTGGAGGTCGGCGGCGGCTGCCCGCATCCGCGAGGTCAGCTCCTCGATCTGCTCGGCGAGTTCGGCCGCGGGGCGGTCGGTGGGCACCGGCTCGGCACCCTTGGCCCTGCCCTTCGCGCCCTTCGCGCCCTTGGCGCCCTTGCCGAGCGCGGGCACGGGGGCCTTGGCCGCGCCGCCGTCCTTCTTGGCCTTGCGGTAGCCGGAGTCGAGCAGCTGCTCGGTGTCGATGTCCTCGCGGGCGATCTGCGCGACGATGTCGTTGATCTTCTTGCGGAGCGGCTGGGGGTCGATGCCGTTGGCCTGGTTGTAGGCGACCTGCTTCTCCCGGCGGCGGTTGGTCTCGTCGATGGCCTTCTCCATCGCCGGGGTGATCTTGTCGGCGTACATGTGGACCTGGCCGGAGACGTTGCGCGCGGCCCGGCCGATGGTCTGGATCAGGGAGGTGCCGGAGCGCAGGAAGCCCTCCTTGTCGGCGTCGAGGATCGCCACCAGGGACACCTCGGGCAGGTCGAGGCCCTCCCGCAGCAGGTTGATGCCGACGAGGACGTCGTACTCGCCGCTGCGCAGCTCCCGCAGCAGCTCGACCCGGCGCAGGGTGTCGACGTCGCTGTGGAGATAGCGCACCTGGATGCCGAGTTCGAGGAAGTAGTCGGTGAGGTCCTCGGCCATCTTCTTGGTGAGCGTGGTGACCAGGACGCGTTCGTCCTTCTCCACGCGGGTGCGGATCTCGTGCACCAGGTCGTCGATCTGGCCCTCGGTGGGCTTGACGACGACCTCCGGGTCGACCAGGCCGGTGGGGCGGATGATCTGCTCGACGACCCCGTCCGAGCGGGAGAGCTCGTACGGGCCGGGGGTGGCCGACAGGTACACGGCCTGGCCGATGCGCTCCTGGAACTCCTCCCACTTCAGCGGGCGGTTGTCCAGGGCGGAGGGGAGCCGGAAGCCGTGGTCGACGAGGGTGCGCTTGCGCGAGGCGTCCCCCTCGTACATGGCGCCGATCTGCGGCACGGTGACATGCGACTCGTCGATGACCAGGAGGAAGTCCTCCGGGAAGTAGTCCATCAGGGTGTTCGGCGGGGAGCCGGGGAGGCGGCCGTCGAAGTGCATCGAGTAGTTCTCGACACCGGAACAGCTGCCGATCTGGCGGAGCATCTCGAGGTCGTAGGTGGTGCGCATCCGCAAACGCTGGGCCTCCAGGAGCTTGCCCTGCTTCTCCAGCTCGGCCAGGCGCTCGGTGAGCTCCTTCTCGATGTCGTTCACGGCCCGCTCCATGCGCTCGGGGCCGGCGACGTAGTGGGAGGCGGGGAAGACGTACAGCTGCTGGTCGTCGCTGATGATCTCGCCGGTGACCGGGTGGAGCGTGGAGAGCGCCTCGATCTCGTCGCCGAACATCTCGATGCGGACGGCGAGCTCCTCGTAGACCGGGAAGATCTCGATGGTGTCGCCGCGGACGCGGAAGGTGCCGCGGGTGAAGGCCAGGTCGTTGCGCGTGTACTGGATGTCCACGAAGCGGCGCAGCAGCTCGTCCCGGTCGAACTCCTCGCCGACGCGGAGCGGCACCATGCGGTCGACGTACTCCTGCGGGGTGCCGAGGCCGTAGATGCAGGAGACGGAGGCGACCACGACGACGTCGCGGCGGGTGAGCAGGGAGTTGGTCGCGGAGTGGCGCAGCCGCTCGACCTCCTCGTTGATCGAGGAGTCCTTCTCGATGTAGGTGTCCGACTGCGGGACGTACGCCTCGGGCTGATAGTAGTCGTAGTACGAGACGAAGTATTCGACCGCGTTGTTCGGGAGCAGTTCGCGGAACTCGTTGGCCAGCTGGGCGGCCAGCGTCTTGTTCGGCGCCATCACCAGGGTGGGGCGCTGGACCTTCTCGATCATCCACGCGGTGGTGGCGGACTTGCCGGTGCCGGTCGCGCCCAGGAGGACGACGTCCTTCTCACCGGCTTCGATGCGCCGGGCGAGGTCGGCGATGGCCGCCGGCTGGTCGCCGCTGGGCTGGTAGGGGCTGACGACCTCGAAGGGCGCCACCGTGCGTTCGATCTGGGAAACGGGCCGCATGTCACCCACCGTACGACCCGCCACTGACAACGGGTGCCGGTCAGCCCGGCAGAGGGCTGCGGTCAGCGCTTCTGCGAGGTGCGGGAGCGGTGCTCGACGGGGCCGCGGGTGCGCGGCCGAAGACGGGCCGGGAAGGAGGAGGAGGCGGCGGAGGCCGAGGAGGAGTGGTGCCGGTGGTGGGCGGGGACGCCGGGCTTGTGCTCGGTGGGGGCCGGGCTGCGCCGCCCCATGACCAGCAGCGGGTCGAAGATCACCACGACGCCGGCCAGGACGAGGAGGACGAGCGGGCCGAGCATCATGGGCGCGAGCAGGGAGGCCGCGGACTCCCCCTGGGCGGGGGCGGCCGTTCCGTGGACGTGGACCTCCAGGGCGGCCATGCCGGTGTAGTGCATGCCGGTGACCGCGAGGCCCATGACGAGACTCGCGCCCACGCTCCACAGGAAGCCTTTGGCCTGTCCGGCCGCCCACAGGGCGGCGGTGGCGGCGACCATGGCGATGGCGACGGAAGCGGCGACGGTGAGCGTGTCGTACTCCAGCGTTCCGTCGAGGCTCATGCTGGCCATGCCCAGGTAGTGCATGGAGGCGATGCCGAGGCCGGTGATGGTGCCCCCGGTGAACAGCGGCGTCCCGGTCGCGCCCCGGTAGCCGACGATGAAGATCCCGATGCCCACCATGACGAGGGCGACGCCCAGGCTGGCGAGCGTCATCACGCGGTCGTAGTGGATGGGCGTTCCCTCGATCGTGAAGCCCATCATCGCGATGAAGTGCATCGTCCATATGCCGGCGGCGATGGCCGCCGCGCCCAGGGCCAGCCAGCCGGGGCGCCAGGAGCGGGCCACGACGAGGGGCCTGGTGGCGCACCGCAAGCCCAGGGCACCGCCGAGGCAGGCCATGAGGAAGGCCACCATCGGTGTGACCATGCCGTAGCTGAATCCGTCGACCGTGCTCTGCATGCGCGGCTGCCCTTTCCCGCCGTTTGCGTCCCGGAATCGTGTGTCGTGAACCCCCCTCCCAGGACCGCTCGGCGGTCAGGGTTGACGCAGAGAGTATGACTGCCACCGGAACGGCCGAACGACTGTCCGGGCAAAGAAACACGCCCTTGCCTCACTTGTGCGGCTCCAGTGTGCGGAGTTGGGGCAAGGCCGTTCAATTCGTGGTCATCCTGCACCCGTCCCGCGTTGACCTTCTGCTGTCAGAGTTGAACTGTCCGTGTTGCTCGAGATGTTCGAAATCTCTGAAATGACCGGAACGACCTGACCGCTCGACGCGAGGAGTCCGCATGCACATGCGCGCCGTTGTCGCCTCGACCACCGCGCTCCTGGGAACCACCGCTCTCCTGCTTCCCCTCTCCCCCGCGCGTGCCGTCGGCAGCGGCACACCGCCCGTGGTGGTCGCCCACCGGGGCGCCTCCGGATACGCGCCCGAGAACACACTGGCAGCCGTCGACGAGGCCGCCGCACTCGACATCGAATGGGTGGAGAACGACGTCCAGCGCACCAAGGACGGTGAACTCGTCGTCCTGCACGACGACAGCCTGGCGCGCACCACGGACGTCGAGACGGTCTTCCCCGGCCGGTCGCCGTGGAAGGTGAAGGACTTCACCGCCGCGGAGATCGCCCGTCTCGACGCGGGCAGCTGGTTCGACCCCGTGTACGCGGGCACGCGCGTGCCGACGCTGGAGCAGTTCGTGCGGCGCGTGGAGCAGCACGACCAGAAGCTGCTGCTGGAGCTCAAGAGCCCGGAGCTGTATCCCGGCATCGAGCAGGAGACCTTGAAGGTCCTGAGCAACGAGGGGTGGCTCGACCGCGCGCACCTGAGCGACCGGCTGGTCGTGCAGAGCTTCAACGCGGACAGCGTGCGGACCGTCCATGAGCTGAAGCCCGGGGTGAAGACCGGTTTCATCGGTGCGCCCCCGATGAGCGACCTGCCCGCGTACGCGGACTTCGCCGACCAGATCAACCCCCCGCACACCTCGCTGTCCGGCGCCTACGTCGCGGCGGTCCAGGCCTTCCACGGGCCGCACGACGAGCCGCTGGAGGTCCTCACCTGGACCGTGAACGACGCGGCGGCGGCCCGGCGGGTCGCGGGATTCGGGGTCGACGGGATCATCAGCAACAAGCCCGACGTGGTGCGGGACGCGGTGGACGGCTGACGGCTGACGGCTGACGGCTGACCGCACGGTGTCCTTCGCGGTTCTTCGCGGTTCTTCGCGCCCGGCGTTGTCAGTGGCGGGTCGTACGGTGGGGCGCATGGACAGCCATGGGCAGTACGAGCAGCGGGTCGTGTGGGCGGTCGTCGGCACCGGCATCGGCCCGCTGCTGCTGGCCGCGACCCGTGAGGGCCTGGTCAACGTCGTGTTCCACGCCACCGACGAGGTGCGCGACGGCGCGCTGGAGCGGTTGGCGTCCCGGCTCGGCACCGAGCCCGTCGAGGACCCCGGCTCCCCGCTGCTGACCGAGGCGATACGCCAGGTCGAGTCGTACTTCGCGGGCGAGCTCCACGACTTCGACCTGCCGCTGGACTGGTCGCTGGTCTCGGGGAACTCGGGCTTCAACCGCGAGGTCCTGCGGGAGCTGGCCTCCGGTGTTCCGTACGGCACGGTCGTCGGGTACGGCGATCTGGCCGGGCGGGCCGGTCAGCCCGGCGGCGCCCAGGCCGTCGGCATGGCGATGGGCGCCAATCCGCTGCCGGTGGTCGTGCCCTGCCACCGGGTGGTGGAGAGCGACGGCGGCATCGGCGGGTTCGGGGGCGGGGTGGAGACCAAGCGCCGGCTGCTCGCGCTGGAGGGCGTGCTGCCCGAGCCGCTCTTCTGACGGACCCGTCGGTCCGCGTCGGTCCGCGTCAGTCGTAGTGGCGCGCTTCGAGCACGTTGCCGTCGGGGTCGCGGAAGTAGAAGCTGCGCCTGGCCGGGCCGCGCGCCCCGAAGGAGTCGTGCGAGAAGTCCGTCACCGGTACGGAGCGTTCCGCGAGGCGGCCGCGCAGTGCCTCGAAGTCGTCGGCGGGCAGGGACAGGCAGACGTGGTTGACGGGGTGGCCGGAGCTGTCGGCCGCGCCGGGGAGCATCGTCATCCGTTCCGCCATGGTGAGCGGCATGAGGTCGAGGAGGGTCTCCTCGTTGACCCGTACCGAGGGGAAGGGCACCTCGCCCGCGGCGAAGTCGGTGAGCCTGACCGGTTCCAGGCCGACCGCCTCCTCGTAGAAGCCGGTGGCGGCGATCGGGTCGCGCACCCAGAGGACGACGTGGTCGAGACGTGCCGTGCTGTCCGTCATGGGTCCCAGGCTCCGTGACGTCCGTGGCGGGGCGCAAGAGGTTTGTCCCGGCGCCCGGCCCGCCAGGGATGGGGGAGGAGCGACAGACGGGAGACGGCGCGTGACCCTGACGGTGTCCGAAGAGGTGCGGGAGGCCATCGCCGCGCGTCGGCCGGTGGTGGCCCTGGAGTCCACGATCATCGCGCACGGGCTGCCCCGGCCGCGCAACCTCCGGGTGGCGACGGAGCTGGAGGCGGCGGTGCGTCAGGAGGGTGCCGTACCCGCCACGATCGCGGTGCTGGACGGGCGGCCCCGGATCGGCCTGGACGAGGAGCAGCTGGAACGGGTCGCCCATGAGAACGGCATCCGCAAGCTCGGCCATCGTGATCTGCCGCTCGCGGTGGCCTCCGGGGCGAGCGGCGCCACCACGGTGTCGGCCACCGCCCTGCTCGCGGCGCTGGCGGGCGTACGGGTCTTCGCGACCGGCGGGCTCGGCGGGGTGCACCGCGAGTGGACCGTGACGCAGGACGAGTCGGCCGACCTGGGGCTCCTCGCGCGGACCCGGATCACCGTGGTGTGCGCGGGGGTGAAGTCGATCCTGGACGTACCGGCGACGCTGCAGCGACTGGAGACCCTGGGGGTCACGGTCGCCGGGTACGGCACGGACCGCTTCCCCGGCTTCTACCTGTCGGACTCGGGGCACCCCGTGGACTGGCGGCTGGACACCCCGGAGCAGGTGGCCGGGGTCATGCGGGCGCAGGACGCGCTCGGTGGGCCCGGGTCGGCGCTGATCGTGGCCAACCCGGTGCCCGAAAAGGAGCAGTTGGATCCCGGGTTGCACGCGCGCGTGCTGGACGAGGCGCTGCGCGCGTGCGAGGCGGAGGGGGTCACCGGCCAGGCCGTCACTCCGTTCCTGCTCGACCACTTGGTGCGCCACACCGACGGCGCCTCCCTCGCCGCCAACCTCGCGGCGGTCCGGGGCAACGTACGCCTGGCGGCACGCGTCGCGGCGGCCTGGACCGGGGCGTGACGAAGCCCTGGCCGGGCGACGGGACCGGTGCCGCGGGCCGCGCGGCGGGGCCGGCCGGCGGACGTTCCGGCGCGCTGCCGGTCGCCGGTGACGCCGCCACCGACGTGGTGGCCCGGCACCGGGGGCCGCTCGCCCCCGGTACGGACACAGCGGAGGGGTGCGGGGCGGGTGCGCCGGCGGTGCGACAGGCGGGCGCCCGGCGGCCCCGGGGCCTACGCCTTGCGTCCCCAGGCCGAGATCATCGGGGCCGTCGCCAGGTCCAGGGTGCCGGAGGCGACGTTGGCGAGGTGGCGGTCGATGTCCTGGGCCGTGGCGATGCCCGCGGTGACGAGTCGGTCGCGGACGAGGCGGATGGTGGCGGACTCCAACGCCTCACAGGCCGGTGCCGCGACCGGGAAGTACGCGTCGGCCCGCACCTCGGTCAGCCCGGTCTCCCGCAGCAGGCGCGGGAGTCTGCGGCCACGGGCGAGGTCGGCTCCCCGGTCGCTGAGGAGCTTGCGCAGACCCTGCCGGAGCCGGTTCGCGAGCCGCTGCTCGGGACCGTACTCGTCCGGGCAGGCCAGGGGCTGCAGGGCGGGGTCGGTGTCCTCGACCAGAAGACGCCCGCGGGGACGCAGGGCCCCGACCATCGACCGCATCGCACGCTCGTGATGCGCCGCGTCGATGAGCGGGAGCCGGACGTGCACCAGGTCGAAGCCGCCCGCCGGCGGCTCCTCCGTGCCGATGTCGTGGACGCGTACCTCCACCGGCGGGCGGGCGACCGGGGCGAGCCGGGCGGTGTCGGTGGAGGTGACCAGCACCCGTCCGGTCGGTCCGACCTTCTTGGCGAGCCAGGACACCACGGCGGTACCGTCGGCGCCGACCTCCCAGCAGCGCCAGCCGGGCCCGACGCCGACCGCTTCGAGATATCGGAACGTGCTGGGATCGAACATGTCGGCGAAGGCGTCGAGGCGCTCCGCCGCCTCGGCCTCCCGGTGATCGAGCGGGTACCCGTCGGTTCGCGTCATGCCGCGATCATCCCAGTTGCCCGGCTTGTCCGGCACGGGTGACGCTCCGGCCCGTGCGTGTCCACAGCCGGGAACCAGGCGGACGGGACGGGGAGACGGGGAGACGGAGGGACGAGGAGACGGAGGAGGGAGGAGGGATCAGCCGGTCGCGGTCCTGGCGTAGACGTTCTCGGCCCAGGTGGCGAGCTGGTCGTCCGTCAGGTGCCGGGCGAGGTCGGCTTCGCTGATCATGCCGACCAGGCGCTTGTCGTCGATGACGGGAAGCCGGCGGATCCGGTGCGTCTCCATCTCATGGAGGACCTCGCTGATGTCGGCGCCCGCCTCGATCCAGCGCGGTGTCCCCTTGGCCATCTCGCCCGCGGTGGTCCTGGCCGGGTCGTGGCCCATGGCGACGCAACCGACGACGATGTCGCGGTCGGTGAGAATGCCGCAGAGCCGCTCGTTCTCGTCGCTGATGGGCAGCGCGCCGACGTTCAGGTCGCGCATCAACTGGGCTGCGCGGTCGAGCGTCTCGTGGGCGGGGATCCACTGGGCGCCGCGGTGCATGATGTCTCCGGCGGTGGTCATGAGGTGCCTCCCGATACCGGACGGCCGGCGCGGCACGGGACGCACCGCGAGTACCGGCGCTCTCCATTGTCCGCCGCACCACCCGGGCCCCGCACTTCCGCCCGGCCCCGGCGCAGGTGCGCGCGACGCCCGACCCGCGACGTCCGGCCGCCGCCAAGTCTCAACCGTGCCAGGCCGGATGGCGGGGGTCGTCGGCGCGCACCAGGACGTCGGCGGTGCCGGCCGGGTCGGTCTCCTGCTCGTAGCGCTCGAAGGCGGGCAGGGTCCAGTACCCGGACTCGGGGGTGCGACGGCGCAGGGCGCCCGGGGAGAGCGAGACGTGGACGCTCAGGTCGAAGGGGAACCAGTGCCGCAGGAGGAGCGGGCCGTGCAGCAGCAGTACGCCGCCGGGCGGCAGCGGGACACGGGGGCTGCGGGTGGCGCGGTCGGTGACCGGGTCCCACAGGTCGGGCAGGACCCGTCCGCTCCCGTCCGGTTCGAGGGGTCCGAAGACCTCACGCCAGAGGGCGCCGGTGTCGTACCAGCCGTCGTAGTAGGACTCCGGGTCCTGACGGCCGTGCTCCAGCCGGACCGAGGCGGGACGCAGGAAACCGTCCGCGCTCACGACGAGGGAGGGGCGCCCGAGGACGCGCAGGGACGCGGCGACGCGTTCGGCGAGCTCTCCGGGGCGGCCGGCCGGGGCGCCGTCGAGGGCGACGCGCGGCCAGGGGCTGCCGTCGGCCGTCCGCAGCGTCGTCAGGCGCTCGGCGAGGAGGTCGCCGAGCCGGTCCCAGGTGATCGCTTCGAATCGCACACGGCCATGATGCGCCGTCCGCCGGCGACGACACCCACCTGCCCCGGGTTCTCCGCCGGAGGCGCGCTGGACGTCCGCGTATGGTCCCGCGACGCTCGGCCATGGGCACCGGGCCCGTGTCCGGCTTCACTGGGGGCGACGGTGGGCGGCGGGAGAGGATCCCGGCCGCCGGACGGGCGGGAGTCGACGACGTGATCGAGGGACCATCCTCCGGGCTGACGGTGCTGACCGTGCTGACGGTGCTGGGGGCGCTCGGAACCGGGCTGGTGGCGGGGGTCTTCTGCGCCTTCTCGACGTTCGTGATGAGAGGGCTCGCGGCGTTGCCGCCCGCGCGGGGCGTGGCCGCGATGCAGTCGGTCAACGCGGCCGCGGTGCGGGCGCCCTTCATGCTGGTGTTCCTCGGCTCGGCGCTGCTGTGCGCGGCGATCGCCGTGGTGACCTCGGTGAGGTGGCCGGACGAGGGCGCGGTCGGGCTGCTGGTCGGCAGCGCGCTGTATCTGTTCGGCGGGTTCGGGATCACCGTGGCCGCGAACGTGCCGCGCAACGACGTGCTGGCCGGGCTCGCCCCGGACACCGCCGAGGCCTCCGCGTACTGGACCGCCTATGTGCGCGAGTGGACGCTGTGGAACCACGTGCGCACGGCCGCCTCGGCGGGTGCCGCGCTGTCCTACGTGCTGGCCCTCACCTGACGGAGGCGAAAAGCGCTGTCCGCAGGCCTGCGTGCGCGCAGGAGCAGTCGTATCGTGGCCAAGGAGCAGAGCGCCGGGGAGAGCGCACCCGAGGGGTGCCGCCCCACCGCCGAGGAGCGCCGCCCCACGACGCCTGGCCCGTCACCGCGTACGCAAGGAAGACGGCCATGGCCGATCCCAAGGGTTTCCTGACCACGCCGCGCCAGGACCGGCCGCGCCGGCCCGTCGAGGAGCGGGTCCGCGACTGGGACGAGGTGTACGTCCCCGGCGCGCTGCTGCCCATCGTCAGCAAGCAGGCCGACCGCTGCATGGACTGTGGTGTCCCCTTCTGTCACGAGGCGTGCCCGCTGGGCAATCTGATCCCCGAGTGGAACGACCTGGTCTCGCGCGAGGACTGGCGGGCCGCGGCGGAGCGGCTGCACGCCACGAACAACTTCCCCGAGTTCACCGGCAGGCTCTGCCCGGCGCCCTGCGAGGCGGGATGCGTGCTGGCCATCAACCAGCCCGCCGTCACCATCAAGGACATCGAGTGCGCCATCGCCGACCGCGCCTGGGCGGAGGGCTTCGCCGCACCGGCCCCGCCGGACCGGCTCTCCGACCGGACGGTGGCGGTGATCGGCTCGGGTCCCACCGGTCTGGCCGCGGCCCAGCAGCTGACCCGGGCCGGTCACACGGTCGCCGTGTACGAGCGGGACGACCGGATCGGCGGGCTGATGCGGTACGGCATCCCCGAGTTCAAGATGGAGAAGCGTCATCTGGAGCGGCGCATCGAGCAGATGCGGGCCGAGGGGACGAAGTTCCGTACGTCCACGACAGTCGGGCGCGATGTCGACGCCGCCGAGCTGCGGGCGCGTTACGACGCCGTGGTGATCGCCACCGGGGCGACCGCGTGGCGTGAACTGGCCGTACCGGGACGGGAACTGACCGGTGTTCACCAGGCCATGGAGTACCTGCCGCTCGCCAACCGGGTCTGTGCGGGGGACCTGGAGACGTCCCCGCTGTCCGCCGCGGGCAGGGACGTCGTCATCGTCGGGGGCGGCGACACGGGCGCCGACTGTCTGGGCACGGCCGTGCGGGAGGGAGCGGCGTCCGTGACCCAGCTGGACATCTACGAGCGGCCGGGCACCGTCCGCGACGAGGACACCGAGCCCTGGCCGACGTACCCGAAGCTCTACCGGCTGTCCCCCGCGCACGAGGAGGCCCACGCCCTGCGGACGGCACCTGCAGCCGCCGAGAACTCCGACGTGCGGCTGTTCGCGGCGTCCACGCTGCGCCTCACCGGCGACGCGGAGGGGCGGGTCCGGGCGGTGCACCTGGTCGAGGTGGACGCGGAGCGCCGCCCCGTACCGGGCACCGAACGCGTCCTCCCAGCCGACCTCGTCCTCCTCGCGCTCGGCTTCTCCGGACCGGACCGGTCGGACGGGCTGGTCAGCGGGCTCGGTCTGGAGCTGGAGCCGCGCGGCACGATCGCGCGCGACGCCGGCTTCGCCACGAACGTGCCGGGCGTGTTCGCGGCGGGGGACGCTGCCCGTGGGCAGTCGCTGATCGTGTGGGCGATCGCCGAGGGCCGGGCGGTGGCGGCGGCCGTCGACCGTCACCTGACCGACGGCACCACCCGTCTCCCGGCTCCCATCGGCCCGTACGACCGCCCGATGAGGGCATGACGCGCCGACGGGAGCCGCCCCGGACGACCGACGACCGACGACCCGCGAGACCCGCGCGAGCTGCGCCCCACGGGCCCCACGGGCCCCGCGGCCCCCGGCCTACGCCTTGCGCCCCACCGCCCCGTACCCCGGGATCACCCCGTCGTCCTGGCCGGGCACGGGCTCGCCCAGCTCGGGGTGCCACAGGTGGGGCACCTGGACGCCGGGTTCGACCAGTTCGAGGCCGTCGAAGAAGCGGGTGAACTCCTCGCGGGAGCGCAGGGCCAGGGTGACGCCCGCGGCCTTGAGCTTCTCGGTGGCCGCCTTCGACTCCTCGGGGGTGAAGTCCGAGGTCGCGTGGGAGATCACCAGGTGGCTGCCGGAGGGCAGGTCGGCCAGGAGCCGGCCGACCAGCTCGTGGGCGCCGTCCTCGTCGGAGACGAAGTGCAGCAGCGCGATGAGGGAGAGCGCGACCGGCTGGTCGAAGTCGAGGATCTTCCGCGCACCCTCCAGGATGGATTCCGGCTCGCGCACGTCGGCCTGGATGTACTCGGTCACCCCCTCGTCGGTGCCGCGCAGCAGCGCCCCTGCGTGGGCCAGCACGATCGGGTCGTTGTCGCAGTAGACGACGCGCGCGTCGGGTGCGATCTCCTGGGCGACCTGGTGGAGGTTGGGCTCGGTGGGGATGCCGGTGCCGATGTCGAGGAACTGGCGTATGCCCTGGCCGGCCAGCCAGCGCGTGGCGCGCTGCATGAAGGCGCGGTTCACCCGGGCCATCACCGGCACTCTCGGGTCGAGGGCGAGCATCTGCCGGCCCATGGCCTCGTCGACCGGGTAGTTGTCCTTCCCGCCGAGGTACCAGTCGTACATCCGCGCGGTGTGCGGCTTGCTCGTGTCGATCTCGACGGGGGGCTGCTGCCCGGTCATGACGAACTCCGTAAGTGTCTGCAACCGTTAGTGATCAATTTCAGGGCCGAACCAGGGTGCGGGGGGACAAGCAACATCGGCTGTGCGCCGGGAGGCAACAGTAGAACGGTCAACAAGCGTCAGGACAGCAGGAAATCCGCCTCTCCCGCCTTCGCTCCCTCGATGAAGGCCGTCATCTCGGCCGAGGTGTAGATGAGCGCCGGTCCGTCCGGGTCGGTGGACTGCCGTACCGCGATCCGGCCGTCGTCGAGCTTCATCGCCTCCAGGCAGTTGCCGCCGTTGCCGCCGCTCCACGGCTTGTGCCAGCCCTCGCTGCCCAGCTCCCGCGCGGGCATGCCGTTGTAGATCCGCTCGGTGCGGACCCGCTGCCGGGGCAGCGGGAGGGAGGAGCCCAGTGCCATGGACAGGGACAGGGACGTGAGGTGGTTCATTCACAGCTCCTTGCGGAGATCCCTGAGGATCACCTTCGTGCGATGTGCTGAGGCGGCCTGCGCCGCCATGCGGTCCATGACCTCGAGGTGGGTCGCCACCTCGGTACGCGCGTCCAGGTAGACGGCGCCGGTCAGGTACTCGCTGTAGACCATGTCCGGCAGTTCCGGCACGCCGAACCGGAACAGCACGAACGGCCCGTACGTGCCGGGGTGCGGGCCGCCGGCGAACGGGGCGACCTGCAGCGTCACGTTGGACATCTTCGTGGCGTCGAGAAGTCTGTCGACCTGGGCACGCATCACCTCCGGGCCGCCGACCGGGCGGCGCAACGCCGTCTCGTCCATGACGACCCACAGCCGGGGCGCGTCGTCACGGGTGAGCAGTTCCTGCCGTCGCATGCGCAGGGCCACGTGGCCCTCGATGTCCTCGGGACTGGTCTGCCCGATGGCACCCGAGCGCAGCACGGCACGCGCGTAGTCCTCGGTCTGGAGCAGTCCGGGGACGAAGTGGGGCTCGTAGCTGCGGATGAGGGTGGCCGCGCCCTCCAGGCTGACGTACATCGAGAACCAGCCGGGCAGGATCTCGTGGAAGCGCTGCCACCAGCCGGGCCGGTTGGCGTCCTCGGCCAGTCGCACGAAGGCGTCGGTCTCCTCCTCGGAGACGCCGTACGCCTTCAGCAGCAGCTGGAGGTACGGGATCTTGAGCGCGACCTCGGCCGTCTCCATGCGGCGGATCGTGGCGGGGGCGACGTGCAGGACGCGGGCGGCCTCCTCGCGCTTGAGGCCGGCGCTTTCCCGCAGATCCAGCAGCCGCCGGCCGAGGACGACCTGACCGACCGTCGGCGCGGACCGCGGTTCACTCACGCTCCACCTCCACGAAAAGGATTCCTGACAGCCCGGCGGCGCCAATCCGAGAGCTCCTCGAAGATCCGCCCATCCATGGGAACGTTTCCTCGACAGCCTCAACTGGCGCCGCGCGGGGTGCTGTTGCGAGCAGTGTGCCATGGCCGTCCAGACCGTCACACAGCACTCTGGATTTTTCAGAGTGATGCTTGCCAAGTGTGCACGGCGGGGCGATAGTGGCAAGCGTGATTCCGCCCGCGCCCTTAGAAACAGACGCCGCTGCGAGCCCTTCCGGCCCCGGTCCCGCCCCGGGAGCCGCCGACGCCGCGGGGGCTGCCGCCCAGCGCCGGTTCCGTTTCGAACTGGCCGCCCATCCGGGTTCTCCCGCGCAGGCCAGGCGCCTGACGAGGGCCCGGCTGACCGGCTGGTCGGTCGGCGCGGACACCTGCGACACGGCGGCCCTGGTCGTCTCCGAGCTCGTCACCAACGCCATCGTGCACACGGCCGGCAGCCACATAGTCTGCGAGCTGCACGACGGCGACGACCTGGTGCGCATAGCCGTGCAGGACGAGGGCTGCGGTCCCGACCAGCCCCGGGCGAACACCCGGCGGCAGCCGGAGGACGAGCACGGCAGGGGCCTGCTCCTCGTCGACGCCATGTCCCACGCCTGGGGCGTCCGTGAACACGGTCCCGGTCTGCTGGTCTGGGCCGACCTGCCCCGCAAGGCGGACAGGGCGCGCCCTCCCGACGAACCGCACGACGACCTCGGCTGGGGCGAGCGGCCCAAGCCGGACCCCGCCGACGGTTCGGACGGCGGCCCGGACGGCCCGGACGTCGAGGAGTCCCACGAGGAGTCCCAGCAGCGGCACCACACCGCGGCGGCCCCGAGGCCCGCGGCATCCACGATGCCGGCGGCAGCCCCGCACGCACATCAGCGCGAGTACGTCCCCGCGCCCCGGCCCGGCCTTGACGGAGGACGGATGTGACGGGTGCTCGCACCATGGGCCTGGACACGCTGGTCCGCCTCCAGCGCGGACGGCACGCCCCGGCCGTACCGCCCCGGCGGCTGCCCGTCCCCGACGGGATGACGGCGCCGATGGGCTGCGACGCGGTGGCGGTACCGGCCCGCTTCGGACCACTGGTCATGCCCCGGCTGCCCCGGGTGGGGTGCGTCTACGCCGACGAGGCGCACTGGTGGTGGCTGGTTCCGTCCGATTCCGACTACGCCCTGGAGTGGCCCGCCCCCTCGCGCTACGACACCGGCGCCCTCGTGCCGGACGCCCCGCACCTCCCCGACCTGATCCACCGCCCCGACTGCACGCTCCCGTACACCCCGCCGATACCGCTCTACCTCGCGGTGTGCCGCCTGACGGACACCACCCCGAGCTGGTCCCGCCCGATCACGGCCTAGGCACCGGGCCCCACGCGGCCGCGTGGGCGCCGCCGTCGCCGCCGCGGACGATCACCAGGAACATGTCGGTCGCGAGGTCCATGACGACCTCGGCGGGCAGGCCCTCCAGACGCCGCGCCCGCGCGAACTCCTCCGCCGGCCAGGACCCCCGCGGCCCGCCCGCGGGAAAGCGTTCCAGCACCGTTCTCCCGTTCACCTGCTGCCTCCCGTTCGGCGTCGCACTCGTAGAGTCAAACGCCGACCACGGGGGGAACGCCTCGCCCTGTGACGCCACTGAGACCTACGCGTCACCCGTTCACCGTCAGAAGCGGGCCATCTCTCCGTCCTACTCGTCGTACTCGTCGTGACAGCGGACGCGCTCGCTGCCCGCCGGGGCGCCGAAAGCCGACGCCCGCCCACCGGGCTCCTCCCACTCCTCCTGCCGGCCGAGTGCCGTGAGATCCAGCAGGGTGGTGGTCGAGCCGAGCCCGTCGAGGCCGCGCCCGGCGCCGGGCAGCTCCGGCAGCCGGACCCCGACGCGCTCGCGGCGCCGGTCGAGGGCGTCCCGGAGTTCGGCGAGCTGCTCGGCGTGACGGGCGTCGAGCCGTCCCGTGTCGTCGAGGTGGACGGCGCAGGCGGTGGTGGTGTCGACGAGCTGTTCGAGGAGGGCGGCGAACTCGTCCGCGCCGTCGGCGTGCCGGGCGAGCGCGGGCAGCTCCGCGGAGGCGAGCGCGATGGCGCCGCGGGCCTCGGCGAGGGCGCGGTAGGCCTCACGGCGCAGGACCCAGCGGGCCGCGCGGTCGCCGGACCCGTCCAGCACATGGGCGAGGTACGCGTGCGCGGCCTCCCCCGCTTCCGTGAGCCGGACCCGGATGGCGCCGCCGCGCCGCACGGGCATCGGCAGGTGTCCGACGACGAGCACGATGACGCAGGCCAGCAGCGTCTCGCCGATCCGTGCCACGGAGGCCTGCGGTTCACCGCCCACCATCACCAGGGCGAGCACGAGCACGGTGATGACGGTGGTCTGCGCGGCGAAGTGCCGGGCGGCGACCGGGATGAGCGCCCCGCTGACCGCCACCAGCGCGACGAGCCCTTCCGGCCGGGGCAGCACGGCGGCGGCCCCGGCGAACAGGAGCGCCCCGAGCACGGTTCCGGCAGCCCGGTTCAGCACCCGCGAGGCGAGCGGTCCGAGGTCGGGCTTGACGAGGAAGACGGCGGTGACGGGCAGCCAGTACCAGTACTCGTGCTGCCCGTACCAGCGGGCGTGGTACAGGGCCTGGGCGACGGCGACGCTCACGCCGAAGCAGAGGGCGACCCGCAGGCCGTACTCCTGTCCCCGGGTGCCGAGGAGGGTGCGGGTGAGAGCGGCGCGGGACCGGCGGCGCGTGTGCAGGTCGCCGCCGTCGGCCCGGTCGAAGGCCACGGCGGCGCGCAGGAGGGCGTCGTCGAGGGCGCGCAGCGCGGGGACGGACCGGGAGGGTGCGGGCAGCGGCCCGCCGGGGACGCCGCCGCGTACGGCGGCGGCGAGCCGCCGGGGCCCTTCGGACGCGCGAGCCGGTACGGCCTCCCCCGCCCAGGCCAGCGCGGTCGCGGCCTCCGCCAGCGGCAGCGCGGCGGCGTACTGCGCGTGCAGTCGCCGTTCGGCCGCGGAACCGGCGTACCGCCGCAGCCGGGGTCCGGCGAGCGCGTCCTGCGCGTGGTCGAGGGCGGCGGTGAGTGCGGCGCGCCGCGCGGTGGCGGTGGGTGAGCCGGCGGCGTCGAGCAGCGCGGCGACGGCCTCGTACACGCCGGCCACGGCATGCCGCTCGCCGTCGAACCGGAAGTCTCCCGCGAGGGACCCCGGAGCGGGCAGCGCCAGCCGCAGCAGGAGCAGCCACGCGGCTCCGGCGAGGAAGGCGAGCGCCCGCTGCCCTCCGGGTTCGGGCAGGGGCATTCCGGCGCCGACGGCGGCCCCGACGAGCAACTGGATCCCGGCGGCGGAGCCGGTGGGACCCAGCGCGCTGACCGCGCCGGCGACCAGCCCGCACCCTGTCAGGGTCAGGGTCAGCGGCACGGCCGGGAGGTGGCCCCCCGCGTACGTCCCGACGAGGAGTCCGGCCGCCCCGGCGAGCGCGGGCACTCCGATCCGGCTGACGGAGGCGCGTCGGCTGCCCGGCAGGTCGTTGATCCCGGCGAACATGGCGCCGATGGCGGCGACGACGCCGAGGGCGGGACGCCCGGCGAGGACGGCGGCGACCAGCAGGGGCCCGCCGCCCAGCACTCCCCGCGTGACCGCGCTCCACGGGACCGGTCCGCGCTGGGCCCGCAGGGCGTGGGCGAGCCAGAGGGGTACGGCGGGCGTGGTGCGGGACACGGTGCTCCAGTCGTCTCGTCGGGGCGGGGTCGGGCTCGCGGGCGACGGTGACCGGGAGGGGCGCGGTGTCCACGGTAAGCGGGATCACCTGGGAGAAGGGAACGGTCGCGTTTCCGGGAGGTGACGATGCGAGCGAAGGGCGCTCTCCTGGGGGAACACGGTCCGCGATGCGCTTGTTCCGTCGGATTCCCGCAGGACCGGGGTCGGGCCCGCCTTCCGTGGACTACGGTTGCGTCTGCCGACATACACCGGCCGACCAGGGCGAAAGGACCATACGCGTGAACGTGGCTCCGCTGAGCCCCGAGGACCCGGCCGAACTCGGCGGGTTCGAGCTGCTCGGCCGCATCGGCCACGGTGGGATGGGCCTGGTCTACCTCGGGGAGTCGCCGGGCGGGGAGCCCGCGGCGGTGAAGGTGGTCAAGGCGTCGGTGGTCGACTCGGAGACCCGGCTGCGGTTCGCGCAGGAGATCGAGGTGCTGAAGACGGTCTCGGGTGCCCGCGTCGCCGCCTTCCTCGACGCCGACGCGGACGCCGGCCAGCCGTGGCT
>NZ_QFRK01000059.1 GCF_003143855.1 Streptomyces sp. NWU339
GGTGGTCACTGAGCCGCCTCCACTTGGCTGCGGGTGATGCCGGGGTGCGGGCAGCGGCGCTGCGGGCCGCTGTCGTCGTCGTCCAGGAGCCAGCCGTACTCGTCGCATGCGGGGCAGGCCGCGATGACGGCACGCGTTGCCGCCGGCCGCGGGCTGCCGCCCGGCGCGGGGGCGGGCTGCGGGCGCACCAGCGCGTAGCGGCGCAGGTCCTGCACCCAACCGGGCAGGCACTTGGTCCAGGAGGTCGCGCCGCCGGTGTTCTTCAGCACCTCCGCCTCGAGCAGGCCGCGGTACTCCGCATCCAGGCCGGCCAGGGGCGGCCAGCCCTGCTTGCGCATCGTGGCCAGCAGCTTCGGCGCGCACCTGCGGGCGGTGGCCGCGCCCGCCTGCCAGCGCTGCATCTGCTGCAGGAAGTCCTCAGCCGCGGTGATCTCCTCCGGGGAGAACTCCGCCCCCTCCTCCCTCTGTGACGGGAGCGACCCCGTGGTGCGCGTGGGAGGGGTAGGGGAGGAGGAATCCTCCTCCCCCGGGGGGTGTGGGGGGGATCCGGCAATGCCGGAAGTGGTGCTGACCTGCGGAAAAGCAGGCTCGGCACTGCCGGATCCGGTATTGCCGGATCCGGCAATACCGGAAGTGGTACTGACCTGCGAGGATCGATTATTTGAGGTTTTTTGGATGTTTTCACTTCCGGCATTGCCAGATCCGGCAATGCCGGAAGTGGTGTTGACCTGCGGGAACACCGAGAAATCGGCGATGCCGGAGTGCTTCGGAGCATCAGGGTTCCACGACGGCCAGTCGTAGAACTCGTATGCGACGCGCGTTCGTCGCCCGCCCGCATCGCGCTCGTCGATCCGCCGGATGTACCCCTTCTCCTGGAGGCGGGTGAACGACTCGTAGACCGCGTCCCGGCCGACCAGCCGAGAACCGTTCCCCGAGACCACACCCAGCTCGCGCAGACGCTCCAGCACCGTCAGAGGCGTCACACGCAGCGGTCCCGCGTCGGGACCCTGACGCGTCTGTTCCGCGAGCATGAACATAAGCTGGATGACGACTTTGGAGTCCAGCGGAACCGTCAACGCATAGGGGCCGAACTCCATGTGCGCATGCACCTGAACGCCGGCCACCGGACCCCGGTAGGCGATAGTGCCCGTCTCGTTGATCTGCTCGACAGTCACAGCTCACCGCCCTGAACGATCAGGCCCTGGGCCAACAGGAAGCCGACAGCTGCGCGCACCTCGTCCAGGTGCACCGGCGCTTCGTCGTTACCGCGCATGCCAAGTTCGGTGAGCGTCGCCCAGATGGCCTCCGCCGTGCGGGGCCGGCCGTCTTGCTTGCGCGACCGCCAGTGCATGAGCACCACCAGGCGCAGCGGTTCCGGAGCGCACAACAGAAGGTCCGTGCGCGAGATGGCGATGCCGTCGCCGGCCTCTACCTCAGGTTCGTCCGCGCGGACGAAAACGGAGTTGCTGAAGGTGTCCGCGTCCGGCAACTCGGCTTCGTCCTGGGCTCTGGTGAGCGGAACAATTGGAGCGGGGGACATAGGTGGATGGAACGGGCGGTACAACTGGAACATCTCCCCAGGTAGGGGAGCCGTGACCAGCGGATGTGACCTGACCGGTAGCCCAGGGAGGTGGCTTCCCGTAAGACGGGACGCTTATTCTGGGTACAGGTGACCACGCGGGCCCACGAGCCCACGGGCATCACCCGGCAGACGAGGTCACCTCGCTGCTCACGACTCAGGGCTTTGGTAGGCGTCGAGTCGATTGCTATGGACGGCCGTTCCTGTTGGCGCAGGGGCGGCCGTAGCGCTCGTCATGGGGGTTGTGCGAAATTCACAGTGCTCCAAACATGGCACGGTCAGTAGTGAATAGATTACGGGTGCTGTCACGTTGGCCGACCGGATGGGATGATCTTCGGGGGGGGGCATGTCCCACGACGTGGTGTAGGTGATCACTCGGTCGTGCCGGGCAGGAGGGTGGTGCTGTCCGGAAACAGGCTGTCCATGCTCTCGATGGACAGGTAGCGGCGGAGGAAGGCAATCCACTCGTCATGGAGTTCGACGAGGACGGCGGTAGCGAGCCGGCCGACGGCGCCGGGGTTCGGGAAGACCTGGACGACGTCGGAACGGCACTTGATCTCCCGGTTCAGCCGTTCGAGCGGGTTGGTCGACTAGATCTTCTTCCAGTCCTGGTGTGGGAAGTCCGCGAACGCGGTCAGATCCTCCTTCGCGTCGAGAAGCATCTCTTTGACCTTGGGGAACTGTGCGCCAAGCATGTCCGCGACGGTGTCGAGGTGGGCCCGGACCTCGTCGGCGGTGGGCTGGGCGAAGAGCGTGCGGATCGTCGCGGCGACCATCTCCGCGGCTCCCTTCGGGATCACCGAGAAGACGTTGCGGACGAAGTGAAGCCGTCAAGAATCAATCTGTTGCTTCGCGGTCAGCAGCTCGTTGGCCTGGTATGACGATCACGGAGGAGATGCTGTCCCAACTCAACTGCCACTTTGCGGTGTTGCTGCCCCATCTGAACGAGCGGCAGCGGCGTCTGGCGGTAGCGGCCGAGGCGAGACTGCTTGGCCACGGCGGGGTGCGCGCCGCCGCCCGGACAGCGACGGTCAGCGAGACCACCGTGCGCCGGGGGATTACGGAACTGGAAGCCGGCACCGGACCGCTGCCCGGCGGACGCATCCGCGCCGAAGGCGGAGGCGGAGGCCGCAAACCGGCCGAGGAGCTGACCCGGCAGGGCCACCCGGTCTCCGCGCCGACGGTGGGCCGGCTGCTGAAGCAGGCTGGCTTCAGCCTGCGGGCCAATGCCAAGACTCTCGAAGGAGGCCAACATCCGGACCGCAACGCCCAGTTCCGCTACCTCAACAAGCAGGTCAAGCAGCACCAGGCGGCAGGCGACCCGATGATCAGCGTGGACACCAAGAAGCGCGAGCAGATCGGGCGCCTGCCCATGCCCGGGCGCGAGTGGCGCCCCAAGGGTAATCCGGTACAGGTCGAGGACTGTCGGCGTACACGTGAACGTACAAGCGAGTACGCCGACACGCGTCCACGCAACGAACGCAGGAACTCGGTCCAGAACGCTTCGGTTTCGCTGTCGCCGACCATGACGCCCAGGACCTCACGGCCGCCGTCCTCGGTGACGCCGGTGGCGATGACGACGGCCTGGGAGACGATCTGGTGATTCACGCGTGCCTTGACGTAGGTGGCGTCGAGATGGACGTAGGGGAAGCGGGTGTGATCCAGCGGCCGGGTGCGAAACGCGTCGAGTTGCTCGTCGAGGTCCGCGCAGATCCGGGAGACCTCGCTCTTCGATATGCCGGTGTCCGAGCCGAGAGCTTGGGGAAGGGTGGAGACGCCGTGGACGTAAGCTTCCATGACGACCGCGTAGAGGGCCTGGTCGATCCGGCGCCGACCTGCGGCTGCTGACCGAACGGCACGACGACCTGGTCCACGAACGCACCCGCGTCCTCAACCGGCTCCACGCCGTCCTGCGTGACCTGCTGCCCGGCGGCGCCCCCACCGGCCTGTCCGCCGACAAGGCCGCCGCCGTCATGAAGGGCCTCCGCCCCGTGACCGCCACCGACGCCTGCCGCCGGGACATAGCCCGCGACCTGCTAGCCGACCTGCGCCGCCGGTGCTGTCACGTTGGCTGACCGGCCTGGGATGATCTTGGAGTTGATCGTGCCGGGAAAGGGTTCGCTCGTGTCGTCCGCATCGCCGTCGTACCAGGGGCACCGGTACCCGGTCGAGGTGATCTCCCACTGCGTGTGGCGGTACTTCCGCTTCCCGTTGTCATTCCGTGAGGTGGAGGAGCTGATGCTGCAGCGCGGCGTCATCGTGTCCTACGAGACGGTCCGCCGGTGGTGCCGAAAGTTCGGGCAGTCCCACGCGCTGCGCCCCCGGCCCCGCCCCGGCGACAGGTGTCACCTCGACGAGGTCTTCATCACGATCAACGGCGGCAGAAGTGTCTCTGGCGCACGGTCGACCAGGACGGCACCGTGCTGGACATCCTGGTCCAGCACCGGCGCACCAAGGCCGCGGCCAGGTACTTCTTCCGTCGGCTCCTCAAAGGAATCGGGGCCGTGCCGAGGGTGGTGGTCACGGACAAGCTCCGCTCCTACCGCGCGGCCCACCGCGAGGTCATGCCGTCGGTGGAGCACCGTTCGCACAAGGGCCTGAACAACCGGGCCGAGAACAGCCACCAGCCCACCCGGCAACGCGAACGCGCGATGAAAGGCTTCCGCTCCGTCGGCGCAGCCCAGCGGTTCCTGTCCGCGTTCAGCGGCATCTCACCCCACTTCCGGCCCCACCGTCATCTGATGACCGCACACGACTACCGAGCCGAGATGACCACCCGCTTCGCCATCTGGGACCAGGTCACCAGAGTTGCTGGCCTGTCCAGCACCCCTTGAACACGCGGCTGGAACCCGGCTTCGCCACGCCCCGACGCACCCCAGGCACCTCCTCACTCAACAACGTGACAGCGCCCCGCGACGTCAGGCGACGCGGAGTTTGACCGTCGCCTCATACTCGTCGACGAACACCTCACTGAAGTTCTTCCGCACGCCGGAGCCGCACGCTTCGATCGTCCTGCTCCGCTCCCTGCGGGGCGTGATGGTGACGTAGGCGCACCGGTTATCACGGAAGGTGTCTTCCACCCACCCGTGGACGGTCAGGTGGCCGTTACTGCAAGACAGCGCCCAACTGGCCTCCCCGCCTGTTGTCTTCGGGTGGGCCGAGGACGGGCAGGTGGCGGCGGAGGCCGTGCCCCCAGTCCCGACCACCACTCCCACCACGAGCCCGGTCGTCGCCAACACCGTTCCGAGAACCCGCATCACCACGGCTGACCTGCCTTTCACTGGGGGATGAATGATTAGAACCTAGAGCGAAAGGCACGGCGACCGGCCCCCGGTCACCACAACGAGTGACGGTCAGTCCCCCAAAAGTGATCGCCCTGGGCGCCTGTCCTCCTGCGGCCTTGACCCCGGCCGACCGGAAAGAGCCCGTCGTGATCACGGCCGCCGCGCCCGCCGGCGCCGTCTTCCGCCGCCTGGAGACTCGCCCTCTCCAGGACCTCACCCCCTACCCAGGCAACGCCCGCCGCGGCGACGTCGGGACGTTCCCGGAGTCCCTGACGATGACCGGTATCCACGAGGACAACACCGGTTCAGCGCTGCTACGCCCCAGCCCACTCCAACCCGAGGTCTGAACCGTTCCGGGTTCGGTAGAGACCTCAGATGTTGATTGTGAGCTGGGGTTTCGTGGTTGTCAGGTAGTGGTTGGCTTCGTATTCGGCGGGCGGGATGTGCCCTATCTCACCGTGGAGCCGGGTGTGGTTGTACCAGTCGGTCCATTCGGCGGTGGCCAGCTCGACCTGGGCGAGGGATCGCCAGGGCCGCTGCGGCTTGATCACCTCGGTCTTGAAGAGGCCGATCGTGGACTCCATCAGCGCGTTGTCGTACGCGTCGCCGACCGATCCGATCGAGGCGGCGATGCCGGCCTTCTCCAAGTGCTCGGCCAGCGCGAAGGACATATATTGCGAGCCCGCGTCCGAGTGATGCACCAACTCGCCTGACTGGGGTGGGCGTTGGTCGCGATCACGTTGCCACAGTCCCATGTCCAGGGCGTCCAGGACGAGCCGAGTCTGCTTCGTGGTCGAGGCGGACCAGCCGACGATGCGGCGGGAGAAGGTGTCCACGACGAAGGCGACGTAGACGACGCCGGAGAACGTGGCGACATGGGTGAAGTCGGCGACCCAGCAGCGGTTCGGCGCGCCGGCGACGAAGTCGCGGTCGACCAGGTCCGGCGCCCTTGGCGCGGAGGGGTCCGGAATCGTGGTGATCACTTTCTTGCCGCGGACGGCGCCGGTGATGCCGAGCTCGCGCATGAGGCGTTCGACGGTGCAGCGGGCCACGGTCCGGCCCTGGCGGTTCAGGTGCCGCCAGACCTTTCTCGCGCCGTAGACACGGTAGTTGGCGTCGTATGCCTCCTGGATCAGGATCTTCAGTTCGGTGTCCCGAACGGTGCGGGCCGAGGGTGCCGCCAGACGTTTGTGGTGGGCGTAGTAGGTGGACGGGGCGATCTTGCAGTCGTGCTCGGTCAGAACACGGCAGATCGGCTCGACTCCGCCGAAGCGGTCCCGGTGCTCGTCGATGAACGCTACGAGCGTGTGTGTGGCCGGTCGAGCTCGGCCGCGAAGAAACTTGCCGCGGCCTTCATGATCTCGTTGGCCCGCTTCAGCTCGGCGATCTCCTTCTTCATCGCCTTGATCTGCGCGGATTCCTCCGTCGTCGTCCCCGGCCGGGTGCCGGCGTCGATCTCGTCCTGGCGGACCCACTTGCGCAGCGTTTCGGTCGTGCCGATGCCGAGCTTCGCGGCGACCGCTTTCATCGCGGCCCACTCGGTGTTGTAGTCGGGCCGCACCTCGGCGACCATGCGTACCGCACGACGGCGCAGCTCAAGCGGGTAGGGGGAAGGAATCTCAATGACCGTGTCAAGCCGTCTGCGTGACCGACGGGGCAGAGGTGAACAGCCTCTTGTCACGCAGCATCGCTCACAGAACATCGACCCGTCGGCGGGCGAGCGCGAGCAATGCCTGGGTGTGCAACAGCCCTTCGCCTCGTTTCTTGAGGTAGTAGTCCCGGGAGGGGCCAGACCGCATCATCGCGGTCTGCGCGGCCATGTAGAAGATGTGCCGCAGACGCCGGCTGTAGCGCTTGGGTCGGTGGTGGTTGCCGCTGCGGCGGCCGGAGTCCCGCGGGACCGGGGCGAGGCCGGCGTGGGAGGCGAGGCGTCCGGCATCCCTGTAGCCGGACAGGTCGCCGACGATGGCAACGAACTCGGCGCCCAGGATGGGACCCATGCCGGGCATCGACTCGATGATCTCGGCGCGGTCGTCAGTGCGGAAGGTCTCGCGGATCTCCCGGTCGTTGTCTTTGATCCGCTCGTCCAGGGCCAGAAGCTGGTGGGCGAGATCGCAGACCAGCTTCGCGGCACGCTTCTCGCCCGGCAGCGCGGTCATCTGCGACTGGGCTGCCTCCACCGCCTTCGCCGCAACGACGCCGGCCCCTCGGACCTTGCGGCGTTCCAGCCAGGTCGTCAGCCGCTTGACGCCGATCCGTCGCAGGGAGGCCGGAGTCTGGTACTCGGTCAGCATCACGACCGGCCCCTTGGCTGCGGAGTAGTCGAAGGCCCGCTCCAAGGCGGGACAAATGCCCACCAGCAGGTCGCGGAGCCGGTTGATCAGACGGACCCGGTCGGCTATCAGATCGGCCCGGTAGCGCGTCAGTACCTGCAGAGAGGTGACCAGCTCCGGGGGCATGGCCAACGGGACGAAGTCCCGGCGCATACGTGCCTGGTCGGCGATGACACGGGCGTCCTTCGCGTCGGTCTTGCCCTCGCCCCGGTAGGCGCCCGACATGCGGTTGACCGTCCGCCCAGGTACGTAAACCACCTCCTGGCCGCGCGCGATCAGCAGCGCCAGCAGCAGGGTGGAGGCCCGGCCGGAGATGTCGACCGCCCACCTCGCTTCACCTGCCCGTTCTCGGGCGGTGTCGATGAGCGTGAGGATCTGCGATTCGTCGTTGATCACCTTCGTCGAGAACAGTGTCTCGCCGTCGGCATCGACAGCCACGGCCCAGTGATGCCCCTTGCCGGCATCGATGCCGACCCATATCCGCTCGTGAGACGTGCTCAAGCCCGTCGCTCCGTATCCCTCGTGACCAGCACTCCATGGTCCGAAGAACACCCCGCCGACAGGTCCCTAACCAGCGATGACCGCAGTTCTCAATCAGTGGCCGGAGCGTCCCGGAGGACCGGGCGGCCATTCCTTCCGAGCCCTCGAGGGCAACGTGCCATCAGCCATACCCGGTCCTCCCGGACCGCCTCACATTCTTAGGGACGTGCCATGACTCGATCCTCTCAAACGATCGAGTCCCTATCGAACCCGGAACGGTTCACGGACCGTCATGACAGGTTGCACCGTCGACTGCAACGGCCAGGCAGGGGGGCGGGCTCGTCCTCCCAGTCCCCGTGGTGAAAGGACGGCCCCGTTTTTCACCGTGGTCGTGCAATCGGTTCGGGTCCCGGTCTGTTCCAAGCGTCAGTACAGCTTGGCGACCGCCGTGGTCGTCGTCTCCTTGCAGTCGGCCACCGGAGCGTCGTCGAAGACGCCCAACTGCCCCCGACCTACGACGGTCACTGTCCGGCTGTCCCGGCCCACGGACAGCAGACGGGTGTCCGAGGCGCCGGAGGACGTCTTGGTATGGAGCCCGTGCACCTGCGGGCCTCCTCGACCGGCAGCGAGGCGTAGTCCCGGCCCTCGGCCTCGGTCTGCGGATCTCCTGCTCGATCCGGTCCGCGCAGGAACGGTTCAGCCATGCGAGGGCCTCCGTGCTTCGGTGATCGGTCCTCTCACCCTCGCCGCTTTCCTGGCTGCGGGCCCAGGAAGGCGAAGGGACCGGATTCCTTCGGTCCCTCCGCGTTTCAGTCCCTTAGAAAAAGTGCAGGTCAGAGCGATCGATTCGGAGCTGAAGGGACCGAAGGGACCGAAGGTTCCTGTTCCAGCTGCGTGCGCGCGCACCCATGCACGCGTACGCGGACTGACCTGCACATATCCTGGTGCGCTGATAACTGGGAAGTTGAGTCCCTTCAGTCCCTCTCCTCGATCACACAGGCGCTCTGACCTGCTGGAACGCGACCGGGACCGAAAGGTGCCGAAGAGTCCCTCGGCCGCTGTCAGCCTTTCGGTCCCTCAGCGACCTGCCCTTGCAGGCGGGTTTCCTCCTGCTTCCGCTCGCGGGCCGCACGAGGGACTGAAGGGACTGATTCTGGAATAAGTGCTCATGCCTCCCCTGGCGGTGGGAAGCGGTGCGCTAGGCTCTGCCACCCATAAGGGAAAGTCAGTCCCTTCAGTCCCTCAGCCCGTGCCGCACCCCTCCTGAACAGGCAAAACGCCCGGGACCGAACTGAGGGACCAAAGCCTGGCCACACCAGAGGAACGGACCGACGACAGTGCAGCGCCACGCCGAGACCGCTTCATCCGAAGTCGCGCAGCCGCCGCGACCCGCGGATGTGGCCCGCTGGCTGGCAGGCCGTCAGTGGCCGGTCCATCCGCTGGCACCGGGACGCAAGACTCCGGCCGCCAACTGCGAGCAGTGCCGCATCCGTCCCCACGCCCCCTCGGGCTGTCCCTGCCATACCCGAGGACTGTGGTGCCATGGTTTCCACAGTGCGACCACGGACCTGGCCCGTATCGATGCCTGGTGGAGCAGAGAGCCCCGTGCAGGAGTCGGGGTGTCCTGCGGGCCGGCGCATCTCGTGGTCCTGGACGTCGACGCCCACGCGGCACAGATTCCCCACCGCGACCGCCTGCTGCCCGGTATCCCGATCCCGGACCAGGTGAATCTCGACGGGCTTGCCTCGGGCTTCGACACACTGGCCCTCCTCGCTGCCTACCGGCAGCAGCAGGACCCGGCGCAGGACGACACGACTCTGCGCGTACGCACGCCTTCCGGCGGGCTGCACATCTGGTATCTGAACCCCGAACCCCAGGTCCGCTACCGCTCGTCCACCGGGTCCAGCCCCAAGACCGCCCTGGCCTGGCAGGTCGACGTACGGGCTCACGGCGGGTACATCGTCGCTCCCGCCACCCGTACGTCCGCCGGCGTCTACACGCCTCTCGGGTCCGTACGGGAGCCGGCCCCCCTGCCCGCCTGGCTGGCCGCCGAACTGACGCGCACCGGGCATGTCATACAGAAGCCCCCGGTTCCCGGCCCGCTCCGGCACAGCAGCCGTCGGCGCCCCCGGACCGGCGCCGCGCAGGCGCTTTTGCAGCCGCTCATCGAGACCGTGCGTGAATGTGCCGCCCACGCCGAAGGAACGGGCTTCACCGAGAAGCTCAACCGAGCCGCCTACACGGCAGGAGGACTTGTCGGAGCAGGCCACCTCAATCAGGCCGAAGCCCGCCAAGAGCTGGCAGAGGCCGCTTACTATGCTCGTCCCCGCCAGACACGCCGCAGTGAGACGATCATCGACGCAGCCCTTTCCGCAGGCGCCAGCCGCCCGTTCCACCCCAAGGACTCGCATGAGTAGCGCCGAGAGCGGCCGCTTCGACGCGGCTGCCGCCGCTCAGCAGATGCTCGACCTCGAGGCCGCTGCCCCCGCATGGGTCCCTCCCCAGCAGGCACAGGCGCCTGCCGCGGCCGATGCGCCGGTTCTGCTGCCGCCCATGCTCACCGACCGGGGCAACGCCAAGCTGTTCGCCCAGCTCTACAGCGACCAATTCCGCCACGTCGAAGGCCTTGGCTGGTACTGCTGGGACCAGTTCCGGTGGAAGCGGGTGGGGGGCGAGAAGGCCGCGCTGTGGGCCGCGGGCGACATGGCCGAGCAGATGGCCGCCACTGACCCCCGCGGCATCTTCAGCGACCGCGAGATCGCCCAGCACCGTCGGCGCACCATGTCCACGAGCGGCATGAAGGCGCTGCTCCACCAGGCCAAGGCCGCGCCTGCCCTGAGCCTCGACCCCGACGTCCTTGACGGCGACGCGTACGCGCTGTGCACGCCCGCCGGTGTCGTCGACCTGCGCAACGGTCATTTGCGCAAGCCCGATCCGTTGCGTGATCTTCACTCCCGGGCCACCAACGTGGCTCCCCAGGCGATGCCCACCCCGCGTTGGCATGCCTTCCTGGAGGACACCTTCGGCGTCGACGCCAAGGGACAGGAGATGATCGACTTCCTGCACCTGTTGCTTGGGTACTCCATCACCGGGGACGTCGGCGCACAGGTGCTGCCCTTCCTGTGGGGCAAGGGGGCCAACGGCAAGTCGGTTCTCCTGGACGTCATGATCCAGGTGATGGGCGACTACGCCGACGCGGCCCCGCCCGGCTTCCTGATGGACAAGGGCAACTTCGCCGAGCACTCCACGGAACTGACCGAGCTCCACGGCCGCCGCATCTTCGTCTGCAGCGAGCTCAAGCCCAACGACAAGTTCGACGAGGCGCGGGTCAAGCTCCTGACCGGCGGCGACAAGATCAAAGCCCGCCGCATGCGGCAGGACTACTTCAGCTTCACCCCCACCCACAAGCTCTGGCTGCTCGGAAACCACCAGCCCGAAGTCGGCACCGGCGGCCACGCCTTCTGGCGCCGTATCCGCCTCATCCCCTTCGAACGCGTCGTCCCCGCCGAGCGGAAGATCGACAACCTGGCCGGCGAACTGGTCCGGGAAGAGGGTCCCGGCATCCTGCACTGGCTCATCCAGGGCGCCATCCGCTATCTCACCAGTCGGGACCCCCTCACCGGCCCTTCATCCGTCCGACTGGCCACCGCCGCGTACGAGACCACCGAGGACCACATCGGCCGCTTCCTCAGTGAGTGCTGCATGCGCCAGGGCCCGGACACCGGTGACCTGCGCGTCGAACAGGGCCTGCTCTATGCCACCTACACCGGCTGGTGCAGCTCGGAGGGCATCCGGGCCGACACCGCCCGCGCCTTCGCCGGCCGCATCCGCCAGGAGATCGGTCTCGCGTCCCCCGCGGAGATGCTGAAGTCCAGCGGCAAGAAGTACTACCCGAACCTCGCCCTGCTCCCCGACGACATCGCCCGCCCCGACGCCCCGTCAGGCAAACGGCCATGACCGAAGGCCTCCTGCCCGGGACCCGGACACCGTCCTACTATGGAAGCGTCCCAGACCCCCGCACCCCACTGCCTGCAGCGAGCAGCTACACCTCCTGCCCGCACCGCCACATCACCGACAAGGAGCTGCGTCCATGAGCTCGCTGCTGCACGAAGGCCAGCTCGCACACGAAGCGAACGTGGTGTGGCTGGAGGACCTCGACGACCTCGACTACGTCCGCCAGGCGCTCGACAAGAGCGCCCGCCGCAGCGGGAAGCCCCGCTACGCCCGCGACGGACGCATGGTCGGCTACGCCGAGCTCGACAAGGACGCCGAGGCCAACCCCGACAGTGGCCTCTTCCAGCGCCGCACCTTCTTCCTGCTCCCACACGACCGGCCGAACGAGCCCGAGGGCCTCTACAAGGAGGGAGCCCCGGGAGAGGCGGTCGACCCTCGGACCATCGAACCGCGTCGCGTGGGAGAAAAGACGCCCCGCTCCCAAGGGAAGCGCAGAAGCCAGATAGTGCCCTCCTGACGGCCCGGCATTCGCCCCACCCCAGACAATCTGGTGCACGAGCACCGTGTGCCGTCCGGGGCCAGCCTTCGAGTGTCATCGCTCTCCAGCCCCCAGAGCAGCAGCCCCAGTCACCGAACAGCACCACCCACCGACCTCACACGCCCGCCTTGCTGCCCCGTGCAGCAGACACAGCAGCGCCCCGGGTTCGGTCGGATCCGGGGCGCTGCTGTGTGATCAGGCTTCGACGTACGACACGATCGTGATCGTCCGCAAGGCGGTCACGTAGTAGATGACGCGGACCCCGTCGATCTCGTCCGCGTAGTCGCGCAGCAGCGTTCCGGGCACCTCGGTGCCCAGCTCCGGGTTGACGCTGATGGCAACGATCGCGCGGTCCAGCCGATGCGTCTCGCTCGCCGTGAGCTTCGCCAGCTGGGTGAGCGCAGGCTCCACCATGATGACGCGCGAGCGGCGCGCGCCGTGGTCAGGCGACACGGGGCTGCTCGTCCGCGAGGCGGGCGAGGTGGGTATCCCGGGCCGTCTCCCACGGCACACCTGACTCGGGCGAGGGGTAGCCGTGTTCGGCGATGTCCTCCAGCACCGAGGCGAGGGCGTCCGTCTTGGCGCGCTCCGCGGCCGCGTAGGCGCGGACCGCGTCGGCGGCCGCGGGCTCCAGCTGCTGCCGGGTATGGTCGGCGGTGGCCGGCTGTTCGCTCATCGAAGGCTCCAAGTGGCAGAACTGGCGTCTGCTCCAACGGTATCGGCCGCTCCGGGCCCTGGGGACCACTCCGGACGAACCGGCTCGTACGAGGGTGCGGACCCCGGACCCAGCTTCCGGCCCCGTTCGGTGGCCACCAGGGAAAACACCGGTCTCAGGACCCAGGGACCAGGGCCCAGGGACCTGGTCCCTGGGTCCTGATGACACAGATCGGCGGACTGTTCAGGCGGGCGAGGGGACCGCCAGATTCGAACGCGGACTGTAGTCGGCCTGGGAGGGTTGTCACGCTGATCGGCGAGGTGGCCCAAATCCGGGGGTCGGGCCCATGGCTCCGGACCGGATCGCCAGCGTGACAGTCCAGTGTGACAACCGGATCGGTGTGCGTGACACGAGTGAGCGTGACAGTCACCGACGGTGATCACGGGCTGAGGCTGGCCGCGTGCCGGAGTGGGCCGTGCGAATACTGCGCTACGACCGGGCGCGGGCGAGGAACACGGCGAGTGCACCGGCGGCTTCGGGCTCGGTGGTGGCGAGCCCGGCCGCGAACGCCAGCTGGTCGACGCCGACACCGGGAACCAGGCGGGCGAGTTCGGCGAGCAGCGCAACGTGCGCGAGGATCGACGACGTGAGAAGGCTGGCGGCAGCCTCGCGGGCGGCCGGGTCGCGGTAGTACCCAAGGTGCGCGGCCAGGGCGTGGGCGAGCCAGGCGTCGACATCGGCCTGGACGTACCCGCCCGCGCGGCGGGTGAGTTCGCCACGCACGGCCTCGTCGCCTTCGCGGGGCTCGGTCTGCTCCAGCGTGCCCAGCTCGCGCAGCGCCTGGAACTCATCGGCGCGGGCCGCGATCCGTGTGGCTTCGCGCAGCTCGGCTTCCCGGGCGGCGGCCGCGGCTTCGGCGCCGAGCTCGGCCTGGACCACGTCGTCGGTGTCCGGGTCGTAGATGGTGCCCGGTGCCGAGACGGCGAGCAGCTGCGGGCCGCCGCCAGAGCGCTGTTGAGGTCGGGTAGCCGGGTCACGGCAACGTGACCCGGCTACCCGACCACACATGAACATCCGCCCCCGCGCGGATACTCGAGCGTGCCCCGGACCGCATCGGTCCGGGGCACGCGGCTGCTCGGGGCGCGGCTGCTAGAGGTCGAACTCCAGGTGCTCGATGTCCGTGAACCGGACCTCCTCCAGGCTTCCGGCGCGGCGGCCGCCGTCCTGGAAGTACACCTCCTTGAGCGCTTCGGCCGCGATCTCCTGCAGTCGGGCGTCGCTGGCCCCGGCCTCCTGGGCCTCGAAGAAGCGGGCCGCGTACTGCGGCGGCAGGGTCACGGTCAGGTGCCGGATGCGGTCCTGGTCCGTCGACCCGATCGGCGCGGTGTAGCCCATGCGGGCACGGGCGTCGATGACGATGCCGCCCGTGCTCGCCGCCTTCGCCTTGGCCTTCGCCCGGATCTGCGGCTGCCACCGCTTCTTCACCTCGCGCTCCATCCGCGCGGCAAGCTCTGGGCGGGGCTTTTTGATCTGGTCCTTCACGTACCGCTCCACGGTGCGCTGGGAGATCCGCAGCAGCTGGGCGACCGCCTTGGTGCCCTTGAGCTGCTTGACCAGGTACCGCATCTGCGCGGGCGCGCTCTTGGGTACCGGGCGGGTGAACGCCTTGTGCACCGCGGCGTCCAGGCCGTCCCCGAACAGGCTCATCGCCTACTCCTACTCTCCGTTATCGACGTCGGTGACGGTGCCGTCCTTGATGTACCGGGCGAGGTTCAGCTCCGGCGCCTCGAACCGCTCGCGGACCCCCTCGCCCCACAGCACGCTCTGGGTGCCCTCGTGCTTGACCAGGCCCGGGTTGAGGCCGAGCTTGAAGCCGCCCGGCAGCGGCCTGCCGTCCCGGTAGGGCAGGAAGTCCAGCGGCGAGGGCCCATCGGCCGCGTACACGACGCAGTCGGACAGGATCGCCACCGGGTACTGGCCGGTGAACGCCGCGTGCTTGACGATCTTGCGGTGCAGGTTGATCCGGGTGCGGGAGATGACCGCCGCGCGGATGTCCGGCCGCCAGGTGGGCCGGGACAGGGCACGCCACGGCTCGCCGGGCCGCCAGCCCTCCCCGCGCGGGCGCTCGCGCAGCTTGCCCAGGCCGCCCTTGACCGTCGCCTTGATCGCCGAGACGACGATCGCCAGCTCCGGGTCGCGGCTCTTGTAGTCGTCCATCGCGGTGAGGAAGTCGGCCGGCGGCAGGTTGGCGTCGACGCCAAGGTCGGCCATTGTGGCCAGGTAGGCATCGCGCAGCCGCTGGTACCAGCCGTCCAGGTAGCGGCCGTTCTCGTAGCGCACCCAGGCCTCGATCGGGCGCACCTCGTAGCCCAGCTCCACCGCGTACGCCACGGTGGGTGTCGCGTACCAGGCCGGCCCCTCGGGACGGTCGCCCTTCGGCGTGAACGGGCTGGGCAGCAGCGAGCCGTCCAGCTCCGCCCACTTGTCCTTGCCGACCTTCACCCGGGACAGGTCGACGTGCGAGAGGTCCACCAGCCACGAGCCGGGCAGCTTCGGGTCGAACACCGGCGCCTTGACCTGCGTGGGCGCACCGAGGCCGACGACCAGGCCGTTGGCGCCGGCCGCGAAGGCCATGTTCACGTCGATGCCGACCAGGTGGCGGCGCATGCATTCGGCGTCGGTCATCGGGCGTGCCCAGTCGTACGCCTCCTCGAACAGCTTCTCCGCCGGGCCGCGGACATGGAAGCGGGGAAGGTCCAGGGCGTTGAGCAGCGGGTGCCCGTCCGGGGCCTCGCACGGCGCGCAGTCCACCGGGTCCTTGCCCAGGCTGCCGGGGTTGCGCTCGGAGTGCCGCTTGCCGTCGGCGTCGGGCTCGGAGGCCCGGGTCGGCGGGTGCAGCGCGGTCATCAGCTCCAGGCCGGTGACGGCGGTGGAACCGCGCGGCGTCATCAACCGGGACGCGTACACGCCCAGCACGCGGGCGAGTTCGGCCGGCGGCAGCTGCCCGGCCTCACCCCAGTGCCGGGTGTCCAGCGCGTTCCACGACGGGATGCACAGCTGCACGCAGGCCCGCTCCGAACCCTGCGCGGGGCGGTAGATCCGCGCCCACGGGCCGAACCCGCGCTTGGTCAGCTTCCACTCCGCGCGGACCAGCTGCTTGATGACCTTGTGGCCCTCCGGGATGCGCCCGGCGAGTCGCTCCTCCTCCGCGAGGGCGGCCGGCAGGCCATAGCGTTCCAGCGCGGCCTCGGTGAGCACGAGCAGCGGGTCGGCGTTTTTGCCCGGGCCGGACAGCTTGGGCTGACCGAGCTTCGCCTCGCGCAGCGTCCAGTCGACCAGGGCCGGGATGCTCTTGGCGGGCACGTCCAGGACCAGGCCGCCGGTGCAGTACGCCAGCACCTTGCCGTCTTCGACGTCGACGACCGCCAGCGGCCCGTTCTCGAAGCGCGCGTCGGCGCCGCCCGCGGGAGCGCCGGCCGGGGCCGCCTGCTTCGCGCCCGGACGGCGCGACGTCGACGACGTCGGCCTGGTGGTGCGCGCCGGACGCGGCGCGGCCGTCGGAGCAGCGGCGACGGGGGCGGTGCTGGTCTGGGTGTTTTCGTGTGCGGTCGTGTCCGCAGCGTCGGATGCCGGGCCTGGGGAGAGAGTCTGCGATTTCGCCGGGGCGGGCGCGGCGGTGGACGCGGCCGGCACCGCAGCGTCCTGGGCGGGCGCGGGCGGGTCGGCGGGGTAGAGCTCCGCGAGCTTGTCCAGCAGCCGGGCGTAGGCGTYGCGCTCCGGCGGGCGGGGCTCGGTYTTGCCGGACTCCCAGCCGGACACCGTGGCCCGGCGCACCTTCAGYGCGGTGGCCACTTCGTCGATCGTCAGGCCGTGYGCGGCACGCAGCCGCTTGCGCTCCRCCGGTGGCGGCAGCGTGGCGCGGGACGCGAGCAGTGCGTCGACCGCGTCGAACAACTCGGACGTGGAACACCTCCTGCCAACCAGCACCCTACCCCATGAAGCGTACGAATCGCGTACTTTTACCGTACGAATTGCGTACAGAATGTGCTCGAGGGGTGTCGGGTCGGTTGTTCTGACCGGATTGGTGGCCGGCTCTCACGAACGCGGACCGGCTCGAGACGCTGGTCACTACCGTCGTGACCATGGCGAAGGGGAAGACCGGCCCGGTCGACTGGACGATGCGGGTGGTGCTGTGGCTGTACGCGCTCGTGAGCATCCCGCTGTACCTGTGGTTCCTGCACCACAAGGGCGACCGCTGGGGCCAGCAGCTGCCCGCCGACGACCTGTGCTTCTGGCTGCCGATCGTCGTCCCACTCGCCGCGTTCAGCTTCACCACGATCTCCAGCACGTCCTGGTGGTGGAGCACCGAGACCCGTCCGTTCCTCTTGGACCGCGAGCACTGGCGGTTCATGATGATCTTCGTCGTCGCCCTGTCCCTGATGGCCGGCTTCTTCGACTCCGCGAGCCGGGACGTCGTCTTCGTGGTGCTCACCGTGATGGTCACGACCATCGGCATCGTCGGCCTGTGGCTCCTGCCGCCGAGCCTGTCCCCGCGGCTATTCGACACCCTGCGCCCGAAGAAGGCTCCGGCGGACCCGTCCTGACGACGCCCCGAAGGAGAATGTGATGAGACTTGTCTGGCTGGCCGCGATCAGTGTGCTCGCCGTCGTGATGGCGGTGCTCACGCCGTACGTTCTGCGCACCGAAGCGACGTGGCAGGCCGCTGCCTGGCTGGTCATGCTCGCTGCCACGGTCACCGGCGTCGCCGTGCTCATCCGCGCGGAGCTGCTGTTCCGCCGCCTGGAGCGAGACGCGCACGGAGACGTCTCCGAGACCTGAGTCGGCCTCGCCCGGCACGCACAAGGGCCGCCCGGTTTCCCGGGCGGCCCTTGTCTGAGGTCTGAACCCTGGGGTATGGCCTGCCCACTTTCGAGGGCTACCAGGGACGATTCCAGGGTCTTCGCCGCCCAGTGTACCTACGATTTGCCCCACCATGCACAGCACGTCGCCCACCAGCATCGAGCCGCCCGACGACAAGGCCGTCATCGAGCTGATCAGCCCCGACCGGCTGAACCCCTACTTGACCGCATGCACTGGCGACACCACCGCCGCGCTCGCGCTGTACCAGTGGAACAGCGACCTCGCCGCGGCGTTCTTCGAATCGCTCGGGCACCTGGAGATCATGCTGCGCAACGCGCTGGACGCGCGGCTCGTTGCCCGCCAGCAGCGTCGGGGCCGCACCACCGAGTGGTACGCCGACAGGCAGGTTCCACTCAGCGGCAAGGCCCGCAGCGACATCACCCAGGCCCAAGAGCGCGCTGGGCGGGGCGGCGTAATCATCCCGCGCGGGAAGATCATTGCGGAGCTGAGCTTCGGCTTTTGGCGCTTCCTGCTGGCCCGCCAGTACAAGACCAGCCTGTGGCCCGATCTCGCGGGTGCCTTCCCCCATGCCCCCAACCGTGCCCTGAACACGGTGGAAGACCCGGTCAAGCGGCTGCACAAGTTCCGCAACCGCATCGCCCACCACGAGGGCATCTGGCACCTGCCGCTCGAAGCACGCCGGGACGACATCCAGACCGTGCTCGGCTTCATAGCGCCGGTCGCCGCAACCTGGGTCGCCGACGCCTCCCGCATCGACGACGTCCTCGCCCGCCGCCCCTGACGCCCTGCACGCGATCGATACGCTTCTCCAACGCCCACAGCCCCTGGGACTGCCGCTACAGGTCGAACTCGAGGTGCTCGATGTCCGTGAACCGGACCTCTTCCAGGCTTCCGGCGCGGCGGCCGCCGTCCTGGAAGTAGACCTCCTTGAGCGCTTCGGCTGCGATCTCCTGGAGTCGGGCGTCGCTGGCGCCAGCCTGCTGGGCGTCGAAGAGGCGGGCCGCGTGCTGCGGGGGCGAGGGTGAGGTGGCGGATGCGGGCGTCGTCGGTGGTGTCGGGTGCGGCGGTGAAGCCGAAGCGGGCCCGGGTGTCGGCGACCAGGCCGGTGCGGGTGGCCGCCTGGCGGCGGGCGCGCTCGCGGATGCGGATGCGGGGCTGCCAGCGGGCGCGCACCGCGTCCTCCAGGCGCCGGGCGAGGTCCGGGCGGGGCCGGCGGATCTGGTCTTTTACGTACCGCTTGACGGTGCGCTGGGAGATCCGCAGCATCTGGGCGACGGCCCTGGTGCCCTTGAGCTGCTTGACCAGGTAGCGCATCTGCGCGCCGGCGGACTTGGGGAGGGGGCGGGTGAACGCCTGCTGCACGGCCCGCTCGAAGCCGTCTCCGACGATGCCCATCGGGGCTCTCCGTTCATGATCGGCTGTGGGGGCCGCTGTGCGGCGTTCCCGGCCGGGCCGGGGTAGTTTGCCCGGCGCCGGGCAGTTGCCCGGCGTCGGGTGGAACGCGCCGCACGGCGGCGTCCAGGGCGGTCAGGGGGCGGGTTCTTCGGCGGCGGACATGTCGCGCAGGCGGCTGTAGTGGAACTGGTGCGCCACCGTCACCGTGGCGGTGGGCCCGTTGCGGTGCTTGGCCACGATCAGATCGGTCTCCCCGGCCCGCTCGGACTCCGGCTCGTAGTAGTCCTCGCGGTGCAGCAGGAGGATCGCGTCGGCGTCCTGCTCCAGGGCGCCGGAGTCGCGCAGGTCGCTGACCGCCGGCCGCTTGTCCTGCCGCTGCTCGGGGCCGCGGTTGAGCTGGGCCAGGGCGATGAGCACGGCGCCGGTGTCGGCGGCGAGGATCTTCAGTTCGCGGCTGATCTCGGTGACCCGCTCATACGGCGACTGCCGGGCGGAACGCTGATCGGTCTGCATCAGCTGGAGATAGTCCACCACCACCAGCGGCGCCCGGCCGGTCTCCCGGAGGATGGTCTTGATCCGGGAGCGGATCCGGGCGGGGCTGAGGCGAGCGGAGTAGTCCATCCACAGCGGCAGGCCCCGCAGTTCGGGGGTGTGCCGGTCCAGGCGGTCCCAGTCGTCCTGGGTCAGGCCGTCGACGCCGTCGCGGATGTGGTGGAACGCCACCCGGGCCCGGGCGGACAGGATGCGGTTGCTGACCTCGGCCCTCCCCATCTCCAGGCTGTGCACCAGGGTGGGGGCCCCGGTGCGGGCGTTGGCGGTGGCCACGCCGAGCGCGAACGCGGACTTGCCCATGGCCGGCCGGGCGGCGACCACGATCAGCTGCCCGGGCATCAGCTTCATCAGGGCGTCCAGATCACTGAAGCCGGTAACGGCGGCCGCCGGGAGAGACACCGCCAGGCCGTCCAGGTGGGCGTCCAAGTGGTCGCCGAACCGGCCGAAGTCGTCATCGTCGGCCTGGCCGTCGGCGGCGAGGTACTCCAGCTCCGCCTGATGGGCCGCGATGCTCTCCGGCACGGACAGGGGGTCGGCCAGGCGGGCACCCTGCATCCCGCGCACCAGCGCGGCCTGGTAGCGGCGCACCTGGGCGTAGCCGTGCACCAGGTCGGCGTAGTGGCCGGCCTCGGCCGCCGAACACGCCTCGCTCGCGAGCCGGGACAGGCCGACCACGCCGCCGGTGCGCTCCAGGTCGCCGGTGCGGCGCAGCTCCGCCTCCACCGCCGGTACGCCGGTCGGCCGACTGGCCCCGTGCAGCCGCTGCACGGCCGACCAGACCAGCTCGTGCGCGGGTTCGTGCCAGTCGCCCTCGCGCACGGCCCGGGCCACGTCGGCCACCGGGTCGTAGGAGGGGGTGGCCAGCAGGCAGGCGCCCAGCGCGCGGCGCTCCGCGTCCACCGACACGGCCTGCCCCTGCTCCTGCTGCTCCTGGTCGAGGGTCTGGGTGGTCACTGAGCCGCCTCCACTTGGCTGCGGGTGATGCCGGGGTGCGGGCAGCGGCGCTGCGGGCCGCTGTCGTCGTCGTCCAGGAGCCAGCCGTACTCGTCGCATGCGGGGCAGGCCGCGATGACGGCACGCGTTGCCGCCGGCCGCGGGCTGCCGCCCGGCGCGGGGGCGGGCTGCGGGCGCACCAGCGCGTAGCGGCGCAGGTCCTGCACCCAACCGGGCAGGCACTTGACCCAGGACTTGGCGCCGCCGGTGTTCCGCAGGAGATCGGCCTCCAGCAGCGCGCGGTCCTGAGCAGTCATGCCGACCAGGGACGGCCAGCCCTGCTCGCGCATCGTGGCCAGCAGCTTCGGCGCCACCCGGCGAGCCGTGGCCGCGCCCGCCTGCCAGCGCTCCATCCGCTGCAGAAACTCCCGGGCCGCCGAGAGCTCCTCCAAGGAGAACTCCGCCTCCTCCCTCTGTGACGGGAGCGACCCCGTGGTGCGCGTGGGAGGGGTAGGGGAGGAGGAATCCTCCTCCCCCGGGGGGTGTGGGGGGTGCGGAGCGGATCGCGGGTTTTCCGCATTTCGGCGCTGACCAGGCGAAACGCGGGTTTTCAGATCGCGGGTTTTCCGCGATCCGGCTCCGGACCGCGGGTTTTCCGCGGTCCGGCTCTGACCAGGCGAAACGCGGGTTTCCTGCTGTTCGGAGTCGGGGGCGTCGGCTGGATCGCGGGTTTCCCGCATTTCGGTGCTGACCTGTGCTGATGCGGCGATGCCGAGATCGACGTACTGCTCGTTGTTCGCGGGGTTCCGGTAGACCCGAGTGACCCAGGTAGGGCGCTGCGTGGTGTCGTCGTAGACCGAGAGGCGGGCGAGGTGGCCGGCCTTCGTCAGGCGCGCCGCGATGGCGTTGTAGCGGTCCTTGCCCATCTTCCAGCCGCGCGCCTGGAGGTCGGCGCGGATGGCTTCCATGGTCGACGGCAGGCGCGGGTCACGGAGCAGCAGCTCCGCCAGGACGCCGAGATCTTCTGGCTGCAGCGTGGGTGTGCGCACCAGCTCTCGCCTCAGGATGACCTCTTCCGGTGGCTCCCAGGCGCGTTCTAGGTAGGTGGACCCGAAGTCCTCGCCAGCAGGGCCGGCGGGCGGGTGATGTGGGCTGTGCAAAGGAGGACATCTCCCCAAGTAGGGGAGTCGTGATCAGCGAGTGTGACGTAACTGCCGACCCGGGATAGTGGCGATGCGCGCGAAGCCGCGCATATCCTGGGTATAGGTGACCACGCGGGCTCTAGGGTCCACGGGCATCACCCGGCAGACGAGGTCACCTCGCTGCTCACGACTCGAGCTTTTGGAAGGGTTGCGAGTCGATCGCTAAGAAGCGGTCCCGTTGTGGCGACGGGGCCGCTTCGGCGTTTACGGACCGGTTGGCATCAGTCTCCTTATCCAGCCTGTCGTTCTGCTTCCGAAGCCTGTGCTGCCTCTGGATGCTTTGCCGCCCAGCCGGTCAGCAGACGAACGTAAGCCTCGAGGTGACGTCGGCGAGGTTTGGCCAAGCCCGTCTCCCAGCGATGGAAGGCCACGCGGGTGACACCGAAGACTTCGGCGACTTCTTCTTGCGTCAACCCGTCGGCTTTCCTCAGCCGAGCCCGGACGTCCGGCGGCGGCATGGCGTCCGGCCGCGCGAGCAGAGCATCGACTGCGTTGAGTAGCTCAGACACTGATCCCCCTCTCCTTACGCGATCCAGAACTATACATAGTTCTGCACTTCTTCAGGTGGAGTTGACGGCGTGTCGTCAGTTCTAGTGCCGCATCAGACAACCTTTGCCCCGTAGTGACGTGACGCGCCGTTCGGATGCTGGTCCGGACGGCGCGGTGTCGCCAGGCTGTCCGGGTGGCAGAACGAGTACGTGTCCGTGAGATCGATGACGACGAGGGGCAGCGCCTGTTGCGGATTATCCGCAGGGGCACGGGGTCGGTGGTGACCTGGCGGCGCGCTCAGATGGTGCTGCTGTCCGCGCAGGGTATGCCCGTGGCGAAGATTGCCGAGGTGACGTTCACGAGCGCGGATCGGGTCCGGGATGTGATCCACAATTTCAACGCCGACGGCTTCGACTCCCTGTATCCGAAGTACAAGGGCGGTCGGCCTAAGACGTTCACCCTGCCTGAGCGGCGCGAGATCAAGAAGATCGCGAAGTCCAGGCCGGCCGAGCACGACCTGCCGTTTTCGACGTGGAGCCTGACCAAGCTGGCGGACTTCCTGGTCGCCGAGGGGGTGGTCGACGACATCAGCCACGAGGGCCTGCGCATCCTGCTCCGCGAGGAGGGCGTCTCCTTTCAACACCTGAAGACCTGGAAGACCTCCAAGGACCCTGACTACGCGGCGAAGAAGGCCCGCGTCGAGCACCTCTACGCGATCGCCGACGCCGAGGTCATACCCGAGGAGGGCGAGCCCGAAGTCGTCTTCTGCATGGACGAGTTCGGGCCGCTCAACCTGATGCCCCACCCGGGCCGGCAGTGGACCGAACGCGGTGGCAAGTACAAGGACCCCGACCGCGAACCTCGCCGCAGGCGGCGGGCGACCTACAACCGCTACGGCGGAGTACGGCACCTGTTCGCCGCCCTGGACCTGGCCAAGGACAAGCTCTACGGCCACATCAAGCCGGTCAAGAAGCGCACCCAGTTCCTGGAATTCTGCCGCTACCTGCGCAGCCTCTACCCGCCCCAGGTCCGTATCGCGATCGTCTGCGACAACTTCTCCCCGCATCTGACCACCAAGAAGTGCCAACGCGTCGGCACCTGGGCCGCGGCAAACAACGTCGAAATCGCCTACACCCCCACCAACAGCTCCTGGCTCAATCGCATCGAGGCCCAGTTCACCGCGCTGCGCTACTTCACCCTCGACGGCACCGACCACGCCAGCCACAAGGAACAGGGCAGTATGATCCGCCGCTACATCATCTGGCGAAACCGCCACGCCGACGACCAGCGCCTACGCGCTGTCGTCGGCAGGGCCAACGCTGCCTGATCCGGCGCTACACGCCGGTGGCGCCATCGATGCGTTCCCGGACCAGGTCGGCGTGGCCGTTGTGGCGGGCGTACTCCTCGATCATGTGGACGTAGATCCAGCGAAGGTTGACGTCCTGCTCCATGAAGCGCCCCGTATCGGTCAGAGCATGCTCGGCGCAGTTCTCACGGGCGCGGGCGATCTCCGCGTGCCAGGTGGCGAGGGCGTCGCTCAGAGTGGCGCCCTCAGCCACATCGAACCCACCGTCGGGGGCATCCGGGTCGGCCTGCGGGTCGTAGATGGGCGGAGCCTGTTCTCCGGCGAACACACGGCGGAACCAATTCCGCTCAACCTCCGCCATGTGCTGGACGAGGCCGGTCAGCGTGAAGCCGGACGGCGGCACGGACGCCGCAGCGGCCTGCTCATCGTCCAGCCCCTCGCACTTCATGGCCAGTGTGGTGCGGTGAAAGTCGAGCCAGCTTTCCAGCGTCGTGCGCTCGTCGGCGTTCAGGGGCGGCATAGGGCGATCGATGGCACTCACCGGTTGATTATCGCCAGCGGCCGAAGCCCTCGACAGGCGGGGCCTCACTACAGGGCGAACGTTGCCTGATGCGGCACTAGTAGGGCTTGGTTAGGTTGGGACGGGTTCGGCATGTCGGGTCGGCTTCAGGGATCTTCGGCAGGTCGGGCACGTCCCGGCCCAGCAGGCCAGCAGGAACTGCAGCCCGGCCACGACCTGGTAGGTCGTCAGACCGTGGCCGATGCTGGCGGGCACAGCCGCTCCAGGGTGCAGAACGCCTGCGCCACCGAGGCCAGGCTGAGATGCCGCAGAAAGCCCTGGTAGGTACGTCCCTCGAAGTGGCCCAGCCCCAGGGCGGTCTTCAGCTCCCGGTAGTCGTGCTCGACCCGCCAGCGGATCTTCGCCAGCCGCACCAGGCGCCGCAGGGGAACGTGGGCGGGCAGGGTGGACAGCCAGTACTTGGCCGGCTCCTTCTCGCCGGCCGGCCACTCGGCCAGCAGCCAGCACACCGGCAGGTCCTCGCCCGGGTGGGCCTGCCGGATCCGCCGGCCCGCCGGGCGCACCCGCAGCGCGGCGAACCGCGAGTGCAGCGGCCCCTTGGAGCCCTGCCGCCAGGTCACCCGGTGCAGCGCGCCGCGTCCGCCGCCCAAGACCAACTCCCGTACCGAGGTGGGCTTGTCGCGGTAGCGCGGGACGGGCTTGCGGCCGGTGCCCGACCAGGCCGGGGCGGTGCGCACCGCGGTCTCGGGCAGCACCGCGGTGTCCGAGCGCACCCCCACCACGTAGCAGATGCCGCGCTCCTCCAGCGCCAGGCGGAAGGCCCCGTCCTGGCCGTAGCCCTCGTCGGCCACGATCAGCGGCGGGTCCAGCCCCCAGCAGCGCAGCTCGTCGACCATGTCGACGGCCAGCTGCCACTTCGGCACGTGTCCGACATCGCCGGGGATGCGGGCCCGCAGTCGCCGCCGGGCGGCCTGGTCGGGCTCGGCGGCCCGCGTCGGGTCCCACTCCTCGGGCAGGAACAACCGCCAGTTCACCGGGCAGGAGGCGGCGTCGGTGACCAGGTGCACGCTCGGGGCGACCTGGCAGTTGGCGGTCTTGCCCAGCGCCCCGCAGTACTGGGCGGCCACCCCCGGGGAGGCGTGACCGTCCTTGGGAAAGGACACGTCGTCGATCACCCAGGCGGCCGGGCGGATGACCGGCTCCATCTTCCAGGCCAGTTCGGCCAGCACCATCTGGTGCGACCAGGGGGAGTCGGCCAGGAACTGCTGCAGCCCCTGCCGGTCCACCCCCAGCCGGGCGGCCATCGGCTCCATCGACTTGCGTCGTCCCGCCCCCAGCAGCCCGCGGACATACCGCTCGCCCCACCGCCGCTGGTCGGTCCGGCCGAACGAGCCGAACACCTCGGCGGTGAACACCTCCAGCCGCTGCTGGGCCTCCGTGAGCTCCTGCGGTGTCATGGCCCTCACCTCCGAGAGACGACACACCGCTACTCATCCAAGGTAACCAAGCCCTACTAGTGTSSTGCGCCRKAAATYMYGMGGGTWAGTTGCTACCTTCTTTTCRGGTGWCGCATCSAGGSCCYKCTGCWGTRKMGATCRYKYTKTCYGASGACGAGCGYRYCGAGYTGGTGCGCCGSGCSGGGYYGCSGGACCGGMGWGYKGTTGAGCGGGCCCGGATCATTCTGGCGTGCGCTGACGGGATGTCGAATGCTGCCGTGGGGCGGCTCGTTGGCGTTCAGGCCAAGACGGTGGGCAAGTGGCGCCGGAAGTTCGCGGCCGAGGGGTTGGCCGGGCTGCGGGACGCGGGCCGGATCGGCAGGCCGAAGGCGGAGCTGGTCCTGAGCAAGGACGAGCGGGACCAGCTGGTGCGCTGGGCGAGGCGAGCGAAGACCGCGCAGTACCTCGCGCTGCGGGCGAAGATCGTGCTGCGCTGCGCGGAGGGCGGGACGAACCGGCAGGCCGCCGCCGATCTCGGGGTCGACGAGTCGACCGTGGACCGCTGGCGGGCCCGGTTCATCGCCAGGCGCCTGGACGGGCTGGTCGACGAGCCACGGCCGGGCCGGCCCCCGTCGATCCTGCTCGATCAGGTCGAGGACGTGCTCGCCGCGACGCTGGAGTCCAGCCCGGGCCAGGACACGCACTGGTCGCGGGCCTCGATGGCCGCCCGCACGGGGCTGTCGAAATCGACCATCGGACGGATCTGGAAGAAGTTCGACCTCAAGCCGCACCTGCAGGACTCCTTCAAGCTGTCCACCGACCCGCAGTTCGTCGACAAGGTCGTGGACGTGGTCGGGCTCTACCACAACCCGCCCGAGAGGGCGGTGGTGCTCTGTGTCGATGAGAAGAGCCAGATTCAGGCGCTGGACCGCTCGCAGCCGGTGCTGCCGATGATGCCGGGCATGCCCGAACGCCGCACCCACGACTACCTGCGGCACGGCATCACCAGCCTGTTCGCCGCGTTCAACATCGCCGACGGCACCGTCATCAGCCAGATCCACCGCCGCCACCGGGCCATCGAGTTCAAGAAGTTCCTGGTGGCGATAGACAAGGCAGTACCGCGTGAACTCGACGTGCACCTGGTGTGCGACAACTACGCCACCCACAACACCGCCGAGATCAGAACCTGGCTGGGCCGGCACCCGCGCTTCCACGTCCACTTCACCCCGACCGGCTCCTCCTGGATCAACCAGGTGGAGCGCTGGTTCGGCCTGCTGACCGACAAGCTCATCCGCCGCGGCGTGCACACCTCCGTCAAGGCCCTCGAGGACGACATCAAGGCGTGGATCGACACCTGGAACGAGAACCCGCGACCCTTCACCTGGGTCAAGACCGCCGACGAGATTCTGAAATCTCTCGCCGACTACCTCAGCAAAATCAACCCGCCAAACAGGTAGCAACTTACCCGCGTGATTTACGGCGCAGGACACTAGTTCTCGGTAGAACGTCCCTTCGGTGCGTAACGAACGAAGACGACGTCGCCGATTGCCCTGACCTCCAGCACCTTCATCCGGGCCGTCGAACCGCCCGGGTAGTCGGCGGCGCCCAAGAACCGGGCTGCCTCGGGCTGCCCCACGAGCAACGGGGCGATGGCCAGGTGTACTTCGTCGGCCAGGTTCTGCGCCATGAGCTGAGTGTGAATGGTGCCGCCACCCTCCACCATTAGCCGTTCGACACCGCGACGACCCAGCTCATCGAGGACCAGGCCCCAATCAAGCTCGGGGCCGACGCTGACAACGTCGGCGAAGTCGCCCAGGGTGGCACGCACCTTCTCCTCGGCGCTGTCCACGGTGAGCACCAACTTCTGGCCGCCGTGGTGCCAGAACTTGAGGTCGGCGGACAGATCGCCGCTCGCGGTGACGGTGACCTTCAGCGGGTACTCGGGCTTGCCGTCGGCGATGCGCCGCGTGCGCCGCTCCTCACTATTCACCAGCAGGCGGGGATTGTCCCGGCGCATCGTATTCGCGCCGATCAGGATGGCGTCGGACTCCGCGCGGACCTGGTCGACGCGGTCAAAGTCGGGCTCGTTGGACAGAAGCAGCCGATCGGGGCTGGTGTCGTCCAGGTATCCGTCGACTGACATGGCGGCGGAGAGGATGACGTACGGGCGCGTGGTCATCGGTGTTGTGATCCGTTTCTCTTAGGCCTCGTGGGCGAGGACGGCGTCGAAGTTCTCACGGAAGTCGGACACCTCGGGCTGGCGCTGCCACGGGACCAGCGCCCTGTCGAGGCGAACGAGTTCGCGCATGATCCGGCCGGAGCCAGTGTCGTTTGCAACCGTCAGGGCTTGGAGGCCGACGGTGGCGGCCTCCTCCGGCGAACCGGCGCCAGCGTGGGCAACCGCCGCGCGGGCCAGGTAAACGCCCCGGTCCCGGTGGTAGCCCTCTGGCAGGGCCTTGATGGCGTCGGTGAAGACCTCCGCAGCTTCGGTGTGCTTGCCGAGAACCTCCAGGCCCTGCGCGCGATGAACGTCGACGTACTGCTCGTTCAGCCACACGCCCCACGGGGTTGTGTCACTGGAGACGCGGTCGAGAGCGTTGCGGACGTCATCGATGGCGCGCTCGCTGTCGGTGGACTCGCCTCGCAGCGCGTGGCCGTACGACTCGTAGGTTCGGGCCACCGCGGCGAGACGACTGCGAGGCCGGGCCATGCGCTGCGCTGCCTCGGCCAGGTCGACGACGTCGACAAGGTCCCGCTTCTCTCCGGCGAGCTGCGCCTTGCGAGCCATGACGTAGGAGGTCAGGTCGCTGTCGCCGACGGTGTGGCTCCACTGGAAGGCGCGGTCGAGCCAGAATTCCGCGCGGTCGAAGTCACCGAGGTCCTGGTAGAGCCAGGAGGCGAATTCCGCGTACTGGGTCTGGAGTTCCATCAGGGCCTGACGGTCGACGCCCTTGGCGTCGCGGCGCAGGTGCTTGATGTGCTCAATGTGCTCGCGCACGGTCTTGACGGCGTGCCCCGGCCCGAGCAGGTTGTCGTTGTCGATCAGCAGTCGGCGAGCGCGCTTGAAGTGCTCGATGGGCGTGCCGTTGTAGGCGGCTGCGGACCGTGCGGGCTGTTTAAGGCCCTGCACGACTTCTGTGTCCGCGACCGCCGGCGTGCCCATGCCGAATGCGGCCGCAGCACCGATGCCCACCCCACCACGCAGCATCGAGCGTCGATCGAGCGCCACGAAAACCACCGATCCATCCCGTAGACGAGCAGGGACAAAGGTCCCCTCATGATCAGACGCTGCCTGCTGGGCACCAGCCATGGCCAGCCCGATCGACGCTTCGGATACATGGGGGGCCGAAACGGATACACGCCCCGGGGCGGATACAGGCGGATTGATGCGCTCCCAGAGGTCGACCAGGACGCCGCCGGCCTGGAGTAACGAGTCGACCAGTTCGACCTCCGCCCGATCCTTCGGCGCCCGCTCTCCGTTCTCCCATTTCTGCAGCTTGGAGTGCGACATGAACGCCTTCTCGGCTAAGCCGCGCAGGGAGTAGCGCCGCGCTTCACGGAACTCCCGGAGCATGTAGCCGAAGCGGTGCACAGGTGACTGATCGGGCGTCAACACCTTCGGCCGCTGGCCCACTTGGTGCCTCCTTTATGTCTCCACTCGGTGTATCCGGCGGCTGGATACACGGTCGATCTAGAACTTGCTCCGTGGCTCGGCCTACAACTTTGCTAACGAGGTTGAACCCGGCTCGGAGGGGCGAACATGCAGAACGTGACGCAGGAAAGGATGTCAGTCGCTGCGTCCCTTTTCGATCTTTTCGAGACGTGCGGACAGGTCGGCGACCTGCTCCTCAAGTCTCTTGAGGGCGCGAGCCGTCGGGTCCTCGGTGGACTCGCTGGCCGTCTCGGTGACGAACGACCCACGCCCCTGGTGGGAGTAGATCAGTCCGGCTGTCCGCAGCTCAGCCAGCGCGCGCTGGACGGTGCCCGGCGCAACGCCGTACTCGTCGGCAAGCTCCCGAGTGCTCGGCAACTTCGTGCCGGCTGTCAGCCGCGCCGAGCGGATCTTGTCCCGTACGTCCTGAACGATTCGCTGGTATGGCTGCACGGCCTCGTTGCTCATGAGCGACATCGTAGGTCGACCCCCTCGGCATAGCTAGCTTCCATAGCTTCCTCAATGAACCGCTTGACATACCCCGAACCGTATCAGCTAAGTTATGTATGTCGACAACATGAGTCAGTCGGTAGAGCCTCCACCTGCCACTGGCCGGGATCACGCAGAGCCCGACACCGAGAGGAGCACCACCCATGAACGCCACCCGCACCCCCGCCACCGAGGACTTCGACGCCGAGACGCTCGGGCTCCTGGAGGCGGTTGAGGTGCCGCTTCCCGAGTTCACCGGCCTGGACCTGGACGTGGCGTTCGGTACGCCGCTGGACCTGTACGAGCCCGCCGGCAGCCAACGCGAGATGCGTGCCTACGCCGCCGCCGTCGTGGCCGCCCCGACCAGTCAGCGCCACCAGCTGTCGCGCCTCCACGGAGCCGAGATTCAGGCCCGCATTGACGCGGGCCGCGACATCCTCACCGACGACCCGGCCCTCACCGCCCGCGTCCGCGAGCGCCTGGTCGACGTGCTCCTCCCCCACGCCGCGCAGCTGCGCATCACGCCGCCGACCGCCGCGCCCCTCCCGATCGCGGCCTGACTCCCTCCCCCTGCCCGCCGGGTCTTCGGACCCGGCTCCCCCACCCGGAACCGCCCCTTGGGCGGCGCCGGATGAGGGAGCCGGACCCTCGGTCCCCTCCCGATCAACTTCATACGTCTGGCTGACCGCCGCTTACACGCGTGGCCGAGGTGACGCACCACGAGATCCCCCGGAGCACAGCCAGGTGAGCCACCCGCAGCCGTTGCGCTGCCCGCCGGCCAGGAGCAGGACCTGCTCCGCCCCCTGGCCGGCGGAGAACGCAGCAGCAAGGGAGACACCTGATGCGTCACAACGGACGTGCCCCCATCAAGGCCAGCACCATGCGGCCCGAACACCTCAACCTCCGCGACGGCGAGCCCCGCCTCGCGGTCTGCCCCGACTGCGACACCTGGCACCGCCTCACCCGCTCAATGATCAGGCCGCACCGCGACGGCACCGACACCCCGAAGACCGGCGAGCGCCGGTACCTCGGCGACAAGCCGGCCGGTGGCCGCCGCTGCCCCGGCAGCGCGCAGCGCATCACCATCGACGTGGACATCACCGAATGGGGCCACAAGGCCGCTGAAGCAGATGCCACTGCGATGGGACGTCGCAGCGGCAGGGTGAACAGCAAGCCCCGAGCAGCTGTCCCGACGCCGGTGCACCGTGTGGCCTCCGTGCCTGGCCCGAGCACACGACTGCTGGCCGCGCAGACTCGAGCCCGGGACGCCGTCAACCAGCACCGCGGCAAGTGCGGGGTGTGCCGGACCGGACGGACCCGCTGCCCCGTCGGCCGTGAGCTGGAGATCCGCATGGGTCACACCGACGCCGCGGTGCGGCTGGCACACGAACAGCACGAGAGTGCGCTGCGGGCCGCGGCCGCGCCGACCATCCCGCGTACCCAGCAGTGGCGCCGGGTGGCCTCTGCCGTGGAGCGGGCCGACAAGCGGCGCATGATGCTGCCCGCGGGCGACGCTCCGCTGGAGAGCCCGCCGGTCCCGCTGGACACGCTCCGCCCCAAGCCTCCCGCGCGCTGACCCACCCCTTACGCGAGCGCGGCTGTGACTGCTCTCGCTCCGGCACCGCCACCTCTGCCGGGCCTCCCCGCAGCCCGCGCTGCCCATCGTCGACCGTGCCCATGACGGGCCCGGTAGCCGGTGGAGTGCGCAGGACGCACTCACGCGACGAACCCCCAGGGATGCCGCCCTGGGGGTTCTGTCGCAGGTCACCCCGTCAGGAGAGGACGACCCACATGCGCAGCATCGCATCCCGCCCGAGCGTCCAGGACGAGATCGGCCCCCGCCGCCCGGGCGCCATCTACGCCAACACGGACGGACGCTTCGAGGTCCTGGCCCTCATCACCAACCCGGTAGAGGCCGCGCAGCTCCTTCGCCGGGCCGCCCGGTGGGCGGTCATCGTCCGCGACACCCTCCGCGCCGACGGCCAGCCCTACGCGGTCGGCTCCGTCTGGACGACGTCGGACTACCTGGTCCGGCCCGCCCGAACCGGCTACGCCGCGGCTGCCTGACGCTCCGCCACGGTCCGTCTCCCACCCCGCCAGAGCGCCGGATCGGGGCGGGAGACGGGCCGTGGCCGGCCGTCCGGCCAGCCAGCAAGGGCGACAGCCCCAGGGATCGGACCCCCGGGGCTGTCCGGTCAACGGACCACAGAAGGAGAATCCCTTGACCACGACGATCATGACACGAACCGCGGCCCCTACGGCAGAGGCCGCGACCAACCCCGAGTACGCGGGCGGCCGGTGCGGCACTGGGCATCCCGGTGCCTGCCCCGCCGCCGCACACCACCGGCTCGAGGATCTGCTGGCGCGCAGGGTGCGCGAGGCCGACGCCCGGATCCCGTCCGGCCGGCGGGCACGCCGCACGCTCCAGGAGATGGCGCCCGGCTACCAGCGGCAGCCGGTCCTGACCCTGCACCGGCCGGTGATGGCCGAGGACGCCTGCCCGCTGTGCGGCCGCTGGTCGTGCACCGGCGGCGACTGCCCGCCCGGGGCGGCGCCCGCACCGGCCACCGCGGTCCGGAAGGCGGTGACCGCATGATCACCCGCCTGACGGACGAAGAGCGCAAGAAGCTGTCCGAGAAGGTCCGCGAGGTCAACAAGCAGTCGCAGCAGCGGCCCCGCCGCTGACGAGACGAGCGGATGCCTCACCTCATACACGCGGCCCGGGCAGCGCAGCACCGCGCCGCCCGGGCCGCCCTCACCATCGGCCCCGCGCACCCGCTCACCCGCCTGCTGCTGGTGGCCGCCGCGGTGGCGGCCACCGCGGCCTGGGAGGCCGGGTACCAGGTCGCCGACCTTCACCCCAACCGCCGACACCACGAAAGACGAGCAACGCGTGCCTGACGATCTGTATCAGCGCTACCAGCAAGCGCACCGCGCCCACCAGGCGCACCGCACCGACTGCACCCATTGCACGGACCGCGCCCGCTGCCCCGACGGCGAGCGGCTGTGGTCGGCGTTCGAGCGGCTGCAGGACGCCTACCTCAAACGCCAGCGCAACCGCACCACCCGCTGAGCTCTTCCCGCTCGGCCGACACCGCCACCTCTGTCGGTTGCCTGACCCGCCCGGCCCCGCCCCGCACCCCTTGTGCGGCGGCTGGTCCGGGCGCGGTCCAGGGGAGCCGGACAGCCCGGACCCCGTACCAAGTACCAAGAATGGAGACTTCCGTGAACGGCGAGAAGCAGTGGTACGACGCCTCCCCGCGCGGGGTGGTGCTCGGCATCCTGGGCATGGTCACCCTGAGCGTGGCCATCCTGTCGGTGGCCGTGTCCTACGACATCCTTCAGCCGAAGTTCGGCGCGTGGGCGGTGCCGACCGTCGGCGCCCTGGACGCCCTGTGGGTGGTGTTCCAGGCCACCGAGATCCTGGCCGGCAACAACCGCGCTCGCGTCCGCCGCGTCCAGGCGGCCGGCCTGGCGCTGACGGCCGTCAACGCGGCCATCCCCACGGCCGACCTGATCCTGTCCCGGGCCGACGGGTTCGACCTGGCCGTCGTCCTCACCCCGATCGCCATCGTCGCGACCAAGACCGCGTGGTGGATCGCTCTGCCCTCGCTGGGGCGGAAGGTGTCGGCCGGCACCCAGCAGGCCATCGACATCAAGCGCCAGGAGGTCGCCGACCGCCTGGAGGAGATGGAGGCCGAGGCCGCGCACCGGATCGAGCTGCTGGAGCTGGCCACCACGCTGGAGAAGCAGGTGGCCGAGGCCGAGACCCGCTACCGCAAGTCGGTGCTCAAGACGCAGCAGAAGATGACCGAGAAGCTGCACGGGCAGGCCGAGGCCACCGCGAGCACGGTCACGGAGCAGGCTCTCCCGCCCTCGGTGGCGGCGATCCGCCTGCCGGAACTCGGCACATGGACCCCCGAGGCGCCCGCCCTGCCCGGCACGGCCGACCGTGACGCCTTTGGCCCGGACATGCCCGCCCTGCCCGCCGGGCGTGACGCCTCCACCACCGGCGGCACGGGCAGTCACGCAGGTCAGGACGGTTTCGCGTCCGGCCGTGACGGGGTCCGTCACACCGGGCGTGACGCCGACCGTGACGCCGTCACGCTCGCCGACCTCGCGGCCGTCACGGGCGTGCCCACCCCGGAGCCCGGCGAACAGCTCACGGACGGCCAGCTGGACGTCGTACTGCGGCACCTGCGCTACCACGACGACCCGCCGCTGTCCTACCGGCAGGCCGTCACCACCTTCCGCGACCACGGCTTCGTCGGCAGCGAGAAGCGGGTGCGCCGCGCCTGGGGCGCGCTGCTGTCGAACGAGGAGACCCCCGCGGGCGTACGCACCGAGCCCGCCGAGCCTGCCGAGGCCTCCGAGGACGCCGACAGCGAGGACGAGTCCGAGGACGCGGACGCCTGACCAACCCTGTCCGGCACCACCAGTGAGGGCCGGAACCAACACCACGCAGTCGACCCGAGTGCAGACCCGGCGAGTGACCCGGCGAGCGAACAACGCGCTTCGCAGACCCGGCAAGCAGACCCGGCGAGCACCACCACAGAAGACCGAAACCACAAGAAGGAGAGGGGTGTGGGGAAGAAACAGCAGGCAGGCGAGGACACCTACGGGCAGGCGGCAGGCGCCATCGGCGGCCTGGCCATCGCATTCGGCATCCTCGCCGCCATCAAGGACAAGCTCGGCCTCTCGTGGCCGGCCACCGTGCTGCTCACCGCCGGGGCGCTGGTCGCCCTCGGCTACGCGGCCTGGCGGATCCGCACGGCCGTCAAACAGCTGTGGGCACGCGGGGCGCAGCCTGCGACAGCCCTGAAGCAGGACGCGCCCGCGGCCTCCCTGGACGGGGAGCCGACGGACGCCGAGGCCGTGGTGGCGCACCCGGAACTCACCGCGGCGCTGCGCACGGCCGGCGTCATCGGCAACGAGCAGGTGATCCGGGCCGATGAGGTCACCATCGCCCCGGTGCAGACCGGCGAGGTCTACGACTTCCTGGTCCCCAAGGGCCGCACATACGAGGACGTGGAGAAGCGGCTGGGCACCGTGGCGGGCATGTTCGGCGTCACCCGCCTGCACATGACCATGGAGCGCAGCCGCGACACCGAACGCCGCGTCAAGCTCCTCAAGCTGCACGAGCCCCCGTTCACCCGCCCGTTCCCGGCCCCCACCCGGCAGGAGATCGAGACGTTCGCCGGCGTTCCGCTCGGCCACGACGTGACCGGCCGGCTGACCGGTGTGCCCACCTTCGACAAGGCGTCGCTGCTGGTCGCCGGGATGACGCAGATGGGCAAGACGACCCTGGTCAACGGGCTCATCACCTGCCTGCTGATCGCCTACGGCGAATTCGAGCTGTATCTGCTCGACGGGAAATTCTGCGGGCTGACCCGGTTCGAGCCGATCGCCACCCGCTACGAATCGTCCGACGACCCGGCCGTGTTCTGGGACATGGTCCGGGAGCTGAATGTCCGCTCGGACAGCCGGTACGCGAAAATCAAGGAGGCCATCCGGAACCGGCAGCCTGCACCGAAATTCAAGCCAGTCATTTTCATCGTGGACGAGGCGGCCGACTTCTTCGCTTCCGGCGCCACGAACGAGGAAAAGGACCAGGCCAAGGAGATTGCCAAGGACACACGGCAACTGGTCTCCAAGTCCCTGGAATCCGGCATCTCCACGGTGCTCATGACACAGCGCCCCTCCGTGAATGCCATTCCCGTCGAGGTGCGGGACCAGTTCCTGTACCGGATGTGCCTGTACGTGGCATCGGCGGGAACCACCAAGGTTGCTCTCGGTGACACCTATTTCGAAACGGTCGCACCGATCAACCCGGCACTCCTCGACCCGGATATCAAGGGTCAGGCGGTCCTCTTCGCCAACGGGCGCTCCACCCTCATCCGAGGCTTCAACTTCGACGACAAGTTCATCTGGGATGTGGTGGACGAAAAAACCACCAAGCGCCTGGAGGCACTTCCGGAGGAAACCCCGCTCCGGCAGGCCATCGATCTGATGCGCAGCAAGGGCGTGGACTTCATGACCACTCCGGACTTGGCGCCCGCCCTCGGAATCCTGGAAGACGACGATGTCGAGCGCGGAAAGAAGCTCAAGGAGCTTCTCGGAGGCCCTCGCACCTACAAGAACTCACGGGGCCGCGGCTACCGCCTGGACGACCTGGTCGCCTTCGCGATGTCCGGTTCGTGACCGCCACGCGGCACCGCCAGCGCACCGCCACAACACCGCCATCGACCGCCATGGCACCGCCATCCCGACGGTGCCATGGCGGTCCCCGGCGGTCGCATGGCGGTGTTGTGGCGGACCGCCATGGCGGTTCTGACCTGCAAAAACACCCAAGAATCCAGGAAAGGAGGGAAGACGCTCTTGAGAGCCTCTACAGCGGTCACTATCGGCTTAGGAGCGACCGCGGCTGTCGTCGTGGCCGCGCTCGTCCAGGCCGCCGGCGACGACCCGATAGGGACGGCGCTCAGCCTGGCCGTCCCCGCCCAGTACGAGCAGCTGATCGAGGACGCGGGAAACACCTGCCCCGAGGTCAGCCCGAACCTGCTCGCCGCCCTGCTCACCCAGGAGTCCGGCTTCAATCCGAAAGCCAAGTCACCGGTCGGAGCGCAGGGCATCGCACAGTTCATGCCGTCCACGTGGGAGAGCCACGGAATCGACGGCAACGGCGACGGCACACGCGACGTGTGGGATCCCGAGGACGCGATCCCCTCATCCGCGACATACCTGTGCACCATCGCCCAGGACGTCAAAGGCGTGCCCGGCAACAAGCAGCACAACATGCTCGCCGCCTACAACGCCGGAAGCGGCGCCGTCCAGAAATACGGTGGTATCCCGCCCTACCAGGAGACGCAGAACTACGTCCGGTCGATCACCGCCCTCGCCAACCAGAACCAGGGCGGCGGCGGAAAGGCGGCGACCACGGGCCAGGCCACCACGGCCATCAGCGCGGCGAAAGAAATGCTCGGCACCCCCTATTCGTGGGGCGGAGGCAGCGTAAACGGCCCCAGTACGGGAATCTGCTGCTCTCCCAATGGCAACTCCGGAAAGACCGTCACCGGTTTCGACTGCTCCGGACTCACGCTGTACGCCTACGCGAAGGCAGGCATCACCCTGCCCCGCACGGCAGCCGCGCAATACGCCGCCTCCGAGCCGGTCAAGCCCGGACAGGTAAAGCCCGGAGATCTTGTCTTCTACGGCGAAAGCGCCACGAGTATTCACCACGTCGGCCTTTACGTCGGCGGCGGCTGGATGATCGACGCTCCCCGCCCCGGCACACAGGTCCGCTATTCCCCCCTGGACACCATGACCGACCTGTACGCCGTCGCCCGGCCCACCTCGCACACCAACAAGGAGATCTGACCCATGCGCAAGAACGTCCTCGCCGCCCCCGTCGACATGTCCACCGGCTTCAAGGACTTCTTCGACACCATCGGCCTCACCGGCGGCGGCCTGGTCACCAAGGGCATCGCCGCCGTCATCGCCGTCATCGCCGTCCGCATGCTGCTCCAGCTGTCCAACGACCCCAAGGGCGCCCTGCGCAAGGGCTCCATGGCCGTGGGCACGCTGTTCGTCGCGGTGATCCTCGCGCTGTACGGCGACACCCTGTTCTCCACCGTGACCGAGGCCAAGGGCTGATCACATGGCGTTCCGAGCAGACGACCCGTGCGACGCCCTGAAGGGCACGCCGGGCTACGAGTACTGCGCGCGGGACAACGACGGCGGCGGTCCCCCCGACGGGGGGCCGCCCGGCCCCGGCGGGGGCCAGGGCCTCACCGACGGGGCCGCCGGCAACGTCCGAGACCTCGCCGACAGCCTGATCAAGAAGATCATTGATCTGGTCGCCCCCAAGGACACATGGGCGCCGGAGCAGGCCGACAGCTGGATCTACCAGCAGTTCCTCTGGCTGGGCCAGCACCTGGCCGTCGCCATCTTCATGTGTGTCGTCGTCGTGTGCGCCCTGACCGCCTGGCAGGGCGCACCCCGCCTGAAGCAGATGGGCGCCTCGACCGGCTGGACGCTCGCGGCCGTCGCCGGCATGGCGTCGGTCCCGGGCGTGGTGATGCTGCTGAACAAGGCCGTGAGCGCCGCGTTCACGGTCGCGTTCGACAGCGACGAGTCGACCCTGTTCACGGTCATCCGTGACGACATGAAGGAGGCGGCAGACGCAGACAACCCGCTGTCGGTTCTGCTGATCTTCGCTGCGCTCGTGGTGGCCCTCGCCTTCGCGGCGCTGGTGTTCATGACGCGCAACCTCGGCATCCTGGTGTTCGTCTGCATAGCTCCCGTGGTGCTGGCGTCGCTGGCCCGCGGGGGCGACACGTCGGCGGTCAAGGCGTGGGCGCAGCGGCTGCTGGGGCTGATGTTCGCCCCGTTCGCACTGCTGCTGGTCAGCCCGTTCGTGAAGCTCACCGAGGGGGCGCTGGTGATGGACGCCGTCCTGCTGGTGGCCGCGGACGCCCTGATGCTGCGCATGATCTTCCACGGTGTGCCGTACATCGGCCCCCGGGTAGCCGGCGCCGCCCGGACACTGGTGGAGCGCAGGACCGACAACCCGCTGGCGCGGGCGGTCGTGCGGGCCGGCGTCCCGGATGTGTACGAGCAGGAGACCACGCCGCGCGGGCCGCGCACGGTGGACACCCCGCGCCGCGCCGTGTCCCAGGACACCGGTGTCCTGTTCGCCGCGTACGGGATCAAGCGGCAGCAGCGGCCCGGGCGGCTGACGACCGAGTCCGCTGTGGCCAAGGCCCGGCACGACGCGGCTCGCACCGCGCACATCACCCAGGCGCGCCGCGAGGCGCGGGCCGCCGCCACACCGTCGACACCGAACCCCCGGACTCCCGGGGCGCCCACACCCACACCGGCACCCACACCGGCTCCGGTGCCGAACCGGCCGAACAACCCGTAGCAAGCCGACCGTCCTGGCCCCGGCGTGCTGCCCCGCCCTGCGGGGCAGCACGCCGGGGCCAAGCGGTCTCTCCGCCCGGCCGACGCACCGGCCGTCCTAGACACCTGTACTTGAGGAGGACCCCGTGTATTCCCTGACGCCCGGCTACCGCGTGCCCGCCCTGCAGCGCGGACTGAGCCCTGCCGAGACTCTGCTGACGAAGGCGAACGCCGGGGTCGGGGGCGCCGTGCTCATGTCGGCGATGCTCACCCCGCCCCCGGCATGGACGTTCGGCGCGGTGGGCGCCGCCGCGGCGCTGTTCAACGTGGCGCCGGGGCCGCGCTCGCTCGCCCGGTGGGCGGCCGTCGGCTACCGGCGGCTGCGGGAGCGCACCGCGCCGGCCTCCATGGCCACCGGTGCGGGAGTGACCACCACGTGGACGCTGTATCCGGAGCACGGCACCATGCAGGACCCGCAGCAGCGGGCCGCGTTCCACGAGGCGTTCTCCCGCGCCCTCGCCTTCGCCGGCGACCAGGCCCGCGGCGCGGGCCTCCAGGTGCACATCACCCACCACGCCGCCGTCGGCGACTACACCGCCCACACCCAGACGCTCTCCGTCCACGTGCCGAAGGGACTGGTGGGCCGGCCCGCCCGTGTCGTCGACACCCTGGCGCACGAGTTCGCCGGCCTCGGGGTGCTGACCCCGGTGGAGCCCGGGCCGGTCCCCGCCGTGACCGCACGGGGCCCGGGCTGGGTCGGTCTGGACGACGGCCGCCACGCCAGCACGGCACGGATCACCGCCTGGCCCGAGGAGACCGGCGGCGACCTCATGCCGAAACTGCTGCTGGGCCACGGCACCGACCGTTCGCTGGCCGTCCTGTACCGGCCGCTGCCGGCGGGCCAGTCCCGCCGGTCCGCGAAGTGGCAGCGCGCCGCGTCCGAGGCCTTCACCACGGACAAGGTCAAGCAGGACACCCACGACCTCGCCAGCACCGCGACGCATGGTGCGCTGGTCCAGGGCGCCACGCTCGTGGACCTCGACGCCTACCTGACGGTGTGGGGCGACAGCCCCGAGGCCGTCACCGACGCCCGGTGGCAGGCCTGTCTCACGGCCGACCGGCACCGCATCCGGCTCGACTGGCTCACCGGCCAGCAGCACCGCGCCCACGTGATGACCACCCCGCACGGAGCCTCCACCCGGAAAGGGGCGATCCTCTGATGATCCGCCTGCCCTCCAGCCACGCCGCCATCACGGCGCCGCTCGTCGCGTCCAGCACCCGCTTCCCCGGCATCCCGATCGGGCGGTCGCTGCTGGACGGCCGCCCGTTCCACCTCTCCCCCGTCCTGACCGACGCCGCCGTCCTGCCCGCCACGAACAGCCTCGCCCTGGGCGGTCTCGGCTCCGGCAAGAGCACGACGGCGAAAGCCCGGATTCGCCGCGAGATCCTCGAGCACGGTCACCAGGCCGTCGTCATCGACTCCTTCGGCGAGGACAACGCCGGCGAGTGGGCGCCCCTGGTCCGCTCGCTGGGGGGCCGGGTCATCGAGGCCGGCTCCTTCACGCTGAACCCCGTCTCCGGCCTGTTCCCTGCCGAGGTCCGCGAGCAGCTCGTCCGCTCGCTGATCGCCGCCGTGGAGCCCGGCGCCCTCACCCCCCAGGCCACCCACGCCCTCCAGCACGCCCTGAACCACCCCAAGGCAACCAGCCTCAACGGCCTGGTGGACGCCCTGGTCCAGCCCGAGGACGGCAGGTGGCCGGCCGCGAAGCTCATCGAGTGGGGCGAGGGCGCCGCCATCGCGCTGTCCCGCTACACCGAAGGATCACTGCGCGGCCTGTTCGACGGCCAGGACGCCAGCCTCCCCGAAACCGACCTGCCGATCCTCTCCTTCGACTTCTCCCGGCTGGACCGCAACAGCCCCGCGATCCCGTCGCTGATGGCCGCGGTGGCGTGCTGGGCCGAGCACGTCTGGCTGCGCCAGTCGACCGCCGTCCACCGCCACCTGGTCCTGGAGGAGGCGTGGCAGATCCTGCTCTCCCCCGCCACGGCAGAGCTGATCCAGCGACTCCTGAAGAACTCCCGCAAGGCCGGGCTATCCCTGGACGTCGTGATGCACACGCTGTCCGACCTCGGCGACGGCAAGGCGCAGGACCTGGCACGGCTGTGCGAGGTCGCCCACATCGGACGCCTGGGCCCGGAGGAGGCGGCCCTCGTCGGCGCCCTGCTCAACCTGCCCGCCTGGGCCATCGACCGGATCCCCGCCCTGGACCCGGGACAGGCCGTCTGGAAGGTCGGCCCCGACTACGTCGACATCGTCCAGACAGTGATCAGCCAGGACGAAGCCACGCTCACCGACACCTCGTCCCGGCGCCGCATGGCACAGCAGGCCCTGGCCGTCGAACAGCACACGACTGTGGCGCCCGCGACCGGCCACGACCAGGACCAGGACGGCGATCTGCCCACCGAGGCCGGGCAGGACACCGATGGTGACGGCGCCTGGGACTGGGAGATGCCTCCCAACGTCATCGACACCCGCCACCACGACGTCCTCCAGGCCGCGAGGGACGGCCGGTGCAACGAGGCCGCCCACCTCGCCGCCCTCGGCGAACGCGCGGACATCACCGCCCACGGCATCAACTCCGACCAAGCCGTCTCGTGGCTGTCGACCCGGGCCCGGGTGGCGGAACTGTGCGGAAGCCCGGACCAAGCCATACAGCTGCGCGCTACCGTCGCCCGCATGGGCAAAGACGTCGAATGGTTCGAGCAGACCACAGACGACAGCACCTCACCGCAATGGCACCGCGGACCTCAACCCGCTACGCCCGAACCGCCCGTCGACGACGCACAGCCGGTGAAGGGACGCCGGCGTACCTGGCCCTACGTCGCTGCCATCGCTTGCCTGTCCGTCGCGGCGGCCTGTGTGTGGCAGGCCGCCGACAACGAGGAGCGCCGTCAGGAACGCCAGGAGACGGCTGCCGCGTACAAGGGCAGGTCGGGGACTGCGCTTCGTGTCGACGGCGTCGAGGCAGACCTGGTGGCGCACTGGAACGGCGACCGTGACCGCGTCATCGTGGAACTGCGGTCGTACGCCGATCGCAACGCGCGATACCTGCGGATCGACGCCTCGGGGAAGAGCGCGTACACCACCCGCGGAGATGACCGCTGGTTCCCCAAGGCGCCGGAACTCGCTCTGCCAGTCACGGATCCCATCGCTGACGTGACGGTCCGGGTAGCGATCGGCGGGAAGGACTGGAAGGAAGGGTCTCGAGCAGAGTCCCGCACGATCCGCCTGTCGCCCACCGGTACCGCCTACGACGCCGACACCGGAAAGCAACTGCCGTCCGACCTCTGACCCCGCGACGGCTGATGGGCCCGCATCCCCGAACGCCGGGGTGCGGGCCCCTTGCATGCCGCGACCAACCACCGGACGCTCCGCCTGGTCCTCGCCCACCCGCCGCCGTGCGGCGTGCGAGGACCGGGCAGGCCGTCCGGCCTCGCACCATCAACCCCCTGTCCCCCATCGATTGGAGAACTCGTGGCTGTCATAGGCGTGCTGACGGAGCCCCCGTGGCTCTGTACGCGACGGAGAGCAGCGTTTTGACAGCAGTTCCGACGGCGTTGTGACCGTCGGCGCCCGTTGATTGTTCACGACGACGGGCAGCAGCGCGGGGGCGCTGCGTGAGGGCGAACCGTCGGCCCCTCGCGCAGTTTCCTAGTCACCGTCATCGGTGGTCCGGTTCAGGCCCCGGCGCCGGTTCTTCTCGGAACGGCGCAGCAACTCCCCCGCGGCAAGCGTCACGGTCGCCACGCCGCGGACCCAGCGGGGCCCGCCGCGCTCCGCCCACACCACACATGCGCATCCGCCAACGACGAGCGCCAAGACGCCGAGCAGCGCCAGAACAGCCATGTTCCCCCCTGCATTCGCTCATACGGTTCTGGTGATCGTCTCAGGCTAGAAAGGGATGCTCCAACGGGATGTCCCGCCCAAACGCCACCTGGGCAACATGCCGTACGTCCCACCGACGGGACGACGCAAAAGCTCCGGCTACAGGGACAGTCCGTCGGTGGCGACCGTGTCGTCGCCAGACGCCTGCCCTCGATTCAGGCTGCTGGCCATCGTCGTGAACATCGACCCCACCTCACCGTAGATGCCTCCCGCAGCCGTGAACAAACGCCGCTGTGAGTCGTGAATAAAGCCACCCCCGGCCCCGACCTGGTGGCAAGCCAACAGGCACAAGGTCTACGGCGTCAGCGGACTGCTGCTCGGCTACATGATCGGCAGCCACGCGCCCGACGCCCCCGATCAGCAGCCGCAGCACCCACGCCCGGGCCACACCACGCCCGCGCCGGCCACGCCCGGACCGCACCACACGCACACGGCCCTCAGCCACCCCGCCTGAACCCCACCCCGCGCCCGCCGACGTGGTCGGCGGGCGCGGCACTGTCTACAGACGTCCGGAGGAACGCCCGTGCTTATTTCCCGATCGCGCCGCCAGGTCGGCCGACCCCGCCCGCAGCGCCCCCGCCACCTGCCCCACGCCCGGAGCCCACGATGAGCACCCGCGCCCGACGCCGACAACTCAAGGCGGCCCGACCGCGCACCGAGCAGGGGTTACCCGAATACGACTGGGGCACCGCCCCGACCGACCAGCTCGCCACGCGCCGCCAGCTGCGCACCGCCGGGCTGCGGCCCGGCGGTCAGGAGCCCGTCGCCATCCTGCGGTGCCGAGCCTGCGCCACTCGCCCGAACCGCGCCTGCACCCGGCCCGCCTACCTCTACCGCGTCGACCTCGCCCAGCCGGTACGGCCCATGACCCTCGCCAAGGAAGCCGCCCTGGACGCTGCGATGGCAGCCAGGAGCACGTGCCCCCTTTGCCGTCGCCGCTACCACCATTGCCTCCCGTTGCGCACCCAGGGCTGCTGTGACCCCTGCGCCCGGGGCTATGAACCCAGCCCCGACACCTACACGACGCAGTCCCCGGCCCCGGTTATCCACCAGCTGGCTGCCTGATCACCGAGTTTCCGCCGATGACGGCGGCTTCGAGCTGTAGCTCTGCTCCCGGGACAGCCGCTGTGCTTGGCGGCTGGACGGCTGCCCCGGGGCCCACCCATCCCGTACGAGACGAGACGGAGAACCCAAGTATGTCGTCCCTCCTGCGCTTTCAGGCCCGAATCGGGCAGCGCGCACTCTTACTGACCACCGCCGCCGTGCCGTTGACCGGCTGGGCGGTGCACGCGGTCGCGCTGCACAAGCAACTCGCCGCCACCCGCCGCGACCCGCTGACCGGCCTGCTGCGCCGCGACGCCTACACCGCCCGCGCCCGCCGGCTCCTGGCCCGCCACGGCGACGACACGACCGTGATCATGGTCGACGCCGACAGGTTCAAGGAGATCAACGACGGCCTCGGGCACGCGGCGGGCGACACCGTCCTCGCGTCGATCGCGGCCCGGCTCACGGCCTGGGCGGGCCCGCGCGCCGCGATCGGCCGCCTCGGAGGCGATGAGTTCGCCGTGGTCCTGGACCTGCCCTCCGACCGCCGCAAGCAGCGCCTCGCGCAGCTGATCCGGATGCTGCACACGCCGGTCACCCTGGACGACGACCGCACCGTCGACGTCGCCGCCTCGGTCGGCGCCGCGACCCCGGACGTGATCGGCACACGCGACCTGACGCGCCTGCAGAAGGCAGCCGACGCCACCCTGTACGACGGCAAGCACTCCGGGAAGGCGGTCCTGGCGACCGCCGCGCACGCCACCACGCCGTCCGTCAACGGGCGCCGCGCGGGCAGGCCGGGCACGGCCGTGTGGGGGCGAGCGGCATGAGCACCGCGACCCTTCCGCCGGCGGGCGACTGGACCCGCGGAATCAGCGTCAAGCAGCCGCATGCCGCCTGCCTCCTCGCCGGGGACAAGACGATCGAGAACAGGCCCCGGGACTGGTCGTGGCGAGGCTGGATGCTCCTGCACGCGAGCCTGCAGATCGACCGGCCCGCCCTGCGCCTGCCGCTGGTCGCCCACACGATCCGCGGCCGTGACCTGCCGACCGGCGCCGTGATCGGCATCGCCCACCTGACCGGCTGCCACCAGGACCCGGACGGCTCCCCGCCCTGCGGGCCGTGGGCGGAGCCCGGCCGGTGGCACCTGGAGCTCATGGACATCCAGGAGCTCGCCCTGCCGATCCCCGCGCGCAGACAGCTCGGGCCCTGGAAGCCCACCGAGGACCTGGTCGCTCAGGTACGTCAGCAGCTGCCCGACCTGCGGCCGTGAGCACCCGCCATCGCCCCGCACCCGCACCGCCCGCGCCGCCCGCCGTGCCGGTCCAACTCCTGGACTGGCACGACGGGGCGCACTTCGCCTGGCCCCAGCAGTGCGTGCTGTGCCGGAAGACCACTCCGCTGAGGTCCCACGCCGGAGAGGCCGTGCACAAGACGTGCGCGGAGCTCTGGAACGCGCGGAATCCCGGCGAGACCCGGTTCGTCTCCGACCCGCCCAAGAGCGGCAAGGGCAAGGACCACGCCTGACCTCTACCTCCAGATGGAGGCCCCCATGAGCAGCACCAACCGCGACGTCGACCACGCCCTCGCCTACCCCGAGCCACCCGCCTCCCCGCTCTGGCACCGGCACGGCGCGAAGGCCCGCCCGCTCACCGACGCCCAGAAGCGAAGCAACCGCGAGCTGCTGGTCCTCGCCCAGCGCACCACCCGACCCCGCTCCCCTCGCACCACCGAGACCCTGGCGGAGGCCAGCTAATGGACACCAAGCACTGCGCCGTCGACGGCTGGGTCGACGCGATACCCACCCCCGGCCCACGCGGCACCGCCACCTTCGACCTGATCGTCCGACCCGCCGACATCGACACCGTCGACGAGGACGCCCCCGACACGGTCGTCACCTGCACCAGCGGCGACCCCCGGATCACCCACGAGCTGCTGACCGGCATACAGCCCGGCGACCTGCTGCGCGCGACCGGCACCCTGGTCCAGCCCCAGACGCCCGGCGAGCCCGCCCGGCTCACCGTCGACGCCCTGGAGGTCCTGGACACCGCGCTGATCCCGGTCCTGCGGGACATGGTGATGGACCGCTACGGCTACTACTGCGTCATCTACAACGCCGACACCGACGCCGTGCCCGTCTTCACCGCGCTCGGGCAGTGGGTCGGCCTGGCGGACAACCCCGACGCCATCGCCACCCTCATCGACATCCACGAACGCGTGACCGGCGGCGACGCCTGATGACCACCACCACGCAGGCCCGCACCGTCCTGGAACGGTTCCCCGCCGGAGGCCCCCGCGGCTCCTGGCCGGCCGAAGAGTACGCCGCCGCCCAACGCGCCCAAGGCGCCAACACTCAGCCTGGATCCACCGTGTGAATCCTGATCAGGCTTCTGAGCCGGTTCCGGGAGGGCTTTTTCGGGTTTCGGGCAGGGGTGGGTGCCGGATGGCCGTTCCGGTGGCGGGGTCTCCAAGATCTTTCGGGTCGTGGGTGGGCGTTCGGGTCGGGCGGTCAGGTGCGCAGGCGGTGTCCGGTGGCCGTCCACAGGTTCTCCAGCGCCGCCCACCAGGGCCACCGGTCGGGAAAGTGCCAGGTCAGGGTGCGTCCGCCGAGGGTGAGGCGGGCGGGGACGGCGATGAGGTGGCGGCGGATGGTGCCGGTGCGGGCCCTGGCGTGGAACGTGGAGGCCAGGGCGCCGAGGGCGCGGGTGAGGTTGTGGGCGATGGTCGCGAGGGTCAGCCAGGCGGCGTTCGCGGTGAACTTCCCCGATGGCAGGTGGGCCAGAGCGGAGTCCTCCAGGTCGGCGAAGACCTGCTCGACGATGGCGTGACGGCGGTGGTCGGCCTCCGCATCGAGGAGGGCGAGAGGGCTGTCGGTGAACACGGCGTGGAAGCGGTGGGCGGCGAACAACTCGCCCTGCCCGTCAGGGACCTGGGCGGCATTCAGCCGTCGGACGCGGCGGACAAGGAGCCGGGCAGTGGTGTGGTACTCCTTCCGCTTCCCGGTGAACGCGGTGTAGGAGGTCTMGGCGACCTCGGCGTCGGAGMCCCAGCGTTGTTCGTCCTCGTCGAAGACGGCGTWCGGGTACTTGATCGCCGTCCAGGCGCCGGGGTCGATGCCCGCGAC
>NZ_QFRK01000054.1 GCF_003143855.1 Streptomyces sp. NWU339
GMCGGTGAACCTTGCTGGCGAGCCGTTGGCGCCGGGTCTGGTGGCGGAGTTGTACGCGCACCCGGTGATCGGTGTGGTCAACAACTTGTACGGGCCGAGCGAGGACACCACCTACTCGACGCACGCGGTCACCGTTGCAGGTGATGCGAGGACGCCGATCGGCCGGCCTGTCGACGGGACGCGGGTCCATGTCCTGGATGGCAGTTTGCGGCCGGTGGTTGTGGGCGCGGTGGGTGAGCTGTACCTGTCGGGAGCCGGTGTCACCCGTGGATACCATGCCCGGCCCGCGCTGACGGCGGAGCGGTATCTTCCCGATCCGTTTTCCGCGGACGGGTCCCGGATGTACCGCACGGGAGATCTCGTGCGGTGGCGTCCTGACGGGCAGCTGGAGTATCTGGGCCGGGCCGACGGGCAGGTGAAGATCCGAGGCCACCGCGTCGAACTCGGCGAGGTCGAGGAAGTCCTGCGTCGCCACCCGCACGTCTCCGAGGCGGTGGTCGTCGCCCGCCCGGACACGACCGGCTCACTGCGCCTGGTCGCCTACATCATCCCCCACGAGGCCGCCGGTTACGTCCCCTCCGACCTGCCCTCCCACGCACGTACCTGGCTCCCCGACTTCATGGTCCCCTCGGCCCTTGTCAGCCTCGAGGAGTTTCCCCTCCTCCCCAACGGCAAGATCGACCGCTCCGCTCTCCCCGACCGCGAACCCGGCGCAGACCGCTACTCCTTCCGCCCTCCGTCCGGGCCGGCCGAGAAACTGATCGCCCGGATCTGGAGCGAACTCCTCGACGTCACTGAGATCGGCGCAGACGACGACTTCTTCGCCCTCGGCGGCCACTCCCTCCTCGCCACCCGGCTCACCCACCGGCTCGGCGAGGCCCTCGGCGCCCACATACCGCTCCACCTCGTCTTCGAACACCCCATCCTCACCGACCTCGCCGCCCACCTCCCCGATGGCACGGAGCAAGGGCGTACACCACCGATCACCCCGCTCGACCGCGTCCCGGAACCGGACGGCACACTCGTGCTGCCGACATCGCCCGGTCAGGAACGCCTGTGGGTCCAGTGCGTGCTGGACCCGGAGGCCAACCTCGCCTACCACATCAGGGGCGCCGTCCACCTCCACGGGCCGTTGAACGAGGACGCCTTGGTCACCGCCCTCCATCACCTCGCGCGCCGCCATGAGAGCTTGCGTACCTCGCTGGGCCAGATCGACGGCGAGCTTCGCCAGGTGGTGGCACCCGATCCCGAAGTGCCGCTGTTCCGAACCACCACCGCCGACTGGGAAGCGGTGATCGACGCCGAGACCCGGCGGGCCTTCGACCTCTCCGGCGGCCCCCTCTGGCACGTCACGCTCGTCAGCGCCGGGCCCGAGCACCACGTCGTCGTCGTGAGCCTGCATCACGCCATCGCCGACGGTTGGTCCCTCGACATCATCCTCCGTGAGATCGCCCAGAGTTACGCCGCACTCCTGCACGCCCCCGGCAGCGAAGCCGTCTCGCCGGCGCCCGTCCAGTACGCCGAAGCAGCAGCCTGGCAGCGCGAAACGGCATCGGAGAACGCGGAGTTCTGGCGGTCCCACCTGACGGGTACTACCTCGGCCAGCCTGCCGACCGACCGGCCTCGCCCCCCTCGGCAGACCTTCCGAGGCGAGGCGGTCCCGCTGAACCTTTCGCAGGTAGCACTGGCCGGCGCGGCACGGAAGGCGGCGACCACGTCGTTCACCGTCCTCGCGACAGCCCTTGCCGTCGTCCTCGTCAAGCTCACGGACCGGTACGACGTGACCCTCGGCATTCCAGTCGCCGGCCGCGACCACCCGGACACGGCCGGGGTCGTCGGCTACCTCGTCGACACGCTGCCGCTCCATCTGCGCCCGCATCCGGATGCCACACTCGCCGAGACCCTGGACGCGACCCGGGCACTCGTGGACGACGTCCGCGCCCACCCGCGCATCCCCCTCGAAGAACTGCTCCGCGGAGCACGCCCCCACGGCGAGCGCGGCCCGCTGTTCCAGGTGCTGCTGGCCGTCAACGGGACGCCGCCCCGTTACGAACTGGCCGGCCTGGAGATGAGCCCGGCTCCCGTTCCGTTCCGCACCACTCCTTACGACCTGGTCGTCCAGGCGGAGGAACGCGACGGCCGAGTCACCGGACACCTGCTCTTCAACACCGACTTGTTTGAGCGCTCCACCGCACAGCTCATCGCGGACCGGCTCGCCACCGCGGTCCACGCCCTGGCCGACGGTCCCACACTGACTGTCGCTGAGGTGGATGTGCGGTCGGTGGGGGAGCGCGAGTGGATGGGTGCGGTGTCGGCGGGTGCGTCGCTGGCAGGTGGGGTGGCGGGCCGGGTGGAGGAGCTGGTGGAGGGGGTGGTTGACCGTCTGGGTGGTGCGGGTGTGGCGGTGCGTTGTGCGGGTGAGGTGTTGTCGTTCGGGGAATTGGAGGAGCGGGCGAACCGGCTGGCGTGGGGTTTGCGTGGTGCGGGGGTGGGGCCGGGCGACGTGGTGGGTGTGTTGTTGCCCAGGTCGGTGGACCTGGTGGTCGCCTTACTGGGTGTGCTGAAGTCGGGTGCGGGTTATGTGCCCATGGACCCGGGTTATCCGGACGAGCGTGTCGACTTCATGGTCGAGGACTCGGGTGTCTCGCTGGTCTTGAGGTCGGTGGAGGACTTCCCGGACGGGGGCCGCACGGACCGGGTGCCGGTGGTGGGTGACGGTTCGGATGTGGCGTATGTGATTTACACGTCGGGATCCACGGGTCGCCCGAAGGGAGTGATGATCGAGCATTCGCAGGTGGTGGCGATGCTCTCGTGGGCGGGCCGGGTGTTTGCGGGTGGGGAGTTGGCGCAGACGCTGGCTGCGACGTCGGTGTCGTTCGACCTGTCCGTGTTCGAGATCTTCGCCCCGCTGTCGGTCGGCGGGACAGTCCATCTCGTCCCCGACAACGCGCTGGATCTGATCGCGCATCCAGGCCGGTACGCGGATGTGACGTTGGTGAACACGGTTCCGTCGGTGGCTCGTGAGCTGCTGGCGGCGGGTGCGATACCTCCCCGGGCGCGGACGGTGAACCTTGCTGGCGAGCCGTTGGCGCCGGGTCTGGTGGCGGAGTTGTACGCGCACCCGGTGATCGGTGTGGTCAACAACTTGTACGGGCCGAGCGAGGACACCACCTACTCGACGCACGCGGTCACCGTTGCAGGTGATGCGAGGACGCCGATCGGCCGGCCTGTCGACGGGACGCGGGTCCATGTCCTGGATGGCAGTTTGCGGCCGGTGGTTGTGGGCGCGGTGGGTGAGCTGTACCTGTCGGGAGCCGGTGTCACCCGTGGATACCATGCCCGGCCCGCGCTGACGGCGGAGCGGTATCTTCCCGATCCGTTTTCCGCGGACGGGTCCCGGATGTACCGCACGGGAGATCTCGTGCGGTGGCGTCCTGACGGGCAGCTGGAGTATCTGGGCCGGGCCGACGGGCAGGTGAAGATCCGAGGCCACCGCGTCGAACTCGGCGAGGTCGAGGAAGTCCTGCGTCGCCACCCGCACGTCTCCGAGGCGGTGGTCGTCGCCCGCCCGGACACGACCGGCTCACTGCGCCTGGTCGCCTACATCATCCCCCACGAGGCCGCCGGTTACGTCCCCTCCGACCTGCCCTCCCACGCACGTACCTGGCTCCCCGACTTCATGGTCCCCTCGGCCCTTGTCAGCCTCGAGGAGTTTCCCCTCCTCCCCAACGGCAAGATCGACCGCTCCGCTCTCCCCGACCGCGAACCCGGCGCAGACCGCTACTCCTTCCGCCCTCCGTCCGGGCCGGCCGAGAAACTGATCGCCCGGATCTGGAGCGAACTCCTCGACGTCACTGAGATCGGCGCAGACGACGACTTCTTCGCCCTCGGCGGCCACTCCCTCCTCGCCACCCGGGTCGTCAGTCGACTGACGACGCTCACGGGCGCCGAGATACCCCTCCACCTCGTCTTCGAGAACTCCGTACTCGCCGACCTGGCCCGCCTGTTGCCCGATCCGGCGGGCTGGCCGGCCGGCCCCGCCCGCATCCAGCGCATCCGGCGCGTCAAGGGCGGCACGACCGCGGGGTGACATCCGCCCCCTTCCCCCCCTCCTCCGTCCCCCTACAAGAACAGGAGACAGCGATAAAACAGGAAGAGAAGACGCTCAACGTACCCCCGGCGCCCGTCGCCGACACCGCTCACACGGCGAAGCCGCCCGCGCCCGTACCGGACCTGTCCGACGGGCCCCCGAGCCAACGAGCCCGCCATGCTGGGCTTCGGAGGCTTCCTGCTGGGCTCTATCTCGCTCGCCTTCTACCTGAAGGACGTCAGCGTTCCCGCCAACTCCCTGGTGGCCTCGCTACCCATCATGGTGTTCGCCAGCACCATCATGCTGCTGATGGCCTCGGTCTGGGCGATGCGCCTGGGCGACGGGGTGTTCGCGGCGGTGTACGGCCTCTTCGGGACGTTCTGGCTCAGCTTCTCCATCCTCAGCCTCGCCCTGAACAACAACTGGATGGGACAGTTCGAGAACATCGAACAACGCCAGGCCACCGCCAACTTCGTCCCGGTCTGGGCCATCGTGATCATCCTGCTCACGCTGACCACCCTGCGCCTGCCGAGCGTCTTCACGCTGCTCTTCGTCGTCGTGTCCGCGACGCTGCTCGTGCTGTTCGGCTCGATCGAGCAGGCGATCGACCAGACCGTCAACAACCCGTTGAAGCCCAGCGACCCCTGGCTGATCTACGTCGGTATCACGACGATGTTCCTCTTCATCGCGGTCGGCATGTACATCTTCGCGAGCTTTATGCACAGGGCGACCGGCGCGAAGAACCTCCCCCTCGGCAAGCCGCTGATCAAGAGCCGCTGAACGGACCGCCCCACGGTGCCGCCCAAGGTTTCCTGCCGGCCCCACCGCACACGTAAAGGAGGAACGATGACCGACTACCTGCCCCAGGTCGCCACCGTCCCCTTCCCCATGCCGCGCCCGGAAGACCTGCCGGGCGACGCCCGAGCCGTCGCGGCGGCGGCCCCCTACGCCCTCGCCGGACTGGCCGGCAAGGTGGCCGACCCGGCGCACCGGACCGGTCTCGCCGACATGCTCGCCGCCGTACGGACCGCTCGCGCTGCTCTCGGCCCGGTGCCCAGCACCCTCGTCGTGGACGATCCTGGGGAGTCCCGGCCGAACCGCCACAACGACCTGGCGTTCGGCATAGAACGGCACCACGGTGACCCGCTCACCCTGTTCGTCGCGGCGGCGCTCAACGCCCACCTCGGCATCCTCGAGATCGCCGAGGAACGGGGCACCGGCCTGGACGAAACCGCGTGGTACGACCTGGTCGCGGGTTTCGACACCCTGGTGCGGTGGCCGACCGATCCCACCCGGCTTCCTGCGCCGTTGCCGGTGCCCGGCTGCCTGCCGTCGGGGAAACTCGAACCCCTCGATGGGCTCCGACGCTGGGTGCGCGGCCACCATGTCTTCATGGTGCTCGCCCAAGGCGGCACCGTCGCCGTGAACAGTCTCACGGCGGCGGCCGAGGCCGGCGAAGAGGAGGCCGCCGCCACGGCGGCCGAAGTGGCCTCCCGGGTCATGCGGGCCTGCCGCGCCGCCCTCCAGTTCGCCGGAGACGCCAACCCCGACCAGTACCGGTCGGAGATCAGGCCCACCCTCATGCCGCCGGTGGCGCCCCCGCAGATGAGCGGGTTGCGCTGGCGGGACCACGAGGCGCTGGTGGCCGCGCTGACCGCGTCGGGCGAGGCCTGGTCCTGGCTGGCGGAGCGCCGCCCCGCCACCCTGAGCGACTTCCGGACCGCGCTCGACGCCACGTACGAGTCGCACAAGGGCGTGTGCGGGAACTTCGTCGGCAACCAGTCACCGAGTCTTCTCGCGACCAGCAGATCCCACCGGCCTGCGGTCGGCGTCATCGAGCAGTTCCGCCGGCTGCGGGTGGGCACCCTGCCCGCAGCCCCGCACCCCGACCGCCGCAACTGACCGCCCGCGCACGGCCGTTCGGCGGCAGGCACGTCGCGCTCCGCTGTCGCTCCGCACGGACGACCGCGAGCACCTTGCGAGCATCCCCTCCCCATGTCACACCGGGCCACCGGTCCACCCGCCGGCATCCGGTGGGAACTCACTCACATCCGAGAGGCAGGGCACTCATGACCCAGACCGCATCCACCCAGAACGGCGGGCCCGTCGAGCTCGACATGGACGGCCTGTCCCGGATCCTCTTCGGGCATGCAGCCTTCCAGTACCTGAACGCGGCCTGTGAACTGGGCCTCCCGGACCTGGTGGCCGAGAAGCAGGAGCTGACCCGGGACGAGATCCGCGACGCGCTCTCCCTCCAGGACCGCGCCGTCGACATCCTGCTCCTGGGCTGCACCTCGCTCGGCATCCTCGTCAAGCGGGACGGACGGTACCGACTGGCCGGGGTCATCAAGGACCTCATGGACGAGGGCGACTGGCAGCGCTTCGTGGACACCGTCGCCTTCGAGCAGTACATCGTGTACGAGGGCCAGCTCGACTTCACCGACTCGCTCCGCGAGAACCGCAACGTCGGTCTGCGCCGGGTCCGTGGCTCCGGCCGTGACCTCTACCACCGGCTCGCCGAGAACCCGCACATGGAGCAGGTCTTCTACCGCTACATGCGCTCCTGGTCCGAACTGGCCAACAAGCACCTGGTCCAGGAGCTCGACCTGTCCGGCCGACGGCACCTGCTGGACTGCGGCGGCGGCGACGCCGTCAACGCCATCGCCCTCGCCCAGGCCAACCCGGACCTCAAGGTCACCGTCTTCGAGATCCCGGCGTCCGGCAGCATCGCCGAGAAGAAGATCGCCCAGGCCGGAGTCGGCGACCAGGTCTCCGTCATCACCGGCGACATGTTCGCCGACCCGCTGCCCACCGGCTGTGACGTGGTGATGTTCGCCCACCAGCTGGTCATCTGGACGCCGGAGGAGAACACCGAACTGCTGCGCCGCGCCTACGAGGTCCTGCCCGAAGGCGGTCAACTGGTCATCTTCAACTCCATGTCCAACGACGAGGGGGACGGCCCCGTCGTCGCCGCCCTCGACAGCGTCTACTTCGCCGCGCTGCCCGCTGAGGGCGGCATGATCTACTCCTGGGCGACGCACGAGCGGTGCCTGCGCGAAGTCGGGTTCAGCACCATCAAGCGCATCCCCTTCTCGGGCTGGACCCCGCACGGCGTCATCGTCGCCACCAAGTAGGCCCCGCCGGGGCCACGCACACGGATGCCACCGGGCCGGCCGCCACGGCGGCCCGGCGGCACCCCGCCCGGCGAGCACCACCGACCGTCACGGGCCCGCCACACCGGCGTAACGCGACGCACAAGAAGCCGTACTGGAAGACGCACGAGTAGACGCACCAGAAGGGGACCGCATGCTCCACCCACAACTCCGGGACGACGCGGCGCGGATGCGCATGCTGCTCTACGGTCAGCTCGTCTCCAAGGCGCTGTGCACAGCGGTGGAGCTCGGTCTGCCGGAGGCACTGGCCGGCGGCCCCCGCTCGGCCGAGGACCTCGCCGGCGACGTGGAGGCCCACCCCCTCGCCCTGCGCCGGCTGCTCCGCGCACTCGTCCCCTTCGACGTGTTCACCGAAGAGCCCGACGGCACCTTCGCGCTGACCCGCCTCGGCGCCACCCTGCTGCCCGACACCCCCGGGACGGCACGCCCCAGCGCCCTGCTGCTTGCCGGTGAAGTCGGCCGTACCTGGGAGCAGTTCGGGTACTCCGTCCGGACGGGCGACTCGGCGTTCACCCTGCTCCACGGCTGCGCCCTCTTCGAGCACCTGGAGCGGCGGCCGGAGCGGCGCGAGGTGTTCGACCGGTCCCAGGAGGCCGGACTGCGACTGGAACTGGACGAGATCTTCGACGCGGTCTCCTTCGACCGGTACCCGACGATCGTGGACGTCGGCGGCGGCAACGGCCACCTGATGTGCGAACTGCTGCACCGTACTCCGGGCAGCACCGGCAGCGTCATCGACCTGCCCGGCACCGTGCAGCTCGCCGAGAAGCGCATCGTGGAAGGGGGCCTCACCGACCGCTGCATCGCCGTCGTCGGCGACTTCTTCGACAGCGTCACACCCGGCGCGGACCTCTACATCCTCAGCCACATCCTGCACGACTGGGGTGACGACAGCGCTGTCTCCATCCTGCGTACCTGCGCCGCCGCCATGCCCGAGCACGGACGCCTCATGGTGATCGACCTGCTCACCGACGCCGCCGCCGACGACCGGGGCGGACGCCACCGGCTCCCCGCCCTCATGGACCTCTACATGCTCTCCCTCTTCGGAGCGGCCGGCGGCCAGGAGCGCACCGGCGCGGAGTTCACCGCGCTGCTCACGGCCGCCGGACTGGAACCGGAGGAGACCAGGGTGCTGCCCAGCGGCATGGGCGTCATCACGGCCCGGCGGCGCACCACCTGACCGCCCCCGCACACCGCCCCGCCCGGACCTCGGCCCGGTGTGCCGCGCTGCGTCGTCTCGTCGAGGCCGAAAACCGCTGCCGGGGCGGCCCTGGGCCATTCAGATGGGTCCCTCACCCTTTTCATCGCTGGATAGGCACTCCCTCATGACTCACGACCCGACCGCCGCCCCGCCCGCCCGTGCCGGGAAACGCGAATGGACAGCCCTGGGTGTCCTCGCCTTACGACTCCTTGCACATCCTGGACGCGCTGCTGAACCTGGACGGCGGGGTGAAGCCGGAGATGGTGGCGACCGACAACGCCTCGTACTCCGACATGGTGTTCGGCCTGTTCAAGATCCTCGGCTACAACTTCAGCCCGCGATTCCGCGACCTGGACGACCAGCGGTTCTGGCGGGCCACGATGCCCGGCGTCCAGACCGGCACGTACGGCGCGGTGGAGGACCTGGCCCGCAACCGCGTGAACCTGAACAAGGTGATCACGCACTGGCCGGACATGCTGAAGGTCGCCGGTTCCCTGGTCACCAACCAGGTCCGCGCCTACGACCTGCTGCGGATGTTCGGACGCGACGGACGCCCGACGCCGCTCGGGGCGGCGTTCGCGGAGTACGGGCGGATCGCGAAGACCGAGCACCTGCTGCGGGTGGTCGATCCGGTGGACGACACCTACCGGCGGCAGATGAACCGGCAGCTCACCGTGTAGGAGTCCCGCCACAAGCTCGCGAGGGACGTGTGCCACGGCAAGCGCGGCACCATCCACCAGGCGTACCGGAACGGGATGGAGGACCAGCTCGGCGCGCTCGGCCTGGTCCTCAACGCCATCGTGCTCTGGACAACCCGGTACATCGACGCCGCCGTCGCCCAGTTGAAGGCCGAGGGCCACGAGATCCAAGACGAGGACATCGCCCGGCTCTCCCCGCTCAAGCACCGCAATCTGAACCTGCTCGGCCGCTACAGCTTCGCCGCCTCTACCCCGGCCGCCGGTGTCCTGCGCCCGCTGCGTGACCCCGATGCGCCGGAGCTGGACGAGGACGACGACGGGAGCGGACGGGAGTAGGTCCCATCCAGCAGCGCCGCTGCCAGCGTGCGAGCATGCACCAGCCGGCTGCCGTCGCCCTCCAGGCCGGCCCGCGCCATCGCGCCCTCCAGCAGGAAGGACAAGTGCTCCGCCAGCGCGCTGGCCTCCTCGGGGCGCTCGGGCAGCAGCTGCCCGAGGTGGCCGACGATCAGTTCCTCGACCGTCTCCTTGTGGCGGCGTACGACGTCACGCCCGGCGTCCCCGGCAGGCAGCTCGGCCGCCGCGTTGAGCAGACCGCAGCCACGGAAACCGGTCTCCCGGGCGGCCTCCGCACAATCGGCGTAGGTGTCGAAGACGGCCAGGACCGCCTCTCGAGGGCCCGCCGTCCCCTCCAGCCGTGTGCGGTACGTCGCGAGCCACTCCTCATGCCGGGTGTCGAGATAGGCCCTGACCAGCTCAGCCTTGGAGGAGAAGTTGTTGTACAGGCTTGTTTTGGCGACGCCGGCCTCGGCGATGATCGTGTCGATCCCGGTGGCCGTTACACCGTCGGCATAGAAGCGGCGTGCGGCGGTCACCAGCAGACGCTCCCGGGCCGGCCGTCGTCTGCCGGCCGCGGCCGCTCCCGCCTTGCTCTCGCTCATCCCACACTTCCCGGTAGCGATGGACAGACAGTTCCACTGTGGCGCCATCCACGTTAAATGAACAGACCTGTACAGTTTACCTGAGGGGCGGATCTACACAGTCGGGAGCCGACCGCATGCACTTCCTGCCCAGTGACCTGATCGTCGACGGGGTCCGTATCTCCTACCGCGACTGCGGTGAGGGCGAGCCGGTGGTATTCATCCATGGCACGCCCTCGTACTCGTACGAGTGGCGGAACGTCGTGCCGCATGTTGAGGCCGCCGGCCACCGCGCCATCACCTATGACTTGCCGGGCTACGGGCGCTCCGAGCGTCCGGTGGACCGTGACACTTCGGTCGCCGCCCAGACGGACCTGCTGGGTGGCCTGCTCGATGCTCTGGGTATCGAGCAGGCCACCATCGTCGCCCACGACATCGGCGGCGCCATCGGTCAGCGGTTCGCCATCGCCCGCCCCGAGCGGGTACGGCGGCTGATGATCATCGACACCGTCAGCTACGACTCCTGGCCCTCCGAGACCTGGCGGAAGATCATCGACGAGCGGCTGGAGGAGCACATGCAGCTGCCGCAGGACGCGTTCGACGCCCTGCTCACCCGGCAACTGGAGATGACGGTGGCCGACGGCGCGGCAACGATGACTGGTGACATCCTCAAGGCGTACCTGGCGCCCCACCAGTCGGCACTGGGCCGCGTTTCCTTCTTCGAGCACCAGGTGCGGCACTACGACTCCCGGTACACCGAAGAGATCACCGACCAGCTCGCCTCCCTGGCCATGCCGGTCCGTATCCTCTGGGGCGAATGCGACCAGTGGCAGTCCTTGGCCTACGCGCAGCAGCTCGCCGAGGACATCCCTGGCGCCCGCCTCACCGTCATCCCCGGGGCTGGGCACTTCGTGATGGAGGACGCGCCCGAGCCCGTCACCGAAGAGATCCTCGACTTCCTTGCCGACTGAGGCCCAGACGCCGGACGGGCAGCAGTAACCGGCGCCAATATCCGTACCGAAGCTCCAGGGCCGTGGGCGCGGGCGGAAGGGCTCGACCCTGCCGCCTGTCGCCAAACGATGGCGAACTCAAGCGGTCAACGCATCACCGCTGTTCAGGAGGTCAGCGTAGATTTCTGCCGGAGTGCGATAGTCATGGGTCTTGCGCGGACGATGGTTGAGTTCATGGGCGATGGCGTCCAGGTCGGCCTGGCTGAACGTGCGGAGGTCCGCGCCCTTGGGAAGGTACTGCCGAAGCAGTCGGTTGGTGTTCTCGTTGGTGCCGCGCTGCCATGGGCTCCGCGGCTTGCAGAGGTATACCGGCATCCCGGTCTTGGCGGTGATGGCTTGGTGCTCGGCCATTTCCCGGCCCCGGTCCCAGGTGAGCGTCCGCCGTAGTTGGGGCGGGATTCCGAGCAGACTCCTGGTGAGGTGCGGAGTGACCTGCTCAGCCTTGATGCCGTCCGGCAGCGCGACGATGGCCGTGTAGCGGCTGGCGCGCTCGACGAGCGTGGCGACCGCCGAGGGCCGGGTGCCCATCACGAGTCGGGTAGCGGGGACGCATTGCTGCGTCCCCGCTACCCGACTGATCATCGGGCTGAACCGGTCGGCGATCGGCACGCTCGTGGAACGAACGACCCGCTACACCATGCTCGTTCACCTGCCACGAGCCGAGGGCTACGGCACCGTCCCACCGACCAAGAACGGGCCCGCACTGGGCGGCTACGGCGCCGTGGCTATGAAGGACGCCCTGGCCACCACGATGACCACCCTGCCCGACCAGCTCCGCCGGTCACTGACCTGGGACCGCGGCAAGGAGCTGGCCGCTCACGCCCAGCTCACGGTCGAGACCGGGCTGCCCGTCTACTTCGCGGACCCGCACGCTCCCTGGCAGCGGGCCACGAACGAGAACACTAACGGGCTGTTGCGCCAGTACTTCCGACTTGTATTGGGGGTAGCGGTGTTCGTGATCGGGTTGGCCGCCCGTAACGTGCCGCAGGACATCGGGCAGGCTGACTCGAGTACTTCCTGCCGCTCGCAAGGGCTGGCTCTCCTTGGGTGTGTCGACCTGCCCGGTGTCCGTTCGCGGCTTGACTCAACAGAGGCATGAGCATCGGCCACCCCACGTTTCTCGAAGTCGGGATGTCAGCCGCGGATTCCACTGACCCGACGTCCGAGAAGAGGGGACCGCCGATGATGCTGATCGGCATCGATCCGCACAAGTCGACCCACACGGCCACGGCCGTCGATCCCGAGACCAACCGTGATCACGCATCGATGCGCATCGACGGGACGCTTCCGGAGTACCAGCGGATGCTGGACTGGGCCCGCCAGTGGCCCGAGCGGCGATGGGCCGTGGAGAACGCCAGGGGCCTGGGGCACCACCTGACGTCCTGGCTGCTCGCCCGCGGAGAACAGGTCGTTGACGTCGCGCCCAGCGCCACTGCCCGCGTCCGCCAGCTTTCGCGCGGCGCAGGCCGCAAGAACGATCGCATCGATGCCGCCGCGGCAGCGTGCGTCGCCGCTCTCCAGGGCGACGCACGACCGGTGCAGCCCGAGAGTTCCACGGATGCACTGGCGCTGCTGGACGAACGGCGCAGCAACCTTGCGCAGGCCAGGGTCCGCGCAACCTCGCGCAGGCCAGGGTCCGCGCGGTGAACCAGCTCCACGCGCTGCTGCGGGCCCTCCTGCCCGGCGGGGCACCGCGCGATCTGTCCGCGGCCAAGGCCGAGCAGCTGCTGGACACGGTGGTCCCCGCGGGTTCGGCCGAACTCACCCGCCACACCCTCGCCGCTGATCTGATCGCCGAGATCCGGACCTGGGATGTGAAGCTGAAGGACAACGCCAAAGCCATGTCCGCGCTGGTCGCGGAGTCCGAAAGCCGGCTGACCGATACTCCTGGCATCGGAGCCGTGACCGCCGCTCGTCTCCTGGGCCGGACCGGGGACCCCACCCGCTTCCCGACCGCCAGCGCCTTCGCCCAGTACGCCGGCACCGCTCCCATCGAGATCGCCAGCGCCGACCGCGCACGCCAGCGCCTGTCCAGGCGCGGCGACCGCCAGCTCAATGCGGCACTTCACACCGTCGCCATCACACAGATCCGCATGCCGGGCACCCGGGGCCACACCTACTACCAGGCAAAACTCGCTGAAGGAAAGACAGCTCGGGAAGCACAACGCTGCCTGAAACGCCGCCTGGCTGATCACGTCTGGCGCACGATGGTCGGCGACGAACGCCGACGCACCGGGACGACGGGCCCGGGAGGACAACTGGGGGCGGCTACAGCATCCAGCGCGGCCGGCTCAACCCCGACGGCCGACTCTTCGGACAAGTCACTTCCCGGACCCATCAAACCTGAGCCTACGCCACCAGACCAACCAGCTTGACAAACACAGAGGCACCCAAGGGCACCGACCTGTCCCGATGGAGCGTCGACGAACTGTCCGCCATCGCCGCGGTCCTCAACTCCCGCCCCCGTAAGACCCTTGAGTGGAAGACACCCGCGGAAGCCCTCGACGATCATCTACGATCGGTGCACGCCGGTGTTGCGACAACCGGTTGAATCCGCCCTGGCTGCCGGCGTCGGAGTGATGTATCAGCCCAGGTCCGGCGGGGGTGCCAGCCTGGTCGCGACGCCATAACGCCATGTCGAGGGCGTCCAGGACGAGCTTGGCCCGCTTGCTGGTGGCTGCGGACCAGCCGACGATCGCCCGGGAAAACACGTCGACGACGAACGCGACGTAGATGATCCCGGACCAGGTCGAGACGTAGGTGAAGTCGGCGACCCACCGCTCATTCGGACAAGATGCGGTGAAGTCACGTTGCAGCAGGTCATCGGCCCTGTCGTGGCCGTCGTCCCGGACGGTGGTGCGGATGCTCCGGCCCCGGCGGACGCCCTGGAGACCGAGGTCGCGCATCAGCCGGGCGACCGTGCAGCGAGCCACCGGTATGCCCTCGCGGTGCAGCTGTCTCCAGACCTTCCGCACGCCGTAGACGCTGAAGTTGTCGGCGTGGACCCGGCTGATCTGCGTCTTCAGTTCCGCATCCCGCACCGACCGCGCACTGGGCACCCGTTTCCTGGCTGCGTAGTAGGTGCTCGTCGCGATCTTCAGTCCGTGGCTGGTGAGGACTCTGCAGATCGGCTCGACTCCGAACACCTGCCGGTGCTCGTCGATGAACGCTACGAGCGCTTCGACGGCCGGTCGAGCTCGGCCGCGAAGAAAGCCGAAGCCGCCTTGAGGATCTCGTTGGCCCTCCGTAGCTCGGCGTTCTCCGCCTTCAGCCGCTTGATCTCCGCGGCCTCCTCCGACGTGACCCCGGGACGCCGGCCGGTGTCGACCTCGGCCTTGCGGACCACGTCCGCACCGTCTCGGCGGCACCGATGCCCAGCTTCGCGGCGACCGCCTTCATCGCGGCCCACTCGGTTGGGTAGTTGGGGCGGATCTCCGCGACCATGCGCACCGCACGCTCACGAAGCTCGGCAGGGTAAGGGGACGGACGGGCCATGAACTCGATCCTCTCTCAGGGAATCGAGCCTCCAACAGACCCGGAGCGCTTCAGCAGCGTCCCGTCGGGGTTCGCGCTCAGGTCGACCAGCAGCCCACTGTCGACGAACCGGGCGCAGCACTACCCGGACCGCGTCGACGGAGAACAGTGCCCGGAACCGCCCCACTTCGGCTCGCCGGCCCAGCCCGGTCGCAGATCAGGTTTGGGTACGGGTGTGCTCAGCATCGGCTCTGGCACCTTCCACGTCACGCCGGATCCCTGCCATCAGGAATCCCTGATGTTGTCCGGCCTGCTACGCCCTCGCACGAGGAAGGCGAACACGCCTTCGCAGATCACGTGTCGGGCTGCTGCCGCAGGTCCAGGAAGCAGCGCAGCCGTACACCCGGCTCGCCCGGCTCACGGGTCGTACGGTCCGCCAGCGCGCTCGCCCACCGGGTGGCGAGCAGCTCCTGGACCGCGAACGCGGTCTCGTCATCGGCGGCCGCGACCTCCACCACCGCAAGTCCCGGCTCTGCCACATGCGCGTCGTTGATCGGCCTCATACCCGACACGACGCTCCGCCGCCCGCCGAAGTTCTCCCGTCTGGGCGGTGTCACCCGGACCGGGTACGGCGGGGCGTGCGTGCTGACCTGCCGCAGCCTGCTCGCCCGGCCGTACTGGGCCCTCCCTGATCAGCCCGCTCCTCTCCAGGTAGCCGGGGCGCACGGACGTGCTTGGGTGCGATGCGCTGCAGGCAGGCTGCTTCGCCCGGTTTCCGGTACGACCATTGCACCCACACGGGCGGCGCACTCGGCAAACAGCTGATTGCGCCCCGCCGTGGGCCGCTATCAACGGCTCATGCTCACCGTCGTGCTGCGCGGCCTGGCCGCCGCCTCCCTCGCCGTCCTGCCTCTCACGCTCCCCTCTCCCGCCCACGCCGCGGAGACGCTCCCGCTGGCCGAGGCCGTCACCCGTCTGCCGGTGGATACCGAGTCCCGGGACGGCTACGACCGGGACGCCTTCCGCCACTGGAACACCGGCGCCAACCCGGATGACGGCTGCAACACGCGCAATGAGGTCCTGCTCTCCGAGGCCGTCGAGCCCCCTGTGGTCGGGCCCCGGTGCCGCTTGTCGGGCGGGCGCTGGTGGTCCTACTACGACCAGGTGTGGGTGACGTCGGCCTCCGGCCTGGACATCGACCACATGGTGCCCCTCGCGGAGAGCTGGGACAGCGGCGCATCCGCGTGGACGGCGCAGCGCCGCGAGGCGTACGCCAACGACCAGGGCGCCGACGCCAGCCTGGTCGCCGTCACCGCCCGCTCGAACCGGTCCAAGGCCGACCAGGACCCCGCCGAGTGGCTGCCGCCCGCTGCCGGGGTGCACTGCCGGTACGTTGCCGAGTGGGTTGCCACGAAACTCCGCTGGAGTTTGACGGCCGACGAAGCCGAGGTAGCGGCCCTGCACGAGACGGCGGCCGGCTGCCCGGGCCAGAGCGTGACGTACGAGCCGGCCGCATAGCCCGCCGGGTGGCCGGCGGCTTGGCCGTCGGCCACCCGGGACGAGGACGTGTTCGGGTTCATGCGGGAGAACTCCGGGGTCGGAACACCCCCGCGTCGGCGGGAATGACTGGGCCAAGATCGCCTGGGAGCGGGCGGCACGCGGCTCACCTCCGCTCGCGCGAAGAGGACATGACGATGGTGCACTCCGGGGCGTGCTGGCACGGCTCCCCTCCGCTCGCGCGGAGAGGACGCGTCCTTGGCCAACTCCTTCGCCGTCGTGATCGGCTCACCTCCGCTCGCGCGGAGAGGACCCGGGCAGACCGTCCGCGTCGCCGCGCAGTTCCGGCTCACCTCCGCTCGCGCGGAGAGGACCCGTTCCGGTGGGCGACGGACGACCTGAAAGACGGCTCACCTCCGCTCGCGCGGAGAGGACCGATCGGACCGCCTGATGTACAGCCAGTGATACGGCTCACCTCCGCTCGCGCGGAGAGGACGTGACGATCTCGTCCCGGCCGCCCTCGGTCGCCGGCTCACCTCCGCTCGCGCGGAGAGGACCTCCAAGGTACTCCCCTGGACATTCATGTACACGGCTCACCTCCGCTCGCGCGGAGAGGACGAGCTGAAGGTGGGCGACCAGCGCATGTACAACGGCTCACCTCCGCTCGCGCGGAGAGGACGACACCGGTGACGACGACGATGCCGGGGGCCTCGGCTCACCTCCGCTCGCGCGGAGAGGACTGGCCGATACGCGGCGGGAGTCGGGCCCGGGTCGGCTCACCTCCGCTCGCGCGGAGAGGACGGACGCGCGCCCGACGTCTGTCCCTTGCGCGCCGGCTCACCTCCGCTCGCGCGGAGAGGACTCTTCCTGACCTGGGGTTCTAGTGTGCTGAGTCTTTGATTCGCTGAAGATATCCGGCGAGGCGTTCGAGGATCTCGTCCGCGGTCTTCACCCAGGCGAACGGCCGCGGATCTTCGTTCCACAGCTTGATCCAGGCCCGGATGTCGCGTTCCAGGGCCTGGACGTTCTTGTGGACGCCGCGGCGTACCTGCCGCTCGGTCAGCAGTCCGAACCACCGCTCGACCTGGTTGAGCCAGGAGGAGTAGGTGGGGGTGAAGTGCATGTGGAAGCGCGGGTGCGCCGCGAGCCAGCGCTGTATCGCCGGTGTCTTGTGCGTAGCGTAGTTATCGCAGATCAGGTGCACCTCCAGCCCCTCGGGCACCTCCTTGTCGATGCGGGCGAGGAACTTCTTGAACTCCGTGGCCCGGTGGCGGCGGTGCAGCTGGCCGATCACCTCCCCGGTGGCCACGTTCAACGCGGCGAACAGGGTGGTGGTGCCGCCGCGCAGGTAGTCGTGGGTGCGGCGCTCGGGCATGCCCGGCATCATGGGCAGCACCGGTGCCGAGCGGTCCAGCGCCTGGATCTGGGACTTCTCGTCCACGCACAGCACCAGGGCGTGCTCGGGCGGGGCGAGGTAGAGGCCCACGATGTCGCGGACCTTGTCGATGAACTGCGGGTCGGTGGACAGCTTGAAGGTGTCGACCATGTGCGGTTTGAGGCCGAACGTGCGCCAGATGCGCGAGACGGTCGACTGCGACAGGCCGGTGGCCTGGGCCATCGACCGGGTCGACCAGTGGGTGGCGCCGGCCGGGGTGGACTCCAGGGTCTGGACGATCACGTCCTCGACCCGCGCGTCGGTCACGGTGCGCGGCGCGCCGGGRCGCGGCTCGTCGACCAGCCCCTCCAGGCGRTCGGCTGCGAACCGCTTGCGCCACTTGGCCACCGTGACCGGGTGAACCCCAAGATCCTTGCCGATCCGAGTGTTTGATGCCCCGTCTCCGCAAGCCAGCACGATGCGGCAGCGCAGCGCGAGAGCCTGGGAAGAGGTGCGGCGCCTCGCCCAGCGCTGCAGCGTCTCGCGTTCGTCGTCGGTGAGAACCACCTCGACCGTGGGCCGTCCCATTCGCGCCATGACCCCAGCATACTTATGCAATGAATCAAAGACTCAAGACACTAGGCCTGGTGTCCTGAATTCATCGACGTCATGGGCGCGCAGAAGGTACACCACCTCTTCACCCGCCTCATGAGGACCTCCCAGCAGGTACCTCAGCTCTTCGCTACCCACGCGCTGCCTCCCTTTCTGTCCTTGGCGGTCATCACGATCAGCGTGGACGTGACGGGGGAACCTGCCCGCCGGTCACCCCGTGTTCACTCGTTCAGGTGAACGGGTTGAGCGTCTGGGGAGGTTTCGGAACGTTGCCCATCACGGGACGGAAGGGCGAGCCCTCGTAGCGTGGAGTCCCCCACTGACGGACGTCGTCCGGCAGTTCACCTCGTAAAGCCGCAGTGCTCCTCACCGTCTGATCCACGACAGGGGCTGCAGGCACCCGTTGTGGATGGCTATCTGCCGCCGACCCCGGCCCGCTCGGAGCTGCGGTTGGCCGGTTTCGAGGCCGGTTCTTCTTGGGCGAGTGCGATCGCCGGGCCGGAACGGCCGGTCGGGTCCCTCTACCTCGTTCACCTGTGGGAACGTGTGTCCGGGCAGTAACCGGACAGCGTCCGGCGACGTTCCGCCAACGTTCGCTGACCCGCTGCGATCCGGTCGCCTGATCGACTGCACTGTTCCCCGGCCCCTTCAGGGCGGCCAGGAACAGTGCAGGAGACGAGGGCGGGGCGGGAGCGGTTTTCGCATGGTGACGATCAACGTGGGGGTGCTGCTCGCGGTCATCGTGGTGATGCGGTTACGCCGCAGGACTCAGGCCAGAAGCCGTGTCGAGGAACGCAACACCGCGCTCTTCGTCCTGGCCCTGGGCATCGTGATCGCGCCGACCCCGCTTGGCCAGGGCATCTTCAACGTGATCAAGCAGCTGGTGAGCGGCATCTCGCAGGCCGGCACATGAGCCCACGACCCCGGCAGGGCACTCGCCGCTCCCCCGCCCGACGCCCACGCCGTACGTCTCCCGCCTCTCGACGTCGGTCCGCGCCGAGGCGCCGCCCGGCTTCCTACCGCCGAAGGCGGACGCCTGGCTGGGAGCAGGTCGGTCTGCTGCTCCTGGCGCTCGCCGTGGTGTGGAGCCTGGTGATCGGCGCGTTGCGGTGGCTGGCCGCACACCCCTGGGTGCCGATCGTGCTGCTGCTCGTCGCGGCAGCGGCCGGCGGGGTGTTGGTGCACCGGCGCCGGGAGGCCGCCCGCTGGAACCGGGTACGTGAGCAGGGCCTGCGCTACGCGATGCCACAGATCGACGCTCTGCACCACCGGCAGTTCGAAGAAGCCGTACGGGATCTGATGCGCCGTGACGGCTGCCCCGAGGCGATCCGGGTCGGTGGGGCCGGCGACAATGGCGCCGATGTGAAGGCCACGGACCCCTTCGGCCGCCTGTGGGTGATCCAATGTAAGCACCGCAAGGCCGGACTGGCCGGCTCCGCGGTCGGAACCCCGGACCTGCACGTCCTCAACGGCACCGGCCGGCCCGTCCACAACGGTGACGTCGTCGTGCTGGTCACCAACGGCCGCTTCACGGACAAAGCCGTCGCCTTCGCCCGCTCCCAGCGACTCCACCTCGTCGACCGCCGCCTGCTCGCCCGGTGGGCCGCCGGCTCTACTCCTCTGTGGGAACTCCTGAGCGCGGTTCCCTCCCCCCGCCGTCCCGCCTCCGGGTCCTGAACCCTGCCGAGGCGCGGTGGCGTCAGGTGGCCGAACGGACAGACTCACGGTGACTTCCTCAACACGTCCCATCCCACGACGGCCAGGTCCGCACCGGGGTCGCGCACCGGCGCAGCCGTCCAGCAGTGTCACAGCCGGGTCCGACTCCAACACAGTTATCGGATGCAGCGCGGCGAGGTAGCGGGAAAGCAGCTGGTCAGGACCGTCGCCCTCGACATGGCGGCCCAGCCGTCTGGCCGCCGGAAGCCGCTGGAGCGGCATGTAGGGTGCCTGCCTGATCCGTGGGCGGTCACGCTACCTTTGGCCGGATGCAGCCACAGCAGCCTTCCACCCTCACGCCCACCTCGACCTCCTACGAGCAGCCCGGTACCCGCACGAGGACCGTGGTGCTCTCCCTCGTCGCCGGGCTCGTGCTCGGCGCCGCGGGGATGGGCGTTGCATGGGCGATGAACGCCGACTCCGACTCCCCTGTTGACGGGACCCCGGCCGCAGATGCGCGTGCCGCCTGTGAGGCGCTCGACGGGTTCGACTCGGAGAAGTACACGGCCAAGGGCCCTGCCGGCGAGGTTGCCTTCAATCGCTATGCGGCAGCCGGGGCACTTTCTGCGTCGGCGGCAGCGGGCGACGCAAAGTACAAGGAGCTCGCACAGACCATTCGCCGATCACAGGACCGCCACGCCCAGGTCTTCGACTTCGACGCGACGGTGAAGAAGGATCTGGACCGGGCTCGCGAGATCTGCCGGGCCCTGTAGCCCGGTTGACCCCGGTCCGCCGGCGGCGTGGACGATTCCCGTCGTCGGCCGAGCATGCGGCACGGTGACCCCCGCCCGCCTGGCGTTCAGGTCTTCCGTCGGCCTTTACTGCTCGTAGGTCCATGCCCGACCGGTCTGGCGGTACTCCTCGACGGGGATGGGTGCGACGCCGGTCCGCATCCGTGCGGTGTAGAGCAGGCCGTCCAGGTGGTCGATCTCGTGGTGGATCAACCGTGCGAGCCCACGCTCGTAGACGGCGGATACTGTCTGGCCCTCCAGGGTGGTGGTCTCGACAGTGATCCGCAGCGGCCGGGGAACGAGGCCACGGACGTCGAAGTAGCTGAAGCAGCCCTCGAACTGTTCATCCGTCTCGTCGGAGCGGTCGGTGATGCGGGGGTTCAGCAGGACGATCGGCGGGGTGCCGGGGTCGGGTGGCTGGACCACGGCGGCGGCCCGGCCGATCGCGATCTGAGGCGCCGCGAGTCCCATTCCCTTGGCGAACGGGTGAGTCTGCCCGATCCGCTGCACGGCGGAGAACAACTGCTCGACGGTCTGCTCGGCCTCCCGACGCTCGGTCGGAAGATCGAAGGCTTGGGCCGGCTCGGCAAGGACGGAGGCTCCGCGCTGCACGACTCCGAGCTCGCGCATCTGCTCGCTGGGCCGTACCTGGGTCACCTGAACTCCCGTCGATGTATGCCATGTTCGGGTCGCACCCGGAACCTGCGTCTCAGACGGTACCGGGCGTGGAGGCGAGTGTGGAGGTACTCCAGGAGAAGGTCCGCTTCCCGTCCTTCTCGTGTGGAGGAGGGCGGAAGTACAGCGATACGTGCTCAGGCCGCAGCTTCCAGCGAGTCCGGGGCTCCAGTGAGGTCCCGGAGCCGGGCGGCGAGACCGCCGGGGCCCAGGTGGGCCAGGGCCCACAGGGAGGTGACGCGCCGGGCGGAGGCCCAGATCCCGGCGGCCGGGAGCAGGAACGGGGCGACGGTGATGTCGCGGGCGGTGAACGGGGCCGGGTCGAGATACGTCATCCTACCGGTCCCGCACAGATACGCGCCGGCGCCGGCTGCGGCGGTGAGGTCGGCGAGCCGCTCAGATCGCTCGGGCCGGGCGGGCAGCCCGGCTGCTGTCAGGATGCAGCCTGGCCAGCCGAGGAGGTCCAGCAGGATGCGGGTGGAGGTCTCGGCTACGGCGGCGGTCCGGCCGGTGTCGAACGCGGCCCAGACCGGTTCCAAGGCCGTCTGGAGAGCGGGCCAGTGAGGGCTGGTCCGGTACTCCTGCCGGATCATCGACTCGGTCCGTTGCCGGGCCAAGGCGGGATTGACGATCAGAGCGTCCCGGATGGCGGTCTGGCGGCCCTGGGGCAGGTGAGTGGGGATGGACAGCCAGCGCGTCCGGTCCGGGTTAGGCAGGGCGGCCAGGCGGGTGCGGTGCTGGTAGTCGCGGCGGGTGAACTGGACGTTGTCGAGGACGATCTAGGTGTCCGCCGCGAACAGCTTGGCCAGGGTGGCCAGCCTCGGGAACAGGTTGGGCTGGTGGATCGCACACAGCCCGCCCGTCGGCCGGTCAGGAGATGAGGCGGCTGGTGAAGCCGCCACGGATGAGGCACTCGTATGCGGCATGCACGTCCTCCGGGACGTCCTGGGCGATGGCGAAGCCCTGCTTCGGATATTCGATGACCCGCTGGAGATCGCCGACGAGCATGTCCACCACGAGCTTCTCGTCGCCGATGGACTTGAAGTAGTCGTCCAGCTCCAGGGGTTCCGACGTGCACACGATCTCGACGTCGGGCCACAGCTTGCGGGCGGTGGCGAAGGATCGCCGCTCCATGTAGGGCTTGGAGATCAGCATCACCGTCGTCGGGGCGATGCCGGCCGCGGCCAGCAGGTCGCGGGTGAGGGTGATGTTCTGGCCGGTGTTCGCGGCGTTCGGCTCGACGAGGATCGCAGAGTCGGGGACGCCGAGCTCGAGGGCATGCTCGCGGAAGTGAACGGCCTCACCGCGCGGGAAGCGGGTCCGGGTGGTGGGGCTGTTGCCGCCGGTGAACACCAGCGTGGGGAACATGCCACGGTGATATAGCTCGGCGGTGGCCGTGGCGACGCCGAGGTCGTGGCTGCCCAGGCCGATCGCCACGTCGGCGGGCCGCAACTGGTGGCCCATGAGGTGGTAGTCCCAGATCAGCTTGGTCTTGCGCCACTGGTCCTCGGTGATGGTCTGCTGGTTGTCGCCCACGCCTGTTCTCTCCCTGGTCACCGGCTGGAGGGGCCGGAGGGCCCCGTGCTCATGGCCTTGATGTTCTCGATGCTGGCCAGCTGGTGGGACAGCCCGAAGCGGGCGGCCATGGTCGCGGCCTTGTCGAGGACGTGAAGGCCATCATCGCGGGTCGCGGGGTCGGTGAGCAGGATGTGGCCGTGGGCGGTGTCCAGGCGGACCTTCTGCATGGGGGCGTCGGTGGTGGCGGTGCTGCGGGCGACGGTGATGAAGTGCAGGGCCGATGTGAGGTCGCCGGCGCCGCGGTGGGCCAGGGCGATCTTCTGGTGGGCCACCGACCAGTCCTCCGGTTCGGCGAGGTCCTCGAAGTCACGGGTCGCGGCCAGCATCACGCGGGTCGCATAGTCGTGCTGTCCGTCCTTGCTCAGCGCGGTCCCCACCCACAGCCGGGATCTGGCCCGGTCGCGGCGGGAGAGCCGGTCGTCGACCGCGAGGTGTTCGTACTGGCGGGCGGCGGTCTCCAGCTTCCCGGACATCTCGGCGACCACGGCCAGGGACAGGTCGAGCTGGGCGATCCGGCGGGGGATGTCGAGCTGGGTGAACAGCGACTTGGCGGTCACGTACGAACGCTGGGCGGACAGCGGGCCGACCACGCTGCCCTGGTCACGCTGGAGGTCGCCGAGGCGGGCGGTCGAACGGGCGAACAGATACAGGCCGCGGTCATCGAGCCTGAGCGGGGTGAAGCGGCTGGTCCACCGGCTGGTGAGGCTCTCGGCAAACGTGAAGTCCTGCCGGGATAGGGCAACCACGGCCCGGTCGAGGTCGTCGGTCCACGACTCGTACTCCCAGGCCAGCGGTCCTGCGGCTGTCACCCGCCGGCCCGCGGTCTCCGTCCCGTGCTGCCCGGCCTCGGACAGGAAGGTCTCGAACCGCAGATGGGCGGCGGCGTCCGCGCGGGCCAGGGCCGTGTCGAGGATCGCCTGGGTGTCCGGGCGGGGCTCGGTTGACGCCTGGAGCTTCTCCCACTTGGAGACGGTCCGCACGCCGACACCGAGATGCTCGGCGAACGCGCGGACGCTCAGCCGCAGCGCGAGCCGGAGTGCCTTGGCCTCCAGCCCGGTCCAGTGGTGCACGGTCGCCACACGTCGCTCCCTTCCCGCCGTCATCGAAGCACGTCGGGCCCGGGCGGGGGGACGCAAGTGCAACGGAAGTACAACGGGCGGTCATTCCCCAGTGGTTGGCATCAGACGAAGCTGACCGGTGACACCAGTTATCGGACTTCCCTGGATGGTTGCGAACGATGGAGCCCCTCACCGAGCATCGCGGCGTCAGCGGCCCGGTCGTCTATGGCTTCCTGAGGCTGGTGAAGGTCTCCGCAGCCCGCCAGGCCGCCCTGCACGACGCTCTGGCCGAATACTGTCGCCGGCACGAGCTCGCCCTGCACGGTGTCTTCACCGAACGGACGGCTGGCACCGAGCGGTCGGCCGCGTTCACCGGCCTGCTGGACGTCCTGGACCTGCACAGCACCTACGGCGTCGTCCTGCCCGCCCTCTCGCACCTCGGGCCGAAGGCGATAGCCGCCCCCCGGCAGGCCCGGATCTCCACATCCGGCGCCCGGCTGATGCTGGTCCGCGGCCCCCCGCACCCCCGCCCGGCCGCCTCCGGGCCCGCCGGAGCCCTGACCGAGCGGAGCCGCCGCCGCAGTCCCGACCCCGCCCCCGCTTTGGACCACGACACGTGAGGCCCCCATGCCTGAAGCGACTCAGAGGTTCTTCGACCACCGGCCCGAATCGGTCAAAGCAGCACGTGACTTCACCACCCGGACGCTGAGGGCCTGGGGCCTGAACGACAATGGCGACATCCGCTTGGTCGTCTCGGAACTCGCCACCAACGCACTCGCCCACGGCAGCGACGCCGACCATGGCTTCCTCATCCGTCTGGAACCCGACGACGGCGGCGTCCGCCTGGAAGTCCACGACAGCCGCCACCCGAGCCGGCCGTTGCCCGAACCTGCCAGCACCGGCCCGGCAGCCGAAACCGGGCGAGGCCTGGTGATCGTCGCAGCCCTCGCCGCCCGCTGGGGCGTCACTCCCCGTCAGCCGCGCGGAAAGATCGTCTGGTCCCACTTCCCGGCCACCCCGCCGGCTACGGCCACCCGGCCCGTTCAGGAGGCTCGGACGTGCTGACTCCCACCGCCCCCGCGGCCGGCACGGACACCGGGCTGCTGGCCTCGCTGGGTGCTTGGACCTGGCCCGGCACCACCCCGGACGGACAGCAGGTCGCTCATCTGTTGCTGGCCCACCGGCCCGGCCGAACCAGCCACGACACCCCCGACACGATCGAGGCCCGCATGCGGCACCTCGCCGAGACCCTCGGAGGTCTCGCCCGGGCCGAGGACCCGGCCCCCGAAACCCTCGGAACCCTGGTGACCGTCGGCTCGCACATCCTGCTGAGACTCCCCGGCGCCCGCTGGGACCTGAAAGCGCCTGCCCACCCGCATTGGACCCGACTGGTCCACGACCACGGGCGCGCCGCCCTGATCCTCGGACTGGACCCACTCGCCCAGTCCGTCGACGCCCCCCGCGTCGACGCCTACCTCGACGCCGCCCTCGCCCGCGGCCGACTGCTGTTCGGCTTCGCCCGCCGCACCTCCCGCACTGCCTGAACTATCCAACCCCACCGGTTCTCACCCACGCACCGGATCCGCCTACGCCCCGACGCCGGCCGCAACCTGCTCGATGTACGTCTCCAGCGGCTGGAACCCCCACGCGGCCCGCAACGCCTCGACCCCGTCCAGGTCCCGAATGGGGTACGGGACGAGGGCGCCGTCGGGGCCCTGTGTCAGCTGGGTGCCGAAGATCTGCTGCTGACCTTGGGCGATCCGTACCCGGTCCTCCAGCAGGGCGCCGTGCTGCGGATCGGCATCACCCGCGGTCACGGCGGCCGAGAGAAGTTTCAGGCACTCCTGCTGGAAGTCGGGCTGCCGGTCGGCATGCTGGGCGAGCAGCCAGGCGGCCCCGGCGGCCTGCCGCCCGACCCGCGCCTCGCCCGGCCAGCCGCGCGCGGCGATCAGTTCTCGCAGCCAGGCGGTGTTCGCCTCGTCGACGGCCCGCCACCGCTCCATCAGCTCCGGCGTCCGCTCGGCCGCCGGGACCAGCCGCACGGCCTGGTCCTCCTCTTGGCGCCGGAGCAGCTCCGCGGCCAGGTCCTCGTCGACTGCGGGTCGGGGCCGCACGGCCGCAACACGGTCGATCATCTCGAACAGCTCGCCGGCCAGCACCCGGGTGTCCTCAGGAAGATTCAGCCGGTCGAGCGCCTCGGGCTCAGCCCAGCGGACCGTGTGCTCGGGCGTTCCAAGCACGGCGAACGGCCGGTCGATGACACCGACGACGATGTGGTCTTGGTGTACGTGGCGCTGATCGCAGCGGCTGTCCGGGGCGGCCGGCATCGACACCACATGTCACACCGACGCGGTCGCCGGATGCGGATACCCCTCAGGGAGTAGCGGCGGCAACAGGCGCACTCGGTGACCCGTCTCCTCCAGCACCTCCCGTACCGCGGCATCGAGTGGATCCTCGCCGGTCTCGGCGTGCCCGCCAGGTACGAGTTCACCCCCGAGGCGGGGGTGCTCGATCACGCACAACCTGCGAGTGCCGATTATTACGTCCTCGCAGGTCACGCGGCGTGTGCGTACTCGTGGAGGATGCCGCCGAGTCGATCACGTCGGCGGACGTCGAGGTAATGGAGTCGGTCCGGGTCAGTGATCGGCTCGGGGGCTGGCCGAAGCGGTGCCGCACTGTGCAAGGTGCGGTGCGGCCGATGCCCGTTGTAGTACGCCTCGAACTCGTTGAGCGCGTGGAGCAGGTGGGCCTGGTTCCAGATCAAGGTGCGGTCGAGGAGTTCGTGCCGGCAGGTCTGCACCCAGCGCTCCATGATCGAGTTCATGCGGGGAACGCGGATGCCGGTGGTGACGATCTCGACGCCCTCGGCCTCGAAGACGGCATCGAACGCCCGGGTGTACTTGCTGTCGCGATCCCTGATCAAGTACGCGACGGTGGCGCCGACGTCCTGGAGGTCCATCACGAGATTTCGGGCGGCCTGGGTGACCCAGGCCGCGGTGGGATGGGCCGTCGCGCCGAGGATGCGGATACGGCGGTCGGCGTGCTCGATGACGGCGAAGACGTACACGGTCGCGCCGTTCAGGGTGGTGGCGGTGAAGAAGTCGCAGGCCAGGATCGCGTGGGCCTGGCCGCGCAGGAAGGCGGCCCAGGTCTGGCGGCCGCGTTCGGGAGCGGGTTCGATCCCGTGCGCCCGCAGGATCTCCCAGACGGTTGAGGGCGCGACCTTGATGCCGAGCACGGCGAGTTCACCGTGGATGCGCCGGTACCCCCAGGAGCTGTTCTCCCTGGCCAGGCGCAGAACGAGAGCCTGGATGGCGCGGCGGGTCGGCGGTCTGCCGGCCCGCTTGCGGCGGGCGAGGTCGGCGTGGCGACGGATGAGGTCGCGGTGCCACCTCAGGATCGTCTCCGGGGCGACGATCAGCTGGAGCTGTCGCAGCTTGGGTCTGGGGACCCGGTGCAGGAGCGCGGCCAGGAGGGCGCGGTCCGCCGGGGGCACCCTGGGCCTGTCGATCTGCCGCTGCAGGACCGCCAACTGGTGGCGCAGCGTCAGGATCTCGATGTCCTTGTCCGCGTCGCTCATTGGCAGCAGACGGATGAAGGCGAACACGCTCGAGACGGCGAGGTAGGGCAGTCGCAGCAGCACGATCCATCAGCCTGACACGCCCATCCGGCAACTGGTGGCCATTCACGAGAACGCGCCGGTCACAGGCCATGGATGGGGTTTTCGGCACCCGCACCCATCAAGGCATCGCCAACGCCCGCCCGCTACGCCCCTTGCCGATGCCGATCAGCGATCCGGAGCAGATCACCCGTCTCGACATACGACGACGCCAACGACTCGGCGGCATCCTCCACGAGTACCGACATGCCGCATGACCTGCGCGGATGAGCTTTTCGGCAGGCGCAAGGCTCAGCCCCCGTTGCGAACGCAATCCCCGCAACTACCTGGCCTTCCTCGGCCTCGCTGCAGCCCTGTGCTGCTACAAGCGGTTCGTCCGCCTCACCACATAGGACACCGTCTTAAGGATCGTCCAGTGTGGGTATTGTCTACAAACGGCTCTGCAACACCTCGGAAAAGTATGACGAAGTGGCAGGAAAGGTTGTTGATGCATGAATGCTAGGACTCATGCCTTCCGGTTAGCGCATGGAGTGGATCTCAGGAAGGCCATCGAGCACTACGTTGCGGAACATGACATCCGCGCCGGATGTATTGCCACCTGCATCGGCGGGCTGTCGTCGGCCGTCCTGCGCATGCCCGGCGCTATCGACTTCAGCCATCTCGAGGGTGATTTCGAAATCGTGTCAGCAGCCGGGACCCTGTCCGTAAATGGCAGCCACATTCACCTTTCCCTCTCTGATGGTGAAGGTGCCATGCGGGGCGGCCATCTGGACTATGGCAGCACGGTCCGCCTGAGTGCAGAAATCGTTATCCTCGAAAATCCTCAACTCGTCTTCTCCAGGGAGTACGATCCGGATACCGGATTCCGTGAGCTGACGGTCGAAGACGCCTGGTCGGGGCATAAGGGCTGACGTACGGTCAGGGCCTCCGTAGGATGAGCCGGTCGATCGAGTGAGTGTGACGGATGTCGCCCTCGTGCTCGTCGTCGTAGACATGACTGCGGGCAAAAACAATGTCCCAGCCAGCAAAGGCTTCACGGACCTCACTGCTGTCTGACGGCGGGTCTGGCATGAAAGCCTGCAGATCGTCAGGGATGGGGACGAGGGTGTTGAAGGCTGCGACGGCCAACAGACCACCCGGCCGGACCCAGCCCTTCAGTCTGTCGTAGGCGATGGCACGCTCGCGGCGCTGCAGGAAATGCGTGACGCCATAGCAGATCACAAGATCGTAAGGCGGGCTCGTCTCGGTGATCAGGAGGTCGCCGTTCCACACCTGAACTTCGGCGTCGGGAGCGGATACTTCTTCCAGGCATTCCTTGGTCGCCTGTACTCCTTCGGAATCGGTATCGAAGGCGTGCAGGCGCCGGGCGCCCGCAGCGAACACCGAGATGTTCCGCCCCCAGCCGCAGCCGGCATCCAGAACGGAGTGGAAGCGCTGGGTGTGGCTAAGGTCGGCCAACTCCACGCTCGGCGTGCCCGCTTTGGACGGATTCCAGATCTTTCCCACTGTGCTCGGTACTCCTGACGGTTGACGCTGCGGCGATCACTGACGGGTGAGCTTCCAGTTGTTGGCCTGGATAGACGAGCTACTGTCGAACCCGATCCACTTACCGATCATCTCGGTTCCGTCAGCTGTAATGCGCAGCTGCATGACGCCGTAGTGATTCGCGTTGCGAGCTACATTACGCCACGTTCCCGTCAGGTAACTGCCGTCGATCTTGAGTTTGAGGAAGTGGCGGTGCGGCGAGGTCCCTCCGATGTTCTTGGCGTAGACGGAGCGCCCCACCTGATGAAACTGCATGATCTGCTCGCCGACATGGGCGTTCCCTCGGCTCCGGTAGCTGTATGTCGACTTCCAGCGACCCCGTACGTTGTACTCGCCGCCGCGCCACACCGTACCGATGGTCCGGGCTGCCAGGTACTCGAGAGAGCTGCTGAGGAATATGCCGATCACTGCCGAGGCGACGGCGCCAGCCAGCAGACTGCCTACCCATAACAGGGCGTTGGACACGGGCTTTTCTCCCCCCTCGGCTTTGATCCCGAACTATGTCACCACGTCACTGCATGGGCAACGTCGGTGCGTTGGGGATTTGAAGGAGGTCCGGGCCAAGGGTAGAGAAGCGTTTCTGCTAAGTCTGCAGCGGATTCTCCGGGGCAGCAGTCGACGGTTCAAGGACGTCCGCTGCCCCGGACCTCCGCCCTGTCGGGGCAGAGGTCTAGTCAGTATGCTCCGGTAAATCCGTATGCGACAGACCAGCCGTTCCGTGAAGTTCCTGTTTGCCCAAAACATCACCTAATGTCAAGAGGGGCGCTCGGAAGCTCCTACGGCGCACAATTGCGCACCACAGGAGGAGATGCGCGCCCTCAGCAGTGAAGAGACGCGCGCGACGACGGCCCAAGCCCGCCGCCCAGGCGGAGGTCTCCAACGGCCGGCCGGCTGTCCCCGAGCGAGAACTGCAACGTGACGGCGGCTGCGGGGAAGCCGGTGACCAGAAAGGCGATCTGTATCGCCAGCCAGCTCACCTGTGCCGCTCGAAAAATCATCGCCACAGGTCAGGTGGCGTATCCGTACTCGTTGATGAGGCCGCCGAGGAGCTGGGTGCACAGCAGTCTGCGGCTGCCGAGGTAGTGGGCCGCGGCGGGGTGTTCCTGAGTATTATTGAGCCGAAACTGATGGGTTTCCTGCTCGTTGATCGGGTGTGATCGAGAGTGGGGACATGCGGCGGCTGRCGCCTGCCGCACAGGCGGACCTGCGGCTGCGGGTGGTCGCGGCGCTGGAGTCCGGGCAGGTCAAGACGTATGGCCAGGCCGCGGAGTTGTTCGGGGTGTCCGAGCGGTCGGTGGGCACGTGGTGGAGGGCTTTCCGGGCCGGCGGCCGTCAGGCCCTGCTCGCTGTGGTGCGGCAACCGCGTCCAGGAATGGGCGAGTTGCTGGATTCATCAGCTCGCGGGGCGGTGCTGCAGGCGATGCGGGACTACACCCCTGCCGAGGTCGGGCACGGCGGCGTGCTGTGGACCCGCGCCTCGGTGAAGGCGCTGATCAAGCTGGTGTGCGGGGTGTCGATGACCGAGCAGGGGGTGGGCAAGTGGCTGCGCCGGCACGGCTTCACGCCGCAGCGCCCGGCCCGCCGGTCCTACCGGCAGCAGCCGGAGAAGGTGCGGGCGTGGCTGCAGGAGGAGTATCCGGCGATCAAAGCGCGGGCCCGGTGGGAGAAGGCCGAGCTGGTCTGGGCCGATCAGTGCGGCCTGCGCTCGGACACCGCGCCGCCGGGACGCTCGTGGGCCCCGGCCGGGCACACCCCGCTCGTGCGGGTCAACGGCCGCCGCTTCCGCGTGAACATCATGTCCGCCGTCGCCTCGCGCGGCGCGCTGTGGTTCACGGTCTTCCCCGGCAGGTTCACCGCCAAGGTGATGTGCGCGTTCCTCGATCGCCTCGCCACACACGCCGGGCGCAAGGTCCATGTGATCGTCGACCGGCACCCGGTCCACCGCAGCAAAGCCGTCCGGGCCTGGCTGGAGGAGAACGCCGAGCGGATCGAGCTGCACCTGATGCCCGGATACAGCCCCGAGCTCAACCCCGACGAGCTGCTGAACGCCGATCTGAAACACCACGTCCACGCCGCCCGCGCCACCTCCGTCGACGACCTCGCCCGCGAGACCCGGCGCTTCCTGCACCGCAGGCAGCGCCAACCCCGCATCGTCTGCGGCTACTTCAGAGCCCGCCACGTCCGCTACACGATCGAGTAGGAAACCCACCAGTTTCGGCTCAATACCAGGGCAACATTTTCCGCGCCGCCTTCTGGGCCTCGGAGCCGGGTGTGGGTGATGCCAACACCAACGGCTGGCGTCACTTCGACGAGTTGTACGACCAGACCCCGCATACGCCGACCGGCAAGGCGAAGGTCATCGCCTATATCCCCACCTGGCGGAAGGAGGAGGGGTTCGACTATGGAAACGCCGAGATGTACCAGTACATCACGCACGGCATCATCGCGTTCCTGACATTCAGCGACGCGAATCCCGGAGAATTCGACGCGGTGTCGGTCACGGACGTCAGCTCGATTCTCCCGGACGTGGTCATGGCCGGAAATCTGGCCAATACCAAGATGATGATCGCTCTGGGTGGCGCGAACGACTTCGCCTTCCTGGACCTGATGACGGCGGTGGGGAACGACCCGGCGTCCCCGTTACTCGGCAAGGCCGTGGACCGGGTGGCGGCCTTCGTCGCGAGCAACGGTCTGGACGGTGTCGATCTGGACCTGGAGTGCTGGTGGGGCAGGCCCGGACAGCAGGACCAGGGCGGCCGTGCCAAGGCCGACGGGCCGCACCCCGCGGGGCGGGGCCTGAGGTTGTTCGCCCAGCGGCTGAAGCAGGCCATGCCCGACAAGATCGTGTCGTCGGCCGTCTTCGGCACCTCGTGGTACGGGAACAACTACGACCCGGCCATCGCCGACCACGTCGACTGGCTCGGCGTCATGACCTACGACCTCACCGGCTCCTGGGACCTCTCCCCGGTAGGCCCCCACACCGCCCTGCTCAAGATCCGCGGCCAGGACACGGCGGACATCCGCGAGTCGGACGTCTACCAGGAGACCTACCTCCCCGAGCAGCAGGGCGGCTGGCCGGCCCCCAGGGGTGGTACGGCGTCCGCCGCGAGCAGGCAGAGTTCTCCGGCGAGCCGTCATGTCCTGTACCCCCTCACCGCGGACACGGAGAACATCGAGAACAACCCGATCCTGTCGGTGGAGGACACCCTCTGGTACTGGACGAACCCTCTCTTCGTGAACTGGCAAGGGGCCGGGCAGGGCGTGGACCGCGGCAAGATCGCGGCCGGGGTGCCCGTCTACGGCTACGACTTCGTCGCGGGCAAGGACCCGGACGACCTGACCGGAGAGATTCCCTCGGGGTACAGGGCTCTGCGGTACAAGGAGATCCTGGACGCCTTTCCCGACGCCCATGACGCCGTGGACGCGAACATCAAGGTCGCCGGCAGCACCCCCCGCCCCGCTCTCAATCCGCCGCTCCCTCCGGGCGACTACCCCTACGCCCACAACATCTACTTCGAGACCCCTGGCACCGCCGTCGCGAAGCTGAACTTCCTCAAGAACGTCGGTGCCCAGGGCGTCATCATCTGGGAACTCACCAACGACGTCTGGGAAGAGGGCAAGAGCATCATCAAGGCCCTCTACCGCGCTTCCGGCAATCCGGAGCCCGTGCCCATCACGGACCCGCCGGCCCTGGCCGCCACCCACTGCCTGTGGGACTCCGTCGGATTCCTCGGCGGCACGACCGGCAACCTGCAGTTCCAGGACGACGGCATCGTCCGGTCCGGTGTGCGGCAGTTCTCGGCCCGTCTGTGGAACATCCCCGACGGCGACGACTGGGTGGGCGCGGCCATGAACTCGCCCGCCGTGATCCGCAGGCAGTACTTCAACAGGCCGTCCCGCATCGTGGACAAGGGCGCTCTGGGTCTGTGGGGTGAGTTCGACGTCGTCGAGGACGCCGACGTCCCGGCCTGGGACTGGGGTCATATGGAGACGGAATCGGGGGCTCCGGAGGGCTTCACCCGGTACCGGGCGCGTCTGTGGGGGCTCTCGCTCAGCGACGACTGGCAGGCCGCCGCGCGGCAGACCCCGGCACTGATCTCGGGGCACTTCTTCGCACAGCCCACCGAGATCGACGACCAGGGAGTGGGCGGCCTCTACGGTCTCTTCGACGTCGACGACAAGGTGGGCACCATACCCTGGGTGGTGGCCCAGGCACACGGGGACAACGACTGCGCCTACTGCTCGCTCCAGCAGCTGCCGCACATGGACAACGTGGCCCATGTGAACCTGACGACCACGATGTCCGTCGGGGAGGGAACCCCGTACCTCTACTCGGCGACAACGCGGGACGACGGCTCGGCCGACTTCCCCGACGGGGTCGTCATGACCGTCGAGGCACCCGACGGGACTCTCTACAACCAGAGCCTCGAGGACGACAACCACCTTGTGGTGATGTCCGGTTCCTCGGTCCGCGGCCTGATCGTCAAGGACCCTCAGGCCGGTGACTGGATCATGCGGATGAGCGTGCCGACCGGTGTCGGGTACCACTGCAAGTGCAACACCATTCCGAGCACCGACGTCTTCGACACCATGGTGGCGACCTCGAAACTGCTCCATGGACTCCAGGGCCTCGAGCCCCGGAGCGGCCTCGGTGACACGATCGCGGCGTTCCTGACCTTGGGGGCGCTGGCTGTCATGGCACCCGAGGTGCTCACCGCCGCCGTCTTCGGGGGCGTGGTACTGGCCGCCACGGCAGTCGGCCTGGCGGGAATCGCGATCGCGTCGGGCAAGGCCAGCGCGTCGGGCACGGCGCAGAACATGGCGGAGGCCTCGGGAATCATCTCGAAGGTGGCGAAGGACTTCCTCAGCGAGGGATGGCCGGTCCTCGGCAAGTACACGTATCTCCTCGGGAAGAACATCTCCAAGGAGGAGTGCGACGTCATTCGCAGGTATCCGCAGAACCTCTTCAACTGGCTCGGAATCCACCGCAGGGTGTACCAGGTCGTGGAGCACATGACGGACGCCGAGGAACAGAACGCCGTGCGCCATGTGTTCTGGCAGTGCCTGCTCAAGAAGAGGCTCGGTGAGGAGTTCGCCAAGGCGATGGGCGAGGCGCACGAGATCGGCCGGCCGGGGAGCGATGCGGACAACCTCGCGGACGAGAAGAACAACGTGATCGGCCTCCGGCTGGCGGACGAGGTGGCATCCGAGGACGACTGTCTCCAACGAGCCCGCGAGATGTGGACGGCGGGTCAACTGGCCACCCGGATCGACCTGGAGGGGGACCCGACCTGATCCAAGTCGGCCTGATCATGGAGTCGGCCTGATCAACTCAGCACCCCCTTCTACGGCTCCGGGCGGGCGGGGGCGACCGGTGATGCGCGGTTCTTGCGGCTTCCGGAATCGCGCTCTTGGTGGTGGCCAACCGCTCGGTGGGGCTGAGGGTGGTCGACGTGGCCCTGGCTGCCGTCGTGTCGGTCCTGGGGACAGGACGTTGCGAGACCTGGGTACCGGTGTCCGTAGCGCCTCCGCCGTCGCCTGGAACAGGCGTGATCCGAGTTGTGACGGCGGTCCGTCGTCCCAGGTCCGGTCCTGCGTGAGCATGTTCAAGTGGGCCGCGACGTTCTGGCCCTGTTCTCGTATAGCTACCGCCAGGTGGCGTGTAGCACTGAGTAACTACTTGAGGGTGCGGTCGCGGTCGCGTTGCTGAAGGGCGGCGAAGTCGGCGTGCGCCGTCTCGACGGCCTCGGGGTACGTCTGGGTCTTCTCATGCTCGGCCAGTGCCCGGTAGATGCTGGAGAGGCTGGGGCTCTGTCCTTTGCGGCGGCCGGTGGGGATGAGCAGGTCAGGCTGGATGTCCTCGACGGTCTCGCCGTTGGCGCGGCGGCGGAGCACGGTGTGGAGCATGTCGTCGGTGATGACGGGGGGGCCGGCCGCCGTGGTTGCCCTTGCGGGCTGCGGTGTCGAGTCCTTCGAGGGTGGCCTCGCGGATGTTCTCGCGCTCGGTCTCGGCCATCGCGGCGAAGAACCCGAACAGCAGGCGGCCGGGGCCGCTGGGGTCGTACATCCCCTGGAGGGGGCCGGCGAGCATTTCCAGGACCAGGCCGTGGGCGGTGAGGTGGTCGGCCAGGGCTGTCAGCTCTGCGGCGTCGCGGCCCAGGCGCTTCATGGGGTTCGGTACTGGCGGAGTCGCGTATCCAACTGTCGCCGATTCGGCTGTGGTTCCGGCGTGACGGTCACGGAGGGCTGTCCTCGGGCCGGGCCTTGGCGGTGGCTAGGATCGGCTCCATGCGTGGCGAYGATGTCCGAGCGGCAGCCGGGACGGCGCTGTCCTTCCTYCAGCCGCACGCCGTCCGTGACTGGTCGGYTYCGGTACCGGGCTTGGACTTCACCGTGGCCTCGGTGGTGGCACACGCCGGCCAGGGGCCGTTGTGGTACGCGCTGGACCTCACCGGCGGCCCGGCGGACGACGCCGCTTTCGAGATCAAAATTCGGCCCGATGCCGGGCCGGGGGCGTTGCTCAGGAGCCTGCGCAACGCGGCTCACCTGTGTGCGACGACCGTGGACAACCTCCCGGTGACGGCGCGCGGCTTCCATCCGTTCGGGGCCGCCGACCCGTCCGGATTCGCGGCGATGGCCTGCGGTGAGATCCTGGTCCACACCTACGACGCGGCCACCGGTCTCGGCGAAGACTTCCGGCCCGACCAGCGCCTCGCGCGMCGGGTGCTGACGCGGCTGTTTCCCTGGCATGCTCCGGGCGCCGACGCTTGGGCGACCCTTCTGTGGGCSCACGGCCGRCTGGACCTGCCGRACGCGCCGCGCCAGTGCGGCTGGCGCTGGCACAGCGCGCCGATTGCCGAATGGGACGGGACGATGCCCCGCAGGGTGTGACCGAGTGCTCACCCGTTACCGGTCCTCGGCTTCGGTCAGCCCGGCCGGGTCCTCCCGGTGCTCGCGCAGTCAACGGTCACCAGTTCTCCGGGGGGGCCCAGCCTGGTGGTGATCGCCAATGGTCTCCAGAGGCGTATCGGCTCCAGCTGCTTCCGGCCTCGGAGGCCAGCTTGGCGGTGGTGACCCGGTGGTAGCTCAGAGCCTCGGCGACGACCGGGGCGGGCATCTCCAGCACGTGCTGCCGGATCGCGGCGGTGCGACCGGCGGTGGTGGGGATGCCGATGTCGTTGAGGAGGGCCGCTAGGGCGCGTATCGAGTCGTGATCAATCTTTGGGTTTGCCCTCGCTCCGAGGCCTGATCCGGTAGATCGTCTTGCGTGACGCGAGTGCAACTGACAGACAACGAGTGGGAGTTCATCGGGCCGTACCTGCCGATCGGCGAGTACGGCCCGTACCCCGAGCGGCTGCGGCAGCAGTTCGAGGGCGTGATCTGGCGGTTCAAGACCGGCGGGCAGTGGCGTGAGATGCCGCAGGAGTTCGGTGCCTGGTCGACCGTCTCCAACCGCTTCCGGCAGTGGCGTGACGCCGGCGTGTTCGAGGCCCTGCTGGAGGGTGTGATCGCGGAAGCCGCGCAGCGGGGCGAGGTGGACCTGTCCCTGGCCAGCATCGACTCCACCACCGCGCGGGCACACCACGACGCTGCCGGGATGCACCTGAGCGAGGACGTGCTCACCGCCCTGGAGAAGGCTGCCGCCGAGGAGGAGAAGGCCAGGTCAAAGGGGGCAGCTCCGAAGAACAAAACGGGCAGGGAACCGGAGACGATCCCGGGCAGGAAGAACGACGACGCGTCCGACGTCGACGGAAACTCCGGCTGAAGGCCGCCCTCCTGGGACGCTCCAGGGGCGGGCAGACCAGCAAGGTCCACCTGGCCGCCGACCGCAAGTGCCGCCCGCTGGCGTTCGTGCTGACCGCGGGCCAGGCCGCGGACAGCCCGCAGTTCATCCCCGTGCTGGGGAAGATACGGGTCCGCGGGCCCGTCGGCCGCCCCCGCACCCGGCCGGACGCCGTCGCCGGGGACAAGGCCTACTCGTCCCGCCGCAACCGCGCCCACCTGCGCAAGCGCCACATCAAGACAGTCATCCCGGAGAAGAAGGACCAGGCCGCCCACCGGAAGAAGAAGGGCTCCAGGGGCGGCCGTCCCGTCAGCCACGACGCCGACCTGTACAAGGAGAGGAACACCGTCGAGCGCCTGATCAACAAGCTCAAGGCCTGGCGGGGCATCGCCACCCGATACGACAAGACCCCGGAGAGCTACCTCGCCGGCCTCCACCTGCGCGCCTCGATGATCTGGATCAAAGACCTCATCCGGACCGGCCAATGATCACGACTTGATACGCACCCCAGGGTGCCTCCCCGATCTTTCTGCGGAGACACCCCGTGAAGGTATCCGGGCGGCGGGACGGCCGCCGGAGTGTCGGTCAGCGCCCCTCGGTGAGGTCGACGCCGAGCTGACGCAGGAAGCCGACGTTGTCGTACTGGACCCACTCCTCGGCCAACCGGCCGTTCTCGTGGTAGCGGAAGACGTTGATCAGTTCGAGTCGCATCGGCTGCCCGTTCGGCGCGATCGTGCCGATCGGGGACGCCTCGAAGGGCGCGGTGAAACGCCCCGACATACAGGTACGCGAACCGATGTACTCACCCTCACTGACAATGGTGCGCCGCTCGCAGGCAAATCCCTCGAACGCGGCACGCATGGCCGCGAAGAAGGAACGGAGCTGCGCGTACGTCATGTCGCCGTCGGGGCCGTGGAAAACGAAGTCATCCGCGAAATAGGCGTCCAGCTTCTCGTCGTCAGCCACGGCGATCGCCTCGCGGCCGATCCGCACCAGGGCGCGGGCCCGCTCGTCGTACCGGGTGTCATCAGGGGATATGAACTCGCTCATGAGAAAAGCCTTTCAGGGGTATCGGCATTGTCGCCGCTTTCAACAGTAGGCCCTGAAAACCCTTTTTCGGCCCTGCGCCGTATGCAATTAGCGGTCCGCTCCCATAACGTCCTTGCATGGCTCGGGCGGCTACGATGCGGCCATGCCCGAACTCAGCATCAACGCTCTCCGCGTCGTGCGCGCGGTGGCCGCGCACGGCTCCCTGAGCGGCGCGGCGCGCACGCTCGGCTACTCCCAGCCCGCCGTCTCCCGCCAGGTCTCGGCCGCGGAGAAAGCCGCGGGGCAGCCTCTCTTCGTACGCGGTGCACGCGGCGTCAAGACGACGCCTGCGGGGGAGATCGTCGCCCGGTTCGCCACCGAAACCCTCGCCGGCCTTGACCGGCTGGACGAACGACTCGACGAGCTGACCTCCGGACCTCAGGTGCGGGTTCGGGTGGGGGCCTTCCCCGCCGCGAACGCCGCTCTGCTCCCCTTCGCACTGGCCAGAGCGTTGGAGCAGCAGCCCAGGCTGACGTTCGCGCTCACCGAGGCGTCCTCGCCCCAGCTCGTGCACCAGGTCATCACCAAGCGGCTGGACGTCGCGGTCGTGGCCTCCGGGCCCGGCCTGCCGCAGCCGGCCATGGAGGGGCTGCGGATCACCCCGCTGCCGGGCAGCGAGCTGACGGTGGGCGTGCCGCGCGGGCACCCACTCGCCGCGATGGAAGGCGCCGTCCCGGTGCGTGAACTCGCCCACGCGTCGTGGATCGTGGGCAAGGGCGCCGGTGACGAACCACAGTTCGGCGCCTGGCCCACACTGACCGAGCCGCTCATCGCCTTCCGCACGCGGGCCTGGCACAGCCGTTTCGGACTCGTCGCCGCCGGTCTCGGCATCTGCGTCATCCCGGGAATCCTCGCTCCGGTCGTCCCACAAAACATCGCCCTGGTGCGCGTGGACGACCCGAACTGGCTCGGACGGAGCATTCTTGCGGTCACCAGGAATGACGGGGTGGAAACGCACGAAATCATTGTCCGGGCCCTGCGGGAACCCTTTGAGGATCAGCAGAGGCGCTGACGGGGTGGAAGGCGAGAAATTCCCATGGTGGGTTCCGGCCGACGCGTCCGGCATTCGGCCCCGTTACAGCGGGTCCGGCGCGGAAACGGCTGACGCCCCGTCGAGACCGTCGGATGCCGCCGCGCCGGAGAGGTAGCGGCCGGGTATCTCGCGACGTTCGTCGGCGCGGTCACCGGATCGCCGACGGCCCCGCCTGATCAACAAGCTCAAGGCCGGGCGCGGCATCGCCACCCGGTACGACAAGACCCCTGGCAGCTACCTCGCCGGCCTTCACCTGCGCGCCGCAATGATCTGGATCAAGGACCTCACACAGACCACTCATTGATCACGACCCGATACGCGCCCTAGGACGTCGGGGTGGAGCGGTTGCCCGGCTCGGCGGCCGGGGAACAGCCACTGGCAGGCGTGGTTGGTCGCGGTGTTCATGTTGTCCCGGCTACCGATCCAGCGGAACAGGAGTTCCGCGAGCGGTTCGGGAACAGGGGATGGCGGCTCGCCGAGCCGGAGAAGGGTCTGCTGTTCGGCGCGGGTGATGTCGTCCAGCGTGAGGCGGACGACGCGGCTGAGCGGCTGGGCATAGAGCAGGACGATGCTCCCTGCAACCCGGGCTCGCAGAGGCAGGCTCGGGTCGGTGAGAAGGCGGCCGATCAGCTCCAGACGCTCGGCCTGTGGCATCGGTGCGGCCCGGCTGATCTGGACTGGAGGAAGTCGGAAGGGCCGGGTGAGCTTGCTGGCCGAACACCACAGCAGAAAGCCGCGGATGGTGTTGCGGGCGTGCTGGTTGTGCTCGGCGTGCCAGGCGTCGATGCCGGTTTGACCGCAGGTGGCGAGGGTGTGGTCCCGGTCGGCGAGCCAGCCGAGGAACGCGGTGGCCTGCTTGACCTGGTCCGCGACATGTCTGCGGGCGGCTGGTGTGACCGGCTTCTTCTCGGCGCGGGTCCGTAGCCGTGGCAGCACCTCCCAGGTGGCGTACCTGCGGATGATCTGCGCGTGGCCAGGGTCGGGGATGTCGGCGAGGTGCTCGATGAACCATCGTTCGAACGAGCAGACTTGTTTGTCGATGACGGGCAGGATGCCGCAGGTCATGAGGAGCTCCCGCAGGTGGGCGGCGGCCCGCCAAGGCTGGAGATGATGGAAGGCTTCGTGGGTCAGCTCGATGTCGCCTCGGCCGCCGCCGGAGGAGGTCAGCGGTGGAGCCGGGCTTCCCTTTGTTCTTGTTCAGCCAGGAAAGGCCGGACAGTGGGCTGTCCATGGCCAGGAGCGAGTCGGCCAGGGGGAGGAGTTCCGGGCGGATGCGGCCGGTTCCGTCGTCCAGCAGTTCGTCGAGCCGGTCGGCGATGGTGCATCGCGTGCAGAGCCGTGCGCGATGGAGCTTGTCCTCCGTCCCACAGCGAGAGCATCGGTAGGACATCATGAAGCCCGCGCAGTCGGAGCAGATCCGTCTGCCGTCGCCGAACCGCAGGCCGGGCAGCGCGCGCTCGTCGCCGCAACCGGGACAGGTGCCGCGGACAAGGAGGGCCTTGTCGTGGCAGGTGCGGCAGACATGGCCATCGGGCCAGCGGGCGGCGAACCAGCCGTGCCGTCGGCAACGGGCGCAGGTCCTCTTGTGCCGGCGCCCGCACTTTTCCGGGGTGTAGGTCGGGCTCACGCGTCAGGCAGAATCCGGGCCGGCCGGGGTCGCAGTTTCGCGACCGCCGACGGCGGGGCCGGAACGTCCCCGGTCGCGGTCTTGCGGACTCCGGCGTTCTCGGCAGTCGTCGCGACCAGGTCGGCGGGTGTGCAGGCGAAGATGTCGCAGAACGCGGCCAGTACTTGGAGGGAGAGCCGTTCAGGGGTACCGGAGACCAGGCGGTGGATCTGAGAGGCGGACAGTTCGATGCCCCGGTCGCGCAGCATCGGCACCAATTCGGTGGTGGTGAAGATGCCATGCGCGGCCATCACCTCACGCAGCTTCCATGTGTAGCCGACCTTGCGTTTCACGACTGCCTCCCGCTCTGGCTCTCCAGAGCGGCGGCGACGGTGCCGTCGAGGTGTCGCCGCAGGGTGCGGGTGCGGAAGTCCGAGCTGACGCAGGTGTAGATCGAGGTTGTGCTTGCGTGGTCGTGGCCGACCTGCTCCTGGACGAACCGCGGGTCCCAGCCGTCCTCGATCAGATGCGTGACGTAGGACCTGCGGAAGGAGTGGAAGTCCAGCCCTTCGTCCATGCCCAGGGTCTGGCGGTAGGCGATGAAGCGGGAGTTGAGCCGCTGGCAGCCGATGCGCAGCCCGCGCTCCGAGGGCCATGCCGCGGGGTTGCCCTCAGCACCGAACAGCGGCCGGACCTCGGTGAACCACTCGTCCAGGATGTCGGGAGTCCAGTCCCACACGGTCAGCACGGAGCGGCGCTTGGGAGGCGAGCCCTTCTTGGCCTTGCCGAAGCGGACGCGGCACAGGCCGAACTCGCCGTACTCGGCTCCGTGCGGATTGCGGCCGAAGTCGGCGGCGTCCAGCATCCGCGTCTCGTTGCGCCGCAGCCCGTAGGCGTACGCGGTCTTGAACAGGGTCGCGTCACGGAAGGCCGGCAGCCAGCCCTTGCGGCCGAAGGCCCGGATGCGGGCGACTTCGTCGTCGCAGTGGGCGAAGAAGGCGTGCAGCTCGGCCTTGGTGAAGGCCCGCTTCTTGGCGTCGGCCTCGTTGTCCTGGACGTGAACGGCGGTGTTCCACTCGTGCACGACCTGGACCGGGTGGGAACCGAACCGCTCTTCGCAGGTGGTGCCCCACTCGTAGAGGGGATCGGTGGCGAAGTGGCAGAAGGCGCGGACGGCCTCGGAGTACGAGCGGATCGTCGATCGCTTCAGGTACCGCAGTGAGCGCAGGTCGCCAAGCCATTCGTCGACCATCGCCGGTGTCCACTGCCAGGGGAAGGCGTTCACGTAGGCGGCGAACGCCTTCACCGTGTTCTCCCGGCCCTCGACCGTTGAGCGGGCCAGGTTCCGCGCGAGCTGCTGGTTGGCGAAGCCGCCCAGCATCGCGGTGAACACCTGCTCTTCCGGCCGCAGCAGTGCGACCCCGTCCGCCAGGTGCAGCGTCGCCGCCCCCGGCGCTGTCCCTCTGAACCGCACCGGCCACCACTCTCCGTCACTCGCATCTGATGCGAGGAAACCGCATCGGATGCGAGTCGGAGCTGGAACTGCAGACCATCCACCCCCACGAGTGACAAGGGCTCGCCACTGCCCCTCGCCGAGCGCTACGGTCGCAGTCCACCCAGACGTCCGACGCCGCTGGTCAGCCGCATAGCCGCACATCGCGTCGGACGCGATACGCATACCGTCGCCAGTTCGCATTCGATGCAATTGGCGGCGCTTGGAGTATCCGAGCAGTAATTACCGCTACGGTGTTCAGTTTCCTGAACGCTGATGGGTGGTGCGGGGCAGGGTGGCAGGCTGTCGCGGGTGACGGAGTGGTTGAGGAAGTTCCGCCGCGAGCGGCGTGTGTTGGCGCGGGTGCGGCGGGCCGCGTGGCGGCTGGAGCAGGCCGAGCGAGAGCGGGACTGGGCCCTGGCTGCCGCCCGGCACGAGAAGGTCTCCGTCCGAAAGGTCGCCGAGGCGGCGGGACTGTCGCCGACCCGGGTACACCAGCTCACCAAGGACGCCGACCTCGACGCCCTAGACGCCGCGCTCGGGCTGCTGCGTGCCGCGGGCTGGCCCGCCCCGGAGGACCCGGATGGCAGCGACGACGAGGAGCTGTCCGGCCGTGCGAGCATCGCCGAGCGCCTGCAGGACGAGGCCGCGTGGGTCCGGCAGTGCGCGGAGTGGATCGACCACCTGGACAGCAAGCCGTACCCGCCGGCCGCCAACCTCCGCCCCGAGGGCGACTTCCCCGACACCTGCGCCGTGCCGATCCGGCTGCCCAGGGTCGCGGCGATCCTGCGGCGCATCGCCTTCGACGTCGACGAGCTGGCTCGTGCCCGGTGTGTGGAGGAGCTGCAGGCGGCCAAGGTCGCCGACGACCCGCGCGCCGAACGGCGCCGCCGGCTGGCCGAGCCGGACCTGGACTACGCCGAGTACTGCGACCGCACCAAAACGCCCTGGCGCTCCACCCGGAAGATTTCAAGTCCAGTGAGACAGTTGTGATGCTATGAGGTTTGTGGTGCTGATTCGCGGCGCTTGGCGGGATCGTTGATCCAGGCCGTCCGGGGTATCTCGGGTGGCCGGGGGCGGCGTCCGAAGCGTTCGGGGTGGTGTGTGTAGGCCTGGGCGAGGGTGGCGGCCCGCTGGTCGCGGACCTCTTCGGCGGTGCCGAAATGGACGCTGGCCGGGGTGTGCCAGGCGATGCCGGAGTGGCGGTGCTCGTGGTTGTAGTACGCGATGAACGCGTCGAACCACTCACGGGCATGGGCCAGCGAATCGAACCTTTCCGGGAAGTCCGCCATGTATTTCGTGGTCTTGAACTGGGCCTCGCTGTAGGGGTTGTCGTTGGAGACCTTCGGCCGCGAGTGCGACCGGGTGACGCCCAGGTCGATCAGCAGCTGGGACACCTTCTTGGAAGTCATGGACGTGCCGCGGTCGGCGTGCACAGTCCCGGGCACGATGCCGTTGCGGGCGATGGTCTCGCGGATCAGTTCCTCGGCCCGTAGGGCGGACTCGGCGCGCTCGACGGTGTGGCCGACGATGTACCGGCTGAAGATGTCGATGATGACGTAGGCGTGGTACCAGACGCCCTTGGCGGGCCCGGCCACCTTGGTGATGTCCCAGGAGAAGACCTGAGACGGGCCGGTGGCGACCAGTTCCGGCACCACCCGTGCCGGGTGGGTCGCCTGGCGGCGGCGCTCACCGCTCTGGCCCTGTTCCCGAAGGATCCGGTACATCGTGGAGACCGAACAGTGGTAGCGCCCGGCGTCCAGCTCACGGGCCCAGATCTGCGCGGGTGGCAGTTCCGCGTACTCGGCGCTGTTCATCAACTCCAGCACCGTCAGGCGCTCTTCGGCGCTCAGGGCGGACGGTTGGACGCCGACCGCGCGGGGCCCGGGCCGGGCCGGTGGCCGTAGCCGACGGTAGTGGGTGGCACGGGAACGGCCGGTCAGCCGGCACGCGGCAACGACACCGAGCTCGGTCTCGACGCCGTGGAAGGCGTCGTCCACGACCGGGGCGGCGGCAGACTTCAGTCCGCGCCCCTGGAGATCATTTCCAAGAGCGCAGAAGCTTTTCCCATGACCTCCAGAGCGGCCTTGTTCTGGGCCAGCTCCTTCTCGAGCCGCTCCACCTGGCGCCGCAGTCTCTCGTTCTCCGCCTCGGCGGCCGACTTCTTCGGCCTCGCGGGACTGGTCCGGCGGTCGACCAGCTTCTCCAGGGCGCCGGCGTCCCGCGCGGCCTGCCATTCCTTGACGTGCGAGTGGTAGAGACGCTCGCGGCGCAGGATCGCACCCTTCTCGTTCTTCGGGGCCGCGTCGTACTCGGCGACGATCCGCAGCTTGTACTCCGGACTGAAGGAGCGGCGCTTCGGCCGGGGAGCGGGATCGGACGCGGGGTTCTTGCTGGTCATGAGGGAGGTGGTTCTCCTGTCGGTGCCCTCTCAGGCTAACCCGGCAGAGCCGGGTGTCTCACTCAAGGCTGACAGAGAGGGGTTGACCGCCCTCCACATCGACCAGCCACCGCGCTGGCCGGCGCAGCCGCGTTCGCTCCCCGCCGACAACAAAGAACGGGACGACTACCCCGCAACGCCAGCCAGTGAGAACAAATCCTGGGACGCATGCCGTCAACGACACTCACCATGAATTACCTACCCCCTGGTCAGCGGGATTTCCGGGGAGGAACGCGAAACGGGACGGGACAGGATCGACGCCCACCGCTGCCCGGTGGAGGGTGAACAGACAGGGTGGTCAGGGGGCGGTATGAAGGAAATCAACTACCAGCGGGTCCGGGCCCGTGTCGTACGCGCCGGCCCCTGCACCGCCCACGTCGCCATCGACTCCTTCGCCGCCGGACAGATCACCATCCCCGTGGCGACAGGAACCCTGACGGACGCCACCGGACTGACCCGCCGGCAGCTCACCGGAGCCGAACTGACGGCCACGGCGAACGTCACCGCCCGCACGGACACCGACGTCGACCCGCACGGCTGGCAGCTGCTCACCACCGCCGACGGACACCCGGCCCCGCGCCGGTCGGCGTTATCCGCCATCGCCGCACAGGCCGGGTGTCCCACCGCGCCGTGCCGCGTCCCTCGCCGGGGGCTGGCCGGCCTCGGTCTGGAGTGGGCGGCGCGTATCAGGCGGTGCCCATACGGGCCTGGACGCCCGCCATATACCGGGTCAGGCTGTCGAAATGAACGACGCGAACGACTTCGACCCGGGGCACTGCAGGATCGACAGCGTCTCCCTCTACATGGAGACGCTCAAGGCACGCATGGCCCCCGAGCAGTACGACGTCCTGGCCCAGGCCGTACACGAGACGGCGCATCTGATAGCCGAGGGGCATCAAGCCGGCCCCGTCGGGGACCTTTCGGCGTTCACGCCTGAGGTGCAGCGCGAGTACGCGACGGTCCTGGCGATTCTCCTGACCGGCCGCATGGACCACCGGCTCGTGGAGATGCCCGGCCCCGACGGCAGTCCGGGCTTCGCCATCGTGGAAGCCTCCACTGCCGACGCCCCGGTGAGGCTGCAGGAGATCCGCGAGCATCACCATCACTGGGCCACCGAGCGGCAGGCCGTCGACAATGAGCTGGACGGCATCGCCCGCGCCAGCGGGCTGAGCAACGACGGCTGAAGCGTGTGGCGGGTCGTGATGCTCAGCAGGGGGACGATCGCATGGTCGGCCCCCTACTCAGTGACTGTTTTCACAGCTCAAGGTCAAAGAGGGGCCTCGTGCGTGTGCTGACGCGGCCGTGTCGTTGCCCGGGATGTGCTCGTTGGGCAGTGACACTGGTGCAGCGTAGCGGTCTTGAGCCTGTCTCCCCGCGCAGGTCACGACCGTGCCTCTCACCCGGTTGCGCCGGCCGGTGAAGAGCGGCTCCGGGATGTCATGCCCCCCCCGAGCACCCGGGGCCGCCTCTGTACCCGTCCTGACCTGGGACTGTCGTCGAAGCAGGAAGAGAAGCCGCGGACTGCATCCACCACCGGTGGGGCCGTGGTGGCCGGCCCCACGGATGCGTCAGGCGTGCTGCGGGATTCGGACGGGGGTGGTTGTGCGAGTCAGGCGGCGGGTCATCAGCGTGACCGCGGCCCAGGTGATTACAGTAACGTCTCGCCCTGTGCACCGCCCGGGTCACCGGCGAGGGCCTGGTGAGGCTGGTGCCGTCGGTAGAGCACCGTGGCCGGTGCCCCGGGTGCGCCGCACGAGGATGCGGTGCGCGCGGCCGGCCGTACCGAGCGTCCCGCTCGGGGATCGCCTTTCGCCTCCTGCGCTCAGCACAGCCCGAGCTGATTGGACCGCGCCAGCGAGGTCGGCGGTGAAACAGGGCGCCGCCCTGCCGACAGCTGCTACGCCGTCCGCTATGAGAAGCCCACTGTGTGCCCTTCTTCAGCTGTTCAGTCGGTGTGGCACAGGCGCGTTGACAACGCGGTGGCCGCGTGTTCCATCTCGCGTTCGATGGCGTGGGTGTAGTCGATCTGTCCGTGACGGGCGCCGGCTTCCCGGTACAGAGCGCGGGCCAGGCCCCGGCAGACCAGGTGCCGGTGGTAGGAGCCGGGGGGTACGCCGATGGGCACGCGGATCCAGAGAGCGCCGCCGGGGCCCTCTTCCAGCGCTCCGTTGGCGATAGGGGCCTCGATCGGCACGACAGTCACTGGTCGGCCGATGCGCCGGGCCACGAGAGCGATCACATCGTCCAGGGTTGCCTGCGGGGGCACCGCCAGCTGACGGACCACCTCCCGGGCCCATTTCAGTTCGCCGTCCGCTCGCCGGCTCACGCCGCGGGCCCCGGTCGGTACTGCCCGGGGGCCACGCCCCGGCCGATGCCGGTGTTCTTCATGTCAAGCTCTTTCGAGGGTGCCTTTGCGCGCAGGATCGTCTCACGGCCCGCCTCGGAGACACCCAGAATGCCAGCCGGCCACGACCGCCTGTCGCCGGCAGCCTCAGAAGGCCTCATGTCCCCGCTCGCGGTCAGCGACCGGCGCGGCAGTCGTAGACCGTGAGCGTCAGCGCCTCTACCGCGGGCCGGACGTGTGCGGCGTCCGGACTTTCATCGATGGCCTCCAGCGCTGCGGCCGCTGATATTCGCACTGCGCGGGGCAGGCTCTCGTGGGCGGCAAGCCGGTAGGCGACGGTACGGCGGGCCTGCTGTTCCTCCTTGCTCACTCCGTTCGGGGTGAGCGGGAAGACCGCGGCCTTGTACAAGGAGATACCCACGAGGACCGCGTCGGCCGCCCCCTCTGCCTCTCCCCTGCTTCCGGCGGCACGCAGGGAAACCGCCGCACGCCGGCGGTACAAGATCAGCGCGCTTTCCGCCCCCAGGCCGGCGATGCCCGCCCCCACACCGGCTCCCCACCAGCCGCCCAGGACAAAGCCGAGGCAGGCTCCCGCGCCCACCAGGCACACCCTCCAGGCCATGGACAGCACGTGGATACGGGTGGCGGAGGGGAACGTCATGCCCCGCAGTATGCACACCCGCCACAGCGGGCCGCCTCGCACTGGCGTCCAGCGCGCCAGGGCAACGTCACAGACCTCCGGGACCGTCGGCTTTCTGTTCGTGCCCTGGGGATCATGTCGGCCGGACCGAACAGGCCCGGTTCGCAAACATCGGCGGGCCGGGGCGGGTCAGTCCAGGTCGGTGGTGCCGACCGCGCCGCGGGGCCGGTTGCGTGCCCACTTCTTGAGGTCGCCGACGCGGTAGAGGAGTTCGGCGCCCCGTTTGTCGACGGAGCCGGGGAACTTCAGGTCAGGCTTTCGCCGCGGCGCCGGCCATCGCCCCCGGCGGGCGCACCATGAAGACGTCGATCGGATCGTGGGCTTCCACGACAAATCCGTGGCGCTCGTAGAGCCGACGGGCAGCGCTGCCCTGCAAGACGTTCAAGCCCACGGTCAGGCCCTGCGCGTCGGTCCGCTCCAGCACCGTGCGCAGCACAGCGGATCCGAGTCCTTGGCCCTGTTGGTGCGGAGCAAGGTAGAAGTGCTCCAGCCACTGCCTGCCTCCGGCGGGCCGGACCGTGACGCAACCTGCGAGTTCACGGTCGATCACGATGATCGACGTGTGCTGCGGGGAGAAGGAGTCCCGCAGCCGCTGCCGTACCCGGTGCTCGTCATAGCGCCCGAGGCGTTCCAAATCCGCACGCATGACCATGGCCCGCAACTCCGCGATCACCTCGACGTCCGCTGCCACCGCAGAACGCAGCACCCAGCCCGCGGCGTGCGCCGACATGCTCCCTGCAGGCGCCGCCACGTCCGATCGCTCACCGCTCCCCCTCACCCCGGCATCCATGGCCGGAGTATCTCAGTCCGCCTGCCCTGAACAGCCAGCTGGGCAACTGAACCCGACCTGCCCAGTCCCGCCGCGCCCTCCATCGCGCACCATCTCGTTATGCGGGCGGATGGGGTGGAAGACGTGCCCCACGTCCACGAGCAGGTCATCCAGCCGGCAGGCCCTCCAACCGGTCTGATCACACCTCAGCCTCCTCCCGGCCGGTCACGACCGACGAGACATCTGATATTGAGCCGAAACTGGTGGGTTTCCTACTCGATCGTGTAGCGGACGTGGCGGGCTCTGAAGTAGCCGCAGACGATGCGGGGTTGGCGCTGCCTGCGGTGCAGGAAGCGCCGGGTCTCGCGGGCGAGGTCGTCGACGGAGGTGGCGCGGGCCGCGTGGACGTGGTGTTTCAGATCGGCGTTCAGCAGCTCGTCGGGGTTGAGCTCGGGGCTGTATCCGGGCATCAGGTGCAGCTCGATC
>NZ_QFRK01000137.1 GCF_003143855.1 Streptomyces sp. NWU339
GTCCATGAACTGATCGTCGGGACGGCGGAGCGGAATCGGTGAAGTCGTCCGGACGAGCAGGACCTCTTGGTAGCAACAGCGGTGTTGAAGCCGGCCGCTGCACCAAGAGGTCCTGTCATGCCGTTGTACGCGTACGCGCCCGTCGCTGTCACCCCGGATGAGGAAACTCGCTGCTCATGCGTGGCCTGCCGGTTCGGCCACGGTGCCGACCGCCCTGCCCGTCCGCGCCGCTACACCACGGACATGACGGACGCGGAGTGGCAGGCCATCGCGCCGCTGCTGCCCTGGCCGGCCTGGCTGGACGGCAACGGCGGCCGCCCGGAGGAGTACTGCCGCCGCCTGGTCATCGACGCCGTCTGCTACGTCGCCGACAACGGCAACAAGTGGCGCAACCTGCCCGCCGACTACGGCATTGGCTGGAAGACCCTGCACGCGATCTTCACCCGGTGGAGCCGGGACGGCTTCACCCTCGCCCTCCACAACGACCTTCGCGAGAAGGTCCGCGAGGCTGAAGGGCGTGAGCGGGAGCCGTCCGCGGCGGTCATCGACTCGCAGTCCGTGCGGGCCGCGGAGACCGTCGGCGCCGGCAGTCGGGGGTGGGACGCGGGCAAGAAGGTCGGCGGCCGCAAGCGCCACGTGATCGTGGACACCCTCGGCATGGTCCTGGTCGTGCTGGTGACCGCCGCCAGCGTGCAGGACCGCGACGGCGCCCGCCCGGCGCTGGAGTTCCTCCGCGACCTCTACGAGCGGATCGTCCTGGTGTGGGCCGACGGCGGCTACGCGGGCAGGCTCGTGGATTGGGCCAAAGACAAGGTCCAGGTCACGCTGGAGATCGTCAAGCGCAGCGACGACGTGAAGGGCTTCGTGGTGCTCCCGAGGCGCTGGGTGGTCGAGCGCACTCTGTCGTGGATCTGCCGGCGACGCCGGTGTGTCCGCGACTACGAGCGCTTACCGGAGCACCACGAGGCCATGGTCCACTGGTCGATGATCCTCCTGATGCGACGCCGCCTCGCCCGCGCCACCGCCCCGCCAACCTCGAAATGATCAGTTCATGGACAGGCACTAAGGAAGAAGACGAAAGCCGCTGACTCCTTGAGGGCTTCGTCGATGGAGTCGAGGATATCGCCACCGGCGTGGAACGACCGGTAGTCGATCGTGGCAAAGGCCCGGCCGACCTCGGATGCCACTTCTCGTACGAAGGCGGCGTCCTGTGTCGAGTAGGAGAAGAACGCCTTGATCACGGAACGGCCGGTCCTCTCGGGGCGGGCGGCTGGGACGAGACGGACGCTTGCGGAGCCTGGGCGGGGACGACCTCCGAGGTCCCGATCAGATCCGCGGCCCCTGCCACGTTACCCAGCACCTGGGCCAGTTCCAGGAGAACCAGACGCAGCGAGTCGAGATCGGCTCGGAGAGCGCCGATCTCCTGCCAGGTGTTCTCGTGCTCGACGGCGGAACGGCCGGCCGGCGCGGAGCTCTCCCAGGCCGTGAGCCGCGGATGCCACTTGCTGAGGACGGGCCGCACCGCCCTGTTAAGCACGGTGACGGCGAGGATCCCGAACGACACCTCGTTACGCGCCCCGGGTGGCGCGACGTCGGGGCCGTACCGTTTGAGGATGTCGCGGACCGTCGCGAAGAGGACGTACATGGAAGTCAACGCCTCACGCGCCGAACCTTCGTCTTCACGCAACGGGGCGACGGAAACCCGCGTCACCAGCTCCACGTAGAGCTCCCAGGCAGCCCTCTGCTCGGTGTCGTCGGGCTCCCACTCACCGCCGATCTCCCCCAGGAACGGAATGGTGATCTTGACGTTCAGCCGCTTTGGCCGCATGCGCCCCCCTGTACGTCTCGTCCCGTCAGATGGTAGACCAGTCACCCGAACAGCTTTCCGGACCAGCACGGCATCCTCTGGTGATCTCATGGAGATCATGCGGTGGCCGCAGACCGTCGTGGGATGCCGCAGCAACTACTGGCCGGGGTGGACGGCCTGGACGCCGGCGCCCGCGTACGCCTTGGACGTCAGGGTGAGCAGAAAGCGTCCGATGGGGTGGGCGGCGCAGGGCCGGGTGGCGTGGATGGAGTGGACGGCGGCCCAGGAGTGCCCGGAGCGCAGCAGCTCGGTGGCGGTGACCGCGGCGTCGGTGTCGAACGCCTCAAGATGGATGAACCGCAGGCCTTTGATGTAGCCGAGCAGGCCCGGCCACTCGACGTCGCCGGCCGTCAGCAACAGCACCGGCGCATACAGGTTTGAGGATGACGCGGCACCGGAGCACCCCCGCGTCGGCGGGGAGGACGCCCGTCAGGTCATCTCGGGCTGCGGGTCCAGCGGATCACCCCCGCGTCGGAGGAGAGGACGTCTCGGCGGCGCCCTTCTGGGTGGCGGTGATCGAAGCACCCCCGCGTCAGCGGGGAGGACACCAGATACAGGGCGATCAGTCCAGCTCCGTACGGATCACCCCCGCGTCGGCGGGGAGCACTGCCGCCAGGCCCGCTCCCACTCCGTGCGCGCCGGGACACCCCCGCGTTGGCGGGGAGGACTGCGGCAGCACGTCGTCGAGGTAGGCCTGCACCGGAACACCCCCACGTCGGTGGGGAGGACTCCCACCACTGGCCGGGCAGCCGGTCTGCCGCCGGAACACTCCCACGTCGGTGGGGAGGACGCGTCCTGCACGGTGCGCAGCGTGCGGTCGGCCGGAACACCCCCACGTCGGTGGGGAGGACGCGGCGGGGGTTGCTGCGGCGGGCACCTTGAGCGGAACACCCCCACGTCGGTGGGGAGGACTGGGCGGGGTCGCGCACGAAACGCAGGTCGCGTGGAACACCCCCACGTCGGTGGGGAGGACGGCGGCGCGTCGATGGGCTACTGGCTGGCGGGCGGAACACCCCCGCGTCGGTGGGGAGGACCGTGCCGCTCTCATCGCGTCCAGTTCGGCGTGCGGAACACCCCCACGTCGGTGGGGAGGACGCGCGCCTGGGAGGACGGGCTCGCGGCGCTGAGGTCCTCCCCGCCGACGCGGGGGTGTTCCGACCATCGGCGGGCAGCGGAAACTGGACCTCTCGTCCTCCCCGCCGACGCGGGGGTGTTCCATTCGCCCTCGCATTACCCACCAGTCCGGATCGGTCCTCCCCGCCGACGCGGGGGTGTTCCGCCCACCCACGAGCCGATCGTCCTCGCCCGTAAGTCCTCCCCGCCGACGCGGGGGTGTTCCGGCGCTCGACCAGATCCTCGATGCGCTGCGGACGTCCTCCCCGCCGACGCGGGGGTGTTCCGCCGACCCGCGCTGGTCCGCCCCGGACGCGCCCGTCCTCCCCGCCGACGCGGGGGTGTTCCGAAAACAGCCGAGGACTGGGGCACGGAGCAGGAGTCCTCCCCGCCGACGTGAGGGTGTTCCGCCTTCCCCGGCGACCGCCGCCGCTTCGACTGGTGTGGCAACCTTCCGTGAAGGGTGCCGGTTTACTCAGGTGCGGTCCAGCAGGGAGTGCAGCAGGGCAATGACTGCGATGCCGACGAAAAGGGCGGCCCCTGCTAAAGGGTGGATCAGGGCGAGGTAGGTGGCGCCCGCCCCGGCGAGTAACAGGACGGTGGTGCGCAGGTCGAGTTGGCCGTTCATCCGGGGTCCTTCGTTCGGGGCGGGTTGTTCCTGTCAGGCCCCGCCGCAGAGGGTGTCATCTCCGTTTCGATGGCTGCTGTCAGTGCCGACCCTTACCATTCGCGCAGATACCTCCACTTGGAGTAAGGAACGCCGATGCCCAAGCGCGTGTTCGTCAGTTTCGACTATGACTACGACAAGAGCCTCAAAGAATTCCTGATCGGGCAGGCCAAGAACCCTGACTCGCCCTTCGAGGTACATGACTGGTCGATCAAGAAGGCGTCGTCTGACTGGAAGGTCAAGGCCCGCGCCAGGATCCGAGCGTCCGACGTCGTCATCGTGATCTGCGGCAAGCACACGAACAAGGCTGCCGGCGTGGCCATCGAGCTCCAGATCGCCCAGGAGGAGGGGATCGACTACTTCCTGCTGAACGGGTACAGCGGCCAGACCGGCAAGAAGCCGACCGCTGCAAAGGCCAGCGACAAGCTCTACAAGTGGACGTGGCCTAACCTCAAGACGCTCGTCGGAGGGGCTCGGTGACAACGCCTCCCGACCCGGTCCAGCGTGCGGAGATCCTTGAGCTCTACAAACTTGGCGTGGAGATGGCCGACCGCGTCTCCGCGCGCCGCGGGACCGCCAACGCCTTCTTCCTCTCCGTCCAGACCACCTTCGTCGCCCTCGTGGCTTTTGGGTTCCCCAAGCTCGAGGACTCCCCTTGGTGGGCGGCGGTGGCCGTGGCTCTCGCCGGCGTCACGCTGTCGGCTACCTGGTGGCTGCAGCTTCGCAGCTACCGGGAGCTCAACACTGCCAAGTTCAAGGGCATCAACAAGATCGAGGAGCGGCTCCCGGTCAAGATATTCGCTGACGAATGGGAGGAGCTGAAGCGCGATCCGATCACCGGCTGGCGCAAGCGCTACGCCGAGTTGGGTGATACAGAACGCGTCGTTCCTCTGGTGTTCGTGGCAGCGCATGTGCTGCTGCTTGTGGGCACACTAAGTGCGTGACCTACCTTGATCCGCTCGCTGACCTTATTCGGGCCTGCCTCCCACCTGAAGCTGAACCTCCCGAGGACTCATCCGCTCTGTTCCGCATCTATGCAGTGTTGCTGAAGGCCAAGGGGGAGCAGGTAACCGACGAGGACGTCCACAATGCCTGGTCAGCCTGGATGCAGTCGGTCGACAGCACTCATGCGGCGCTCGTTCCCTTCGGGGAGCTCCCCCCAGAAACGCGTGCGTTCGATGCCCCGTACGCACAGGCCATCCGCGCAGCTGCTCGAAGAGTGGGCCGTAGCGCGGGCCCGTGATGCTGCCGGATCCTCAGCGGAGCTGGGCGAAGACGGGCTCCAGCGCCTTCCTGACGAACTCCACCCGGACCTCGGACCCGCGCATGAGCGGCATGGGCGCACGGTGGAAGTCGATGAAGTGTGGGGTCCAGCCGGGCCCGAAGAAGAGCGCGCCTCGTACGCTCATGCGACTATGCCGAAGGCCGAGAGCCGGGGGATCCAGGAGCGCCGGGAGGTTGATACGTGGGTGCGCCCGCTGCCGGAAATGCTCGTACGCGTCTTCTGGATCGGAGGGCACGAGGAGCAACAGCCGTTCCGGTCCCACCCGCGCCAACGCCTGTTCGAACTCCCACCAGACCCCCTCGGTCGTGCCCAGGCGCAGCACGATAAGGCGGGCTCCGGTCATGAGCTCGATGACCCGGTTCTGCCAGTCCTCGTCCATGTATAAACGATGCGCACCCAACAGCGGAAGCTGCTCGCCGGGCTGTCCGACAGCTATGACTGGCCCCGCCGTGGACAGCGCCAAGGTGAGCTCCTGCTCCTCGGTGAACTGCCGGGAGCCGATGGCATACGACCCCGCCAGATGGGACGACTTCGTGACGGAGTCGTCTTCGAACGAGCGCAGGTACAGGACAGGGGCCCGGCTGTCGCCGGCGGTGACCTCCTCGGCGGGGGCTTGCAGATGCTGTTGGCCCCGGGAGTAGAGCAGGCCCCCAGTGCCGCAGATCACGCCACCGCCGATGAGGACAATGACCATGTTGCTCAGGACCGCGTCGAGGAAGCCCCCCGTGCCCGAGATGAACAGCCGCGCGCCGTAGACGCCGAGCGACCCGATCAGGAGGAGAGCGCTGCCCGTGGCCATGAGCACGCGCCCTTTGAGCCGCGACTGCTGCGGAGGCGTATCGGCACCGACTGCCCCGCCAACCCCGTTTACCTCGCCGTACGACTCGTGCTGTGGTGACGTCATGCACTTTCTCCCTCCCCAAGAAGCCCATGGTGCGACGAGACGATCTGGGCGTCGAGAGCGCCGACATCGAGGACATCGTTTTCCCGTCACCGCCCTCTCGGACGACGACCCATGCGCTGACAGCCCTGAAGTCGACAATCACGCGATTCGGCTCTGTCGGGGAGTGTGTCCTGAACACGATGAGGAGCTCTATGTAGGAAGTGCATCCTCAAGTGATGCTGTGCGGGAGATGAAGGACTTGGCCCTTCGGAGTCGCCCTGCGGGGGGAGGCTCCAAACCGCCTCATGCTGCGTTGGCTGAAGACCGTCGTGGTGAGCGATGAGGAAAAGGCGTCGTGAGAGGCGTCAGGTGGGGATCAGGAAGACGAGCGCAAGCGAATCATTGCTGACGTGTCGAAACAGAGCGAGAAGGCATCAGAACCGGAGATATTTCTCGGCCTCCGGGATGAGTCTGGCGGGAGCCCGTTTATTGGCCAGATGGTGCCCGGYATGAAGATGACGTGAGCCTGATCTGCTGCTTCCGCATGGAACAGGAGAAAGCGCACCCCGACACTGTCCGCTCGGGTTGGGCGGCGAGAGGGAGCGTCCCAAGCGGCTGAAACCGTGAGGGACTGAGTACCGTCGCGGGGTGCGCTGGCGGACCGGCCCGTAGTAGCGATAAAGCCCCTGTAATGGGGGTGGAGCGAAGGGGCTGGGTCATCCGTGGCTGTGTTTGTTTGGTCAACCGGCGATGTCCGGGAGGAGCCGATGGAGCAGTTGAAGTCGTTAGGCAAGCCGTTTGATATTCCGAAGTTGGAGGTCTGGGAGGCTTTCCAGGATGTGAAGAGGAATCAGGGCGTGCCGGGAGTGGATGCGCAGTCCATCGA